>NZ_RSEJ01000108.1 GCF_009910675.1 Photobacterium alginatilyticum | reverse complement strand
ATCTCGCAGTTCGTTATACCGAAAAGCGTTCAGGTATATCGCCTGAAACGAGCGACTTGATAGCTGCTAAGCTTGACCCTCGGAGTAAAAAGCGAACACCACGTTGCCTATGTGACCCAATGCCATAACGCCTGCGATAAGGTGCCCCGCACTGAACCAACAGAGCGCACCAAACCTCATACCAAAACCGCCGAGTGTAACGGGTCACCTTGATTGCTTTGTTATGCATCTTGAATTTTGATACCGCGGTCGGATAATGTCCGAAAGAAAGAATTCAATGAATTTGAGTCGTATAAACCATAAACTGAGGCTAATCTTACGGTTTGTCCACTACCTCGCTGAAACTCTAGACACCTTTTGAGCTTTACAACTTTCAAATCACTCACTGGGATATTACTATCAACTAAACGCCAACCTGAACTACCTTTTAAAACAACCCTATCATGATCCAGTTTGAGCATTGAACGCTTATAAAGTAAAACTAAGTACCTAATATAAGTGCAAAGTATGAGCAAAAATAAAATACTGCCAACATGCTCATCGTATCTATATGCATAATCATAGGCAAACACGGTTTTTATCGCTAGCCACGATATCATCTTTGATATAACCCACCAAAATGGCAAAGATACTATCGTACCAATAACCATCAATAGATTACTTCTCAGTAATTCTGTTACTTTTTTCTTCGTTACTTCCATTTGTATCCCGTTTAAAAGTGCCCACTAAACGTAGGGGACTCTGGTGCATAACGCCTGCAATAAGGTGTGCCCCACTGAACCAGCAAAGCGCACCGAACTTCATACCAAAACCGCCGAGTGTAACGCATCACCTTGATTGCATTGTTAACTGCGTATCATAAATTATAGTGTGATATTACTTCACAAAAATCACAGTCAATAAACTGGAGGCTGACATCAGATCTAACTTCATCATTCGGATCTGATAATGAACAACCAAACTCCTTGCAATAATTATCAAGTACTACTTTTAAATATTCAGATTTTGTGAACGCTTTATATAATACGCTTTTCCTGTCAGTCAACCTTTCATCAAAAATTGGTTTTAATACGTATGTACTTAGTACAAACTTATCAAAATCAATTAATTTCAGTGTATTAAGTAACCGCTGGGATGCCATGTCAAATTTATCTAAATCATATCCATCGTTTTCCAAAATCTCATTTATCTCAACAAAAAACGACCTGAATAAATCAATCACATTATGTAACTCTTCCACTATCGTTCCTATACTCCAACATATTACGTCGAGCAGTTAACGCCTGCAACTCAGGAATCCCCACAAAATTCCTTTACTGTTCAATAAGTAGACACGCACCTTGCCTTCTGATCTAATGAATTCACCACAAAAACAAAAGAAGAAAACAAGATGCGTGATATTCAAATACTACACGACTCCCTTAG
>NZ_RSEJ01000107.1 GCF_009910675.1 Photobacterium alginatilyticum | reverse complement strand
CATAACGCCAACATAAGGTGCGCCACAATAAACTAACCAAGCGCACCAAACTCCATACCAAAACTGCCGAGTGTAAAGCGTCACCTTGATGTTTTTGTTATGTTTTATGGTATACACCCTTACCATACCTTTGGATGTAATTGTAAAACAACCAACCACAACAGCCTGAAATTAAACAGCTTATCAAGGTAAACCACAGACTAAATACAAAAGATACTTCTGGTAGATTTTGAAATGGATACTTTCTACTAATGTTCTCTACTTCTTGTTCATTAATTAAATAATTAATATCTGCTTTCATCACTAAAAATTCATTATTTTCAAGCGTATTAATATAGTTATCTTTAAGCCCTCTGCTTACTTGGGCTTTATACATATAATACTCTTTAGCTTTCGCACAATATCGTTCTGTATTTATCGGGTCTAAGTCATTAGAAGTCAAGCAAGCATCTATCAAATCAACAATATAAAGGTTATGTATCTTTTCACGTTGTTCTGTAACATTTGTAAAATGTTCATAGTTTTTATCTACTATTTTCTTCACAACGTATAAAGAAGCAAGTTGCGTTGATAAAGCTAGTGTAGTGACAAGGACAAAAATCACTATACCCTTTAAAATTGTGTATTTAGCAACGGTTGAGAAAATAGCATTTAACCACTTCTTAGCTACCCTGATATTTCGTTCACACAACTCTAAATCCGCCATTGGWTCTCCTAAAACATAACGCYTGCAATAAGGTGCCCCGCACTGAACTAACAAAGCACACTGAATTTCATACCAAAACCGCCGAGTGTAAAGGGTCACCTTGATTGCTTTGTTATAAGACAGTTCCGAATGAACAATATACGAAGTTGAACAACGCAACATATGATTGACGAAAGCTTCTAAGACTTAGTTATAAATCATTGATGAAATTGACATCTAACTCTTTCAGCTCATAACGAGAAACCGTCAAAGGGTGGCCATCAGTAATAGCGTAAGCTTCAATACAGTCTAAATAACCGTTTTCTATATGAAGAATCACATCTGCACCATCTGTAAGTTTTGGAGCTATAAGTTTCAACTCGTTTAAGTTAATGCTTGTATAACCTTCAGGGCTTACAATTTGTCCAACGTTTTCATTTACTTTAAACGATGTAAAGAAACCAATCGTGGTATCTTCTCGTTCGGTAACTTCACAGCACAAGATTTGTTCTTGAATTGCGATTGATGGATATGATCTAGCAAACCAATCCAAAATATCTGTTTCTAATTGAGATAGTTTCATATTGCCTTATAACGCCTGCAACTTGTGAATCCCCACAAAATACCTTTGTAGTTCAATAAGTAGACACGCACCTTACCTTCTGATCTAATGAATTCACCACAAACACAAAAGATTGAAAGCAAGATGCGTGATATTCAAATACTACACGAGTCGCTGGAAAAACAATGC
>NZ_RSEJ01000104.1 GCF_009910675.1 Photobacterium alginatilyticum | reverse complement strand
TCTCCTGCCAAGTCTCCTAGAGCATCGTATGTTGGAAGCTTGGGGCTGTGTAAGTACCAATGCACAAACGAAACCAGTCCTCCAACTACCGGCACTAAGAAAATTAAATAATCCAATTTTGACCTCGATACTTCCAAGACGTATAACGCCTGCAATAAGGTGCCCTACGCTAAACTAACAAAGCATACCGAACCTCATACCAAAAATGCCGAGTGTAACGGGTCACCTTGATTGCTTTGTTAGCAGGCTGAATCCCAAGGTTCAACTGAAATAGATGGCCAGCGTTCCTTGAAACTTTGAGTCATTTTCAAGTAACTAGCCTCAGTCATTGCTATTTTGTTTGGCTTTACCTTCATTTGGAAGGCATCCGCTAAACCACTCGTTGAATAGATTTCAGGTTCACCAAGTGTGTTAAGCCTAAAACCAATAGCAAAAGCAGATAGCCAAGAGGAAATGCCCTGCTCTACTCTGTCATACGGTGGAATTACTTGACCAAACTTCCGTGGATACCATTCATGCACTCTCGCTTGATTTTTGACATCAATAGCAATGTCATGCTTCAGTCTAGAGGCAATGTTACGTTCATACCATTGCTCTGACTTACAGGAAGTAGTATCAAAGTAAACAATATCAAAGTCTTTAACCTGGTCGAGCGGTTTACGGCCAAGCAAGTCGTTCCAGATTAGCTGAGTAATAGCACCACCAGCGACATAGTAATTTGGAAGATTGATCTTGTTACACTCTTTCGCTGTATCCATCAATTCTGGAACAGCTTTTATTAATTTAATTAGTTGTTGTTCCATATTCCATTAGCCTGCTAACGCCTGCAATAAGGTGTGCCCCACTGAACCAACAAAGCACACTGAACTCCGTACCAAAAACGCCGAGTGTAATGCATCACCTTGATTGCCTTGTTATGGCAAACTCAAGGAATTTGAACCACTTACCAAGCTCGCTACCGCTACAGAGAAATCTGCTCGAACGCGAGATAGTTTACCCTACCATTAAAACCCGAACAGAAATCTGTACATAACTTCATGAACTGACTAGCAAAATCAGTAGCCACTGGACAAAGAATGGCTCTTTACCAACAGATATAAACCAGAAGCTTCGGGAAAAATTGACAAGAATTCAAACTTGATAATCTGAAGCCCAATTTTGATAATTTTCTTTCGATAATGTTTATGGGATTTCTGACAACAAACACAGCAGGCAAATCAAGCGTGCTGCGGACAAAGCCCGCCAATTTCACAGTTCGTTATACACTGAAAGCGTTCAGGTATATCGCCCGAGAAGTTCGGCTAAATAGCCACTAAGCTTAACCCGCAGACCTTGAAGCAAAAACCTCATTGCCTGTGCTTTTTATGCCATAACGCCTGCGATAAGGTGCCCCACGGCCAACTTACCAAGCACACTGAACTTCATACCAAAACCGCCGAGTGTAACGGGTCACCTTGATTGCCTTGTTAGGCATTTCCACATGCGACCTTCCTACTTGACCGCCAAACTCTCAGCGTA
>NZ_RSEJ01000103.1 GCF_009910675.1 Photobacterium alginatilyticum | reverse complement strand
GTTGATCAAGGCTTGATTATACTCTTTCCAGTTATTGGTCTTGTAACGGACCTTGGTTTTACTCATGGCTCATATAACTAACGATGGAACATGAACGATCAGATCGTCACTTTCCGAAAGAGTTCAAACTGATTTACGCAACAAAGCCTGTTAAACCTAGCATTTCGCAGAAGTATAATCAGTCATTTTATTGATAGAAAAACTCAACACCACAAACTATAATAACCTAATACAAGACCGATTAAGAGACCTTTAAGATGACCGCACGAATCCTTGCAGATGTTGCAGCTAGCATTACAGAGCTTAAAGCTAACCCAATGAAAGTGGTATCAAGTGCTTATGGAGAGCCCGTTGCTGTCTTAAACAGAAATGAGCCAGCATTTTACTGTGTACCAGCAGAAGCCTACGAACTACTGATGGATCGCTTAGAAGACCTAGAACTGCTAGCTATTGCGAAAGAACGTCAAGACGAACCAAGCATCACGGTAGATATCAATGACCTATAAGTTAGACTTCAAGAAATCCGCCTTAAAAGAATGGAAAAAGCTTGGTGCAACTGTTCGCGAACAATTCAAAAAGAAACTAATTGAGCGCATAGAAAATCCACATGTACCGGCTTCAAAATTATCTGGAGCCGACAACATGTACAAAATCAAACTTCGGCAATCTGGCTATCGATTAGTGTATGAGGTAAACGATGGTGTCATCACTGTAACCGTTCTTGCTGTTGGTAAACGTGAACGAAGCGAAGTCTACAAAAATGCCATGCGCAGAACTGATTCGTAGGTTTAACGCCTGCAATAAGGTGCCCCACGATAAGCTTACCAAGCACACTGAACTTCAAACCAAAACCGCCGAGTGTAATGGGTCACCTTGATTGCATTGTTATAAAACCATTTTCATTCGAAGAAGCGGCCAATCTTCACCATTGAAAGTTATCACGCCTGTTTCTCTGGCAAAGGTCTTAAACCCTATTGATTCATAGCATTTGATTGCCTTCAAATTTTGTTCAAAGACTGCCAACGATACAGTTTCTGCACTCAGTTCCTCTTGAGCATGTTTAATTGCAAGTTGAACTAGGTGCTTACCATAACCTTTGCCTCGACCAGCATGCTCACTAATGATTATCCGACATAGACGATATTCAGTGGTTGATACTTTAAATAGCTCAATAAAGCCAACCTTCTCATTTTCAGAAACCAGCCAAAATGATATGACTTCATTCTTACTTTGGTGCTCTTCTATTTGAGCAGCAGTAATCGGCCAGCTGTATAGAGGCCCACCCCACATTAAGTTAAACTCCTCAGAAGGAATCCAATCTATCAATAATTTATAATCACATTTTTCAAATGATTCTAGGTACATAACCTTCCTTTGGTTTTATAACGCCTGCAATAAGGTGCCCCACGCAAAACCAACAAAGCGTACCGAACTTCAAACCAAAACTGCCGAGTGTAATGGGTCACCTTGATTGCTTTGTTATGCAACTCCATACATTACTGCGAGCATACTTGGCCGATAATCTTTCCA
>NZ_RSEJ01000101.1 GCF_009910675.1 Photobacterium alginatilyticum | reverse complement strand
ATCGAGAGGCTCGACTAAAAGGAATAGGCGGAGAAATTTTGTGTTATATATGGTAATCCTTCTTATATCTGCCAGAGGGCGTATGATTTAGGAACGCCCCAACAAATATTCGAGGGAKTCGGTAGTTTTTCAACTTTAACATGAGTTTCCGTGGGAATACGATCCRAAMTTCAAAATTKCAAGAAAYTCATTTTCTTCCAAGAAGTCRATTTAAAATTAAGTTTAAGGAATTMAAAATATGAAAATAAGAGCTTCTGTTCGTAAAATTTGTGAAAAATGTCGACYAATTCGTAGACGGGGGCGAATTAKAGTAATTTGYTCCAACCCGAGACATAAACAAAGACAAGGATARTGTAAAAAAAAAATTCTCTAAAAGACCCGATGYACAAATAAAAAARATYKGTTTTGACAAGAAATGGATATATCCATATATCKATATGACTYATATTTATGRGATGATAAAATATGGCAAAAACTATACCAAAARTRGGTTCGCGTAGGAATGGRCGTATTGGTTCACGTAAGAATACACGTAGAATACCAAAGGGAGTTATTCATGTTCAAGCAAGTTTCAATAATACCATTGTGACTGTTACAGATGTAAGAGGCCGGGTGGTTTCTTGGTCTTCGGCTGGTACTTGTGGATTTARAGGTACAAGAAGAGGGACACCTTTTGCTGCCCAAACGGCAGCTGGAAATGCTATTCGTACAGTAGTCGATCAAGGTATGCAACGAGCAGAAGTCATGATAAAAGGTCCCGGTCTCGGAAGAGATGCAGCATTACGGGCTATTCGTCGAAGTGGTATACTATTAACTTTCGTMCGGGATGTAACTCCTATGCCACATAATGGCTGTAGACCTCCTAAAAAAAGACGTGTATAAAAAAAAATATTAAAGAAATTKCAAGAGAAATAAACGATTCGATCAAATAATATTATATTACTATGGTTCGAGAGAAAGTAACAGTATCTACTCGGACACTACAGTGGAAGTGTGTTGAATCAAGGACAGACAGTAAGCGTYTTTATTATGGACGCTTTCTTTTGTCTCCACTTATRAAAGGTCAAGCCGACACCATAGGCATTGCGATGCGAAGAGCTTTRCTTGGAGAAATAGAAGGRACATGTATYACACGCGCAAAATYTGARAAAATACCMCACGAATATTCTACCATAGTGGGTATTCAAGAAYCMGTACATGAAATTTTAATGAATTTGAAAGAAATAGTATTGMGAAGTAATTTATATGGAACTTGYGATGCRTCTATTTGTGTTAARGGYCCTGGGTATGTAACAGCTCAAGATATCATCTCACCACCTTATGTGGAAATCGTTGATAATACACAACATATAGCTAACTTGACAGAACCTATTGATTTTTATATTGAATTAAAAATTGAGAGGAATCGCGGATATCGTATAAAAAGTGAGACTAACTTTCAAGACGGAAGTTATCCTATCGATGCTGTATTCATGCCTGTTCGAAATGCAAATCATAGTATTCATTCTTATGGGAATGGAAATGAAAAACAAGAAATACTTTTTATCGAAATATGGACAAATGGAAGTTTAACTCCTAAAGAAGCGCTTCATGAAGCGTCCCGGAATTTGATTGATTTATTTATTCCCTTTTTCCATACAGAAGAAGAAAACTTAAATTTAGATGACAATAAACACAAGGTTACTTTACCTCTTTTTACTTTTAATGATAAATTGGTTAAACTAAAGAAAAACAAAAAAAA
>NZ_RSEJ01000012.1 GCF_009910675.1 Photobacterium alginatilyticum | reverse complement strand
CTTGGTCAAGAACTAACTGTGCGGCTTCAAGTTTAAACTCGGGGCTAAATGTTCTTCTACTACGTTTTGTCATTGTGTCACCTGTTAACTTCCGAGGTGATGATATCACCTCTAATCAGGTGGCCAAATTAACTATGCCACTTCACTTTCAGGGTTGGCATTCTGTCACGCAACTTCTGATCTCTTTCCATCTTAGGATCAATACCATCAGCAATCTTTACCTTTAGCTTTCTGGCTTTCTTTCTGACAGATACCAAGTCAAGATCAGGCCAGCGAGCAATAGCTATCGATGCCTTCTTACGGCTTTTCGGACTAATGTAACGCAGCAGAAATCGCTTATTTCCCGTTTTGCCAACAAGACATTTCAAACCAATGACTTCGGTATCTGAGAATTCGAGCTCTGTAGATCTGGAAGAGGAGGGATTTTTAGGCAGGCTATTAAGAGAGGAGGTAGTGAACTTGAACTTCTTATTCATATTAGCTCCTTATATTAACAAGTGCTAATTTAATATAATTTTCAAGTTCACTTTGATTCGGCTAGATGAAAAGACTGACCTAAGTCACTAGCCGTTAAAGACTCACGGTTTTAGGTAGTTATTTATCTTCCCAGATTTTGCTCAACCTCAGATAACAAATCCCACGACAATCTAGAGATCTAAATGTTAAAGCGTTCGCGGTAACGTTTCGGTGCTATACCAAAGCGCTGACGAAAGGCAGTAGAAAAAGACTCAGGAGAACTATATCCACATTCGTAAGCAATAGTTTTCAAGGGGATATTTTGTTGGTGTAGAAGGTCTCGAGAAAATTCAATGCGAAGCTGACTAAGAATTTGTGCAGGCGTCATATCAAGGGCCTGTAAACAACGCCGATGGAGTGTCCGAACTGAAACACCCAGAAAATCAGCCATTTGAACAATAGTTGTCGAATCATTCAATCGTGATTCTAACCATGAAATTAACTCAACAATATCGCTGCGGTTTGCCTTAGCTTGTAATTTAATTGGTACAGAAAACTGAGATTGCCCTCCGTCACGAGCCATAAAGACGACAAGAATGCGAGCAACTTGCAATGCGATTGAAGGGCCTAAATCTAATTTCACCATGGCTAACATCATATCTACACCGGACAAAACCCCAGCAGATGTCCATAGATTCCCGTCATGAGTATAAAGAGTGTCTGTTTGTACTTTTGTATTGGGAAACTCATCTTGCAACATACTGCCGAACGCCCAGTGAGTTGTTGACTGGTGTTCATCTAAACACCCTAACTGGCCTAGAAGAAAAGCGCCAGAACATATGGAGATTTTAGTTATCGCTTTTTTGGTTGCGCTTTCTAACCACTGCATCACAACATGATCAGCCCTGATTTGCTTAAGAGCATCAACCTCAGCGCCCGGCACAATAATAGTATGAATTTTTACATTATCAGTTGGTAATGGATCAACGGCTAAGGGTAGGCCTGCGCTTGATATAACACTCCCATTCGGAGCGTGTCCCACATATTGAATGTCATAAACAATCCGACCTAGTGATTTATTAGCTTGATTAAGAACATCCGCAGGACCTGCAATATCTAACAATTGCACACCCTCATAAAGCAAAAAATAAACCTTTCTTCTTTTGGCAGTTTGAAACATGTTGTTGTCATATACATCATAAAAGAACTTGTTACGATTATGCACAGAGTGACATTTCGGTCAATAACGTTTTTAAGCTACTCACGCACCAAAACTTACTGCTCTTTACCCTTCCGTGGTATCTATATGAATAAAAACACAAAAAGTGTCTCCCCTTATAGTCACGGACGACTTAAGCATCCATAACATCGAGAATTAGACACAGTCGTCGGATATTTGCAACGATAGAACCCGACGAATCTGAGGGGTGTTCAAATACCACACAAGACAGGTTCTTGTGGTCCTTCTTTGCATTAAAACCCGACAACTTAAAAGGAAACTAACTTGATTTGGCAGCTTTATGGATAGACAAAAAACGAACAAACGAAACTTTGACCAGTTGGTCTCAGTTGCATCGGCCATTGAACTAGTAAATGAATGTAAAAGGTTTTGCTCTGCTAGTGATAAAAAAGTATGCGAATGTAAGGAAATTGCATCTTATGCTATAGATTCGTATATTCCTGAAAGCACGATTATAGATATCTGGAAAAGGCTTGACCGATTTCATCCTGAGCACAACATTGGCTTAGTATTAGGTAAAACAATAAACCCTAGGGCAAAGGGAGTATTGACGAGCTGGGCAAGCCAAGCCCGTAATTTAGGCGAATCTCTAAGCATATTTATTAACAATATCGAGCTAATGAATTCATCTGAACACTGGGGTATAAAAGTAGAGGGACAACTTTGCTATTTAACATTTACATTGGACCAGACAAAAATGTATCCGGTTAAAGCTATAGAAAGAAGTATGTGCTCTCTGTTGTGTTGGGCACGTATGCTCACTGCGAATTCGTTTCCTCTTGAACAAGCGACATTTTCATTTGAGAAACCTAGTTATGTAGATGAATATGAAGCAATATTTGGTGGTAGTTTAACTTTTGGTTCAAGATTTAATCAGTTGATTTTCAAAGTTGAATTTTTAGACCTGATAATTGAGAGTGGCAATGATTTACTAAAGAGTATCATGGAAGAGAAGGCTTTGGTGGCAATGGAAAAGCAACGCAATCAAACACCTTTTCAGAGTCGAGTTAGAGTAATTCTGGAAAATGGACTTGACTCTGCAATAGAAATTCCAAGTGTCGACCAAGTGGCCAAAGAAATGCATATTAGTAGGCAAACACTGTTCAGGAGGTTACTAGCTGAAAAAACTAACTATACTAAAGTATTAAATGAAGTTCGTAAGCAGCGAGCGAGCCAACTAATAAGCTCCTCAAAGTACAGTATAACAGAGACCAGTTATTTGCTTGGTTTTAAAGATAGTAGTAGTTTTTACAAAGCATTTAGACGTTGGTATGGCATTTCTCCAAAAGAATACGCCACGAAGACCCTGTGAATAATTCTGTGTAACTGCCATTGGTTACAAGTATTCAGTTAATCGATTTTCGAACATAATCATAAAGCGGTTCAGCGCTTGTCGCCAGTTTCTAATTGGCATTGTCCATTTCTTGGCATCCTGAATTGTCTATTTATCTAGATATAGAGCTCTCACAACTAACAGTCAATCCTTTTAGGTCGTATTTTTCCAGAATTACTGTCGCTTAACTTGTTGTATAAAGGCAATTTTTATGTGATATAGTTGTTGGGCTGCATCAAATTATAATACGGAGTCCACCCTAACGATGTACAAAATAATATCTTTTTTACAAAACTCATCGAGTGGCAAAATGGTACTTGGCTTATTCATTCTGACCAACTTGGTATATGGAGCTATATTTGGGTATACAATACCCTTAGTCTTAAGTTTTGCCCCTGATTCAATATTGTTTGATATGTCTCCAACTGGTTATAGCTACAACCAAGCTATCCAATTATTGGAATCTTTGGGAGCAGAAGGCCGATACGCTTACTTGACAATTCAGATTCCGTTGGACTTTGTGTATCCAGCCATGTTCGCCGCTTCATATACATTATTGCTCGTATGGTTTTTTAAACGGTGCCTACCCGTAGATTCAAAGTTGTATTTACTGACACTTGTTCCCGTGTTGGCTGGACTTTCAGACTACTTGGAAAATTTTGGTATTGTCGCCATGCTGAATAATTACCCGACAGTTTCTGAAGGACTAGTAAGAACGACTAGCGTATTTACTGTAGCCAAAAGTGGATTTACCACCATATATTTCGTTATATTGCTTATCACATTAATTTTCTTAATAAAAAAACTCTTAGCCAAAAGATAGTCCTTTGCCAATGATTTGGACGAACAATTGAATGAAACTTAAGTCGCTTTGAAATTTCTAATACTATCGCTTAGGTCTTTGTAGCTGAGAAGGGATGCTGCATATTTAAGGCAGAACGTTCTAGGTTCATCTTCGATTTATTGCGCAAACTTGGAATGGGGCAAATGTGCGTTACCTGTTAATCAATATCCCCTGTGAATCAATATCCCCAACGACACTATCACACACACCTCAAAACAACCCATCAGACAAGGCTTTTCCCAATCCCATCAAAACGATCAAACACGACATAGCACCACCAAAAGACAGTAACAAGACAGTAACCCTGTCCTTCCTGTCTTGTTGGCTATACTGAAAACCATTTTTTCAGTTACCGGAGATTGTTGGATCTGCCTGGATTCCCTTGCGCACAGATTCTGCACGTAAAGATCAGGGTATGGACAGGATGAATATACGGAAAGTTGATAAAGAGAGCTTATTAGGCTGGAAAATCGGGTGATAAATAGAAAGGAAAAGCGCGGTAAGCTTTTGATTAAGCTAGAAACAACAAAGCCCCAGCTTTCGCTGAGGCTTTGTTATTGAATCTTGGTGCCCGAGGACGGACTTGAACCGTCACTCCCGAAGGAAACGGATTTTGAATCCGTCGTGTATACCAATTTCACCACTCGGGCAGGTGGCACTATTATACGTATACACAATTGATACACAATTACTTTTCTTTAATCTTTGCCCAAAAAAATGGGGAGCAGCCGAAAAAGCAAATAACGCCATGAAGCCATAGTTTTCGTTAATCGCTCGTTTGCCAAAGCCACTGAAAGTTCATAAAGGTGAATGGTTTAAGTGGTCCGAATTGGTCGGAATATTGAAAATTAGCATCCACGTCAGTACCCGCCAATGATGATTAGCCATGTATAAAACATAGCTATAATTGACGCTATTTGGTGGTGTAAAGTAAGAAAGAAGTATCAACGAAACCTGGTTAACCGCTCACCAGCTCGCGTTTTTTGACACTGTTACGAAGACGTAATTCCGGCTCAAAATGCCGCTGTATACAGGCATCCTGCTGGTTGATTTGACTCATTAGCAACCCAACCGCAACCTGTGCCATGTCGCTGATAGGAAAGTGTACGGACGAAACGAAAGGGTACATGGTTGCGCATAAATCAATACTATCGAAGCTGATCAGTGAAAGCTGGCGCGGTATCTCGACATGATGCTCATGGAAAAACTGCAGTGCCCCTTGCATCATTTCTTCGCTGCAAGAAAACAGCGCGGTCATCTCCGGCGCCGCATGGTATAGCTTTTGTGCGGCAAGATAACCGCTTTCACGGCCATAGTTACCCTCAACCGTTAGCCGAGGATTCAGTACTATACCTGCATTTTGAAGTGCCTGCACATAGCCTTGATATCGTTGATTGCAACTGGCGCGATTGCGCGGACCTGAAATACAGGCAATGTCGCTGTGCCCTTGCTCAACCAGGTAATCAACGGCCATCTTTGCAGCCAGGCTATGATCAAAGGTGATACACCGCGATTCCAAACCTTCGACGACACGATCGAGCAGAACAAACGGGGTAGGCTCTTGCGCCAGCTCCCGAAGTTCATCATCACTTAAGTAGCGACTATTCAAGATATAGCCTTCGCAACGGAGATCATGAAAACGGCGTATCGCTTCACGCTCGCCATCTGCACGGCGATGTCCCTGGGCGGTGATCAGAAATTTATCATGTTGATCCAGCTCGGCCTGGACCTGCTCCATCATTTCACCAAAAAAACCACCGGTATAGTAGGTTACCAGCAAGCCTGTCATGTTCGATGAAGCTGTGGCCAGTGAACGGGCAATCGCGCTGGGCCGGTAATTAAGCTCGGCCATTGCGCGTTCTACTTTCCGCCTGGTATCCGAGCGGAATTTCCCCTCGCCGTTAATGATCCTCGAAACCGTTGAACGGTGAACCCCCGCCAAGGATGCCACATCTTTAATACTTGCCATGGTTACTGCACTACCTCTAAAACCTGTTGAGTAACATAATGCTCGAGAATCAATTTCACTCTCACCACTATACTCCTCGACTATAGTACCAAGCCAAATTCACATAAAGATGCTGGCAATAGGTTTGATCACAATAATCTTAACTTAAGAAGACAAAATGGAATAATCACTCACTGTAACGCCAAGTTCGTCTAATGCTTCAGACAAGTTACTATCAGTCAGGATATCAAGCTCTTTGGCCCGATAGGTATTGTAAGAGCTAACATCCATAAGAGCCTGGTCAACATACGCCGGATGTACCATGATCTCCAGGACATCGCAGTTACCACGGTGCCTGTTTATAACCTGTAATACCTTATCCAGCGATACACACTCGCCATAAAAGCTATCATCAAAGGCATATCGGCAATCACTTTGTTTCTTGCCGTGAAACCCCGTCGCTCTTAATGGGACACGGTAATCACGCGCAATCTCCTGCACGACAGGCAGTATTTGCGGATGCGTATGGGCGTGATGATGACTATCGATATGACTGAGGCTAAGGCCTGTATCATTAAAACGGGATATTTGTGCAATGACCTCATCGGCAATCAGCTGCTGCGAGAAATTACGTTTTCGCCAAAACCCTTCCTTCACCTCAAACAATCCATCATCGCCGACCAGAAAGGGAATATCGGTTAGTGGCGCGCCGGCGGTGAAGCGTAAGTGAAGCCCAACCTTCAGCGCAGGCGCTGAGGGGACCAAATCAACGGCATGCTTCTCTGCCTCCATACCTACCATTAGCGTTGTTGAACGCACAACACCAGACTGGCACGCATCAACAATTCCCAGGTTGACCCCAGGTGTCAAACCAAAATCATCGGCATTAAAAATAACATGCATAACAACCACCTAAAAAGAAGAGCAGCCACCCGGTTTTCACCTGGCACACTGCTCTTTAGTTTTATACTACTGATTAAATTGCGGCAGATAATCGTGATTCGTTTTCAAAATATCATCAAAAATGGCTTTCGCTTTGCTGATATCAGGAACCAAAGGGTTATTCGCCAACGCCATAAGCCCCTTGTCATAATCACCCAAAACGGCAGCCTCAACGGTAAGTTGCTCATAGGCTTTCACCTGACCAATCAAACCAATCACAGACGGGCTCAGCTCTCCAATCATCAATGGCCTGGCTCCCCAGCTCCCAACCACGGAACTGCACTCAATCACGGCATCATCAGGCAACGTCGCAATGGTTCCGTTATTACGTACGTTCACGACATGGATCGTCTTGAGATCGTTATAGATCGCATCAACCAGATTCAGCGATGCATCAGAGTAATAAGCACCGCCTCGTTTTTCCAATTGCTCTGGTTTTTCTGCAAGACTTTCATTTTGATACAGCTCAAACAGTTCTTGTTCCGTTTTCATCACCTGCTCTGCACGAGTTCCCTCATTTTGGGAAGATTCCTTTTCTTCCGCCAACATCGCATCAGTCTGATAGAAATAACGGTGGTAAGGGCATGGGATCGCCCCTAGAGCTTTAAGAAATGCCGGATCCCAAGGCTCTTCAAAAATATTCTTCATGCTGAAGTTGGCACCATCACCGACTTTTTTCAGCACTTCTGCAGTAATATCCTTGCCGTCAAGCCACGCGCGGTGGGCCCATACCAAATGGTTCAACCCTGCACACTCAAGCGACAGCTCTTCCGGCAAGCAATCCATCATCTCGGCAATCATCATCTTCATCGAGACGGGGACATTACACAATCCGATAGTTTTTACTTTGCTGTATTTCTGTACCGCTTCAGTCACCAGCCCTGCCGGGTTGGTGAAGTTAAGCATCCAGGCATTCGGAGCAAGTTCCTCGATATCCTTACAGATATCCAAGATAACAGGAATAGTCCGAAGCGCTTTGGCAAACCCACCTGGTCCCGTCGTCTCCTGGCCAATCACGTCATATTTTAATGGGATACGCTCATCATTCGCGCGAGCCTGTAGCCCACCGACACGAAACTGAGTCATGACAAAATCAGCATTTTCTATTGCCGCCCGACGATCCAGCGAAGCTTTAATCGTGATATCAGCCCCCGCCTTTTCAACCATCCTCCGGGTCAGTGCCTCAATAATCTCGAGCTTATCCTGTCCAGCCTCGACATCGACAAAATGCATTTCTTTGACTGGCACACGGTCAAGTCTTTTCAAAACACCCTCAACCAACTCCGGCGTATAGCTGCTGCCACCGCCGATGATGGCCAGTTTTAGAGGTGATTTAGTCATAATCCATCCCTATTTATTTAGACATGTTTTCGTACATAGATACCATTTCATTGGTTAGCTCATGCGCCAAGATAGTCGTCATCAAGTGATCCTGGGCATGTACCATCACTAATGTCATCTTCACCTTACCTTCTCCCTGATCGGCTTCAATCAACTGAGTCTGGGTTAGGTGGGCACGGTTCAAACAATCTTTGGCTTGCTGTAGCAGTTCTCTGGCCTGTTCCAATTCCTGCTTCTTCGCCTTGGCCAATGCCTCAAAACACAAGCTGCGTGCTTCACCGGCATTGACAATAATTTCCATAACAACTGCTTCCTGGTCCATTTTTCTCTCCTCGTGTAGGTAAAAAAGGGGCTACGGATAAACCCGTAGCCCAAGTACTAAATTATGCTGTCGCTGGAGTGCCTTCAGCGGCTTCCTCTTTAGAGCTATCAGCAACTTTCTTCTCATCTTCAAGCAACTGCTTCTCGAACATCTTGAAGAATGGTAGGTAAATAAGCAGGTCAATAACCAGAAGAGCCACAACCAGGAACACAGGTGCCAGTGTCCAGCCCGTACCCCAAGATGCACCAATAATTGCTGGCGTTGTCCATGGTGTTGTTGCTACGCCCATACCGACAAGCCCCATCTTGACAGCTGTGAAGGCAATGATTGCATTCACAATTGGAGCAAGTAGGAAAGGAACAAATAGCATTGGGTTCATTACAATTGGCGCACCGAAAATGATTGGTTCGTTAATCTGGAAGAATCCAGGAACCGCACTCATGCGTCCCAAGCTGCGCAGGTGAACTGAACGGCTAAATACCATCAAAATAGCCAAGGCCAAGGTTGCACCCGAACCACCAATGAAGATATAGAAGTCCCAGAACGGCTGAGTCAGTAGGTTGGGAATAGGCTCGCCTGCAACAAACGCTGCAGTGTTAGCGCCGATGTTGGTCAGGAAGATAGGTGACAATAGACCAACAACGATTGCGGCACCGTGAATACCAGCAAACCATAGTAGCTGTGACAGTAGAAGCGCACCGATAATGGCAGGCAGAGTATTTGATGCACTAACTAGCGGTCTGAACAGATCCATCACTACATCAGGAATCAGCATACCAGACTGAGCCTGAACAAATAGGCTTAACGGGTACAGCGTCATGAACACAATCAAGACAGGGATAAGCATCTCAAAACAACGAGCAATTGCCGGTGGAACCTGTTCTGGCATTTTGATCGTAATGTTGTGTTTCTGCAGGAAGCGAACTAGTTCGACAGCAAAGAAAGCGGTCAATACTGCAGTAAAGATCCCCGTTCCGCCCATGTGGTTTGCAGGTAGGGCACCATCGGTGACAGGTGCACAAATCAGCAAGAAGCTCATTAGCGACAAACATGCACAGGTAATACCGTCCATCATATAGGCGCGCGCCAAACTATAGGCAACACCCAAGGAGACGAATATAGTCATAATGCCCATCGACATATTGTAAGGCATCATGATTGCGTCAAAATTATTAGTCGCAAAATCTAACCAAGCTCGACCGAATCCATTCGTTGTATCTTCAGCAAACGGGGGAAAAGCAAATATAAGAATAAAACTACCCACAATAATAAATGGCATTGCGGTAATAAAACCATCACGCATTGCCCGCACATGTATTTGCGAGCCGACTTTCGCCGCCAGTGGGGCGATTGTATTTTCTACGACATTCATTAACTTATCGTAAAGCTTCATATGAACAATCCTTTTTTAAAAGATAAAGAATTCCACCCCATACTAATAATGCAGAGGAATAAAACTTTCCTTATTGAATATAAAAAGAATCAACCATCAAGCGATGGTTGATTCAAATCAATTTATTTGGCCATTAATGAAAGAGCCTGATCCAGTACTTCGTCTCCTTTCATCATTCCATAAGCCATAGGAGAGATAGCATCAATTTTCTTTCCGTACTGACTCGCAATCTTTCTCAGTTCTTCAAGCTGGAAACGCACCTGAGGCCCAAGCAAACAGACATCAAACTCTTGAATAGCCTTGTCAAATGAACTCACAGACTGCGCTTCAATCTGACAATCAATACCACGGGTTTTGGCTGACTGAACCATTTTCTGAACCAGCATGCTGGTTGACATGCCAGCACTGCAACATAACAAAATCTTTTTCATCCCACTCTCCAGTTTTATTTTTACGCTGTTTAAGCGATATGAAAATTGTAACCAAATAAAAAAAAAGTAAAAGCGCAACCGGTTGCATTAACGTGAAGAGCTTCTCATTTTATAAAGTAATTAATCAATGCAAAATTTCAAAGAAATGAAAGGGAATATATTTCCAACAAACCATTCCAACCACTTTAATTGAAAATATCCCGAAAGTGGGATATGACTCGAAATATTAATGCGATAAAAGTATGAATAGAGTAATTCAATGCATAGTGACGCGCAGATAGAGAATAACACTATGGATTATATCAATAAAAATCAGTGGTAATAATACTAGGCAATACAGGTCTAACTAATAGTATCGAGCCAGAGAATAATCTTATTTACCAACCAACCAATATGGAATATTGAAATGAAAAAGACACTTTTGTCCGTACTATGTACCGGTGCAATCCTTGCTGCATCAGCGGCAGTACAGGCTGCGCCTAAAGGCACTATTTATCTGACCTTCGATGATAGTACTGTGAACGCAACGATTCCGGTTGTTGATGTATTAAATCAGGCCGGCATCAAAGCAACCTTTTATGTCAATGCCTGGCACCTTGATGGCATTGCAGACGAAAACGAAGACAAAGCTCTAGAAGCCCTTCAGTACCTGCTTGATTCCGGGCACGTCATAGGAAACCACAGCTATAACCACATGGTTCATAACTGTGTCGAGGAGTTTGGCCCTAATAGCGCCGCTGAGTGTAACGCCACTGGCAATCACCAGATAAACTCTTACCAGGATCCAGTCTTCGATGCGTCAATGTTTGACAAAAACATCACTGTTATCGAGTCATATATCCCAAATATTGACTCATACCCGAACTATAAAGGCCATAATTTAGCCCGTATGCCTTACACTAATGGCTGGCGAGTGGCGAAGGAATTCCAAAGTGATGGTCTGTGCGCAACATCAGACGATCTCAAGCCATGGGAACCAGGTTACGTATGTGATCCAGAAAATCCATCTAACAGTGTAAAGGCTTCTATCGAAGTGGCCAGTATTCTTACCAACAAGAACTACCAACTTCATGGCTGGGATCTTGACTGGGCACCGGAGAACTGGGGTATTCCTATGCCGGCTAACAGTCTGACAGAAGCCGACGCATTCCTGGGCTATGTTGATGCGGCACTTAATGCCTGTGCGCCAACCACAATCGAACCTATCAACTCTAAATCACAGGCCTTCCCTTGCGGTACGCCGCTGCATGCAGACAAAGTTATTGTCCTAACCCATGACTTCCTATTCGAAGATGGCAAGCGTGGTATGGGCGCAACCAAGAACCTGCCTAAACTTGCCAAGTTCCTCAAGATCGCACAAGAGGCCGGGTATGTCTTTGACACTATCGACAACTATACCCCGGCTTGGGCTACTGGCAAAGCCTATGCCGAAGGCGATTATGCAATGCACGACAACATTCTTTACAGGGCTGTTGTTGCCCATACAGCACAAGCTGACTGGGCACCATCATCGACATCTACGCTATGGGTAAACAGCATGCCTCGTACCCTATGGACTGTTAATGTTAGCTACGTAGAAGGTGATGTTGTGACTTATAAGGGCGAGCACTATGAAGTGACTTCCGATCATATTTCTCAACCTAAGTGGACACCTGATACAGAACCAACGCTATTTAAAAAGCTATAATCACATCTAGCTAACAGAGCAACATCAATTCGCAGCGTGTATGTCTATGGCATACGCGCTGTTTCTGCTTGGCTTAGGAGTTAGGAGTTAGGAGTTAGGAGTTAGGAGTTAGGAGTGTGCTTTGCTGTCGTCTTGAATAGCAAACGGCAGAAACAAAAAAGCCCCAGCATTAGCTGAGGCTTTTTTGTTAAATCTTGGTGCCCGAGGACGGACTTGAACCGTCACTCCCGAAGGAAACGGATTTTGAATCCGTCGTGTATACCAATTTCACCACTCGGGCAGATGCAGCTCATTATACGTATCGAACCTTGGGGCGCAAGTATTTATTCAATGCAGACTGTGTATTGATGTCTGCCTGCTTTATATTTAACCAACAGCCACTTAGCAAGGCTAAACCTTATACAACATGGTACTTACCTGAAATAGCAACGCAGTAAACCAACGCTGTTGCGCAACCAGATCTTTTTATTGCTCAAGGTAAATTGGTGCGGCCATATTGATGACAGGAAACCATCACGTCGGCTGACTTGCAAGACGGTATCCTCACCAATCTTAATCACAATAGACGGACAGATCACGGTTAAGTGGGACAAAGAAACCTTGGTATGAATAGTCCGTGGCAACTGCGACAGTACACGGGCAACGGCTGCCAATGTTGTGAGCCGTCTCAAGGTCAATAGAAGACCACCATCCCGGGCCTCGAGATGGACAGGCTCGCCATCCACCTCGATATCCATCTCGCCCTGAATATACAATTGCATAGGGCTAATCCAGATTTCGTCCCCGGATGCTGATGCTGCCATTGAACTTCCATACTGAGTGATCTGGTTTGTCGCCCGCTCCGCTGGGAACACTGACCTCGACATTATGAAAATCATACGTCAACTCCGCATGGCGCTCAGTCAGCTTGTCATAAAGCGCTCCGGCCAAATCCGGCCAGTTAGTCGTATTCTTCACTTCTTCTGCCATCATGTTTCTCCTTGATTAACTCACAGGGGCCTGAAAATTAAGGATAGCTGCTAAACGTCAATCCAGCGGCTTTTCCCTTCGCATTTCCGGCAGTGCGGAGATTCCCGTTATCAGCGTTAATTGTTACACTCCGTCCAGGAGACGGTTCTGCCGAAATCACCTTACGAGGTATTCGCAAACTAGTGACGGCCTCCTGAATAACGATACAACAGCGCTGACAACCCATTGAGACGTGGTGAATTGATGAAACAGAAGAAACAACAGGACGTTAAACTGACCAAGCAATATCCGGGGCTCTTTCGTCGCCTGGGGGCATGGCTTTATGACTCACTGGTCGTGGCTGCCGTACTGATGCTCGCTGGCGGGGCAGCGATGGCATTTGTCGCTATCTTGCTCAGCCTCGGCATACTCAGCCTCGGCAACTATCAGGACGCTAGTGCCTATCTCACTGAACATCCTGTTGTTAGCGTACTGTACACGGCGTATCTGGCTCTTGTTATTATCGGGTTCTTTGCCTACTTCTGGTGTCGCGGCGGGCAGACAATCGGCATGCGGGCCTGGAAGCTACGGCTGCAAAACAAAAACGGAACCAACATTCGCCTGACTCAGGCGCTGATCAGAATGGGCACCTCGGCTTTTGGCCTCGGCAACCTACTGGCTCCTTTTAACAAAGAAAAGCAGTCCTTTCAGGATATGATGGCCGAATGCGAAATGATCGTCCTGCCCAAGCCAAACTAACAGACCGCATCTGCAGCATCAAAAAAGGAGCCAATTGGCTCCTTTTTGTCTGTTACAGCTTTCGCCTTAGCAGGTAGATGGTAATAAACAGGAATACCAGACTCGGGCCAAGCGCCCCGATCATCGGGTGAAGCCGGTAAACAATACTCATCGGACCGAACACTTCATTGGATATATAGAAGGCAAAACCAAATATCACCCCGGATAGTACCCTGGCCCCCATCGTTACCGAGCGTAAGGGCCCGAAGACAAAAGACAGTGCCAGCAGCATCATAACGGCAATCGAAACTGGCTGCAGTGCCTTACGCCAGAAGGCCAGCTCATAGCGCGCCGCATCCTGTTTTGACTCTTTCAGGTATGAAACATATTCATATACCCCGGACAAGGCCAGCTCCTCCGGCTTTACAGTAACCACAGCCAGCTTGTCTGGCGTCAGTGTCGTCTTCCATGGCAGCGTGGCATACTCCGTGTTCGATTGCTGAACATCAGTAATATCGGTAATGGTGACGTCTTCCAGCAGCCACCCTTCCTGCTCATGGTAGGAAGCACTCTTGGCAAACCACGTTTGGGCCAGCTCATTGTTGTCATCAAACTGCCAGACATTTACCGCATTCAAGTTGCTCTTCTCATGAACCTGGCCGATATAGATATAGTCATTGGCATCTTTGGCCCATACGCCCCGCTGGACAGACAGCATACTTCCGCCCGATGTCCATAAAGCGCGAAGCTCACGGGCCGCCTTCTGCGCTTCGGGCGCGCCCCACTGACCCAGTAACGTAACGATCAGCATCAGCGGCACCGCCGTTTTTAGCACCGACAGTCCGATGTCCAGCTTGGAATAACCAGCCGCCTGCATCACAACCAGCTCGGAGCTGGACGCCAATGTCCCCAGGCCAATCAACGCACCAAGCAATACAGCCATCGGGAAAAACATCTCGATATCACGCGGGGCACTGAGCAACACGAAAGCCAGCGCCTTCCAGAGATCATAGGTGCCCTCACCCACTTTGCGCAGCTGCTCGACATATTTAATGATCGCCGACAGCCCCACCAAAGTTGACAGCGTCAGCGTCGTGGTCGCGATGATCGTTCGGCCAATGTACAAGTCCAGAATCTTAAACATTAGCCGCGTCTCCTTAATTTCTCTCTCAACTGTCTAACCGGCAAGGTATCCCAGACATTTAACCCCACAGCAATGAGGAATATGACTAAATTAATACTCCACAGACCAATAGCCGGCGGCAGCGCCCCGTCTTCAAGCGAAGACTTGCCGGCACTGATTGCCAAAAAGTAAGTCAGGTAAATCAACACCGCCGGGAACAATTTAGCGAAACGCCCCTGGCGCGGGTTCACCGCAGACAGCGGGACCACCACCATCGTCAGCAAAGGAATACACAGGAATAACGATACCCGCCACTGGAACTCGGCCTGTGCCGCCAGCTCAGGACGCTGCATCAGTTCCAGCGTCGGCAACGCATCCCAGTCACGATGCTTTTCACGTACCGCTCGCTGGCCAATCAGCGCCTGATAGCCATCAAACTCCGTTACCGAGTAGTCCAGTCGGGTAGGAATACCCTCATAGCGTGTGCCTTCCTGAAGATCCAAGACCTGACGGCCATCTTCCAGTTCACTGACGTAACCCCGATCTGCCACCATGACACTCGGCCGCATGGTATCCCGCGCGGTAATCTGGGCCACAAAAACGTTATGCAGACGGGTACCACTCTCGGTGATATCATCGACAAACACCACGCCTTTACCGTCAGGCGCAGCCTGAAACTGCCCCTTAACCAGCAGCTCAAGGCCAGAATCGGCTTCGACCTGTTCCATCACCTTGGTTTCCTGCTCGACAGACCACGGAGCCAACCACAACGAGTTAAAGGCTGCAAACGATCCGGTGATCACCGCCAGCCATAACGCGGCCTGGATCAGAAATTTGTTGCCAATACCCGTCGCATTCATCACGGTAATTTCACTCTCGGCATACAAACGGCCAAACGTCAGCAAAATCCCGATATAGAGACTGAGTGGTAACATCAACAATGCCATTGACGGCATATACAGCCCCATCAAGGTCAAGATCAAATCACTGGGAATTGATCCCTCTGTGGCTGAAGCCAAAACTCGAATAAATTTTTGGCTGATAAAGACAAGAAAAAGAACAAAAAGAACCGCAAATTGACTCTTTAATGTCTCACGTGTCAAATACCGAACAATAATCACGCTTTATATACCCATAGAAAACTTGTTTTTTTGCTGGAATCACTATAGTTTTTCGGTTAAGTAGTTATTTTTTAATCTTTCGGCTAAATGTTAACCTGCACTTTAATCCTATACCGAAACGGCGGTCCAGCAAGTAAGTGCGGTATTATCTAACATTTGGCTCTAATTGTCTTTATAGGATGTAGGAGTACGCATGGAGTTCAGTGTAAAAAGTGGTAGCCCCGAGAAACAGCGAAGTGCCTGTATTGTCGTCGGCGTCTTCGAACCACGTCGCCTCTCTCCAATTGCCGAGCAACTCGATAAAATCAGCGACGGCTATATCAGCTCCCTGCTGCGTCGTGGTGATTTAGAGGGTAAGCCGGGTCAGATGCTGCTGCTTCACCATGTACCAAATGTATTATCAGAGCGTGTATTACTGGTTGGTTGTGGTAAAGAGCGTGAGCTTGATGAGCGCCAGTACAAGCAAATCATCAAGAAAACTATCAGCACCCTAAACGAAACCGGTTCGATGGAAGCTGTTTGCTTCCTGACAGAATTGCACGTCAAAGGCCGCGATACCTACTGGAAGGTACGCCAGGCTGTCGAAACGACCAAAGACAGCCTCTATACCTTTAACCAGTTCAAGAGCAACAAGCCGGAAACCCGCCGCCCGCTGCGCAAACTGGTCTTCAATGTCCCGACTCGTCGCGAACTGTCGCTGGGCGAGCGTGCTATTGCCCATGGCCTGGCCGTTGCCTCGGGTGTGAAAGCCGGTAAAGATCTTGGCAATATGCCACCAAATGTGGCAAACCCTGCCTATCTGGCTTCCCAGGCACGCCGCCTGGCGGATGACTTTGAAACAGTCAGCACCAAGATCATCGGTGAGCAAGAAATGAAAGAGCTGGGTATGACATCTTACCTGGCGGTTGGCCAAGGCTCTAAAAACGAAGCCATGATGTCAGTGATCGAATACAAGGGCAGCCCGGATCCTGATGCCAAGCCTATTGTTTTGGTCGGTAAAGGCCTGACTTTTGACTCCGGCGGTATTTCTATCAAGCCATCAGCCCAGATGGACGAGATGAAGTACGACATGTGCGGTGCTGCTACCGTCTTCGGTGCTATGAAGTCACTGGCCAAACTGAACTTGCCTATTAACGTCGTCGGTATCCTGGCTGGCTGTGAAAACATGCCGGGAGGCAGTGCCTACCGTCCGGGCGACATTCTGACAACCATGTCAGGTCAGACTGTTGAAGTATTAAATACCGATGCCGAAGGCCGACTGGTACTATGCGATGCACTGACCTATGTCGAGCGCTTTGAGCCAGAGTGTGTTGTCGATGTAGCCACTCTAACCGGTGCATGTGTTGTCGCCCTCGGTAACCACATCAGCGGTTTGATTGCCAACCACAACCCACTTGCTCACGAGCTGATCAATGCTTCCGAGCAGGCAGGTGACCGAGCTTGGCGTCTGCCGATGTCGGATGAGTACCAAGAGCAGCTGACCAGTCCGTTTGCCGACATGGCCAACCTGGGATCACCGGGTGCCGGTACCATCACAGCAGGCTGTTTCCTGTCTCGCTTCACCAAAAAGTACAACTGGGCGCACCTGGATATCGCAGGAACGGCCTGGGTCGGCGGCAAGAACAAAGGCTCGACAGGACGACCTGTCCCATTGCTGGTCCAGTTCCTACTCAACCGTGCCGGCCAGGAAAACGTCGAATAAATCAGACAACAAAGGGGCCGCAAGGCCCCTTTCTTTTTGAGAACAATCACCATGACTCATGCTACTTTTTATATTATCGATGACAAGCAAGTTGAAGCCGATAGCGACTATCAGCTTCACTTTGCCTGCCATCAGGCAGCATTGAGTTATAAGCAGGGACAAAAGGTCTACCTGTTAGCTGGTAGCAAAGAGCAAGCTGAACAGATAGATGAATACCTGTGGCAGCAAGAGCCGGACAACTTCGTTCCGCACAATCTCATTGGTGAAGGCCCCCGCGGTGGTTCGCCGGTCGAGATCGGCTGGCCGGGGTTACGCCACAGCGGGCGCCGGGGTATTCTGATTAATTTGAGTCAGGAAGCACCAAATTTTGCTGTTACCTTCTCACAAGTGGTAGACTTCGTTCCTTGCGACGAAAAACTCAAGCAGTTGGCCCGAGAACGCTACAAGGCATATCGCCTTGCCGGCATTCAGTTACAGACCGCCGCTGCCCCTGAGACGCCCTAATTCCCATATAGATCCTTCTAAGAGCGCTATGGAAAAGACATACAACCCACAATCAATCGAACAAGCGCTGTACCAGCGCTGGGAAGAGGCTGGTTACTTCAAGCCTCATGGTGACACATCTAAAGATGCCTACAGCATCATGATCCCGCCACCAAACGTCACTGGCAGCCTGCACATGGGCCACGCGTTCCAGGATACCATCATGGATACCCTGATCCGCTGTGAGCGTATGAAAGGCAAAAACACCCTTTGGCAAGTCGGTACCGACCACGCAGGTATCGCGACCCAAATGGTTGTGGAGCGTAAAATCGCAGCCGAAGAAGGCAAGACCAAGCACGATTACGGTCGTGATGCGTTCATCGACAAGATCTGGGAATGGAAAGGCGAATCAGGTGGCACAATCACCAAACAGCTTCGTCGCCTAGGTGCATCAGTCGACTGGGATCGCGAACGCTTTACCATGGACGACGGCCTGTCCAATGCTGTTAAAGAAGTGTTCGTCCGCCTATATGAAGAAGATCTGATCTATCGCGGTAAGCGTCTGGTCAACTGGGATCCGAAACTACACACCGCGATCTCGGACCTGGAAGTTGAGAACAAAGACAAGAAAGGCCACATGTGGCACTTCCGCTACCCACTTGCGGATGGCGTGAAAACAGCCGAAGGCAAAGATTACATCGTTGTCGCGACCACGCGTCCGGAAACCATGCTGGGTGATACCGGTGTTGCAGTAAACCCTGAAGATCCTCGCTATAAAGATCTGATCGGCAAAGAAATCATTCTCCCTGTCGTAGACCGTCGCATCCCTATCGTGGGCGATGAGCACGCCGATATGGAAAAAGGCACGGGTTGTGTGAAAATCACCCCGGCACACGACTTTAATGACTACGAAGTCGGTAAGCGCCACAGCCTGCCAATGATCAACATCCTGACTATCAATGCTGACATTCGTGACAGCGCTGAAGTCTTCACCACCAACGGTGAGCCAAGCGATGTCTACAGCACCGAGCTTCCAGCTAAATACCATGGTATGGAGCGTTTCGCTGCACGTAAGGCAATCGTCGCGGAGTTCGATGAGCTGGGCCTGCTTGAAGAAATCAAAGATCACGACCTGACAGTACCTTACGGTGACCGTGGTGGCGTGGTTATCGAACCATTGCTGACTGACCAGTGGTATGTGCGCACAGCACCACTGGCTAAACCAGCGGTTGAAGCGGTTGAGAACGGCGACATCCAGTTCGTACCGAAGCAATACGAGAACATGTACTTCGCCTGGATGCGTGATGTGCAAGACTGGTGTATTTCTCGCCAGCTATGGTGGGGCCACCGAATCCCGGCCTGGTATGACAACGACGGTAACGTCTACGTTGGCCGTACCGAAGAAGAAGTTCGTGCAAACAACAACCTGGCTCCTGTTGTCGTACTGCGTCAGGACGACGACGTACTGGATACCTGGTTCTCTTCAGCACTATGGACATTCGGCACACAAGGCTGGCCTGAGCAGACTGACGATCTGAAAACATTCCACCCGTCGGATGTACTGGTATCAGGTTTTGACATCATCTTCTTCTGGGTAGCGCGCATGATCATGATGACGCTGCACTTCATAAAAGATGAAAACGGCAAGCCTCAGGTACCGTTCAAGACGGTTTACATGACCGGCCTTATCCGTGACGAGAACGGCGACAAGATGTCGAAATCCAAGGGTAATGTTATCGACCCTATCGACATGATCGACGGTATCGGTCTTGAAGAGCTGGTTGAGAAGCGTTGTGGCAACATGATGCAGCCTCAATTGGCCGCAAAGATCGAGAAGAACACCCGCAAGACCTTCGAGAACGGCATCGAAGCCTACGGTACCGATGCCCTACGCTTTACCCTGGCAGCAATGGCATCAACCGGCCGTGACATCAACTGGGACATGAAGCGTCTGGAAGGTTACCGTAACTTCTGTAACAAGCTATGGAACGCAAGTCGTTACGTGCTGATGAATACAGAAGACCAAGATTGCGGCATGAAGGGCGGTGAGATGGAGTTCTCATTGGCTGACAAGTGGATCGAATCTCAATTCGAGCTGGCGGCGAAAGATTTCAACACTCATGTTGAAAACTACCGTCTGGATATGGCGGCAGGTACGATTTATGAGTTCATCTGGAACCAGTTCTGTGACTGGTACCTGGAGCTGACCAAGCCTGTGCTGTGGAAAGGTACCGAAGCACAACAGCGTGCAACTCGTCATACGCTAATCACCGTACTGGAGAAGACACTGCGTCTTGCTCACCCAGTGCTACCTTACATCACTGAATCTATCTGGCAGAGCGTGAAGCCACTGGTAGACGGTGTTGAGGGTGAAACCATCATGACTCAGGCACTGCCTCAGTTTAACGAGGCTAACTTCAACGAAGCGGCTATCGCTGACATCGAGTGGGTGAAAGCCTTCATCACCAGTATCCGTAACCTGCGTGCCGAGTACGATATCGCCCCGAGCAAGCCGCTTGATGTGATGCTAAAAGCAGCTGACGAAAATGATGCTGCCCGCCTGGAAGCAAACCGTACCGTACTGATGTCGCTGGCCAAGCTGGAAGGTATCAAGGTACTGGCAGAGGGAGAAGAAACCCCTGCGTGTGCAACGGCACTGGTTAGCAAGTCTGAACTGATGATCCCGATGGCTGGTCTTATCGACAAAGATGCCGAGCTTGCTCGTCTGGCTGGCGAAGTGAAGAAGACCCAGGGTGAAATCAAACGCATCGAAGGCAAACTAGGTAACCAGGGTTTTGTTGCGAAAGCACCAGAAGCCGTTGTTGCCAAAGAGCGCGAGAAGCTTGAGAGCTACAAAGAAACGCTGATTAAGCTAGAAGAGCAGCAGGCAACAATCGCTGCGCTATAATCTTCAGCCTTAATATTCGAAGCAAAAGCCGACGAGCAATCGTCGGCTTTTTTATTTTCTGGTACCTGTAAACCATGTCCCCGGTTTAAAACGTAAACTATGTTCGGTTTCTACAGGGGGTAATTACTGCCTCCTCACTCACCTCTCCTTCAAAAGCTTCCGCCTATCAATTCAATAACAACAATTGATTTTTATTATTGATAATTATTCGCAATAATAACGATATCAAGAGAGAGGAAGCTATCATGAAAAAGACCCTGAGCTTTGCCGTCGTCCACTTTAGCGTTGCCTTTTCAGTCGCTTACCTGCTGACCGGTGATCTCCTGATTGGTAGCGTTATGGCGATGATAGAGCCTGCCATCAACACCATCGCGTATTACTTTCACGAACGAGTTTGGCAACGTCAGGGACAGGAGCAAAACCAAGCACGCAGCAAGCACCTTAATATGATTGTCTGCCACCACTAAAGCTTGCTCTAAACCCGGGACAAATCAAACATTGGGCTTGACTTTGTTGCGTATCGCAATTAAATATAGTTGTATATCGCAACAATATAGGTTCAGCCACATGAATGCCAAAACATTAAGACAACTTTCTCGCCAACTGGTCCGCCAGCTCGGCATGCTCGACAATCACTGTGGCAGCATGGCTCTCACACCGGTTCAGGCTCACACGCTTATCGAACTTGAGCACAGTGCTGCCACGGTTAATGAAATGGCCCACCGTCTCAATGTCGATAAGTCCAATGCCAGCCGCACCTTGGCAATCTTGCTCAATCAGGGACTGGTGCAATCTGTACCCAACCCACTCGATAAACGCAGCCAGATCTTTGAACTCACAACCACAGGCAGAGATAAACTCACCGCTCTCCACCAGCAACTCAACATACAGGTCGATAACTGGCTGGATCAGATGGATACCGATGAGATCGACCAGCTCGGAGCCAGCCTAAAGCGATACACCAAATCCATGCAGGCCGCCTCCCGACAGGAAGGGTATGAGATCCGGCAACTCAACCCGCTCGACAACGCGGCAGTGGCCGCGGTGATCCGCCGCGTCTCGGCAGAGTACGGCCTGACAGCAGATAAAGGCTATGGTGTTGCCGACCCAACCCTGGACACCATGAGCGAGGTGTATCAGCATGACGGCAGCCGATATTGGGTGATTGAGCACAATAACCGCATTTTAGGTGGCGGCGGAGTTGCTCCACTGGCAGGAGAAGAAAATATTTGCGAGCTGCAGAAAATGTATTTTCTCCCCGAACTAAGAGGCCGGGGGCTGGCTCGCAAACTGGCGGTCACAGCCCTCAGATTTGCACGCGAGCAGGGCTACCAGGGCTGCTACCTCGAAACGACTGCCAATCTCACCGAGGCCATCGCACTCTACCAGTCTCTCGGTTTTGTCAGCATCTCCCACCCAATGGGCAACACCGGTCATGATGCCTGTGAGGTACGGATGTTGAAGACGTTCTAAGCACAATAAAAAAAGCTGGCGAAAGCCAGCTTTGAGGTAACGAGTTCAAGAGATACTTCGTTGATAGCGCCTTATTGCGACAACCCTTCTATCCGTGACTCCAACTCAGGGTGGGTACTGAGCCACTCCGGCAGCTCGCCACTGCCCGCTGTCTTATTAAGCAGCTCAAACATCTGCCGCATCGGAACGACCGAGCCATATAGGCGCACCATCTGCTCGGCGGCATACTCATCAGCTTCTTCTTCCGCAGTGCGCGAATAGCCCTGAGTCACCAGAAACACGCCAATACCGCTGAACGTGTCTATCAGACCTGTACTTTCCCCGGTCACGACTGCAACAGCAGCAGAAAGAAGCGTAGAGCGCACCAGAGACTTCATCACATGCTGGTGCTGAATATGCCCTAGCTCATGCAATAAAATACTGTCGAGTTGCTCTGAAGTCTCGGCCAGTTCAACCAAATCATCAAAGACGATAACCGAACCATCACTGAGTGCCATCGCATTAGGCCCATTTCCCCAACGGCGAAAAACCAGCTTGGGTTGTACGGGTAGCGGCGGTAGGTTGGCACTCATCCGGGTGAAACGCTCACTGATAGCAGTTTGCCGGCTCAGCGTGAGCGTACTGGGTTCCAGCATATGCTCATCCAGCGTTGCCAGTACATGTTCCCCGACAAGCTGCGGCACCTGCACCGGCATCACCCGGACCAAGGCGCCGGTTAGCCAAGGCATCCCGTGGGTAAACATCAATGCAAACACCACCAGCATCGCTGCCAGGCTGGCTGCTATCATGGGGATATTTCGTTCAACCCGGTGCAATCTCGATGACCTACCCGCCCCCAGCATACGCTCTAACGAACGTGAGTCGTCTGCAATGAACTGCATGCCATCGGGAAAAACAACCTTTATAGGCAAATTTCCCAATGGCTTACTGATCTCAAGTTCAGCCAATGACCACTCTTGCAGCCCCAGTTCAGTCACCAGTTGCAGCTGACCAGAAGGTAACAGCTGCACACTGGCGTCACGCTTTTCCGAGCTTCGCGGGGGATGACAAATGCCACGAACGATCATCCGATACCTATATTCAGATCAAAGGCATTGGCAACCTCGTCAGCCACTGCAGAGTCCGTGTCAGCATCGTTGCCTTCGACAACCAGTTTATCCAGGTCGCCATTAACAACAGTCACATCAGCGACATAACGGGCCGTTCTGACTTTCACCCATGGGCGGGCAAAACCCAATGTCACAACAGTCAGCAGAAAGTTAGTCACCATCAATGACACCAATCCCCAGGTTGTCATTCGGGAGCCCAAACCATATTCCGGCTCACCATCAGATGTAATTTGTCCAAACAAATAGTTACGCAATCTAGCTTGTACAAAGCCCATCACAACAAGCATCGTCAGAACCATACCGGCATACGTCGCCATCATAATGATAATCATCCCGATAGATGGGCCCTGATCGCTAATCTGACCGACGGCACCTAACTCAGCCAGTACAGAAGCACCTCCGAAGACGGCCCCCAGGATCAACCAGATCACGCTGATCCCTATCCCTAGCAGGCCACCTAACAAGTAGGTTTTGATATAGACCTTAAGATCCACCTCCCCGCTAAACGCCCTGTCACCATAGCGATAGCCATTCATGAAATAGGATGCGACCTGTGCCGCGAGCCATGCATAGAGCACAAAACCCAGAACAAAGGTCAACAATCCCAGCACCACACCACCTATCGGATAATTTATCCCTACCGAGCCAGTAAAGTAGAAACACAGACCAATCAACAGATAACAAAGGATAGGCCAGCCGAGGAAAACACCATAGGCGCCTTTCAGCGTCCCGGCAAAATCAAAATGAACATTGCGGTAGCTTGTCACCCTGGCATCAAAACGCGTATTACCACGCACCAGCCATGGCATGACCAGCATAAACGCCAGAAATAAGACAAGTGAAAACACCGGAAAGAAACTATTCGACACCAACCAGGCAATCACACACAACATGGCGACAATGCGCCCTTTCAGGATTTGCATCGGCTTGGCATGGTAGTCAAACCTGTCCCCCGCCAAATCGGTATTTCCGTAAAAGTATTTCTTGGTTCTGACCTTCGCCCAGGCAGAGTAAATCCCGAGAGTCACAATACTGAGCAGAAGGTTAACAATCCAGATGCCGAAGAACTCACGTCCCCGGCCGTAAAACCTAACCTGATTTTCCATTCTTTAGTTCCATTATTTTTTTAATTTATTGACGATATAACCTGTCCAACAAGATGCTGTATCAGCAATGAATACATTCACTTAGGCAAGCTAAGAGCAACAAAGACTACCACAACAATAAGCAACAGATATACCATAAACACATATCATATTAGTGACTTATTTCTCAATTACGGGCAAGCTCTTCTCGGCAGAAATACACCATAAAGACAATCAGTAAACTGTGGTTAAAAGGTGGGCAGGGGCAGAGAGATGGGAATGGAAAACAAGGCAATGCGGTGAAAAGGGCACAAAAAAAGCTGGCCACTGCCAGCTTTCTCTTGGACAAGGCAAGGCTTACTCTTCGCCTTCGATCTCTTCCTCGTCGTCTTCACCCGACTCAAAGTATGTGCCCCAGCCGTCATAATCGATATTGTGCTTTTCAGCCAACTTGATCAGCTTTTCTGCCTGCTCATCAATCAGTTCTGCCTTCAGCGCAGACTCCATAACCGCATCAAAGCATACCACCTTGCCGCCGCCGTCTTCCGGAGCCAGTTCCAGTTCTTCGGCCTCTAGTACTTCAAAACCCATCTTAAAGGCTTCCACCGCGGCACCTTCTAGTTCCTCAAAGGTATCGGCAGAAAAATGATGTTCAATAGAATACAGAGAATCAGGATCGCTGCCGTCTTCCATCAATGCCGCAATAATATCGCGGGTTTCTTCTTTCTGCTCTTCAATCAGTTCTGCGTAAGACATGGGGTAACTCCAGCTGTGGAATAAAATTTCACGCAAATATCGCATGGATCGCGCACAAATACCATGCTGCTAATAAAAATTGATATTTATCAAACTAAGCGTCGATTCTGCTCATTCGCTAACCGCGACAGAAACTGCATAATATTCCCATTTATGCGCCTTCACTGAATGAAACAAATGCGACTTTATATAGATAAAAGCGCATAACAAAACAACGAGCAGAGGCCAAAACCGCGCTTAGAGACCATTATTTATAGGCTTGTTAAGTCAAGCCGGGCTGCCTTATGCATAAACATCTTCCATGCTTTTAATGCCTATAAGCATATTCACCCATTTATTGGCGAAAAATACCCTCATTACCGAATTTGATGATTCTGTTGCTGCATAATCACCCCCTAAAAATGTGAACGAAACCAAAGTTAAACCCAGCCGGGAAGCATAAAATCATCTCGCAAAACAAGAAAACAGACTCGCAGCACAAGACTGTAGAGCGAATAAAATACGAGAGATACGATCATGAGTAAGTTCTATCCCGGCTCCGAGCCAGGGCGCCGACGGCGCACCTTGCAACGCCGCCTCAGAGGAGCGCTCACCTATCAGACCTTGGCAAACGGTGATACCAGCCAGAGCGAAATGCTGACGGCCCATCACCGCCACAGGCCAGATACGGGAAGCGACTTCCTGACGCCAAATCCATACCACTCTTTAGCGACGACATCCTGCCAGCAAACCCTGTAGGGCACGGATGATCAAAGCGCAGTCAGCAACTGTTATCGATAGCTAACTGCACAAACCGCTGATACCACTTTTCACTGAACAGCTTGTTCAGGGAGCACCGTCATGCCAAGCAAAAGTTTGGCACACAGAATGACCCTTTGTGCTGGCAACAGCCATAAAGGCAAGGAGACGACAATGACGACGCAAACCGTAAACAAAGAAGAAAAAGGTGGCTTCTTTGCCAACTTTAAATTCCCTTCGGCCTATACCATTCTATTTGGCCTGATCGCCCTTGTGGCACTGATGACCTGGATCGTTCCAGCCGGTCAGTATGACCGCGTGATGAACGAAGAGCTAGGCAAAGAAGTTCCGGTCACCGGTACTTACCAAGCCGTAGATAATAACCCTCAAGGTGTTGTTGATGTACTGCTGGCACCGATTGATGGTTTCTACGACCATAACTCGTACGAAGCTGCAGCGATTGATGTTTCGCTATTCATCCTCGTCATTGGTGGCTTCCTTGGCCTCGTTACCAAAACCGGTGCAATCGACGCCGGTATCGAGCGGGTAACAGCACGACTGAAAGGCCGTGAAGAAATGATGATACCGATCCTGATGGCACTTTTTGCCGCAGGCGGTACGATTTACGGGATGGCAGAAGAATCACTGCCTTTCTACACCCTGCTGGTACCTGTGATGATGGCAGCGCGCTTCGACCCAGTTGTCGCAGCAGCAACCGTTCTTCTCGGTGCGGGTATCGGTACCCTGGGCTCAACGATTAACCCATTCGCAACAGTTATCGCCGCAAACGCAGCCGGTATCCCGTTCACTGACGGCATCATGCTGCGTGTCGCAATGTTAGTAGTCGGTTGGCTAATCTGTGTTGCCTACGTCATGCGTTACGCAAAAATGGTACGCGCTGACCAGAGCAAGTCCCTTGTATACGATAAGTACGAAGAAAACAAAGCACACTTCCTTGGCAACCAGTCAGGCGAAATGTTGGAGTTCACGACTACACGTAAAATCATCCTTGCTATCTTCGCCGCATCTTTCGGTATCATGATCTACGGCGTTGCAGTTGCAGGTTGGTGGATGGCTGAAATCTCAGGTATGTTCCTGGCATCCACTATCATCATCGGCCTGATTGCTCGTATGAGCGAAGAAGAGCTAACATCCAGCTTTATCGACGGTGCCCGTGACCTACTGGGTGTAGCACTGATCATCGGTATCGCACGTGGTATCGTGGTAATCATGGACCGCGGTATGATCACCGATACCATCCTGAACACAGCAGAGCATGCGGTTACAGGTCTGTCTTCTATCGTGTTCATCAACGTGATGTACTGGTTAGAAATCTTACTGTCTTTCCTAGTACCTTCATCTTCAGGCCTGGCTGTACTGACGATGCCTATCATGGCTCCGCTTGCTGACTTTGCTGGTGTAAGCCGTGACTTGGTAGTAACCGCCTACCAGTCTGCATCCGGTATTGTGAACCTCATGACACCAACATCAGCGGTTGTTATGGGTGGTCTGGCTATCGCTCGCGTCCCTTACGTACGCTGGGTGAAATGGGTGGCGCCACTGCTAGGTATTTTGACGGTCCTTATCATGACAATGCTCAGTGTTGGTGCAATGATGTAATTTGCCTCTCGGCATCCTTACTATCTCGACGAAAACCGCCTTCGGGCGGTTTTTTTATTGGCGATTGCCGACTGCCTGTTGCCTTCTCATACATGGTAAGCTTGTCAGGCCTTTCCCCCTCCCCCCCCAAACAAAAAGCATGACGGCCAGAAAAGCGCCCAAATTGGGCTCATAGCACCGGATATAGCGTTGAAAGGGCATAGCTATTCCTACCGTCATTTTCCTTGAATTGATCTTGCTGGTCTCACAGTGAACCCCGCATCTTAAGGTAGCTTGGGTATATTTGATTTATTCATTTAAATTATCAAAAAAAAATAATTGGTTATCAGAGATAAAAATAAAACCTGAAATAAAAACGTTTTACGAAACATAAAAAAACGAGAAAAACGCCTTCCTGAAAAAGCACTAAATCGTCACTAAAACTTAATAAATGCAATTAATACCAACCTGTATGAAAACTACAAAACAGACATTTTTAAAAATAAAAGGAAAAATATTTGTTACCGCAACAGTAACAAACACGATTATTTTAGATAGACAACCATATTAAGTGCATAAGATCGGTATTTCTACATATCACCCCGATGAAAAGAAACTGCATAAACTTCCCAACCAAAAACAAAAATCAATTAAAAACAAACAGATATACAATCAAAACCCATGCATAACCCACAAAGAACACATAAAAACCCAACCTTGAAAAGAAGCTACAAATGCATGAATTATGTTAATAAAACTGGGCAGTTAAGTTGCCCTATTAATAATTAAAGTGTGACAAAGGTCTAAGACTGTAATTAACGAAAGAGTAGAATTAATTACAGAAACGACGCGATGGATTAAATAGTCAATTTAATTACCATCGCCAAAAAACAAATAAGCCGGTGATATTACACTGGCATAAAAATAGAGAGATACGATCATGAGTAAGTTCTATGTAGGTTCTGAAGTAGGTCAATTACGTCGCGTACTTCTTCATCGTCCAGAGCGTGCGTTAACTCACCTAACGCCTTCAAACTGCCATGAGTTATTGTTTGATGATGTATTGGCTGTTGAGCGTGCCGGTGAAGAGCATGACGTATTTGCCAATACGCTTCGCGAGCAAGGTGTTGAAGTCTTCCTGCTTCGTGACATGCTGGCTGAAACACTTGCGGTACCAGAAGCAAAAGACTGGCTACTAGGTACTCAAATCTCTGATTACCGTTTCGGTCCGGCTTTCGCCAACGATGTTCGCTGCTTCCTGGCTGACCTTCCTAACCAAGAACTAGCTTCTATTCTACTTGGCGGCCTAAGCTACTCAGAGCTTCCAATCAAATCATCTTCAATGATGCAAGGTATGCACGAGCCTACAGACTTCATCATTGAACCATTGCCAAACCACCTATTTACTCGCGATACATCTTGCTGGGTATACGGCGGCGTGTCTATCAACCCAATGGCTAAACCTGCTCGCCAACGTGAAACAAACCACGTTCGTGCAATCTACCGCTGGCACCCAACCTTCGCAGGCCAAGACTTCATTAAGTACTTCGGTGACGAAGAGAAAATGTACGACAACTCGACTATCGAAGGCGGCGACGTACTGGTTATCGGTAAAGGCGCGGTACTTATCGGCATGTCCGAGCGCACCACCCCACAAGGTGTTGAGCAGCTAGCTTCTAGCCTGTTCAAGCACGGCGAAGCGAAGCAAGTTATCGCCATGCAGCTACCTAAGCACCGCTCTTGCATGCACCTGGATACAGTAATGACGCATATGCGTGAAGATACCTTCTCTGTTTACCCAGAAGTTGTGCGTAAAGACGTACAGTGCTGGAGCCTGACAGGTGACGAATCTGGCGCAGTCAGCGTGAAAGAAGAAGGCTACTTCGTAACTGCTATCGAAAAAGCACTGGGTGTGGGTCAACTTAACCTTATCACCACAGGTGGCGACAGCTTCGAAGCTGAACGTGAGCAGTGGAACGATGCGAACAACGTACTGACTGTGAAACCAGGCGTGGTTATTGGCTACGAGCGTAACGTCTTCACCAACGAGAAGTACGACAAAGCCGGTATCACCGTTCTTCCAATCCCAGGTGACGAGCTAGGCCGCGGCCGTGGTGGCGCACGCTGCATGAGCTGCCCAATCGAACGTGACGGTATCTAAGCCGAACGATAAATCCTGAGCAACATAGCTCGGGGGCTGAGCGAAAACGCTAAGCGAAAATAATATGGCCGGTACCAATGAATACCGGCCAACAAAGCACAAAACCAAGAGAGACGATCCCATGACCAAGCAAACTGTTGTTGTTGCACTTGGTGGTAACGCCCTACTACGTCGCGGCGAGCCACTAGAAGCAGATATCCAGCGCCAGAACATTGCTACGGCAGCAAAAACCATCGCGGAAATCGCGGAAGAATATAACGTCGTGCTGGTACACGGAAACGGCCCGCAAGTTGGCCTACTGGCACTACAAGGTCTGGAATACAAGAAAGTAAATCCATACCCACTGGATGTACTGGGTTCAGAAACCCAAGGCATGATCGGCTACATCCTAATGCAAGAACTGAAAAACCTGCTTCCTGAGCAGCACGTATCCTGCATGCTTACGCAAATGAGCGTGGATCCAAACGATCCGGCATTTGCTGACCCAACAAAACCTATCGGTCCTGTTTACCAAGAAGCTGAAGCGCGTGAACTGGCTGAAAAATACCACTGGACAGTGAAGCCGGACGGCCAGTACTTCCGCCGTGTTGTACCAAGCCCACAGCCTACCGGTATTATCGAAGACGAAGCGATTGCAGCACTGATCAAACAGCAACACCTGGTGATCTGTACTGGTGGCGGCGGTATCCCAGTGAAGAAAGAAGACGGCAAGCTGGTTGGTGTCGAAGCGGTTATCGACAAAGACATGTCAGCAGCGTTCCTGGCCAAGCAACTTAATGCCGACGCACTGCTAATCCTGACTGATGCTGACGCTGTGTTCCTTGACTGGGGCAAACCAACCCAGAAAGCCCTGCGCAGCACGACACCACGTGAGCTATCACAATACGCCTTTGACGCAGGCTCTATGGGACCAAAAATTGATGCCTCTTGCGAGTTCATCAAGCAAGGCGGCAAATTGGTTGGTATCGGCTCACTGGAAGCGGGTCTACGCATCCTGAAAGGTGAAGCTGGAACAAATATTGTTGCAGAATAACAGAATAGTTATTCACAAAAGCATCATAATACGATAAACAATACATAATACAGGCTGGCACACTGCCAAACATAACCAAAGGCAGTGTCAGCTGGCCAGAGAGATACAGATTCTTAAGAGGAAAACATCATGGCTTTTAATCTTCGCAACCGTAACTTCCTTAAACTACTAGACTTCACTCCTCGTGAAATTCAGCACATGCTAGAGCTATCAGCTGAGCTGAAAAAAGCCAAGTACAACGGTTACGAGCAGCCACGCCTAACAGGTAAGAACATTGCACTGATCTTCGAGAAAACATCTACTCGTACTCGCTGTGCGTTCGAAGTAGCAGCCTACGACCAGGGCGCTAAAGTTTCTTACCTAGGCCCATCAGGCTCTCAAATTGGCCACAAAGAATCTATGAAAGATACTGCGCGTGTTCTTGGTCGCATGTATGACGGCATCGAATACCGTGGTTTCGGTCAGGAAATCGTTGAAGAGCTAGGTGCTTACGCAGGTGTTCCAGTATGGAACGGCCTGACAGACGAATTCCACCCAACTCAAATCCTGGCTGACTTCCTGACTATGCAAGAGCATGGTCGTGGCAAGCAGCTACACGAAATGACTTTCGCTTACCTGGGTGATGCTCGCAACAACATGGGTAACTCACTAATGGTTGGCGCTGCGAAAATGGGCATGGACATCCGCCTGGTTGCACCAAAAGCCTTCTGGCCTGAAGAAGAGCTAGTCGCTCAGTGCCTAGAAATCGCTGAAGAAACAGGTGCGAAAATCACCATGACTGAAGACGTACAAGAAGGCGTTCAAGGTTGTGACTTCCTATACACTGATGTTTGGGTATCAATGGGTGAAGCGAAAGAAGCGTGGGCTGAGCGTATCAACCTAATGCTTCCTTACCAGGTCAACATGGACATGCTTAAAGCAACAGGCAACCCACATGTGAAATTCATGCACTGCCTACCTGCTTTCCATGGCGAAGATACAACAGTTGGTAAAGAGCTAGCGAAAGAATACCCAGTACTGGCTAACGGTGTGGAAGTAACTGACGAAGTGGTTGAGTCTAAGCACTCTATCGTATTCGACGAAGCTGAAAACCGCATGCACACCATCAAAGCAGTAATGGTGGCAACCCTGGGTCAGTAATCGGCTCTCTTGAGTTTTAAAGATTCGACGTAGAAAACCTTAAAGCTCTTATAATTAATGCCGTCCCTCGGGGCGGCATTTGCATTTTTCTTCATTTCCTTACTGATAGACCGCCTCATAAAGCCCTTCCTTTTCAGCGGGTTATTCCGAATTTATCGCACCGGTTCAGCAGCGTAATATCTGCATAAAATCCCACAAAATGAATACTTTACGCAAACGCTTGCGCTCACAAAAAATGGGCGTATAATCCTTCGCAATTTGTCAGAACAGAGTCGGAAAATGAACCAGCCAGTTAAGCACAACTTGACGCACTACCGCCGAAAATCGGCACTGGTCTCGTTTTTCTGTTTTTTCAATTTTTTAAAAAAAGCCTCCTTTATTTAGGGGGCTTTTTTTTGTCTGTTTTTTGCGTGAGAGCAGACAAATTTAAACAGATCTCTGGCAGCAGCTTCATTCGATGAATACATTGGATGAAAGGGCACCAGAGAAAGTTTAGATATATTCATCAGTTATCTATCATAGGGAAGAGAAGCCATGGCGAACTCGTTGTTTCAAAAGCACATCATCTCCATTCCGGAACTAAACCGAAGTGAACTTGAACTTATTGTTGAAACTGCTGGAAAACTAAAAGCAGAGCCAAATCCGACACTACTTAAGAACAAGGTAGTGGCAAGCTGCTTCTTCGAGCCTTCAACACGTACCCGCCTGTCGTTTGAAACTGCCGTTCAGCGCCTGGGAGGCACAGTGATCGGCTTTGACAATGGCGGCAACACGTCACTGGCGAAAAAAGGCGAAACCCTGGCGGACTCGGTACAGGTTATCTCATCATATGTCGACGCATTTGTTATGCGCCACCCTCAGGAAGGCGCGGCTCGTCTGGCGTCTGAATTCTCTAACGGTGTACCGGTAGTCAACGGCGGTGACGGTGCCAACCAGCACCCAACCCAGACACTGCTGGATTTATTCAGTATCTTCGAGACACAGGGCCATTTGGATAACCTGAATGTAGCGTTTGTCGGCGACTTGAAATACGGCCGAACCGTTCACTCGCTCACGCAGGCACTGTCTAAATTCAACAACATCAACTTCTTCTTCATCGCACCTGAAATTCTGGCGATGCCTGACTACATCTGCGAAGAGCTGGACGACGCCGGTATCAACTACAGCCTGCATACCAGCATGGAAGAGGTGATCCCTCAGCTGGATGTCCTGTATATGACACGTGTCCAGAAAGAGCGCTTTGACGAGTCTGAGTATGCCCACATGAAAGCCGCCTATATCCTGACGGCAGACATGCTGGCCGAAGCCCGTGACAACCTGAAGGTACTGCACCCACTGCCACGTGTCGATGAAATCACTGTCGATGTCGACAAGACCAAGCATGCCTATTACTTCCAGCAGGCAGAAAATGGTGTGTATGCACGTGAAGCCCTACTAGCCCTTGTACTAAACGAAGAACTTTAAGCAGGAGATGACAGCTATGACTAAGGAAACTCAACTACAGGTTGAAGCAATTAAGAACGGTTCTGTTATCGACCACATTCCGGCGAATGTAGGGATCAAGGTGCTAAAACTGTTCAAGATGCACAAAACCAACCAACGCGTTACCGTCGGCCTGAACCTGCCATCATCGGCACTGGGCGCCAAGGATCTGATTAAGATTGAAAACACGTTCATCAGCGAAGATCAGGCCAACCAGCTGGCACTGTATGCCCCTAAGGCGACAGTCAACCAGATCGAAAACTATGAAGTTGTTAAGAAACTGACTCTGTCGCTGCCCGAGCAAATCAACGCTATATTCAAATGCCCGAACACCAACTGCATTACCCATGGCGAGCCAGTCGACAGCAGCTTCAGCGTTCTAACCAAGAAAGACGATGTACAGCTGAAGTGTAAATATTGTGAGAAAGTCTTCTCACGCGAAATCGTTACCGAGCATAACTAACTGCCTCAGAAACGACTTTTCCTGCATCAAGACTAAGAATACCGGCTCACCCCTGAGCCGGTTTTTTTATTCTCACTTCTAGAGCGTTCGGCCCCCACTAATGCCTCTACCTTTGAAAAATCACAACTAAAAACCGACAGGGCTACTCCTTTTATCGATCTCTATCGATGCCACTGCCGGATTCATCGACTTTCAAAGGGCAGCGGCATGAAGTGTGTTGTAGATTTTGGTTTGCATTCCAATTCTCTATTCTCCAGGCTTAGTGGAGGTGTGCTGGCGCTTGCTTTGATGTCAGGCTGTATCATGAGCAATGGCCCGATCAGCCAGGCGCCGGGCAGCCAGGCCAACCAGATGGTCATGATTGGGATCCCGCTCCTGCTCGGCGGTTTTGGCTCTGCCGTTCCGGTCAACGACGAGTATATGATCACCGCCAAACATGTTGCCCGGTTGTCCTGGGACTTCGGTGTCATTCATCACCCCTATTGCGATCTCGCCCTGATCCGCCGTTCATCAGACCGTATTCCGACCTGGGGGCTGATCTATCCGGACCAGCCCGTGTCCCACCACGGGCATTCGCTAGTCGGCAACAGTATCAAAGGGGACGGCAAGTACCTCCAGGATGTCATCGACACCAATACCGATTGCCTCTACTCGCTCAGTGATGCCCCTGTGATGTCGGGAATGAGCGGAGGCCCGGTCTTTAACCCCGACGGCGAGATTGCCGGGATCACGGTTGCTATCGTCCATAACCCAGAAGATCTGCGCAACCTGCGTCCCGCCGTCCGCTACAGCCAGTTTGTCCCTGCCACCCTTATTTTCGACTGGCTTGATGCACTGGGTATTGCTACCGCCTCGGCCAGTCCGGCGCTTGCCTCTATTCAGGTATCCCAATATGTCACCGACCTCAATCGTCCCAACCGTCCTGTCATCGACATTGCCAGCGTGACTGACACACCGGACGGGCTCCAGGAAACAGATATCAGGCAGTTAACGCCTGTCGATAGCGAAATCAATACGGCTGCCGCGAGCTCGTCACCGTTCGAAACCTACCGGACGCCCATTTCCTCGACCTTCCAGCCGCCGGCCCAAAGGACGGCCCCGGATAACAGTGCCGAGGCACTTTCCGGGCTCAGGGGCGCTCCGGAAGCCGGCCCCCAGCTAACCTCACAGCCACAGAAAAAAGTTCCTCAAAATCCGTAACGGGTGCCGCATATGGCGGAATAAAATTCGTCATATAGCAGAAAAAATCGGCTTTTTATTTTGGTGATTAGGGTCAATAAAACATAATCACATTATTGTTATGATGCTTATGCAAGATTATGCAATGGCTATATTATAACTTGCGTTATGCCTGCCCCGAAGACCATCGTGCAGATGGCTGCCGAAGTACGCACTTCCTTGTCGGAACAAGGCGGGCAATACAGAGAGATACGATCTTAATACCCTATAGAATAACAAAGGAGTTGCCCGTGAATGTATCCGATGTACACGGCGCGATTGATGCACTTTCATCTGATGAGAACATCACTACAGCCTGCAAGCGTCTGCTCCAGCAGCAAAGCTTTTCGACCCAGGACGACATTCGCCAGCGTTTGATTGATATGGGATATGATGATGTCAGTCAGTCGACGGTTTCCCGTCTGCTCTCACGACTCGGCGTTGCCAAGGTACCCAATGCCTACGGCAAAAAGGTCTATTGCCTAACGGTTGAAAATGAGCCGGTGCAGGTTGGTTCATCCATTTCCTCGCAGATCGAATTCATTACCCACAACCAGCTCGTGGTCGTGGTCAAGACCCATCCCGGCGGCGCGCAGCTTGTTGCCCGCCTGATTGATATCCAGCCTCATGCCGAGATCCTGGGAACCGTGGGTGGAAATGATACGGTAATGGTTGCGCCGAAGGACATTAACCGCATTGAACAATGCGAGCGTGTGGTAAAAGCACGATTAGGGATCCCGGCTTAACCTTACTTACGTGCTACAAGTAACAGGAAATACTTTGACCTAAATTGTTTTGGGCTGCAAACTAGTGCCCTAAACATAGGTTCTGAATGACTTAGTAAGGACAATCAATGACTCAAGTACTACACACAGATCAGGCTCCAGCAGCTATCGGCCCTTATGTACAAGGTGTTGACCTAGGCAACATGATTCTGACTTCAGGTCAGATCCCTGTAAACCCGGTTACAGGCGAAGTGTCTGAGGATATTGCCGAGCAGGCACGTCAGTCACTGGACAATGTCAAAGCTGTTGTTGAATCTTCCGGCCTGAAAGTTGCGGATATTGTCAAGATGACGGTTTTTGTAAAAGATTTGAATGATTTCGCCACCGTCAATGAAGTGTACGGCAAGTTCTTTGACGAACACAACGCCCCTTATCCTGCGCGTTCATGTGTTGAAGTAGCACGTCTGCCAAAAGATGTGAAAATTGAAATCGAAGCTATCGCGGTACGTAAGTAACGGCATTGGCGACTAAAAGGCATTGATGCAAAAAAGCTGTCTGACGACAGCTTTTTTTATACCCGTTACACAGGCAGAAGAAGTGCGCTTGCTGAAGAAACCCTCAGCGAACCAGTGTCCGCGCCAAAACCTGCGGGAACCAGGCCGTAAACTGCTCAGGTTCAGAATCAACCGCCTGTTCCAGCTCGGCCTGCGGCCACCAACGGTAACCCATCACCTCGCTGCTATTTGGCTCAATCCCCAACTCGGAGACACAAGCCACCAGGATATGGTCCAGCTCGTGCTCAACCAGCTGGTTATCCAGCTCGGCACGATAGAGAAACGTCGCAATATCTTCAAGCTGGCTTACACCGGAAATTCCCATCTCTTCGCCAAGGCGGCGTATACCGGCCTGCTCCATCGATTCTCCCTGACGCGGGTGAGAACAACAGGTATTGGTCCACAAACCGCCACTGTGGTACTTGCCCAGCGCCCGCTGCTGCATCAGAAACTCCCTGCCATTATCGGTTTTCCGGTACAGCAACACGGAAAAGGCCAGGTGCAGTGCACCGTCCCGGTGGGCCTGCATTTTTTCCTGTAGTCCCAGCTCCCGGCCTTGAGGATCCACTAAAACAACCTGTTCTTCGATCATGATATCTACATCTATATCTATATCTATAAAAGCAAAAAGGACACGCCAGGCATGTCCTTAGTATTATCCAGTTCTGTACTACAGAGGCTATATTATGCCATTTCTATTTTGCCGAACGCTGAACGGCTTCGGCATTGAGCTCAGCCAGTTTATTTTCCATGATTGTACGACACTGGTTAGATAACTGGCGAACATCTTCTTTGGTATACCCTTCAGTCACGACTGGCGGCATTACCTCAACAATCACCACGCCGTTATCCCAGCGATTCATGTTTACATGTTCAGTTGAGCTGCAGACAATAGGCACAACAGGTACGCCGGCGCCAATGGCGGCATGAAACGCACCGGTCTTGAACGGCAGCAGGCCACGGCCACGTGAACGGGTTCCTTCCGGAAACATCCATACAGATACCTGAAGCTGCTTAATTTTCTCGACAATCTGGCTGATTGTCCCGGCAGCCCGACTGCGGTTCGCACGGTCAATCAGGATATTGCCCGTCAGCCAGTACAGCTGACCAAATAACGGCATCCAGACAAGACTTTTCTTACCGACGGTAACGGTACGGGGCATAATGGCACCAGATACCGTGAACAAGTCATAGTTGTTCTGGTGGTTGGCAATATAAATGCTGGCACCGACATCGTCGGCCCCTTCGGCATAGCGGAGTTCCAGTTTAATCCCAAAGATCCGGGCCATTTTACAAAAATGGCGACCCACATTATGAACATTTTTCGGGTTGCGCGGGCTCAGCAAACAGTAGCCACAGCCAAATACAAACATGACAACTGCAAAAATTGCGACAGCGACCATGCGCAATAAAAATATCATGGAACTCTCCTCAGCGTACAAGCGTTCGCTAGTATACTCAGGCAACGGGAAATTACACCCTCTAAGTACACAAATTATTGTCTATGGCTTCAATATTATGAAAAAAGCCCTCAATTTTGAGGGCTTTTGGTATCAATGACAACGGTGGCTGTTATTCGCCAGCCGGCGCGTCAGGGTGTTCGACTTCCATCCGGGTCACACGTTGCAGTCCCCGTGGAAGCAATGAGCCCCGTCGACCACGCTCACCGCGGAAATTATCGAGATCCGACGGCTTCAGCCCAAGCTTACGCTTACCCGCATAAATCGTGACATGTCCGCTCGCTGGCAGAACAATAAGCTGGGAAAGAAACTCTTCCCGGGCCTTGGAGCGAGCCGCCGGAATATTGATGATCTTATTCCCTTTGCCTTTACCTAACTGCGGCAAATCTTTGATCGGGAACAGCAACATCCGTCCTTCATTGGTAATGGCCAGGATTTCGTCACTGTCAATATCATTAATCGGCTGAGGGGCCATCACCTCGGCATTCTCGGGAACCGTCAACAGCGCCTTGCCACTCTTGTTCTTCGAGACCATATCGGTTGTCTTGCAGATAAAGCCGTAACCGGCGTCCGATCCCATCAGCCATAGCTGATCATCGTCCGCCATCATCACCTGGCGCATACTCGAGCCCGGTGTCAGGTTAAGACGACCGGTAATCGGCTCGCCCTGGCTTCGCGCCGATGGCAGGCTATGGGACTCCAGCGCATAGCTGCGACCGTCCGTACCGAGGAAAATCGCCGGCAGGTTACTCTTGCCGCGGGCATGGGCCAGATAGCCGTCACCGGATTTATAGCTCAGCGAGGTCGGATCCACCTCATGGCCCTTGGCATGACGGATCCAGCCTTTCTCCGACAGTACCACCGTGATGGCTTCGCTTGGCACCAGATCGCGCTCGGTCAGCGCCTTGGCCTCGGCACGTTCAACCAGCGGCGAGCGACGATCATCGCCGTATTTCTCGGCATCGGCCAGCAGCTCTTTCTTAATCAGGGTATTGAGACGACGCTCTGATCCCAGCAGCTTTTCGAGCTTCTCACGCTCTTTCGATAGCTCGTCCTGCTCGCCGCGGATCTTGATTTCTTCCAGCTTCGCCAACTGGCGCAGCTTAATTTCCAGAATCGCATCAGCCTGAATAGCGCTTAAGTCAAAGCGTGACATCAGCTCGGCTTTCGGATCATCCTCGGTACGGATGATCTCAATCACCTCGTCAATGTTGAGATACGCAGCCAGCAAACCCTCAAGGATATGCAGGCGGGCAATCACTTTATCCAAACGGAACTGGAGACGACGGCGAACCGTGTCACGACGAAACGCCAGCCACTCGGTGACAATCTGAACCAGCCCCTTCACCTGCGGACGCCCGTCAAGGCCCAGCATATTGAGGTTAACCCTGAAGCTCTTCTCCAGATCCGTAGAAGCAAACAGGTGATTCATCAGCTGTTCGCAGTCAATACGGTTTGAACGCGGAACAATCACGATACGGGTCGGGTTCTCGTGATCGGATTCATCACGCAGATCATCGACCATCGGCAGCTTCTTGGCCCGCATTTGTGCGGCAATCTGCTCAAGCAGCTTCGAGCCGGAAACCTGATGCGGCAATGCCGTGATCACGATATCACCGTTTTCCTTGTGCCAGACGGCACGCATCTTAATGCTGCCGCGACCGGTACGATAAACTTTCTTCAGATCGCTCTTAGGCGTGATGATCTCGGCTTCTGTCGGATAGTCAGGCCCCTGGACAATCGTCATCAGTTCATCCAGATCGGCTTTCGGGTTCTCGATCAGATGCACGGCCGCATTGGCCACCTCACGGGCATTATGCGGCGGGATATCCGTCGCCATACCAACGGCGATACCGGTTACCCCGTTCAACAGGATATGCGGCAAGCGGGCCGGCAGCATCTTCGGCTCTTTCATTGTACCGTCGAAGTTCGGTACCCAGTCGGCCGTTCCCTGCCCCAGTTCACCGAGTAGTACCTCGGAGAAACGTGACAGGCGCGATTCGGTATAACGCATGGCCGCGAACGATTTCGGATCATCCGGGGCACCCCAGTTCCCCTGCCCGTCCACCAGCGGGTAGCGGTAGGAGAACGGCTGCGCCATCAGTACCATGGCTTCGTAACAGGCTGAATCACCATGAGGGTGGTACTTACCCAGTACGTCACCGACAGTACGGGCCGACTTCTTGTATTTCGCCGTCGCTGACAGGCCAAGCTCTGACATTGCGTAGATAATACGGCGCTGTACAGGTTTCAGGCCATCACCAATAAACGGCAGGGCACGATCCATGATTACGTACATGGAGTAATTGAGATAAGCGTCTTCGGTAAACTTCCTCAGCGGGAGCTGTTCAACGCCGTCCATTGAGACATCAGTCATCGTTGGGTATTCCGTTCAATCATTCTTTGCTACCGCCCGCCATCAGCAGGCAGTAGCCATCATATTTTGAGAAGGTCAGGGCTTTACGGCCTAAATAACGAGGCTTACACCTCTGCCATATCGCCTTTGTCCTGCAGCCAGTAACGACGGTCTTCCGCCCGTTTCTTGCCCAGCAGCATGTCCATCATTTCATTGGTCTGCTGATCATCATCAATGGTTAGCTGAACCAGACGGCGGGTATTCGGATCCATGGTGGTTTCACGCAGCTGAAGCGGGTTCATCTCACCCAGACCTTTGAATCGCTGGACATTGATCTTGCCTCGCTTGCTGCTCAGGCGCTCGATAATGCCATCTTTTTCGGCCTCATCCAGTGCGTAGTAAACTTCTTTGGCCAGGTCAATCCGGTATAGCGGTGGCATGGCAATATAGACATGGCCTGCACGCACCAGTGCCTCGAAGTGCTTCATAAACAGCGCACACAGCAGGGTTGCAATGTGCAAACCATCGGAGTCCGCATCCGCGAGGACGCAGATTTTACCGTAGCGCAGTCCGCTCAGATCATCACTGTCAGGGTCAATACCCAGCGCGACAGAAATATCATGGACCTCTTGTGAGGCCAGTACCTGATCGGCCGAGACTTCCCAGGTATTCAGGATCTTACCACGCAACGGCATAATCGCCTGGAACATCCGGTCACGAGCCTGCTTGGCCGATCCACCCGCCGAATCCCCTTCCACCAAAAACAGTTCAGTACGGTTTAGATCCTGCTGCGAACAGTCTGCCAACTTGCCCGGTAAGGCAGGTCCGGAAGCAATTTTCTTACGAACCACTTTCTTGCTGGCACGCATACGGCGATGGGCGTTGGCAATACACACCTCAGCCAGCTGCTCGGCCAGCTGAGGACGCTCGTTCAGCCACAGGCTGAAGGCATCTTTCACCACCCCGGAAACAAACGCCGCGCACTGACGCGAGGACAGACGCTCTTTGGTCTGGCCGGCAAACTGCGGATCCTGCATTTTCACTGACAGTACGTAGGCACAACGCTCCCAGATATCATCTGCCGTCAGCTTGACACCGCGTGGCAGCATATTACGGAACTCACAGAATTCTCGCATCGCATCCAGCAGGCCTTGGCGCAGGCCGTTGACATGGGTACCACCCTGCGCTGTCGGGATCAGGTTAACGTAACTTTCGGTGATCAGCTCGCCGCCTTCCGGCAGCCACAGCAATGCCCAGTCAGCCGCTTCAGTCTGGCCGCTAAACACTCCGGTAAACGGCTCTTCCGGAAGTAAGGTGTAGCCCTTAACGCCTTCGGCAAGATAGTCCTTCAAGCCATCTTCATAGCACCAGCGCAGGGTTTCATCGGTGTTCTTATCCGTAAAGACGATCTCAAGCCCCGGGCATAAGACCGCTTTGGCTTTTAAATTGCTTTTTAAGCGGGATACCGAGAATTTCGGGCTATCAAAATATGTCGCGTTCGGCCAGAAATGTACCCGTGTTCCCTTGGCACGACGGCCGCAAGTACCTATCACCTCTAGCTCGGATACCTTGTCGCCGTTTTCGAACGCAATTTGGTACATCTGACCATCACGCTTCACGGTTACTTCGACACGTGTCGACAGGGCATTCACCACCGAAATACCAACCCCGTGCAAACCACCGGAGAACTGGTAGTTCTTGCCGGAGAACTTGCCACCGGCATGCAGCTTACAGAGGATCAGCTCAACGCCTGATACCCCTTCTTCCGGGTGGATGTCCACCGGCATACCACGGCCGTCATCAATGACCTCTAGGGACTGATCCGCATGGAGGATGACTTCAACTTTGCGGGCATGGCCGGCCAATGCTTCATCGACACTGTTATCGATAACCTCTTGACCGAGGTGGTTAGGCCTGACCGTATCGGTGTACATGCCGGGACGGCGGCGTACTGGCTCAAGGCCATTGAGAACCTCAATGGCTCCAGCGTTATAGCTTTGATCTGTCATATTACGGAAGTTTACGAGAAAATTTTTGCCACAATAGTCAGTAACCCCAGCCCGGTTGTCAAGCTGAGGTCGAGGATAATGCCCACAATTGTGAGTCCGGCTCCATCACCCGTCACTCGGCGATTACCCGCCTGGCAACGGTTTAGAGCCCTAAAAACTTAATGATTTCAGCGGGGAAACGGTCAAAACCGATAAAACTGTGATCGCCTTCAGGCTCCACGGTTTGCTTGCAGGCAGCATATTTAGCCACGGCCTGACGGTAATCGAGAACTTCATCACCTTCTTGCTGCATCAGCCAAAACAGCTCTGGTGTCGTTATTTCCGGCACATCCATCTGCTTTAGCTCTTCCATATGCCTGGCCTCAAGCAGGTAACGCTCGCCAGTATAGGGATTTTCCTGTTCCCCCAGGTAGTCTACCAGTAACTCATACGGCTTGACGGCAGGATTAACGACTACGGCCGGGAGTTGGTAGCGATGATTGAGCCAGGTTGAAATGTAGCCCCCCAGGGAGCTGCCGACTAACCCAATCTGGTGATCCTGCCGCAGTGAGCAAACAAGATCATCAATGAAACTTGCTGCCTCGGCCGGATAGCACGGCATTTGCGGGATCTCTACACGAATATCCGGACGGTGCTGACGACAATACTCCGCCATCTCCGTCGCCTTCAGTGATTTCGGAGAGCTATTAAAGCCATGGATATAAAGCAATAGCGGTTTCATCTAGTAGCCGCCTGCATCGAACTGGGGGGCAAAACACTCGCCCTGCAACCGGGAAACCGAGGTTACCACCCGGCCATCGGCCATAAGTTCAAGGTAGCGCCAGCCAGGATTAAGCTTGTCCAGCGCAAAATCGTTGGAATCAGGCTGAAACTGAATACAGGTCGACGGTGTCGCCAGTACCCGTACCCCGTGGTAGAGGCGATCCAGCTCCTGATGAATATGGCCGCACAATACAGCCTTTACCTGCTGCGGGTATTTGTCCACAACCAGCCAGAATGCATCGGCATTATGCAATTTATGCTGATCCAGCCAGGCACTGCCAGCCTCCAGCGGGTGGTGGTGCAACAATACCAGTGCATGACGCTGAGGCTGGGATGCCAGCGCCTCATCCAGCATCGCTAGCTGCGCATCGCTCAGCTCTCCGTGCGGGACACCCTGAACCTGGCTGTCTAACAGGATCACCTGCCAGTGCTCGCCAGCCAGTACCTGCTGGCAAGGCTTGATTTGCGGAGACGGCAATACCGAGGACATGCTCGGCTGATAGTCATGATTGCCCGGCAGCCAGAAACAGGGCTGCGACCAACGCGAGATACCGTCGCTGAAACGCTGGTAAGACCGTTCGCTATGGTCCTGAGAGATATCACCGGTTGCAACCACAGCATCAAACGGACGCGCAGCCGCATCAACAGCATCCATTACGGCATGAAAGCTGTCCTTGGTCGCGACACCCAGCAGGCTACCTGCCTCATTGGCAAATAGATGGGTATCGGTAATTTGGAGGAGAACCACACTGTCTGGGTTCGTCTGAGGCAGAGAATACATCTGCAAAACGTCAAAAACCTTGTTTATCTAATACTGTTAACAAACCGATTGTTTGCTGATCCCATTTTTCAGGCAATAGGCCAGCCAGTCACCCAAAAAGCGGTTCACTTGATGCTTTTCATCTTTCTGGTGCATCCGCAAATTTGGGTAATCATACCTCGGCTTAAGCCGAGAAATCTGCTGAGCGGAACACACTTCTGCCACTCTGGCATCGTGGTATAACCGCACTGTCAGTCGGGGGATCAGATAATCCGGAAGCTCCCCGTCAGCACGCTGCCACAGCTCGATCACTGTGGTATAGCGGGTCGACTCCGTGATTCGCAACTGGTACTCGTGCTCGAAAACCTTATATACGCATTCGTCTCCCACCGTGTCTGTTTTTGGCAGTAATGGGAGCAGCTTCGCATAGTTGGTTTCATACAAACGCATGATTCCTGCAAAATCAACGGTATATCTTTTATTCAATCGGTGTCCTTAAACCAATGGACTGGTTATTGAGCCTGAGCCTGTAATCTTAAATAGTTTAGCTGCAACCATTGTAGCGCAATGATTGAGGCTGCATTCTCAATTTTACCAGATTCAATCCACTGGTATGCTTCCTGTCGAGAGACCACATGCACCCGAATGTCTTCCCCTTCATGGGCCAGGCCATGAATCCCCTTGGCCTTGGTGCTATCAACACGGCCGACAAAGACATCAAGCATTTCGGAACAACCACCGGAACTCGACAGATAGCGGGTAATTTTTTCCAGCTGGGTCACTGTCACGCCAGCTTCCTCTACGGCCTCGCGACTCACCACATTCTCGGCGGTCTCGTTCGGCTCGATAATGCCGGCCACAATTTCCAGCTGCCAGGGCGAGCAATCTGCCGCCATAGCGCCGACTCGAAACTGTTCGACCAACACAACATTATCTTCAACTGGATCATAAGGTAACAAAGCAGCGGCATGACCACGCTCGAACAACTCCCGTTCAAGCGGCTCGCTCCAGCCTCCGGCAAAAAGTTTATGGCGAAAACGATATTTCACCATGCTGAAATATCCCTGATACAGCGTCTCCGTCGACAAAACTTCAACATCATCTTTGCTATAAACATCCGGCGCAGAGCCTGAAGGCAACTCGTTACTCATTATGTTTTCTCCCTTTGCTCTATATCTTTTCATTCAAAATGGCTGGCAGCAATGATTTAATTCAACATTTATGACAAATATTATGATTTTATTTAAGTCCAATTTTGTAGTTGGATAGATTACAATCACATATGATTAAGTAAACAGCGTAAAACTAAGTAAAAATGAACAATGATCAGTTTCAGGCAAGGTTTCTTCGGATAGACTGATTGCTTTGATCTCTTTTTTTTGTCAGGACCAGGAAAGGCATCCATGAAAAAATTGCTTCCGCTTATTATTAGCGTTGCGCTTGGCAGTTTCAGCCAGGCAGCACTGGCTGATGATTTAGCCGATATCTACCAACAAGCCAAACAAAATGATCCTCAGCTGCTTCGTGCTGCAGCCGATAAAGACGCAGCATTTGAAGCGATTAATTCATCCCGTAGTGCACTGTTGCCTCAAATTGACCTAGCAGCAGGCTACAACGTATCACGCATGGACGGTGATACCGATGGCTTCAATGGTGGCCTGACGCTAAGCCAGTCACTTTATAATCGCTCCAGTTGGGTAAGCCTAGACATCACAGAGAAACAGGCTCGTCAGCGAGACGCCGCATACGCGACCACTCAGCAAGCGTTGATCCTGCGTGTTTCCGATGCTTACTTTGCAGTATTGCGCGCCATGGATGACCTTGAGTTTGTCCGCGCCGAAAAAGCCGCGGTCGGTCGTCAGCTTGAGCAGACCAAACAGCGCTTCGAAGTTGGCCTGTCGGCAATCACCGATGTGCACGATGCCCAGGCTCAGTACGATAGCGTACTGGCCGATGAGATCCTGAAAGAAAATGAGCTGACCAACAGCTATGAGGGGCTGCGTGAAATCACCGGCCAGGAGCATACCGATCTGAGCATCCTGGATACCGGTCGCTTCTCGGCCAGCCGCCCGCAAGGCAAGGTACTTGAGCTGATTAAAGATGCCGAAACCGAAAACCTCAGCTTGCTGACCTCGCGCATTTCACAAGACATCGCCCGCGATCAGATTTCACTTGCTGAATCCGGTCACTTGCCGACTCTGTCGTTCGATGCCGGTTACAGCTATGACGACAAGCTCCCAACCACCGATGACGGTACGCTAAATGCCGGCATCAACCTGAAACTGCCGCTCTACACCGGTGGCCGCGTGACCTCTGAAGTCAAGCAGGCGCAGTTCTCCTACGTCTCTTCCAGCGAACAGCTAGAAGAAGATTACCGCAGTGTAGTCAAGGATGTCCGCGCCTTCTACAACAACATCAACGCCTCTATCGGCGCCCTTCGTGCTTACCAGCAGTCAGTGATTTCTGCCAAGTCTGCACTTGAAGCGACCGAAGCCGGTTTTGATGTCGGTACCCGTACTATCGTTGACGTACTGGATGCAACCCGCCGTCTGTACGATGCCAACCGTCAGCTTGCCAATGCTCGCTATGACTACATCCTGAACCAGCTAAGACTGAAACAGGCTGTCGGCTCCCTCAACGAGCAAGACGTTGTGGACGTCAATACCGGCCTGATGGCAGCCAAATAACCGGCTCAATCATAGGTATAAACCCCATTAAAAAAGCGCCATCCTCGGATGGCGCTTTTTGTTATCTATAAGATGCTGTACTTTGCCAAGTTCGAGCAATGTTATGGCGACAGCCCTATTACCCGCGACCGCCACGGATAGCTTCGATGATTTCTGTCGTTGAACAGCCATCCTCAAAATTCAGTACCCTTACCTCGCCACCCGCGGCAACCACTTCCTTACCACCGGCAATCTCTTCCGGCTTGTAGTCACCACCTTTAACCAACAGGCTTGGCAGGATTTCACTGATCAGACGCTGCGGCGTTTCTTCGCTAAACGGCACCACCCAGTCAACGGCACCAAGCCCGGCCAATACAGCCATACGACGATCTTCAGGGTTAACCGGTCGGCCCGGTCCTTTCAGAGTCTGTACCGAGCTATCCGAGTTAACCGCCACAATCAGGCGATCGCCCAGTTTTGCCGCTTCATTCAGATAGGCAACATGGCCGGCGTGCAGAATATCAAAACAACCATTGGTCATGACAACTTTCTCGCCACGTGCTCTGGCTGCCTTAACGGCCTGCTTAAGCTGGGCTTCGGCAATCACACCAAAACCACTGTCCTGGCTACCATGAATAGCCTCGGTCAGCTCAATGGTTGACAACGTCGAGGTACCCAGCTTGGCAACGACCACACCGGCAGCCGCATTGGCCAGCTTACAGGCATCCGACAGTGATTTGCCCGCTGCCAGCGATGCCGCCAATACCGAGATCACCGTATCACCGGCACCGGTAACGTCATAGACTTCCTGCGCCAGTGTCGGCATATGCAGAGGTTCCTGACCTTTTTGCAGCAACGTCATACCGTGCTCGCTGCGCGTGACCAGCAGCGCCTCAAGCTCAAATCGCTCAATCAGGCCAAAGCCTCTTTCAACCAGCTCATCGTCGGTATTGACCTTGCCTACCACAGCTTCAAATTCTGAAAGGTTCGGTGTCAGCAAGGTAGCACCGCGGTAGCGCTCAAAATCGGTCCCTTTCGGATCGACCATCACAGGCACGCCAGCCTTGCGGGCCATTTGAACCATTGCCTGGACATGCTCCAGTGCGCCTTTGGCATAGTCAGACAGGATCATCGCTTTGACATTTGGCAGCGACTGCTCCAGGCGCGGCAGGATCATATCAGCCGCAACATCATGGAACCCTTCTTCAAAGTCGAGGCGGATCAGCTGCTGGCCACGGCTCATTACCCGGAGCTTGGTAATAGTCGGGTAATCCGGCAGGGAGACAAAATCACAGCGAACATCCAACGACGACAGTTTTTCGTTCAGCGCTTTCGCCGGCTCATCTATCCCCGTCAGGCCAACCAGGCGAGCATGACCTCCCAAGGCTGCAATATTCATTGCCACGTTAGCCGCGCCGCCCGGGCGCTCTTCGATCTGATCGACCTTAACAACAGGCACAGGCGCTTCAGGCGAGATACGCCCGGTTGGTCCATACCAATAACGGTCTAGCATGACATCACCAACAACCAAAACACCTGCTTGATCATAATCAGGAAGAGTCAGTTTCATTATTATCTCCGGGGTAGAAAAACTGAGAAGAAAAAACCGAGAAATACTATCACAAAGCCTCGGGGCTGTTTACCTTTCATCGCCTTTACTGTTGAAGGCACTGTTGCCAAACCTGCTGTACCACCTCACGCTCGGCAACAAATTGATCGTCAGGCACATACGCCGACAGGCCCAACAAATTGAGACGGTGAATTTCATCACGCATATGGCAATAGGCCAGCTTAAGCGCCTGTACATCCTGAATACTGAGGATCTCGCACTCGGCCATCGTATCGAAAATACGAACGTTATCAGACCAGCGGGTCAGGGCCCGCTCGCCGCTGGCATGCTGTAAGACCAGATACTGGGCAATAAATTCAATATCCGTGATCCCGCCTTCATCTTGCTTGAGGCCAAACATCCCGGCTTTCTTACTGCCAAGATGCTCACGCATTTTATGGCGCATCTCCACCACTTGCTGCTGTAAGGCCGCCGTTTCGCGAGGTTGCATCAAAATAGCCTGCCGTACCTTGGCAAAAGCCTGCTGCAGCGGGCTGTCACCATACACCATACGCGCCCTCACCAGTGCCTGATGCTCCCAGGTCCAGGCTTCCTGCTGCTGATATTCGGCAAAAGCCTCCATGGTGCTGACCAGCAGCCCGGATGCACCGGACGGGCGCAGACGTACATCGACCTCGTACAGCACACCGGAAGAGGTTCGGGTTGAGAACAGGTGGACGATCCGCTGTGCCAGCCTGAGGTAGAACTGGCGGCCGTCAATTTCCTTTTTACCGGTGGTATAGACATTGGCCGGACAGTCATGGAGAAACACCAGATCCAGATCAGAGCCATATCCCAGCTCCCAGCCGCCGACCTTGCCGTATCCCAACACGCCAAAGCCCTTGCCGTCACGCTCCTGCAGGTGGGAAGGCTCACCATACTTCTCGACCATCTGAAGCCAGGCCTGGTTGACCACCGCCCCGATAATCGCCTCGGCCAGGTAAGTGAGGTGATCGCTGACTTTCATCAGCGGCAGTGCGCCGGCTATATCGGCGGCGGCAATCCGCAACAGCTGCGCCTGCTTAAACTGACGAATAGCCTCCATCTGCTGTTCCATATCCTCTTCCGGGATCCGGGCCAGGTACTCGTACAGCTCATACTGATACTGATCCAGCGGTGTCGGATTATAGAGGTGCTGGGGATCCAGCAGCTCGTCGAGCAAAATAGGGTATTGCGTCAGCTGCTCAGCGACCATAGGGCTGGCCGCACACAGGCGGACCAGCTGATCCAGTGCGGCCGGGTGCTCGCTTAATAGCTCAAGATACGTCGTCCGGGTTGCCACCCGGACAATCAGTTTGGTCACCCGGGCCAGAACCTGCGCAGCATCCGGGCGAGGCACAATGCGCGCCAAGACCTCCGGCATCAGTTTTGCCAGTACCTCCCGGCCGCGAGGACCCAGAGTACGCTTGGACAATTCAGCTTTCATTCCCAATAGCGTACTGGCCTGACTGGCGCCGTCAGAGGCCGCCAGCTCGTCAAGAATGCTGAGCACGACCTCCTCATTTTTCACCATGGCCCACATTTCATGGTATTGGGCATCGGCAGCAGAGTGGACCTCTTCTTCCTCGGACCCGATAATGTTCTCGAAGACCTGATGAATCGCGCCCATATGACTGTCGACTGCCGCCTGCAGCGCGTCCCAGTCATCATACCCCATCGCAAAGGCCAGACGGTGCCGGTCCAGCACTTTGTCCGGCAAGGTCTGAGTTTGCTTGTCGTCGATCGCCTGCAGCAAGTTTTCCAGCCGGCGCAAGAAGCTATATCCCTGTTCAAGGTCGGCAACCTGCTCTTGCGGCAACAAGGCCAGCTGCTTCATTGCCGCAAGAGTTTCAAGCAGCCCGCGATGGCGCAGGCTGGGCTCGCGTCCGCCGCGGATCAACTGAAACGACTGAGCAATAAACTCAACTTCACGGATCCCGCCCGCTCCCAGCTTAATATTGTTGCTCAGGCCACGGCGGCGGACCTCGCTGCTGATCATCGATTTCATACGTCGCAACGACTGGATGGCACTGAAGTCGATATAGCGACGGAACACGAAAGGCCGTAACATCTGGCGCAATTCCTGATACTGGCTGAAGCTTTCTCGTCCCATCACCCGCGCTTTGATCATCGCATAGCGCTCCCAGTCCCGCCCTTGCTCCTGGTAATAATCTTCGAGTGCCGCATAACTCATCACTAGCGGGCCGCTGTCCCCAAACGGACGCAACCGCATATCGACCCGGTAGCAGAAACCGTCAAATGTCTGCTGATCCAGTGCCTTGATCAATCGCTGTCCCAGGCGGGTAAAAAACTGGGCATTGGCCAGACTACGCCGTCCGCCTTCGGTTTCGCCGTTTTCCGGATAGGTAAAGATCAGATCAATATCCGAGGAAAAGTTCAGCTCGCCACCACCGAGCTTGCCCATGCCGAGGATCAGCATTGGCTGCGCCTCTCCCTGAGCATTCATCGGGGTGCCCCACTCCTTGCAGCATTGGGCATACAGCCAGTAATAGGCTTCCATAATCAGGGCTTCAGCCAGCTGCGACAGGTGATCAAGGCTCTGGCTCAGAGATGCCTTGCCGGTGAAATCGCGCCAGGCAATCCATACCATCTCCTGGCGGCGAAAGGCACGCAGCAAACGCATCAGGCTGTTCTCATCGGTCGCTGAAGCCAGCTTGTCAGCCAGAAGCTGGCGATACTGGCTGGCGTGCTCTGTATCATCAACATGATCTGCCAGCCAGGGCAGCAGCTGGCCATCCCGTACGAGCGATGCGGTAACAAAATCACTGCAACCAAGCACCTGCCGCAGCTCCGGCAAGCGCTCCACGGGCCACTGGGCCAGCGGCTCAGAATGAGCACTCTGAATTTTTTCGATGGCTTTGTCGGCGGCGGTGATCAACGGAGCAGGCTGGTTCATCTCGATTCCTTAATTCAATTCCCTGGCAAAGCGGATTAAATGCTTATTAGCAATAACATAACACAACGCCCGCTAGTTAGCGGGCGTTGTCAGTTACCTGGCTCACGTTCCGGAAACGTGGCAGCCGTTTACAAGTGGTCGTCAGACATGAAAGGCCTGGATTTTGCCTTCCAGCTCTGTCGCATGGTTCTGCATCGTCTCCGAAGTTTCCGTCAGCTCGGTGACTACCACCACAGAGGCTTCCACCAGCTCGCGAACATTGGTCAGGTTCTGGCTCATTTCATCGGCCACCGCACTCTGCTGCTCGGCAGCGGATGCAATCTGGAAGTTCATATCATTGATACGCTGGACCTGGTCAACGATCTTGTCCAGCTCGCCCCCGGCGTTGGTTACAAGATCCACCCCTTCTGCGGCTTCCACCACACTCTGCTCCATCAGGCCAACAGCCTGTTGGGCACTATTTTGCAGCAGCGAGATCATTTCCTGGATCTCGACCGTGGCCTGCTGGGTACGCTGGGCCAGATTACGCACTTCGTCGGCAACAACGGCAAAACCTCGGCCGGCATCACCGGCACGCGCCGCCTCGATAGCTGCATTCAGTGCCAGCAAGTTAGTCTGCTCGGAGATACTCTGGATAGTGACAATCACGCTGCCAATTTGCTCGACACGCTCCTCAACCTGGTTCACCGCATTCGCCGACTGGCTGATATCCTGCGACAGCTGGTTGATAGTGCCGATAGTCTGCGAAACGAACTGCTGCCCCTGAGTCGCCTGCTCTGAGGTTCCTTCGGTGGCATTCGACGCTTCGCGGGCATGATCAGCCACGGTCTGGACCGTCGAGGTCATCTCGCTCATCGCCGAGGCCAGCTGGTCAACTTCGCTGAACTCTTCCTGCGCCGATTCCTTGGTCTCCATCATGCTGATCGACATGACTTCGGCAAGACCCGACAGCTCGGCAGCCGCGTCACGCTGGTTGTGGATCACATCCTTCAGCTGTATCCGGGTTTTTTCCAGCTCGCGGGCCAAGTCGCCGTACTCATCGCGGCAATCCATCTCAATCGGCTGAGACAGATTACGCGCAGCGAGCAGCTGAATGTTGTCCGCAAGATAGCGGGTCTGGCGCAGCATAGTGCTAGAGCCGCCGAGCAGAATCACCACAAAGGACACAATCATCAGTGCAGTCTGCCAGGCAACCTGTACCAGGTAATCGTTGTAATACGCTTCGGCCTCGGACGCCGACTGTGATGCAACAACCAGCCAGTTCCACTCTGGCAGCTCGACGGCATACTCAAAGCGCTCCTGGTTACTCAGTACCAGGCTGCCCGCCCCTGAAAACTGACTCAGAAAGCCAGACAGGCTATTGCCGTTTTCCATTGAGGCCGTCAGCCCGTTGATTGTTTTAGCCTCGGGATGCCCGAGAAGCTTGCCGTTGTCGCGCTCGACAAGGTAGAGGTACGCTCCGTGGTCCCAGCTACTCGACTGAGCGGCTATCGCCTGTTCTGCCAGGGCTTTTCCTGCCTCGCCCTGAGCCAAAAACGTTGTCAGCATCGCCGCATTCGCTTCCGCCAGCTCCTGAGAGCGGTCCTGCTGAATGCTGACTACCGACTGATAAAAAGTGTTTGCATCCCATAACTGCTTTCCGATCAGCAAAACGGTACTGAATACCATTAACAGCACCAGCTTCGGCACGAGCCGAATATTGGTCAGTCCCTTTTCCCAGGGTTTGAAAACCATCTTTGCCATTTGGAATCTCCATTTAATTTTTATGCTAGCCCCGGAAATAATGACGACTTCCGTGAGGAGGCTATTGCTCCAATGCCTGCCATCACTTCGAGCAATAAATCCCGGCCAAACTGCCCACCCCGCAGTCGGCTATGATTTATTTTTATGCTCAAAACAATAACTGATATTCTATAGGTCGGCAGGCAATTGCGGAAATTAAATGATGAAAAAGATCGACGCGGTCAAACATGAACTCAATCCGATGAGCCTGATGGCACTGGTCCTCTCGTTCATATCGCTTGCGATTGTGACCAGCTTAATATTTATTCCGCAAACCGACAGGGTTTACACACTATTTGTGGGCGTTGACTCGTTCATCTGCCTATTGTTCTGGTGTCAGTTATTGACGGATCTCGTGCGCAGCAATCACAAAGTGCACTACCTCAAACACCACTGGCCCGACTTTATTGCCAGCATTCCGGTTATCGAGGCACTCCGCTTTGCCCGTATCGTCCAGATCTTCCGTGTCATCCGGCTGCTAAGATCCAGCCATCATATTTTCAACCATATTCGCAGTAATCGTCGCGAGGCCACGGTTGCCACCATTTTCCTGCTCCTGACCATCCTGGTCACGGTCGGCTCGGCAATGATACTAATGCTGGAAGGCAATGATCCCGAATCCAACATCCATTCTGCCGGCGATGCACTCTGGTGGGTATTTGTTACTATCTCGACGGTAGGCTACGGCGATCATTTCCCGGTCACCACACTCGGGAAAATTCTTGCAGCCGTTATCATTCTCTGCGGGGTTGGCTTGTTCGGTATGGTGGCAGGGTTGGTCAGCTCGCTGATTTCCGATCCTGAAAAACAACAGCAAAAGGATGCCGCCCGGCATGAAGAGGAATGGCAGCAAATGCTGGCCAGCCAGCAACTGCTGCTAAAGCGTATCGATGATCTGGAACAGCGGCTCGATGCCAAAAGCGATCAGCGCGAAAGACGTACCATATAACAACGCCCCGCAATTGCGAGGCGTTTGAACGTCAGTAGCCAATCAGCTTTACGGCCAGTATGGTGCCAGCTCGATCCCTATCTGACGGGTCTGATCCATGGCATGAAGCAGTGACTCTTCCTTACGCGAAAGCCATTTTTCGATTTGGCAGCGATCGTCGTCATCCTGCTGATCCAGCAACAACCTGATTGGCTCCATCTGCTGCAAATCTTCCATACCACGCAACAAGTCCAGCCACGGCATTCTGAAACCGGCACGCTTCTCTTCGTCGTACAACTCGGCGAAGCACAGGCCGCTCAACAGATTACGGTTCAGGCGCGGCTGTTGATCAAGATAGTCAATACGGTTCAGCTGGCGCTCAGCCGGAAACACATCAGCCAGCTCTTCCCACGAGCGGTTCAGCACATTATCGGCAAACGGCTTGATATCACCGGCCAGGCGCTCACGCGACTTGTCATCAAGAAACGGCTGCCAGCCGCGGCTCAAAATCCAGCGACTGAGATCAAGCAGCAGGCCACAGTAGCGGGATGACTCCAGCAACTGCATCATTTCTTCGACTTCAGGCAACGTCTGCTGCCTTGCCTGTAGCTGCTTCATCAGTACCTTGCGCGCATTGAGCTTCTTCAGGACATGGCCTTTGTCGGCCAGCAACTGTTCAATACTGGCAAACTCGCCCAGCCAGTCAAGCTCGCCTTCCAGCCACTGCAGTTCCTGGCGTACCAAGGCACTGGCGCGGCGCGGGATCATTCCACCGAAGATCACCAGTGTCTGACGGATCAGGGTCAACGCCTGATGGATCTGATACAGAGCAGGCAATTCCTGGCGTTCAGCGAAAATTTGTTCGTGGTAGTGCCAGTGTCCGAGCGCATGCTCGAGGATATTAACAAAGACCGACTCAACATTCTGGCCACTCCGGACAGGGACAAACGGCAGCGCCGTGACCTGATCCCCCTGGTAACCGGCAGCAAGGCGATAGCCTCGCGCCGCCTTGCTCAGGTTGCCAAGGCGCATTCCGCCCTCGGCACACAATTCACGGGCCAGGGTAAACAACGCATCCGTCTGACCGGATTTCAGCTCCAGCTCGACCTCGCAAATCGGCGTGGTCTGCCCTTCGGCGCTGACTTCACCCTGATCAAAGGCCAGTTCAACCTGGCTGCCGTCTGGCATGGCAACCAGCCATTGCTGGCGTTCGAAATCGGTTGAGAATAACGGGGCTAGCTGCTGCTGGACGTCAGCAACATTAACACTCTCCGGCCAGGCATCAACAGGATGCAGGGAGAGATCAGGATCGGTACCATTGATTTCAGCATTGTATTCCGGACGCTGGTGCAGTCCTGCGACCACCCGTCCTGCTGTTTTCAAGGTTTGAACAAATACATCATCAAAACGACGGACCCGCAGGCCGATATCGTGCTGGCGAAGAATTTGGTCTGGGGTGTCGAAGTAGACATTGCCTAGCATTCGACTACTTTGCTGCAGTATTTTCGCTTCAGATATTTTGCGTAATAATTGACTCGAAAATTCTGGTGAGACGAAAAACTTCAGTTCTATCTCGGTTTCCATAGTTATACCTATAAACAGTGGCAAACCAAGGATATTTGCAATTGCCTTCCGGGGCAAGCATGAAATATCGACAAAACCTTGATCAAAAGTGGTTCCCCTATACTAACTTATAAGTTAACATGCGCGCCTCTGTGACCATCGCTCAAGAATTAGCCTCTTTAGGCGCTCTTTAGGTTGATCGGCTATGCCAGTAAATACAATTATGGGGCTCTTTGCTAAATCCCCAATCAAACCGCTGCAACGTCATGTTACTCGTGTAAATGAGTGTTGCGAATTGCTTGTTCCTTTTTTCGAGGCATGTCATGCCGGAGATTGGGAAAAAGCATCGAACTTACGTGAACAGATCTCGCAACTTGAGAAAGATGCGGATGTGTTGAAGCGTGAGATCCGCCTGAAACTTCCTCGTGGTCTTTTCATGCCTGTCGATCGTACCGACATGCTAGGCCTCCTTACCCAACAGGATAAGCTTGCTAACCTGTCCAAAGATATCGCTGGTCGTGTCTTGGGTCGTCAGCTGCAAATTCCTGCCGAAATGTACCCGGATTTCGTTGCCTATGTTCAACGTTGCCTCGATGCAGCAAATCAAGCCAACCGTGTTATTAACGAGCTGGATGAATTGCTGGAAACAGGCTTCAAGGGCAGAGAGGTGACGCTGGTTGCTGAAATGATTAATCAGCTTGATGTCATCGAAGATGATACCGACACCTTGCAGATCCAATTACGTCAACAACTGATGTCCATCGAAGACCAACACAGTCCGGTGGATGTGATGTTCCTGTACAAAATTCTCGAGTGGGTTGGCGGTATCGCTGACCAGGCACAACGTGTCGGCTCGCGACTAGAAATCATGCTATCGCGTTCATAAGCGAGAGAATGTAACAAAAACAAGGTTTTACAATGGAAATCCTGGCTAACTACGGCACCATGATTATCATGGTGGCGGCTATCTTTGGTCTTTTGATGGCGATTGGTATTGGTGCAAATGATGTTGCCAATGCTATGGGTACTTCAGTAGGGTCAAAAGCGCTAACGGTAAAACAAGCAATTATCATCGCGATGATTTTTGAGTTTGCCGGTGCATACCTTGCAGGTGGTGAAGTAACAGACACCATCCGTAAAGGTGTTGTCGATATGTCATTTTTTGCCGATCAACCAGAAGTACTGGTTTACGGCATGATGTCTGCACTTCTTGCAGCTGGTACATGGCTTCTGCTCGCGTCTTATATGGGCTGGCCTGTATCTACAACACACTCAATTATCGGTGCTATTATCGGTTTTGCCTGTGTGTCTGCAGGGACTGAGTCTGTATCCTGGTCTTCGGTGCAAGGTATCGTCGGTAGCTGGCTTATCACCCCTCTGATCTCTGGCTTCTTTGCCTATGTGATCTTTATCAGTGCCCAACGTTTAATCTTTGATACTGATAACCCGCTGGTGAATGCCAAGCGTTTCGTACCTGTTTATATGTTTATCACAGCGATGGTCATTGCGTTGGTAACAATCAAGAAAGGTCTGAAACACGTCGGCTTGCACCTTACGGGTGGTGAAGCATGGATGGCCGCAGTAGCTGTTTCTACTGTTGTTATGATTTTCGGCTATATCTACATCAGCAAGAAATACACTGATGATGGTAGCTCTGTTGATAGCAATGGCTATGCCGGTGTTGAACGCGTATTTAGCCTGCTAATGGTGGTTACCGCCTGTGCAATGGCATTTGCCCACGGCTCTAATGACGTTGCCAATGCAATTGGCCCACTGTCTGCTGTTGTTTCTACGGTTGAGCATATGGGCGAACTTGCTGCGAAAAGTACGATCGCATGGTGGATCCTACCGCTGGGCGGTGTCGGTATCGTCATTGGTCTGGCAACGATGGGCCACAAAGTAATGGCGACAGTCGGTACCGGTATTACGGAACTGACACCTAGCCGTGGCTTTGCCGCTCAGTTGGCTACTGCATCAACGGTTGTATTGGCATCGGGTACAGGCCTGCCTATCTCAACAACTCAAACCTTGGTTGGTGGTGTGATCGGCGTTGCCTTTGCACGTGGTATTGCCGCCCTAAACCTGGGTGTGGTCCGTAACATTGTGGCTTCATGGGTTGTTACCCTTCCTGCCGGGGCATTGCTTGCTGTCATCTTCTTCTACGCGATGCAAGCATTCTTTGGCTAAAAGTGGTACAGGTTCAAAAGAGGGAGGCTTTGCCTCCCTCTTTTCTTGCACCCGAAGGACAAAGTTTTTAGTATTTGTGCTCTTAAAGAATACAGGCTCCTCAAGGATCATATTGTGAAGCATCTAATCAGCATCTTATTACTCGCTTGCGCCGCGGCAACCCTGCCGGCGAAAGCTGAACAGATTCGTTACATTTCTGACGACCTGTTTACCTATATGCACCGCGGCCCTAGTACACAGTTCCGTATTATGGGCAGTGTCAATGCAGGCACCAAAGTCACCTTGCTCGAAGTCAACAAGGAAAATGGCTTTAGCAAAATTACCGACAGCCGCGGCCGTACCGGCTGGGTGAACTCTGATTTAATTTCTCGTCAGGTTGGCCTGAAAGAACGTCTGCCTGCGCTTGAAAAAGAGCTGACAGAAGTAAAAGCGGCGTTGGCGGATGCCCAGATGTCCGGTGATGAAAAGACCAAGAGCCTGCAAAACTCGCTGCAAATGCGCACCGAGCAAATTACCGAGCTGGAATCGCAAAACAGCCAGCTAAACGAGCAGCTGATGACCTCACAGACTGAAATTCGTGAGCTGCGCGCCAAGATTGATACCCAGAAAGATGACCTGCTGATGAAGTGGTTCACCTACGGCGGTATGGTCGCCGGAGCTGGCCTGCTATTTGGCCTGATCCTGCCGCACCTGATCCCGCGCCGTCGCAAGCGTAACAACGGCTGGGCATAAGCACTGAATCAATAACATACGAAGAAAATGGCAGCCTCTGGCTGCCATTTTTATCTCCGGTACTCCCTTTTACCACTCCGACAGAGCTGGCATTTCGATCAGGTAGGATTCGAAGTCAAATACGACCTGTCTCGGCTCTATCCGACGCAGCACCACCCCCGGTGCAATCTCGTCCCCCTCGAAGGCCTCGCGGCCATTCACCTTGACCCAGCGGCTGTTGGCAACCGACGAGTAAATATGGGTTTCAAAATTCAGCGGCGGAATGCGGTTTTGTACCGAAGCCGGCAACTCGCCAAGTGCCACGGCCTCAATAACGGGCGCTGCAATTTCCTCCGGCTCGGGCGGAATATCAACCGGCAAGTTATCCGTCGCGGCAATCGCAGACTTCAACTGCTGCGCAAGCTGCGGTGATAGCTCCGAATAATCGAGCCCGTCCAGCCCCCATTCCGCTTCTCTAGGCTCAGAGGAGATAATCTTTGGTTCCTCGACGTTGCCTCCCGCCCGTCCTGAACTCAGCGGTACAGCAAGCGTCTGGTTGGCCAACTGGCGATTTAGCGACGGTAACGGCTCGGTTCGCAGCTCAGGGTATGGCAAGAAACGGATTTGCGATTCTCCCTCACCCAGTATCTGTGGCAGATGGCTAGGCTCAGTTGCTGCCGGCAAGACAGGTTCCGCTCTTACAACCTGCGGCTCGGTCACGACAACCGGTGTGGATGCTGTAGCCACAGCCTCCGCGCTTCTGGTTTCCCGAAGAGGCATAACAGCGACCGAAGAGGAGGAGTGGGTGTAGTGCATGTATGCCAGCGTTGCCGCAACCGGTGTTAGCACCAGCACGGCAGGCAACAGCCATGACGGCACACGGCGGGCTCCCGCCGCTTGGCGGACAGGCCTGTTCGCCAACGAAGGCTGCAGCTGATTTTGCTGATCAGACTGGGCAATAGCATTGAGCAAATTGGACATTAACTTCTCTCCGGTTGCAGCGTCGGTCCCGGCAAGTTCAACGCCGAATCAATGACCATAAGGGTTCGGGGCCCGGCAATGCCGTCCGCACTCAGATCCTGAGCCCGCTGAAAGCGGCGAAGCTTATCCAGCAGCACCTGATCAAACCGATCGTCCCGGGTGATTTTCTCGCCCAGCAACAAGCTCAGTTGCTGATTCAGCCACACAACCCGCGGCCCCTGCTGGCCATAGCGAATCGTGGTCTTGTCTCCCAGAGGAGGCCGCCACAACAAGGTGTATTCTTGCTGCCAACGCTGCTCTAGCCAGTCATAGCTTACCGCAATGCGCTCTTCGCCCAATAGCAACTCGACACTGTCCTGACCCAGGGCATATACCACGGCATAGAAGAGCGGCTTTCCGGCTTCCTGCAACGGCACGATAACAGGCCTATTGATAATACTGAGCTGCTCCAGGCTGATCTTACCCTGATGACAGCTCAGCTCGACTCGCTGACTGGTTTCGCAGTTCGCCTGGTTGAGATGCGTTTCGTAGCCCCACAGACGATATAAGGTTTGCATCGCCTTGCGCTCTGAGCGGCTCTGCTCCATCAACTGCTGCCATTTGGCGGCCAGGTCGAGCACCACCGGTTCCGGCTTAGCCACTTGAACCTGAGGGGCAACAGCCACTGCGGCAGGCTCTGGCTGAGCAACTGATGGTTGGGCTTCTGATACTGCAGGGGCAACAGCCACCGGTGATACCAGAGATTGTCCTTGCCAATACCACAGACCGGCAGAGAGCACCCCGCCAAGTATCAGGGCACCTCCCCAGGTAGCAACCCGGCTGCCACTGCCGCCGGTATTCACTTTCATCCTGTCAGCCGTTGGCAACTGCCAGCTCAGCACCTCCTCACAGGCCTGGCTGACTATCGCCTTGTTAACCTGATGCGTTGCCTGCTGGCAGGCAAGTAGCATGGCTTTGTCGCACACCAGGTTGATCAGGCGCGGAATACCGTTTGTTGCCTTGGCGATCTGGCGCGTCATCGCCGGATCAAACACGGCATACAGGCAATCAACAGCTCTCAGGCGATAGTTAATGTATTCATCCACTTCTTCCGCCGTCAGCGGCAACAGGTGGTAACGAGAGGTGATCCGCTGCGCCAGCTGGCGCAGTCGCTCCTGTTGCAGCAACTGTTGCAGCTCTGGCTGACCGACCAGCACCACTTTCAACAGTTTGCGGCTGTCTGTCTCCAGGTTGGTCAACAAGCGGAGCTGCTCGAGAACATCCGGCATCAGGTGCTGCGCCTCGTCGACCAGCAGCAGGGTTTGCTTGCCCTCGCTATGGTTGGCCAGCAAATGCTGGTATATCCGATCAGTCAGAACCTTGTAGCTGGCATCGTCCGGATAGCAGACGCCGAGCTCGTCGCAAATAGTGGCCAGCAAGTCATGGGCTGATAATGCCGGGTTCAGGATTATCGCAACCTGGGTTTCCTGGGGCAGACGAGCCACCAGTGCCCGCAATACGGTGGTTTTTCCGGTTCCCACTTCACCCGTCAGCAGCCCAAATCCCCCGCCCCCGGATAAGCTGGCCAACATATGGGTTAACGCTTCTCTGTGGCGCTCGCTGAGATAAAGGAAGCGAGCGCTGGGTACAATTGAAAAGGGGGACTCACCGATCCCGAAGAAATCCTTGTACATGCCTGATACTCTTGTTCCAGATTAGAATAATACTAGTTCTGATGATTAAATTACCTTTGCTACTCAAGATTGTATACCCTGATACCGTGATGAAGCGATCTATGATGCAAAGGATATCAGTACGATATCCCAAATTTGCTGTTGTTATACAAAAGGAGTGAAACTTGCAGACCTACCTTGTGGGTGGCGCCGTTCGTGATGCGCTGCTGGGATTGCCAGTAAAAGACAAAGACTGGGTCGTGGTTGGGGCGACGCCTCAGCAGATGCTCGATCTGGGCTATAGCCAGGTCGGCAGTGACTTTCCGGTCTTCCTCCATCCGAAGACCAAACAAGAATTTGCCCTCGCCCGCACTGAACGAAAATCGGGCATGGGGTATACCGGCTTCATTTGCCACTCCGCACCGGACGTTACGCTTGAACAGGATTTGATGCGACGGGATCTCACCGTCAATGCTATCGCCCAGGCTGATGACGGCTCGCTGGTTGACCCCTACAACGGTCAGCAGGATTTGCTCGACAAGCAGCTGCGCCATGTCTCCCCCGCATTTGTCGAAGATCCGCTGCGGGTACTCCGGGTCGCCCGCTTTGCCGCCCGCTTTGCCCACCTGGGCTTTACGGTGGCCCCGGAGACGCTAGCCCTGATGCAGGATATGGTCGTGGCCGGCGAGCTTGCCGCCCTGACTCCCGAGCGGGTCTGGAAAGAGTGGGAAAAGTCCCTATCGTCTGAAAACCCGGAGGTATTTCTCAAGGTGCTGCGCCAGTGCGGCGCGCTTGGTGTCATCATGCCTGAAATCGACGCCCTGTTTGGCGTACCGCAACCCGAGCAATGGCACCCGGAAGTCGACACCGGCCTCCACACCCTATTAGTTGCCGAGCAAGCCGCCAAGCTCAGTACGGATACCGCAGTTCGCTTTGCCGCCCAGGTACATGATCTCGGCAAGGCCCTGACCCCAGCCGAAGAATGGCCAAGCCACAAAATGCACTGTCAGACTGGTCTGGGGGCTATCAAAACGCTCTGCCAGCGACTCCGGATCCCCAATGAGTACCGTGACACAGCACTGATGGTCTGCGCCCAGCACACCAAGGTGCATCATGCCAATGAACTGCGACCTGGCACTTTTATCAAGATCTTCGACCAGGTCGACGCCTGGCGTAAGCCAGAACGGATCAGGCAACTGGCCCTGTGCTGCCGCGCCGATGTTCGCGGACGAACAGGCCATGAAGATGATCCCTACCGTCAGGCCGATATTCTGCAGGCTGTTTTTGTCGCCGCCCAAAACGTTGCCGTCAAACCTATCATCGAGGCGGGCTTTACCGGCAAGGCCATCAAGGAGCAGCTGGCAATGCATCGCGCCGATGCAGTAAAAGCGTGTTTGGCCAGCGACGACTAAAACTGCAACCTGCCAGCTCAATACGATCAAAAAAGCCCGACATCACGTCGGGCTTTCTCATTGGTATCAAATGCTGCGGCTGCTAATTCAAGGCTTACGCTTACTGGCTCAGCAGAAAGGCAATCAGTCCAGCGCCCAGCAGCAGACGGTAAATCACGAACGGCAGCATACCGAGGCGAGTCACCAGCTTAAGGAATACGTGGATACACGCATAGGCACTGACAAACGAGACTGCCAGGCCAATGCCCAGCGCTCCAAATTCAATCGCCTGGCCACTGGTCACCAGCTTGGTGCCAAGGTAGCCGCCCGCCAGCAAAATAATCGGAATCGACATCAGGAACGAAAAGCGCGCGGCGGCCTCGCGGGTAAACCCAAGGTGAAGTGCCGCCGTCATGGTCGCCCCCGAGCGAGAGGTACCCGGGATCATCGCTGCCGCCTGTGCCAGACCGATAAACAGCGAGCGCTTCCAGTCAGCCTGATATTCGTTGTCCTGCTGGGTTGCCCGGACATCGACCCACCATAACAGCAGACCAAAAAAGATAGTCGTCGCCGCAATGACCCAGGCCGAGCGCAAATAAAGCTCGATAATGTCTTTCATGAACAGGCCGAAAAGACAGGCAGGGATCGTCGCAAGAACGATCATCCAGGCCAGCTTGGCTTCGGCGCAGCGCCTGCCCTGAAAAATAGAGCCGATCCAGGCCCCGAGCAATGCAACAACTTCCTTGCGAAAATACAGAATGACTGCCGCCAGCGTGCCGACATGTACCGCGACATCAAAAGCCAGCCCCTGATCGTCCCAGCCAAACACCTCGGAAGGCAAAATAAGGTGGGCCGAGCTCGAAATCGGCAAAAACTCGGTCAGCCCCTGGATAAGTGCCAACACAAAGGCTTCAAAATGACTCATCATTTATCCTTCAACATGCAATCCGCTCTACAGGCCAGAGGGCCTGAGAGGGTTCAAAAGAATGCCATAGCTGGGCAATGGTCCGACCGTCACCGGGAATAACCAGCTCCGGACACAGCTCCATCATAGGCCGTAAAACAAAGGCAAACTTATACAAGTCAGACCGAGGCAGCATCGGAGCCTCGGTCTGTACCACGTCACCAAACAGCAAGATATCCAGATCCAGGGTCCGGCTCTGGTTTTTCCGGGCATCGGGTGCCCGTCCGTACTGCAGCTCTAGCTGCTTCAGGATCTGCTGCAGCCTATCAAGCGGCAATGGCGTATTGATAGCAGCAACGCAGTTGTAAAAGTTCGGCCCGCAGAAACCAACAGGCTCGGCTTCAAAAATTTGTGAGACCCGAAAGTCAGTGCCCAGTTTTTTCAGTTCGGTAATAGCGACACGAATATGGTATTCGCGGTCGATGTTAGACCCAAGACTGATGTAAGCGGTGATCACTTGCTGCCTCGTTCAATCAGCACCCCGACTCCACTGGCGTTGGCCACTGCCCCCGGCTTGGTGACCCGAACCCGGATCCACGGCACGGAAAATTTCGTCATGATCAGGCCGGCAACTTCCTCGGCCACACGCTCGACCAGCAAAAAGCGGCCGCCCTGAATATGTTCGGTCACCGCCTCACTAACCGCGGCGTAGTCCAGGGCATAGACCACATCATCACTCTCGGCCGCAGGGCGGTTGTCGTGCGCCATTTCCAGGTCAAGCACAAGCTTCTGCTTAATAGTCTGTTCCCAGTCATACACCCCAATAGTGGCGATAACCTCAAGATGTTCGATAAATACTGAATCCATGTTCAATCGCTAATTTTGTTAGAGGTCGGATACCTAATTTGAGCAAAAACGCGTATTATCAGGTCGTAATCGTCAACAATGATGACATTCATCCCTTGCTCGGCATAACGCCGTAAGCAGGTCGCAAGCACTATACCACAGTCATTGTGCCAAAGCGGAATGAAAGTCAGGGTCAGATCTGGCGTAAAGACGATACTTATTTACCAGCAATACTTTGTCACCAGCAACTGGAATTTTGCATGACACCACTCGCGCTTCTGATCATTATTGCCGCCTATCTGCTTGGTTCCATATCAAGCGCCGTACTGATCTGCCGGTTGTACGGCCTGCCGGATCCCCGGGACAGTGGCTCCGGCAATCCGGGAGCCACCAATGTCCTGCGCCTTGGCGGACGCGGCGCAGCCGCCATGGTACTGGTCTGCGACATCCTCAAGGGTATGTTGCCGGTCTGGCTAAGCTACTGGATTGGTATCAACCCGTTCCTGCTCGGTATCATTGGCATCGCCGCCTGCCTCGGCCATATCTATCCGATCTTCTTCCACTTCCGTGGCGGCAAAGGCGTCGCTACAGCCCTGGGGGCTCTGGCACCGATAGGCTGGGATCTGAGCGGGATGCTGATTGGGACCTGGTTGCTGACCGTGTTGATCTCGGGCTACTCGTCACTCGGCTCGCTGATCACGGCACTGGCAGCCCCCATGCTTACCTGGCTGGTCAAACCTGAATACACCATGCCGGTATCCATGCTCTCTTGTCTGATAGTCCTTCGCCATCACGACAATGTGCGTCGCCTGCTGGAAGGAAAAGAAGGGAAAATCTGGAATAAATTCAGCCGCAACTCCAAGCATTCGGGTAACAACTCGTAGCGCTGCTCTCCGATACCGGTTATTGCGGCCGATAAACTTACACGCTTACTCGCTGATCGGTTGTAGCTGATCGATAGGCCAACGAGGATGCGCCTTCACACTCAAATCCATGGTTTCATGGTTTTTCAGCCGCTGCATTCCTGCATACGCAATCATCGCCCCGTTATCGGTACAGAACTCAGTGCGCGGGTAGAAAACTTCCCCTTTCATCCCGGTCATCAGCTTTTCCAGCTCCACGCGCAGGTATTTATTGGCGCTCACACCACCGGCAATCACCAGGCGCTTGAACCCCGTTTGCTTAAGGGCACGCTTGCATTTGATCGCCAACGTATCCACTACCGCTTCCTGAAACGCGAATGCAATGTCGGCACGGGTCTGCTCGTCGTCGTCATTGGCCCGGATCGTATTCGCCGCAAACGTCTTCAGCCCCGAGAAACTGAAATCCAGCCCCGGGCGGTCAGTCATCGGACGCGGGAACTTGAAACGCCCCGGCGTACCTTTTTCAGCCAGACGCGACAGCAGCGGGCCCCCCGGATAGTCCAGCCCCATCAGCTTGGCTGTTTTGTCGAACGCCTCACCGGCGGCATCGTCAATCGACTCACCCAGGATCTGGTACTCACCGATACCTTTTACTTCAACCATCATGGTATGACCGCCAGATACCAGCAGGGCCACAAACGGGAATTCAGGCGGATTATCTTCCAGCATCGGCGCCAGCAGGTGGCCTTCCATATGGTGAACCGCTACCGCGGGCAAATCCCATGCGTACGCCAAGCTGCGGCCGATTGTCGCACCGACCAGCAGGGCACCGACCAGGCCCGGGCCTGCAGTATAGGCAACCCCGTCAAGATCGTCCGGAGTCAATCCGGCATCAGCCAATGCTGCCTTGATCAGCGGAATGGTCTTCTTTACATGGTCACGTGAAGCCAGCTCAGGTACCACACCACCGTAGTCCGCGTGCAGCTTTACCTGGCTGTAAAGTTCATGTGCCAAAAGGCCTTTTTCATCATCGAAAATTGCAACGCCTGTTTCGTCACAGGAGGTTTCGATGCCCAGTATACGCATAACAACCTCTATACTTATGGTAATTGGGGGCAATACTACCGTCCTTGACAGAAATTAACCAGTTCAGGGTTGCAGAATGCTTTACAAATGCCCCCAGATCAGATTAGAATTTCGCACCATTTTTAATCAGCTGACACTTTTGAACGTCAGCGTTAACCGAATCACTCTGAGGTGAGTATTACATGCCAGTAATCAAAGTACGTGAAAACGAACCGTTTGACGTAGCACTACGTCGTTTCAAGCGCTCTTGCGAAAAAGCAGGTATCCTTTCTGAAGTACGTCGTCGTGAGCACTTCGAAAAGCCTACTACTGTACGTAAGCGTGCGAAAGCAGCGGCAGTTAAGCGTCACCTGAAGAAATTGGCTCGCGAAAACGCGCGTCGCGTTCGTCTGTACTAATCGACCGATTAACAGAAGGAACGTGTTATGACTCTGACTGAACGTCTAAAAGACGAACAAAAGGCGGCGATGAAGGCGAAGGACAAACCTCGTCTTGGTACCATCCGTCTTGCTCTTGCTGCTATTAAACAGCGTGAAGTTGACGAAAAGATCACTCTTTCCGATGACGACGTGCTGGCAGTACTGACCAAGATGGTCAAGCAACGCCGTGACTCTGTAGCTCAATACGAAGCTGCAAGTCGACAGGATCTTGCTGATGTAGAGCTTGCTGAAATTAAGGTGCTGGAAGAGTTTATGCCACAGCCACTGAGCGACGACGAAGTTGCTGCTCTGCTGGATGAGGCAATTGCTGCGACCGGTGCTGCCAGCATGCAAGACATGGGCAAACTGATGGGTGTGCTAAAGCCTAAAGTTCAGGGTCGTGCCGATATGGGTAAAGTTAGCCAGTTAGTGAAAGCGAAGCTTAGCTAAAACTAACCCAATTCTGCAACAAGCCGTGCTATCCATCCAGGAATGCGCGGCTTGTTTGTATTTTAGCGTCAATAAATTACAATTTTACTCCCGTACTCTTCAGGTAATGCTCTCTCTATGGCAGGAAAAATCCCTCGTACTTTTATCGATGATCTCATTGCACGACATGACATCGTGGATATTGTTGATGCCCGGGTAAAACTGAAGAAGCAAGGCAAGAACTTCGGTGCTTGCTGCCCTTTCCATAATGAGAAGACCCCGTCTTTTTCCGTCAGCCAGGAAAAACAGTTCTACCACTGCTTTGGCTGCGGCGCCCATGGTAACGTGCTTGACTTTGTCATGGAGTTTGACCGCCTTGAATTTGTCGAGGCCATTGACGAGCTCGCCTCTCAGCTTGGGTTGGAAGTTCCTCGTGAACAAGGCAGCGGCGGCGGTGCCTCGGCCCCACGCAGCAAGGAAAAGCTCGGCCTGTATGAAATGTTGGGACAGATCTCCCAGTTCTATCAGTCACAGCTGCGTACCCAGGAAGGCCAGATTGCCATTGACTACCTCAAAGACCGCGGCCTGTCAGGGGAAGTAGTCAAGAAGTTCGGTATCGGTTTTGTTCCTGATCAGTGGGATATGGTCCGTACCCGTTTTGGCCGGGATGCTGAATCGCAAAAGTCACTTGTTACAGCAGGTATGCTGATCGAAAACGATAATGGTCGCCGCTATGACCGTTTCCGTGGCCGAGTGATGTTTCCGATTCATGATCGCCGCGGCCGGGTGATCGGCTTTGGCGGCCGGGTACTGGGTGACGGCACGCCCAAATACCTCAACTCGCCAGAGACCCCGATCTTCCACAAAGGACGCGAGCTCTATGGCCTGTATGAAGTCCTGCAGGCACACCGTGAACCTGAAAGGCTTTTGGTTGTCGAAGGCTATATGGATGTGGTCGCCCTGGCCCAGTTTGGCGTTGACTATGCCGTCGCCTCGCTAGGCACCTCTACCACCGGCGATCATATTCAGATGATGTTCCGCCAGACCGGTACCGTCGTCTGTTGCTACGATGGCGACCGGGCCGGACGCGATGCAGCCTGGCGTGCCATGGAGCAGGCGTTGCCCTACCTTACCGATGGCCGCCAGCTGAAATTCATGTTCCTACCCGACGGCGAGGATCCGGATACCTATATCCGCCAGTTCGGCAAAGAGGGCTTTGAACGCCAGGTCGACGAGGCCATGTCACTGTCGGAGTTCATGTTCAATTCGCTGGTTGCCCAGGTTGACATGAGCAGCAAGGAGGGCAAGGCAAAGCTGAAAACGCTGGCCAAGCCGCTGTTGGAAAAAGTAGCCGGTGAAACCCTGCGAGAATACCTGCTAAATGCACTAGGCTATAATTTAGGGTTACCACCCGATCAGATCAGGCTAGAACTAAAGCGAGATGACACGCAACGGCCACGACAGCCCCAGCAAAACATCAAGCGAACGCCGATGCGTGACGTTATCGCCCTGCTGCTGCAAAACCCGCGTTTTGTCAGCAGCCTCGAATTTGATATGGCGGCGTTTGAAGATAATTCGGTCCCTGGGCTAAATTTATTGATATCAGTAGTTGATAAATGCCGATCGAACCCCAATATCACTACAGGCCAGCTACTAGAGTACTGGCGTGGCAGCAAAAACGAGAACATGATGGCGCGTCTCGCCGCCTGGGAGCTGCCCCTCGCTAAAGACGAGGACAACACTCTAGATGTATTTATGGACGCAATGGACAAAGTTTTAGGCCAGTGCGTCAAACAACAAATTGAAAAGTTGCAGGCTAAATCGAATACCGTCGGCTTATCAGTCGAAGAGAAGCGGGAGTTGCAGTTATTGATACTCAACCGTCCCGGCTAGTAAGTGGTCAACAATTAAGAAGTTTGTTATAATTATTGGTTTGCATTTTTGCATACTACATTTTCACTCAGACCCGAAGTTGGATATCGTCTATGGAGCAAAATCCGCAGTCTCAGCTTAAGTTACTTGTCGCTAAAGGCAAAGAACAAGGCTATCTGACCTACGCCGAAGTAAATGATCACCTACCGGAAGACATTGTCGATTCCGATCAGGTTGAAGACATTATTCAGATGATCAATGACATGGGTATTAAGGTGGTTGAAACAGCCCCTGATGCCGATGAGTTGATGATGACTGAAGATAATGCGGACGAAGACGCGATTGAAGCCGCCGCTCAAGCCCTGTCTAGCGTGGAAAGCGAGATCGGCCGTACTACCGATCCGGTACGCATGTACATGCGTGAAATGGGTACCGTAGAGCTACTGACCCGTGAAGGCGAAATTGACATCGCCAAGCGCATTGAAGATGGTATTAACCAGGTTCAGTGCTCAGTTGCCGAATACCCGACAGCTATTGCGCACCTGCTTGAGCAGTTCGACAAAGTTGAAGCCGATGAGCTTCGTCTTACCGACATTATTTCCGGTTTTGTTGACCCGAACGAAGAGGAAACAACAGCACCGACAGCAACCCATATCGGCTCCGAGCTGAGCGAGTCCGATCTTGAAGACGAAGACAAAGATCTTGAAGACGGCGACGACAGCGACGATGAAGACGAAGAAGATGCAGGTATTGATCCGGAACTAGCCCGTGAGAAGTTCATGGAACTTCGTGATTCTTACGAGAAGATGGCTATCGCAATCAATACACACGGTCGTCATGATGCGAAAACCGAAGTGGCTGTTGAAGAACTTTCTGATATCTTCAAACAGTTCCGTCTGATCCCGAAACAATTTGACCGCCTGGTCAGCTCACTGCGTGAGTCAATGGATAAAGTGCGTACTAACGAACGTATTATCATGCGCATGTGTGTCGATAACAGCAAGATGCCGAAGAAAACCTTCGTTAGCTTGTTTGCAGGCAACGAGTCTTCTAGCGAGTGGATCGACGAAGCACTGAACTCTGGCAAACCTTATGCCGAGCGCCTGAAGAACTACGAAGAAGATCTTCGTCGCTCTACGCTGAAGCTGCGTATTCTTGAAGAAGAAACCGGTCTTTCTATCGAACGTATCAAAGATATCAGCCGTCGTATGTCTATCGGTGAAGCCAAGGCTCGCCGTGCCAAGAAAGAGATGGTTGAAGCAAACCTGCGTCTGGTTATTTCTATCGCCAAGAAATACACCAACCGTGGACTGCAATTCCTGGATCTGATCCAGGAAGGTAACATCGGCCTGATGAAAGCCGTTGATAAGTTTGAATACCGCCGTGGTTACAAGTTCTCGACTTACGCGACATGGTGGATCCGTCAGGCAATCACCCGTTCTATCGCTGACCAGGCACGTACCATTCGTATCCCTGTTCACATGATCGAGACCATCAACAAACTGAACCGTATCTCTCGCCAGATGCTTCAGGAGATGGGCCGGGAGCCATTGCCGGAAGAACTGGCTGAGCGCATGCAAATGCCGGAAGACAAGATCCGCAAGGTACTGAAGATTGCCAAAGAGCCAATCTCAATGGAAACCCCTATCGGTGACGATGAAGATTCGCACCTGGGTGATTTCATTGAAGATACCACGCTTCAGCTACCAATGGATGCCGCGACAGCAACCAACCTGCGTGGCGCAACCAATGATGTCCTGGCCGGCCTGACGCCGCGTGAGGCGAAGGTACTGCGTATGCGCTTTGGTATCGATATGAACACTGACCATACCCTGGAAGAGGTTGGTAAGCAGTTCGACGTTACCCGTGAGCGTATCCGTCAGATCGAAGCCAAGGCACTGCGTAAACTCCGTCACCCAAGCCGCTCAGACGTTCTGCGCAGCTTCCTTGACGAGTAATCGCCAGGCCTAAGCCGATAACACCCCAAAAGCGAGCCGAACGGCTCGCTTTTTTGTCTCTGTGATTTGGGTTGAAGATCAACATCTTATACTGACCACCCATCGCGATGTGTTTTTCCTTTAACTGCTTAAAAAGCAAACAAAACACCCTATTTATTCGCTAGACAAGCGCCAGACCATCCCATATAATTTCCCGCACACTGGCCCCTTAGCTCAGTGGTTAGAGCAGGCGACTCATAATCGCTTGGTCCCCAGTTCAAGTCTGGGAGGGGCCACCAAATTTAATCAAAGAGTTAGACCTTTTTTTCGCTAAATCTTGTCGTCTTACTTTTTGTATAGTTACCGTATTTGTACCGCCCTTTTAGGGTATTGCAAAGGTAAACGAGTTTGAACCGTAAACCAATCAAATAGAAAACATTCTTGGCGGGACGCTTTCTACTGGATACGGACACAAACCCGGATCAGCACCCGTCCATCGAGGCGGGCTTTGCTGTATCTGGAATTTAGACAATAGAAAATCATTAGAGGGGTTAGGGTGATGCTGCATAATGCGATCATTATCCAGCTCTTATCTAACGCTCTCATACATTAATTTTCTGTTAGTGTTTTCTTGGTTAAATAATTGAACCTGCCAACACTGTTAACTTGTAACTTTTCCTTTATCCGCAACGCTATTCCCAAGGGTTTCAAGCCTCACGGCTATCTATGGAGGAAGCGCCTAACTACCCAGCCCGCTAGGATGCGAGTCCTAACTTATACACAACGCTGTTTACTGATTCCCACCAACAAACAGATCTAACGTAAGCCTACGTCGTGCACCATTGACTTAAAATGTCACGTAAATGCGTATTATCCGCCCTCACCATATCAACACGAGATATAGCGGGACGACGTCGCCCTCGTAGCCTTCCAGCCCGACGGGAAAAGTTAAAAGTGCTTTGATTCTGTTGTTACCCGGCGGTAACACCCATTTATTTTGATTCGCTGGCAGGGAAAAGATCTGGCGGGACGCTTTCTACTGGATACGGCAACGAATAACCGGGATCAAAGTTCCGGCTATGGTTCCAGGTATGCAGTAACTAATGATTGAGCAGAAAAGGCGACGATTTGATCAGTCAGTCTTTGTCAGGGTTGACACAATCGACCAAATCGGGAGAATTGCGGCTCGGCCAGGGTTCCGGGCTGAGATTTGAATTCTTGACGGCAAAAAGGTTTATGTTTACCTGTCTCACCGTTCTGTTTTTCTGTCTCGGTCATTAGAGATTGCAGTCTCTGTGAACCATTGGCCGCAATTCTTACCCCTTACTCAGTTTCAAACAATGCCCTTTTAGTGCAAGTGCTTAATTTTTAAGCCGCAACTGATCTCGTTCGGTCATTTCTCACGCTGTTTATCTCATCTGAATTAAATTTGATTCAAACCAAATCACAAAAAAGTTTAATTTTTGATCAGAAAAATACCCTTTTAGGGTTGGTTTTACTGTCTGAATCCCCATATAAAACTATGTACTCATAGCGTGGAGCGACTAGCAATGACAACACCTGAACAGCATCAACAGTTAGAAAAGTTAGAAATTGAACTTGCTAAATTTGATACCGAAGAAAAAAAGGAACTTTACTTTTTTCGTCATGTAAGACGCTATCGCAATCCAAATGAGATTTACCAGCTTGCAGAACTAGCCAGTCGCAGTTCAAGAACTCACCCTCTATCCGCCGCTTTTCTACCTAAAATGTATGGTTATGTGTATGTTGATGGGGAAAAAATCCCACCAACAGTACATCAAAACTTGGTTAGAAAAACCTTAGACACTTGCGAGACAGTATTAAGTGATCTTTGTAAAGACCCTAACGATATCGACTTGAAAGCAGTTCGTAATAAATTGATGAAACTGCAAAGCGCAGCATCAGATTGTTGTAGTCTGAACTAATCCCCACCAATACCAAGGCCGCAAAACATGACGTTTTAGCGGCCTTTTTGTTGTCTTTCGCCTGGTGATAACTTTTTCTTTTGACCCTGTTCAACCACCATAGAAAACTGATACTTTTGGGCCTTTCGCCCGCCACTGGCTCGAGCCTGGCGTTTTAATAATTGCGGATGTTGAGCATCACTTTTTTCTGACACTAACAAAACTCGGCGCAGTTCCACACCCGTCAGTTAACCGTTTGACCTAGTACCTTTTAAAATCCTAAGCGTCGCATAGCAGTACACCAGGCGAGATCGGTATCAATAGCGCGTATATGGTCGGCGTTCTCGTTAAATAGCTCCTCCCATAGATCAGCAAAGGCCGAGACGTGCTGGATGGTAAACCAACCCTTTTCTAAATGGTGGGCCAGTGAGTCGGCTACCTGGCGGCGTGTGGTTGCATCCATCCAACGATAATCGTTAACGAACTGCTCGCCTGTAGCGTTTACCACCTCGCAGATCCCGATCTGGCCGTCCTCGTACTTAATCCACGGGTAAAGCCCCTCTCGAGACGGTTTCCCGGTGATTAACTTGCAAGGTTGTAATAGTTCTTTTTCTAAATCATCAATATTTAAAAATTTTAACTCGCTCATTTAATACCTTTAAAAACAATTACTTAGCTTTATAAATATACTTAGATATACCGCAAATATACCCACAAATATACTTAATTTGTTCTTTTTAATCATACACTTAGTGTAAATACCTCAAATATCCCAACATCCTAGACTTAGACAAATATTCCTATATAGATCCATATAAAGAGAGAGACTAAATGATCTATCTATGGGAATTAGGGATATTTGGTATATTTGTAATGAGCCCTTATATAGCAAGGGCTCCGAGGGATATTAGCTAGTATATTTGTGGTATATCCCAGGTATATTTGTGATACCTTAAATCGCTACTTTTTGACGATTGAAACGCTACCAAGGCCCCTGCCTGTGGGGCTTGGCGTGTGTTCAAATAGTCCGAGTTCTATTCCGCGCTTGATAATCAAATCGCATAATCTCGCACTGGCCCACTGTTGGCGGTTAAACGGCTCGTTAAAAAATGCCTTTTGCTCGCTGTAGGTCGGTTTGTTGGCCGCCCAGGCTTTCGACGCGATCCTAAACTCTTTCTGCTTCTCTGCGTTTTGTACCACCTGGCCCCATGCTAACGGCTTGCCTTTCTTTTCGAGGATATTTCCCACCCTGGCGGCTAACGCGTCGTTTACTTCTAGCTTGTCGAGCTTTCCGTTACCCTCGAAATATTGCGCGACGTTTAATTCTGAGGCCGTGACGCGCTCCTGAGCCGTTAAAAAGTCGTTGGCCCACTCAATATGTGAAACATCAATAAAACCACTATCAATCGCAACCAGGGCCGCCAGGCGTTCGATCATCTCGGTCTTTCGTATTACAATGGCCCCCATGACTCCGATTTCGTCAACAATCGAATCATAATAGCGATCTAGTTCATCCATCCTTTTTTTAGCCTCTTGGCTAAACTCGAGCTTTTTCTCTGTACGCAGCTTGCAAAGGTCTATAAAAACGCTTTCGTTTAACGTGACCTTTTGCGGCTTCGTTTTTGGCGGCGTTACTGTCGGGCTGTAGACCATAAGCGAACGGCCAACCAATCCCGAGGCGATATTATTCTCGTTCACAATCTTTTTAAGCGTGAAATGTTGAGTCGCGCCGAGTAGGTTTATTTCTACGCCGTTGCATCCCTTATTAATCCAATCGAGTTTGGCTTTTATTTCCTCCCGGTCGATCTCAAAGTCCAGGCGTTGCCGCTCGTCACCACTGAATTTTTTAATGTGGTCGTTTATCGTCTTTAACTCTTTAACCAGATCCTTTTTAGCCGATTTGACGTCCTCCGGGCTTGCCTCTAACTGGTCGCCTGTGATCATCTTTAAAAGGTTTGGGCCAATATCCCGGTGATAAATCTCTTTTGATTCGAGACAGCCAAACAAGCCGACCACCTCGTCGATAACATAGTTTTGACGGCCTAAACCGTCGATCGCCGTCTTTGTCATTTCCTGGGCCGACTTAATCCGGCCGTGAATCAATTTCGTTTTGAAAACCGATTGATAAGCCTTTTTTGCAACCTTGATAATCGGCTCTTTTCCCTTGCCAGTATCCGCGACCATTATCGAGATCATGCTCGTTGTGATCCCGTTTGGCGTCTGTAACTTGCCGGACATAACCGCCGCGACAATGTGCAAAGCCCCGCCCATAAAAAGCATTGTTTGCTGTCGCCAGGCGATCGACTGCATTTCCCTAACTAGACGTTTAGCCATACCCTCGGGCATGGCCTCGAGTAATTCGTTTTCATTCATAGCGCGCGATCACCTTTACCGTTAACTCAATATCGAACGATTTACAGTCGTGCTCGTTACCCTGAGAATTTACAAACGTCCCGGCTCTCGAACCGAAATTTTTAATAAATTTTGTCGCGTCCTCCTTGCTCAACTCGTCGGCCTTTTCGACTAAACAAGAGGCTTCAAATTCAAAGCTATCTAATTTTTTATTTTTCATTTCTCGCCCTCATTCTTTCGGCCAGTGCGTCGATCTCTCGTAAACGCTCGGTCGTCTGTGCCTTTTTCCGTTCCTCGGCGATAAGGGCCTCGGCCTCTGCTCGTTCGTCTGCCGTCATTTGTCGAGGCGATTTAACCGTTTCGTGTAATGCCTGGTATAAGCCCGCGATCGTTAAATTGCCATTGCTTCGATACATCGCCAGGTTAACGCCTTGCTCGTACTCCTGGGCCGTCGGTTCGATATGGTCGCCGACGTCTTTTCCTACTTCAAAAACCATGATTACCACCATTAAAAAAAGGCGACCACGCGGGCCGCCTTGGTTGGTTAATTAATTACGCTGCTGGCTTTTTACGGCCGTGTACGAACTGAACCTCGCGGCGTACTGCTGTATCAACGAACTGACGCGCTACAAGACGCAATGAACCGGATTTACCGCCAGTATATGGATCAGCTAAAAGATTCAGACCGCCCCAAATACCGACCACTAGATCGGCCCAATTGCCCGCGAAAATATCGCCTTTGGTGATCTGGTTGGTTACGATTGCCGGACGTTCGATCAGCTTGCCGCCTGGTTCCCAAATCGTGCCACCGGTGATCGTGTCACCTGTGAATTTTTGAGTGGTTCGAGCGTGGCCTTTTGTCGCCGGATTCACTAGGAATTTAAACGGGCCCTCGGCGTTGGCCGTCTCGAGTTTCGTTTCCATTGCGACAAGTTCCGCATAAGTCGGGTTTTCTGCCGTGAAATCGACGGTCGGCAACTTGGCATATTTAACTAAGCCTTTCGGCTCGCCTGTTGCTGTCGTTTTGTCTGATTCTAACGGATTGCCGTAAATGGCCGCTCGGTCAATCTCGAGCGCGATCGCGTTCGCCAATTCTGAACGTAGCCACATTTCGAGCGGGATCTCGGCCTGGATTAGTGCCTGGGCTGAAATATCGACATACGCGCCGAGGTGCTTCGGCGTCATGGTTAGATCGTCGAAAGTCGCCGTAGTGTTGGTAGTGTTATCGCCCTCTTTCTTAATCCAAAATGCTTTAGGGCCTGTTAACGCTCGAGGGATCACCACGTTACCAACCAGGCCAGAAAGTACGGTCGCGCCCGCTTGCATTACACCGAGTTTGTTTTGTAGTAACTCAATAAACGAACTCGCGACCAGGTTATCGGCGACCAATGGGGCCGCGTTGCCGTCGACCTTAATCTCACGTTTTAGAACCTCGAGCGGAATGTTAAAACCGTCTGAAACGGGCATACCTCGAGCGACCATTTTCTCGGTTACTGCTCGGGCTGCTTCCATTTCAAAACCCGCCTGTTTTTTGTATTGCGGATCAACCTGGGCGCGTAATAGGTTTGTAATTCGGAACGAATCCGCCTCGGCGTCTGTTAGGCCAATATCGAGATCGCCCGATCGGGCTGCTTCTGGTTTTGACGTGCTACGGCTTTCTAAAATCTTCACTCGCAGATCGTCACAATCGCCGCCCTCGGCGAATACTCGCGCCGCCAGGTCTGGACATTTAAAGTTTTCGCCCATTTCCATTAGGTCGGCCGCTCGTTTTTTGTCTGCTTCTTCTTTTGCGCGTGTGATCGCGTCTGGTTTTGTTTTATCCGTCATTTTCTCGCCCTCTGTGTGACTCTCCGAGCCTTTAAAATCATTTTCTATAGTTCGGCCCGCGTAATACTCTGTTTTGCCGTCTCTACACGTTAGCGGGCCCGTTTCATCGCTTCTGCCGACGCCTGACTCGAGATCGGCCGGAACCGACACGATCGACGCCTCAATCGGTCGCCAACGTGTGATCCGGTAAACGTCCAGGCCGTCGCGTTGGTGCTGCTCGAGTTTTGCCTCGAGAATTTCATAACCAACCGAAATCGAACGGCGGATACCGTCGATCACATCCTGGAAAAATTCCTCGCCGCGTTGGCTCTGGCTGAACTTGACCAGGGCCCGGCCCTTTTTGGTCGCCTGATCGATTCTCGCCTCGAGGATTACCCCGATTTGATCTCGCCAGTTGTGATCCGCCAATAAAGCGGCCTCGCCAGTTTCAAAGCGAACCAAATCGACCGCGCCCTCGCTGTGGTCGAGGACTTCAAAACCGCCCCAACGCTCGACCGGGTTCTCGCTCGAAAAAGCGATCTCGGCCGTTCTGTTTTCTAGGTTTATAGTCATCGTTTCCAAGCCTCCGCCCAACCGCTCGCGCGATTCAAACGAGCCGATAACACCTCGCCCGCGATCAGGTTTTTAATGTGCTTTTTCGCCACGCTTACGGCCTGGGCTCGTTGCTGAAATGAAAGCTCGGGGAACGTGGCCGAAATAGCCGATTCGATAGCCGCATCATTGTTGGCTGTGAATGGTTGGCGACCTGGTGAAAATACCGCGCGAGTGTCGGCGTTTTTTACCATCGAGTTAACACTCTGGTTTTCTTCCACCCATAACGGCGCGCCCAGGCTAAACAGCTTGCGGATCTGCTCAATCTGTAGCTTTGTTAATGCAAGTTTTGCGGGTGCTTTTCTCTGTTTCATTTTGCCGCCTTACGAGGCTTTGCTCGTTTCTTTGGAGTCTCGCCCACTGGCTCCGGCGTCGGCTCTGCCTGTGGCTCTGGTTGGTTTGCGTCATAAGCTGCCGCCTTTGGAATCGCCCACAATAGGCCCGGCTCGAGTAGTACCGTTTTATGATTGAAAAGCATTGTGATTTGTACCGACTGATCTAGGTTGAACGGGCTCACCTGGATATAAACCTCGGGCGATAACTGAGTCATAACTCGGTCAAACTGGCCGACAATCGCCTCGCCTGCGTACTTGTCGGAAACCTCGGCGATAATGTTCTCGCGGTAGTATTTACCCTGAATAAAACCGCCTTTCGTGTCGCCTGTACCGCATAGCGCGCGCACCTTTTCGACTTCGACGTTTTGGGTCGCAAAATCGGCGGCTTTTGGTTCTGTTTTGTTTGTGTCTTTGTGGGCGACAATCTTCGCGATCGTCTCTTTTTCAATGGCTGCAACCATGCCAAGAGAAAGCGAGGTTAAAACGGTCTGAGTGAGATTTAAGTCGGTTAACTGCTCGGCGTTAATGCTGATTTTTACCGTTGCGCCGAACTCGTCAACGTCGATCGTATCGCCGCTTTTCCAAGTCCACGGCCAGGAAGTGATCGCCGGGGTAGCGTCGGCCGCATCTTCGCCGCGCGTTTTCTTTTTAACCTCCGTCGGACCAACCTTAACGACTCGGCCTTTTTGTGCCGGAAACGGCGAGATAAACGCACCTAAAAGAGAAAGCCGGGACAATTTATCGACCAGGGAAAAAAGGTCGGTATCTTCCACGGCCACGCCGACCGGGACGTCGACAATTGCCGCGCGTTGGCCCTCGCCGACTGCATGGCCGCGAATGGTATCGAGATTCGCCGTAATTTGACGCAAGTCAAAGAGGCCGCCCACTGGCGCGGCAATGCCTGGCATTGTGCCGATAACATTACCGCCGCCGTCTGTGCTGAATGATGCAGATCGGGCCGCTTGCGCTTCCTTAATCAGAACATTTATTGATGTGTGAATTTTCATGTAAAACCCTCCCAAGTCGACCAATTAAAGATCGGAATAGGACGGGTTTCTATCACTTTTAATCAAATCAAACCCTTAAAGGGAATGATTAGGCATAATTTGATTATATTTGCAGACATGATCACGCTTTCAAACGCACCACACAAAACCAAACAAGGCACTTTTAGGGCATTAAATCAAAGTTAAGCTATATAAAATCAAACTTGAATCAAATTAGATTACCAATCATCTATTTTCAACACATTAAAGTTGCTGACCTGTTAAACTTTGTCACTAACAAAACTCGGCGCAGCTCTGCACCCGTACATTGGCCCTTTGACCTAGTACCTTTTCACAAGGCCAAAAAAAGGCGACCTAATGGCCGCCTACCTGTGCAATTTCAATGATTCTCAGCTCAATCTTGGCCGCTGGCTCTCGTAATTCTTCGGCGGTTAAAATCGTATATCCTGCCGTTACGTCTGAGCGTGCCGTTCTATGATTAAGCAATCTCTTTAGGGCATAACCACCCACGACGGCCCCCTCTGCTATGGTTGCAAATGTTCGGCGCAAATCGTGATAACCAATAGGGAAACCGACCAATTTATTTAAATCTGCCGTGACCTTTTTCGGTTCCTTTACACGGCCAAAACCAGGCGACGGAAAGGCGTATTTTTCGCGAGTAAATGCCTTTTGGCTTAGTAGAATTGATTTCAATAACGGGGAGATCGGCAACTCGAGCGCGTCGCCGTTTTTAGTGTCGTTTACGGTTAAAATATCATTGTTAAAATCAACGTGACGCCATTCCAGGGAAAGGATCTCGTTTTTGCGTAAGCCAGTTAATAGCGCAACCAGTAAAGAACAACAAACCGACGCCCGATAAACCTCTCGATCGGCTTTGGCCTGTTCCCACTCTTTAAAAACTACTCGCCACCACTTCGGCAAGTCAGATTTTTTAACGTGCGTCGTCTTACGCTTGACGTTATTCCACTGTTTACGGTGTTTAAGGATTTCGACCGGGTTCTCGTCGAAAAAAATCTCGCTTTCCTGGCCCCGGTATTCCTCTTTTGCAAAATTGAACAAAGCCCGGAGCACTCGAAAAGTGCCGTCGGCCTGGGCCTGGCTGTGGTCGCTTAAAACTCTGTGCCGTTCGCTGATCTGTTCTCTGCTTATATATAAGAGGGGGTTTTCGATCCAATCCGCCAGGTTACGACGCAAAAGGGCCTCGTACTTGTTGGCGGTTACTGCTTTTATATTCTTATTGTGGGCCTGGTAGTCCTGGAAAACCCGCATTAACGAAACGGCCCGCTTTTTTCTGTCGACTCGCTTCTCGTTTGGGTTGTTCCCTTTTGCTATTTCTACTAGGTGAGTGAGTGCAACCTCTCGGGCCGCTTCTGGCTCAATCTCTGGATAACGGCCAATAGTGATCGTTATTTCCGATCTGTGCTTTGATGTTCTGTTGCTTCGTAGGCGAAAAATCCTCGAGCCTGAGGGCATAACCTCAACATATAGCCCCCTGGTTTCTGTATCTATTACTTTGTAGCGTTTTTCTGTTGGCTGTAGGCCGTTTAAAAGCCGTTTGGTTAACTTCTTTTTCTCTGTCACTGCAATAAACCCGTTACCGCATATGTTCCGTATCACGCTTATCTAAATGTGATTCATGTTGAATTTAAGCTGATTTATAACGAATTCAGCTTAAATCAGACCTAATCAAACATGACTCAAAATAGATTAAAAATGATTTAAAACACATCAAAATCAATGATTTACGTTAATTACTGTCGGCAATGGTAACTTACAAAGACGAGATTTAAAACAGAATGAACCGCTAGGCTAGAAACTCATAATCGCTTGGTCCGCAGTTCAAGTCTGCGAGGGGCCACCAGATTGAAGAAAGGCTGATAGGGAAACCTATCAGCCTTTTCTGTTTCTGAGCATTCTATTGCGTTATTCGTCCCATCATTAACGTCCTAGACACGTATCTCCGATACGTGCCGGTGCAACCTTGTCCAGAATCTGATTCAGCTCTTTCCAGTCGCTAGCCATTTTGCTCGCCTGAGCCTGAGTGAGCACCGAGCCGTATTTCGCCACGCGATCATCTTCGACCTTGGTGTAGTGGAAAATAGTCATATCAACGGATGCATCATCCTTGTAGGCTTTTTCCATATTCACGACATTCTTCTTGCTGTCGTCGACAAATACGACCTGACTGAATTTCTGATCGGTCTTATCAAGCACATACTTCAGCATGGTGCCCTTGTTCATGCCGGTCGTCATCATGATACCGTTAATGTAGCTTAACGCTCGCTTAGGATTGTCGATATACACAGGGATATCATCAGAGCCCTTTTCTTTGAGCGGAGATATCGTCATGTCATACTGATTTCGATACATCTCTCGCTCAGTTGCATAGCGGTAGTTCGGCGAACGCGACGTCAGTGCCATTACCGTCACCCCGCTGTCCTGCCAGCCTCGAACTGTTGCCGGAACATTATCTTCAATCGTTTTCATCGGAACCAACTCATACAGCAGGCCGATAGAGTCCTGAAATAAGCAATCAACCTTGGCGCCATCTGCCGGTTTCACATCCAGCTTTCCACGCTGCCACTGGTACCAAATGTCACCGCCAAGATCAGAGGTCGTTGTCAGCAGGGTATTATCGATATCAATCACCACCAAAGGATTTTCGGCCTTGGCGGTCAACGCGCTCACTTTGTCCGCAACGTCTTGAAATTTATCTGTCTCTTTTACAACAACGTCAGCAAAGGTGTTGGCAGCAAAAAGAAGAGTACACAGAGATGCTATTGTTCTTATTTTCATGGAATTCCCTTAACTTCAATCCATATGAATAAATGGGTTAATGATCAGAATACAGCTGACATAACAGAGAAACTGTTATGTTATAACATTTAAGCGAGCGGTAAGTATTTCTGATACAAAGAGAAATAAAACAGAGACAGATCACATTCAAATAAGAAGTTAGCGCAACATACCACGATGAATTTCCATTAAATCACACGCAAACGATAAACCAACAAATTACTTTAATACCAAAGTAGTATTTGGATGGATTAACCGGAAGCTGTTTCCTATATGAGGATCCATCACATATTAAAGCGGCTGCCATCATATAACTTGGCCGCCAGAAGCCAGGGTTCCACTCAACTCGGTACATTACAGAACCTTACCCTCCATGTTCAGACATGCCCTCAAGTACACCGGTCACACCCAATAAACCCTAAAAGCATATACGTAATGCCTTCAACGTTAATGCAATCGCCTTTAATACCTGAAAGGCTTATTTCATTTATAGTCACAGCAATAAACACACTGTTTACGTTAAAACACATTCAGTGCTTTTGATTTATTTTGGGGTTAGAAATAAATCAACTATTGATACACAACAAAAAAAATCTGTGAAATAAGTAGATAATCTCACCCTCAATAAAATCATTGATGAAAAGTTTGCGCATCATCACAAGGTGATAAAAGAATCGAGCTGTGCTATAATACTGAGCTTGTTTGTTAGCCAATTTTATGGCTGCTCGACACACTTTCGTCATGCTGGCATGAGAACATCTTTCAAGGACGGACGACATAAGCAAAACATGGACACAAGAGCTGCCTTATGAAAGCAACCCGATGCTTTCATAAGGCAATATTTTTGTAAAAAATTTGTATTATCACTTAGAACTGAACTCGAGAAGTTGCGTTTTTTTGATCTGGCCCGCAATTTGTAGGCGTATTTCAACATAAATGTACGTCCGTTTTCAGGTATAACTCTGTGATTCAAATTTCCCTTGGGTAAAAGTTCGTCCGGAGACAATCCTCAATGAAAAAGACTAAGATCGTATGTACGATTGGACCTAAAACTGAATCAGTAGAGATGCTAACTAAGCTGGCTAACGCTGGCATGAACGTTATGCGTCTTAACTTCTCGCACGGTGACTTCGCAGAGCACGGTCAGCGTATCAACAACCTGCGTGAAGTAATGGCAGCGACTGGCAAGCAACTTGCTGTTCTGCTTGACACAAAAGGTCCTGAGATCCGTACAATCAAGCTAGAAAACGGTCAAGACTTTTCTCTGGTTGCAGGCCAGGAGTTCACTTTCACTACAGACACTTCTGTTATCGGTAACCAAGACCGCGTGGCGGTAACTTACCCTGGTTTCGCTAAAGACCTGACTAAAGGCAACACTATCCTGGTTGACGACGGTCTGATCGAGATGGAAGTACTAGAAACAACTGAAACTGAAGTTAAGTGTAAAGTACTTAACAACGGTGACCTGGGCGAAAACAAAGGTGTTAACCTTCCAGGCGTTTCTGTAAAACTTCCTGCTCTTGCTGAAAAAGACAAAGCTGACCTTAAGTTCGGCTGTGAGCAAGGCGTTGACTTCGTTGCTGCTTCTTTCATCCGTAAAGCAGAAGACGTAAAAGAAATCCGCGAACTGCTAAATGCAAACGGCGGCGAGAAGATCCAGATCATCTCTAAGATCGAGAACCAGGAAGGTGTTGATAACTTCGACGCTATCTTAGAAGCTTCTGACGGTATCATGGTTGCTCGTGGTGACCTAGGTGTTGAGATCCCAGTTGAAGAAGTTATCTTCGCGCAGAAGATGATGATCGAGAAGTGTAACCGTGCACGTAAAGTGGTTATCACTGCAACTCAGATGCTTGACTCTATGATCAAGAACCCACGTCCAACTCGCGCAGAAGCGGGTGACGTTGCGAACGCAATCATGGACGGCACTGATGCAGTAATGCTTTCTGGTGAGTCTGCTAAGGGTAAATACCCAATCGAAGCTGTTACTATCATGGCTCAGATCTGTGAGCGTACTGATACAGCTCTTAAAGCCGAGCTAGGCTCTCGCCTGGACAGCTCTCGTCTTCGCATTACAGAAGCGGTATGTAAAGGCGCTGTAGACACTTCTGAGAAGCTAAACGCACCACTAATCGTTGTTGCGACCGAAGCTGGTAAGTCTGCGCGTTCTGTACGTAAGTACTTCCCAACTGCAAACATCCTAGCGGTAACAACTAACACTAAGACAGCTGCTCAGCTAGCACTGACTAAAGGTGTTACTCCTGTTGTTGTTGAATCTATCGACAGCACTGATGCTTTCTACGGCCGCGGTAAAGATCTAGCTCTTGAAACTGGCCTGGGCGCGAAAGGCGATATCGTTGTTATGGTATCTGGCGCGCTAGTACCTTCTGGTACAACTAACACAGCTTCAGTACACGTACTATAAGACGAATACTGAATCAAAGAAGGGAGCCCCTGAGGCTCCCTTTTTTTATCCCAGCACCGAGACGAAACAAGGTATTGCCCCCCAAGACCTGCCCTTTGATTTACTTATCGATGCTTTTAGCCGTCAATAATGATCAATAACTTACCTCAATAGTATAAATCTGTAGTGATAAGCTGAAACGACTCACAGAACCAAGGGTTCGCTGTCGCCCCACTGGTTTTTCCGTCGTATACTCACTTTGTAGCAGATTCCCGCAAGGTATAATTCCGAACGACCAAACTCTATTCTGGCTACGATTGGATTGGCTGATGCTTTTTTACCAATTAAATTCAATCAGCTACTACTAATACCCCCTAGGCGGTAATGCCTAGTATAAAAAACAATAAAAAAATGAGGAACGCAGTGTCTAGTCCTACTTTGACCAACAAAGTCATGGAAATGATCCGACAAGATATCTTGCTCGGTGAACTGGCTCCGGGACAAAAGCTTGTTGTTGCTGACTTAAAAGCCCGTTATGACGTCGGTGCCTCCCCTATCCGGGAAGCACTGGTACAACTGTCGTGGAAGAAATATGTTATTTTTGCCCCTCAGAAGGGCTGTTGGGTCGCACCCGTCTCCATTGCCGAGCTTGAAGAGCTATTTGAAACCAGTCAGCTTCTGTCTCAAGCCCTACTTGAGCGAGCGATGAAAAATGGCGATGAAGCTTGGGAGCTCAATATCCTGACCAGCTACCACAAACTCAGTCGAATCAATCCTGCAGACGCAGATGTCGATTTCAACGAATGGGAGAAACGCCATAGCGATTTCCACCTTGCCCTGCTGGAGGGAAGTCAGTCAACCGTCATGCTTGGGCTCTATCGTGATGTCTACGAGCAAATAGAACGCTATCGGCATATCTGGGTTAGCCAGACACGTCATTATGAGGAGCGTTATCATGACAACGGCGAACATGAAGCGATGATGAAGGCTGTACTCAGCCGCAATCACCATGAAGCGCAGGCGCTTCTAAGTACCCACTCACAACGTGCCATTGATATGATCAAAACCTATCTGTAAGTACTTACTCTTCGTACTTATATTTGCTTGCTAACACTCCATCATGACATCAGATCACCAGAAGATCTCTTTATGGTGAGTGTTTAGCAGCAGCACAGCCAACAAGAAGTACAGCGCACTGACATTAAATCCCAGCAAGAATAATCCAAGAGTGGTTAGCCTAACCAAAAATTTATTCACCATCGCCCCAACTCCTCTGCTACGCATGTTTCTCGCCAAACTGTCCGCTATCGCTACCGCGACTTAAGTCGAAGGCGGCAGCTGATATGACAGTTATGCGATAGCTATCAGGCAGTAACTCTCAAGCAAGATAAGCCCTCGACACCCAATATTTCATGCTATCACCTATTAGACTTTAGTCTAAGACGCAGAGCCTTTCCGGGCAAGTTGTCAGACTGAGGCTGACCGACAGCCAGGTTTTTATCGGCTCCAAATAGCACAAGCCCGGCTCAGGATCCCCGAGCCGGGCTTGATACAAAACAACTAACTGTCGTTCAGAGCGTTAGGCTTTCAGTGCCCGCTCTCCGCGAGCAATACCGACCACACCGCTTCGTGCCACTTCAACAATTTCAGTGGCTTCGGCGACGGCTGAAATAAACGCATCCAGCTTGTCGCTGGTTCCAGCCAGCTGAATGGTATAGATCTGGGTCGTCACATCGACAATCTGCCCCCGGAATATATCGGCAGTCCGCTTGACCTCCGCGCGGGCAAAGCCGCTCGCTTTCACCTTGACCAGCATCAGCTCACGCTCGACATGGTCCGTTTCGGTCACATTGCTGACTTTGAGAATATCAATCAATTTGTGCAGCTGCTTTTCGATTTGCTCGAGCGCAGCATCGTCTTCCACATTGGTGGTGATATTCAGCCTGGATAAGGTCGGATCATCAGTCGGTGCGACCGTCAGCGATTCAATGTTGTAGCCTCGCTGGGAAAACAGGCCGACAACCCGTGATAATGCGCCCGATTCATTTTCAAGTAGTACTGATACAATCCTGCGCATTATGTTCTCTCCGTTTTGCTTAGCCACATTTCACTCATTGAACCCCCACGAATCAGCATCGGGTACACATGTTCGGTCTCGTCCACACTGATATCGATAAAGACCAGCTTGTCTTTCATCGCCAGCGCTTTTTCCAGCTCGCTTTCCAGTTGGTTAGGATCAGAAATTCGGACCCCGACATGGCCATAGGCCTCGGCAATAGCGGCAAAGTCAGGTACGGAGTCCATATAGGAATGGGAGTGGCGTCCTTGGTAAATCATATCCTGCCACTGCTTCACCATACCCAGGAAGCGGTTGTTGAGGTTGATGATCTTAACCGGGATATCATACTGCAGCGCCGTGGACAGCTCCTGGATGTTCATCTGGATACTGCCATCACCGGTGACACAGACCACTTCGGCATCCGGCAACGCAAACTTCACGCCCATTGCAGCAGGCAGGCCAAAGCCCATGGTGCCCAGACCGCCGGAGTTAATCCAGCGACGTGGTTTGTCAAACGGGTAGTACAGCGCGGCAAACATCTGGTGCTGGCCAACATCAGATGCCACATAGGCATCACCGTCAGTCAGCTTATACAGAACCTCAATCACTTCCTGCGGCTTGATCCGCTCGCTGTTCTTGTTATAGCTCAGACACTTGCGAGCACGCCAGGACTCAATTTCACTCCACCAGCTATCAATCGCCTGCTCATCGCTGGTACCACTCTGGTCATCAAGCAGCTTAAGCATGCTATTAAGTACCGTATCAGCCGAGCCGACAATCGGGATATCCACCGCAATGGTTTTGGAAATCGAAGACGGATCAATATCAATGTGCATGATAGTGGCGTCAGGGCAGTACTTCTCGACGTTGTTGGTGGTCCGGTCATCAAAACGCACCCCGATGCCGAAGATCAGATCCGAATTGTGCATCGCCATATTGGCTTCATAGGTGCCGTGCATCCCCAGCATACCCAGACAGTTCTTGTGCGAGCCCGGGAAGGCGCCCAGCCCCATCAGGGTATTCACAACGGGAATGTTCAGCGATTCGGCCAGTTTCAGGATCTGCTCGCCGCAGTCAGACATAATGGCCCCGCCACCGACATACAATACCGGCTTCTTGGCTGCCAGCAAGGCTTTGACACCGCGCTTGATCTGCCCTTTGTGCCCCTGGGTCGTCGGATTGTACGAGCGCATCGCGATCGACTCGGGATACTTATAGGGATACGTTTCAGCCGGGTTCAGCATATCTTTAGGGATATCGATGACAACAGGGCCCGGTCGGCCGCTGGATGCGATGTAGAATGCTTTTTTGACGATATCCGGGATATCTTCAGGATTTTTAACAAGGAAGCTGTGCTTGACGACCGGGCGGGAGATCCCCACCATGTCACACTCCTGGAAGGCATCATTGCCGATCAGGTTACTCATTACCTGGCCGGAAAAAACCACCATTGGAATTGAGTCCATGTAGGCTGTCGCAATACCGGTAACCGCATTGGTTGCGCCGGGACCGGATGTAACCAGCACCACCCCGACTTCACCCGTTGCACGGGCATAACCGTCGGCCATGTGTACTGCAGCCTGTTCGTGACGGACGAGAACGTGTTCAATATCGCTTTTCTCATGCAGGGCATCGTAGATATCAAGCACCGAGCCGCCAGGGTATCCGAAGATATGTTTTACGCCTTGATCGATCATCGAGCGAACGATCATGTCAGCGCCGGACAACATTTCCATATTTCTTGCCTCCAGGTCGCGTATATCATCCCATATAGCTAATTCTCCGGACCCAACCCAGCGACTGTAACCTGTTCAATGCCGTAAACCGCAGGAGTCAGTGACGCGTTTACAGAAAGAGACAGTATGGGTAGCACAATCGCCTTATCGTGGCCGGACTTTGAGGTGTTTACACCACGTCAATTAGCTATACGGGCTGATATAACATAGTTAGGGCTTATTTTTAGCCTAAATTGAAATCATGTTTACTTCTTCATGCTATGTGAGCCGCTGCCTGCCATAACAAACAACGGTAACCCGCAACAACTGTAACGCTTTTTTATCAATCAAGTCTATTGGCTAAAAGCAGTTCACATTATTCCTCTGCAACAGGGTGAAATACGTCAGCTTCCTTCGGCCGGAGAGCTACGCAATAGAGATCATGGGCTGAATATAATGCAACAATGAGAAGATTCATCTGAAGGGAAAGGAAAAGATAAAGGCGAAACCAGGGGCTCTTGGCACAGCGACTCTTGGTTCCCACGGCTATAGAGGAATAACAGGGGCGAATAAAACACAAAAGGAGCCCGAAGGCTCCTTTGTACAGAGGGTTGCAAGGCGGTATCAGTGGTGTCTCACCGACTTTTTATGACTTTCTTCATACATCCGCTCAATTTCCTGATGATAACGGTCCTGGATCACCTTACGGCGCAGTTTCTGCGTCGGAGTCAGCTCTCCCTTGTCCATCGAGAATGCTATCGGCAGCAAGGTGAACTTTTTCACCTGTTCGAAGCGGGCCAAGTCCTTCTGCAGTTCCACCACTCGCTTCTCGATCAGCTCCACGATCTGGCTGTGCTTAACCAGTTCAAGGCGATCCTGGTATTTGATGTTGAGCTCACGAGCATGCTCTTCCAGCGTCTCGAAGCACGGGACGATCAGGGCCGAGACGAACTTGCGGGTATCGGCAATTACGGCAATCTGCTCGATAAAGTGATCTTTACCAATAGCGCCTTCTATCACCTGCGGCGCAATATACTTACCGCCCGAGGTTTTCATCAGCTCCTTGATGCGATCGGTGATAAACAGGTTGCCAGCCTCGTCGAACTCACCGGCATCACCTGTTTTCAGGAAGCCGTCTTCCGTGAAGTTCTTGGCAGTCTCTTCCGGCATCTTGTAATAACCGCGCATGACCATCGGACCACGGACCAGGATTTCGCTATTGTCACCAATCTTGACCTCGGCGCCCGGCATCGGTATCCCGATAGAGTCCGGGTTAAAACAGGTGTCGTCCCAGCAGGAAACAGTGGCCGTGGTTTCGGTCATGCCGTAGCCCAGCTTGACGTTAACGCCAATGGCATGGAAGAAACGGCCGATACTGGCATCAAGCTTGGCACCACCACACGGCATAAACTTGATCTGACCGCCGAGAATTTCACGCAGCTTCGACAGCACCAGCTTGTCCGCCAGCTTGTAGCTCTTTTTGAGCATCAGCGAAGGTTTACGCTGCTGCTGACGACACAGGGCCATCCGCGCCCCCATATTCACCGCCCAGGTGAAAATCACCTTGCGATGGAAAGGCGCTTTCGCCACCTTATCGTGAACCGCCGAATAGATTTTTTCATACACCCGCGGTACCGCAGACATGACGTTCGGTTTCACGTCTACCAAGGTTTCTTTCAGCTTATTGGTATCTGACAGATAGCAGTTTACACCGCCACGGTGCAGTACGTAGAAGGTCCAGGCACGCTCGAATACATGAGACAGCGGCAGGAAGCAAAGCGACGTATCCCCCTCATCCAGAGCAAGATTGGTATCATGGCCTTCCAGCTGCGAGCCAATGTTCGCGTAATCCAGCATGACCCCTTTCGGCGTCCCTGTGGTACCCGAGGTATAGATCAGGGTCAGCAGGTCGTCCATTGCCGCCTGTTCGAGGCGCTGTGCCAATTCAGTTTCGCTCTCAGCAGAGGCTTCGCTAGCAGCCTGGCCAGCAAAGTCATGGTAGCGACAAACTAAAGGATGATCGGCCAGCTCGACAGCATCAGACATTACGACGATACGCTCTAGCTGCGGGCATTCTGCGATTATTTCTAACGCTGCATCATGCTGGGCCTGCTCGCCGACAAACAGAATACGAACATCGGCATTATTGATGATATAGGCAGCCTGCTGCGGCGTGCTGGTCGGGTAGATAGGCACGGTGACGCAACGGTTATAGAGGGCAGCAAAATCTGCAATGGTCCAGCGCGGCATGTTGTTGGAGAAAATACCGACCTTGTCCTGGACATTCAGCCCCTGGCTAAGCATTGCCAGGGCAAGTTGGTGGATCTGCTCACCAAACTCCGTCCAACTTATATCCTGCCACTGGTCCCCGACCTGATGACGCAATGCCACCCGATCACCCAAACGGGCAATCTGGGCACGAATTCGATTTACGATATGAAAATCACGTTCAGCCATAACTACTCTGCCATTCTGGCTTACACCTGTAAGCCTATTAGAGATAGCGAAGTCTACAGTCGGCACCAGAAAAGGCAACTCTAAAGCGGTATATTTTATTTTTTATGTCGTGGCGATCCCAGTCCCTATCCCTGTCGGTACAGGCCTGATACGAGTTATTAAAAGAAATAATACAAAATGTAAGAAATTATGGTCGCCGGGCAGGAGGCGGGGCCCGGCGATCACAAGAAGCCAGCAGGCGCTGGCTTCTTAAACAGTGGTTAATTGTGGTTAGTACGAGCTGTCACCACAGACGTTCAGCAGTTGATCTCGCATCCAGATATGACCTTTGTCTTTCTGAGACGATTCATGCCAGCTCAGGTAACCGCAGATTTTCGCCGATTCAAACGGTAGCGGCAGAATTTTCAGCTGCTGCGACTGGGCAGCCGACTCCGCCAGCCAACGCGGCATAACCGCAATCAAATCAGACTGGCCAGCCACATACATAATGTTGCTCAGGCTCGCGCCCTGGTAGGCTTCATGGTACGAATTGTGCTGGTTATAAATATGATCCGCGAACAGCTTGACGCCCGGAATCGACTTCAGCACCGCGTGTTTCTCTGCCGCAAACTCAGCCTCGGTGATCGTATCGCCAATACGCGGGTGGTTACCGGCCGCAATCACAACCAGTTCGTCACTGAACAGCTCGGTGCTGCAAAAACCCGGCTCGTCAAAGCGTACATAGTCAATCACAAAGTCAACTTCCTGATAGCGCATCTTCTGGGCAAGTTCAGCATCCAGTTCGGCTTCTAGCTGCATACGCAGGTTAGGTGCCTGCTCGGCCACGTTAGTTAAAATACGCGGGGCAAAGCGCATGTCCGACGGGCTGCAAATCGCCAGCTTGAAAGTACGGTTTGACGTCTCTGGTGAAAAGATAGAAGACGGCAGTTCATTTTTTACCAACTGGAGCGCCTGACGCACCGGACCAAACAACTGCTTCGCACGTTGGGTTGGCTGGATCCCACGGCCATGACGGATAAACAACTCATCATTGAACATCACTTTCAGACGCGCCACAGCGTTACTTACCGCAGGCTGCGACATACCCAGATTATGGGCAGCACGGGTAATGTTTTGCTCTTGCATCACCGCATCAAATACAGTCAGAAGGTTAAGGTCAACACTTCTTAGATTTGACTCCATTCTATAGCTATCAGTCGGATGAATAGATGAAGTTTTTCGCGTCATATTTTGCCTCTACTTGAATTAAATTTGGGGCAAAATCCGTTATGCCACCGCTGAATAAAAGAGCATCTCCTCTGCTCCTACCACTGTCCCCCCTTTTCGGGATGCGGCCAGTATTATTCAAATAGATTGACGAAACCAATAGGCGAAACTCAGCAAATGTAAAGACTTATAAGCAAACACTAAAATTCAGAATACAAACCAAACAAAATCAACACCTTAAGCCAGATATAAAAAGTTATAAAATCTCTATAAATTAAATAAAGGCGTAATTATAAGCAAAAAATGACGCCTTATTGAGCAATTAATCACCGCATCCATTCAACTAAAAAAGCCACTTTACGACTTATCAATAAGTCCCAGTGATTGAAAATATACCCTTCTCGACTTCCTGAGATGAGTCAAACTCGACCATTAAATCATGCACCAAATCAGGAAACTCAACCTGCTGCCAGAGCCGCCGCCATAATTCATCACAGTTATACCAATCACCGGCAATCACCCAGCGTGCGATCGCCTGGGCAACATCGGGAATTTTGACCTTCCCGGCCGCGTCTGTGTCCAGCCACAGACGAACAGCAGCAGGGTCAAGATGGACCATCGACATCGCCAGTCCCATTTGCTCCAGCGTTGCCACGTTGCTCTGCTGTTCGTACTGCCCCTGTAATGGCTTTAGCAATAATTTTTTTCCCAACCCGATGGCTTCAGACGGCAGCTCGAAACCGCCATTGGCAATTACCCCGGCGCAGCGTTGCAAACGGTAATGAAAGCTTTCCCGGCTCAATGCCCTGATACTGATATTTTCCAGCTCCTGATCGTCGGTGGCGGCAGGGTGATAGCAATAAAAGTGCTGCTGGGAGAAACGCGATAACAATGCCAATACCTTGCCCAGCTCTTCAAAGGGCAAATAGACCAATACACTGCCGTCATTGCGGATCTGGCTACTATGGGTTGGCGGCACTATGGGCGGCAGGATCATATGTCCGAAGTGGTGCCAGTGCAGCCCTAGCTGCTGTGAGGTCGGGGCAAAATTGCGGGTGATCAGGCGATCGCTCCATCCTTCACCCTTCTTGGGAACCGGGTGCAGGAAAGCGCTTTGGTGGCTGATCCCGATGCTATGTACCTTTTGCCGCTTAGCCGCCCATGCTGTCACCGGCTCAAAATCATTCAGTACGACATCATACCGGCTCAAATCCAAGACCTTTACATCCTGCAGGAACTTGGCCGGGTGATTTTGCGTCACGGTTTTCCATTGGTTGAGCTGGCCATTTTCAGTCACGAAGGTCAGACCGCGACGAGTCTGATAGTTCCCGAAACAGGCCATATCAAAGTAGTGCTCCGGCGGCCTGCCGGAGAACAGGTAGTCCACCTCGACATCTAGCTGGCTAAAGGCCCGTGCCATTTCCCGGGCCCGTGAAATATGACCATTGCCGGTACCCTGTACGCCGTAAAGAATCTTCATAATGCCCCCTGAACGAAATCGAAGCAGATCAGTCCGAGCAATGCGCCCGCCACAATATCACTGATAAAATGCACCCCGAGCAGTACCCGGGACAAACCGACAAGTGCCGCCCATGGCCACACGAGCCATGCCACTGCCGGATAAAACGCCGAGATAAGCGAGGCCATGATGAACGCGGCAGCCGTGTGTCCGGAGGGCAAACTGTATTTATCGGAGGGTTTGATAAAGCTCGGCAGGTGACTGGGCCGACTGCGCTTGAATGCGTTTTTAAGCAACCAATAAACCGGCAGCTCGATCAGAAATACCAGCAAACCGAGAACGAGCACCTGACTGCCTTGCTGTTCGTCGGCCAGCCATACCGTCATGCCGAAAACGGCATACAGCGGGCCGTCTCCCGAACGAGAAACCGCCCGGCTCATAGCTGCCACCTGATAATTAAACCGATGACACAGGCAAAGAGTAGAAAAGGCGTTATCAAAACGCTGTATCGGTGCGAGAACGGCCATCATTGAGTCCTTTACTGATTAATTTATCGCCAGACTAAAAAAGCGAGATGACAATGCCGTGACGTTTTCAAGGAGGCTCAATGACAAAGCACGCCAGTGTGAAAGCCAGACCAGACAGCAGACAATAAAAAAACGGGACCAACAGGTCCCGTTTGTGAGTGCGATGGCAATACCGGTCTAGGCCGGCACAAGTTCCTCGTGCTTTCGCACCAGATTGAAATCGGCAAGAATGGCGTAGGCCGCCGGGATCATAAACAGCACCAGCAGGGTCGAGGTAAAGATCCCGAATACGATTGATATTACCAGCGGCTGGATCACCTGTGCCTGCAGGCTGGTTTCCAGCAGCAGCGGCAGCAACCCGGCCGCCGTCGTCAGGGACGTCAGGAACACGGCACGAAAACGCTCCCGGCTCGCTTTCACCACGGCATCATGCACGCTGTCACCATCATCGACATGGTGGCGGATATACTGCACCAGCAAGATAGAGTCATTGACGACGACCCCGGCAAGGGAAACGAAGCCCATGATACTGGGCATGCTCAGGGCAAAGCCCAGTAACCAGTGCCCCCAGAAAACGCCAATCAGGGCCAGCGGGATCGCCAGCAACACCACGAACGGCTCCAGGTAGCTTCGGAACTGGTAGCTGAGGATCACAAACACCCCGAAGATACCCAGCATAAAACCAATCCCCATCGACTGACCGGTTTGCGCCGTATCTTTGGCCTCGCCTTCAAAATCAAACCGCAGGCCCGGATATGCTTGCTGCAACTCGGGCATCAGGCGATTACGGAACTGGCGGGTAATTTCTGTCGAGCTGATCTTGCTGCTATCAAGATCGGCAAACACACTCAGCGTCCGGACCCCGTTGATCCGCTGAATACGGACAAAGTTACGCTGATATTCCAACACGGCAATCGAGGCTAGCGGGATCTGGCTGCCATCGCCCAGGATCACCGGGAAGCTTGCCAGCGTCTGGAGGTTGGCCGCTTCCTGCTTGTCAAAGCGCACCTCGACCTCGATATTCTCTGGGCCAATCTGAATTTCATCAGCAGTCTGGCCAAAGTAGGCCGCCCGCAGCTGAGACGCTATCATCTGGCCGTCAATGCCGAAGCTTTCGGCCCCCGGGCGCAGTTTGACCAGTACCTCCTGCTTGCCCATCCGCATGTCATCCAGCACACCGGATACACCATCAAACTCATTCAGAAACTGCTGCAGTTCAATCGAAGCGCCCTTGAGCATCTCAAGATCGTCATGCTGCATCCGAATCTCGACCGCCCGGCCACCCGGCCCGACCATCGGCTGCTTGAAGACCATGGACACCGGCGCAGCAATCACCCCGACTTCCTCACGCCAGGCAGCAATAAACTCATCGATCAGGCTATTGCGCGATTCAGCGCCCAGCATATCCAGCCTTACCGTGGCGACATGCGGGCCGTTTTCATCAGCATCGGCATTGAAGTTATATTGCGCAGTAATATGCTCGACCAGCTTCTGCCCGCCTTCCCGCTCGTCACTCCACTCACGGTTAAGCTTTTCAGCGGCCGTGATGATTTCATCGACCACCAGTTCGGTCTGGGCCAATGACGCTCCCGGCGGCAGGATCACCCGGGCTTCGGCAATATCACCGTCAAGCTCAGGGAAGCCGACAAACTTCAGCGCGCCGCCGGCAAGCAGGGAGAAAGAAATCAACAGCATCGCAATCACGCTGCCCAGAAACAGGTAGCGCCAGCGCACCACGGCATCTACCGCAGTCACCAACTGGTTGTGACGGAATGTCTCAAAGCGCTTGAGAAAACGGGCCTTGAATGCCAGCGGCGGCCGCTCATGCCTGCCTCTTGCCTGCTGCTTTTGCAGCGAATGGCTCAGGTGGTTAGGCAGGATAAGGAAAGCTTCAACCAGGCTGATGGTCAGCACCAGGATCAGCACCATAGGTACCACCTTGAGAACGGCCCCCATTTCCCCTTCCAAAAACAACAAGCTACCAAAGATACATACTGTTGTGAGATAAGAGGAAAGCACTCCGGGGAAGACTTTCTTTACCCCTTCAGAGACGGCATCGGGGATCGTCAGCCCTCGCTCGAGGTGGGCAGCAATCGATTCAGCAATCACGATGGCATCATCCATCATGATACCAATCGCCATAAGCAGAGCGACCAACGACATGATGTTAATCGACAAACCAAGGCCAGCCATCAGGAACAGGCTGCCCAGAAAGGCCACCGGCAACCCGGCGGCTACCCAGAACGAATAGCGGAAAGTGAAAAACAGCCACATGGTAGCAAATACCAGCACCACCCCCTGCCAGCCATTTTTCACCATCATGGTCAGGCGATCCCACAAGACCGAGGAGATATCATTGGTCAGGTTAAGCGTGACGCCGGTCGGGGCGATTTGGTTCTCATCCTCGACAAACTGCACCACCCGCTCTTTGATCCGCAAGGCATCATCTGCCTTGTTCTTGCTGATCTTCAGCAGCGCCGACGGCTGGCCGTCGAACAGCACTTTTTGTTCATCCAGCTCGAACCGGTCGGTAATGGTTGCAATATCTCCCAGCCGCAGCAGGGCACCGTCGCTGTCGGCACCGATCACGGTGCTGGCCAGCGTGTCCGGAGTGATCTTCTGCTCATCGAACCGGATCAACAGGTTTTTCTCCGCCAGCTCTATGTTACCGCTGGGAAGCTTCAAGTTCTGGCGGGACAGACGATCGGCAATATCACCGACACTGAGGCCCAACTGGCGCAGCGGGGCTTCTTTCAGCTCCACCCGGAGCTGGTGATCGGAGAAACCGGCCACTTCAACCAGTGACACCCCGTAATCCAGCTTCAGCTTACGTTTCAGCTGCTCGGCGTAGGCCTTCAGGTGCGGCCAGCTGGTATCGGCACTGATAGCCACATCAACGACGGGCTCGTTCCAGTCCAGCTCGCGGACTATCGGTGATTCGATTTGCGTCGGGAAGTCATTGATGGCGTTAATTTGGGTCTGGACATCCACCAGCATCCGCGACACCACATCACTACTGGTTAGCTTGAGGACCAACGAAGCCGAACCCTCTACTGCCTCACAGCGGGTCTCCTCGATATTCGCCAACCCATCGACCGCATCTTCCATCCGCATACAGATGCTCTCTTCGACTTCCTGCGGCGAAGCCCCCGGATACACGACTGAAGCAATAATGTAAGGCGGCGAGAATTCAGGAAACGTTTCCCGCTTGATCTGCGGCAGGGAGACCAGGCCGAAAATCAGCAGGGCCAGCATCAACAGGTTGGCTGCTGTCGGATGACGAGAAAAATAACGGATCATAACGCAGGCTCCTCATCCTTCTGGCTTGCCCCGTCACTGTCTTGCTGACTCGTCTCTGTCACTGCCAGGCCATTGCGAGTAACCACCTGAAGTGCCATGCCGGAGACCGCCGGCAGCAGATCATTGACCACAAGCAGCTGCCGGGATGAAAGCTCACCCGCGATAGCAACCTTGCCAGCCCGGCGGAACAGCACGGTAACCGGCTGGATCTGCAACGTATTGTTCTCTGCAACCAGGTAAATATTATCACCATGCAGTGCCCGCTCCGGGATCACCCAGTGGGCATTATCCTGACCAGACAAACGCGCCTCGACAAACATGCCGTTGACCAATGGCGGCGCATCTTCCGGGGAAAGCTGACTGTAATCCTGATCCACCTCGAGGATCACCCCGACCGTGGCCTGATTGGCACTGACGGTATCACTGATCCGGGTAACCTTTGCTGGCCATTGTTGCAAGAAGCTACCGCTGGAGAGCTGGATACTCGCCGTCAGATCCAGCTGATCAGCCCGCGGACGACCATCGGCATGTGCCGTATACTGGGTCAGGCTCGATGCCAGTACCTGCATATCATGGAGCGCAACCTGGGCATCGATTTCCACGGTGTCGATCCCGTGGGCAATTACCATACTTTGCTGGGCATTGACGACCTGATCCTGCTCGATATCGACACTGGAGATCCGGGCATCCACCGGCAGAGTGATCACGGTTTTCTCCAGCGAGCGCCTGGCCTCGGCAACCCGAGACTGGTTAACTTCCAGCTGTGCAACGGTGACTTTGCGTTCATTCGGCAGCACAATCAGCTGATTCTCGATATCCTGAACCACCTTCTGGCTGGCGAGAGTATTTTGCAACTCTAAATCGACAGCAGACTGCGAGGTTAATCCCTTGCCACGCAGCTCTTTCTTGCGGGTCAGTTCTTTTTGGCTGATAGCCAACCGGTTTTTCTCAATCTTCAGCGTCAATTTCAGGTTCTGTTCTTCCTGGGCCAACTTGGCTAGCTGAGCCTGACTTGAACTGACATCCGCTTCGGCCTGGGCCAGACGGAGTTCGTAATCCAGGGGATCAATTTTCAGCAAGGTCGTACCGGCATCCAACACCCGGCCTTTTTCCAGCCCGGGATGACGATATACCACTTTGCCGGACACCTCGGCAATGGCCTGCCACTCCACTTTGGGTTTCACCCGGCCAAACCCGGTGACCACAGGGGCCAGGGGCAGTTGCTGCAGGCTAATCACATCGACAGGCCGCGCCTTGTTCAACACCGGCTTCACTGCCGGGGTCGAGCGCAGATTAATCGCCAGCGCCAACACGGCCACACCAACCAGTATCGCCGGCAGAATCAATAGTTTTCTATTAAGCTTCATCATTGGTACGGCCCCCCTGCGCTAAAATACCGTGAAGCAACACATCGACATTGTGATCAGCAAGTTCCATCAGCCACTCTTCATTTAATTCAATCCCTTGCAGCCCAAGCAGAGCCGGCGGGGCCAGAAACGGAAAGACCATCATGCTGATAAAGGTCATCCTTGCCTTTTTCGGCGACACATCATCGCGTAATATTCCGGCACGGCTCATCTGCTCCAACATTAAATCTTCTGCCGGAAACGCAATTTCACTGAAAATCTTTTCCATGGAACGCCGCTGCAAGTCTCCGGGCTCCATCATCATCGTACGTACAATCAATTTCGGTAGATCAGGACTTGGTGCCATGATCCGGTAATAGGTCCGCATCAGATCGCCCACACTATCCACATCGCCGACACTGATCACCCGCTTTAACTGGGCACGGATCGGCTCCAGTGTTTCACGTAACATGGTCTCGAACAGGCCAGCCTTGTTCCCGAAGTAATAACGGATCAACGCCACATTGACATCAGCCCGGGACGCAATCATCCGGGTCGATACTTTGCTGTAGGGAAGAGCGACAAAAAGCTTTCTCGCCTCTGTTATCAACCTCTCCCGCGCATCAGAATCCCCGCTGGGGCGACCTGCTTTTCCCGACATAATGCCTTCTATCGCTCATGTTAATTAATCACCTGATTAATAATCTACTTCATACTTCTGCCTTGGCTGTAACGAATTTATTCACACCAAATTAATCATTTGATTAATTTTATATCAGCGAGAAATTTCTGCCGTTATCCCCTTCACACCGGCACACTGTTAACAAATCGGGTAGCTCCCCGAATCAGCCAGGGCTATCACTTTTAGCCAGCCATTCACCGTAACCATTTCTGCAGCCGCCATCCACAAAACAACACCAAAGAATAAATCCATTATTAATCATATAAATAGCTATATCAGAAAAATAAATATTCAATTAGTGGTTGACGTTTAACCTGTCTATTTGGTATTCATTTGTTAATCAACTTTGTGGATATCATTTAAAAAATGAAAAATCGTTTCTCTCTACTCCTTAGCCTCCTCATTATCGTGAATAATTCGCGCGGGTAGCTGATGGGTGAGAAACACCACCAAGAATTCTAAAAAACCCGCGCAGAAAGCGCGGGTTTTTTTATATAACAGAGCCGGCGCAAGCGGATGCAGACAATGCCTAGACAGGCAGGCCAACATAAGGAAGAAGCAATGAAAGATCAGGTCATTATTTTCGATACCACTTTGCGTGACGGTGAGCAGGCACTTTCCGCCAGCTTGACGGTAAAAGAAAAGCTGCAGATTGCTTATGCCTTAGAGCGAATGGGCGTCGATGTGATTGAGGCGGGGTTTCCGATTTCCTCCCCGGGCGATTTTGAATCGGTGCAGACCATTGCCAAGCACATCAAAAACAGCCGGGTCTGCGCCTTGTCCCGTGCCGTTGCCAAAGACATTGATGTCGCCGCCGAATCCCTAAAAGTTGCCGAAGCCTTCCGAATCCACACTTTCATCTCGACCTCCACCATCCATGTTCAGGACAAACTACGCCGCAGCTATGACGATGTGATCGAGATGGGGGTTGCCGCCGTCAAACGTGCCCGCAACTATACCGACGATGTCGAATTCTCGTGCGAAGATGCCGGCCGTACCCCGATTGACAACCTGTGCCGGATGGTCGAGGCCGCCATCAACGCCGGTGCCAGTACGATTAACATTCCGGATACCGTAGGCTACACCCTGCCGAACGAGTTCGGCGGTATTGTCTCCCAGCTGTTCGAACGCGTACCGAACATCGACAAGGCCGTGATTTCGGTCCATTGCCATGACGATCTGGGCATGTCCGTGGCCAACTCAATGGCTGCCGTCCAGGCCGGTGCCCGCCAGGTAGAAGGCACCATCAACGGTATCGGTGAGCGCGCCGGTAACTGCTCGCTGGAAGAAATCGCGATGATCATCAAAACCCGCGCCGACTTCCTGGGTGTCCACACCAACATCAAGCACGACGAAATCCACCGTACCAGCAAGATGGTGAGCCAGCTTTGTAATATGCCGATCCAGGCCAACAAGGCCATTGTCGGTGCCAATGCCTTCAGCCACTCCTCGGGGATCCACCAGGACGGTATGCTGAAGAACAAAAATACCTACGAGATCATGACGCCCGAGTCGATTGGTCTTAAGAATCAGGCGCTGAACCTGACCAGCCGCTCCGGTCGTGCCGCGGTGAAGAGCCATATGGACACCCTGGGCTATACCGAAAACGAGTATAACCTAGACGAGCTGTATGCCGACTTCCTGAAGCTGGCCGACCGCAAGGGGCAGGTCTTCGACTACGACCTGGAAGCCCTGATGCACTTTGCCAACCTGCGCGAGGAAGATGACTTCTTCAAGCTGAACTACCTGAGTGTTCAGTCCGGCAGCGTCATGGCGACCACCAGTATCAAATTGCAGTGCGGTGAAGAAGAGAAGTGCGAAGCCGCTGTCGGTAACGGCCCGGTTGACGCCCTATACCAGTGTATCTACCGCCTGACCGGCTACGAGATCGTACTGGACAAGTTCGACCTGACCGCCAAGGGTGAAGGTGAGGACGGACTGGGACAGGCCGATATTATCGCCAACTACAAAGGCCGCAAGTACCACGGTACGGGCCTGGCCACCGATATTGTCGAGGCATCGGGGCAGGCACTGCTTCATGTCATCAACAGTATTCACCGCGCCGATCAAATTGCAGAACTTAAACAAAAATCCCATATGGAGACAGTATAACCATGGCAGGTACATATAAGATTGCCGTTCTACCGGGTGACGGTATTGGCCCAGAAGTCATGCAGCAGGCACACAAGGTGCTAGACGCTGCACAGGAAAAATTTGGCTTTACCCTGGAGAGCAACGAGTTTGATGTCGGTGGTATCGCCATCGACAACCATGGTTGCCCGCTACCCGATTCGACGCTAAAAGGCTGTGAAGACGCCGATGCGATCCTGTTTGGTTCTGTCGGCGGCCCGAAATGGGAACATCTGCCGCCGAACGACCAGCCAGAGCGCGGTGCCCTGCTGCCACTGCGCAAGCATTTCCAGCTGTTCTGCAACCTGCGTCCGGCGCAAATCCACAGTGGTCTGGAAAACTTCTCGCCGCTGCGTGCCGATATTTCAGAACGTGGCTTTGACATCGTAGTAGTGCGAGAACTGACCGGCGGGATCTACTTTGGCCAGCCGAAAGGCCGCGAGGGTGAAGGTCCGCAAGAAAAAGCCTTTGATACCGAGGTATACCACCGCTACGAAATCGAACGTATCGCCCGTATTGCCTTCGAGTCGGCGCAGCTACGTGACAAGAACGTCTACTCGATTGACAAGGCCAATGTGCTGCAGAGCTCGATCCTGTGGCGCGAAGTGGTCGAGGAAGTCGCCAAGGACTACCCGGATGTCACCCTGAACCATATGTACATCGACAACGCGACCATGCAGCTGATCAAGGATCCGTCACAGTTCGACGTCATGCTGTGCTCGAACATCTTCGGCGACATCATCTCCGACGAATGCGCAATGATCACAGGTTCAATGGGTATGCTGCCATCGGCAAGCCTGAACCAGGACAAGTTCGGCATGTACGAACCTGCCGGTGGCTCAGCCCCTGATATTGCAGGAAAGAACATTGCCAATCCGGTGGCACAAATCCTCTCTGCCGCCCTGATGCTACGTTACAGCCTGGGTGAAGAACAGGCTGCACGCGCTATTGAGCAGGCTGTATCCCAGGCTCTTGAAGCTGGTGAGCTAACCGCCGATCTGGCCGGTGATGCCCCGGCACTGAGCACCAGCGAAATGGGCGACAAGATTGCCGCCTACATCCGCCAAGCATAAGACGAACGAGGAGCAATCGAGCAATGTCAAACACCGAAGCAAAAGCGCCTAAGACGCTTTATGAAAAAGTATACGATGCCCACGTTGCCGTCGAGGCGGAAGGCGAAAACCCGATTTTATACATCGACCGTCACCTGGTACACGAGGTGACCTCACCGCAGGCTTTCGACGGCCTGCGCGAAAAAGGCCGCAAGGTTCGCCAGATTGGCAAAACCTTTGCCACCATGGATCACAATGTCTCGACCCAGACCAAGGACATCAATGCCTCTGGCGAAATGGCCCGGATCCAGATGGAGACCCTGGCCAAGAACTGCGAAGAATTCGGCGTCACCCTGTATGATTTGAACCACAAATACCAGGGTATCGTGCATGTAATGGGACCGGAGCTGGGCATTACGCTGCCGGGCATGACTATCGTTTGTGGTGACTCACACACCGCCACCCATGGCGCCTTCGGCTCGCTGGCTTTCGGCATCGGTACCTCCGAGGTCGAACATGTTCTGGCCACCCAGACACTGAAGCAGGCCCGTGCCAAGACAATGAAAATCGAAGTCAAGGGCAAGGTCGCAGAAGGCATTACCGCCAAAGATATCGTTCTGGCGATCATCGGTAAAACCACCGCAGCCGGCGGTACCGGCTATGTGGTCGAGTTCTGCGGCGAGGCGATTACGGATCTGTCGATGGAAGGACGAATGACCGTCTGTAACATGGCAATTGAACTGGGTGCCAAGGCCGGCCTAATCGCTCCGGATCAAACCACGTTCGACTACATCAAGGATCGTAAGTTCTCCCCTGCCGGCGAAAACTACGAGGCTGCCGTCGAGTACTGGAAGACACTGAAAAGCGACGACAACGCCGTCTTTGATGCTGTTGTTACCTTAGATGCCAAAGACATCAGGCCACAGGTCACCTGGGGCACTAACCCGGGACAGGTGATTGCCGTTGACGAGCCAATCCCTTCACCGGATGATTTCAGCGATCCGGTAGAGAAAGCCTCGGCAGAGAAAGCCCTGGCCTATATGGGACTGGAAGCGGGCAAAACGCTGGCCGATTTCAGTATCGACAAAGTCTTCATCGGCTCGTGCACCAACTCTCGTATTGAAGATATGCGCGCCGCAGCGGCCGTAGCCAAGGGACGCCAGGTAGCCCCGAATATCCAGGCTCTGGTTGTGCCGGGCTCAGAGCAGGTCAAGGCACAGGCCGAACTCGAAGGGCTGGACAAGATCTTCATTGAAGCCGGCTTTGAATGGCGCCTGCCGGGCTGCTCAATGTGCCTGGCGATGAACAACGACCGCCTGGGTCCGAAAGAGCGCTGTGCATCAACCAGTAACCGTAACTTCGAGGGCCGCCAGGGACGCGATGGTCGTACCCATCTGGTTAGCCCGGCGATGGCTGCAGCAGCAGCCTGTGCCGGCCACTTCGTTGATATCCGTGAACTGAACTCAGAAACCGCAACCGCTTAACAGAAGGAACAAAAAATGGCAGGTTTTAAACAACATACAGGTTTGGTGGTTCCTCTGGATGCGGCGAACGTCGACACTGACGCTATCATTCCCAAGCAGTTTCTCCAGAAAGTCACCCGGACAGGCTTTGGCAAACACCTGTTCCACGACTGGCGTTTTCTCGACGATGCCGGCGAGAAGCCAAACCCAGATTTCATAATGAACGCCCCTTGCTATCAGGGTGCCAGCATCCTGCTGGCCCGCGAAAACTTCGGCTGCGGCTCTTCGCGGGAGCACGCACCGTGGGCACTGGCCGACTACGGCATCAGGGTGATGATCGCCCCGAGCTTTGCCGATATCTTCTATGGCAACTCCATCAATAACCAGATGGTGCCTGTGCGCCTGAGCGAGCAGCAAGTCGACGAGCTGTTCCAGTTTGTCGAAAATACCGAAGGGGCACAAATCACGGTCGATCTGGAAACGATGCAAGTCACCGCCAACGGCAAGCAGTACAGCTTTGAAATCGATGAGTTTCGTCGCCACTGCCTGTTGAACGGCCTGGACAACATCGGCCTGACCCTCCAGCACGAGGACAAGATCGCCGAGTATGAAAGCAAGATCCCGGCGTTCTTGGCTTAACTAGCCTTGCTATTCACCGATGCCCCGGCCCTCAGCTGCCGGGGCATTTTTATTCCAGCTAAAGGAATTGCGGATAATTGCTGCAAGAAAACAGGACGATACAGGTCATATCATCTAGCAACTTCCAACTCAGTGATCGCAAGGACTTAGCATGCGTACTATATTCACCCTTTTCTTGTTGTTGGTTTCCGCAACTGGCTGTGCCGCCCCCAGAGCCGATCTCTGGTCTTACTGGCAACAAAGCAATGAAACCAATACCGCGACGATCGACCACTCCCTCTGGCAACAAACACTGGATAGTTATCTGGTCGCGCAGCCCAAACAGACGCTGTTCCGCTACCGCGCCGTGTCCAGCAGCGACAAGTATAATTTGGACCGCTATATCCGCAAGCTAACCGCAACCGATCCGCGCCGCTATAGCAAAGACGAACAATTCGCCTACTGGGTGAACCTCTACAATGCCCTGACCGTTCAGTTGATCCTCGACAACTACCCATTGAAATCCATAACCAAACTAGGCGGCCTGTTCAGCTTCGGGCCCTGGGATGAAAAGCTCGTCACCATTAATGGCAATAACCTATCGCTCAATGATATCGAACACCGGATCCTGCGCCCGATTTGGAAGGATCCCCGCATTCACTATGTCGTTAACTGTGCCAGTCTGGGCTGCCCCGATCTTCAGCCAACGGCGTTTACCGCCAGCAACAGCGAAAAGCTGCTTGAGCAGAGTGCCAACCGGTTTATCAACAGTGCCAAAGGAGTCCGGGTAAGCGACGACAACGTTCGCCTGTCCTCAATCTATGACTGGTATAGCGTGGACTTTGGCAGCACGAGCAGCCTGCAGAAACACCTTAATCGGTACCGTCAGGGCCAGCCGGTCCAGCTCAACAAAGTCAGCTATGACTATGACTGGGCACTCAACGAAGCCCGCTAACTCAACAAAGCCCGCTCACTCAAAATACAGGGCCAAACGACACAACGGAGTATTGCGCTGGCAACAGACTGCAGAGCGCATTACAATAGCTATCGTTCTCATTGGGGAGTCTGATACCAGACTGAGATTGCTTTTTGCGGGACCCACTGAACCTGAACCAGGTCATGCTGGCGTAGGAATTGAGATAATCTGACCACCATTACTGTCAACGTTGCAGCACGATGCTGCATGCCTTTCTCAACCCTGTGCCGCTCATTCGATTTATTTCCCTCTTGCAGGATGCAAGGGCATCAGGAGCGCATAGTGAAAAAACTACTTCCAATTCTAACTCTGTCGATGGCAGCAGGCTCAGCATGGGCCGCTACAGAAGCCAAAGACACTTTAACCGTCTATACCTACAGCTCTTTTGCTTCTGACTGGGGACCGGGCCCGGCGATTGAAAAAGCTTTCGAGGCCGAGTGCAACTGTAATCTTGAGTTTGTGGCGCTGGACGACGGCGTTTCTATCCTCAACCGCCTGCGCCTTGAAGGCAGCAGTGCCAAGGCAGACATCCTGCTGGGTCTGGACAATAACCTGATCAGCGAGGCCAAGAAAACCGGCCTACTGGCAACGCACAGCGTCGATACCCGTTCTGTCACCCTGCCTAACGGCTGGGACGACGATACCTTTGTGCCGTATGACTACGGTTACTTCGCATTTGTTTATGATTCCGAAAAACTGGCAACGCCGCCGAAAAGCCTGAAAGAACTCATAGAACGCGACGATCTGAGCGTGATCTACCAAGACCCGCGCACGTCGACACCAGGCCAGGGCCTGATGCTGTGGATGAAGTCCGTCTACGGCGATAACGCCTCTGAGGCATGGCAGCAACTGGCGAAGAAAACGGTCACAGTTACCAAAGGCTGGTCGGAAGCCTATAACATGTTCCTCAAAGGTGAGTCCGATCTCGTCTTGTCCTATACGACCTCACCGGCCTACCACATCATTGCCGAAAGCAAGAACCAGTACAAAGCCGCTGACTTCAGCGAAGGCCACTACATGCAGGTTGAAGTCGCCGCCAAGCTGAAAAACAGCCCGAACCAGAAGCTGGCCGATCAGTTTATGGCCTTTATCCTGACATCAGAGTTCCAGTCAGTGATCCCGACAGGGAACTGGATGTACCCGGTTACCAAGCAGACGCTGCCTGAAGGGTTTGAGCAGCTGACTCTGCCAGCCAAATCCTTGGAATTTGGTGCCGAGGAAGTGGCTGCCAAACGTCGAGGATGGATCCGCGAATGGCAACACGCCCTGACCCAATAATGGCCGCTCTCCTTTGAATACACGCGTTACCCAAACCCTGCCCGGCATGATCTCTGCCGGGCTGATTGTCGCGCTGGTGATGAGCGCTATCCTGGCCCTGATCGGACAGGCCAATGAGCTGAATCCACTGCAGATCTGGCGCGATCCCTATCTGCGCCATGTCTCCGCTTTCAGCTTCAATCAGGCTCTGCTGTCGACTTTGCTGAGCATCATACCGGCCATTCCGACTGCCTACGCCCTGTCACGGCGCCAGTTTCCCGGCCGGGGACTGTTATTGCGCCTGTTTGCAATGACGCTGGTGTTGCCGGTACTGGTGGCAGTTTTCGGCCTGCTGACCATTTATGGTAAAAGCGGCCTGCTGGCCGGGTGGCTCAGTGCCTACGGGCATTCGTTACCCTTTTCAATCTACGGCCTGAACGGTATCTTGCTGGCCCATGTTTTTCTCAACTACCCGCTTGCGACCCGCCTGATCCTGCAAAGCCTGGAGGGGATCCCGTTTGAGCAGCACCAGCTGGCAACGCATCTGGGAATAAAAGGCTGGAGCAAGTTCCGCTTTATCGCCTGGCCACGGATCCGCCAGCAACTGCCGCATGTTATCGGCCTGATTTTTATGCTGTGCTTTACCAGCTTTGCGGTGATCATGTCACTGGGCGGCGGCCCGAAAGCCACAACCATCGAACTGGCAATCTATCAGGCGCTTCGCTATGACTTTGACTTGGCTGGCGGAGCCATTCTGGCCCTGTGGCAAATGCTGATCTGCAGCAGCCTGGTACTGTTTACCCAGCGCTTTGCTAAGCCCCTGCCAACCCTTAGCGGCTCAACCACCCAACGCCCTCTCAACCAGTTTGACAACTGGCAATCAAAGGCCTGGGACGGACTATGGATCGGGTTAGCATTATTGCTGGTGCTCCCGCCGCTGATGGCAGTGATCGGAGCCGGGCTCAATCGCCAGCTCCCGAGTTTACTGGCCGAGCCTGCGCTATGGCAGGCAATCCTGAACTCACTCAAAATTGCTTCGCTGTCCTGCCTGATAGCCCTTGTCAGCGGTATCGCTATTTTACTCACCAGCCGCCAATGGCGCCTGCAACAAAAAAACTTACCGGCAGACGGTATTGAGCTGCTCGGCACAATCATCCTGATCACCCCGGGGCTGGTGCTCAGTACCGGTATCTTCCTGCTTCTGCGCCAGTACACCGATGCATTCGCTGCCGCCTTTTGGGTCATTGTCGGGGTCAATGCACTAATGGCCCTGCCCTATGTGATCAAAACCCTGAGCCAGCCAATGCTGCATGTTGCCCAACAATATAATCCGCTGTGCCAGAGCCTAGGCATGCACGGGCTGTCCCGTTTCCACCTGGTGGAATGGCGCGCACTGCGCAAGCCTATCGCCCAGGCAATGGCAACAGGATTTGTGCTGTCACTGGGGGATCTCGGTGCCATTGCCCTGTTTGGCAGCCAAGGGTTTCAGACCCTGCCGCTGTATCTGTTCCAGCTGCTTGGCAGCTACCAGATGGATGCCGCGGCCGTTGCCGCGCTATTCCTGCTACTGCTCAGCCTGGGGATCTTTACCCTGGTTGAAAAATTACTGATCCGGACGCCATGATGCTGACCCTGAACCAACTGACCCACAGCTATACCCAACCGAATAACGCCCGGCAGGCAGAGCAAACCCGGCTCACGTTTGACCTCGAGGTCGAGACCGGTGATATCGTCGCCCTGATCGGCCCGAGCGGTGCCGGAAAAAGTACCCTGCTGGCCATGGTAGCCGGCTTTCTCTCCCCCGACAGCGGCACCCTCACCATTGCCGGGCAGCATATTGACCGCCAGCTTCCTTCCGAAAGACCGCTCTCGTTGCTGTTTCAGGATCACAACCTGTTTCCTCACCTGACCGTGTTCGAGAACATCGGTTTAGGACTTCATCCGGGACTCAAACTTAGCCAGGAAGACAAAGAAAGCATTGTAGTGGCAGCCTCACGAGTCGGGATCCAGAAGTACCTCGATCGCCTGCCGGAGCAGCTCTCCGGCGGCCAGAAGCAGCGAGTGGCTCTCGCCCGCTGTCTGATCCGCAAAAGGCCGCTACTATTGCTCGACGAACCTTTTTCGGCTCTGGATCCGGCGCTTCGCAAAGAGATGCTTGAGTTAGTAAGGAGTCTGGCCAAAGAACAGCAGACGACTGTGCTGATGGTCACCCATAGCCCTGAGGATGCCCTGAAAATCGCCGGTAAATGCGCCTTTATTTCACAAGGAAAGATCCGGGTATTCGGCCCTACCCAGCAGGTGCTGGAAGATCCGGAAGATAAAGAGTTGAAGAAATATCTGGGTTGCTAGTAACGAGCAGCGAGGTTCGAGGCGCCCCCTCAAACCTCGCTACACAAATCTTGTTTATAGGTTTTCTTCCGCAAATTCAGCCAACCGGCTGCGGACCACGCCGTTGAGATAAATATTGGCACTGCCCTCGAAATTTTTAAAACGCTCAACGATATACGTCAAGCCCGAGGTGACTGGAGACAAATAGCTGGAATCAATCTGTGCCAGGTTACCGGAACAGACTATCTTGGTGCCCTCCCCGCAACGGGTAATAATGGTTTTGATCTGGGAGGCGGTTAGGTTCTGGCACTCATCCAACAGAACAAAGGCATTCTGAATGGAACGGCCGCGCATGAAATTAATGGATTTGAATTGAATATTGGCCTTGTCGTAGATGTACTTCATTGAGCCATCAGTACAGACATCATTTTTGTGCAGCGCTTCCATGGTATCGGTAACTGCCGCTAGCCATGGCATCATTTTTTCTTCTTCAGTACCCGGAAGATAACCGATAGACTCGGCAATTTCCGGTGTGTTTCGGGTGACAAGGATCTTGTCATACATACCTTTTTCAATCACCTGCTCCAGGGCTGCCGCCATGGCCAGAATGGTTTTACCGCACCCGGCCGGGCCAGTCAGGATCACCAGATCAATAGCCGGATCCATCATCGCATCCAGCGCCATGCCCTGATAGACATTCTTAGGGTGGATCCCCCAAGCCTGACGGTGCATCAATCGTTCCTGGCCAATATCCTTCAGCGTCACTGTCTCACCGTCAATCGCATGGACCCGGGCGGCAAAATCCGATCCCTCGTCCAGTAGGTATTGGTTGATAAACGGCATTTCAAACAGCTCGGACGGCAAGGTATGCAATGTCGAGCGACCTTGGCTTTCTGACTGGCACTCACCAACCCGTTCCCAGAAATCACCCGAGAACTTATGAAACCCTTTGGTCAGGAGTTTGACATCATCAATTAATTGATCGGAGCGGTAATCATCAACAAAATAAACACCGGCCCCTTTGGCCCGTAACCGCATGTTGATGTCTTTGGTGACCAGCACCACTTCCCGCGGTGCGTATTCTGCCTGCAAGAAAAGCACCCCGTTGAGGATCCGGTTATCCCCGGCCTTGTCAGCAAAGGCATGCACGGTCTCGGTCACTTCATAGTCGGCAAAGATGGCAATGGTTCCTTGATTCTCTCCCTGGTCAGAAAAAGGGATCCCGGCAGAAATCTGTTCGGGAGTGGCATCATGAAAGATATCTTCCAGCGCGCGAATCGCGATTCGGGCATCACGCGAGACATCCCGCTTGCTGTCCTTGATGCGATCAAGCTCTTCTAGCACTGTCATCGGAATCACGACATCGTGCTCTTTAAAGGAATAAATGGCGAGGGGTTCGTGAAGCAGAATATTCGTATCTAATACAAATACTTTCCGTTCAGCATCGTCCATAGGTACCTCCTTGGTAACAATCAGACAGCAATTAGGAACTGCTGTCATTCAGTAAGCGTATGCCAAATTAATGTGGTTACTATTAATGACCGGAGATAATTAAAGAATTGTGACAATCATGCCTAAAGATACTTTGGCGAATTCTGGTCACTTTCACCGTGACCTTACTCACAGCATGCAGTAACATTGGTCCCCTTTTTTACCGGTGCGGATTCTGGCTTACACTTAATCTCAGTGTAGTTCAAAAATGTTAGAGCATCGGTTTAGCATTCTCCTTAATATCAAATAATTAGAAGGTTTTAACCACTATGCCATTTGCTTTGGGTCAACGTTGGATCAGCGATACTGAAAGTGATCTGGGTTTGGGAACAGTCGTTGCAGCTGATGCCCGTACTGTCACCTTGATGTTCTCAGCCAGTGAAGAGAACCGCCTGTATGCACGAAATGATGCCCCCGTTACCCGCGTAATGTTTAATGTCGGCGATGTGGTTGAAAGCCATGAAGGCTGGTCTCTGAAGGTCGAAAAAGTCGAAGAAGCCGGCGGCGTCTTCACCTACATCGGTACCCGCACAGATACCGATGAGGAAAATGTTCAGCTTCGCGAGATCTTCCTCAGCAACCAAATCCGTTTCAACAAGCCGCAGGACAAGCTGTTTGCCGGCCAAATCGACCGTATGGATCGCTTTGCCCTTCGCTACCGCGCACTAAAGAACCAGTACGAACAACATAAAAGTCCGTTGCGTGGCCTGTGTGGCATGCGTGCCGGCCTGATCCCGCACCAGCTGTACATTGCCCACGAGGTCGGTCGCCGCTATGCGCCGCGTGTCTTGCTTGCCGATGAAGTAGGCCTGGGTAAGACCATCGAAGCCGGTATGATCATCCACCAGCAGGTGCTGTCTGGCCGTGCAGAACGAATTCTGATCCTGGTGCCGGAGACCCTGCAGCACCAGTGGCTGGTCGAAATGATGCGCCGCTTCAACCTGCACTTTTCAATCTTTGACGAAGAACGCTGTGTCGAGGCCTATGCTGACTCGGCTAACCCGTTTGATACCGCACAGTATGTCCTGTGCTCACTGGATTTCCTGCGCAAGAGCCGTCGTCGCTTCGAGCAGGCCCTCGAAGCCGACTGGGATCTGCTGGTTGTCGATGAAGCCCACCATCTGGAATGGAGCGAGGATGCTCCTAGCCGCCAATACCAGGTTGTTGAAGCACTGGCAGAAAAAAGTCCGGGCGTCCTGCTGCTAACAGCAACACCAGAGCAACTGGGCCACGAGAGCCACTTTGCCCGCCTGCGCCTGCTCGACCCCGATCGCTTCTACGATTACGCAGCCTTCGTCGAGGAGGAGCGCCAGTACGCCCCTGTGGCGGATGCAGTCTCCCGCCTGCTCTCGGGCGAGAAGCTCGATGATGCCGCTCTGAACAGCCTGACCGAGCTGCTGCCTGAGCAGGATATCGAACCGATGCTGCGGATCATCGAATCTCAGGATATTGATGAAGAGCAGCAGAGCACGGCCCGTCAGGAACTGATTGACAACCTGATGGATCGCCACGGTACCGGCCGGGTCCTTTTCCGTAATACCCGTGCAGCCGTCAAAGGCTTCCCGCAGCGTCACCTGAACATGTACCCGCTTGCTCTGCCGAGCCAGTACCAAACAGCGATGCGTGTTGCCAGCATGATGGGTGGCAAGATGTCTGAAGAACAAAAGGCAGTCAAGCTGCTGTACCCGGAGGATATCTACCAGGAATTCGAGGGTGACTCGGCAACCTGGTGGAACTTTGATCCACGCGTGAACTGGCTGCTGGATATGCTGATGGCAAACCGCAATGAGAAGGTACTGGTCATTTGCTCCCGCGCCCAGACGGCATTGACTCTCGAGCAGGCACTGCGTGAGCGTGAAGGGATCCGGGCAACCGTCTTCCATGAAGGCATGTCGATCATCGAACGAGATAAGGCAGCCGCTTACTTTGCCCAGGACGAGGCCGGCGCCCAGGTACTGCTTTGCTCGGAAATTGGCTCGGAAGGCCGTAACTTCCAGTTTGCCAACCAGCTGGTGATGTTCGATCTTCCGAACAACCCGGATCTGCTAGAACAGCGTATCGGCCGTCTCGACCGCATTGGCCAGAAGCGCGATATCGAAATTCATGTACCTCACCTGCAGGGCACCTCTCAGGCCCTGTTGGCGCGCTGGTATAACGAAGGCCTCAATGCCTTCGAGGAAACCTGCCCGACAGGCCGCGCCATCTACGATGCATTCTGTAGCGAGCTTATTGCCCTGCTGGCCAGTGATACCCAGGACGGCGAAGCGTTGGAGCAGCTGATTGAACAAAGTGCTGCCATGCACCGCGAACTGAAAGGCAAGCTTGAGCAAGGCCGTGACCGCCTGCTGGAAATTCACTCCAACGGCGGCGAGAAGGCCAACAAGCTGGTTAGCCAAATCGCAGCCAAGGACGGGGATACCAATCTGGTCACCTTCGCCCTCGGTCTGTTCGATACCATTGGCCTGAACCAGGATGACAAAGGTGAAAATGCCATTGTTGTCACGCCGTCAGAGCACATGATGGTTGCCAGCTACCCGGGCCTGCCTTATGACGGCTGTACCATCACCTTTGAGCGCGAAACAGCGTTATCTCGCGAAGACCTGCACTTTATCAGTTGGGAGCACCCGATGATTCAGGGCGGTATCGACCTGTTGCTTTCAGAAGGTGTGGGCACAACAGCCGTTTCGCTACTGAAGAACAAGGCACTTCCTGCCGGTACCCTGCTGCTTGAGCTGGTCTATGTGGTGGATGCGCAGGCACCGAAACAATCCGGCATCGGCCGCTTCCTGCCGCAGACGCCAATCCGTATTCTGCTTGATGCCAAAGGCAACAACCTATCGGCGAACGTGGAGTTCGAAGGCTTTAACCGCCAGCTGAGCCCGGTGAACCGTCACCTGGCCAGCAAATTGGTTAACTCGGTACAGAAAGATATTCATGTCCTGATCGAACATGCCGAACAGGCTGTTGCCAAAGAGCTGGTCACAGTGCGCGATACAGCCCAAGCCGATATGGAAGCTAACCTGCGTGCCGAGCTCGATCGCCTCCAGGCGCTGAAAGCCGTCAACCCGAACATCCGTGATGACGAGCTGGAGCTCATTGAGTCCCAGATCCAGGAGCTGACAGGCTATATTGCCAAAGCCCAGGTTCAGCTGGACTCGCTACGTCTGATTGTTGTCAGCCACGGCTAATACCCGCCAAGACCAACAATCATAGTGAAGCAACTCTAACGAACTAGCCGCCTGGCAGCCCATCGCTGCCAGGCGGTTTTCTTTTTCCGCCTTTTTCCATACTCGAAGCTTGCCACCATGCTATTATCCCCCGCTTCGAAATCAGTCAGCCCGAGCGAACCATGAAACCATTGCCTTTACTGGACTATAATCCGCCCGTTGAGCCGTGGCTGGATGTTCTGCATCTCGACAACGATATTGTTGCCATCAACAAACCGTCCGGTTTGCTTTCAAACCCTGGCCGTGATCCTATCCACCACGACAGCGTGTATAGCCGGGTACTTCAGGAATATTCCGAAGCGCACCTTGTCCATCGCCTGGATATGGCCACATCTGGCTTGATCGTGCTTGCCATCAACAAAGATGCCGAACGCCACCTGCAAAAGCAGTTTCGCGAGCGCATGACAGAAAAAGTTTACTATGCCAGAGTCTGGGGTCATGTTGAGCAGGACAGCGGCACCGTTGACCTGCCGTTGATCTGCGACTGGCCAAATCGCCCGAAGCAAAAAGTCTGTTTCGACGACGGTAAGCCTTCGGTCACCCACTATCAGGTCATCGCCCGCGAAGACAACGCAACCCTGGTGCGCATGCGCCCTGTTACCGGCCGCTCTCACCAGCTCAGAGTCCATATGCTGGCGCTGGGCCACCCTATCCTAGGCGATCGCTTCTACGCCCATGAGGAAGCCCGGCAGGCCGCCCCGAGACTACAGCTCCATGCCGCCGAACTGACCTTTGTTCAGCCCAGCACAGAGCAACCGATGCACCTGTTCGCACCGTGTGACTTTTACCGGGATGCTCCGAGCAGGACTCTCCCGGTTCAAGAAAATTAACCTCCGGGTTGAGATTGGCCCCAAAGTTGGTGTTAACTGTTTGATACCCAAATCAGACAACTTTGGAGCCTGCTGCCAGCCTATGGAAAACATAGTCTTTCTCGATCGGGACACCATCCCCGCCCACATCCAACTGCCTCAGCCGAATTTTAGCCACGAATGGCACCAGTACCCGGCAACGGCACCGCAGCAGGTCCTCAGCCGCCTGCAGCAGGCCACCATTGCCGTCAGCAATAAAGTCGTGCTTGATGCCGACACACTGAGCCAGCTTCCTCGCCTGAAGATGGTCGCCATTGCGGCCACCGGCACCAATAATGTCGATCTGGACTACTGCCACCAGCACGGCATTACCGTCAGCAATATCCGCGGCTACGCCAGCGACTCGGTACCGGAGCATGTCATTGCCATGATGTTTGCCCTGCGGCGGAACCTGATGGGCTACCATCAGGATATCCAGGCAGGGGTTTGGCAACAGAAAAAACAGTTTTGCTTTTTCACCCACCCCATTGGGGATATCAATGGCTCGACACTGGGGATCATCGGCAGCGGCAGCTTGGGACGCGCCGTTGCGAAACTGGCGCAAGCGCTTGGAATGGAAGTACTGTTTGCCGAACGCAAAGGTCAACCGAAGTGCCGAGAGGGCTACACCCCGTTTTCAGATGTTGTGGAACAGGCTGATATCCTGACGCTGCACTGTCCTTTGACGGCAGAGACAGCCAACCTGATAGGCCGGCAAGAACTGGGGCAAATGAAACCATCTAGCCTGTTAATCAACACCGGGCGAGGCGGCCTCGTTGACGAGCAGGCGCTGGTCGATGCGCTTCAACAGGGAGAAATTGGCGGTGCCGGTGTCGATGTCTTTACCGAAGAGCCAGCCGATGACAGTAACCCGCTGGTTGCCCACGCCCATTTGCCAAATCTGCTACTCACTCCCCATGTTGCCTGGGGAGCAGATTCTGCGATTCAAACCCTTGCCAATCAGCTGATCGACAACCTAAACCGGTTCGTTGAAGGGAAACCACAGAATGTGGTTTAAGAAACACACAGCTTCCGGTATGGGCTCAAAATCCCCCCTCCCCCTTTTCAAGGGGAAGGCTGGAAGGGGGTTCCTATATTCTTACTTTAACCCTTTCTCTTTGCGGATCAGATCATAGGCGGCCTGCAGTTGCTGGGTTTTCTCCTTGGCCAGCTCCATCATTTCCGGCGGCAGCCCCTTGGCGGCCAGCTTGTCAGGATGGTGTTCGTTCATTTGCTTACGGTATGCCCGCTTTAGCTCCTGCGCCGAGGCTGACTCAGAGACTCCCAGCAATTCATAGGCATCGGCAAGCTGATCCTTGGTAGGTGCCTGTCGGAACGCGCCCTGTTGCTGATATTGCTGGTTGAAGCCCCCTTGCTGAAAACGGAAAGCCGCTTCCTGCATATGCAAACGCTGCTCAAGCTGACGCTCAGAGAAACCCAGACTACGGGCAATCACATACAGCAGTTGACGCTCGCTCGAATGCAGGCTGCCATCGGCAAATGCTGCCTGGATTTGCAGCTCAAGAAAGAACTGCAGAAGATCAGCCCTGCCAGCACAGCTCATCCGCACTTTTGCCAGGGTCTCTTCCAACGGGAAGTCTTCCTCCTTGCCTTCCCGGAAAGCATTTTGGGCCTGTCGACGAGATTCGCCATGCAGGCTCATGCGGTCCATAATTGCACTGGCAACCCGAATTTCGTCTTCGGTCACCCGGCCCTTGGCCTTGGCCATATGGCCCATAACGGCAAAACCGGCATGGAAAAATTCCGCCTGGCGTTCGGCACTGCCGGCCTGGCTGCTACCGAAACCGCCAAATCCGCCGCGAGTGTAAATTTTTGATCTGGCTTTATCGAACTTATGGCCCAAAAAGAGGCCTAACAACAAACCGAACGGCCCACCAAGAAGGAAACCAAAAAATGCGCCTAAAATCTTACCCCAAACCTGCATTCTCTACTCTCTGGTAATTTGCTAAATTTAGAAAAATTTTTTCTGATATATCCCCGACACAATAACGCGAAAAGATGCCGTCGGACAGAATTTGCATTATGATAGCTGTCATTTATCGGGAAAGCTTGTAAAAAGCGCCACCGATTCGTTTCTGATATGCGCTGAAACTTGAATACAGGAAAGTTTAATTAGATGTCATTAACCTCCCGCAGCTTATTGGCCACCATGATCAGCCTTGCGCTTTATGGTCCCGCAATGGCTTACGAAAACCCCGCACCAAGCGAAGATGTCAATGATGAGTCTGCGGCTGTCAATGGCACAAAGAGCGAACTGGAAGTGGTTAGAGGGGTCTGTATTGCGCCTCAGGATATGCCAGAGGATGTCAACAACGAGCCCATCACTGTCTCAGCCGACAAAGCAGAAGCCAAACCGAACCAGAAGCTCACCTACTCGGGTGATGTCGTCCTGCAGCAAGGCAACCGTACCGTCGCGGCCGATACCGCAACCTTGCACCAGCCAGAAAATATCGTCACGGCTGAAGGCAACGTCTACTTCCATGACGGCACAGTAGAAGTCTATTCCGACCGTATTCAAAGTAACCTGGACACCGAAGACTCCGAAATGGATAACGCGGTGTACAACATGACCTGTGAAGCAGGACGTGGCGAGGCCGAGCGAATCACCAAAAACGGTATCTCCTACTACCGGCTGAAAAATGGTACCTACACCACCTGCCCGCCGGGCGACAAGAGCTGGCAGTTCTCGGCGACCAGCATCGAACGTGAAAGCGACTCCCCGTTTGCCGATCTATATAATGCCCGCTTTGAAGTGGCAGATGTGCCGGTATTTTATATGCCGTACTTGCGGGTACCCGTTGGTGACGAACGTCTGACCGGTTTCCTCTATCCGTCACTGAGCTACGGCTCTCGCGATGGTTTTGAGCTGGAAACGCCGTTTTACTGGAACATCGCCCCCAACTACGACATGACCATTACTCCTAAGTACATGAGTAACAGAGGGCTGCAACTTAATTCCATTTTTCGCTACCTGACCGAAGCAGGCAGCGGCAGCTTAAGTGGCGAATATCTCGGCGATGATAAAAACGCGCCTGACAAAGATGCTCGCTGGGCTTTTAACTGGTCACACAGCGGCACTTATAATCGCCACTGGCTGTTTGATGTCGACTATAGCAAGGTTAGCGATGTCACCTACTTCTCTGATATCGACTCCAGCATCGGCGAGCGTGAAGACAACAACCTGCTACAAAAAGGCGAAGTCTCCTACCGTGACCTATACTGGGACTCGACACTGCGGGTACGTGACTTCCAACCTCTGACACTGGGGGTCTCTTCCAATTACCGCCTGATGCCTCAATTGGAATTTAACTACTATCGCCCGGATATGGGCTATGGGCTGGATTTCAACCTGCATAGCCATGTCAGCCGGTTTGAAAACGATGCTGCAGATAAACCGTCAGCCGATCGTGTACACCTTGAACCAACACTGACATTGCCATACTCAACCCCTTGGTGGTCTATCACCTCCGAGGCCAAGCTGATGTATACCTACTATAATCAGGATTTTGACAGCAGCATCGACGGCTTGGAAACACTTGAAGAAACGGCAACACGTTCGGTACCGAGCATACGGATCCACAGTGGCCTCTATCTGGAACGCGATGCCCTGCTATGGGGCGAAAACTACACTCAGAGTCTGGAACCTCAGGTGCAATATCTGTTTGTCAAAGATGTCGAACAACAGGATATCTTCGGTAGCTATGATACAACGCTGCTACAGACAGACTACTACGGCCTGTTTCGTGACAAACGCTACTCCAGCGTTGATCGTATTGCCGCTGCCAACCAGTTTACCGTCGGGGCAAGCACCCGCTTCTTTGACGAGGATTTTGTCGAGCGCTTCAACCTGTCGTTCGGTCAGATTTTCTACCTCAATGATGCCGGTCGCAACCTGACCGAAGACAGCGAATCAACGCCAAACTACTCGGCAACAGCATTCGAGTCTGATTTTAACTATGACGACTGGCTCTTCTTCCATGGCGGACTTCAGTATGATGCCAGCAAGCAAGAAATGCAGCTCGCCAATGCGGCGATGGAGTACCGTGAGAACGATCTCTTTAGCCAGCTAAACTACCGCTATGTCTCAAAGGACTATATCAAGCAGAGCCTGCCAGATAATGACCAGATCGATAACTACACCGAAGACGGGATTTCGCAGCTTGGCTTCTCGGCAGGCTTCCCGGTATACGGCGGCCTGAGCCTGCGTGGTGACTACTACCATGATTTGACAGAAAACCAGATGCTGGAAGGCCAGATCACCCTGAACTACCGCTCAGCCTGCTGGATGATCAGTCTCGGCTATAACGAATACCTGATGTCCCGCAGCAACGTAAATACTCAGCCAGCCGAATATGAACAAAACTTCAGCATTTCGTTCAGCCTCTTAGGGCTAGCTGGAGTACCAGCAGTTGGAGCTTCCGGCACAGCGACTGGCGGTAACGCGATTGCATACGGTAGACCGTTCTATCTCAACAACTAACCAGGCGTCGCGGCATCCGGCCGCGATGTGACCCGATTTAACGCGCCTCAGCGCATAATGGAAAGATGTATGAAAAAGTGGAAGTCTTCACTGCTAGGCCTGACCTTATGGAGCCTGGCTGCCGGCAGCATTGCTGCCCCGCAAGAACTTGACAAGGTTGTGACTATCGTCAATGACAGTGTGATCCTGCAAAGTGACGTTGATGCAATGCTCAAAACCGTCCAGATGAATGCAGCCCGTCAAAATCAGCCACTGCCGTCGAGCGATATTCTGTCTGAGCAGGTCATGGAAAAGCTGATCATCGAAACGCTTCAGCTCCAGCAGGCACAGCAGTTCGGGATCCGAATTGATGATACCCGTCTTGATCAGGCTATCAACCAGATCGCTGCCGAACGCAATATGACCGTAGCCCAACTACAGCAAATGCTTGCCGACAACGGGATTAGCTTTGCCGTATTCCGCGAGCAGATGCGACGTGATATTACCGCCAGCGAGGCGAGAACCATTCAGGTTCGCCGACGAATTAATATCTTGCCGCAAGAAGTCGACACCCTGGCAGAGCAGCTCGAAAAGCAGACCCAACAAGGCGTCAGCTTTAACATCAGCCATATTCAGCTACGCATAAGCGAAGATGCCAGTGCGGCCGAGAAAAACGAAGCCTTGTCTCAGGCGAACCAGCTAGTCAAAGAGCTCAACAACGGCGCTGACTTTGCCAACCTTGCCTATAGCTACTCCAAGGGGCCTAAGGCTCTGCAGGGCGGTGAATGGGGCTGGATGCGCAAGGAAGAGATGCCAACCATCTTTGCCGATCAAATCAAATCCGGCGGAAAAGGGGCCATTATCGGTCCATTCCGCAGCGGTGTAGGCTACCATATCCTGAAAATCAATGACGTTCAGGGGCTGGAAACCATTTCCGTTACCGAGGTGAATGCACGCCATATTCTGGTGAAAACCTCTGTGATCATGAGCGACGAAGGGGCCCAGCGCCAGTTGGAAAAAGCGCGCCGCGCCATCCTTGCCGGGGAGCAGAGCTTTGCTGATGCGGCACAGGCACTCAGCGCCGATCCGGGCTCAGCAGCAAATGGCGGTGAGTTGGGCTGGCAAACACCTGATATTTATGTACCTGAATTTAAAGATAAGGTAGAAACGCTACCAGCCGGCATGATCAGCGAACCGTTCAAAACCGTCCACGGCTGGCACATTGTAGAAGTCGTTGAACGCCGTGATGTCGATCGTACTGATGCTGCTGTCAAGAACCGTGCGTACCGAATTCTCTTCAGCCGTAAATTCAACGAAGAAGCTCAGGCCTGGTTGCAAGAACTTCGCGCCGGTGCCTATATCGAACAACCGGAAGACGCCAATGACCAAGGTTAAACGTATAGCAATAACTCCGGGTGAGCCTGCGGGAATTGGTCCCGATCTGGTGCTTGCCCTCGCCCAGCATGACTGGCCCCACGAACTGGTTATTTGTGCTAACGCCCAGCTTATGGTAGAACGTGCAGCCCAGTTGGGATTGCCGCTGACTGTTGTTGACTATGATCCGGCACTACCGGCCCAGCCTCACAAGGCCGGGACCCTGGTTATCGCCAATCACGAGCTAAAGGCACCGGTCATGGCCGGTGAGCTGAATGAGCTCAATGGCCACTATGTCCTTGAGACATTAGGCCAGGCAGCCGATGGCTGTATGAACGGCGAATTTTCTGCGGTCGTGACTGGCCCTGTGCATAAAGGGGTCATCAACCGTGCCGGGGTTGCCTTCAGCGGTCATACCGAATTTTTTGCTCAGCGCTCAGATACCGCTCAGGTCGTCATGATGCTGGCAACCGAAGGGCTCCGAGTAGCGCTTGTGACGACTCACATCCCGCTGGCTTATGTGTCCAGGGCTGTCACAGAGGCTCGGCTGCAGCAGGTCATTCGTATTCTGCACGCCGACTTGGTCAGCAAATTCGGCATAGAACAACCTAAAATTTATGTCTGCGGACTCAATCCGCATGCAGGCGAAGATGGCTGTTTGGGAACGGAAGAGATAGACGTGATCTCGCCAGCTCTCGAGCAACTTCGCCAACAGGAAGGTATGGATCTTGTCGGCCCCTTGCCGGCAGATACTATCTTCCAGGAAAAATATCTGGCCGATGCTGATACAGTATTGGCCATGTATCACGATCAGGGGCTGCCAGTGCTTAAATTCAAAGGCTTTGGCAAGTCAGTCAACATTACGTTAGGCCTGCCCTTTATCAGAACCTCAGTAGATCATGGTACCGCACTGGAACTTGCAGGTACCGGACAGGCGGACACCGGTAGCCTTTGGACAGCGCTATCGCACGCCCTTGAATTGGTAGAAAAACAAACATGAGCAGCGATCAGGTCCATCTAGGGCACCGCGCGCGTAAGCGCTTTGGCCAGAACTTTTTGAACGACCCATACATCATTGATGGCATTGTATCGGCTATCAACCCAAGGCCCGGCCAGAACCTGATTGAGATCGGTCCAGGTCTGGGGGCCATCACAGAGCCAGTAGGTAAACTGGTTGATAAGTTCTCTGTGATCGAGCTTGACCGCGACTTGGCAGAACGTCTTCGTAATCACCCGGATCTAGCAGACAAGCTAACTATCCACGAAGGCGATGCGATGCGTTTCGATTTCACGCAGCTGATCAAGGAAAACAATAAGCTACGTATTTTCGGTAACCTGCCGTACAACATCTCGACACCACTGATCTTCCACCTGCTGTCATTCCACCAGCACGTTGAAGACATGCACTTCATGCTACAAAAAGAAGTGGTTAACCGTCTGGCAGCCGGTCCGGGCAGCAAGGCGTACGGTCGTCTAACTGTGATGACCCAATACTACTGCCGTGTTATGCCTGTACTGGAAGTGCCGCCTGAGTCATTCAAGCCTGCACCAAAAGTAGATTCAGCGGTAGTTCGTCTAACACCATATGAAACTTTGCCGCATCCATGTACTAACCTTAAGTGGCTAGACCGTGTTTGTCGTGAAGGCTTCAACCAGCGTCGTAAGACAATTCGCAACTGCTACAAAGCACTAATGAGTGTTGAGCAGCTGGAAGCTCTGGGTATTAATCCTGGTCAGCGTCCAGAAAACCTGACTCTGGAGCAATTTGTTGCGATGGCTAACTGGCTGGATGCCAATCATAACGCATCAAAGTAATTGATTAGTTTCTCAGGGCTTGGCTGCGATACCAAGCCCTGGTGAACTGCCGACGAAAGGAAGCAAGACATTGACGACCAAGGCAATTCCTACGATCAAGTGCAGGGTAGTGACCCACTACATCGAGGATCAATCAGAACCAGAAAACCAGCGCTATGTATTCTCATATACCATTACTATCCGTAATCTGGGCAATGGCGAGGCGCAACTGTTAAACCGCCACTGGCTGATCACTGACGCCAATGGGAAAAAGTTGGTTATTGACGGTGAAGGTGTCGTTGGCGAGCAGCCGAAAATTGCGGCCAATGAAGAATATTCCTATACCAGCGGTACCATTATCGAAACCCCGCTCGGGGTCATGCAAGGTCACTACGTCATGGTCAACGAACAGGGAGACGAGTTCAAGGCCGAGATAGCGCCATTTAGACTCTCTATTCCCAACCTTCTTCACTGAGGCTCCCTATGTCGACCTACCTTGTCGGTGATATTCAAGGCTGCTTTGACGATCTCTGTGATCTGCTTGAACAGGCCGAGTTTAACCCACAACAGGATGAATTATGGCTGTCAGGCGATCTCGTCGCCCGAGGCCCAAAATCACTGGAAACACTACGCTTTGTCAAAGAACTGGGCGACAGGGCAACCACCGTTCTCGGCAACCATGATCTTCACCTGCTTGCCGCCGCCAATGGTCTTGCCAAGGCAAAGAGCCGGGATAAAGTCCAACCGATCCTAGATGCACCGGACCGCGACGAGCTCCTCGAGTGGTTACGCCGACAACCCTTGCTTGCCGAGCACCCGCAGCACCCTTTTGCCATGGCCCATGCCGGTATTTCTCCCCAATGGGATCTGACGACAGCCCGCCAGCAAGCCAAAGAGGTCGAGGCCTGCCTGCAAAGCGATGACTACCTATGGCTGCTTGAGAATATGTACGGCAATGGACCTGATTACTGGACACCGGTTCTTAGCGGGATCGAACAGTACCGCTACACGATCAATGCCTTTACCCGGATGCGTTTTTGCTATCCGGACGGCAGACTCGATATGGACTGCAAGCTCTCGCCGGAGCACCCTGAAACCGGACCGCTTCAGCCCTGGTTTGAGCTACCAAGACAGCAACCACTCGGCAAAAAGGTGATCTTCGGCCACTGGGCGGCGCTTATGGGTCATGAGGACCAGCATGTCATAGGGCTGGATACAGGCTGTGTCTGGGGTAACAGCATGACACTGCTGCGCTGGGAAGACGGAGCCAGGTTCGTCAAACCCTGCCCGGTTCACGCTGAATAAACGACATATGAAAAGGCCTGGTTACCACCAGGCCTTTTTAGGACTAGACACACAACAATATAATTATCGGCGTTCGAGGATAACAAAGCGCATATCGTGGGCGTTTTTCTCATCGGCGTGGTACGTCTCACTGTGCACTTCCTGCCAGCCCTCACCCCACTCGGGAAAACAGGTATCCCCCTCGACATCAAAATCGATGAATGTCAGGTACAGGCGCTCGGCATCAGGTAGACAGGCACCGTAAATACTACCTCCACCGATGATCATTAACTCATCGACCTCACCGGCAGCCAGCTTGGCAGCATCAATATCACCAACGACGGTTACGCCTTCGGCTTGAAAATCCGGATTGCGGCTGATCACTATATTTTGGCGCCCGGGTAGCGGTCGGCCGATCGACTCAAACGTCTTACGTCCCATCACGATAGGCTTACCCAACGTCGAGCGCTTAAACCAGGCAAAGTCGGCCGGTAAATGCCAAGGCATCGCGTTGTCCTTGCCAATTACCCGATCATTGGCCATTGCCGCGATCATACTGATCTTCATTTCATTCCCCAGCAAAAACTAAACCACAGGACGGCGACGATAAAACAATAGCCCCGGCATTGCCAGCCCAATTGCCAGCGCGGCAACAATAAATACAGCCTTGATAACGTTTTCCAGCATCAGCGCCCACAGCTCGGGACTAAAGCCTCTGTGATTGATTTCAACCAGTGCAATCATCGCCTTGAACGCAAACACACCGGGCACCATAGGGATCATCGCAGCCACCGTGAACACCTTCGGGTGGGCAAGAAAACGATGTGACCAATGAACTCCGATCATCCCGACCAACGTCGCAGCTCCCAGAGTCGCCCACTCGATAGGGACCCCCCAATGCATCAGAACAAACCGGCTTCCATGTCCCAAAGCGCCCCCGATGGCACAATATTTCAGTGCCTTTTGCGGCACATTGAACACCAGTGCAAAGCCGACCGCCGGGATCATTGCAAAAAACATGTCATTGAGCAGCGCCAGCAAAAAATCGACATCAATCATGATAGCCACCCCCAGACGCCGAGCACATTCATCGCAGCGACAATGCCCATGCTCGTCGACAACGTCAGCAAGGTTGCCATGGTCCAGCGCGCTATCCCCATGTTGGCATAGCCCTTCACCATATCGGAGATGGCATTAATCAGCGGAAAACCAGGCACCAGCATCAACACCGAAGAGGCCATCGCCAGAAAAGGGGCTTCACCGATCTGGTACACCTGGCCGAAGCCAGAGATCAGCGTGGTCACAAAGGCGGTTACGCCAAAGTTAACCAGAGGATTAAAGTGGCAATGAGCGATCTCCTGGCGGACAAACATCCCGACGGAAGAGGCAAAGAAGGTCAGAAAGAAGACCGGCCAGTCTGCGCCGGCCAGGCGACTGAACGAAGCACAGGACAGGCCAATCATAAAAATAACCAATACACGGTTATAACGCAGCGCCTGGATCTTTAGCAGGCGATCATGCACCCCCTGAATATCCAGCAAACCGCGCTCGGCCATGATCACGACCCGCTGTACCTCGGTGACCACCTGCATATTGATCCCGCGATCCTGACAACGGCGAGTAGTTGTAATGCACCGTCCATGGCTCAATGTCGTGATCACCATTGAACTGGCAGACAATGACACCTCGACGCTTTCAGCGCCCAATGCCCGCCCTAACCGACAGGTAACATCCGCCACCAGCGTGCTTTCAGCCCCATGCTGAAGCAGCCGCTGGCCTGCCAATACGGCCAACCTCGATATTTCCCGTTGCTGTGGCTCTGTTAACGTTGGTGTCAACGGCTCCGCCCCACTTACCATTTCCTGCCCTCTGAGTGTGTCTGCTAATACCAAAAAGTTCAATTATCAGACAATTCTTAGTCTACTGCGTTGACCAGACACAAAAAAGCCGCTCCCAAGAGCGGCTTTTAACAACGGTGTTAATTACGGTTTGTAGATAATCTCTACATCATAATCATCTTCGTTCCAGTCGTCCCAGTCATCATCGTCGTCATCACTGCTTTCGGCTTTCTTCACCTGCTGCTCGTGATAATCGTCCCACTTAAACTCGACCTTCTTCTCTTCAGTATCAGTTTCGTCTTCTTCGAAAGCTTCCACTGGCATTGACTCAATCTGCTTCATCAAGTCATAGGTCAGCTCTTTGGTACCCATACGGTTCAGTGCTGAAATACAGTAATAATCATCTTCCCAGGCCAGCGCTTCCAAGATCGCCTCGATCTTAGCCTGCGCTTCATCTTCCGGCAGAAGATCAACCTTATTGAATACGATCCAGCGCGGCTTGTTAGCCAACTTCTCGCTGTACTGATCCAGCTCATTAAGAATCGTAAATGCGTTCTCAATCGGGTCTGAACCATCAGCAGGCAGTAGATCAATCATGTGCAGGAGCACGCGGCAGCGCTCAAGGTGCTTAAGGAAACGAATCCCCAGGCCAGCACCGTCAGCAGCGCCTTCGATCAGACCAGGAATATCGGCAACCACGAAGCTGCGCTCGCTATCGACACGTACCACACCCAGGCTCGGAACCAAAGTCGTAAACGGATAGTCGGCGACCTTCGGCTTTGCAGCCGATACAGAGCGAATAAAGGTTGATTTACCGGCATTTGGCAAGCCCAGCATGCCTACATCAGCCAGCAATAATAGCTCCAGGCGAAGATGACGCACTTCACCCTTGGTACCCATCGTCTTCTGACGAGGTGCACGGTTTACCGATGACTTGAAGCGGGTATTGCCCAGGCCATGGAAGCCCCCCTTGGCAACCATGATCTTCATGCCATGCTGGGTCAGATCAGCAATCACTTCACCCGTTTCTTCATCAACAGCGCGGGTACCTACAGGCACCGACAGCACATTGTCTTCGCCACGCTTACCGGTACAGTTACCGCCCCGACCATTCTCGCCACGCTGCGCGGCATGGAATCGTTCAAAACGGTAGTCAATCAGGGTATTGAGGTTCTCATCGGCCAGCAGATAAACATCACCGCCATCACCGCCGTCACCACCGTCAGGGCCGCCCTTCGGTACGTATTTCTCACGACGGAAACTTACTGTACCGTTGCCACCGTCACCGGCATCGACTCGAATTGCCGCTTCATCTACAAACTTCATCTCTTTCTCCGCGCTGTGGCGTTAAAACTTCTCGACCAGGACCGTCAGCAATTTCCCGGCACTATTAACCTATTGTAATTGACCTTGACTAGTTATGCTGCCTGATAAATTTATGGCCAATAGCACAAAACATTGCACCACTTACCACAACGATAGCGCCAACATACCCCATCACATTCAGGGCGGCGGCAGCAAAGTACTGTGGCCAGAACATACTGGCTAGGTCGACAAACATAATTGTAAACAAGGGAGCCAGGGTGATTACTGCGCTCACTTGCGAGGCCTGCCAGCGGGCCATTGCTTCCGCAAACGCGCCATAGCCGACCAGGGTATTTATACAGCAAAACATCAACATGCCCAGCTGTCTCTGATCCATCAGCAAGATCTGTTCAGGTACTGCCAATGGTGTCAGCATCAGGGCACAGATCAAATAGATCATCAATAAGATCTGAGGCGAGCTAAACTGCCTGAGCATGACTTTTTGGGCCAGGCCGTAAACGACCCATACCAACGCTGCCAGCACGGCAAGCACAACACCCAAAGTATAACCTGTAAAGCTGGTAAACAGCTCGACAAGCCGTTCATTGAAAAACAGCAACAAGCCAAACATCAGGCAGCTCACACCAATCACCTGATGTACACCCAGCTTCTCTTTAAACAGCCACACACTGGACAACAACAAAATGACCGGTGCCAGCTGGATAATAACCTGCACAACAGGCGGGTTAAGGTATTCCAGTGCACTGTTAAACAGCACAAAATTCCCCGCCAGACCAATACTCGCCAGCAGCAGGGTGCCATATCCGGCTATCCCCAATGCACGAACCTGGGGCAGCTGCCTACGCCAATATAACCACAGGCCCAGCCCGAGCGAAGCCGTTACAAAGCGATACCAGACAATCGTAAATGGCTCCATCACTTCTACGGCTTGTTTCATTGCTATGGGCAATGCTCCCCAGAAAAAGGCCGTCGTTAACGCCAGTAATATGCCTGCCGTCGGGTTCTGATTTGGCATAAACCCTTCCATAACAAAAAGCCCCGCCAGTAGGCAGGGCTTTATAATTCGTTATGAGACTGAATTATTCAGCTTCGATAGATACGAATTTACGGTTCTTAGGACCTTTAACTTCGAACTTCACTTTACCATCAGATAGAGCGAATAGAGTGTGGTCTTTACCTAGGCCTACGTTGTTACCAGCGTGGAATTTAGTACCACGCTGACGAACGATGATGTTACCTGCTAGTACAGATTCGCCACCGAAACGCTTAACACCTAGACGTTTGCTTTCTGAATCGCGACCGTTACGAGTAGAACCGCCAGCTTTTTTGTGTGCCATCTTTAAATTCTCCTGTTATTAAGCGCTGATGCCAGTGATTTTGACTTCAGTGAACCACTGACGGTGGCCCGCTTGCTTACGAGAGTGCTTACGACGACGGAACTTAACGATTTTAACTTTATCGCCACGACCGTGAGTAACAACTTCAGCAGTTACTTTACCGCCAGCTACGAAAGGTGCACCTACAGTTACTTCTTCGCCGTTAGCTACAAGAAGAACTGAATCAAATTCAACGCTAGCACCAGTTTCAGCGTCTAGTTTTTCTAAGCGTAGGGTCTGGCCTTCGCTTACACGGTGTTGTTTACCACCACTTTGGAAAACAGCGTACATGTCTTACTCCGCTTGTCCGCATAGGCCATTAGCCACTTATAACTCGGGCTATGGGTATGCGCTTAATCTTGTCATCAATAGGGCGCGAATGTTACGCGAAAACGGGACTTCTGGCAACCCATTAAGCGAAGAAAAATGGCGAAAAGCTAGCCAGTAATAAAAGTCCCTGATTTAAACGTAAACGAGGTTATGAAGATAGCGAGGTTTTAGTGTAGTATTCGGTAAATATTTTTGATGCCAGTTGACAACAATAGCCAGCGATTTCATGCCTTGGCGGGAAGTTTTAGAGGTAAAGTGTGCTACAGCTCATCGTAGCAGTTTTCGGATAAGCATCACGTATAATAATGCCGACAGCCTTTACAAATACCCTGCCACCACTGCTTGACGTCTGTTTACTGTCAATTGGTATACTTAACTTTTCCGCCTGGTGCGGCAAACAATTTTGCTGGATATACAATGGATTTTAAAGCTATCCAAGCGCTTACCGCCAAAGATATGGCGGAAGTTGACGCGAAGATACTGGCACAGCTGAATTCAGATGTGGCCTTAATCAATCAACTCGGTTTTTACATTGTCAGTGGCGGCGGAAAACGCCTGCGTCCAATGCTGGCCGTCTTGGCTGCCCGCGCCCTTGGCTATGAAGGCAACAAGCACACGACTGCCGCAGCTTTTATCGAGTTTACGCATACAGCAACACTACTTCATGACGATGTTGTCGATGAGTCAGATATGCGCCGTGGCAAGGCAACCGCCAATGCCATGTTCGGCAATGCTGCCAGCGTGTTGGTAGGTGACTATATCTATACTCGCTCCTTCCAGATGATGACCAGCCTGCGATCCCTGCGGATCCTCGACATTATGAGCGAAGCCGTAAATGTGATCGCCGAAGGCGAAGTGCAACAGCTGATGAACTGCAATGATCCGGATACCACGGAAGATAACTATATGCAGGTTATCTACTCAAAAACCGCTCGCTTGTTCGAAGCCGCGACCCAGGTCGCAGCCATTCTTGCCGATGCGCCGGAACATACCGAAATTGCCTTGCAGGACTACGGTCGCTTCTTAGGTACGGCCTTCCAGCTTATCGACGATGTATTGGATTACAATGCCGACGGTGAGGAGATGGGAAAAAATGTCGGTGATGACCTGGCCGAGGGCAAACCAACCCTTCCGCTATTGCATGCCATGCATCATGGGAATGCCGAGCAGGCCGCAATGATCCGGGAAGCCATTGAAAAAGGTGATGGCCTTGACAAGCTTGAGCCGATCCTAGCCTGTATGCGTGAAGTCGGTTCACTGGAATATACCCAGCAACGTGCCGAGCAAGAAGCAGAAAAAGCGATTGCCTGCCTTGGTGCTATTCCTGATTCAGAGCACAAAGAAGCACTTATCGCACTGGCCCACCTGGCCGTCAAGCGCAACAAGTAAGCCACACTCCCTCCCCGGATCCCAAAGCCTGCCGAGCGCAGGCTTTTTTGATCTTCCGGCTCTGAAAGAGGATCCTTTTCTTGTTCTATAGTTAACTGTGATCCTTGTGATCTAGTGGAGGTTGATTATGCAAGCCAAAGATCTTAAACCGGGAATGTGGGTAGAATGCCAGCAAGGCGTCGCAGAAGTGATTGACGTTGACCAGGAACATAATACTGCCATTATCGAGAGTATGAGTGATCACAAACGCATCAACATAAACTGTGACGACATCAAAGAGCAGCCCCAGCTGCACACCGGATGTGACAGCTATTACTAACTCTCACATTTACCGAACCGATACGGGTTACCAGATATAAAAAAAGCGGCCTATGGCCGCTTTTTTTACTATCGCTGACTCAGTTTACTGCGCAGCAAACTCTTCGCCTTTGGTGATATCGCCCTGAAGAGTATCTAGCATGCTTTCCAGCGCATCCTGCTCAAATGCACTTAGCTTGCCGTAATCCATCACCTCTTCTACGCCGTCCTTACCCAGACGCACAGGCTGAGCAAAGAAGCGAGCATGCTGGCCTTCGCCTTCAACGTAGGCACATTCGACAACGCCTTCTTCACCCTGAAGCGCACGAACCAGGGCAAGACCGAAGCGGCATGCAGCCTGACCCATTGACAATGTCGCAGAGCCGCCACCCGCTTTCGCTTCGACAACCTCGGTACCGGCATTCTGAATGCGCGGTGTCAGCGCCTTAATTTCTTCTTCGCTGAACTCAACACCTTCAACCTGTGAAAGCAGAGGCAGGATCGTTACGCCAGAGTGACCGCCGATAACAGGTACGCGTACCTGGCCCGGGTCGATATCTTTTAGCTCGGCCACAAAGGTTTCAGAACGGATAACATCCAAGGTTGTTACGCCGAACAGCTTACGCTTGTCATAAACACCGGCTTTCTTCAGTACTTCAGCAGCAATCGCCACCGTAGTGTTAACCGGGTTCGTAATGATACCGACACAGGCATTCGGACATACAACGGCAATTCTTTCAGCCAAAGACTTAACGATGCCCGCATTAACATTAAACAGATCCGCGCGATCCATACCTGGTTTACGCGCAACACCTGCAGAAATCAACACAACGTCAGCACCTTCCAGTGCAGGAGTCGGATCTTCACCACCATAACCTTTGATTGAAACCGGTGTAGGGATATGACTCAGATCAGCAGCAACACCCGGTGTTACAGGCGCAATATCGTAGAGCGCCAGATCAGAGCCCGCTGGCAGGCGGTTTTTCAGAAGCAGAGCCAGAGCCTGGCCGATACCGCCAGCAGCGCCAATTACAGCAACTTTCATGTTCGTTCTCCTTTACGATAGAAGTATATTTTTTTCAGACCTAAAACCAATCAAATGAAGACATAACTCAGCTAAGACCATGATTTCATTTGATTGGTCATGATGACGTTATAGCAACAAATAGTGAAATACAATCAAACCCAACCAGCTTTGCGAAGTCACGCATAAGCAAGAATAAAATGTGCTACATATATATAACATTTCTTTCCCGGGATTGCAGTCGACAAATGGTGGAGAAACCGATCAGAGTTAAATAATTATTCATCCTATTCCACCAGAATGGTGACTAACACTCCAGTTTCCATGAACATGGTTTGCTACCAACCAGAGGGTTATGCAAGAATACGGCACCTCGTCCCTGTATATGAAATTTACTTATGCGAAATTCAGATAAACAAGAACGCTTAGTCAAAGCATTCAAAGCCATTCTAAAAGAAGAAAAATTCAGTTCTCAAGGTGAAATTGTAGACGCCTTGAAAGCTCAGGGGTTCGACAATATAAACCAGTCAAAAGTCTCTCGCATGCTGACGAAGTTTGGTGCGGTCCGCACCCGCAACGCTAAGATGGAGATGGTCTATTGCCTGCCCGTGGAACTGGGTGTACCGACCACCAGCAGCCCGCTCAAAGAGCTGGTAATGGAGATCGATTACAACAGTGCGCTGGTTGTTATTCACACCGGACCTGGTGCCGCTCAGGTGATTGCCCGCCTATTAGATTCGTTAGGCAAGGCAGAAGGTATTCTGGGCGTAGTCGCAGGCGACGATACGATTTTCATTACCCCGACAAACACCATTTCTACCGAAGAATTGTTCAGTTCGGTGTGCAAGCTTTTTGACTACAGCAACTAAAAATCTTCCCGATCCTCTCTCTCAGCAAATGAGAGAGAGCTCACATTCAGAAAAACTTTCATAAATTGCATACTTTTCATGCAAGTGCATGATTGATATAAATAATTATTCCTTTCCCAATATCATTTCTGTGCTTTTTTTTCAGTAATCCGGCAAACAATCATTAACATAATTTTAATTTTCCTTGTCTCTTTTGCTATCATCGTTCTGATTTGCTTAAGCAAATATGCCTTTTCCACCGATGGAAAACATTTCCATACTGGAGATAACAACAATTAGGAAGGGACAAACATGGCATTAAAACAAATTGTTAAAATCAGTGCTTTAGCCGCAGCAGTTATGACTAGCGGCATGGCCAGTGCCCAGGATTTCATCACAATTGGCACCGGCTCCGTCACTGGGGTTTACTACCCAACTGGTGGCGCTATCTGTAAGCTCGTCAACAAAGATCGCAAGCAGCACAATGTCCGCTGCTCGGTAGAGTCCACTGGCGGTTCTATCTACAACGTCAATACCATGCGTGCCGGTGAACTGGACTTCGGTATTGTTCAGTCTGACTGGCAATATCACGGCTATAACGGTACCAGCAAGTTCAAAGATCAGGGTGCCTACAAGAAACTACGTGCAGTATTCTCGATCCACACCGAACCGTTCAACATCATTGCCCGTACCGACTCTGGCATCAATAGTGTTGCTGATCTGAAAGGCAAGCGTGTAAACATTGGTAACCCAGGCTCTGGCGACCGCGCCACCATGGGTGTGGTGATGGATGCAATGGGCTGGACCAACGCCGATTTCAAACTGGCTTCCGAACTCAAAGGCTCCGAGCGCTCCCAGGCACTTTGCGATAACAAAATTGATGCCTTCGTCTATGTAGTTGGTCATCCAAACGGTTCAATCAAAGAAGCCACAACCTCTTGTGAGGCCAAGCTAGTTCCGGCAACTGGCGCAGCTATCGACAAGATCGTTGCCGACAACCCGTACTACGCCAAAAGCACAGTGCCGGGTGGTATGTACAAAGGCACCAATGACGACGTAAACAGCTTTGGTGTTGCGGCAACCCTGGTTTCCTCTACCGACGTATCTGACGATGTTGTCTACGCGCTGGTGAAATCGGTATTTGAAAACTTCAATACCTTCAAACGTCTTCACCCGGCATTTGCTAACCTGAAACCTGAGAACATGGTGAAGGACGGTCTGTCCATTCCTCTACACCCAGGTGCAGAGCGCTACTACAAGGAAATGGGTTACCTGAAGTAACCTGTATTGACTTACCTTTATCAGGCACTGGTTGCCACTCATGCGCCGCGCAAGCGGCGCATGCTATTTCACCTACCTATAAAAATAATAAAAAAACACTTTTTACCTAGTCCATCGAAGAAGGATTATGCATGACTAAGACAACCGAAGCGTCGACAGATGTGCAGGATATGGTGGCTCAGGCAGACACAGGGGCAAGGAGTCCTGTTGGAATGGCTGGACGCATCCTATGGTTCGTACCGCTATGTTGGTCACTGTTCCAGCTGTGGTATGCCTCACCACTTCCGTTTATTTTTGACTTTGGCGTATTAAACGATACCGAAGCCCGATCGATCCATCTGGCGTTTGCTATATTCCTGGCTTTCACAGCCTACCCGGCATTAAAGCACTCTCCTCGAGATCGCATTCCACTCACAGATTGGGGTCTGGCCCTGGCAGGCAGCTTCTCTGCCGCCTATATCTATATTTTTTATACCGAACTTGCCGGCCGCTCTGGTGCACCGACACAGTTTGACATTGTCATTGCCGTTACCGGCATGGTGCTATTGCTAGAGGCCACTCGCCGGGCGCTCGGCCCACCGTTGATGGTCGTGGCTGCGGTATTTTTACTGTACACCTTCGGCGGCCCACACATGCCAGATGTTATCGCCCATAAAGGTGCCAGTCTGAACAAGGCCATGTCACACCTGTGGCTGACAACCGAAGGGGTGTTTGGTATTGCCCTTGGCGTATCAACCTCCTTCGTCTTCCTGTTCGTCCTGTTTGGTGCCATGCTTGAGCGCGCAGGAGCCGGCGCCTACTTCATCAAGGTCGCCTTTTCACTGCTTGGCCACATGCGTGGCGGGCCGGCAAAAGCTGCCGTTGTGGCATCCGGGCTGTCCGGACTCGTCTCCGGCTCGTCAATTGCCAATGTCGTCACAACCGGTACTTTCACCATCCCATTGATGAAAAAAGTCGGCTTTCCCGGTACCAAGGCCGGTGCCGTCGAGGTTGCCGCCTCCACCAATGGTCAGCTGACACCACCGATCATGGGCGCCGCCGCCTTCCTGATGGTTGAGTATGTCGGTATCTCCTATGTAGAAGTCATTAAAGCGGCATTGCTGCCAGCACTTATCTCCTATATTGCCCTGCTGTATATCGTTCATCTCGAGGCCTGCAAGGCTGGCATGACCGGGCTTAAGCGCCACTACAAACCGACCCTGGCCCAGAGTCTGCTGTCATTTAGCGGCACGATCCTTGGCCTGATCGTATTGAGCGCAATGGTCTATTATGGAGTTGGCTGGACCAAGGATATCTTTGGTGCTGCAGCAACGCCAATCATCGGGGTCGTGATCCTTATTGCTTACGTTGCTCTGGTTAAAGTATCGGCCAACTATCAGGATCACCTGATGGAGAACCCTGAAGACGATATCACCGAAGTGCCCGATCCGGGTCCGACCATCAAGTCCGGCCTTTACTTCCTGTTACCTATCGTCGTCTTGGTCTGGTGCCTGACCGTCGAACGTTTTTCTCCTGGTCTTTCCGCCTTCTGGGCGACAGTCTTTATGATCTTTATTCTGCTCACGCAGCGTCCGCTGCTGGCAATGTTCAATAAAGAAAAGACCATCAGTGAAGCCTCGATGGAAGGCGTTCGTGATCTGCTTGAAAGCTTGGTGTCCGGAGCCCGCAACATGATCGGTATCGGTGTGGCTACTGCGGCCGCCGGTATTGTTGTCGGCGTGGTTACCCTTACCGGGATCGGGCTGGTTATGACCGACTTTGTCGAGTTTATCTCCGGCGGCAACATCATGCTGATGCTACTGTTTACCGCAGTGATCAGTCTGGTACTCGGTATGGGCCTGCCAACCACTGCTAACTACATTGTTGTCTCAACCTTGATGGCTCCCGTAATTGTTACACTCGGTGCCCAAAACGGCCTGATCATTCCGCTGATCGCTGTCCACCTGTTCGTGTTCTATTTCGGCATCCTGGCTGATGACACCCCGCCAGTCGGTCTGGCCGCCTTCGCTGCCGCAGCCATTGCCAAAAGCGATCCAATCCGTACCGGTATCCAGGGCTTTACCTATGATATCCGTACCGCCATCCTCCCGTTTATGTTTATCTTCAATACCCAGCTATTGATGATGAATATTGACACTTGGTGGCACCTATTCCTGACAGTCAGCTCAGCCGTCATCGCCATGCTTACGTTCTCGGCTGCCACTCAGGGATGGTGGTTTACCAAAACCAAATGGTGGGAAGTCATTGCCCTGCTTCTCATTACCTTCTCGCTGTTCAGACCGGGCTTCTGGTGGGATATGGTCTACCCGGCAAAACATGAAATGCCAGGAGTGCTTATCGTCGATGCTGCCGACAAGCTGGCAATAGGCCAACCTATTGAGCTACAGGTCAGCGGCGAAAATCTCGAAGGCAAGCTGGTAAGCAAGCATGTGCTGCTACCGTTTGATGAGGATGCGGTTAGCGCCGACGAACGTATTGCCTCGACGGGCCTGATGCTGCGTCAGGAAGGCGAGAAAATGCTGGTCGATCTGGTTGAGTTCGGCAGCCCGGCCGAAGCCGCCGGTATTGATTTTGACTGGGAGATCACCCAGGTCAGCTTGCCGGCAGTAAGGCCGATGAAGGAGTGGGTATTTGTTCCTACCCTCATCTTGCTGGCAGCCCTTGGCTGGAACCAGCGCCGTCGTGCCAAGCAGCTGTCACACGCATAATCTTGCCACTGACCTGGTCAATACAGGTCTAAACTATAGGGAGAGTTCACTCTCCCTATATGAAAACAAAGAGAATAATATGTATAAGCAGATTTTAGTGCCCGTAGATCTAAACGACCAAGGCTTCGCCGACAAAGCCGTCGAGCAGGCCGTCTGGCTGGCCAAACAGTCCAATGCGACCATTCACTTACTCAATGTGCTTCCAGGTATTCACATGTCGATGGTATCGAGCTATTTCCCGAAAGATGCCGCCCGAAAAATGATGCAAGATGCCCAGCACCAGCTAAAAGATTTTGCCAGCCAGCATATCCCAGATGAAATTGTTCACCACCAGTATGTTTCCGAAGGGAAAACCTGGACCACCATTCTAGAGTATGCCGGACGCATTGGTGCCGATCTGATCATTTTGCCGAGCCATAAACGCTCTCGCCTCGATAAGGTCATGCTGGGCTCTGTCGCTTCCAAAGTGGTCGAGAACTCACCAATCAATGTCGTGGTGATCAAACCCCAGGCCCACCTGCAAGATGTCTAACCCAATCTGAATCATTGGTGTGATCTAGTACGCTCAAAAAAGCCCGCTCAAGCGGGCTTCTTCTTATCTACATATTCCGACACTCACTGTCGCTGATCGTAGCCCCAGCGCGGAACCAACCCCTGCTCGACACCAAGATGATCGAGGATCCTGGCCACCATAAAGTCAACCAGATCATTGATGCTTTCAGGCTGATGGTAAAAACCAGGTGCCGCCGGCATGATGGTCACTCCCATCTTTGACAGCTTCAGCATGTTCTCCAGATGCAGTGTCGAGAACGGCGTTTCCCGTACCACCAGCAATAACTGCCCGCGCTCTTTCAGGACCACATCAGCAGCTCGCTCGAGCAGGTTATCAGACATGCCGTGTGCAACAGACGCCAGTGTACCTGCCGAGCAAGGGCAAACCACCATCTGCTTCGGAGCTGCAGAACCCGATGCCACCGGCGAGAACCAGTCTTCTTTGCCACACACTTCCAGCTTGCTGGCATCACAGTCAAGATACTCAACCAATGCCTTTTTCGCCGCATCCGGACCAGAAGGTAACTTAAGACCATGTTCCGTTGCCAGTACAACACGGGCCGCCGATGAAATCAGTAGATATACCTGGTAGTCCGCAGCCAGTAAGCATTCCAGCAAGCGCAGGCCGTAGGGTGCACCAGAGGCACCGGTCCAGGCCAGGGTAATTCGCTTATCTCGTATCTTGTTACTCATTCGCTCTTCTCTGCCAATGCGGCCAGCAGCTTGTCATGAATACCGCCAAAACCACCGTTGCTCATCACCAGAATATTATCGCCAGGCTTTGCAGACGCTGCAATTTTCGCCACTAGCGCTGTCAAGTCGCAGTCTGTCGTTGCTGGCTGAGAACAGGCCGAGGCAATTTCTTCTACCGACCAGGGAATGGTATCCGGTTGGAAAATATACACTTCATCCGCCGCTTGGAGTGCCGGCGCCAAATCCTGTTTATGAACCCCCAGCTTCATGGTATTAGATCGCGGCTCCAAGACCGCCAGGATACGCTCGTTCCCCACCTTGGCCCGCAAGCCGCCCAGCGTCAGCTCAACCGCAGTCGGGTGGTGGGCAAAGTCATCGTACACCTTGATGCCGTTCACCTCGCCTTTCAGCTCCAGACGGCGCTTGGTATTGATAAATTTAGCCAATGACTCACAGGCCAAATCCGCTGTCACACCCACATGGCGGGCCGCCGCAATCGCCATCAGGGCATTGCTGACATTATGATCGCCCACCAGCTCCCAACTCACGACACCAGCACGTTCACCTTCCAGGTACACCTCAAACTGGCTGCCGTCGGCAACGAGCTTGCGTGCCTGCCAGTGACCGTCTTCGCCGGTATATTCCAGTTCGCTCCAGCATCCCATATCCAGCGTCTGCTGGATATTGTCGACATTTTTAGGAGCAAGGATCCGGCCATTACCCGGCACAGTTCTCACTAAATGATGAAACTGGCGTTGGATGGCTTTCAAATCATCAAAAATATCTGCGTGATCGAACTCTAAATTGTTCATAACGAGCGTGCGTGGTCGATAATGAACAAACTTAGAACGCTTATCGAAAAAAGCACTATCGTATTCGTCCGCCTCGACAACGAAGAACATACTTTCACCTAACCGCGCGGAAACACCGAAGTTTCCGAGCACGCCACCAACCAGAAAACCCGGCTGATAGCCACAATCTTCCAGGATCCACGCCAGCATACTGGCTGTCGTCGTCTTGCCATGGGTACCGGCCACAGCCAATACCCAGCGGTCATGCAGCAAAATTTCCTGCAGCCACTGCGGCCCCGAGGTATAGCGCAGATTATTGTTCAGTACATATTCCACACAAGGATTACCCCGGCTCATGGCATTGCCGACAACGACCAGGTCGGGAGCAGGGTTAAGCTGTGACGGGTCATAACCCTGAATAATTTCAATACCTTGAGATTCAAGCAAGGTACTCATCGGCGGATAAACATTGGCATCACAACCGGTAACTGTATGGCCCAACTGGCGGGCGAGAATCGCGGCTCCGCCCATAAATGTGCCGCAAATTCCTAGAATATGGATATGCATAACTGTCGGCTCACTGGATAAATTCTGTTGATTTCACGCTTAGGTGTTACTTCAGTACCATAAAAAAGATCTTTATATACAATTCTTTATGCGTATTTACAGCACTAACAGGCTATAAATCCTATATAGAGGTACCAAAACTGTCCGTAAGAGACATTGTACCTGACTTAACTGCCCCAATGACAACATGATGCAAGGATTGTATATGTCCGATATTAGAACCCTTGGTGAGTTCATTGTCGAGAAACAGACCGACTTCCCCCATGCCAGCGGTGAGCTCTCCTCACTACTGGGCTCTATAAAGCTAGCGGCAAAAATCGTGAACCGTGAAATCAACAAGGCAGGCTTGGTTGATATCACAGGATCGGCCGGTGGCGAAAATATTCAAGGTGAAGATCAGCAAAAGCTCGACCTCTACGCGAATGATAAATTCAAAGCCGCGCTTGAAGCCCGCGATCAGGTATGTGGCGTCGCCAGTGAGGAAGAAGACGAAGCCGTTGCCTTCAACAAAGAGTTAAACCTAAACGCGAAATACGTTGTTTTGATGGATCCACTGGATGGTTCTTCGAATATCGACGTAAACGTTTCCGTCGGGACTATTTTCTCTATTTACCAGCGTGTTTCCCCAGTCGGCACCCCTCCGACTGAAGAGGACTTCCTCCAGCCAGGACACCGCCAGGTTGCAGCCGGATACATCATCTACGGCTCTTCGACCATGTTGGTATATACCACAGGTAACGGTGTTCATGGTTTTACCTATGATCCATCACTGGGTGTGTTCTGCCTGTCACACGAAAGTATGCGTATCCCGGAAGACGGCCGTATTTATTCCATTAACGAAGGTAACTATATCCGCTTCCCGATGGGCGTGAAAAAGTACATCAAGCACTGCCAGGAAGACGTGCCAGAAGATAACCGCCCGTATACATCTCGTTATATCGGCTCTTTGGTTGCTGACTTTCACCGCAACCTGCTTAAGGGCGGAATTTATATGTACCCGAGCACTGCGACTCACCCGAACGGCAAACTGCGCCTGCTGTATGAATGCAACCCGATGGCATTTTTGATTGAGCAGGCCGGTGGCCTGGCATCTGACGGTAAAAACCGGATCATGGATCTCAAACCGACCGAGCTGCACCAGCGAGTACCGTTCTTTGTCGGCTCGACCAAGATGGTCCGCAATGTAGAAACCTTCCTGGAAGAGTTCCCGGAATAAAAGCGATTCCCGATACAACAGGCTGCCTCGGCAGCCTGTTTCTTTTTCTGTCTCTACTTTCTTACCGCTCTCCACTGCTTTCCGCTCGCCATCCATAATAGGGCAAAACGGTTACCAAATAGACAACTCGTTAACGAAGTTGGTATTATAATTTCTTACATCGTCAACAATTAGTTAACCCAATAAAAGGAATACATCATGAGCCTTAATCAGGTGCCAGCAGGAAAGGACATCCCTGAAGATATCTACGTTGTTATCGAAATCCCCGCCAATGCCGATCCAATTAAATACGAGGTAGACAAAGATACCGGCGCTGTATTTGTCGACCGTTTCATGTCCACTCCGATGTTCTATCCTTGTAACTATGGCTATGTAAACCATACTCTGTCCCTTGATGGTGATCCTGTCGATGTTTTGGTACCGACCCCATACCCGCTAGTCCCAGGCTCGGTGATCCGTTGCCGCCCGGTTGGTGTGCTAAAAATGACGGATGAGTCCGGCGAAGATGCAAAAGTGGTTGCCGTCCCGCACAGCAAACTCAGCAAGGAGTACGACCATATTCAGGACGTCAATGACTTACCGGATCTTCTAAAAGCGCAAATTACCCACTTCTTCGAGCGATACAAAGAGCTGGAAGCCGGCAAATGGGTAAAAGTGGACGGCTGGGAAGATGCTGCCGCAGCGAAAGAGGAAATTATAGAATCCTTCAAGCGAGCTCAGGAAAAGTAACTGGCTAACAGTTAAGAAATAACGCTCCTTCTCTCACGGGCTGACAAGGAGCGTTTACCGCCCCGATAAGATTAACCAGAGGTTAGCCTTGTAAAATGCGAAGCAAAATACGTCAACTTATTCTCTTCACCGCTCTGCTTGCCTCCCCTGTTCAGGCCGAAGTGGTAACACCCGAACAATTCTGGCAGCTGCACCAGGAGGGAAACCCGCTTATTGTTGATGTGCGAACCAATGAAGAGTTTATTGCCGGGCACCTGCCTAAGTCTCTCAACATCCCCTTTAATAAAATCGACCGGCTGGCAACAATAGCCAAAGATAAAACCCAGCCCATTTTTCTTTATTGCCGTTCCGGACGGCGTTCCGGGCTCGCAGAAGAAGCCCTCGAGCAACTGGGTTATCAGTATATCTATAATGGTGAAAGCTACGAGGCACTGCTTGAGGCAATGCCTCGTCCGTAACAGACAGCCCTACCTTCGGCACCAATCACCATGGCGAAGCAAAGGCAAGCCTGCAGCAGAAGGGTTGTAGAGGTAAATCCAGGCAGCCCCGTATTTCGTCTCGACCAACTCGCGGGTATATAACTCCGGATACTCCTCGAGCTGATCGAGCAAGACCATAGTATGACGGTCCACTTCATAGACCTCACCATACAGCGGAGCATGACTCAAGTTGCTCCTTTTTGCCCCCGGATAACTACCGAGATTAAAAAGTAAATAGCCCGACATCAGCTGGCAGGCCCCCAGCCTGGATGCCTGTTCTAGCAGGCTATGGTTAGACTGGCCTCTCCTTAATGTCCCATACACAAATACTCTTGCCACAACAGCAGCCCTTAATTGAATTCAAACTGATACAGTAAATCGACGGCACTATCGAGGCCGGATACGGCTTCAACGTACAGATCTGTCATTAGCCGATAACGAACCGTAAACTCAGGAATTGAGTTGAAAATCCCAACCCCATATTTTACCTGCAGACCGGGGGCAATATAACCACTGATCGTCACCTGAGAGTCGTCCCCCGAGCCCGCGGTATCCAATGTCAGATCCTGGACTCCAAATGCTTCGCCGACATTACCGACAAGCTGGCCGCTCTTGGCCAGCCCCATGCTGATCAATGCGGTCGTCATCGCATCGCCACTGCCACCTTCGCCAGACTCGGTATCGAGGTTTTTACCTCGCAGCAGGTAAGACAGCGCATTTTGCTGAGGCATCGCCGGATCGGAGAAGATCTCCACAGTCGGTTCATCCGCCGGACCACTGACCCGGATCCCGGCAATCACATCATCTTCAACATTGTCCGGATCCCGGATTGCCTCTATCGCCAGATAAGGCTGGTCCGCCGGGCCGTTAAATAGAATCTGGCCTTTGCGGATCACCAACTCCTGGGCAAACGAACGATAGGTACCATCTCGCAGGTTCACTTCACCATACACTAGCGGCCCCTTATCCTTCTGGCGCACGTTCAGATCACCCACCAGCCTGGATTTCAGGCCAAACGCCGACAGTTTCACGTCTTTACCGATATTGACCGAAATATTGGTTTTGATTTCAAACGGGATTGCCGGCTCTGTCTCGACAGGCTGTAGATCATCGGTTAGCAGCACTTCATCATCAGATACTGACACTGCCGATTCCGGCAGCTGATCAATGGTGATGCGCCCCCATGGAATAGCAATATTGCCAGTGATCTCCGCGTATTGCGGCGCAGCTTTAATCATCAGATCCGGTGACACCTTCAAGTCAAGCATAGGAGGGACACTGACTTCCAGGTCGCGGGCATTGACTTGCAACTCCGATTTCCATTTGGCTAAGTCTTGCCAATCACCGCTGCCTCGCAAGAGCAGTTCGCCATCCGGCGTGATGATATCGCCATGCAAGGTCGCATTATAGCCATTAAACGTCGCGGTGATATCACCCTTGGACACATCTAACGGCACCTTACGGCCGATCGCTTCCACATTGGTCAGTTCCAGCAACCCGGTGACTGCCGGATGCATGATTGGACCAGCAACGGTCAGGTTGGCATCGACCTGGCCGTCAAACTGTTCATAGCCCTTGATCAGCGGGGCCAGAAAACCGAGCATGAAGCGATCGATCTTAAGCCTCGCCTCAAGTTGCTGTTCGCCTGTTAGCTGGCTAACTTTTGCTCGCCCTGAGATATCGCCATTGTCTTTCACCGCCACCAGCCAGTCGGCATTTAAGATATCCTGCTTCATTTCGGCGTTAACCGTCACCTTGTCCCAGCCAACTGTCAGAGCCGGTGCTTCAGGATCGGCCTGTTGGACCACAGAGCCCGACGGCAGACGAACCTGCGCTTTCACATACGGAGACGCCTTTGGTGCCCAGGTCGCCTCCACATTGGCACCTACCTCCCCCTTTAGCGTAATGGTTTCAGGGATGAACGGGGCAATACGATCAAAACCGAAATTATTCACGGCCACCTTGGCATGACCCGAACTCCCCGCCTCGAGAGCTTCGGTCAGGCACAGCGAGGCTTGGTCCTGTTGCCAACAGTGCGCGGCGACATTCGCCAACTGTGTTTTGAAGTTATAACCAAGCTTCGTTGGACGGTTTAGCTGCCATAAACCAATTTCCGTATCAATTTCACCTTGCTGCAATACCCCTTGCCACCCAGTCTTGCGATCCAGCTTACCTTCAAGACTGATATTTGCGCTCACAGGCTGGGCATCGGCATTCAGTGTCAGGCGATGCTGATCTTCGGTCCCCTTGAAGACCAAGGCTAGCTCATCAAGCTTGAACGTATCGTATTTGCCTTCAGATGCCGTCAGCCTCACATCAGCCTTTAGTGCCGGCATTGGTGTTACCCGTCCCTTAAGTGCAAACTGCTGTAGGCTAGCCTGCTCCTGCCAACCCAGCGCCTCCCCGTCCAACTGAAGATCAATATCCGGTTCGGCAAGTTTTCCCGACAGCTCGAGGCCCCCCTGAATGCGTCCACGCAAATCCGGTAACGACTGAGCCAAATCCGGGGCATCAACCTGCGCGGACATCGCCCATTCTTTGCTCAAAGATCCTTTTGCCGTCAGTCCGTTCGGACCATGTTTTAACCTCAGGCGATCGGTGACCAGCTCAATATCCCCCTTACCGGCGGTATCTTTGGCATTAAGCTGACCATCAAGCGTAAATGGCTGTTCGAGCACCATTCCGTCTACAGATAGCTCAGGCAGTTTGACAAACCAACCGCCTTGCTTGGTCAGCCCTCCAGACGTTCGCAGCTTACCACTGAGATCCCCTTTGGCATCCGGCCATTCGAGCCCGGGCTGTATATGGCTAAAATCTAGCTGTCCCTGCCAGTTAACCAACGCCTTCCAATTGGCCTTGGCATTACCGGAAATCGTGCCGCCGAGGGTATCGACAACCAGTTTATCCAAGGTTACCTGGGACAAGTCACCCTGCCCCGATAAATTCGCAGCAACAGCTGGCATCGGTGCTCCGTCAACATCGGTTTTCAGTTTGAACTTGAACCCGTCCAAACTTCCCGCTGCAGCTAATACCGTATTTGTGACTTCAAATTCAGCCTCGGTATCAATCGGCCACTGAATATGCCGGCTGGACAAGCTGAGGTCGAACGGCAGCGTCGGATCCAGCGGAGACAACTTACCACTCAGCAATGCATCGACCGTACCTTTCAGGCTGGCATCCAGTGCCAGTTCAGCCAATGAACCGCCAGCCTTGAGCTTGAGGTTATGCCCCTCAAGAGGAGCCATTGCGATATCAAGTCCCGCTTCCAGCTGAAGCGGGTAATCGCCGCTCAATGAAACACCGGCAGTGGCATCTAGCTTGGCCTGCGGGACATCCAGTATCAACTTGCTCAGTGACACTTCACTGCCAGTTGCCGTTGCTGCTATGTCCAGTACATTCACCCGTTGGGGAGTCTCACCGTTAAGTTTAAAGTTCTTAACGGTAAAGCGCTGGATATCGACGGATAAAGGCAGTATGACCTCCGGCAAGATGACAGGCTCACTAGCCGATTCAGCTTCAGCCTTCGTAGCCGCAGCACTATCTCCCTCGGAAGCCGGAGCCAGCGTAAGTTCGATATCCTGCCAATCGGTCGGCTTGAGTATTAACTGGCTTCCCTTAATATCCGCCGCTGTTGAAAAATGCTGCCAGGCTATCTTGTTGCCTAAAATATCCAGCTCGAAATCATCCAGCGCCACTCGTTCAACACTAATTGGCAATGGCATCACGATTTCTGTCACAGGCTGAGAGTCAGTGTCAGCCTCTTCGGCATCCGGCTGCGACGGTGGCAATTCGGGCATGGCAAAACGCACGCCCGATACAGCCAGCTCTGTCACACACACGGCCGGTGTCAGCAAGCAGCTATCTTCCAGCGTCAACACCAGGCTGTCAGCCGCCAGATCAATATGAGAGTCTTGGTAACGTACCTGCTCCAGCGCAAAGCCTTTCAACAAGCTCCCCGAGCTGCTGGCCACCGAAAGGGCTGGCAGAGCCTTTTGCGCCCCCCAAACGGCCACTTTGACACCCGCGGGGGTATACAGCAGCGATGCGATGGCAATCACCAGTACCAATAACAGTGCCAGCACCCCTAGCGCTATACGTTTTACCCAGATCATATTTCAGGCCCCAGAACAAAATGCAGCTGGAACTTATCGCTTTCCTTTTCCAGTCCCCATGCAAAATCAAGACGAATCGGGCCGACCGGCGATGCCCAACGAACACCGGCCCCCACTCCTCGATACCAATCCGGGGTATCGATCCAAGAGGAGCCATAATCATAAAACAACGCTCCCCACCAATTGCCGTAGACCCGATACTGATACTCAAGGGTCGAGGTCAGCATGTAGGTACCACCGCGCAGCTCGCCCTTGCTGTCTTTCGGCGCTATCGACTCATAGCTGTAGCCTCGCAGGCTATTGTCACCACCGACAAAGAAGCGCAGCGATGGCGGCACATCTTCTATCCGATCCGCAATCACCGCGCCGCCATCCACCCGCAACAGGCCGCGGTGATCCTTGCCGGAGCTGCGGATCCAGGCACTACGCCCACGAAACCTTGCCAGCCTGGTATCAGAACCAAAAGCCGGATCAGAGTATTCAACCGACATCAGCTGTTTATCACCCCATGTCGGCATTGCACCTCCACGGATGCGGGTTTTGTCATAACTGATCCCCGGCAGTATCATCGACAGTGCACCACTTTCTTCGGCCCCCTGCTTATAGTCCTCATATAACCAACGAACCGAGGCCACACGCTTCCAGCCTGACTCAAGCCGCCAATGCCGTTCCACGCCAAAGTTATATTCCGTACTGACCGTGTCATGATTATCGACATACCGAATACCACCAATGATCTGATAATAATCATTAAGAACATCATCAAGAGGAATTTTATAGGTTGCCTCGATTTTCGGCTGCACCTTCGAGATCTCGGTCTTCACATTGAGGCTGTGGCCGGCGCTGTTCATCCAGGGTTTACGCCAGTTGAATTTAAGACGTGTACCGACATCGGTCGAGTAACCGATACCTGTCTCAATCTGGTTTCTGACCTGAGGCTCCAGAGCAACTCTGACTGGTACGCTATTGTCTTTTAGGTTGGCAACATCTCCGCCGACAAAGATCGAGGAAAACCAGCCGACATTGGATAATCGCTGATTAAACTCCCCCAAGGTGGAGGCAAGGTATGGGTCGCCCTCTTTGTAGGGGATCAGTGATTGCAGCCGGTCTTCTTCAATCTGGCTGCCGGTGAATACCGTCTCGCTAAAGTTATAGCGTTGCCCGGCAGCAAACTCGATTGTAATAAATGCTTCATTTCGTGTCGGGGCCACCTCCAACACACTTTTCTTTAGCTCAGCATCAAAGTAGCCTTTACGTAGCGCCAGACTACTCAGGGAGGATTTAAACGACTCATACTTGCCATGGTTCAGCGTTTTGCCAAACCCAAGCCCACTTTGTCTTCTAAGCGCCAGAAAGTCCGGATCGCTCACTGCCATACCGGTAAAATGGATATCGCTTTTCGCGATAGTTGTCTTCGGACCGGCATTCACCGTAACGATCAGCTCGCTGCCGTTTCCGTCCTTCTCGACCTGGTAGGAAAATGTCGGTTGATAGCGCCCCAACGCTTTAAGGGCATCTTTAATCTCGCCTTCCAGCTGTTCCCGAAAGCGAATTGAAATACTGTAGTCATCTTCAGGAATGGCCGAGACATACGCCTCGACATTATCTTTCAGGCTTCCTTTCAACCCCTTAATGGCCAATGTGGTCTCTGCCCAAACAGGGGCAGAAGCTACAAGAGCAATTGCGGCAAGGCTAAACCGCTTAACGTTTTTTTTCATTCTTATTTGGCTTCACTACTAAAAGCTTTATTTTTGTTTGTCGCGCGCAGTAATAATTCTGACAAAGGGCAGCCATAACTGCCAACATTATATAAGGACAAATCAAACGATATTGATTGTCTGTCAAGATTCCTCTACTTTCTCTGTAAAGACAATGTAAAAGGAAATAACAATGTCAGCAAAGAAACAAGTCATGATCTCACCGGAGGCTGCACTCATTGGTAGGGCGACGCCAATCCTTCCTTCCCTGCCACATGCTGTCAATGGTACCCCTATCAATGATCATAAGCCCGAAGGGCTAGAAGAGCTTATTGTTGGTATGGGTTGTTTCTGGGGAGCAGAGAGACTCTTTTGGCAACTTGACGGAGTCTACAGTACCTCTGTGGGCTATAGTGGAGGGTTTACCCCGAATCCGAGCTATGAAGAAGTCTGCACTGGTAAAACCGGACATACCGAAGTGGTACGGATTCTTTTTGACCCTGCTCAAATACCGCTAAAACAAATGTTTGCACAGTTTTGGGAAAATCATGATCCGACACAGGGAATGCAGCAAGGCAATGATGTCGGAACCCAGTACCGTTCCGTCATCTATACCACTTCTCCCTCACAGCTCGATCAGGCATTGCAGAGTAAAGAGCACTACCAGGTAGCCTTAAAGCAACAGCAACACCTGCACGAAATCACCACTGAGATAGAACCGGCTGGCAACTATTATTTTGCAGAAGAATACCATCAGCAATACCTTGCCAAGAACCCCGGAGGATACTGTGGACTAGGGGGCACAGGTATTTGTCTGCCTCCCCAGTGATCCCGTGTCCTGGTCATCCATAGCCAGGGTCCAGACCTGGCTATACTGCCTCAGCGGCCAGGAGGTCAATTTCTCTGTTGACCTCCGACAATACATTTAGCGCTTTTAAATCCTGTCTTTTGGGCGGCAGCAAACGCCCGCAGTCGAATTCGAATCCGCCGACTCCCATAATAAACACCCGACCACGAAAGTAGCTCTTTACGTAGCGGGCAACCTGATTAGGACGATAGTGTTTGAAAACTCTAAGCATATATCCCTCGCAACACCGATACAGCAGTAGACCCCGCCATACCAAGAATGTTTCAACCTTCCGTCGAAAAATAAAGCAATTTACTTGCCAGGCTTGTTAGCCTATCCCTCAAAGTCACGTCAGCCAAGTAATCAATGTAGAACAGAAAAATTGTAATTGCCTATAAGATCAGCGACAAACATTCCCCAAAAACATCCCTAGACCGACAAGGAGTCTAATAATTAGTGATTCAGATCGACTATTCTCAACTGGTTTTACCAGCTGCCGCTAACTGTTCTAAGATAATGAAGCGTCTAACAATAAATGGAATAAATACAATGAATAAGAAGCCAATGATTGCTTTACTTGCTGCATTATTACCAAGTCTGGCAGCGGCCCATACTATCCAAGTGGGTGAAACAATCCCTTCGGCGGTCGTTTCTGACAAAGGTGAGATCACCTTGCAAGGCGACGATATCGTCTACCAAAACTGGAATAGTTCACAGCTGACAGGTAAGGTCCGAGTCATTCAGGCAATCGCTGGCCGCAGCGCGGCAAAAGAAATGAATGCAGAACTCATGCAGGCCATCACAGCAGCCAATTTGCCTGCGGAGAAATACCAGACAACAACAATCATTAACCAGGATGATGCAATCTGGGGGACTGGCAGCTTTGTTGCCTCGTCAGCAGAAGACAGCAAGCGAGAATTTTCATGGTCTTCTATGATACTAGACGCTGAAGGCAACGTGCATGCCACCTGGAAACTGCAGGAAGAAAGCTCTGCAATCATAGTTTTGAACAAAGAGAGTAAGGTTCTATTTGTCAAAGAAGGCAAACTCAGTCCTTCAGAAATCGAACAAGCGCTTGGCTTAGTTAAGACTAATTTGTAACCAATTCAATTAATTCTTATAGTTAGCAACAAAGCCATGACCAACGACAAAAAGTAATGTTATATTATTACAATTATGTTCTGGTGATGGCTTTTCTATTTCTATCGTGTTCCGTTTCAACTCTCGGTGCTTACACCTATGTACAATACTCTGCATTAGCTTGATCTGTTTGATTGGGCCGCTAAAGGTATTGCATGAATTAGAAGTCGAGAGCAGCCATCATCATGTACAGGAATGTAGCATCTGCCATCTGGTACATGTTACAACGCCAATCATGGAACTCGATGCCTTGCCGGCACAGTCGCCAACCCAGCATACCCGCCAAACAACTGTTCTAACAGGCCACCGTCTTCCCACACAGCCTTTGGCAAGATCACCACCGGTAACCGTCTGAAACTAATGTATCGATTTTCACTATTTTTTTAGACAGGAGTTATCATGGCTTTTCCTTACCGTCTTTCAACGTGTGCACTAATGTTAAGCACACTGACAATGGCTACCCCTGCATCAGCAGAAGACACTTTTCGCCAGCACGACGCCCATGTACACGGTGTCGTTGAATTCAATATTGCTCAAGACGGCAAAGATTTACTGATGGAGATCACGGCCCCGGGTGCGGATGTTGTTGGCTTTGAACATGCACCAACCAACAAGCAACAACACCAGCAACTAGCAAGCGCGATTGCACAGCTTAACAACGCAGGGGAACTCTTTGCTTTCTCCTCGGCGTCAAACTGCCACCTGGTCGATGTGCATGTGACAGAAACGTTGACAGCTGATGATGGCCATGACGACCATGCAGGAGACGATCACGACGAGCATGACCATGACAGCCATGCAGAACACGATCACGACGAGCATGACCATGACGACCATGCAGGACACGATCACGACGAGCATGACCATGACAGCCATGCAGAACACGATCACGACGAGCATGACCATGACAGCCATACGGGACACGAGCACGACGAGCATGACCATGATAGCCATGCGGGGCACGATCACGACGAGCACAACCATGATAGCCATGCGGGGCATGGTGAGTTCTCTGCTCAGTATGTGTTCCGATGCGATAATATTGAACAGCTAACCTCTCTGCAGGTTAACTGGTTCAGCCACTTCCCGACCACGGAAAAAATCACTGTCCAGGCGATTACAGATACCAACCAAAGCGCTGCACAGCTAACGCCTACCACTACAGTATTTAAATTCTAAGCTTTGGCTTATAGCAACAATCCATTCACGATGGGGGGCTTCCCCCCATTTCAGGGAAAACTATGAACGTTATTGAACTCACCGACATAACATTCCGTTGGCCAAAACAGACGGAGGATCTCCTCGATATTCCATCCTTGACGATAAAGAAAGGTGAAAAAGTCTTTCTGAAAGGCCCCAGCGGGAGTGGCAAGTCCAGCTTGTTAAGTTTACTGGCAGGGATTTCGCAACCAACGTCAGGTGACATTCAGCTATTGCAACAGCCCTTCAGCCAACAAAAGCCAACACATAGAGATCAATTCAGGGCAAACCATATTGGTTATATTTTTCAGATGTTCAATCTGCTTCCCTACCTCTCTGTGATTGATAATGTCCTGCTGCCGTGCCGCTTCTCCCGTCTGCGAAAAGGCCGGCTATCGGGAGCTATGGACTTAGAGGCTAAGCGGTTATTAACCCAGTTACACTTACCTCAAGAATATCTTGAGAAGCCAATAACCGAGCTGAGCATCGGCCAGCAACAACGGGTCGCGGCAGCAAGGGCACTGATAGGCCAACCGGAGCTATTAATCGCAGACGAGCCAACGTCTGCACTCGATCATGACAACCGTGAAGCCTTTATCCAACTACTCATGGCGGAATGCGACAAGGCGGAGACAACCTTACTGTTTGTCAGCCACGATGAAACATTAGAATCCTTGTTTGACCGTAGCATTGCACTCAACGAGTTAAACCGAGCAGCACAAGGGAGCAATTAATGGGCGCGATATTCCGACTGGCATGGCAAAGCCTGACTAACCGCAAAACAACAGCATTCCTTACTCTGCTGACCGTCGCCATTTCCGTCACCCTACTGCTTGGCGTTGAAAGAGTTCGTACTCAGGCTAAATCCAGCTTCGCCAATACGATTTCAGGAACGGATTTAATAGTTGGCTCCCGTTCAGGACAGGTGAATCTGCTGCTTTATTCCGTCTTTCGGATTGGTAACGCAACCAACAACATTGACTGGCAAAGCTACCAGGAAATTAGCCAACACCGCTCGGTGAAGTGGTCAATACCAATCTCACTTGGTGACTCCCACCAGGGTTACCGCGTGATCGGTACCAATCATGCCTACTTCACGCATTACCAATATGGTCAAAAGCAACACCTTAATTTCGCCGAAGGCCGGGAGTTTACAGGCTTGTTCGAGACCGTCTTAGGGGCTGAAGTCGCTAAGACGCTCAACTATCAGCTTGATGACGAAATCGTCATCGCCCATGGTATCAGTGATAAGTCCTTCAACCGACATGATAATTTGCCTTTCAAGGTAGTCGGCATACTGGAACCAACAGGAACGCCGGTTGATCGCAGTGTCCATGTCTCTTTAGGCGCGATTGAAGCCATTCATATTGGCTGGGAGTCAGGAGCCAAATTAGGCCATACACCTGATGCACAAACATTAGCAAACTATCAGTTCGAGCCGAAACAAATTACCGCCTTCATGCTAGGGCTCAATTCAAAAATACAGACCTTTGCACTGCAGCGCTATATCAACACATATTCGAAAGAGCCACTGAGTGCCATTATGCCCGGGATCGCTCTGCATGAACTGTGGGGTATGATGTCAATCGCCGAGCAGGCACTTCTCGTTGTGTCCGGCTTTGTCGTTATCGCTGGCTTGTTGGGGATGTTGACCAGCCTGCTGACCAGCCTAAATGAAAGACGGCGAGAAATGGCAATACTAAGAGCCATGGGGGCCAGACCCAACCATATCTTCTTCCTCTTGGTCAGTGAAGCTACGGTACTGACAGCAATTGGGATTGCACTTGGCACCGCTTTGCTTTATAGCTTAATGTTTATCACGCAGCCGTTTATCCAGCAGCAATTCGGGTTATTTATCAAGATCAGCGGACTAACGTCTTACGAGATGCTATTGCTTGGGGTTGTTCAGCTAGCGGGAATCATTGTTGGGGTGCTTCCAGCGCTACGCGCCTACCAACACTCTCTGGCAGACGGTATGACAATAAAGGTTTAATAGGATAGAAAATGAAGAAATGGCTTATTGTATTATGTTGCTGGTTACCATTAACGAGCTATGCCAGTGATGTGCTGACTCTGGATTGGATAGATCTAGTCCCGGAGCAGGAAAGGCAGCAATTCAACAGTAATAGTATGCCTGTACTCGACCATAATAGTGCGGCTGTAAAACAGTCAATGATCGGTAAGGTCCGTACCGAGCTAAATGGAAGCAAGGTAAAGATCCCGGGCTTTGTTATTCCATTGGAAGGGGATGACAAAGCTGTAACTGAATTCTTGCTAGTGCCCTACTTTGGAGCCTGTATTCATGTGCCACCACCGCCGCCGAACCAAATCATTTATGTGAAATTTGAAAAAGGGGCTCCCATCCAGCAGCTATGGGATGTGGTATATGTTGTCGGTACTTTGCAAACCCAGCATATCAGTCATGATATGGCAGAGGTCGGCTACCTGTTAGAAGGTACGGCCCTGGAAGAGTACGATGATATGTAGTACATAACATCTGTCTCTCCTTTATACCCAAGGCTTATCTTGCTTGCATCGCTAAAGGTACATAGCAAGATAAGCCAGTACTGTTATATAGCCTAAAACCAGCAGCACATCAGTAAGTCGTTTACCGGACTTATTCATCAGCACCTCCCTCATCCTCTATTTCGTAAAACTCATTAACGCAACAAATTTAACCACTCATTAACACAAAAGTCACGTATATTGCCAAATAATGCGATCAACTGGTAAAACTATAGCCAGACTAATCAACCTTGAGCCCGCTATGGATAATGCAGACAAGGACACCAACACTGCGCCAACAACAGCCGCAGTACCAACAGTAAAAAAAGAAGAAACCAATAACTATATTCGAAGCAGTCAGGCAAGAGCTAAAGAGCTTGCCTGCCTTCACGCTGTCAGCCATCTCATCACAAACGATTCAGAAAAAGATATCGTAGAAAGAACCGAATACCGACTATTAAAGGAGTCACAGCACGAACAAGAAAACCTGGAGCGGATATTCAAGCTTGCTTACGACAATTGCAGCGATGAAACAGCCGGAGAGCCTGATCCAGACTGGCTATATCATTTCATCTCCATTGCTAAGCACATACGCGGTGCCTCAATGCAAAAGCTATGGAGCCGAGTGCTCAAGCAAGAGATCATTACTCCGGGATCAACGTCCCTAAAAACACTCGATACTCTCAGAAACATGACCCAAAAGGAGGCGCAAACCTTTCACCGCGCCTGCATGTTAAGTTGTCATTTTGGCAGTGATGAAAGTAAAAAGCTGCTGACCAGCATTAAAGTTCGGCATAGCGGACTTCAAATTTTACGCTCTCCTTCATCCGATAAACTAGCGCTCGGCAACTACCAGTTACCTTATTCGAACTTACTCGTGCTCATGGAGCTGGGGTTGTTACTTCGCAGCGAGCTGGAATCAGGCGAGATCGATATCGAGTCTCCGCTTGCATTTGGCTACCAAGGTTCACGTTATTTACTGCGTCCGATTAAAAAAAGAGTCTCCCTGACATATTACCGTCTTTCTCCCGTCGGCCAAGAAATTGCCAGTCTATTAGGGAATAAGAGACATGAACCCTACAAAGAGAGCCTGCTTGAACTGCTCGCAAAACACTTTGTAGTTGAAAAAAATGAAGGCTCTCAGGTTAACCTTGCCACCTAGCAGAGTCTTGGGCTATCCGGCTATATAACGGACAAAAATGAACAATACAGTTAAACCTCAGCATTTCTGCCGGGACACACATTTCGAAGAAGTGACGGAACGGCGGGGGTGCGGGGGTGCCTAGTCGGGGCTTGCGCACAAGCAGGGCGACATATATTGTAAAAAAGCCCAAGCATTTCTGCTTGGGCTTAGTATAAGTGGCGGAGCGGACGGGACTCGAACCCGCGACCCCCGGCGTGACAGGCCGGTATTCTAACCAACTGAACTACCGCTCCACTCAAATCACCGCACGTTCACTGCGATAATCTAAATTGGAAGCCTGGCGATGTCCTACTCTCACATGGGGAGACCCCACACTACCATCGGCGCTATTACGTTTCACTACTGAGTTCGGCATGGGATCAGGTGGGTCCATAATGCTATGGTCGCCAAGCAAATTC
>NZ_RSEJ01000100.1 GCF_009910675.1 Photobacterium alginatilyticum | reverse complement strand
CTCGCAGTTCGTTATACCGAAAAGCGTTCAGGTATATCGCCTGAAACGAGCGACTTGATAGCTGCTAAGCTTGACCCTCGGAGTGAAAAGCGAACACCACGTTGCCTATGTGACCCAATGCCATAACGCCCGCAATAAGGTGTGCCCCACTAAACCGGCAAAGCACACCGAACTCCATACCAAAACCGCCGAGTGTAACGCATCACCTTGATTGCCTTGTTATGGCAAACTCAAGGAATTTGAATTACTTACCAGATACGCTACCGCTACAGAAATATCGGCTTGAACACGAAACAGTTTACCCTACCAATAAAACTCAGACAGAAATTAATACATAACTTCATGAACCAAATAGCAAAATCAGTAGCAACTGGAGAAAGAATGGCACTTTACCAACAGATATAAATCAGAAGCTTCGGGAAGATTTGTGAAAACTGAAATCTGTTAGCCTTTCGCCAAAATTTGAGAACTGGTTTTCGATGAAGTTTCTGGCATTTCTGACAACAAACACAGCCGGCAAATCAAGCGTGCTGCGGACAAAGCCCGTTAAATTCACAGTTCGTTATACACTGAAAGCGTTCAGTTATATCGCCCGAGAAGTTCGGCTAAATAGCAGCTAAGCTTGACCCACGGAACTTGAAACGAGCACCACGTTGCCTGTGCTTTTTGTGCCATAACGCTTGCGATAAGGTGCCCCGCACGAAACTAACAAAGCACACTGAACTTCATACCAAAACCGCCGAGTGTAACGGGTCACCTTGATTGCTTTGTTAGGCATTTCCACTTTTGGCCCCCCTACTTGGCCGCCGAACTCTCAGCGCAGTCCGCTGCCAACCATGGGATACAGCATGCACTAAATCTCAAGTAACACTAATACTATCAACACTTTAAAGCCAGCCACATTTGCATGACACCCTGATGAGGTGCTAATCGAGGCTGCATCACTGAACGAATGGGTTAAGTAAACGACAAGCCTTTCACAGCGGTGTATCGAAGAAGCTAGGAATGTATATTGCCATCGTCAGAGACAACAAAGAACGGAACAACCTGCATTTCCCCGAACGTTAAGGACAGCCCTACGGTGAACGAGTGGCCTAAGATTTCCCGTTCTTGAGCGATGCGGTTTCGACCAGATCATAAAGCAGGCTTTTCCCATGCCTAACGCCTGGGATAAGGTGCGCCACGAGGAACTCACCAAATCCACTAAACTCCAAACCAAAAATGCCGAGTCAAACAAGTCACCTTGATACCTTTGTTATGCAACTCCATCCATTAATACGATCATACTTGGCCGAAAGCCTTTCCACGCGTGATAAATCTGCGGCATACAGGCAACAAATCCGGACTCTGATAATTCCGATTCACTTTCAACGACTTGAGCCAAACCAACTTGCATGACAACCTGATACGGACTGGATTGGCTGCTGCACCGAACTATTGGTTAAGACAAGCAATAACCCTTTTAAAGCAATGTAACTATGAAAACTCACTGCTGAATTGCCAGGGTAAAAGGCAACAAAAAAACGACAACCTGCTGTTCTCTTAACTTTCAGGCAGCCTTTCGCTGAACGAATAGCCAGAGAAATCGAGGTATTGAACGATGAACCTTCTACCATTGAAGAACTTGGCTCTAAGGTGCATAACGCCTGCAATAAGGTGCCCCACGCAAAACCAGCCAAGCGCACCGAACTTCATACCAAAACCGCCGAGTGTAACGGGTCACCTTGATTGCTTTGTTAGGCATTTCCACTTGTGACATTCCTACTTGGCCGGCGAACT
>NZ_RSEJ01000099.1 GCF_009910675.1 Photobacterium alginatilyticum | reverse complement strand
ATATTTAGTGTATTAGACTGCCATTTTTCCTTTATCAATTTGACCATTTTATCCCTAGAATAAAATAGCTAGCATATTTATTTCTTCAGATTTGTCCTTTATAAAGTTTGTTTCTTTTCTACAGCTGATAAAAATAATTTTTTTAGACAATGCATATGTAGAAAGCCTATMTTTTTCAAGTATYTTCTARCGGATTKTCTCGTTTTTTMCTTTTTATTTCTATAGTGAAGATAGTCGCACRTAATGACMRATCACGRCCATATTATTAAAAGCTTGTGGTAAGAATGGATTTCGTTCTAATKCTCTAAAATAATATTCCAAAGCTTTCGTATGTTCTCCATTACTTGTGTGKATAAGACCGATGTTATARAGTATATAACTTCGATCATAGGGATCAATTTCTAATCGCATAGCTTCGTAATAATTYTGTAAAGCTTCCGCATAATTTYCTTCGGATTGGGCTGACATCCGTTACGGTCGTYATTCAAGTMAAAGAATCCCCGTTACAGAACCGTACGTGAGATGTTCATCTCATACGGCTCCTCCCTTATGTGCYTAATAAGAATAATACATGRAATCAAAAAAKATTAAACTATTCTCATTATTAACTGAGYGGRGCTAGTGTTTTTACATGAAATMTCTAGCCAACCTTCCTGCAAGAGATCTTTTCTTAACCTCAAGCRTATTGTTAGGATATAGAAATGATAACTCAACCATTTTTTTGTTCTCAACGCCTCCTAATTTAYAGAAATKAGTCACTTCAACAGCCTTCGATGGTTATACGGGTATMCAAAATACGAACGAGATGGATGTTTGTTGTCCCAACCAYTCTTGTTMGTCCCGAGCCSGAGACRRRCAAGGGTCCATTTMTAACAAAGTTTTCKTGTTGTTGATTTCTAGGTGTAGTGCTTCTTCCTCTATGCCSCCTAGTGGTACTAGTRGAGTAGTGTTGAYCTGTAATATGTAATACRGAACCTCTAGGTGTATCCTTTCGCTTAATACTATAATCGAYAATTGAARTATAGCATCTAAGGCTGCATTAATCGAGGATACACGACAGAAGGAATTGTTTTATTTCMAAACTTCACCTTCAASAAGCGTAGATTTTTTTTTCAAAAATTTTMTTTTTATAYYGAATCATGTGTCTTTCTCGKAAGACTGAGAGCAGTAASAAAAAAKAATCAAATCACACCATCTCTGTAATAACTAAATGCCTCTTTTTCTCCTGAAGTTGTYGGAATTATTCGTAATAAGATATTGGCTACAATTGAAAAGGTCTTATCAATAAAATTTCCRTTTATTCGYGATCTAGGCATAGGTAGCAATCCATTCTATCATTCTTCTGATTCCYTTTYGTGGKAAAATGATCCCACAAAGAAAAKAATTKKAATTATACAGTACGAAATAACATAAAAAYRGATTCATTTCAAAAAATAAAAGAAAGGGGMTTTCTACCCMAATTGTTCGTTAGGAATCGCTAAGMAATAKTTGAACCTCATTTCATTMGATTTCAARATTTCACCCAAATATMSTAATATATCMATGAAARCAACTAATTCGATTTCAGTGAAGTTAGAGATTAKAATAACTTGAGAAGTTTTGATTGAGTTAGGMTTMAAAGAAKAAAAARRGTATCGACTAATCATTCTATGATRAAAAAGGAATAACCRTCTCTTTTKTGTTGTGTGCATCGCGGGTATACACTATACAATAAAAATATTAACATTCCTAGAATGTTTTCAAAATTTTTATTGTATTATAGATCCGCGCAGGAAAAGAYT
>NZ_RSEJ01000098.1 GCF_009910675.1 Photobacterium alginatilyticum | reverse complement strand
CGGAGATATAGATAAAATATCTCGACACAGTGGCATCTTRATACCTCCARGAATAGRAAAAAAAAATGACAAAGYATCCAAAAAATTGAAAAATTGGWTCTATGTMCAMCGGATYMCACCGACCAAGAAAAAGTCTTTTGTTTTGGTTCGRCCTGTAATCACATATGAAATAACGGAYGGTATAAATTTAGAAARACTTTTTCCCCTRGATCTATTGCAGGAAAGGGAKAATTTRCAACTTCAAGTTATYAATTATATTCTTTATGGAAACGGCAAACCCATTCGGGGAATTTCKGACACGRGTATTCAATTAGTTCGRACTTGTTTMGTATTGAATTGGGAGCAAGACAAAAAAATTTCTTMTATCGAAGAGGCCCGCGCYTCCTTTGTTGAAATAMGGACAAATGGTTTGATGCGAGATTTTCTAAGAATTGAYTTAGTCAAATCCTCTATTTCGKATACTMGAAAAAGAAATGACCTTTCMGATTCYRGATTGATCCCTRATAATGRATCMGATCGMACCAMTATMAATCCATTTTCTTCCACTTTTTTGTATTCCAAGATACAGATTCAACAATCCCTTAACCAAAATCACGGAACTATTCATACGTTATTGAATAGAAATAAGGACTGTCAAGCTTTGATAATTTTGTCATCATCCARCTGTTTTCGAATGGATCCGTTCAATGATGTAAAATCATTCAATGTGATAAAAGAATCAATAAAAAAAAATGACCTAATGCCAATTAGGAATTCGATGGGCCCCTTAGGAATAGCTTTTAAAATTGCGAATTTTTATGAATTTTCCTGGTTGATAACTTATAATCATATCCCCACTACATATTTAAAATTTGACAATTTGAAACAGACTTTTCAAGTACTTAAATATTATTTAATGGATGAAAATAGGAAAATTTATAATMCCGATCCATGTAGTAACACCYTTTTKMATCCATTMAATTTGAATTGGTATTTTCKCCATCACAATTATTGTGAAAAGGCATCTACAAAAATAAGTCTTGGACAGTTTATTTGTGAAAATTCATGTATMGAYAAAAATGAACCACACCTAAAATCGGGTCAAGTTMTAMTTRTTCAAGTTGACTCTSTAGTAATACGMTCWKCTAAGCCCTATTTRGCCACKCCRGGAGCAACWGTTCRTGGCCATTATGGWGAAATCYTKTAYGAAGGAGATACKTTARTTACATTTATATATGAAAARTCGAGATCYGGTGATATAACMCARGGKCTTCCAAAAGTRGAACAGGTATTAGAAGTGCGTTCAATTGAKTCAATATCRATGAATCTAGAAAAGAGRRTTGAGGRTTGGAACGACTGTATAACAAGAATTCTTGGCATTCCTTGGGGATTCKTSATTGGCGCTGAGCTAACTATAGTGCAAAGTCGTATCTCTTTAGTTAATAAGATCCAAAAGGTTTATCGATCCCAGGGGGTGCAAATMCATAATAGGCATATMGAAATTATTGTACGTCAAATAACATCAAAAGTGCTGGTTTCAGAAGATGGAATGTCTAATGTTTTTTCACCCGGMGAGCTAATTGGATTGTTGAGAGCGGAACGAATGGGRCGTGCTTTAGAAGAAGCAATCTGTTACCGAGCRATCTTATTGGGAATAACAAGAGCATCTCTGAATACTCAAAGTTTCATATCTGAAGCGAGTTTTCAAGAAACTGCCCGAGTTTTAGCAAAAGCGGCTCTMCGGGGTCGTATCGATTGGTTAAAAGGCTTAAAAGAGAATGTAGTTATGGGGGGAATGATTCCCGTCGGTACCGGTTTCAAAGGATTAATGTCCCTTTCAAGGCAACA
>NZ_RSEJ01000097.1 GCF_009910675.1 Photobacterium alginatilyticum | reverse complement strand
TGTGCGCCGAGCATGGCGTTGTTCTAGGAGGTGAAAGTCCTCTACGGGCTCAGTCGAGCGAGAACCGTTAGCCTATGCAAGGGTGTTCACCGTGAGGTGAAATCTGAAGGAAGCAAATGGCAAAACTTGGTTGTGACGAACAGAAATCTGATAGTAGGTCACTACAACTTGGGCAACCTAGCACTAGATAGAATAGCCCGATGCCTCGACGGGAAGTGTGTAGTGATAAATCAGGCACGGCCAAGGGAAAGAGCAACGTCTTACCTCGGGAGATCTTATTGTCTGTCTCGATAGAGACTAATGCAACAGCGATGTTGTGTGATGGGGAATAAGAAGTCAGCAGAAGGCATAGTACCTTAAGAATGTACAACTTAAGGGAAGGCCTGAACTGAATATATCAAGAAGCAGTCACTAGACACTCAATCATGTGGAGTCATAGCAAGATGAAAATCATCTCTACGTCCCAACGGGCGACACCGCAAGTAAAGCTCATGGTCACGAAGAATGACAAGCATGGTTGGCGTAGACAGGAGGACGAGTCTTGGTGACCTCAACTTCGTTGATGGAACAAATCTGTTCCTCAACCAACTTGAATCAAGCTCTAAGAAGAGTGAAGAAGAACAAGGGATGTGCAGGTGTCGATAAACTCGACATTGATGCGACCATCTCTAAACTTCGACAAGCTTCAAATGGGCAAGCGCTTCGTCAGAATCTTCTGAATGGAAGCTATCAACCTCAGCCAGTTCGTGGTGTAGAAATCCCCAAACCTAGTGGTGGTGTCAGGCAACTAGGTATCCCAACAGTGCTCGATAGAGTTGTCCAACAGGCAATCACTTCAGTGCTGTCAGATATCTATGAAGCTAAGTTCTCCAATAGCAGTTACGGATTTAGACCCCACCGCAGCGCACATCATGCGCTAGCGGCAGCCAGTCGCTACATCCGAGAGGGGCGAGGTTATGTGGTAGATATCGACCTAGCGAAATACTTCGATACCGTTAATCACGATAGACTGATGCACAGACTGTCACAGGATATAGCGGATAAACGCGTGTTGAAGCTCATCAGGTCATACCTACAGGCAGGCATAATGCGAAACGGGTTAGTCGAACAGAGACAACGAGGGACACCACAGGGTGGACCATTATCTCCGTTGCTATCCAATATCGTGTTAGATGAACTGGATAAAGAGTTAGAGCGTAGAGGGCATAAGTTCTGTCGATATGCAGACGACTGCCAAATCTACGTTCGTAGTGAGGAAGCCGCTCATCGAGTCAAAGAGTCGATAACGGAGTTCTTGGAGCAAAAGCTGAAACTCACGGTAAATCGAGAGAAAAGTGCAGCAACAAGGGTGACAGAGCGAACTTACCTAAGCCACTGCTTCGGGATAGATGGAACAATCCATATATCGAAGTCAGCGCAAACTCAAATGAAGAAGCGAGTGCGACAGATAACGAAGCGAAACCGAGGTCGAGAGTTAGAGGTGATAATCGCTAAGTTAACTCAATACCTAAGAGGTTGGCAACACTACTTCAAACTTGCCATACGGAAGAGCAACATGGAACGCTTGGACGAATGGATACGGCGACGGCTAAGATGCTATCGACTTAAGCAACGCAAGCACAGATACGGCATAGCGACATGGTTACAGCGACAAGGTGTAACAGAGCGTAATGCGTGGAAGTTAGCGATGTCAGATAAAGGTTGGTGGCGGCTAGCATTAACGCCGCAGGTAAATCACGCAATGCCAACAAAATGGTTCGAGGAGTTGGGTCTGTACTCGTTGCGAAATGGGTATGAGTCACTAAAAGTATATTCGGAACCGCCGTATGCGACCCACGCTTGTACGGTGGTGTGAGAGGACGGAGGCCGTGAGGCCTCCTCCTACTCGATT
>NZ_RSEJ01000096.1 GCF_009910675.1 Photobacterium alginatilyticum | reverse complement strand
AACTCAACCCATCAGTCCAGTGATGCAGCCTTGATTAGGATCTCATCAGGATGTCATGTAAATGCATCTGGCTTTAAGGTGCTGATAGTATTAGTGTTACTTGAGATTTATTGCATGCTGTATCCCATGGTTGGCAGYGGACTGCGCTGAGAGTTCGSCGGCCAAGTAGGAATTTCACATGTGGAAATGCCTAACAAAGCAATCAAGGTGACCCATTACACTCGGCAGTTTTGGTTTGAAGTTCGATGCGCTTGGTAAGCTGGCCGWGGGGCACCTTATCGCAGGCGTTATAAGCAGGAGGAAAGTAAGCACAATGGATAAGGCTGAAATTGCATATTATTATGCAAAGGCTAGCTTGGATAACGAATTTAAATCATTTGACTCTCTGGACAATAAGGCCAACAAATTTCTTAGTTTGGTGACATTGGGAATAGGTCTTGTTGTAAGTTTGGTTGGTTGGGGTTTTGATAAATTTATTCCCCTCAAAACAGCATCTTCATGCATAACTGTTTTCCTGATATTTGTAATTATATTTTTCCTTTCTAATGCATGGTTCAAACTTTTTAAATCAATAAAAGTTTCAGATGTTCCTACCATAAAACTCAATGATGAGGTTTGTAAAATACTTGTCAGTCCAGAAACAGATGTTCTTAGCGAAGTCATTGGGACATACTCTAACTTAGTTAAAGCGCACAGAGAAACCATGTCCAAAAAGGTAGAATTGTTAGAATCCGGCTATCGGTATATTGCTCTTACTGCTGTTGCAATACTGATCCTGTTATTCTCAATTGTAGTTTCACAGTCAATCGGAGTTAACTGATGAGTAATGATAAAAACCAAAACGATAAAACGCGCCAAAATCCAACACCTAATAAAGATTTAGGTCTTGATTGGCATAAGAAAGGTATCAAGGATGCACCAAAAGAAAAACGCTGAGAGCTGCTTATAACAAGGCAATCAAGGTGACCCGTTACACTCGGTGGTTTTGGTATGAAGTTCGGTGTGCCTTGCAGGTTTCGTGCGGGGCACCTTATTGCGGGCGTTATGTAACCGGAGTCAAAGTTCGATGATTTGATGGCCATAAGAAGTAAGAATGGGTGCGGGATTTATGAAATATCAACCTTTTAAAGATGTACTAGGTTTGTCTATTGTACTGCTGGTTTTTTACCTTATTGCTTATGGTATTGGGTTTATTGAATCAATGACAGTTTACGCTTTTTATACTGCGCTTATTATGACTTCTGGTGCTGCAATTAATTTAGTAGGTGCTACGTTAAGTCCTCAGTATTTTGATGAAGAGTTGAAGTCTAATCTGGATAATGGGGGAAAAGATGTAGTGTATGTTCTCACAATGCCATTCTTGTTGTTTTTCTCATTCTCAGCAGCTTCTTACTTAGGTTGGCAGGCTTATGGTAGTGATTTTATGCTTCTAGGGAGCAATAACCCCCTTGCATGGTTAGCATATGGAGCTGATAACTTCATTCGAGCGGCTTGTTTCGATTTTGCGGAAATATATCATTTTGATTTGTCACAAATTGAACATAACGAAGAGTATTGGCCTTCAACATTTGTTTTCGTGTTCAGAACAGCAATGTCAATTAGTGTTGTAACAGTGGTTTTTAAGGCAGTAAAGTTGTTACGTAGTCGCAGGTAGTGGTTACATAACAAGGCAATCAAGGTGACCCGTTACACTCGGCGGTTTTGGTATGGAGTTTGGTGCGCTTTGCTGGTCTTGCGCAGGGCACCTTATTGCAGGCGTTAGGCATCGGAAAAGCCTGCTTTTTGATCTGGTCGTAACCGCATCGCCCAAGAACGGGAACTCTTTGGCCATTCGCTCATCGTAGGGCTGTCCTTAAAGTTCWGGGAAACGCAGGTTGTTTCGTTCTTTGCTGCCTCAGACTATGGCAATAAGCATACCTAGCTTCTTCGATACACCGCTGTGAAAGGCTTGTCGTTTACTTAACCCATTCGTTCAGTGATGCAGCCTCGATTAGCTACTCGCTAGGCTGT
>NZ_RSEJ01000095.1 GCF_009910675.1 Photobacterium alginatilyticum | reverse complement strand
GTGGCAGTAGAGTTGCTGTTAAGTCCTTGTGTTTATTCAATTTTGCCATAACAAGGCAATCAAGGGTGACGCGTTACACTCGGCGGTTTTGGTTTGAAGTCCAGTGGGCTTGGTGAGTTCATCGTGGCGCACCTTATTGCTGGCGTTAACCCTCTAAAGGAGAATTATGAGCAAATTATCAGGCCCTGAGGCGTCAAGGTTATTTTCAGAATATCATGAATTAATATCAGCGGAGAGTGATCGTGGAGCAGTTATACTTTCAGCCTCAATTCTTGATGCGACGTTAGAAGAATTACTTAAAGGATTCCTACTAGACCCTGTAAACAAGAAAGACGAACTTTTCAGTGGGCCTTATGCACCATTAGGTAGTTTTTCTGCAAAAATTGAGATGTGTTATCGGCTTGGAATTATTAAAAAGGAAGTGAGGTCAAAGTTAAATAAGTTCAAAGCTATCAGAAATGACTTTGCACATAGACTTGATACTGCTCGCCTAGATGATGAGGCCAATAGAAGCAGAATGCTTGAAATACTTAGGTGTACACCAGATATAGCACAAAGTATTAATGGTATTGTGTTTAGGTGTGGATTAAACGTTGATGAAAACTATGAGCAAAATCTATTAAATGGTTATGGATGCCGTAATACATTCGACACTTTATTTTCTGCAATCTGCATGGCTCTAAAAAGGAACTCTGTGAGCATTGATAAAATAGACTGCTTTGTACAAGAGGGTTAACAAAGCAATCAAGGTGATGCGTTACACTCGGCAGTTTTGGTATGAAGTTCGGTGCGCTTTGTCGGTTTAGTGGGGCACACCTTATTGCAAGCGTTATAGCGCCACACATATAAAGCACAGGCAACGGGTATTTGTTTCTAATGTTTCGAGTCAAGCTTAGCGGCTATGAAGTCGAACTTTTCAGGCGATATACCTGAACGCTTCTCGGCATAACGAACTGTGAATTTGGTTGGCCTTGTCCGCAGCACGCTTGATTTTGCAGACGTGATTGTTGCCATAAACACCTGAAACATCATCGAAAGGAAACGGTCAATATTGGGCTTAGGATTATTAGGTTCCAGTTATTGGTAATACATCTCGAAACTTCCACTTAAAATCTGTTAGTAAAGGGCATTTCTTTGCCAAGTTGCCACTGATTTTGTTTGTTGGTTCATGAAGTTATGTATCAATTTCAGTTGGTGTTTTATTGGTAAGGTAAACTGGCAGGCGCTTTTGCAGATTAGTCTGTAGCGGTAGCGTGCTTGGTAAGTGACTGAGAGTTATTAAGTTTGCCATAACAAGGCAATTAAGGTGACCCGTTACACTCGGCGGTTTTGGTATGAAGTTCGATGTGCTTTGTTAGTTCAGCGCGGGGCACCTTATCGCAGGCGTTATGCACCTTAGAGCCAAGTTCTTCAATGGTAGAAGGTTCATCGTTCAATACCTCGATTTCTCTGGCTATTCGTTCAGCGAAAGGCTGCCTGAAAGTTATATGATAAAGCAGGTTGTCGTTTTCTTTGTTGCCTTTGATTCTGGCAATTCAACATTATAATTTCAACGTTGCTCAGCTGTGAAAGTGTTGGCGCATTTCTTTGCCTATTGGTTTGGTGCAGCAGCCAAGCCAGTCCGTATCAGGTTGTCATGTAGGTTTCTCTGGCCCAAATCGTTGAAAGTGAATCGGAATTATCAGAGTCCTGATTTGTTGCCTGTATGTCGTAGATTTATCACGCGTGGAAAGATTTTCGACCAAGTATGATCGTGTTAATGGATGGAGTTGCATAACAAAGGTATCAAGGTGACTTGTTTGACTCGGCATTTTTGGTTTGGAGTTTAGTGGGTTTGGTGAGTTCACCGTGGCGCACCTTATCCCAGGCGTTAGGCATCGGAAAAGCCTGCTTTTTGATCTGGTCGTAACCGCATCGCCCAAGAACGGGAACTCTTTGGCCATTCGCTCATCGTAGGGCTGTCCTTAAAGTTCTGGGAAACGCAGGTTGTTTCGTTCTTTGCTGCCTCAGAC
>NZ_RSEJ01000011.1 GCF_009910675.1 Photobacterium alginatilyticum | reverse complement strand
CGCATAGAAGCCAAGTAAACTCGCCCTTTGGGAGTGAGCCAGCGCGCCCATTTCTGTGTCAAATAACGTTGAAAGGGAATACCATTCCTACCGTCATTTTCCTTGAACTGAGCTCGCTGGTCTCACTCTGAATCCTGCATCTTGAGGTAGCTTGGGTATAAAATCACATTAATTGTTGGATACTTTCTCTATGCGTAAGAAGATTATTCTTGATACCGATCCGGGTATCGATGATGCAATGGCTATTCTATTTGCTCAGGCCCATCCGGATATCGACCTTGTCGGGATCACTACGGTGTATGGCAATGCCACTATTGAGAATGGCACGCGTAACGCACTCTACCTAAAAGAGAAGTTCAACTTCAGCTGTGATGTCGCCAAAGGAACCGCCAAACCCATCCAGCGTCCGCCAGTGGGTGCCACCGTTGTCGTACACGGCGAAACAGGGTTTGGTGATATTCACAGTAGTGAGCCCAAGCACGCTTGTGCCGATCCGCGTCCGGCCTACCAGTACATTATCGATACAGTCAAAGCCAACCCCGGTGAGATCACGCTGGTAACTGTCGGACCGTTGACCAATATCGCCCTGGCTCTTGATGCTGCCCCTGAAATCACCAGTCTGGTAAAAGAAGTCGTTGTGATGGGTGGCGCTTTTGGGATGAACGGCCACCGTGGCAATGTGACCCCTTATGCCGAGGCCAATATCCACGATGATCCGCATGCGGCTGACAAGGTATTTACGGCCGACTGGCCGGTGGTCATCGTAGGACTAGATGTCACAGAAGAGAGCTTCTTCTCTGCAGGTTATATCGACGACCTAAAGGCCGAGGGCGGCAAAGTCGGTGAATTCATCTGGGACGTAAGTCGTTACTACCTGCGCTTTTATGCCAACAAGCTGGGACTGGAAGGCTGCCATGTCCACGATCCGTCAGCCATTGCCTATGTCATCAAGCCGGAATTATTTACCCTTCGCGAAGGGCCGATTCGTGTCGTTACCGACGGCCCGGCCGAAGGGCTGACCCTGCAAAAGTTCGATGGCCGCCGTCATCAGACGGATGACTGGGCAGAGATGCCGGAACAAAAAGTCGGTATTGCCGTTAATGATAAGGAACTACTCGCCCTCTATCGCGACAGCATCATCAATTTCAGTAAACAGTTTGGGTAAGCCGCAACGTCCCAAAGCTTAAGCAGTTTCATCATTTTGCCCGGCCAGAAATCTTATCGCAATTTCTGGCTTGGGCAACTCGCCCACCAGCATGATTGGTTTTACCGATTACAACAATCAGTATTTTCCATCACTTTTGCCCCCAAAAACGGGAGGTTCAGGCTTATATTTTACCTGTACCTACCACAAAGGGGTAACTCCCATGCGTAAACAGACGATCCCTCTGCTAGCCGCTATAGCGGTAGCCCTGTCACCACTTCTATTGAACAACTCTGCCTATGCACAGGGAGAGCCGAAAACAAACCAGTTTTGGTGGCCCGAGAAACTCGACCTTTCTCCCCTGCGACAGCATACCGCTTCGTCAAACCCGATGGGGGAAGACTTCAATTATGCAGAAGCGTTTAACAGTCTTGACCTGGATGCAGTGAAAAAAGATCTGGATGTACTAATGAAAACCTCCCAGGACTGGTGGCCTGCTGACTATGGTCACTACGGACCATTATTCATCCGGATGGCATGGCACAGTGCAGGAACCTACCGTGTCAGCGATGGGCGCGGCGGTGCCTATGGCGGAATGCAGCGTTTTGCCCCTTTAAACAGCTGGCCCGATAATGCCAACCTGGATAAAGCCCAGCGCCTGCTATGGCCGCTCAAGCAGAAATACGGCCGTAATATCTCCTGGGGCGACCTGATGGTGCTGGCCGGTACAGTTGCCATGGAGTCGATGGGCTTCAAAACCCTGGGCTTTGCCGGCGGCCGTGAAGATGCCTGGGAACCGGACATGGTCTACTGGGGGCCTGAAAATGAGTTTCTGGCCGATAAGCGTTACAGCGGCGACAGAGAGTTGGAACAACCACTTGCCGCCGTTCAAATGGGGCTGATCTATGTTAATCCCGAGGGGCCAAACGGCAATCCGGATCCACTGGCAGCGGCCAAGGATATCCGCGAAACATTTGCCCGAATGGCAATGAACGATGAAGAGACCGTAGCACTTATTGCCGGTGGCCATACTTTCGGTAAGGCACATGGCGCCGCAGAGCCATCCAAATATGTCGGCCCGGAACCTGAAGCGGCCAGTACCGAAGAGCAAGGCCTTGGCTGGAAAAACAAATACGGTTCGGGCCATGGTGCCGATACCATCACCAGCGGACTGGAAGGTGCCTGGACGGTCAGCCCGGCTCAATGGACCCACAACTACTTTCAAAACTTGTTCAACTTCAAATGGGTACAGACCAAAAGCCCGGCAGGCGCCATACAGTGGATCCCCGATGACGAAAGCGCTAAAGACATGGTACCTGATGCCCATGATGCATCAAAAAGACATGCGCCTATCATGCTCACCACCGACCTCTCGCTCAAGTTCGATCCCGAGTACAGTAAAATCTCCAAACGATTTCTTGATAACCCGAAAGAGTTTGAATTAGCCTTTGCCAAGGCATGGTTCAAGCTAACGCACCGTGATATGGGTCCTCGTGCTCGCTATCTCGGCAATCAAGTCCCCGAGGAAGCCATGCTATGGCAAGACCCTGTACCAGCCGTCGATCACCCCTTAATTACGGATGAGGACATCACCAAACTCAAGGAGGATATACTCGCCTCGGATCTAACCGTTCCCGCCTTGATCAGAACCGCCTGGGCTTCAGCATCCAGTTTCCGCGGTACGGATATGCGCGGTGGGGCAAACGGTGCACGCATCCGGCTTGAACCACAAAAAGACTGGCAGGCCAATGATCCCGAAGAACTGGCGAAGGTGCTCCAGCAGCTAGAGAAAATCCAACAGGACTTCAACAGCAAACAGTCTGACGGTAAGAAAATCTCACTCGCTGACCTGATTGTATTGGGTGGCGCCGCTGCGATTGAAAATGCCGCCAAACAGGCTGGTCATGATGTCAAAGTCCCCTTCACCCCCGGGCGTACCGATGCAGAACAAGCACAGACAGATGTAAACTCGTTTGCGGTACTGGAGCCAAATGCTGATGGTTTCCGTAACTACTTTGGCAATGACAACCAGCGTTCCCCTGCTGAAATGCTGGTAGGTAAAGCCGATCTGCTGACGTTAACCGTGCCCGAAATGACGGTGCTTATCGGTGGCATGCGTGTCATGAATGCCAATACCGGACAATCCCAGCATGGGGTATTTACCGACAAACCGGGAACATTAAGTAATGATTTCTTCGTCAACCTGCTGGATATGTCCACCAAATGGCAGAAATCATCATCGCAAGATGGCGTCTATGAAGGCCTTGACCGTAGTAATGGCAAGGCTAAATGGACGGCAACACCGGTTGATCTTATTTTCGGCTCAAACTCGGAGTTGCGCGCTGTTGCCGAAGTCTATGCCGCTGACGATGCCAAAGAGAAGTTTGTTAATGACTTTATCATCGCCTGGGTGAAAGTCATGAAACTCGACCGCTTTGATATTCAATAACGCCAAAGGTAACAACCTAAAAATCCGGTACTCGATAGTGCCGGATTATTTAGCCTGAGCTTAGTGTTTGTGACAGGGAGGTTCGATTTTTGTTTAGTGCTCTAATCTTTACAACAATCACAATCTCAAGCGGCGAACCATATTTCGCCGTCGTTTGATACATTGCGCTTTAATTTCCCCCTTTAACCTCCCTTATTGAGCTAACTCTCGATAAAAAAATTTACTTTTTATGAACCCTGAATTACACAGAAAGAGAAGGTGATTTTTCCTGACATTTAAAACGTTGTGTACTGTAAGGATTTCGCGGTAATTGACACCATTCGACCCATCACGATCACGTGGCAACTTAGGGGGAACTGGCGATGACTTCAATAACAACACGACAGCCTATGCGCATCGGTTTTTATCTCACTCACAATTTCACCATGATCGCGATGGCATCGGCCGTTGAAGTATTGCGCATGGCCAATCAGCTCTCGGGAGAGAAGCTGTACCAATGGTTTACCCTCAGTGAGAATGGCCAACCTGTTGCCGCCAGTGATGCGCTCGAAGTAAGGGTCGATGACCAAATCCCATCTCAACTACCGCTTGATTCGTTAATTATCTGCGGCGGTGTTCAGATTGAACGTAGCTGTACCCCGCAACTAACAAGCTGGCTTTGCCAGCTTGATCGCCAGCAAAAAATACTCGGCGGGATCTGTACCGGCAGCTATGCCCTGGCCAAAGCAGGAGTGATGGCAAACCAGCACTGCGCCATTCACTGGGAACATCTAGCCGGGTTCCAGGAACTGTTCCCGTCGATAAAAATCACCAATAAGCTGTTCACGCTCAGTGACAAACGAATGACCAGTACTGGCGGGACAGCGCCGATGGACATGATGCTCACTTTAGTGGCCAAACAACATGGCAGCAGACTCAGTGCGGCAATATCGGAAATGTTCATGTGCGAGCGGATCCGCAATGGCGAGGATGTGCAAAAAATGCCGCTTCGCAGCCTGGTCGGAACCTCCCAGCCCAAGTTGCTTGAAATCGTTTCTCTGATGGAAGCCAACCTGGAAGAGCCTATCGGCATGGATGAACTGGCTGGGTTTGTCGATCTGTCACGACGACAGCTGGAAAGGCTGTTCCAGAAACATCTACAATGTTCACCTTCGCGCTATTACCTTCAGCTCAGGCTTAGCCGGGCCAGGCAGTTGCTAAAACAAACCAATCTGTCTGTCATCGAGGTTTCCGTGGCCTGTGGGTTTGTTTCAACGCCTCACTTCAGTAAATGTTACCGTGACTGCTTTGGCATTCCGCCTCGTCATGAGCGACAGGGGATATCGTCACAGCCAGTTGCTACAGAGCAAACTATTACCACTCCACAACCAATAATTACCGAGCAACCGGATATGGCAGAGTTCCCGATAATTACCAATCTTCCGGCACTTACCGAACTCAGTGAACGGCATGATGACAACCTGTTCGATACCGGTTTTGACGATCAGGCTACACTTCCCAACCCGGCTTGCTAGGTTCTTAATTAACTTTAAAATTCAGTAGATTAAAAAGTATTACTTGAGAACCCCTTCTTCTCGCAGCAAGGCGAGAATGGCTTCGGCAGCCTGTTGGGGGGAAGTGTCTTGTAATACCTTGCCCGCCTGGCTCGGCGTCACCATTGTTGCAGCTTTCATCCGTTCTGCAGCGGTTTTCGCCGTGATGATCTTCAGCCGCTTGGGACGCTGTCTTGCTGGTTGTAATTGCCATTGAGACTGTTCGCTATCTGCCGCAAGCTCAAGTCCAGCTCCATGTTCGAAATCATATTCAGATTCGAGCACATTGATGATGCCATCACGCGCTTTTAAGAACGCACTTTGTCTGGCCTGCGGCGCCGCACTGTTAATGGTTACCACCACAGGTTGCTTGACCAATAGTTTCCGGCGATGACCGCGTGGTAACGCCTGTAAAAGCTCGATATGTCTATCTGCAACACCTGCCAAACCCGCGATATGCGGCACAATCGCCCAACCTAACTGATCTGCCAACAGGTAAGGTAGCAAGCCTGACGCTTCCCCCCATTCAGCCTGTTCGCCGCACAGTACCAAATCGGGCTCCGCTTCATTTACATATTGAGCCAGTGCCGATACCGGATCGGAGAGCTCTGGCAGCTTAAGAACAGTTATCTGCCCGATCCCCATTCCCAGGTAATCTCGTAATGCCGACTGTTCCGAGTCACCTGCATTGCCAGCATGAACAACCTCAATCACGGCGCCGGACTGTTGCAATGCCAGTTCAATCGCCTGTGCATCCAGTGAAGCACGGCATGGGCGCCCAGTTAATGAATGCATACTGGTCGATACCAACACCATGACTTGCAGCGGCTCACACAGCATCATCCCACTTCTCCTTTGCCTGCTCTCGATCAAATCCCGTCAATTCGCCAGCCTGACTTTCACTCTCTCTGTGGCTAATACTGTCAACCAGAGCCTGCATGATCTCGCTGCTGTCACCGATCACGCTAAGATCTGCCCGACTCACCATGGCGCACCCCGAATCAAGATTGATGGCGATCACCGTATCGCAATGGGTCATTCCCTGCAGATGCTGGATCGCCCCGGAGATCCCCACCGCCAAATACACCCGGGCTGAAACCAAGATGCCGGATGCGCCAACCTGGGTTGACCGAGGCATATTGCCATCATCCACCGCCACACGACTCGCCCCCTCGGTTGCCCCCAGTGCAGTTGCCACTTGATGAAACAACGGCCAGTTCATTACGCCATTGCCTCCTGCAACCACAAACTCCGCTTCCGCCAAGGAAACAGAGCCGGGATCTACGGCGGCCAAGCCCAAATCTTCAATTTTTGTCAGTACTGGTGGTGTCATTTCCGGCGCAGCGACTTCCCGCATAAGCACGTCCAGCTCAACCGGACTTGCCTGATAGCGGTAGTTACACACCGGTTCGGCAATCTGCTCTGCCACCAGCATGATACGTTCATGCGGGCGACGATACTCGTTGCCACTTTGCCCGGCACGACACCATATCCAGTTGTCATCGATCTCTACCACCCCGGTAGCTGCTCGCTCGTCCAACCTGGCGGCCAGGCGGCGACCGAGATCAGCACTGTTCATGGCCTGATCGCCAAACAACCAATAACGGGGAGAAAATTGCTTGTCAGCCTGTAATAACAAAGCGAGCTGATACTCAGGTTGATATCCTTCCTCTCCGAACAAAGAGAGATCCAGTAGCCGATCTACCCCCGCATCGGCGAAACGATCATCTTTGATAGAGCAAAAGACCACCGCCAGCACGGCTCCGCGTCCATTAATCTTCTGGCCGTCCATACGATCATGAGTAAAACCGTCGTTCGCCAACTGCTGTGCCAACCCCAACATATCTCTGTCGGCACTGGTTAGCCTGCCACCACTCATCTCCGGTACAACAGCAATATAGAATTCGGGATGTTCGACTCGATGCAAGGGCAACCGGGAAGTATCCCAACCTTGAGGTTCAATTGTGGGTATTGTTTCAGAGCTTGTTTCAAGAGAAGTTTCAGAATTCGCGCCAGAACTGACGACACTAGCCTGAGATTGATTTGCAAGGTGTTGAGCCTCAAAGGTGTGATGCAATGGATGAAGGCGATTACGCTGGATGCGCTCTTGACGAGGGTCGCGACGAAATACTTTACTCATGACGCCTCCATTTCATCAACTTGAAGATACCGGGCCTGCTGAGGCAAGGCTTCCAGCAACAACTCGGCAATATCCCGTACCTCAGGGCGTGGCTCAATAACCCCTTCAAGCATTAGGCTGCACTGCGGACAGGCCACGACAACAATATCAGCCCCTGTTTCCCTCACATCATCCATTCGCATATCCGGTATCCGGCGCTTACCTGCAATATCGGTGACCGGTGCTCCGCCACCGCCACCACAACAACGAGAGCGGTAACCCGAACGTTCCATTTCTTTTATTTCGATCCCGATAGCCCGTAACAGAGACCGAGGTGCTTCATAACCGCCGTTATAGCGCCCCAGATAACAAGGGTCATGATAAGTCACCGACAGTTCCTGAACAGGCTCCAACTTCAAACCTCCCTGAGCGACCAGCTCTGCCAGCAACTGGGTATGGTGGCAAACATCATAGTGACCGCCAAAGTCAGGATACTCGTTCTTCAGGAGCTGAAACGCATGCGGATCTGCTGTCACAATCCGCTTGAACCTGTATTGGCTCAATGTGTGTATATTGGCTCTGGCAAGGCGCTGGAAGGTTGCCTCATCACCAAGGCGGCGGGCCAGATCACCGCAATCAAGTTCTTCATTGCCCAGCACAGCAAAATCAACCTTCGCCCGCTGCAGCAAGGTAACCAGGGCCCGAAGCGTGCGCTGGTTGCGCATGTCAAACGCCCCGTCACCGGCCCAGAGCAGCACATCAGCCTGCTTTACTTCGGCCATCAGCGGAATGTGCAGATCGACAGACCAATTATTGCGTTGCTGTGGAGGGTGACCGTTGGGGTTATCAGTCGCGATCAGGTTTTCGAGAATATCCGGCCCTTTGCCCGGTGTTGCTCCCAGCTCCAGGGTCAGATAACGGCGTAGATCCACGATCGCATCTACATGCTCGATCATCATCGGGCATTCCTCGACGCAGGCCCGGCAAGTGGTGCATGACCAGACGGTATCCGGATCCAGCAAGCCCTCGAATAAAGAGTGCTCAGGCCCACCACAAATGGCTTTCTCTCCAAGGTGCAGTTCATGACCCGGATGGGCGCTGCCATGATAACTCGCTGTCGAACCGCCAGTCATACCGACCACCATATCCTGGATCAGCTTCTTCGGATTCAACGGCTGACCGGCAACAAAGGCCGGGCACGCCTTCTCACAGCGACCACATTGCACGCAGGCATCAAAGCCCAGCAACTGGTTCCAGTAAAAATCAGTTGGTTTATCTACCCCCAAATGCGGCTCGGTCAAGTCAAGCGGCCTGAGTCCCGTTGACTGACCACCGCCAAAGCGCTCAGCGCGAGGATGGAAAGCCAGGTGCAATGCGCCAGCAAAAGCATGTTTCATCGGGCCACCCCAGGTCAGTCCGAGCAGCATCTCGCCCATGCCCGCTATCATTGCAACTCCCAGTAAAACAAGCAGTATTGACGGCAAGTTATCTATCCCAAACAGGCCAAAAATACTGACAAGCAAAAATGTTCCTGCAAATACTTTGAGGCTTTTCAACAGCCTCATCCAGGGGCCGGTAGATAAATGCGCTGGCACTGAACGACGTCGTCCTGCCACCAGCTGCGCCCCCAGCAACATCACCGTACAGGCAATAAGCGCCAGCAAATGCATTGCTCCGCTATCAATGCCAAGAAGGTAAATAATGCTCAGCATCACCAGCGCGGCAACAAAGCCCCCCGCGGTTGCCACATGCATATGAGCTGTTGCTTTGTCGCGAGCGACAACATTATGGAGATCAACCAGGTACCGTCTTGGGATACTCGATAGCCCGGCCCAGATATTAACCGCAACAGGTTTGCCCCGATGCCATAGCTTCACTCTACGAACGGCACCGAACAACGTGATTAGCAATCCCAGCAATAATAGTACGGAAACTAAAGGTGTCAGCATCGTTATCCCCTTTCTGCGCGAGTTGTGAGGCGATAAGTGTTACGTCAAAAAGCTATTCATCACAGAGCTATCATTAAAAAAAACAAGTCATTACAAAACAACGGTCAAAAGTCTTTGCAAAGACGCAAGGCATCATAGATTGCAGCATGAATATTTCGCTGTGAAGCACAGTCACCGATCCGGTACAACAGATAGCCCTGACCATTGCCCACCAGATGACCCAGTTCCGGCTGAGGCTTAGCCGCGTATAGTGATGCCAGATCAACCTGGCCTTTATTGATCGAGTCCGGTTTCAATTGGTAATACAGGACTTCACAAGGCCGGATGCCATTTTCTATGACGACCTGATCCACCACCCGCTCTTCCCGCTGCTGGGTATACTCGTTCTCCAGCACGGCGATGACTTTTCCGCCTTCCCGATATACCTGCTCCAAACGAAAGTCCGGCGTCATGATCACCTCACGCTGGTAGAGGCTGCGATAATAGGTCGGGAAGGTGGTACCACCGACAGCCACTCCGGGTTTCAAGTCATCAGTCACCAATTCAACCAGTGCACCTTTCGCCGCCAGATAATCGGCAACCGACATCCCCGAAAACTCACAGATAGTGTCGTAGACCAGCACATTACTGCCCGGCTCTACCCTGCCACTCAAAATATCCCAGCTACTGACAACCAAACCGTCCTGCGCTCCCCAGCCAGGAAACTGCTCGATGAACGGCTGGCCACCGACCGCCAGAATCACCACATCAGGGGCCAACGCCATCACACGCTCGGCGTCCGCTTCGGTATCCATCTCCAGAGTGACACCCAGTCGCGCCAGCTCCAGCTCAAACCAACGGGTGATCCCTGCGATTTGCTCTCGCTGCGGGGCTTTGGCTGCCAGCGTGATCTGTCCGCCAAGCCGGGAGGATTTCTCAATCAAAGTGACATCATGGCCACGTTCGGCACAAACCCGTGCCGCCTCCATACCGGCGGGGCCCCCACCAACCACCACTACTTTGCGAACCGGGCCGTCAGTTTTCGTGATGATATGGGGCATTGTCTCTTCACGCGAAGTCGCCGCATTTTGCAAACAAAGTACGTCCAGCCCCTGGTATTGACGATCGATGCAATAATTGGCACCGACGCACTGGCGGATCTGATCAACCTGACCCAACCGGATCTTGGCAATCAGATGCGGATCGGCAATATGGGCCCGGGTCATCCCGACAAAATCGACATAGCCGCCTTCCAGCACACGTTCGGCCTGAGTGGGATCCTTAATATTCTGAGCATGAATCACCGGCACACTAACCACCTGCTTGATTCCAGCTGCCAGATGCAAAAACGGTTCGGGCGGATAGCTCATGTTGGGGATCACATTGGCAAGGGTATTGTGGGTATCACAGCCAGAGCCGACGACGCCGAAATAATCCACCAGGCCAGTCGCATCGTAATACGCCGCAATCTGCTTCATGTCGTCATGGGTCAAACCATCAGGATGAAACTCGTCACCACAAATGCGCATACCAACGGCAAAATCGGGACCGACTTCGCGGCGAACCGCTTCCAGCACCTTAAGGCCAAAACGCATCCTGTTTTCGAAGCTGCCTCCCCATTCATCTTTCCGCTTGTTGACTCTCGGGCTCCAAAACTGATCAATCAGATGCTGGTGAACCGCCGACAGCTCAACACCGTCCAGTCCTCCCGCCTTTACCCGCTGAGCAGCGGCAGCATAATCATCAATGATCCGCTCAATCTCTTCCGGCTCGATAATTTTGCAGGTTGCCCGGTGAACCGGTTCACGAATACCACTTGGGCTGAGAAGGTGCGGCCAGTCCCCACCGTCCCAGCGCGATCGGCGTCCCATATGGGTGATCTGAATCATGATATGCGCACCGTGCTGGTGAACCGCCTCAGCCAATTGCTGCAGGTGAGGAATAACGTCATCGGTACAGAGGTTCACCGACTTCCACCACCCTTGCGGACTGTCTATCGAGACCGGACTCGACCCGCCGCAAATACACAACCCGATCCCGCCTTTGGCTTTTTCCTCGTAATAACGAATATAGCGCTCGGTCGGCATCCCATTTAAGGTGGCGTAGACTTCGGCATGGGCGGTACTGACTATCCGGTTACGGATCATCAGCTGATTAATCGCCAGCGGCTGGAAAATAGCATCAAACTGCGACATCCCCACTCCTTATCAATTGTCCCTGGGCATCACTTCAAACAGGCCGTAATCACAACCTGTCTGCGCCTCGCTCTGTTGCTGGACGGCAACCGTCTCTATCGGCTGGCCTATCCCCCGGGTGATCTGATCCATCGCACCGGCAAACCAGCCCGTGAACATGTAATCCACTTTGCGATCAACCTTGCCGTAGTGATAAACGAAAGCCGAATGGTGTAACCGCACTTTGGCCCGTCCCTTAGAGATATCCAGGCTCTCAATGACAAACTGGCCCCAGCCCCGTTGCGACAGGCGCTTCATATAGTGCTCAAACACCTCTGCGCCCTCTAGGCCGTGGGTTTCCGATTCTTTTTCACACCAGTAATAAGCCGATTGGTAACCGGCGGCATAGAGGATCTCGGCATACTTCTCGGACCCGAGAGCCTCTTCCACTGCGGTGTGGTTATTGATAAAAAAGTGCCTAGGAACATACAGCATCGGGAGCCCGTTGGTACTCCAGACGCCGGTCTCACTGTCCACCTCGATAGGCACTTCCGGGGCATGTGTTGTCAAGTAGGGTAATGTTGGCATCTATTCGTCCCACACTGCTTTGAGAGTCCTAACCCAGTTCTCTCCCATGACTTTCTTCACTCTGCTCTCCGGCCAGCCGTGATCCAGCAGGGCCTGGGTCAGATTAGGAAACTCGCCGACGGTACGGATCCCCTTAGGGTTGATGATTTCACCAAACCGGGTCAACCGTCGGGCATAACCCTTGTCATGGGTCAGCCACTCGAAGAAAGCCTGATCATGCCCCTGGGTGAAATCGGTACCGATCCCTACACAATCTTCGCCGACGATATTGACGATATAGTCAATGGCTTCGACATAATCTTCTATGGTGGAATTGATACCGTTTTTCAGGAAAGGCGCGAACATGGTGACCCCGATAAAGCCGCCATGATCGGCGATGAATCTCAGCTCATCGTCTGATTTATTGCGAGGGTGATCCTTGAGCCCCAACGGAAGACAGTGGGAGTAACAGACTGGTTTTTTCGATGCCAGGATCACTTCCTGAGAGGTTGTTGCCCCGACATGGGAAAGATCGCACATCATGCCGACCCGGTTCATCTCGGCAACCACCTCATGGCCAAAACCGGATAACCCGCCGTCGCGCTCATAACACCCTGTGCCGACCAGGTTCTGGGTGTTATAGGCCATCTGCGCTATTCCAACCCCGAGTTTTTTGAAGATCTCGACATAGCCAATCTGATCTTCGAACGCATGTACATTTTGAAAGCCGAGTATGATCCCGGTTTTGCCTTCCTCTTTGGCAAGATAAATATCTTCAGTGCAACGTACGGGGCAGATCAGATCATGGTGATCGCGAAAGAACCCATTGAACTCGACAATATTATCCATGGTTGCCTGAAAGCCCTCCCACACCGATACCGTGCAGTTGGCGGTCGTCAGTCCCCCTTTTGCCATATCCTCGAACAAGGCGCGATCCCATCTGGCAATGATCAGGCCATCAATAATGATTGACTCTTGGTGCAGTTGTGCGGCATCCGACATACATTCCCCTCCGGCATGCTGCTATCGTCAAATCTCTTAATTAACGATATGTCATTGCCACCTGACGGACTGTGTAATAGCGACATCCGATGAAGTATTTCCGTCAAAACAACCCGGTAATTTCTCCGTGCTCATCCAGCCTGATATCCAGCGCCGCCGGATGACGCGGCAGGCCGGGCATAGTCATGATGTCGCCGCATATCACAACGACAAATCCCGCTCCGGCCATCAAGCGAACTTCTCTGACAGGCAAAGCGTGATTAATCGGCGCACCCAAAACTCCGGGCTCCGATGAAAAGCTGTAAGGTGTTTTGGCAATACAGACAGGCAAATGACCAAAGCCAAGCTGGTGAATATCATCAAGCTGAGACAAGGCCTTGGTCGAAAAATGGACTTCGCCGGCACCATAGATCCGCGTTGCCACCGCCGTAATTTTCTCGTCCAGCGGCATATCATCAGCGTACAGCGGTATGACATTAGGCGGTGGTTGCTGGAGCAGATCGAGGACCGCTGTCGCCATATCCTTAGCCCCTTCACTGCCACGGGCCCAATGATCGGCAGACACGACCCGGGCTCCCGATGCCAGACAACACTGCTGGATCACGGCTAGCTCTTCATCGCTATCGCTTGGAAAACGGTTAATAGCCACCAGCGGTATCAGACCGAACTGCTGGATGTTCTGGATATGTCGCAGCAAATTAGCTGAACCCGCTTCGACTGCGGTCACATTCGGCTGCTCCAGAGCCAGCCTTTCAATTCCGCCCTGCATTTTCAATGCCCTTACGGTGCAGACGAGCACCACTGCATCCGGAGACAAACCTGCCAGACGGCACTTAATATTGATAAACTTCTCGGCCCCCAAATCTGCACCAAAACCCGCTTCTGTCACCACAACATCACTAAGGGCCAATGCCGCTCGCGTCGCCATCAGGGAGCTACAGCCATGGGCAATATTGGCAAAGGGGCCGCCATGGACCAGTACAGGGTTATGCTCAAGGCTCTGAATAAGATTAGGCATCATGGCTTCTTTGAGCAGCACCGTCATCGCGCCGTCGGCACCTAAATCGCGTACTGTCACGACGCTGCCATCACGGCGCCGCCCGATGATCATCTCACCAAGGCGGTTCTGGAGATCTTTCGGTCCTTCGGCCAGACACAGCACCGCCATGATCTCCGAGGCAACAGTGATATCAAATCCCGACTCACGCGGGACACCATGAGCCGTCCCACCGAGCCCGCAGACAATATTGCGCAGAGCCCGCTCATTGAGATCCATTACCCGCCGCCAGCAGATCCGACGGGGATCCAAGCCCAGTTCATTTCCCCAATGGATATGGTTATCAATCAGGGAAACAAGCAAGTTATGGGCAACCGTGATCGCATGAAAATCCCCGTTAAAGTGCAGGTTGAGATCTTCCATGGGAATCGCCTGCGATCTTCCTCCCCCCGCTGCTCCGCCCTTCATACCAAAGCACGGCCCCAGCGATGGTTCACGCAGGCAGACAGTACTATTTACCCCGAGGGCGTTAAGTCCGTCTGACAGGCCAATACTGGTGGTGGTTTTACCTTCCCCGGCCGTTGTCGGCGTCATTGCCGTTACCAGCACCAGCTGGCCGCGTTGATGACTGACATCCAGCTGCGCCATGTCGATTTTGGCCTTGTAGTGGCCATAGGGGATCAGGGCATGAGGAAGCAAGCCCAGCCGCTCAGCAGCAACGTCAATCACCGGCCTCGGCGCCACTGCGCGGGCTATATCAATATCAGGGGCCCCCGGAGGCGGCAAGCTATCCGGTGGAACGATCTCCGGCGAAACTATCTCTGGAGAAGCTATCTCCGTTGAAACCAAGGCAACATTGAGTTCATTTTTCATCGTCAGTGAGCCCCCTCAACCATCTGGCGGACTGTTTCAAGCCGCCAAACGGATACAAATGGATGCCCTGGAAAGGCGTATCAGGGTTGATACTCTGGTAACGAGCCATTTCCTGTACCAGCAAATCCGGTGTCCAGGGTTTTAGCAGCTGGGTAGCTTTCAGGTTACGTCTTAACGCCGCAACCGACTCCACCACACCGCATTGCGCGGCATAGAAAAGTAAGTTCTTAAGCTGAGTGGGGCCAGGCATACCAAGGTATACCGGCAAATTGCCAAGCATCTCCTGATAGCACTGCAGCCACTGGATAAAAATATCGGCATCAAACGAGAACTGGGTCACCACCCACATATTGAGTTGATTGGCTTCGGCATATTCTCGCTTAAAGGCGAGCGCATTGGTGAGTTCAAGGCTTGTTGCATGCGGGTGTCCCTCAGGGTGACCCGCAACCCCGATGCCGCGCAATGGATGCTTTGCCAGCGCCCCTGATGCCAGCAGTGCAAGCGTATTGGAAAAAGGTCCCGCCGGTGGGTTTTTCTCTCCAGCTATCAGCAGAATATTGTAGACACCGATATGCGTCAGGGATGAAAGCCATCGGTGCAAACAAGCTTCGCTCGGCACAGCGCGAGCCGGTATATGGGGTATTGGCACCATCCCCCATAACAGCAAGCGCTCACACGCCTCAAATGTCTCCTCAAATCGGCCTTTCGGCAAAAAAGGCACATATACCCAGGTTCCCGCCGACAGCCAGTCAGGAACAGTATGAAGCTTCAATACCTGCTTGGGCGTCGCTTCCAGCGAGGCTTCCGCCAGCAATTGAAACAAACGGGGTTCAATATCGGACTCCATATCAGGTTCGCGGAACCCTTCCCCTCCTAGGCTCTTGTAGGCATCACACTTCATACCGTGCCCCTATATTATCGGTCGTTAGTCGACGAAATCACTACCACGCGATTTGGCGACTTCGCGCGAGTTAGGGTTGACCGACGGCCGGAACGGCACTTCTACCACCTCGGCATCAACCACATTGCCGCCATATTCGGACGGAAGCGAGACACTCAGCCTGGTACCGATATCCCGCTGTGCCCAGGGAACATGAGCCAGGGCAATATTGGTCTGCAGCTCTGGCGAATACCAAGGAGAAGAAACATACCCGATAGCATCGCCACCATCCGGCCCGTGAACCAGCCAGAAGTCATTGGCATAGTCCGTAATCGGCTCCCCACCCAGAACGATACCGACCATCACAAGGTCAAAAGGCGGGTTCCCGGCTTCGATTTGCTCCCGGGCCTTTTCCAGAGCCGCTTTACCGACATAGTCAGCCTCTTTGTTTCGCGGCACCTGATAAGCCAGATTGCACTGGAACGGTAGGGTTTCCTGATCTATATCCTGCCCCCAAGAGAGGATCCCGGCAGCAATCCGGCGGTGGTGAGCAGGCGCGATGACTCGAAGTTTATGGGCTTTCCCTGCATCCAACACGGCATACCACAGCTTCTCGGCGTCTTCGGTTACATTGCGACAGTAAATTTCGTATCCCCTCTCGCCGGTAAAGCCGGTTTGCGAAATGACCACATCGCACCCCGCAATTTCAGCTTCCATCAGGCCGTAGTAAGGAATACTTTTGATGTCCTCACCAAACAAATCCACCATCAGCGCTTCTGACTTCGGTCCCTGGATCTGAACCGGCGCCACGTCGATTTCGGCAATGGAGACATCGTATTGCTTGGCGATATTGATCCCCCGCAGCCACATTTCGAGATCGCTATCCGAGATGGAGAACCAGAACTCGTCCTCGGCAAGACGGAGCAAGACAGGATCATTGAGAATACCGCCTTCGTCATTGCATAGGATCACATACTTGCCATGCATCGGTTTGATCTTGGAGGCATCACGGGTGATCACATAGTTAACAAAGGCTTCGGCATCCGGACCCTTCACCTGGATCTGGCGCTCTACGGCGACATTCCACATCGTGACATCGTTGACCAGTGAGTCGTATTCCACCATCGCGCCGCCGTCTTCCGGCCGTACATAACCACGAGGATGATAAATACGGTTATACACCGTTGCCCGCCAGCATCCTGCTTCTACCGAAAGATGCCAGTACGGTGATTTCCTTACCCGGGTCGATATCAGCATTTCTACGGGTGTGGGACCCGACTGGCGCAGATTGATCGGCACGCGACGATGTGACTGTTCAACGCTGGTGTCATGGCGCGCCACTCCGGCGCGAGCTTGCAGTAATCGATTATCATACTTGGTCATGGCTTTGCCCTCGTCCCCTTAGCGGTGGTATACCCCTTAAATGTGACTGTTATTGAAAATTTGAATTTCCAATCTACGACATGGATGAAACCAAAAACGTCGCGGGCTATTCGAGAATCAGGCTACTCGATAGTCAGGTCATACTCTTCACTCGCATCCTGCAACCACAGCCAGAGGTAATCGGCAAAGCTGCGCCGGACAATAACGTCAAATTCATTGTCACCACAACGCCTTAGCACCACCTGCGCTTTTGCAAGCAAGGTACCGACACATTTACCAACGGGCAGTGAACGAGCATCGACATCATAAGAAGTGGATTTTCTCAGTACTGCTTGTGCCTGCAGCCCTGACACTTCAATGACACACTGCCCGCCACTGACATCGACAACGGAGAAATGTCCCGACAACTGATGGCGTAACCTCGCTTCCACCGAGAAGTCTTCGGATGACAAAATCAGCCACTCATTAGGCGATAACCACCAGATCTGCATCTTTTCACCGACAATCGATGAGCAGGGTTGTCGTGGCAGAGGCAACCCGAGAACGGTTTCAGCGTCGTCATAGAACGCCTCATTCTCTTCTTCGGATGGGCTAGCTCCCCCACGCAATATATGCTGCGCCAAACCTTTTCGTTCATGCAGCACTACGTTTGGTTTCGAAGCTGTTTCTCTGTTCTCCCTTTGTGCATGGCCCCTTTCTGCATAGTACCTTTCGGCATGATAAAGCGCAGACTCGTAACGGGTATTTTCGGGCGGATGATATGGCTGTGTTGCGGGTGCCGAGATCACCGACTGACGCTTACCGTCAGGGTCGTAAAACACCCCACCGGTAATTTCGGCTTGCAATACCCGGCCGTCTGCCAGAGGGAAGAATACCGATTCGCCTACTCGGCTCAATCCGCCCTTGATCAGGCCCAGTGCAATTGAGTGCCCCAGCACCGCGCTGTAATAGCTTGAGCTAACATGACCAACCATAGTCATCGGCACAGGCTCATCGGGATCATTCACAGCCTGGGCACCTTCGGGGATCACCACATCAGGCTCCGTGCATTGAAGGCCGACCAGCTGCTTGCGATCAGAGCGGCGGGTATCTTTACGCTGCCATGAGCGGCGGCCAATAAAACTGAACGTTTTTTTCTTGCCGCAGATCCACGCCATGTTCATATCCTGCGGCGTGACCGAACCATCGGTATCCTGACCGGCGATAATGAAGCCCTTTTCAGCACGAAGAATATGCATGGTTTCCGTGCCATAGGGGGTGATATTAAACTCTTCCCCCGCCGCTATGATCTGTTCCCATAGATACAGGCCAAAGTTAGCATTTACATTGACTTCAAACGACAGCTCACCGGTAAAACTGATCCGGAAAATACGCGCATCGACACCCACAATACAGTGCGACTGCCAAGTCATATAAGGGAAAGCGGCGTCCGAGAGATCGGCTTCGGGCATCAGTTTCTGCAACACAGAGCGACTGTTCGGCCCACCAATCGTCATGGTGGCCCAGTGATCCGTCACGCCGGTCATATACAGGTCCAGCTCCGGCCATTCAGTCTGGTGCCAGAGTTCCAGCCAGCGCAATACACCTGCAGCCCCGCCTGTCGTGGTGGTCATCAGAAAATGGTTATCATCGATACAAGACGTCACACCATCATCAAAAATCATCCCGTCTTCTTTGCACATCACCCCATAGCGGCAGCAACCCGGTGCCAGCTGATTCCAGCCATTGGTATAGATTCGATTGAGAAATTCGCGAGCATCCGGCCCCTGAATATCAATTTTGCCCAACGTCGACGCATCGAGGATCCCGACACTGTTACGGGTTGCCAGACACTCCCTGTTCAGCGCCTCCAGCTGCGTCTCGTTGCCCCGGCGGTAGAACCAAGGGCGTTTCCACTGCCCGACATTCTCAAACTCGGCACCATGTTCCAGGTGCCAGCGATGCATAGCAGTAAAACGCGCCGGATCGAACAAGTGCCCGGCATCCCGTCCGGCCAGCGTCGCGAAGGTTACCGGCGTATACATAGGGCGAAATATCGTCGTGCCAGTTTCAGGTATCGACTGGCCCAAAGCCCTGGCGGCAATTGCCATTCCGTTGATATTCCCGGTTTTACCCTGATCGGTACCAAAACCCAGCGCGGTATAGCGTTTTACATGCTCGATCGATTCGAAACCTTCCCGAACCGCCAGCTCGATACCGGCGGCAGTGACATCATTTTGAAAATCGACGAACTGCTTGGGAGCCCGACTTGTCGGGAAGTGATGAGGGATATGGTAAATCGCCATAGGCGCGGCTTCGTCGGGGTCTGTAACTTCCGGCAACTCTGGCGGCTCTGGGTGGTCTAAAAATGGCGTCGACATGAGCGAAACCTGTAGACGGTCGGCGACGGCCTGCGCGGCTTTGCAGCCATCGTCGAGCACTTCCGATAACTGATAACGTCCCTGGATCCCGCCTGCATAGAGCAAATCGGGATTGCCCGGAACAAAACCGGCAATGTCACCTCGCCACACCGGACGGCTGCCAGTATGACAAGACAGGTGCAGACTCGGGCTCCATCCGCCCGAACTGGCTACCGTATCACAACTCAGCAGGCAGGTATCAATTCGACTAACCTGGCTGAGATTGTGTTTAAGCTTCGCAATTTCAACCGCACTTACCCGCTTATGACCACGCACATTGATAACGGCATGGCCGTGGAATATCTCTATCCCGGCGGCTTTAGCCCGTTCAGGGTATTTCCCTGAGCTATTTGAGCGCGTATCAACAATCGCAACCACCTCACGACCGGCAGCATGCCAGTCCAGCGCAGCCTGATAGCCTGAGTCATTGGCTGTCATCACAACCAATTTTTGCCCCGGGATCACGCCATAACGATTGATATAAGTTGATATCGCAGAGGCAAGCATACAGCCAGGTACATCGTTATTGCCAAACACCAGCGGGCGTTCAATCGCCCCTGTCGCCAACAGCACTTCACGTGCCCGCACCCGGTGCAATCGCTGGCGGGCACCCGATTGATACTCGCCTAGATGATCGGTTCGACGCTCAACAATGCCAAGAAAGTTCTGATCGTAGTAGCCAAATACCGTGCTGCGCGGCAACAAAGTAATATCCGGATCGTTATCTAGCAAACCCAGAGTTTCCGCCAGCCAGCCTTCGGCAGGTTTCCCGTCGATGCCCTGTTTGTTGCCAAGCAGACATCCTCCCATTTCCTGCTGTTCATCGGCGAGCAGCACCCTGAGCCCACTACCAACCAATTTTCTTGCCGCCATCAGGCCTGCAGGACCACCACCGACGATCATGACATCACAATGGTGGTGCATTTTGTCATAGCGATCCGGATCCCGTGCCTGCGGAATCTTGCCCAGTCCGGCAGCCTTACGGATATATTTCTCATACGTCATCCACATCGACTCGGGATACATAAAGGTTTTGTAATAGAAGCCAACCGGCATCAACCCGCCACCGACTTTGCCCAGGGCCGATTTCATATCCCGCTCGATATCCGGCCAGCCACTGACACTGGTGGCAACCAGTCCGTCATATAACTCAACTTGTGTCGCACGCAAATTAGGGATCGTCGTGGCAGGCGAGCTGCCGATCTGGAGGATAGCATTGGGCTCTTCGGCTCCCGAACCGAGAATGCCGCGCGGACGACTGTATTTATAGCTTCGCCCTATTACATCAATGCCGTTGGCTATCAGCGCTGAGGCCAGGGTATCTCCCTGATAACCTGAGTAGGTTTTACCATTAAACGAGAACGTCAATGATTTACGACGATCAATCCGTCCTCCTGCAGACAAGCGATTAGGCTGGGTCATTTGTGCTTGTCCTCCCTGATATCGGGTGGCGTATCTGTCAGTTTATATACCTGCTCAATGTCATAGCTCACCGTGTTGCGGATCACGTTGAAAAAGAGCCGACAGCCAGTGGCATGAAACCACATTTCCCGGTGATTGCCCTTGATGTTGTTGCGATGGAACAGATATCGCCCCCACTCTTCGTCACTCACGCAGTCCGGGTCCGGCGGGCGCACAATATGCGCTTCTCCGGCATAGGTAAACTCTTCTTCCTCACGGTATTCTTCGCAGTAAGGACAGTAGATATTCAACATAGGGCTCTCCTCAGCCAGGCGACTTCAAGGTAAGTAAATACCTTAATGCGCTACACCGGCTGCGCCGTGTTCATCGATCAGATGGCCGCTAACAAAACGGTCGAGACTAAAAGGTTGTGCCAACGGATGCGGCCGGTCATTGGCGATGGTGTCGGCAAAGACATGGCCGGAGCCCGGGGTTGCCTTAAAGCCCCCCGTTCCCCACCCGCAGTTAAAATACAGCCCATCAATGGCTGCCGGGCTGATGATAGGACAGGCATCCGGACAAATGTCGACAATACCGCCCCAGTGACGATTGAGCCGAATCCGGCTGAGGAAGGGGAACATTTCGATAATGGCGGCAATGGTGTGCTCGATAACCGGAAAGGACCCTCGTTGGCCGTAGCCCAGATAGCTGTCGATACCGGCTCCAATCACCATGTCGCCTTTGTCCGACTGGCTGATATAACCGTGGACATGATTAGACATTACCACCGTATCCAAACAAGGTTTGAGCGGCTCAGATACCATGGCCTGCAACGGGTGTGACTCGATAGGCAAAGTCATGCTGACCATTTTGGCGATCTCGCCGGAATTCCCCGCGGCTACGCACCCCACCTTGGCTGCGCCGATAAAACCGTTCTTGGTCTCGACTCCCTGTACTCGGCCATTACTCACCCGGATCCCTGTTACTTCACTTTGCTGAATCAAATCCACGCCCAACTTGTCAGCCGCGCGGGCAAAACCCCATGCGACAGCATCATGCCGTGCCGTACCTGCCCGAGGCTGCCAACTCGCGCCCAGCACCGGATAACGGGCATTGGGAGAGCAATCCAGCAACGGCACCAAGGACTGAACCGCGGCGGTATCGAGCACTTCTCCATCGATACCATTAAGCCGGTTGGCATTAACCCGACGTTCGATATCCCGCATATCCTGCAAGGTATGACCAAGATTCAACACACCTCGCTGGCTAAACATCAAATTGTAATTGAGATCCTGTGACAGTCCCTCCCATAGCTTTAGCGAATGTTCGTACAGATGGGCCGCTTCATCCCAGAGATAGTTTGACCGGACAATTGTGGTATTGCGGGCCGTATTCCCTCCGCCCAGGTACCCCTTTTCCACAACCGCCACATTAGTAATGCCGTGCACTATGGCCAGGTAATACGCCGTGGCCAGTCCATGCCCGCCACCACCGATAATCACGACATCATAAAACGGTTTAGGCTGAGGATTGCGCCATACCCGCTGCCAGTGCTCATGAAAACTCAATGCATGCTTGAACAGACCAAAGCCCGAATAATGATTCTTCTTCTCACTCATTGATTGTGCCTTCCCAGACAAACACATAAGGATGCCAGAGCGCAGACTCGCTCTCTTTTGATGAAGCCTAATGCTCAATACAAGAAAAGAATGTCCGGTAACGGCGGACAGTAGCTGATTTGCGACAGCCTCGAGTAAAGATGCAAATGATGAGCAAAAAATAAGGAATAAATGTGCGGAAAAATCTCACTGATAACCCTATCACCCTTATCGCGTTACAGGTTTATAAATACATCTCATAGAAATATTATCCATACAAAAGAATAGCAACCAGTTGAGTATGATGAGTTAATCATTTGCGCCTAAGGCGCGTTGTAAGAGGAATTATTATGTATGACATTTCAAATTTAAGAAGCTGTATCCATACAGCAAAATCTGATGCAGACTTGACCGCAACACTTAGCGAGATTACAGGCTTAATTGGTTTTGACTATTTTTTTTTACCTGTTCGAACCCGATATCGATGACCAAGATAGAAGAGATAAAATTGACCAATTTCTGTGAAGAGAACAAAAAGAAAATTAGAGACAATGCTATTCACAAGCTGATCATCAATTACTGTCAATCAAATCGTATTCCAGCATTATGGGGAAATGTTCATAACCCAAGGAAAAACCACTATTACTTCAATTATATTTCAGATAGAAAACTAAGAACAATGCCCCCCAGCTTCACCATTCCTATTCACAGTTCTATAGGAAAAACAGGGACAATAAGCTTCTCTTTAAATGAAACAAACGATACTAATCAAAATCTATTTTTTTATGCTGCCAGCCTAGTTCAAACTGTTATCCCCTACCTACATGATAAGATCGATGATGCAACTGTTACTAAAAAAACTGATACTTGCAATTTAACTAAAAGAGAAACCGAAACATTGACATGGGCTACCGAAGGGAAAAGCGTCTGGGAAATATCTAAAATATTAAGTTGTTCGGAGAGAACAGTTACTTTTCATTTACAGAATGCCTGTAACAAACTTGGCGCTTCAAACAAGTATCAAGCGATATCAAAAGGGATATTATCAGGGACGATATTTCCCAATACCCCTTACTAATACAGTTTGAGTTTTAATATTATTTATTTCGGTTTAATTATTAATAAATTGAACCGATTCATTCTAATGATAATCGTAATCTTTCATAACTGCTTGTCTAAGCTCATCATTTATTTTAATCGACAAGGTGACAGATTTTGTATCACCAAGCCGATGAACTTTCTGATCACCTGCTCGCTGAAAGGGGATACCTGTTCTTTTTAGCATACGTTCAATCGGTAATGTCGAAACTGTCAGGTACTCAGATATATCATTCTCTACAGCATGGAGATATAACGCCTTGAACAGAAACTGCGTCGAGTAACTCAGTGTACAGTTACTTTGTGATGTATTCTTATTAATACAAAATCGGCTTAATTCATATACATGGCTCGATTCTACTGCCATCTGGTTACCAAGCAGTTCTGGAAATATTTCCTTAAGCATATAGCTTTTCGTTGTTGGTATTAGCCTGCCACACCCTAGTATATTTCCCAGATCATCTTCGATATAAACATAAGAAGCATCCGGTGTGTCATATTGGTCTGATTCTAAATTTCCTTCCGTAGGTAAATCCCATTTTAGCCTCTTTCTAAATACATCATATCTTAACTCTAGAAGCCTCATATAATCCGGCTTTGGTATTGACTCAAAAGACTGTTGCTTGAATATTAGGTTCATTTCTTGTCCTCCAATAATACCAATAAGATATCAATGGATTACTCAATAGAAACCTGTCACATATTACAGGTTGACAGCAGAAAGATAATCATATATGGAGAGCAAAAATACATGATCACACAAAATATCGAGAGTGACGAGAAACAGTACCAACAGTAGAGAAATGTGAGCCCACCTACATAACGGGCAGGATTTATCACCTAAGTGCATCTTGGTGACTATCATCATTGCGAAAAAAATCAATAAGATATAAAATTATATTCATATAGCAAAAAGCAATATTGACATGGATTTCATTGGCTGCTAGTAAGATGGTAATGTAATAATGACTTATGAACTTATTAAACTCACTTTAGCCTCTTTCTCCAGACTGCAATTTTCCATTTTAATTATTTCAACAATACTAATTTCAATATGGCTTTCTTACTATTTGCTCTTCTTATCTAAGAATGAAATAAAAGTAAAAAAATCAATTTTCCACACCTACTCCTTGTATCTACTTTTCATCAATATCTGGGTTATTTCTAACGCTTTTTTCCAGTCGGAATTTTTATCTTATTTTGATTCGGTAATCGCCAAAGAAGTGGGTTTGATAGCAAACATTTCTTCACTTTTATCAGCAAACTTTACTTTCTTATTTTCATGTCTACTAGTAAGAGCTAATAAACCATTAAAAAGACATCAGTCATATACATTTACATTTGGCATTATTGTTTCGTTGATAATGTTCTTATACCCAGAGTTAACAATTGTCGATGTAGTTATTGCGTCCACCGGACATTTTACAATAACACTTGGCAAGGCATCTAATGAACTTTTTATTTTTGGTTTTATCCTTCTTATTCTAACTTTCAGGAATTTTTACCTATATAGAAAAAGCCAGATAAAAATAAATAAAACAAAAAGCAACTATATGATGTTTGGTATGTCTATCTTTATGGTGTCCACACTGATATGCCATATTATAATACCAAGTATCTCAAACGACTATTCAGCGACCTGGATACCACCTGCTCTTTCAATTTTCGAACAAGTTCTTGTCGGCTATGCCATATTTAATGATAGATTTTATAGCCTCAGATATATTACTCACTTAAGTATTAGCTACTTGCTCAATATTTTGCTATACCTCTCACCAATAGTGATGCTAACACACACGGATCCTAGTGAGTATCATTTTATCCTGATTGGATGCTGGATAATTATCAGTGGTATTTCTTGGAAAAACAGTTTGGCTGCTTTTCAGCGGTATATAAACCGTTTCATATATGGTTCACCAAGCAATACTGTCAACGATATTCATAGCCTGGTAAATGACTTTAAACAGTCAAGTGATATAGCGCTAAATAAAGTCAAGGACATTCTCAACTCGAATACGGGCCAAATAATTAAGGTTGGTATTAACTCATCACAATCTGAACTGGCTAACTATCTTGAATCTCATAATGAAGCCATACTAAAAGATGAGCTTGACTATTTCATTGAATATCACTCGTCAGACATAGAAAAACTAACCAAGATAAGAAATAGCATGGCTGAGAATGACTCAGCTCTCGTACTGCCTATTTTTAACGATGATGTCATTACTCACTTATTCATGGTTTCGAAAAAGAATGAGGGTGGCATTTTCAGTCAGGAAGAAATTAGTGCCCTTCAGCTTGTGCTCGAGCAATCAAACAAGTTTATTTATGCCGAGGATGAAATACGCAAATCCCAGTTACTCGCTGGCTCTATTGCTCATGAAATGAAGAACCCATTATCAAAAATTCAATACCATTTTGAACGAATTGATGCCGACCTGTTTGACCTCGACACCTCATCCCTAGTCCCCTATGCGTCATCGGAGATGAAGACCCTCTACCAAAATATCTGTGAGGTAAAAAGTGCCGTTCAGCTTGGTTCTAAGTTTATTGAAGTCATACTGAACGAACTTCAGGGCGGCAGGATCAGCCCAGATTCGTTCCGACTCTTTTCTGCCCGTGAGCTAATAAGGCAATCCCTCAATGACTACAATTTTGAGCATGCCAGCTCAAAGCATCTTATCTCACTGGATCCGCACACTGACTTCATTTTCAAAGGCGATGATACCCTTTATAGCTTCATTATTTTTAACCTACTTAACAATAGCTTACATTACATATCCGAATTCCCTGAAATGAAGATAAGCATCAGGCTAAGTACGGGGGAGCGTCATAATAAAGTCATCTTTACCGATACTGGCCCCGGAATAAATGCGTCCCGACTTCCCTATATTTTCGATGAAATGTACACCTCAGGTAAGAACAATGGCAATGGTCTGGGTCTGGCATACTGCCAACGTGTAATGACAGCGTTTGGCGGCAATATCTCATGCCGCTCCGAGGCTGGGAAATTTACCGAGTTTACCCTTAGTTTTCCGATCATAAACTCGACCTACGATAGAGAGACCGTTCAACGCTTCAAACGGGCACTAAAGGGGAAATATTGCTTATTGGTCGGTGAGTTTTCATCAAGCCTGAAACTAACGGTATTGCTGTACGAGCTGAATATCAAGATCACCAAAGTCGAATCGATAAAAGAAATGATGCACATACTGTCATTTCGGCATTTTGATTTTGTCTTTATTGATGAAGATATTACTCGGCAGTCAGCCAATGCGATCAAATCTATTCGCTGCGGAGAACTCGGCTCCATCGCCCAAATTACTCCCATTATCAGCTGTACTAATAATGGTTCGACAGCCCAGTCTTACGAAGGGGCAGATAACCTTATTCAAGGCGTCATCGACAGTCGGGAAGAGGAACTGCTGATCAGCCTTCAGCATATTATCGAAAATGGTCAGCTTAAACCCTTGGGTAACCTGATTGGAAAAAAAGTGCTGGTTGTTGACGACATGCTGGTAAATCGTTTGCTGATCAAAGGCTACCTCGAAAATGAAGGCATCATTTGCTTCCAGGCTGAAAACGGCAAAAAAGCTGTCGAGACAGTCATGGCAGAACAGATTGACTTCATCCTGATGGATATTCGGATGCCGGTTATGGACGGGTTCGAAGCCACAAAAGAAATCCGCAAGATTTCCCCCTCCACCCCTATCGTCGCGCTGACCGGCGAATACGGGGAAGATGTGGCAACAACCATTACGCTTACGATGGAAGATCACCTGACCAAACCGATCACCAAAAAGCGCCTGTTGCAAAAAATCAACAAGCACCTCAAAGATACCCCGCTCTCGTTACGTAATACACGCCTCTATTATTCAGCCATGTAACGACTGTAAATGCGGCTACAGGTCAACCGTTACAAATGTTAGAATGCGCACGTTTATCCCTCTGTTATCGCCTCCCGCAATAACAGCGTTTATTAATCATCTACCTGAGATTCAACATGCCATTCTCCAAGCTTGGATTAAGCGATCCGATTGTAAAAGCTGTAACCGAACTCGGCTACAAGACACCTACGCCTATTCAAGAGAAAGCAATTCCTGTCATCATGACGGGCAAGGACCTTCTGGCAGCGGCCCAGACGGGTACAGGCAAAACCGCTAGTTTTGTACTGCCGATCATCCAAATGCTGAGTGAAGAGCAGCGCCAGGTTCGTCGCAAGCGTATTCGCGCATTGATCCTTGTGCCCACCCGAGAACTGGCAGTGCAGGTTGAGGAAAATATTGCCCAGTACAGTAAACACCTTTCGCTCTCTTCGCTGGCTATGTACGGTGGCGTAGATTCAAAGCAGCAGAAACAACAGCTGATAGAAGGTGTCGATATCCTGGTTGCAACGCCGGGCAGGCTACTGGATATGTACAGCCAGCGTGCGGTGCACTTTGACGAACTTGATGTGCTGGTGCTGGATGAAGCCGATCGTATGCTCGACATGGGCTTTATCGACGATATCAACAAGATTGTTGAGCGCTTGCCGCTTGAGCGTCAAAACTTGTTGTTCTCTGCCACGCTATCCAAACAGGTTCGTATCCTGGCCAAAACGGCCATCAATAACCCGCTCGAGATTTCGGTAACGCCAGATAGCTCGGCCAAGCCAAAAATCGACCAGTGGCTGGTCACGGTCGACAAAGACAAAAAATCAGCCTTGCTGAGCCATCTGATCAAAGAGAACCAGTGGGAGCAGGCGCTTATCTTTATCGAGACCAAGCATGGTGCCGCAAAGCTGGTCAGCCAGCTCGAAAAGCGCGGTATCAAAGCCGAGTCGTTCCACAGCGGCCGGAGCCAGGAAGTGCGTACAAAACTTCTGGCTGATTTTAAATCGGGTAAGCTTAACTTACTCGTGGCAACAGGTGTGGCCGCTCGCGGTATTGATATCGATAATCTACAGCGCGTTATTAACTATGACTTGCCATATCCTGCGGATGACTACGTCCATCGTATTGGCCGTACCGGCCGAGCCGGAGCGTCTGGTGAGGCAATCTCGCTTGTTTCGAAAGATGACTTTAAAAACCTTTGCATGATCGAAAGTCGCCTCGGACATCTGATCACCCGAAAAGAAATTGAGGGGTTTGTACCAAGAAAAGAAGTCCCTGTATCGATTTTGAATTACGTGCCCAAAAGCAAGCAGAACAAAGGGCGTCATAGCTCCAACAGCAAGCCAGCCAACGATCAGGCCAAACACAAAAGTCATCAGGAAAGAAAAAACTAGTTGCCTAGAATCTGGTGAGGGTTGGCAGAGCTGCCAACCCTGAGTCCTACGCTCGCATCATCTTGAGCGAGCGTAGGATCATTAACTAGCAAAGCGTTTAGCTGATCATCACATTGGCAATCATTGCTGACAATACACTGACCAACGTTGAACCATATAGCAGACGCAGGCCAAAGCGTGCCACCATGTTACCCTTCTCTTCGTTTACCCCTTTAACCGCACCGGCAATGATGCCGATAGAGCTGAAGTTGGCAAAAGAAACCAGGAAAATAGACAAGGTGCCCACGGTTTGAGCCGACAGACCCGCCATCTTGTCCTGCAGTGCCATCATTGCAACGAACTCGTTAGAAACCAGCTTGGTTGCCATAATGCTGCCAGCTTGCAATGCTTCATCAGCAGGGATGCCCATCAGCCATGCGACCGGATAGAACAGGTAGCCAATCGTATCCTGAAAACTGATTCCAAATGCCCAGGTGAAGGCTTGGTTCACCATGGCAATCAGGGAAATAAAGCCAATCAGCATCGCTGCGACGATCACGGCCACCTTAAAACCGGTCAGGATATATTCACCCAGCATTTCGAAGAACGTCAGTTTCTCTTCGCCGCCGCTTTTAACCAATTCATCAAAGTCCATTTCTGCATGATGATCATAAGGGTTAATCATCGACAGAATAATAAAGGTGCTAAACATATTAAGGATCAGAGCCGCAACCACGTATTTTGGCTCAATCAACTGCATGTAAGAGCCAACAATTGACATCGACACCGTAGACATTGCCGTTGCCGCCAATGTGTACATACGACGCTCTGACATCTTGCTCAGAATATCTTTGTAGGTAATAAAGTTTTCCGACTGGCCAACCATCAAGGCACTAATGGCGTTGAAAGATTCCAGCTTGCCCATACCATTTACTTTAGAAAGCACCAAACCAATAAACTGAATCACAACCGGCAGCACCTTAATATGCTGAAGAATACCGATCAGTGCCGAAATAAATACGATCGGCATAAGCACATGCATGAAGAAGTCAAACTGGCCGACATTCACTAGCCCGCTAAAGACAAAGTTAGTGCCTTCCGCGGCAAAAGCCATCAGGCTTTTAAAGCCATCTGAAAATTTCGTGACAATACCAGTACCGGCGGTTGAACCAAGAAGGAAATATGCAAGCCCCAGCTCAATGACAAGCAACTGAATGATATAACGAACCTTGATGCTCTTTCTGTCTTTGCTGACAACCAATGCTAATACGGCCACAACAGCGAGGCCCAAAATAAAATGCAAGTAAGACATGAAACGTACTCTTTGGTGATGTATTTCAAATAATGCGTGAATGCTCCACTATTTGTTGCACCAATAAAGTGACCAATATCTCACTTTGTATTCCTGTCTATTTATTCATCTATATGAATAGAAAGCGAAAGAATATCCAAACAGCCCACAAGGAATAAAAACAACGGAAATACGGGCTTCGGAGGGATATTTGAGCCGTTTTGGAGAAAGCAATTATCAATATTGAAATCTGAACACCATAAAATGCGTTGTACAAAATACAGCCAGATATTCATGAATTTTACTTAAAAAAGAAAAAGGCGCTGCTCATGAGCAACGCCTGTTAATAAAGTCGTTAAGGCTGAGCCGGAGATGAGCTACTCAAATTGATCGATAAAGACTTTCAATGCATCCAAATCCACAACCTGAATTTCAGCACCGTCTTTAACCACCAGCCCCTTGTCAATCAGCTCCTTCACGGCACGTCGGTAAACCCGGCTCGAGGTCCCGAACCGCTCGGCTTCCTGGCCTGCCTTGTCAAAGGCTCCCAACATCACGCTTTCCTGATGCCTATGCCACAGATCATAAGCAATATTATAGGTAATCGGGTGTAACAGGCGGTAGGTGTAGATATCCAGTGAGTCCTGGTAATCATTGGCCAGCGCGCTGGCAAAGAACAAGGTAAACTCAGGACGAGCAAGCAACAGGTCAGCCACCGACTTCAGGCAGATCACATCAACTTCAAGCTGTTCCTCGGCAACGACATTCCACTGGCATGAAGTATCGGTAAACAGCTCCATTTCACCAAAGACATGATAATCACAATCAACCTCGCCAAGCTGAAAACGACGGCCATTTACAGCGGAGATATTCATCGAGACCCGACCGACCGAAGCCAGGTATAAATGATCGACGACCTGTCCCTGACGCAAAATCTCCTCACCAGCCTGATAATACCTGCTGTGGAGCTGACACTGGTAAAAGGCCTGACGGAACTCTTGATACAAGGTATTCAGGTGTTGGGTAAATCGGCCTGTTTGGTAAGGTTTTAGTTGCATAAGACAAAAGCAGCAGCCTGAAAGTCATCAAATCCTAGCGAAAGCTTGCATGTAGCACAAGAATCTCATAACAACGCAGATCACATAAAGCCCAGCATCAGCCGGGCTTCGTTTCATTACATTCCAATAGCTAGTTTATCACTAGGGCCGGATTGTGAGCGCGTAGAGAGCCGCTTTGGCCGCCATGTTTTCGCCAGCCATCATAATGTCATCGGCACTGACATACTGATTAACACCATCCTGAACATCCTGCTGATACAAAACAACATTATTCAGAATCGATGCGACCTGAAGCCCGCGCAGTCGCCCTACGGTAAACAGTGCCGAAGTTTCCATATCGGCTCCCAACACCCCGTGCTTGTTCCAGTACTGGCACAGCTCCTCTTCACCATCGGTATAGAAACTGTCGTGTGATCTGACGACACCGGCATGGGAAGGGTATCGCTGTTGTTTAAGATAAGCATCCATTCCAGATACCAGCTGGTGACTGGCAACCGCCGGAAACTCGCTGGCCACATAAGCCTTAGAGCCCCCTTCGTCTCGAACCGCCGCTTCTGCGACTATCAACTCACCAAGACCAATATTAGCCTGCAGAGCACCGGCCGAGCCAACCCGAACCATATACCTGGCTCCGCACTGGGCCAGCTCTTCAAGGGCAATAATGGCTGACGGCGCGCCAATACCGGTACTGCACACAGTGATCCTCTGGCCCTGGTAGAGCCCGCTCATCACCCGGTACTCACGGTTATCAGCCAGCAACTCGGCTTTTTCAAGCAAGGCCGCGATACGATTCACCCGATCCGGCTCGCCACATACGATGACTTTTTCAGACACCTGCTCGGCACTGACTGCGATATGAGGCTGTTTACTCATGCTACTGCCTCTTTCTCGGTGATAAGCTGCTTGGCCTGATTTTGCTTGGCCGTTTTCATCCACGCACGAGTACCGTTAGCTGCAATAAATAGCAGGATTGCGTACTCAATCGACAGTGCATATACACCCTGCGCGGCATAGATACCGACACTGATCACGTTGATCACGACCCAAAGCATCCAGTTTTCCACATACTTGCGGGTCATCAGGATTTGCGCCACTACAGACAGTACTGTCATCGTCGCATCCCAGAACGGGAATGCGTCCGGCTCAAGTGTCGGACGTGCCAAATCGGCACCAAACAGGTTCAGACCATCAACGGTAATGTTGGCCAGGGCAAAGAAGAACGGATCGATATAGATTGTCATCAAACCAATCGCCACCACGCTGATTGCAGCGGTTACTGCCAGCTTTTGCTTGCTCAGCCAACGCACTTCCAGCATATCGCCAGAGTCCGACGTCGGCCTTGTCCAGGCGTACCAGCCGTACAGGTTGGCGCAGAAGAAGAAAAACTGAAGAAGCAGGATCCCGTACAGCTGGATCTGATAGAAAATAATCGCAAACAAGGTAACGTTGATCAGACCAAATACATAGTTGATCGTTTTTTCCTGGCTTGCATACCAAATACACAGCAAACCAAATACCGTACCCACCGCTTCAATCCACGACATCGCGTAACCACCGCCGATGGGTATATTCACTAAGGTATTATTAATATCGAACCAAGCTACAAAGTCCATCCTGTTATCCTTCTAAAGTATTTTTGCTTGGCGATATTGTAAGAAAACCCTCCCCAGTGCAACGAGGACATTTGTCCCTTCGAGTTTGGCGAGGGTCATAATTTGGCACAAATAACTCAAACTACCTCAAATAAAAAGGCTGCGCACATGGCGCAGCCTTCGTTACTCGATAGCTATCCGTTTATGGGCAATCCCGGTATGGCAATTAATACAGGTTTCCCCCCGGCTCTCCATTAACTCATGATTGAGCCTGGCTCGCTGAGGTTGCTTGCTCAAATCGAAGTTGTCACCTACATGACAATGTCGGCAAGCCTCGGAGTCATTGGCCACCATGTCGTCCCAAACCATTTTGGCCAGCCTGGGCCTGTGTTCTTCAAAATTCTCCTTGGTTATGGTGCCCTTTATCATGTGATAAATATCAGCCGTGGCAGCAATTTTGACTTTCATCTTGTCGATAAAACCATGAGGAACATGGCAATCGGCACATGTCGCCAAGACTTCATCATCACTGACATAATGGGGCGAGGCCTTATATTCCTGGACAATCGTATCCATACTGAGGTGGCAGCTAAAACAGAATGCATTCTGATTGGACGCAACCATCACACCCTGAAATGCACCTATGGCCAATACAACCAGGAAAATACCAATCGGTATTCCCCATAACAGCGGTTTTTTCAGCCATCGCCACAAGCGTTGCGTCCGAGATAGTTCTTCTCCCATCGTTCCTCACTTAGGAGTCAGGCCGGATAAACCGGCCTCCCCGGATGATTATTCCTTGCTTTCGCTCAGATAACGGGCCTTAAACTCAGCCTGTGCTTTCTTACGGGCTTCTTTCACAGAATCCGGCTCTTTACCGCTAAACCAGGCATGCTCTGGCCTGTCCAGAATTTCCTGCAGTACGGCACGGGCGCGCTCTGCCCCCTCTTTGTTGCCGCCATGTTCGGCCTCTTCCACAATTTCAAGATATTGCGGAACCATTTCGATATAGAAACGCTCTGCCACTTCGTACATACCATGCCACTGAACATAGTCAGGCGCCTGCATCGCTGCACCATGGCGGGCACGTCGACCTTCGTGGTGCCACAGATAGAACCAGGTCCACTCAATTTCTTCATCAAAACCGATATCGGTTATCATCCCTTCCTTGCTCAACGTCGTCATCAGCGCCTTACCCGGACGGGCAAACTTGTCATTGTAGAGCTCAACCAGTGAATCGAACTGGATGTAGAAATTGTCGATCATCGACTTGGTGTGACAGGCCTGGCAGACGTTTTGCATATCTGCCCGACGTGCTTGCCAGCTCTTGGTTTCTTTACCCAACGCGATATCTTTGGCATCAATTTTCTCTGAAATAGCCGGGCGGAGGGTCCAGGAAATACGATCACCGACATCATGCGTCACCGGTAGCTCCCGGGTGGCAGACATATGGCAGGTCGCACAGGTAGGGGCAGCATCATAATCCTCACCGACAATCCACTTCGCAGAATCGAGATTCATCCGATCGACATGGGCGTAGAAGTTAATCCCGTGCTTCGATTCGTCATAGACTTCTTTTTGTGGATGATCGGGGCCAAGGTGACACTTACCACATGCCTCGGGACGGCGGGCCTGAACCATATCGAACTCATGTCGCTGGTGACAGGCTGTACAGGCACCAATTGAACCATCGGGATTAATCCGGCCAATCCCGGTATTCGGCCAGGTTGTCGGATCCAAATCGCCATTTTCCAACACTTTAACTTCTGAACCATGGCACTGCCAACAACCGTTAACAGCGGCCGGAGACTGACCGTTCAGGGTCAGTGCGCCTTCGACCACTTCTGCCAGGAAGTTATCGAGCGAACCGATAATCTGGCCTGCTTTGGCATGGTGACTTTTCGAGAACTGATCCACTTCCTGGTTATGGCACTGGCCACAGTCTTTTGGCGAAACGATAACGGCAATATTATAACCTTCATGTTTAATCGCATCTTTATCGGAAGGATCTGCCTGGTGACACTCGTAGCAACCTACATTGGCACCATAGTGTTTTGAACGGCCCCATTGGGCGTAAATAGACGGGTTTTTATCTTTATGACAGGCTGCACACTCCTTGCTTTGTTCGCTTAGCTGAGCAAAAGGCTTCATTATCAACGCCTTGGGTTCAGCATTTGCTGTCATCGACAATGACAGTAACACCACAATAGTCATCGTCGAAAAGAACCAGCACAAGTATCGTACAGCCAACTTTTCATTGTCCATAGCCAACCTCATTTGCTTACACTGCTCTCGTTGTGTTGCATAGTGTCTCGGTCATGCAACTGAGTATTTTCATCTCAAAGCTTAGATGAAAGCTCAATTTCCACATTTAATTTGTGGGGTTGAGTGCAAAATAATTGAGCATTCTCTCATTATCCTATCGGGTGCACTTGATTGCATTTTTATCCATCCACACTGCCTATTCCCCATTCTGGTCAACCATGTTTAGCACCCGATATGGACGAAAGCCGACTACATAACTTCAAATTTTCATGCCTTATTAGAAGGTTATTCGTACAAACCGCCGACATACAGAGCAAAAAGACACCTACAGAATGCCTCACAGCTCAAAGTTATAGCAATTAGTTGCAGGGGGCTGAGTACCAAGGAGGAGGAGTATTAGCTCTAATGCATAGAGAATACGTATGAATCTCAGTTAACTATATGGATTATTTTTATATGAATAAAAAACTCCTGGCGATATCTTGCCTGCTGGCACCCGGGGTCAGCCTCGCAGCCGTCCCCGAAGCCTATGTGCTCAACTACGGTTCAGCCAGTACGGTCATCAATGTATTAGATGATGATTTGCTGCATATCTCCTTCCGCCACCACAGCAACACCAATGGCCCGACGACAATCCGCAATACTGCTATGGTCTTCAAACAGGACTATACCGGGCCACAGGTGTATTCCCCCAGCTCAAACGGTTTTAGCACCAAAGAGCTGAGTGTCAGTGTTAACAGTGACAACGGCTGTATCAGCATTGTTGAGCTGCACCAAAGCAACAAGCAAAGTGCGACTGTCTGTCCGGCAATCTACGACGCGACATGGAAAGGCGCCTCGGTGCAAAACCGTGGCATGCACTCGGTGTACGGCCTGGGCCAGACCTTTGCCCCTATCGATCCGAACAATGGCGGCCAGATCAACGGCGAATGGCTGCAGACCGGCGGTTTTGGTACGCCGGACGACAGAGGCAACACCTTCAGTAGCGTAACCTATACTGACGGCGCGTATGCCGGTGCGACAACGCCCCGTCTGCAATTCCCTGTACTTTATGCGGTCGGTAACGACATTAACTACGCCCTGTTTCTTGATTCAAAACTCAAAAACAGCTTCAACCTGTCACGTGAATGGTGGGAAATTCGCAACAAGGATGCTGCCGAAACCAACCTCTATTATCTGAGCGGAGCTGATCTGCCCGACCTGCGCAGCGACTTCATGGAGCTGGTAGGCCGACCTCCTGTTCCGCCGAAAAAAGCCCTGGGTATGTGGGTATCCGAGTTCTCCTACGACAACTGGGCCGAACTGGACGACACTATCAACACCTTGCGTCAAAACAATTTCCCTGTCGACGGTGCACTACTGGATGTAGCCTGGTTTGGTTTCAAGCACGCCTGGCAGAACAACAGCCCGGCCAACCCGATGGGTGATCTGCGCTTTGACGAGCAGGCCTTCCCTAACCCTGCAGGCAAGGTCGCCAGCTTGAAAAATGACGGTATCGGTCTTATCACCATCGAAGAGTCCTACGTCTCCAAGCAGGGTAACTACGGCGGTACCAACTACAACGGCATGGCGGCACAGGGCGGTTTTGCCAAAAACTGCGGTACCGACGATATCACCGAGTTCAATAACTGGTTTGGTGTCAGTGGCATGATCGACTGGTCGAACACCAAAGCAGCGGCCTGGTGGCATGACAATGTGCGTAAGCCAAACATTACCGATCTGGGTATTCTCGGCCACTGGACCGACTTGGGTGAACCGGAAGATTACCGCTCCTACGCTTGCTATAGCATCGGTAATCACGCCAACTACAACAACGTTCACAACCTGTTGTGGAGCAAGTCTATCTATGACGGTTACGTCCGTAACCACAGCCAGAACCCGCAGCGTCCCTATTCCATCGCACGTGCCGGTACCGTGGGCTCACAACGCTTCGGGGCAGGACTATGGTCTGGGGATATCGGCGGTCGTCTCGATCACATGAACATGCACTATAACGCGGCAATGCAGATGTCTTTTGCCGGTATCGACTACTACAGTTCGGATATTGGCGGCTTCTGGCGCAAGTCCGATGACAAGGGTAAACGAGACACAGCTATTGCACCGGGCACCGGCTACAACGAAGATGAGATGTACAGCCTATGGTTTGCCAACGCGGCCTGGCTGGATATCCCGCTCCGACCTCATGGCAATAACTGCGGTATGCCGGGTGCAACAGGCAGCGACTGCATCATCACCGAAACCTCTCCGGCGATGATCGGTAATACGGCTGGCAACCTGAGCAACCTGCGCCAGCGTTACGAGTTGATCCCGTACTATTATTCACTGGCTCATCGCGCCTATCAGTACGGCGAACCTGTTATTGCACCAATGCCTTTCTACTACCAGAACGATACCAAACTCATCGGTCTGGCTGATCAGAAAATGATCGGTAAAGACATTCTGGTCGCCAACCTGACGACCCAGTTTGCACAGACTCGTGACGTCTACCTGCCGGCCGGTACCTGGTATAACTACCACACGTTCGAGAAGTACGAGAGTGCCGACGGACTTACCCTGTCAAACGTGAACCAGTGGATTGCATCAGAAAACCGTAACCGTGTGCCTGCCTACGCCCGTGCCGGTGCCATTATTCCTATGATGTATGTCGATGAGCAGACGAAGGATGTGTTCGGCCACCGCAAAGACGGATCTGCCCATAACGAACTGATTGCCAAAATCTTCCCGTCCAGCGAAGCCAGCAGCTTCACTCTCTACGAGGATGACGGCAGCACTGTCGCCTACTATGACGATGGTAGCGTACCGCACTACCAGGTACGTGAAACGCTGATCAGCCAGACACCAGTCAGCAACGGGGTTCAAATCACCATAGGTGCAGCAAGTGGCAACTTCAGCGGCGCATCAAGCAGCCGCAATAACGAAGTTCGTTACCTGATCAATGCAACGGACAAGGCAACCGTTACCCTAAACGGTACGCCACTGCCACAATTGGCTAACCGCGCCGCATTGTTGAAAGACGGTGCAAAAGGCTGGTTCAAGGAAGGTAGCGTGATTTCAGTACGCACCGGCATCGAATCCGTACTAACCAACAAGACGGTGGTCATCACCGCGGAAAACTGTCAGAACGACTGCGGCTTTGCTTCGAACCAGCCTAGCTTTGCTGTCCGGGGCACCAACAATGGCTGGACAAGCACTGAGATGACATTGATTGCAGACAATACCTGGCAGGCAGATGTCACGTTTGGCAGCAGCAACGATGAGCGCTTCAAGTTCGATGTATTTGGTGACTGGAGCCGGAATTTCGGTGACAACGGTGCCGACGGCAGCCTTGAGCAAGGTGGTGCCGATATTACGGTTCGCCAGGGAGAAGGTCGCTACCGTATTACCTTATTCGATAACAGCAGCACCTACTCGGTAACCAAAATCTAATCTTATCTAACCACGATAAAAGGCGGCACCTAGCCGTCTTTTCTTCGCACGTCATCAAATCAAACACATAAGAGAAAACAAAGCCTAAGCGATTGATTTGAGATATATAGATGCCCCCCTAGCGTTTGCAACAACCTACCTTCAAGCTTAAAATTATCAATATACAGTCATTCCTAACCAAACGCTTTATCACCCTACCGATACGCTTTCGCTACCGTTTGATTTAAATCTTATTGTGTCCAAACACTTAGCGTAGAGGAGCAATGTAATGAAGAAACTACTAGCCACCTCCTTCCTGCTCTTATTTAGCTCCCTGTCCGTTGCTGATCACTTTGTCACACTGGGAAATTATCAATTCAGAACAGGTACCTCTACTTTTAGAACTGAGTATGTCGATCAAAAAAGCAATGCCTACCAGGAAGGCCATCGCATAATGACCGATGTGACTGAGCAGAGATCGTTTGACCTGAGCCGAACCTTGCGGGTGCCGCCATCACGACTTGATGTCAGATCGATCAAAATTGACAGCAGTTATGTCATGGTGCGAGAGCTGTCCCGAGTTCCTGACCAAATCGAATATCAGGGCCTGGTTGTAGTGAACTACCATTACCGGGTACGAGTATCCCGCGATTAAATCTTACACGTTCATTCTGACTCATTGGCCGCTGACGCGGCTTTTTTATTCGCTTTTCTTCTCTTGTCTCGTCAACGAGAAACGCCCCCACACCAACTTACTGCTGCTACATTTAAGAAAAAGATACAATTTTCAGTGGTGAGCCCGCCATATTCAGCAAAACTTAATAATGCCAAGCTACTTATCATCCACTTATGGAGGCCGTTATGACATACCGACGTCTACTCATTCCGCTCGCACCCAAACAGCCTCTCGGCTCAGGATTCCATCAGGCGCTTCATTTTGCCAACCAGAAGAAAGCCCGTGTTACCCTTTTTGCCGTGATCGAAAAGCTGGCAGAGATGCAAGATCTCAGTCGCTACTCGGTATCAACATTGAACCTGCTCGATAATGCCACTAACCAGTGCGAGCGAGAACTTAAAGAGCACATCGAGACATTAAGCCCCCAATATCCGGATATTGAGTTTGATGCCGTCGTTACAACCGGTATTCCCTACATTGAAATAATTAAAGGAGCTGAGAAGACCGGCAGCGACTTAATTGTTATCGATGCCCACCGCGACCACAAAGAAACGGCATGTCAATGGGGTACCTCAACCCGCCATTTAATGCGTGAATCAAATATTCCGCTCTGGACCATCCACCCTTTGCGCGAATCCCGGCAGATCAAAAAAGTGGTCGCGGCGATTGATGTCACGGGCACCGATTTGACTGAGCTTAATGAGCAAATTCTCCAGCACGCTTTCGAGTTTGCCAGCATGAACCAGGCCACTCTCTATCTGTGTCATGCCTGGCGACTGGAAAGTGAGGGATATTTACGGGAATGGAACCGTTGTGATGATTTGGAAATCGCCGTGATCGCAAAAAAATTACGCGAAGACAGGGCATCACGTCTCGAAGCCTTGATGGAACCCTATGCCGATAGCAAGACATCGGTTGAAATTACCATGCTTGAAGGGGATGCGAAGAAAATTTTACCGGATTATATCAACAGCCATGATATTGATTTGGTGATCATGGGAACGGTGTGCAGAACCGGAATTGCCGGCTTCGTCATGGGAAACACCGCCGAATATATGCTGGATAAAATCCAATGCTCGGTGATCACGCTCAAACCTGAAGGGTTTAAATCACCAGTGCTGGAATAAGCTGGATAAAAACAAGGCCTCATTAGCCTTCGTTTTCGCTTGGCAAGCTTAACTGCCTTTCAGGCAGTTAAGCTTCCTCTCCATTCACTATGCCATAGCAATAAGCGGCTTATGGCACCCCATGACCTTTCGATGCCGCCCAGACACGGAACCACTGCTCACGACTTAGCTCAATATCCAGCGCATCGATAGCGGCCTGAACACGCTCGATTTTCCCCGATCCAATAATCGGTAATGGCTTTGACGGCAAACGACGCACCCAGGCATAAACAACCTGATCAATACTGGCTGCCCCAACCTCGTCACAGATTAATTCGAGCTCATTGCGTACCCGCACCTGCTGCTCTGACTGGCCAGAAAAGATATCGCCACCAGCCAGGCATGACCACGCCATCGGCTTGGTTCGCTTCATCTGCAGTTGATCCAGCGTGCCGTCGTGGGCCACTTCAAAATTCAGCGGGTTGATCTCGACCTGATTGGTTACCAGCGGAGCATCCAGCCGAGACTGCAGCAAATCAAATTGCGCCGGAGAGAAATTCGAAACGCCAAAATGAATCACCTTTCCCTGCTGTTTAAGCTCGGCAAAGGCTTCGGCCACCTCGTCGGCATCCATCAGAACATCAGGGCGATGGATCAGCAACACATCGATATTCTCGACCTGTAGCCGTGACAAAGAGTTATTTACCGACTCAACAATGTGTGCCTTGCTAGTATCGTAATGGTTAATTTTTCGGCCAGGAAACTGTTCGGAACACAACTTGATATCACACTTGGTGACGATCTCTATCTGGTCACGAATGCTCGGATCCAGTGCCAGCGCCTCGCCAAACAACGTCTCGCAGCTGTAATTGCCATAAATATCAGCGTGATCGACCGTCGTGATCCCCAGCTCGACATGCTGCTTAAGAAAGTCAAGTCGCTGTGCCGGGTTCATCTGCCAGTCTGCCAAACGCCAATAGCCTTGTACTAACTCGGAAAATTGCGGACCTTGCGGGCTTAATTCAACTTTTGCCACCATACGGGTCAAACTCCATCTAATACTTATTTCATTTTGGACTGCCAATCATCCTAGGCTTGTTTCAGGGGTATCGCAATGCTATAACCTTCGGGCCTCGAACTGGAGTACGAACTATGTCTTTTGCGCAGCGCCTGAAATCATTAATCGGTGAAGAGAGTGTCAGCGGCTTTGCCCGCCGGGTCGACATCAGCGAAGCGCTGCTGCGAAAATACCTCAAGGGCAGCGAACCAAGTCTTGCCAAAGCCAATCAGATAGCCATGAAGGCCAACTGTTCGCTGGAATGGCTTGCGACAGGCTGTGGCTATTTATACCGTCAGGCCGAAGTGGTCGACAAACCAGCCCTCTATGCGGCCTACGAGCACATCAACAACAAGAAAATTAGCCCTGACGAGGCCGAGAACTTGTTAAAAACCGTATCAGGTTATCAGTTTCTCAGAACCCATAAAAAAGCCGACGGTTACCTTGATATCAGTGGGATGGCCGCCTTTCTGGCTCTGGCAAAACAAGACGAACCGGATTAATGTTGCCAACGAGATAAAGATGAAAAAGCCGACAAACTGCCGGCTCTTTACGTCTATATCATCAATGTTTCTGGCTTTTATGCCGCAGCTGCCGCTGCTTTAAACTTTGCCCGCGTACCCAATACCAGCGTCAGGCTAAAGGCGATGGCAAACGAAATAGCCATACCGACAACATAGAACCATACACTATCCGGACTGATAGAGATGATCCCCGGCAGACCAGCCGCACCCAGTGCTGTCGCCTTCACCTTAAACAGGGTAATGAACGCACTTGCCGATGCCGCACCGATAACGGCAGCAATGAACGGATAACGATACTTCAGGTTTACACCAAACATTGCCGGCTCGGTAATACCCAGCAGCGCCGTTACACCGGACGGCATTGCAATCCCCTTCGCTTTAATATCCTTGGTCGTAAATCCGAAAGCCAGACATGCCGCGCCCTGTGCAACGTTAGACATTGCAGCAATCGGGAAGATAAAGGTACCGCCAGTTACTGCAATATCTGCCAGCAGCTGGGTTTCAAATGCGATGAAGCTGTGGTGCATGCCTGTGATAACAAACGGTGCGTAGACAAGGCCAAACAGTGCCCCGCCGATAAAACCAGCCGATTCGTACAACCAGTTCAGGCCGTCACCTAACAAGAAACCGGCATCACGGGTAATAGGACCAACCAGAGTGAAGGTCAGGAAACCAGTAATGAAAATTGCCAGCATCGGCGTCAACAGGTTATCCAATACGGACGGAACCACCTTACGCAGACCATTTTCTACTTTTGCCAAAATGAAGGCAGAAACCAGTACCGGCAGTACTGAACCCTGGTAGCCAACTTTCTGGATTTCAAAACCGAAGATGTTCCAGACCGGGATATCGCCGCTGACGCTGGCACCACCAAAGCCCCAGCCATTGAGTAGATCCGGGTGTACCATCAACATACCCAGTGCGGCGCCGAGGAACGGGTTGCCACCAAATTTCTTACTTGCCGAGAACGCTAACAGAACAGGGAGATAAACAAATGGCGCGTTGGCAAAGGTATTGATCATCGAGGCCAGATCGGCCATGCCCGGGTAGGCATCAATCAAGGACTTGCCGTCGATAAACAAGCCAGTCGCGGTCAGAACGTTGAACAAACCCATCAACAGGCCACCGGCAACGATTGCCGGAATGATCGGTACGAAAATATCAGACAACCCTTTCACGGCACGCTGCACGACATTCTGTTTTTCGGCCCCTGCAGACGCGACGTCCTTGGTCGACATTTCTGTCTGGCCGGTCTGCTCTGTCATTGCTGCATAGACCTGGTTGACGATACCGGACCCAAAAATGATCTGGATTTGACCCGCCACCTTGAACTGTCCCTTCACTCCATCGATATCATCGATGGCCTTGAGATCGGCTTTGTTTTCATCATGTAGCGCTAAACGCAGACGCGTTGCGCAGTGTGCAGCAGCAGCAATATTCTCTTTTCCGCCCAGTTTTTCGATTAATTGTCGGGCAATGACAGGAAAGTCCATCTCTATACCTCCGCGAACAGGATTCACGCTCAGAACGTTTTAATTCATCTTAACCCTAATCTTAGGTCAAGCACTCATGTGGTTTGCATCAGCAACATTCCCATCCCGATACTGCTTGGGTGGTGCAGTATTTTTGATTTTCGGGAACGTTACCGAAATCAAGTTTTATTGATGTCTCAAATATCGTCAAGGCCCTAATTTTCTTGTGTGAGCATGATCGGCTAAAAGGGCGAACATGGACAATATATTGTGATCACAGTCACTCAATTCGGGGTAAAAACCGGATCCTATTTGCAAACTATCCCGAACCTGGATGATCATGGCCGAAACAAAGGAGTATCTATGGCGAGCCTACACGATGTCGCACGTCTTGCCGGGGTGTCTAAGTCCACGGTTTCACGAGTCATCAATGACGAATATGGCGTAAAAGAAGCGACCAAAATCAAAGTGCGCCGCGCGATCGAAGAATGCGGCTACGTCGTCAACCAAGTGGCGAAAGATTTAAAATCCAATAAAACCAATCTGATAGGTATTATCGTTCCCCGTGTTGCCTCCAATGCCGTCTCGCAGGGTGTTGATGGCCTGAGCAAGGCATTCGAGCTGGCAGGCAAGCACGTACTGCTGGCGAACAGTGCCCTGGAGGCTGGCAAAGAAATTCAGTACATCGAACTCTTCAATCAAAAACGGGTTGAAGGAATAGTGATGTTCGCCACCCATATCGACGATGCGCTGATCACCGCGATCAAGCGCTCGAAGGCCCCAGTGGTACTGATCGGCCAGGACGGCTCTGGCTTCAATATCCCGAGCGTGATCCACGACGATTACCGGGTTGGCTATTGTGCTGCCGAACAACTTCATCAAGCAGGTTGCCGTTCAGTTGGCTTTCTCGGGGTCAAAGGCGATGATATCGCTGTTGATCGCCAGCGCTATGATGGATTTTCTAATGCATTGAATTATTTAGGTTTAACGCCACCTCAGTTTCATACTCAAGGGCAATTTTCGATTGATTCCGGTCGTGAAGAGATGGCCCGGTTACTGGCAGAAAACCAGCGACCAGATGGTGTTTTCTGCGCCACGGACCGAATTGCCATCGGTGCGATCCAGGCCATTGCCGCGGCAGGCCTCAAGCCGGGCAAGGACATCAAGGTTGTCGGTGTCGGTAATGACGAAATGGCTTCAGTGGTGACGCCGGGCCTGTCGACATTCGCCTATGCCTTTGAGCCCGCAGGCAATAATGCCGCCAAAATGCTACTGGAAATCATCGAACAAGGCCGAAGCCAGGTCGCCAAGCTGGTGCTTGGCTTTGACTGGATACCGCGTCAGAGCTGCTAAGCAGCTCTGTTTCCCCTGCCTGCACAGCTCCGCTTCTCGCTAACATTAACTCGATCCTCCGCACACTTTTTCGTTGAGTCTTACAATTCCTGCGGCCACGACTTGCCTCAACGTTGATTCTGGTCTATTTTTGGAACGTTCCCGAAAATTTAAAAATCTGTATATTGTTGGTGCGGCCTCGTGCTAACAATTTAAGGCTATCATCCATGACACTGACTGAACTGATCACCGCTTGCGGTGGTAACGAAAATTTACTTCGAGCCCTTCGTGTCGAAGAGCAGGTAATCCTTGAGCTTGCTAATCCAGCGCTACGCTCTTCGGCTGCCGCCAAACTGCCGTTTAATACCCAGCTATCTCAACTCTCCTGGCAACCAGAGCATCCTCTCGATACGCATGAATGGCAGCAGCTCGGTCAATGGATAGAAGCCAACCAACGCAAGCAGCTACTTGGCGTTCAGGAGCTAACTACATCCATCCACCGCCCTAGCTGGCATATTGCGCCACCTCAGGGACTGCTCAACGATCCTAACGGCTTTATCTATCATCAAGGCGAGTATCACCTTTTCTATCAGTTATACCCGTTTGCCTGCGACCATAAAGATAAATACTGGGCTCACGTTACCAGCACCGATCTGATTAACTGGACAACCCAGCGCGTTGCCCTGTGTCCGTCAGATTGGTTTGATAGCCATGGTGTATTTTCCGGCCATGCTGTCAGCAACGGCGACGAGCTGATGTTGTTCTATACCGGTAATGTCCGTATCGGCGAGCAGCGCGATAGGATCACCACCCAATGTCTGGCGACATCACACGACGGGCTGCGTTTCACCAAGCACGGGCCGGTTATCGATACCCTGCCGCCCTCTGTGACTCCCCACTGCCGCGATCCCAAAATCGTCCGGCACAATGACCATTGGCTGATGTTGCTCGGTGCTCAGCATCAGACAGCTGATCATCAACTGCAGGGCCGTCTTGCCATCTATCGTTCCGATGATCTTTATCACTGGTCATATCAAGGCCTGTATGGCGATGAGCTAGGACAGTTCGGCTACATGTGGGAATGCCCGGATTTGTTTGAACTTAATGGCCAGCTTGCTGGGATTATCTGCCCTCAGGGAATCAAGTCCTCCAGCGAGCACTTCAAGGTTCCGCACCATAACGGCTATATCAAAGCGTCTTTGGATCAGGACGGCCACCTCACCCTTGGTGATTTCACCACCCTGGATTATGGTTTTGACTTCTATGCCCCTCAAACAGCCGAAACACCAGACGGGCGCCGTTTGCTTATCGGCTGGATGGGATTACCCGATGAAACCGATCAGCCAAGCAACCAAGATGGCTGGCTGCACCAGCTAACCTGCCTGCGGGAATTGAGCTGGGAAGGCGGAAAAATGTTCCAGCGTCCGGCGCGTGAACTACAGGCTCTACGTGGGGAAAAGCAGCAATACAGCTTTACCGAAGCATCGGTTTACCAAATCATCCACCTAGACACCAAGAGCTATGAACTATCAACTACAATAGCTTGGCCAGAAACCGGACAGAACACATTACGCCTGATGGATAATGGCGAACAATACTGCGATATCATCCTGGACTCGGATACTCAACGTATCCTGCTTGATCGCACCCATACTCTTTCTACTGATGGCGAACAGGTCCGTGAGATTATCTGGCACACAGGTGAGGATGTTGAACTTCAGGTATTGGCTGATCACTCTTCATTAGAGATATTCATTAATAATGGAGAATACGCAATGTCGGCCCGAGTATTCACGCCAGAGGATGCAACTCGTCTTCAGTTAATTTCCGACAGACCGCAGTTATGGCAAGACGTGACATTCTGGCCACTTGGTTAAGCATAATAGACCGCTTTAAATAAAAGCCGCAACCCTCGTCAAAGCGTGCTGGAAATCGTCGAAACGAAAGTTTCCAGCACTTAACTCTATATAAATACCGGTGCCTAACAGGTTATTAATAATCTAACGCGATTATCGAGACTATTATATTTTAAAGCACGGCATAAAGGTGTATATTTACTAAGTGCGTTACTTACTGCCCGGCTTTGTATTTAATAAAGTATGTGACTCACTATAAACCACTCTCCGAGAATGGAAAAAGCAGTTATATAAAGATGTAGCAAAATCTATATGCCCAATGTTTCATTGGTATCCTGTTATAAAACTCACAATTTGAATAATGTTTCGCCTACCTCTTCGGCCCAACACCAATGTAACAGGCTAAAAGCACTCTCCATGCACAAAATATCCTTTAATTATCAACAATTTAAATCAAAAACTCTCGTGATTCAGCGTCAATTTTATAGCGTCCAACTTAATCAAAGTAACGTTAAACTTACATAAGTCGCTTTTTTCGTTACCTAAAGAAACTATAAATTACACTATGTTACACCCAGTGTGACGCACGACTCGTAATTATTTTAAAACCTGTCTTATGATTAGCTACATCAATTGGAACGGTTAAACAAAAAGATTCCGATTAAAAGAAATTAACTCAACGTAGGATTAAGAAGATTAGTCTGACTATTCATACGACGTGTTATTGAATAAAGAAACCAACTTATCTTATTAATAGTATAGATGGCTGGTATCTTAAAGTTACACCGCTTTAGTATTTATCTAGCTCACTCACTAGATAGTTTAACTCAGCGTATTAAGCATTTTTATTAATCTAAAAATATTGTTTTAAAAGTTCATAATGAATGGGGGTTCAAATGAACGTTTTTAGTACTATGCAAAAAATGGGGCGTAGCCTCATGCTGCCGGTGGCATGTATGCCAGCAGCAGGTATCCTTCTAGGTATCGGTGGTAACTCAGAAGTTGCTAAATTCCTACCTGATATCGTAGCACAGGTAATGACCGAGGCCGGTCTGGGTGTGTTCGCCAACATGGCATTGCTATTTGCCATCGGTGTTGCACTGGGCTTTACAAAGAACGACGGTGTAGCTGCTCTTGCTGCAGGTCTTGGTTACCTAACAATGACTCGCGTTCTGGGTGTTGTTGCTGAAGGCACAGATACCGGTGTATTCGGTGGTGTCATCATGGGCTTGGTAGCCGCACAACTTTTCAACAAATATCATGATATCAAGCTACCAACTTACCTTGGCTTCTTCGGCGGTAAACGCTTCGTTCCAATCGTAACCTCTCTGGCAGCGTGTGTGGTAGCGGCTATCCTTGCTATCGTTTGGCAGCCAATCGGTGCCGGTATCGCAGCATTCTCTGAGTGGGCTGCTTACCAGTCTCCAGAAGTTGCGTTCGGTATCTACGGTATCGTTGAGCGTTCTCTAATTCCATTCGGTCTGCACCACATCTGGAACGCACCTTTCTTCTACGAAGTTGGTGAGTTCACAACGGCTGCTGGTGAAGTTGTTCGCGGTGAAATCCCTCGCTACCTAGCAGGTGATGCAACAGCGGGTAACCTGGCTGGTGGTTACATGTTCAAGATGTTCGGTCTACCTGCAGCATGTCTTGCAATGTACGTAACAGCTAAGCCTGAGAACAAACTAAAAGTTGCTTCTATCCTAGGTTCTGCTGCACTGACTTCGTTCCTAACAGGTATTACTGAACCAATCGAGTTTGCATTCCTGTTCGTAGCTCCAATCCTGTACGTTGCTCACGCACTACTAGCTGGTTCTGCTTTCGTAGTAATGATTCTACTAGGCATCAAGCACGGTACTACTTTCAGCCACGGCCTGTTCGACTTTACCCTACTGTTCGGTCAGTCAACTAACGGTTGGTTGCTACCAGTAATCGGTCTTGTCTACGCAGTTATCTACTTCCTAGTATTCGTTACGCTAATCAAAGCGCTTGACCTGAAAACTGTAGGTCGTGAAGACGAAGAAGAGTCTAAGACTGAAGTCAACACAGCTTCTGACGGCCTTGCTAAAGAAATCACTGAAGCATTCGGCGGCAAAGCTAACATCAAAGACCTTGAAGCTTGTATCACACGTCTACGTGTAACAGTAATCGATGGCTCTAAAGTTGACACAGCACGTCTGAAAGCACTGGGTGCAGCAGGTGTGTTCGAGAAGGGTGACAACTTCCAGGCAGTATTCGGTACTCACTCTGAAATCATCAAAGGTCAGATGGAAGCACTAGCTTAATCCTGAACACTTTGAATGAAACATCAAACCGGGCTTAGGCCCGGTTTTTTTATCCCTGCGTATCGGGATAACACTGAAAAAATAAGGGCAGCCACAAGGCTGCCTTTTGATTACTCAATATCGGCCAGCATTCTAGCCAGCAAGATATGCCGCCAATTGTTCGGCCGTCGGCAAGGCTGTCATCGCACCTTTCGCCGTTGTGGCAAGCGCACCGCAAGCATTCGCCTGCCTGATAATATCAAGCAGCTTATCTGCCTGCTGCCAGTCATCACTCGCCGCCAAACCTGCCAACAAGCCGCCAACAAAAGCATCCCCGGCCCCGGTGGTATCAACCGGACTAACAGGCCGTCCTGCCACCCGTTGCTGACACTCCGCCTGCACCACCAACGCCCCCTTCTTGCCCTGGGTGATAATTACCAGCGGCAGATTAAAGTTAGCGTTCAACCAAGCCAACGCCGACTGCAAATCGTCTTTGTCAGTAATGAATAACAGCTCATCATCAGAAAACTTCACCACATCAGCCAGTGCAACAGCCTCAAGAACCACAGATTTCAGCTCTTGTGGATTTGCCCATACCTCTTCGCGTAGATTAGGATCAAACGACACAAAACCGCCCGCGGCACGTATCGCAGTCATTGCCCCGAGGGTGGTCGAGCGCGAAGGCTCGTTTGCCAGTGCGATTGAGCAGACGTGCAACCATTCGCCTTGCTGAAAAGCAGGTACATCTTCCGGCACCGTAAACTGATCGGCACTGGGTTTCACCATGAAAGTAAAGCTACGTTCGCCATCGTCATCCAGATCGACAACCACTGTTGAGGTACGCTGATTGGCATCCAGATGCATCTGCTCGGTACCGACGCCTTCGTCGCTGAGTACCTGTTTCATAAAACGTCCTAACGGATCAAGGCCGACCCGGCCAAAAAAAGCACTGTCACCACCGAGGCGGGCGACACCCACCGCAACGTTTGCCGGAGCTCCGCCCGGGCACTTCAGGTACGTCCCTTCTCCCTCAGGGATCAAATCGACCACTGCATCCCCTGTTACCCATACTTTAGCCATGTTTCTACTCCGATATGTAAATTGTACATATTATTGCTAAATCGATTTAGCTGAACAACTGATACGATACCTATACCGAACAAAATGTGATCTGAACCCAAGAGAAGTCCCTACTAAAAGGAGCTATATTCAACCAATGCAAAAATGTGTTAGTATCGACACAAAAGCACAACAAACAATTCACATTCCCACATTCAATCGATAAGAGACTTACCTTGGCATGAATCACGCCAGTCTTCTCGCGCTAACCCATAATGCTGCCTTGCTATTGGCCATGATCTTTATCTACGACATGGCAACCCGCCGCAGTCATGACTCTTTTGATTTGCTTTGGAAACTCTTCATGGGTCTGGCCCTTGGGATTATCGGCACTATTATTATGTTCACCCCCTGGGAGTACGCGCCTGGGATCATTTTTGATACCCGCTCGGTACTGCTCGGGATTTCAGGGCTCTTCTTCGGGCCTATCCCCACCGTTATTGCGATGTCGATGACAGCTATCCTGCGGCTTTACCAAGGTGGCGAAGCGGCAGTAACCGGAGTAACGGTTATCATGGCTTCAGGTATCCTGGGTATCGCCTGGCACTATTACCGGCGGCGGCCATTATCAGAGCTAACCGCTCGCGAGCTCTACTTATTCGGGATCTTAGTCCATGGTGTCATGCTGGCACTGATGTTCACCTTACCCATGCCGATCGCACTTAAAGTGCTGTCTGATATTACCTTCCCGGTACTACTCATTTATCCGCTGATCACCGCAGCCATGGGGATGTTGTTTGTCCGGCGATTACAACGTGACAAAACCGCCGAGGCGCTTAGGGAAAGCGAATTCCTGTTTCGCTCCCAGTTTGATCTGGGCAACATAGGAATAGCTATTACTCACCCGAAAAAAAACTGGCTTCGTGTAAATCCCCGGCTATGCAAAATGCTCGGTTACACAGAGGAAGAACTTCTTCACCTAACCTGGGCCGACCTTAGCTATCCTGAAGACCTGCAGCTGGATCTGATCCAGTTTGATCAAATGGTGGCAGGTAAAATAGATGGTTATTCACTTGATAAGCGCTTTATCCGTAAAGATGGCGGTATCGTCTATGTTCACATGACTATTGCCTGCTATCGGGTCGAAGGAAAAGTCCAATTCGCGATTGCTGGCATGCTAGATACCTCAGAGAACAAACATGCCGAAGCCAAACTTGTTGCCCAAAAAGAGCAGCTAACCTCTGTCCTTGCCGGCAGCGAGCTCGGATTTTGGGACTGGAATATTCAAGCCAACACCGTACAACGAAATGCCCGTTGGGCTGAAATGCTAGGCTACAGCTTCGAAGAAATAAAACTGGATTCAACCCTATGGCTTAATCGCATTCATCCCGAGGACAGGCAGGCCGCCCAACAATCCTTGGATAATCACCTTGAAGGGCGTACCTCTCAGCATAAAGCTGAATACCGCATGCGCACCAAGCAGGGGGACTACAAGTGGATCCTCGACTGCGCGAAAATCGTTAATTTCGGCGCTGACAGCAAACCGCTGCGAATGTGTGGTACCCATACCGATATTACCGAGCGCAAGCTGGCAGAAGAGTCAATGCAGCTGGCATCCATGGTTTACCAAAACAGCAGTGAGGCAATGGTGGTCACCGACAGCGACGGCGAAATCATTACTACCAATCCGGCCTTTACTGAAATAACCGGCTACTCGCTCGATGACGTCAAAGGCCAGAGCCCCAAACTGCTGGTGTCGCGCAAACAAGATAGCAATGTTATCCAGAACATGCTCCACACACTGAGTATCAATGGTCACTGGCAGGGAGAAATCCAAAAGCGCCACAAAAGCGGGAAGACATATACAGCCTGGCTTACAGTGAACTCTATTACCAATGCTGACGGTACTATCCACCGGCGTGTTGCCCAGTTCTCAGACATTACCGACAAGAAAAAGTCTGACGAGATCATCTGGACCCAGGCCAATTTCGATGCCTTGACCGGCCTGCCAAACCGCCATATGTTTATTAACCAGCTTGAGCAAGAAAAGAAAAAGGCACACCGGGCTAACCGTCCTATGGCACTACTTTTTCTTGATCTCGACCACTTCAAGGAAGTCAACGATACCCTGGGCCACAACGTTGGCGATCAGCTACTGGTTGATGCCGCGCAGCGCCTGCAGAGCTGTGTCCGCGACACGGACACCGTATCGCGCCTTGGCGGTGATGAGTTTACAGTCATACTCAGCGAGCAGGACGATGCCCACGGTGCCGAGCAGGTGGCGCAAACCATTCTCAGCCAATTCTCTGTGCCGTTTTCCATCGGTGTTGAAACTATCTATATATCACCGAGTATTGGTATTACCCTCTACCCGGAAGACGGAACTGACGCCGATACCCTGCTCAAAAATGCCGATCAGGCTATGTATGCAGCCAAAGAGCAAGGACGAAACTGCTACCGCTACTTCACTTCGTCGATGCAGGAAAAGGCCCTGTACCGCCGTCAACTGGCCAATGAGTTGCGCCTTGCACTCAATAGCAGCCAATTGCAGCTGTACTACCAGCCGATTGTCGAGCTAACCACAGGTAACATGACCAAGGCCGAGGCCCTGATCCGCTGGTGCCATCCAACACTCGGCATGATCAGTCCGGCGGAATTCATTCCGGTTGCCGAAGAAACCGGGATCGTAATCGAACTTGGTGACTGGGTTTTCCACCAGGCTGCCCAACAAGCTGCCCGATGGCGAACTTTGCATGACCCAGAGTTTCAGATCAGCATCAACAAATCCCCGCTGCAGTTTCGTGACAAGGGCAATGATATTTCACGCTGGATCGATCACCTCCGCTCGCTAGGTCTGCCGGGGCAGGCAATCGCGATTGAAATTACCGAAGGACTATTGCTTGATGCCAGCAAGGCAGTAACAGACAAATTACTCGAGTTTCGTGATGCCGGTATCGAAGTATCACTCGATGACTTCGGCACCGGTTACTCATCGCTCTCCTACATCAAGAAATTCGACGTCGACAATATCAAGATCGACCAATCTTTTGTCCGTAGCCTCAAGGCTGGCTCTGAAGACCTCGCCGTTTGCGAAGCCATCATCGTGATGGCGCACAAACTCGGTTTGAAAGTGGTCGCTGAAGGGATTGAAACCAATGAACAGCGTGCCCTACTGGCTGCTGCAGGCTGTGATTATGGACAAGGAAGCCTCTTTTCCATGCCGCTACCGGAAGAGGAATTTAGCGCGCTACTGTCGTCAAAGGAAGTCGCCGAAGAAGTCGCCATATAACTCAGGCAAAAGCCCGGAACAGCTTATATTTATTAGGGTAGTTTATTCCACCCACTTGAAGGAACGCTTCAGAAACGACACAGCCTGATGCTCAACTATTTCTCCATGCGCCATGATAATTCGCTCTGGCTGCCAATTAAGAAGCAACTGAACATGCACTTTCACCACTGGCTTTTTAAAACTAAGCCGCCAGTCCAGTGGCGTTTTGCCGTTAGGTGCAATAATCCCGGCCCCTTTGGCCAATAACTTGCGCCAGCCTTTGAAATGTCCGGGAGGAAAGTTCTCTATCAAATCAGTCACGATCACAGTGTTTGTTGCACGATGGAAGAAAACGCACTCCTGCATCAGTGGTGAGCCACTCACCAACCGCTGGTCGATTTCATCTTGCCAGGGCCAGCTTTCGACAAGCTGGGGATGAAATTGCTCGGTCAGATTAAGTGATGCATCGAAATGTAGATCTTCGCGCTTGGAAATCACCTCATCAGTGCCAAAAAGCTGCGCATCAGGATAGTGCTCTAACCACTGGCCCAAATACAGATGATGCAGATGATTGGGGGCAATAAGGTATTTGACCCGCCCCAAGGCAGCCAACTGCTCGGCAAGCTCCGGAGAATAACGAACAGGACTGTGAAGCCAAAGATCACCCGTTTGCAGCCGGATCACCGTCATCCGGGTTGTAAAAGGGCAGCAATAAAAAGAGACCGTGTCTCCGTCAACAATCCATAGTTCTTTGGCCAGCTGTTTCATGGTGTTCCTTACTTAAGCCGATTCACTCAACCCATTACCGCCACCATAATAACGCGCAACTATTGTGTATTAACTCTGATATTGTGTGTAAATGAAGAATAACAGCTGTTTTGAGGTTAAGTTGACATTCTGTCTGCAAGGCGAAAATGTATTTACACTACATCTCTCGGCTTTCGCTCCATAAAAATAAACTGTGCATTTTCACTGACTTTCTTAAAGCCATAGCGTTCATACAGGCGGCCAACACGGTTACCCTGCAAATAGTCTAATCTGCAGGTTAGTTGTTGCTGGTCTGCATGTTTAGTTACGTCAGCCAGAATGGCACTGCCAATCCCCCTGCCATGGCATTCCGGAAACAAGAAGAACCGCCCAAAATACAGGTGTTCCTCGCTCTCCTTGACCAGGTACGAGCCAATTGGCTCACCATCAGACAAAATCAGAATAGGCTTGCACTCAGACCACTCTTGACGGTGCAACTTCTGTTGTTGCACCTCATCCCAGCCAAATACCGCCTTAATAGGCCCTTATTCAGCGGCTTTTATTCAACTTCCTCATACGTCTTCGCCATCTCTTCGGGAGCAATACCGTATCCGCCATCGGCTAAGTAGCCACCTTTGTATACAGTCATTCCTTTATCATTCCATTCAACCGCAATAACGGCAGTGTCCCCGTTCTCGCTACCTAGCATGGTGAGGACTTCCTCGGTAATTGGAATAGCCCTAATGGTCTTGATCCGCTTGAAGGGTTCAAACTCGGTGAACTCTGGCAGCTTGCCGTATGTCGTCTCCCATTTATCCTTAGGGACCAACCACTCATTGAACACGGCACCACTCACCGGATCAGGGTTACGGGCAATCACCACAGCATCAGACAACTCGTTCTCGGTTTCCAGTACCGGCTTTCCTGCCTCGTCGGCGACATAGGTCGGAAATGCCCGGCCAATTTCACTATGATGAGGCAGGCGGCCATAGGTCAGCGCCTTCTTGCGAAACTCTTTGGCTGAGTCAAACTCGGCCATCACTTCTGGGACGTCTTGGAAGGCAACGGGAACAGTATCGGCAGAGACGCCGAAACTCGATAGCCCCATAAAGGAGCTAACGGCTATCGCAAGTAAGGCGTTTTTCATTTTAATCTCAATCAGATCAGGCTAAACATATCTGGCCATGTTAATACCAAATTATCCAATGACCTAATTTACTCTTTCGTCATTGCCTTTACGCGGCTGAAGAAAGATATCCCGGCAAGTACGAGAGCACCTGATAGTAGTCCTATTACCGCATTAACCAGAGCCGGTAGCATGAGTGGGCCGCCGGGGATCATGTCAACCCGCTCAACAAGTAGGTGAACTAAGGCATGAGAGTTCGGGATACTGTGGACAACAATACCGCCACCGACTAAGAACATGGCTATGGTGCCGACCACGGCTAAAAACTTCATCAAATATGGCGCGGCGTTGATTAATGCATTACCAATCGCATGTTTAAAAGATGCAACATAGCTATTTTTAATCAGGTACAGCCCTAAGTCATCGAGTTTGACGATAACCGCCACTAACCCATAGACACCGATAGTCATCAATACGGCAATCAGGCTGATCACCAGTACCTGGGTAACAATAGGCACTTCCTGCACCGTACCCAGCGCAATCACAATAATCTCAGCCGACAAGACAAAGTCCGTCCTAATCGCGCCTTTAATCTTTTGCTTCTCAAACTCAACAACATCGTCGGCTTTATCCAAGCCATCTAGCAGTTCGGACTCTTTTAGCTGCGGGGAATGAAACATTTTTTCGACGACTTTTTCAAATCCTTCGTAGCAAAGAAACAGGCCACCAACAAGCAGCATTGGGGTGATCAGCCACGGGGCAAAAGCGCTGATCAGCAAAGCCGCCGGAACCAATATTAACTTGTTTCGAAGTGATCCTTTGGCTACAGCCCAGACAACCGGTATCTCCCTTTCGGCCCTCACGCCCGAAACCTGCTGGGCATTCAAAGCAAGATCATCACCTAACACGCCAGCCGTCTTTCGGGCGGCAACTTTACTCATCACCGCCACATCATCAAGCACAGTCGCGATATCGTCTAATAGGACCAATAAACTTGCTCCAGCCACATAGCACTCCTAACAGTCAGATTTTACGAGAATATTTTTTAAACATAGCGAACGTTCTCTGTTGCATCAAACTGTTCATGACAGGTTAACTGTAATTTCACTGCCGCCGTCACTTTTCGCTTTGCCAAAGCAATGGCGACTACGAGTAATTACTTCACCAGTGTCGGTAACACGTCGTCAGTCATGATCTTGTCTATTAACGATCCCGAAAAAAAGCTGTTGGCCGTTTTTACAACGACCAAATCAAGATCTTTGACAATTGCTATCTCCTGCCCGCCATAACCAACGGCCTTGATGGCCGGATATTTTTTACCTTGATGATAATAGGCCGAATTCCACCAGAAATAGCTGTATTTATTACCGTTGGCCTCGAATGACGAGGCCGGTTTCATCGACTCGTTAATCCAATCGGCATCAAATAGCTGCTTCCCGTTCCATTCGCCTTCATTAAGCACCAGTTGCCCCAGCTTCAACATATCACGAGGCCGCAATACGACACCGCCGGCCACATTGGAACGCTGATCTTTTTGCTTGACCCAGAAAGCATTCTGAAAACACAGGGCCGACAAAGGGCCTTTTCTGGCGTACTCGCTGACAGATGGCTGTTTGCTGGCAACACGGAGAATCTCCCCCATCACACTCACCATTCGTCCGCTGTAGGTAATACTGCCTTTAGTCGTACTTAGTGGCTGCGACAACACATAGGCAACTGAATCATTACCATTGAATTCGATGCCCGCAGTATTGGGCGAGCTATCTTGATGTCTCAACCAGTTGTCCCAGTACAGGCTGGGAGACATCGTCAATAGGTGCCTGAGAGTAAGCCTCTTTCTATCTCCCTGGAAATACATTTTATAGTCTGGCAAATAACTCACAGCGGGTTGGTTGATATCTTTTATAGCCCCCTGTTTAACAGCCATCCCCACCAGCAGTGATGTCAGACTTTTGCTCACTGACAACATCATATGGGGTTCACTCGCCTGCCAGCCGTTGAAGTAACGTTCGAATACCAGTTCGCCATCTTTGAGGATCAGCAAACTATTTATCATTCCGTAATCCAAACGGCCGCCTTCTATTTTGCTAACTAAAGACTGCATTTGGGGCGAGCGCTTTAACCACTTCTCTCCGGCAACTCGGGCATCTGGGTAGGGGGCAGCACACTGTTCACTCGAGGGGTGACTGAACTCACTATAGGCTTGCGAGTCACTGTACAGGGCGGAAATATATCTCTGCGGGTCTAAGACTTCTCGTCGGTAGACGTGCCGTACCCCATAGAGACTGACCGCCTTTAGTTGATATCGTCCATCTTGCTTTTTTTTGAATTGACCGTAGATGTCAATATTCGCATTCTTTGCTTTGAATTTACCGGTTTCATCAATCACCAGCTCGACCGAGCTCGGGGACACATGTGCAAAATAACGCTGCCCATGCTTTTTAATCACGGTATAGGGGATAAGGCCGATATCCGCCTTATATATCCCGACATAAGGATCAACATCACTTGCTATGGCCTTTGTCGGAAATAACAAGAAACACAGAACCCAGCAGAGAGAAGAGATAAGTTGACGAATCAAGTTCGAGCGCTGTTGAGGTGGGGAGCCAATCGTCCAGTCACAAAGCTTAATACGCAATTTCATACCTTCCTTAAGTACACATTACGCTAACAAGGCGGTAGCAGACTAGCTTGCTTACCTAATTAATCCTGCTGTACTACTTGCTAGGCAGAACCCTGCTATCCAATTGATTTAAAATAGGTAATAAACTTGACTATAACAGTCAGTCATTTGCCTCAAAGCAGACGACGATAAAAACTGTTGTCAGCTCACGAAATTGCCCCCCGCTAAAAGCAATTTATTGCCCATATCAGCACAATTTAGAAGCATAACTTCCTTTTTCGATTTAATAGAGCATGTGTTCTATTAATAGATATCCAGCAGTACTTCAATTCTTTGCTTCCACACGTATATCATTCTCAGTTTTGTAGCAGCGCAGTAGAAAAACAGTTATCAGCTCGCGGACACCACATTCCTCCACTAAGCTAATTTACTATAAAATATCCATATTCATTCAGCTCGGCAGAGCACGCTAACACCATTGATTTCGGGCGCCCTTCGCGGGAAAACATTTTGCTGCTGTATTTATCAAGGACAGGACCAGTAACGATTTAAGGTGCTTTCTGTATGGCTATTGCCATTGCCTTGATACTGATTGTCATTGCCTCCGTTGCATTCCACTACTACAGTCCGTGGTGGTTGACGCCTGCTGCATCGAACTGGGGCGAGATCGATGATGCCTTCACACTGACCATCATCATTACCGGTGCTTTTTTTATTGTTATCAACCTGCTGATTGCCTGGATAGTGATCCGTTACCGCCATAAGCCCGGGCGAAAGTCGACCTATCAACCGGAAAGCAAAAAGCTCGAGGCGTGGCTTATCGGCCTCACTACCGTCGGGATTGTTGCACTGCTGGCTCCGGGACTGGTGGTCTACGGAAAATTCGTCACTGTGCCCGAAGAAGCACAAACGTTCGAGGTGGTCGGCGAACAATGGAAGTGGAGCTTTCGTTTTCCCGGTAAAGACAATCAGCTGGGTCAGACTGGTATTCAGTTTATCTCCCCAACCAACCCTATGGGGCTCGACCCTGACGATCCGGCCTCGGCCGATGACAGAATCATCATCGGCCCCGAGCTGCATCTGCCGCTGTTCACCTCGCTCAAAGTTTTGCTCCGATCGAAAGATGTCCTGCATAACTTTAATGTCCCGCAGTTCCGCGCCAAGATGGATCTTGTACCCGGTACCGTCAGCTATTTCTGGTTTACCCCGACCCAGCGCGGCACCTTCGATATTCTTTGTGCCGAACTATGCGGAATAGGGCATTTCAATATGCGTGGTCGGGTAATTGTCGAGGATGATGCCAGTTTCGGGGTCTGGTTGGCATCCCAGCCAACCTTCGCCGACAGTCAGCAACCACAAACCACCAGCGATACCACCAATCTGGTCGAACTGGGAAAAACCTTATCTGAAGTTAACGGCTGTATCGCCTGCCACAGCCTGGACGGCAAACCCGGAGTCGGTCCCACCTGGCTCGGCCTGTATGGCAAAACCGAGTTGATGTCTGACGATGCCGAGGTGGTGGTTGACGATGCCTACCTGCGTACCGCCATCCTCAATGCCGGAGCCGAAATCGTCAAAGGCTATCCGGCCATCATGCCGGTCTATCAGTTTAACGATCAGGAAGTCGAAGCCATTATCGCCTATATCAAAGCGGTATCGGAACCATCGCCCAGCCCATAGCCAACGCTAAAAGAACAAGGGGAAAAGGACCATGTCCAATTACAACACCTCACACACCGGCGATTCGGATGACCATCCCCAGTCATTCTGGACCAAGTATGTCTGGAGCCAAGACCACAAGGTCATCGCTATCCAGTACTCGCTCACCGCGATTTTCATGGGCCTGATCGCCCTGGTCCTGTCCTGGCTGATGCGCCTTCAGCTTGGCTTTCCCGGTCAGTTTGACTTCATCGATGTAAATACTTACTACCAGTCTATGACCCTGCACGGCATGATCATGGTGGTCTACCTGCTTACTGCTCTGTTTCTTGGCGGCTTTGGCAACTACCTGATCCCGCTGATGATCGGTGCCCGTGATATGGTGTTTCCGTTTCTCAATATGCTCAGCTTCTGGTTTTATCTGTTGGCATCGCTGATCCTTATCGCCAGCTTCTTCGTTACCGGAGGACCGACAGGTGCAGGCTGGACGCTCTACCCGCCCCAGGCCATTATGCCCGGCACTCCCGGTACCGACTGGGGAATTGTGCTGATGCTGATCTCACTGGCAGTCTTTATCGTCGCGGCAACAATGGGAGGCCTGAACTATGTCACTACCGTACTGCAGGCCCGTACCGAAGGGATGACACTATTGCGGATGCCACTAACGGTTTGGGGCATTTTTACCGCTTCGATCATGGCATTGCTGGCCTTCCCTGCCCTGCTGGTCAGCGCCATTATGATGCTGTTCGATAAACTGCTCGGCTCGAGCTTCTTCATGCCCGCTATAATCTCGATGGGCCAGCAGACCGACTACGGCGGCGGCAGCCCAATCCTGTTCCAGCACCTGTTCTGGTTCTTTGGTCACCCCGAGGTCTATATTGTTGCCTTGCCGGCCTTCGGAATCGTCTCCGACTTGATCAGCATCCATGCACGCAAAAATATCTTTGGTTACAAGATGATGGTATGGGCCATACTGGGAATTGCTGCTCTGAGCTTTATTGTCTGGGCCCACCACATGTATGTCAGCGGTATGAATCCGTATTTTGGCTTCTTCTTTGCTACTACCACCCTGGTGATCGCCGTTCCAACCGCCATCAAGGTCTACAACTGGCTGTTTACTCTCTGGCGAGGTGATATCCACCTAAGCTTACCGATGCTGTTTGCCCTGGCATTTATGAGCAGCTTTATCATCGGCGGATTGACCGGTCTGTTCCTCGGCAACGTAATCGTCGACATCCCTTTATCAGATACCTACTTCGTCATTGCCCACTTTCATATGGTAATGGGTGTCTCCCCTATTCTTGTCATCTTTGGCGGGATATATCACTGGTATCCCAAGATCACCGGACGAATGCTCAATGAGCCCCTCGGCCACCTGCACTTCTGGGTAACTTTTCTCGGTACCTATGCCATCTACTTCCCGATGCACTATCTGGGGATCCTCGGTATGCCGCGACGATACTACGCCTATGATGGCTACAGCTTTATTCCGGAATCGGCGCAGAGCCTCAATGCCTTCATTACCATCGCCGCCCTGATTGTCGGCGCCGCACAGCTGATATTCATCTTCAACCTGTTCTGGAGCTACAAGAAAGGCAAGCAGACAACGGGAAACCCCTGGCAGGCTACCTCACTGGAGTGGCAAACACCCGATACGCCTCCCCGACACGGCAATTGGGGCTCATCACTCCCAGTTGTCTACCGCTGGGCCTATGACTTTAGCGTACCGGGACATGACGAGGACTATATTCCGCAGAACGCTCCGCCAGCTCAGCAACCTGGCCAACAAACCTCAGATGCCGACGAAAATCTTTCCTCGCCAAATAATCTGAAGAGGGACAGCGATGAAGCCTGAACACCATAGCCGCAAAGACGATACTCATGAACACAATAACCTTGAGCAGAATGGCCAGCCAAATCAAGCCAAGGTAACCCTCAGCCCAGACGCCGACAGAAAGTACTTTCCCCCCATGGAAAATGCTTCTGCCTCCACCGGAGTCTGGCTCCTGATAGCCGTGGTCACTATGCTGTTTTTCTTATTCTCGGTGGCCTACCGTATCCGGATGACTCTCAATGACTGGCAACCACTCGGTGAACCGTGGCAGCTCAGTATCAGCACTGCTATGCTTGTCATGAGCTGTATAGCAATGCACCTGAGTTGTCGCAAGGCAGCACTGCTGCCCTCCATCCATGCCTGCCGCGCCTTGCTGAACCTCGCGGTATTTTTTACGTTGGGCTTTGTTGGAGCTCAGCTTTGGGCATGGCAACACCTGCTTGCGTTGAATTACAGTGTCGGGGGCAACCCGGCCAACAGTTTTTTCTACCTGTTAACTGGCCTGCATGGACTGCATGTGCTGGGTGGGCTGGTAGCCCTGGCGATAGCGGTTTACCACGCTGTCCGCAGACGCAGTGACTCCCTTTATCCGTCACTGAACCTCTGCACCCGGTATTGGCATTTTTTACTCTTTGTCTGGTTGTTTTTATTGGGGCTGTTGCGATTTACATAAGAGGTAAATACGTATGGCCGATTCCCCGTCAACACAGTCCGGCCAATGGGCATCCATCGTTGCGGACTACTCTGCGGACCAAGCTGTATTTCGCATTTCATCCAACAAAGCCATGATGTGGCTGTTCCTGCTGAGCGATATCTTTGTCTTCGGCTGTTTCCTGACCGGCTATATGGCGGTCAGAATGACCACCACCACCCCATGGCCGGTTCCCAGTGAAGTCTTTGCCCTGACCATAGGCGGTCAGTCGATTCCGCTGATCCTGATTGCGATCATGACATTCATTCTGATCACCAGCAGCGGCACCATGGCGATGGCGGTCAATGCCGGGTACCAACGAAAACGCCGCCTCACGGCACTGCTGGTAGTGATCACCGCCCTGTTCGGCCTCAGCTTTGTCGGTATGCAGGCATTCGAATGGACCAAACTGATAGAGGAAGGTGTGCGCCCGTGGGGTAACGAGTCAGGGGCAGCCCAGTTCGGGGCAAGCTTTTTTATGATCACCGGTTTTCACGGCCTTCACGTTAGTATCGGCGTTCTCTATCTGCTTATTGTGGCCGCAAAGGTATGGCGGGGAAACTACGAGCGCAGCGGCAACTACGAGATCGTTGAAATTGCCGGCCTGTACTGGCATTTCGTCGATTTGGTCTGGGTTTTCATCTTCGCCTTTTTCTACTTGTGGTAGGAGGATTTGAACATGGACACTGCACACCCTGGTTCGACCGAGCATAAGCAGCAACATCCAATCAGCCTGTATCTGAAAATATGGGGGCTGTTATTTGTGCTCAGTACCCTGTCTTATCTGGTCGACTTTTACCATCTAGAGGGACTGCTACGCTGGAGCCTGATCTTGCTGTTTATGGTGCTGAAAGCCGGCCTTATCGCCAGTGTATTTATGCACATGCTATGGGAACGGCTGGCCTTGGTTTACACCATTTTCCTACCACCGCTGGTACTCTTGGTTCTCGTGATTCTGATGGCCAGCGAGGCCGACTACATATTCCAGCTACGGGAAGTCTTTTTTAACGAATAGTTGATAACTAAACAGGGAGGCTCGCAGGCCTCCCTATTTATTATGCAATCAGCGTTTAGAGCACAACATAGGACATATCACTACGGCAGCGTTCTCTTCATTTTCGCCCAGCCATTCTGGGTTGCTATCAACCAGTGCGGTGGAGCCTTGCCTATGCCGGCTGGCTTTAACTTGTCATGGGCCAGGGTCACATTGGCCAGAGTAATTTCCTGGTTCGGCTCTACATCGACCATCAGAACATGCTTGCCTGATTTCAACACCTGCTTGAAACGGCGGAACTGGTAGTGCAATTCCTGAATCCCGAACAATCCGCCTTCCCAGGTAATGAATCCGAGCATCACAATGGCCAACATAACGAACGGAACCCAACCTACCGTTTCTGTTGCACCAGACAAAAAAGCAACCAGCAATACAATAGCAGCGGCACAGACACCGACAACGGCTCCAATCTCCGTCGAGTGAATAATATCGTTACGCATAATAGACTTCACGGGGTGAAGGTGGTGATGGCTGGCAACCTCAGTATCGTTGTCGGTCAGAACATGTATTTGTGGCGGGCTGATCCCGCTCAACTCCAATTCATATTCCACCAACTCCAGATCGTCTAGGTCATCACTAATGTAAAAGACCCGCTTCATTACGGCCTCCCGGCACTGAATACCAAACTGAACCCATGTCTTATTCATTCAGAGCGATGTCAGTGATTAGCAACAATAGAAAAAACTATTCGTAGTTAAATTTTAATACACATTCAGCCTATTATTTGGGCTTGCTGACATTTCTCTGACTTTTCCCTAACAATCACTTCGGCCACACCACATATACTCGCGTGAACAATTGAACACAGACCATTCTGCAGCAATGAAAAACTACCCACTTATTAGCGTTATTCTGTTTACCCTGTTTCTTGGCGGCTGCCAGTTAACCCACGTAGAGGGCGAAGTTGACGGCGTAAACATCAGAGCAACAACTGACGAAAACAAGAGTAGCAGCAACCACGGAAATGGCAGTTTCTGCCCGCCTGGGCAGGCAAAAAAAGGCAACTGCTGATAGCTTCCCAGATTGATCAGGCGTAACGGAATACATCCAGCCCGTCTGGGTCAATATCTGGATTGCGGCCACTGACAATATCTGCCAGCATTTTTCCCGAGCCACATGCCATGGTCCACCCCAGTGTGCCGTGACCCGTATTGGTGAAAAGGTTGGCAAAAGGCGTCTTGCCAATCACAGGTGTACCGTCCGGTGTCATTGGTCGCAAACCGCTCCAGAACTCCGCCAGGCTGATATCTCCGCCTTCTGGAAACAGATCCTGGATCACCATCGCGATTGTTTCTTGACGTTTCTTGGTCAGACTAAAATCAAACCCTGCCAGCTCGGCGGTACCTGCTACCCGGATTCGATCCTCAAACCGTGTCATCGCCACCTTATAGGTTTCATCCATCACGGTAGATAGCGGTGCTGCCGTTGAATCTGTCACGGGTATGGTCAACGAGTACCCCTTCACCGGGTAAACCGGAAGCTCAATACCAAGCGACGACAATAACAACGTGGAATAGCTGCCCATTGCCACCACATAAGCATCCGCGCTGAGCTCTCCGGCACTGGTGGTGACCGAGGAGATATTGCCGTTGTTGTGGTTCAAGCGCTCCACCGACGTATCAAACATGAATTTTACCCCTGCCAGCCTGGCAAGCTCTGTCAGCTGCTGGCAGAACAGGTAACAGTCACCGGTCTCGTCATCCGGCAGGCGCAACCCGCCTACCAGCTTGTCTTTTACCTTCGCCAGTGCTGGCTCGACCGCAATGCAGCCTTCCACATTCAGCTCTTCATAGCGGGTGCCGCTATCAGCCAGTACCTGAATATCTTTGGCGACCGCTTCTATCTGGGCTTCATTGCGAAACACCTGCAATGTTCCTTGCTGTCGGCCCTCATAACTCAATTCTTCCTGCTGACGAAGTTCCAACAGGCACTCACGGCTATAGTTGGCAACCCGCAGCATCCTGGCTTTGTTGACCTGGTATTTTTTCTGGTTACAGTTAGCCAGCATTTTCGTCGCCCATAAATACAGTTCCGGCGATACCGACGGTTTGATTTTCAACGGCGCATGTTTTTGTAACAGCCACTTCATGGCTTTTACCGGGATCCCCGGTGCTGCCCACGGAGAGGAGTAGCCATAGGAAATTTGTCCGGCATTGGCAAAGCTGGTTTCTTCCGCACTCTTGGGCTGCCTTTCGACCACAGTAACATCATGACCGGCCTGAGCCAGATACCACGCCGACGTTAAACCAATAACACCACTTCCCAATACAATCACTTCCATCTCACGACTCTCTAGTTTACTGGCGACTTTATGGAACGGAGAATGCGTTATTTACATTTACATAACAATCGATAATATTTAACAGCAGTGTTTAGTTTTACTAAAAGCAGACGGAAGAGCTTTTCATGCAACCGATCAAAAGCAGTACCCTGGCCGGTCTGGCAACCTTTGATATTGCGGCCCGCTTCGGCAGCTTCACCCAGGCCGCCGAACACCTGCACATCACAACTGGCGCTGTCAGCCAGCAGATCCGCCAGCTGGAACAGCAGCTCAATTTTCCTTTATTTGACAGACATTCACGAGGTATTCGCCTGACAGAAAAAGGACAACAGCTGTACGCAGTAGTAAGCCAGAGCCTGAATGATATTAATCAAACCGTGGTAAGCCTTCAGCAACCTGAAGCCGAAGGCGAGATTCGCCTCAAGCTTACCCCTTCTTTTGCCTTTAAATGGCTAGTACCAAGACTTCAGAATTTCTATCAACAATATCCCGACATCAAAATCCAGACGTTTGCCGAAGGTGCCCTTGTCGATCACCAGGACACCAGTTTTGATCTGGTGATTGACTATTGCCGCCAGCCGCCGAGAAACGGGACCCTGCTGCTCAGCGAGAATCTGCTACCGGTCATGAGCCCCGGTTACAGAGACAAATTCGACTGGAACAACAAGGCATGTTGGGAAACTGCAACATTGCTGCATGATGCGATGCCATGGCGGGAAGCTCGTCAGGACTTTGAGTGGCACTACTGGTTCCAGACAATGAATATCACTGCCGACAGCCAGCACGGGCATTACTTTAACCGCACCGATATGGCCATGGCTGCCGCCGAAGCAGGCCTCGGGATAGCAATGGCCCGCTGTGCGCTGATCAACGAAGAGTTTGCGACCGGTAAACTGGTTTCGCCTTTCAAGCCGGTTCCGGCCAATGCCGGTTACTACCTGATCCGGCACCGCGACAATCAGGCAATAGCCTGTTTTATAAACTGGCTCGATAGTCAGGTGCAAAGTATTGATGAGCAGATACTTTTTCCAAATGAATAAGCGTGTGCTAACAATTGATTACCCAAGTCACCTCATCAGGCTGACTTTACTTGCCCAAGGTGAAAGCGAGCCTATTCATGTATTGAGCAAAACAGGAGAACAACAATGTTATACAAAAAAGGACTGGCTATCGGGCTACTGGCATTTTCTATCGCAGCCCAGTCAGCAACATCCGAGGATCTAACCAGGACAACGCAGTCATGGGACGGACAAACACTTCCGGCCTACACGCTGAATCAGCCAGAAGTTACCATCAAGAAGATCACCGTTGCTCCCGGTGAAAAGCTGCCTTGGCACCAGCACCCTGTGATCAATGCCGGAATATTATTAAGTGGTGAGCTAAGAGTAACCACAGCAGAGCAGGTTTTGGAACTCAAAGAAGGTGATACCATTGTCGAGGTAATGAACACCTCGCACTTCGGCGAAAATACAGGCAAGACACCTGCAGAAATCATTGTTTTTTATCTTGCCGAGAAGGGAGCAGAAGTCACCGTGCTGGATAAAAAATAAAGCAGACCATAGGCCTGCTCTGAAGTTTTTGGTGAACTAAGACTCTCGAGCAAGGCTTACTTCAACACCGCCAGCTCTTGTGTGAGGGATTCACCCAGTTCGTGGTTTGTTGACGAAAGAACGGCTGCGCTTCGCGTCTCTTCTACCAGTTGCTGCATGTTGGTCTGGATAGTCGCCGAATTCACCAACTGTTGCTGTACCCTGGCTATCACAGTTTCTACCGCGCCCTTGCTCTGATTTGCCATCGCCACCAGAGACTCGATGTCTTCCAGAGTCACCTCGGCAAGATCGACACTGCTATTGATGATGTCAGTCATCCCTTTTTGCTTGCTGATAATGGATGCCGAAATATCCATAATAGTGTTCATCTCACTGTTAATCTTATCTGCTGACTGGTTGGCCGTATTAGCCAAGGACCGGACTTCGTCAGCAACCACCGCAAAGCCACGACCATGCTCACCGGCTCGGGCCGCTTCAATCGCCGCATTCAGTGCCAGCAAGTTGGTCTGATCGGCGATGCCTTTAATCGACTCAACCAACTGGCCAATATTCTTGTTATTGCCATCTAGCGAGGAGAGCAACTCGGTGAACTCGCTAATACTGATTTTTGAGCTATTAATGTTCTCGGAAAGGCTGCGTAACTGTTTGATTGACTGGGTACTTGTTGCCGCCGTTTGACTGGCTGCATCGAAAGAGTCATTGGACAGGCTTTCTATCTCACTCGACTGATTGATAAAATCTTCAATCAGCTCAAAGTTATGGTTAATTGCTTCAAGACGCTTAGCCGATGCCTTGTTCACATTGCCTGCATTGGTTGCAATCTGGCGGGCAATTGCCAGAGGCTGGTTTTCTTTTAGCTGATCTAACAGCGACGCTTTTGTCTTGAGCGCTTCGAGCTCAGCTTTGTCTATGACTGTCTGGTGCTCAGGGATCGGGGCTGAAAAAAGTTTTAGCATAATTCTACTCACTTAATTATTTATTGTTTGAGGTTGATAATCATTAAGATAGTGCCAACATCATCCTGCCGTCATCCAGTCTGTTTCTGATACAAAGGCCTCGCCTTCGATACCATGGAGATATAACACACCTTTGTGGTTCATGAAATTAGAATCGCTACGATTTAGATCCAAAGCCTGACCATTTATATCACTTACCCAAAATGCTGACGAAGACTGAGCTATAGCCGCTGTTGCACTGAAGTCCCAAAGACTTCCCCCACCTTTCTGAGCCTTAGGTAATTTGAGGTAACACGCAGGAGGGTTTTCAAACACACCAATCGCATTCATCACCGCGCCACAGCTGTTCACGATCTTCAGCCCATCATAGCCCTTGGCCTTTATCAGGCTATCAAGGTGTTCAACACAGGTCTGATAGCGGGCATCCCCCTCAAAACTACGATCAATATACAAAGTAAAACAGCAATGCTGCGTCACTGGATGCCAGGGTAACCCATTTTTCAGCAGTACAGGCTCGTCAGCAGCTAGTGCCTGATACGTATCGCCCGTGGTCGGGTTATGAACCACACCGATAACAGGAGCGCCCGATTGGCTCACCAGGGCAATAGAAACAGCAAAACCCGCCGAGCCCTCAATGAACGGCAATGTGCCGTCTAGCGGATCGATACACCAGAAATAACCTTTTTGTCGCCGAGGGTGTTCAGAAATATTGTCCTCGCTGGCATTCTCCTCGCTGAGGACAGCCAAATCATATTGCTCGATGCTCGATTGCAGGACATCAAGGATCAATGTCTGGCAATGAAGATCTACCTGGGTAACAACCTGTGAGCTCAGGCTGTTACCCGCGACCTTATGATCAACTTTCAACTGCGACCGATCAAAGGTAGCTATGTATCGCCCGGCAGTTAACGCTGCCTCGGTCGCCAACGCCAAGAGTTTTTCTAGCTGTGAATTAGACAGTTTCATCATTTACCTCAATGGAGCCCAGTTGCGCCAAGGCCTGGCACGTCAGGCCTTCGGTATAGATATTGATCTTCCAGTGATCCGGGCACCAGCCTTTGACAAAGCGTTGAAAGTCCGCCCAGGCCATACAATATAACGGTCGCCACTCCCGCTCTATCTGCGCCGGGTCGAGTTGCGGCTTCAGCTCAGCAACCGCTTGTCGGAGTTCAGAAAAATAGTAATCAAGCAGGCTCGGAGCACGATCTTCGCACTCATCAAAAGGAATACAGCTACTAATAAACAAAATAACATCCTTCATGCCGCACCCTTTACCCACATACTGAAAGTCGACAGCAGCTACATGGTCACCTTCGGGCGTAAAACAGAAGTTCGCCAATTTGGCATCGCCATGCACCAAGGTTTGGAAACAACTGTCTTTGAGTGCTTGATCGATTTCACCGGCCGCCTGCTTAAGCGGGAGATCAGCCAGTGCCGCCAACTCGTCAGGGCGCGTTTCCAAATGCCAGTAGGTACCGCTTTGCCATAACCCGCGAGGCTCCTGAGCAAGGTGTTGGGCATGAAAATAAGCCAACCAACGAAGACAAGCCTCTACCTGAACCTGTGTCGCCTCTTTAACAACCTCACTAAAGCCGAGTGTTTTCAGATCCTCAAGCACAATGAGTATCTCATTATCGTACTGCTCGACATAAAGACTTTTGGGTACAGGGCACTGCTTAGAACAAACATTGGCATACCCCTGATACCAGTTCACTTCGACTTGATAGGACTTCAGCTTACGTTGATGGGATAACTCGGTATTCCAGCCCCGGGGGTGGTGTTTAGGCTGTGGTAGTTTGATATGTTTAACAATTACCGACTCAAATTGACTATTGCTTAATGTCGCTCGAAACAGTTCCCCGTATCCCCCCCACAATGGCTGGATAAGCTGGGTGTCAGTAATGCTCTTGGCTCCGGCCACCCGGGCAACCTTGTGCAAGATATCTGTAGATATAGTCATGTTTTCGTCATTGAGAGTAATTGTCAGGCTAGTGTACAAAATTCTGCAAGAAAACACCTTTTCAATGCAGAAGAGAACCCAATCGTTCAAAAAACCAGCAAACAGTTAGGTTTCCGTGATTTTCTCCGCATTTTTCTGACTTAATAAGCAACTGAAATCACAAATAAATTACAAAATGAAAAAACTAGCATATTGATTTAATATCAGTTTTCAAAAAGTATCATTATTTTATTATCTTTTTTTGATCTGTTACGTTTATATCTCAATTTAATATTTGAGCTAGTTATGACCAACAATACCACTAATTTAACTATCGATGAAATTGAGGATAAATTAGCAAGTCCTTCTGTTTCTGACGATTTTTTAGCAGTGCTAAAAGATTCATCCACAAACAATGCTGATATCGCGGAACTCCTATATCAGTATTATCTCAACGTAAGTGATTATAATAACGCAATATATTATCTAGAACTCAGTGACAAGTTCAATGATAGCTATGCACAACTGTATCTGGCATCCCTTTGCCAGCAAGGCAAACACTGCGAGAAAGACGAGGAACGAGCTCAGGCTTTGTTCGAGCGTTCAGCGCTAAATGGCGACTCTGAGGCTCAATACGAGCTAGGTGCCAACCTGATATTAAGTGCAAACAACCAGGAAGAGATCGAACAAGGCACCTATTGGTTAAATGAGTCTTACCTCAATGGTAACGATGACTCAAAACTATTACTCGATGCTATCTAACCACTTTTCGTTATTTATCAAAGAAAAACACATAACAGGAATAATAAAAAAAGACATTCACTGCGCTATCTTCAAAATCGACAAAAGTATATCAATACCGTATTATATTCCCCGCTTCCCATGGGGAATATTACAATAATTTCAACAAGCTACTTCATAAATACTAACACCACCTCCTGAGTATTTTATTTCAGAGCCCAATAACACTCCCCCTTCAGGATTTTTGAAACTTTACATTAAAGAGCAACAAATGCCTTAATAGAACAATTATTTATTTCTTGTAAGCATACCAACACTCATTACTTCTATCAGCACTGCGTGATGCATTTCGAAAATCTATAACTAAGACAGCGTTATGATCAAATAATGAGCTGGCCATAACGATTAAAAGCGTAACGGCTTACTAGTGCCAGAGAGGTTGCTGCAGACAGTGTCGCCGAGATAAAGATCGCCACCATGATCACAAGCTGATACTTAACAGCCAGCAATGGCTCGGTCCCACCGAGTATCTGCCCCGTCATCATTCCTGGCAGGCTGACAATACCCAGTGTCGTCATGGAGGCCAATTGAGGTGCCAGGGCTGCTTTTATCGCTGTTTTAATAAACGGCTGTGCTGGGTTCGGTGCTCCCATCGCCAGAAAGAACTGGTACTCGTTTTGCTTTTCCTTAAGACCAGTGTACCAGCGCTCAATCGCCAGAACGTTAGCCGTCAGGCAATTTCCGAGCAACATACCGGCGACCGGGATCATGTATTGCGCCTGCCACCAGGGTTCTGCCTGGATCACACCAGCCAGCAGCGCTGGCAGTATGACCAGCAGAGCCACCACTTGCCCGGCAATCACAGCCGGCATCACAGCCTTCAGTTTCACTTCCGCCCGACGACAAATGCTGTATCCGGCTACCACGATCATAACCGTGAGCCATAACACATTGAGCCCCAAATTTTGAAACTCAAACAAGGCTTGCAGATACAAACCAACCACGGCGAGCTGTAATGTCATTCGCAGTGCAGCCTCTACCACAACCCGACCAAGACCTAGCTGCCAGCGGTGAAACAGAAAGAGCGGAATTAGCAACAAAAGATAAAACCCAGCCATTGCCAGGTTGCTAATATTCAATGCTTCATTCATGGTGTGCCTCCATATCATGCTGATACTGGCAGGCTTGCAGCCAGACAGGATCGTGTGAGACCGACACCATCGTCAGAGATAGCTCCGAGAGAGCCGCTATCACTTTATCCCGGGTAGCCGGATCGAGAGCTGAAGTCGGTTCATCAAGTAGCCATATCGGGCGTGACATCAAGAGTGCTCTGGCAATCGCCAGCCGTTGTTTCTCGCCACCAGATAATTGAGATGCCAGCTTGGTTAATGAGTGAGAGAGTGAAAGTTTTGCCAGGGCAGCAAGACATTGCCGTTCATCCGGCTGAGATGATTTCATCGCTTTCATACACCAAGGCAGAAGAAGCACTTCCCCAATGGTTTCTGCCCCCATCACGGGTTGTTGCGGCAGATAACAAAACTGCTGTCGCCACCAGCCCAGTGACTCGGCATCCACCGTCTTGTCTTGCCACTTAAAGCTGCCAGCAGAAGCAGACCGCAATCCGGCAAGTACTTGCAACAAACTGGTTTTTCCGCAGCCAGACGGGCCAGATATAGCCAAGTGTTCGCCTTTGCGCAGTGTTCGGGTTAAGTAGTCATGTTCGGTGCTTTCCAGGCCAGAGCCCAAGCCACAGATGACCAGATCATTGCAAATTGCTTGTTTCATCGATTATTCATCCAAACGGCTCCCGACCTTTGCAGTCTAAAGGCTCAATAACCATGATTCAAATTGATGAAAATCATTCACTCAACCAATTTGGTTCATGTTTCCGTATTACCTGAAAGAACCGCATTAAAAAAGGCTTTAACCACATTGCTGTCGTTAAAGCCTTCACATGTCATCACCTGCAACGATTAACTCATCGCTGCTTTTATTGAGTTTTTACAACTTAAAACGGGTGATCAATGCCTGCAGTTCTTCGCCCAGTTTCGCAAGTTCCTGGCTGGACGCAGAAGTTTGATCGGACGCCGCAGCAGTTTGATCAGACACATCCTGAATCGCATTGATCCGCACATTGACGTCTTCAGCCACATCACTCTGTTCTTTGGCAGCATTGGCAATTTGCAGGTTCATATCCGTAATGGTTGCCACTTCTTCGGTTATAGCAGCCAGAGTCTGGTTGACATCTTCAGCCATGGTGACCATCTGCTGCACTTGCTGCTGGCTATTGCCCATTTCAGTGACAGCTGATTCACTCCCCGTTTTCAGGGTTGTGATCATGGATTCAATCTCGACGGTCGAGTCTTGTGTTTTCTGGGCCAGTGCGCGGACTTCGTCTGCCACAACAGCAAAACCTCGGCCAAACTCCCCTGCGCGTGCAGCTTCAATAGCTGCATTCAATGCCAACAAGTTGGTTTGATCGGCAATGCCTTTGATAACATCGAGAACCGAAGCAATACTTTCGCTATCATCACGAACCTTCTGAATAACACCTGCCGATTTCTCCACATCAGATGCCAACTGGTTCATCCCCTGTACCGTCCCGGCCACAAGCTCATTACCTTTCTGAGTCTGTTGGTTGGCCTGCTTAACCGCTTCAGAGGTGGAATTCGCACGGTTGGCAACTTCCTGCGAAGTCGCATTCATCTCGGTCATTGCCGTCGCAACTTGTTCAATATCCGATTTCTGTGCATTAACCCCGGCACTGGTTTGCGTCGTCACCGCTGAAAGCTCTTCTGAAGCTGTTGCAATATGGTTGATACTGTCATTGAGGCGAACCATCACCTGCTGCAAATGGCGGCTCATCGTACCGATAGCTGCAAATAGATCACCGATCTCGTCTTTCCTGTTCGCCTGAATATCAAGGGTTAAATCACCCTCTGCGATCTTCTGGGTCATCGCTACCGCCTCATGCAGTGGACGGACAATCTGGCGGGTAATGATCACACTAACGACAAGGCCAGCAACAATACCAAACAGGGCAAGTACAATGCTGGTAGCTTCAATGGTCCAAATATTGTCTGCCAGGCGAGTCTTTTGGATCTTGCGGATCCCATCAGCCAGCGACTCGGCTTCGCGGGCATTTACCAGCATCGCGTCATTAGCTTTTTCCATATTGGAAGCGTAATTCACATAATTGTTGAACGACACGGTATACTGGCCAACATTTTCCAGTACTTTATCAGCCATTTTTTTATGCTTTGTTGTGCGATAGCGACTTTTCAGCTCATTCATCAGCTGAGTCATATCCACAATATTTTCCTCGACCCGAGTAGCATATTGATTATCCAGCGACAGCATGAAGTTCTTTTCGGCACGACGTGTTTCAAGCATCCACTTGATTAAACGGTTTGCATCGTCACCCTTTTCTATCTCCTGAGCAATGCGCTCACCTTCAGCTTGCGCTGCAATCAATGCCTGGTAAGCCGTTTTATGATCCTGGCGGATACTCGTTAGCAACAGATCAACATCACGGGCACGCTCTCTCATGATCTCAGAAGCTTGCTGTCCTCGTTGCTTTAAATCCATGTAGTTATTGAACTCACGGTGATAGGCTCTCGTTGCTGCTATCATCCGATCCATGTTCACTTTGTCATCCTGCTCGTCAGCGTTACTTTTCTTCTCTTCCGCCAGCGAGATTAAGTCGTTAACAACCTTATTAATCCCTGAAACTGAGCTATCAGTGCCTCTGATAACATAATTTTTTTCGTTAATACGCGCTTCTTTAATGAATTTAACCATCCGGTTAACATCATCCGCCGTATCGACATCCTTCTCTAGGGATGTAAAACCAAGAAATGCATTCATGGTCAAGAATGACATTAATATTAGTATTAATCCGAAACCAAAAGATAACTTGGTTCCTACTTTTAAGTTCTGGATATTAAACATCAATAGCCTTGTTGCAGTGAAAGTAATGAGGCAATAAAAAATGCACACGAATTGGTTATTCGTATGCATCACATATACATATTATCAAGGCAGAATAGTATACAGTATATCAATGTATTTTTAAATTTCATTAAACGCTATTTTTATCCATCCAAGCAAACATGTTTATAATTTAACCTATTCCCATTAAGTCCCATGAGATTCCTATTAAACATACAACAGCCCCTAATACATTAAATAAGAACAGACTGTGAAAACAAATTAATAGAAGATTGTTTTTGTAACAGAGCGTAAATTAACATTAAAAAAAACAAGCAATATGGTGCGAGATAAAAACTATTCCCCCCTACTCTACAACCAAACCTTACATCTACAATTTAATAACATCCTATCAAATCTTGATTGTTATTTAACTCATATGTACATCACATCCTAACCTTTCATTAATAATAATCCTTAATAATATATTGAATAAAAAAGCCATTTGCACTTATCAACAAATGGCTTTTAAAACCTACTTATTAATCACCCTCACGGTACAGCTTTTCTACCTCGTCCTGCGGCTCAAACTCATCATACTCAACAGGCATAACCTCGTCGGCACTAAACTTTAGTGACGCTGGGACCGAGTAGTTCGGGACATTATCGTAACTAAAAACTGAATAGTATTTAGGCAAGTTAGCATTGCCAAACCTGTCGAAGGTATAGCTGTCTTTGCCGGCATAAAGCTTCACGCCATCAAAAGGCGACCTCGGAGGGTGAAAACTATTGCGAACCACGTACGAGCCGACAAAATCGACATGATCTGGATTGGTCCACATCAACTTGACCAAACCATTCTCCAGGCTTGCCTGTAACTCTTGGGGAGTCTCAAGCGCCTGCTTACGCCGCTCTATATATTCAATCACCAGCTGCGGACGCTGCTCGCTGTCGATAGCCTGCCAGTTAGCCAGCGCATCTTTTTGCCGCGATGCCGACGTGGCACGAATGATCAGATTGACCGTTTTTTTGTCGCGATGGAATGACTCGAGATGCTGTCTGGCCGAGCTATCAAACATGAATATCTGACGTGGCGTTTTCCCCAACTCCTGGCTGCTAACCTCATAGCCGAGATACTCGATTTTTTCCCTGTGTTTAACGCTACAGAAATTGAGGTCGTCCAGCTCCGCAATTTCCGCCGTAAACCGCATGGGTTGTAATACCCCACTCAATGACTCACTCTCAATGGCGAAATAAGCCTGAGTGATCACGATGTCGGATTCGTCACTGATACAGGACAGCGAAAATGCCACCTGACCAAATACCGTCTCACCATCAGAATCAAACCCGCACTGCAACTCCCCTTGCTGTAACTTATCCTGACTAATGGTATGGCAATCAGACGCTGCTAACGCCAGCTGATAAGGGCGGCGAGTATAGATAAGATCGAGACAGGGGCGGTAATGGATCCCGCCACCGAAACGGCCATAACCAATATCAAACTGCATCATTTGCGAATCGTTACTCAACGGTAGGCTGTCTGGCCCTTGCAACCGAAGCAGCAACCGACCCTTCTCGAGCTGATCCTGAATCAACTGTTTTTCCATTGCACTAAAGCGCCAACTCTTCCATATCCCCTGAGTCAGCTGATCGGAATCAATCGCATCGCCCAGCGTCTGCAGTGGTACCGCATGATGGATATCGTCATAGGCAGACAGTTCACAGATGTCATCCGGATTAAGAATCGACACCGACCACTCGCCATAGTTTTCAATTTTGGCCCCTACCCGATTCATCGGATACAGCGAGAACACTGCATTCTTGATAATGGCATCAGACGGGATCCTATCCATATCAAAAGCAATTACGCCGTAGCACACTCCCTTGGTCTTATTTATCCCGATAAACAGAGAGTTATGACCAAAATGTTCCGCATTATGACTTTGAGTCAGCTCACCGACATAACCAATTTGCTCCGGCTTGGGAAATAACGTAAAAGCGAACTCATCTTTTTCCAGACAGGTCTTAATCTTCACCTCGGGGGAAAACGGCGATTTTATCCGGCTCACCCGGTTTACTTTACGCAAATTGTAATAGTAGCGATGGCCTGATTTTAGCTGTTTGTCGATAGATTCATTCTGCGAGGTAATTGCAATCAAGTTTTCCCGGGTGCAATGATATTTCGGCGACTCGCTACGGTATATCTGATAATAACAACCTTCATCATCCAATGAATGATCCCAGCTCAGTACTGCCTGATTGGCCGTTACCTCTCTGACAGTAAAATTATCCGGACGCACAGGAGCCAAATCAGAGTAATTAATAGCGCTGCTCAGTGCATACAATAAGGCAGGGATATTTTCATCTACACTCTGCGACATATTAATCAGATAGTCGGGAATATTCCGGCTGCCGACTTCCACCACGGCCGATAAGATCCCGCGATCATAATAGTACTCTCGTCCGCTACCGTGGATCAGGTTAGCCGGTGGCTTGCCACGATGAATACCGTATTGGCGTTGCGTGACCTTATATATTTCCTTCGCCATATTGGCACACAGAATGTTTAAGTCTGTCCCTTCAATTTCCGCTTCATGATTGAACTTATGAGCCGGGAAAAACACATTGCCCTGAGAGTGATAATCCAGCGCAATACGAATATTACTGTGGGCCTCGACAAAGCCTCTGATGGCCTGAGTCTCGGGCTCGGAAAACGGCTCCGGACCGCCATAGATATTTGACTGAGTATCATTTGAGCGGCGAAAGTTAATACCGAAATTACGGTTCAGGTCGACTCCAAATGTACCGTCACCATTATCTCGTCGGTTTTTGCGCCAAAACGAGAAATGCTGGCGAGAATACTCGAAACCATCCGGGTTAAGGCACGGCACCATGTACAACGTATTACGTGTCAGCGCTTCGACGACATCGGGATTACTGGGGTAGTTATCAAGCAGGTACTGGATAAAGTTTACCGCCAGCTCGATACCGATCCACTCGCGGGCGTGAATCGTACCGGTATACAGCAGTGCCGGCTTGAGATGAGCGTACGCCACATCCTGCGACACTGTCACCATCATTATCGGCCGCCCTTCATGGGTTTCCCCAATGCTTTCCAGCCTCATTAAGTTGGGATACTTTTCCATTGCCTGCGTAAGAAGATCAATGGTTTCCTGATAAGACAGGTATTGCTTTTTCATTGCCGCCCCCTAGCAGATCAGTTCATTCTCTTCCCAGCATCGAAGTATCGCCTCCAGCTTTTTCTGCTTGAGGTTTCTGAACGCTGTTAACTGCTGCGGTTCATGCTCTAAGGCATGTAAGACACCGCTCACACCGAGGGTATCGACAATTTCCTGCGACAACACCTTGCCTATGCCTTTTACACTTTGAAAGAAAATCACAAGCTCTTCGGGTTCCGGCAACTGTCCAACCCCGGAGTCGGACTTGGCCCCTGGCTTCGTTTCAGACTTAACTCCGGACTGGGAGTAACAGTCTGCCGCCCTTGCTCTGACTTCCCGGAAATCTTCAATCCCGGTATCAAGACGACTCTCTAGCTGCTCAGATTGAGTAGGTCGCGGCTCAATAACGTCTGCCCGTTGTGCTTTACCGCTATAAGGGTTGGCTCCAGCCACCCGATGCATATCCTGGAAATTCCATGCTTCACTCGGCCACTCTTCGCCTCGAACATGGCGTGTTTCTAGCAGAGAGTACTGCTCATCCGCGGGGGCATATTCACCAGTATCTGTCGAATGACTAGCCTGACCGAAACGAATATGGCGCATCGTACGCAGCAGTGAAGAGTCGATCTTACCCAACTCTTCCCAGTTTTTATGGGCAAAATACGGCTTGTCGAAGCGCTGTGGAGCCAGTAGCCACATCAGGTACTGGCCAATCCAGTCACGAATATAGGGGAAGGCAGCAAAGGCCGTCGCACACTCCAAAATGGTGTAGTCATCCTCGGTACTTACCGCGATATCGCAGGCCCAGTACTCGGCATTAGCCGCCTTCGATGCCCGAACGGCAAGCTCCAGCACTTCCTCAGGAACATTTTGGTAGTCCATACTGCCCCCCTGGCTGGTGTTGGTCAGCCATTCCCCCTCGGGTGGTCGACGCCAGAACGCACACACTGGCTGATGACCGACCAGCATGACCCGGATATCCGCTTTCATCGGGACAAAATCCTGAATATAGGCGGGATAATAACGCTTCTCGGCGAACAGGCGCACTGCTTCTTCGGCACTGTCGACCTTGTGAACAAAGTAACCGCCATAATTCGATGGGCCATAGGAGCGCTTCACAATTTTGGGGTATTGGGTATTGTTGATATAAGCCAGTGCCTCCTCGACCTGATAAAAAATCTTGGTTTTAGGGATCGGCAATTGGTATTTATGGCAAAAATGCGTAACGTTTTCCTTGGACTTATTGCTGAACTGAGTATCTAGCGTTGGAATAAACCTCACTTGCGGCAGAGCGCGGGCAATCTCACGGAATGTTTCATAGGCAGTAGCCGGAACATTGCCGATCAGAACATCGATCTTCTTCCGCTTCACCTCATCAATGAAACGCTGCTTATCATTCCCCCAGTGATAAACCACCTGCTCAATCTTATCCGGCCATCCCTGGAAGTTAGACTTATCGAAAAAACGCAAAACATGATCGAGATACAGCATACCAATCCTGGGTAAAGACTGCTTTGGCATGGTCATAGTATTTCTTCCTTAACAAGAGGGCTTGAAGTTGCGGCAAGATCAAGGGCTGCGAGATCAACAACGGCGGATTCCAGTTCACTGAGCTGGTCTTTTTGGGTCTTTTCCTTGCAGACCGTTCGCTCAATGAGATCGACCAAGTAGGCAATCTTGGTATCGTTAAAATTGAGCCCGGCTTTTTCCTGATCAGGGGTAGCGAAGGCCGGGATCCCGTTCACTTCCAACACCACATACTGCTGATGCTCAATGTCATAAATAATGTCGACGCCAGCCACTTCCAGACCGGTAACTTTAGCGGCCTTCAAAGCCAGTTCTATCACCTCGGGGGTTGGCTCGCGGCAAATCACACTGCCACCGCTGGTCACATTGGTTTTCCAGCTTCCCGATGCTGCCTTGCGGCCGTAGCAGGCCACAAACTTGTTATCGACAACATCTATCCGGTAGTCGGTAAAGTCATTTTCGATCACCCGCTCGATATAGAATTGCGGCGAGCTTTGCTTGGTGATGTATGGGTGGATCAAGTCCAGATCACGCTCGCTTTCGAGCTTGATGATCCCATTACCGCCCCAGCCGTTTACCGGCTTGCAGATAGCCTTGCCCTGCCAAAATCGTAGATGCTCCCGGAGTTGTTCAATATTGTTTTTGTTACAGACAATATAATCAGGGGTAGGAATGCCGTGTTTCTTCAACAAGTGCGCCGTTCGAAATTTATCTTCCGTCAGTTCAAACGCCGCATAGTTATTGATAGTCGGGATCATGCTGCTCAATGTCTGGTACAAATACACCTGATACGGCGTCTGCTGACCGGCGTTATAAGAAAAGAACAGATCCAGCTCATCCATCATATGGCCATTGCAGAAAATACTGCCGTTATGCGCCGAGGCCTCGCCCAGGTCAAGCCCGGTAATTGCCTCTATATTCCTTTCGTTTAGCCGAGCAACAAGATTTCGCTCAATGTCTGTTCCACCTGAATTCTGATACATCCACAAACCAACACGGGGAGGGGCCATGATTTTCTCCTTAATCATTCAAACCTCAAAATATGCCACTAGAGCACAGAAAGATTACAGCAAGGTAGTAATATGGTTTCATATCATAGTGTCGCATATTGTTGATAACAGTGAGCCAGGTGGAAATTCTCTGCGAGAATTCTGCAGTTCGCTAAATCTGAGGAAGGAATCAAGTTGTGAAAGGTATCAATTACGCTGATCTCAAAGCGTTGATAGAAGAGAACTCATGGACGCAAAACAAACAAGGTGTCGATGCGAATGGCAGAATGATGCAGGCTTGGCTGGAAACACTGGGAATGACCACCACTGTCTATTACCGGGAAAACATCGGTAACCATTTGCTGTTTAGCAGCACAAAGATACAAGGGCTGCCAAAGCTGCTTCTCTTAGGGCATTTAGATACTGTTTTCCCGCCACATTCCTTCGAAGGTTTCAGAGAAAATGAAGAGTGGATTTACGGCCCCGGCAGCTGTGATATGAAAGGGGGCAACTTTGTCGCCCTGTCTGCACTGCGCCATGTCTTTGCCGAGCACGGACAGCTTTGCAACGTCGATTTTCTGCTGGTCAGTGATGAGGAGACCGGCAGTGACGATAGCAAGGCTATTACCCGAGAGATTGCCACCAAATATGATGCCTGTCTGGACTTTGAAGCTGCCGGTGAAGATCATGAAGTTGTCAACGGACGCAAAGGCGTTGCAACCTATTGTGTCGAGCTTAACGGTGTTGCCGCTCATGCCGGTAACCAATACAGCCAGGGCAAAAATGCCAACCTCGCAGCCGCCAAGTTGCTACTAACCCTGACGGAGCTGACCAACCTGGAGCAAGGAACGACCATCAACGTCGGCAAAATCAAAGGCGGGATCAGTGCCAACACTATCTCGCCACAAGCCCAGCTGATGGTCGAAGCACGTTTCACCCAAGCCGACGAGCAACAGCGTGTACTCGAGGCTATCCCCGTGCTGATCCACCAGCATGGCATTGACGGGGTCAGTGCAACCTTGAGCGGCGGCCTGCAGCGAGATGTCATGACGCCATCAACTGAACAGCAAGCCCTCATCGACAAACTTTCCCAGCTGCTGGGGTATCCACTCAAGACCGAGCAAAGGGGTGGCGTCAGCGATGCTAATGTTACCTCAGGAGCCGGGCTGCCAACCCTGGATGGCTTCGGTCCCTATGGCGATGGTGATCATACCGAGTTCGAACGCGCCTCCAAACGCAGTTTTAGCCGCCGTATCGAAGAAGTTACCACAATAGTTCGTCACTATAGTCCCAAACCAAGCACCGTTAACTCTTAGTCGTGCTCCCTGCCCTGAACGAGAAATTCCAGTTCTCAAAGATGTTTATGTTACGCCCTCAATCTTAATTGGGGGCGTTTTCAGTTGTCGTTGTTATACCACTTGGCTATTTGCTACAAATATATAAAATATCAATAACAAAGCCACCGCTGAACACGTGACTTAGCACAATGCTGACGGCACAATCAAATGACAAGGCATTCAGCACTAAGGACAGCAGCATGATTTTTACCTTCCGCCAGACCCAACATCCCATTATTGGCACTTTTCTGCTGGTTGTTGCCTGCGTCATCGCCATCTTTCCCCATTGCTCCAAAGCATCCGGGCATGGAGCAACAATCCGGGTTGGTGGCGATCACAACTACCCGCCCTATGAGTTTCTCAACGAGCAAGGCGAACCGGACGGCTACAATACTGAGCTGACACTGGCTATCGCCGAGGTCATGGGGATCAAGGTCGACATCCAGCTCGGTGGTTGGGACGAAATGCGCCACCAGCTTGAAAACGGTGATATCGACGCCCTGCAGGGAATGGTTTTTTCCAAAGAGCGCGCCAAGGACTATGACTTCTCACCGCCGCATGCGGTTGTCCACCAGTCTATTTTCACCCGTAAAGGTTCACCGACTATTTCTGAACTCACCGAACTGAAAGACAAAGAGGTCATCGTACAAAGCGGCGGTATCATGCATGATCACCTGCTGCAAAATAGAGTCGGCGCCAAGCTGATCCTCGTGGATACCCATGCCGATGCCCTGAGGCTACTGGCTTCAGGGCAACATGACTACGCGCTGGTTGCTAACCTTCCCGGCCTATACACTGGCAAGGCGCTCGAACTCTCCAACATCATCCCTGCGGGCAAACCTTTCGGAGCCCAGCTCTATGGCTACTCGGTGCTTAAAGGTAAACACGATCTGCTGGCCCAGTTCAGCGAAGGTCTCGCTATCCTCAAAAATACCGGACGACAGCAGGCGCTGTACGACAAGTGGCTGGGCCCTCTAGAAGATAAGGGCATGGGCTGGAAAAATCTCGGCTTGGCTGCCGCTTTTGTCTCGACCCTACTGCTGTTGATCCTCAGTATTATCATGTTCTGGAACCGGGCACTGAGCCGGGAGGTAGCAAGACGCACCCAGGAGCAGCAACTACAACAGCAGCAGCTGATTCAGGCCGACAAAATGACCTCCCTCGGAATACTGGTCTCCGGTGTCGCCCACGAAATCAATAACCCGAGCAGCCTGCTGTTGCTTAACCTACCAATCCTCAAAGATGTCTACCAGGATGCCGAAGATATCCTGGAAGCCCACTATCAGGAACATGGCGATTTTCTTATCGGTGGCTTGGCATACAGCCGGATGCGCGACGAGATCCCGCCAATGCTTGACGACATGCTGACCGGCACCCACAGGATCCGCCGAATCGTCGATGATCTCAGGGACTTTGCCCGCCAGGAGCCGACCGAACTAAGCGAAACGGTCGATCTCAACGATGTCATCGCCACGGCCATTCGTCTGGTCGACAATACTATTTCCAAGTCGACCCGGCACTTTAAGGTTGAGTACGCCGAAAACCTGCCATGCTTTGAAGGCAATGCCCAGCGTATCGAGCAGGTTGTGATCAACCTGATCATCAATGCCTGCCAGGCACTGGAAAGCCCGGACAACGGTATTTCGGTTCGCACTTTCTATCTGGCGCACGACAATATGATTAAATTTGAGGTTTGCGACCAGGGATGTGGGATTGATCCCGATCACCTGCCCCACCTGAGCGATCCTTTCTTTACCACCAAACGGGAACAAGGAGGTACCGGGCTTGGCCTGTCGGTATCTTTCAGCATTGTCCAGGAGCATGGAGGTACCTTGGCCTACGATTCCAAGCTCGCTCAGGGAACCTGCGTAACCCTTTCGCTACCCGCTATTAAAGGAACAACATCTTCATGAATATTAATCGCTACCCTAGTTTTGGCGTCTTGCTGGTTGATGATGAGGCGGCCTTTCTTCGCAGTCTCAGCATTGTTCTGGAACGACGGGGCGGCATCAACCATATTTTCCAATGCCAGGACAGCCGGGAAGTCATGGATATTATCGCCCGGGAGAATATCGGCCTGGTGCTGCTGGATCTGACGATGCCCAACATCTCCGGTGAAGTTCTGCTCCAGCGAATTGTCGAAGAGTATCCGGAAATCGGCGTGATTATCATAAGCGGCCTGAACCAGCTGGAAACGGCAGTGAACTGCATCCGTCTTGGCGCTTATGACTACTTCGTGAAAACCACTGAAGAAGATCGGCTTATCGAGGGGATTAAGCGCGCCATCCTGATGCAGGAAATGCGGCTTGAGAATCAGGAAATGCGTCGTCGCTTCCTTACCGACACGTTAGAGCGGCCAGAGGCCTTTTCGTCGATTATCACCGAAGACAAAGGTATGCGCTCGGTCTTCCAGTATCTTGAGTCGGTTGCGCCCAGTAGCCAACCCGTCATGATCTGCGGCGAAAGCGGTGTCGGCAAGGAACTGATAGCCAGGGCCATCCACACCCTCAGCGATCGATCCGGCTCGCTGATCAGCGTCAATGTGGCAGGTCTCGATGACAATGTCTTTGCCGATACCCTGTTTGGCCACCATCGTGGTGCATTTACCGGTGCCGACAAAGCCCGGGCAGGACTGATCGAGCAGGCCGCGGGCGGGACGCTGTTTCTGGATGAAATCGGCGATTTAAGCCAGGCATCACAAGTGAAACTGCTGCGCCTCCTTCAAGAAGGCGAATACTACCCACTGGGCAGCGACCGACCCAAGCGGCTTCGGGCACGGGTAATCGTTGCAACCCATCAGGATTTGGCACAGAAACAAAAAGACGGCGATTTTCGCAAAGACCTTTTTTACCGTTTAAAAACTCACCGCGTCGATATCCCGCCGCTACGCCAGCGCAACAAGGATATTCCGCTGCTGTTGGAGCACTTCCTTCAGGAAGCGGCGGATGAACTAGGGAAGAACAAACCGACTATCCCCAAAGAACTGCCGGTTCTGCTGGCCAACTACGCCTTTCCGGGCAATGTCCGAGAATTACGCGCACTCGCCTATGATGCGATGAGCCAGCATCGCTCGCACATGCTATCGATGGATGTTTTTCGCCAGGTATTGGACCGCGAGATCACAGCCCCCGAGCCGGAAAACCTTGCCGAGCATATGCTTTTCAACCCGGAGCGCCCGCTCCCCACCTTACAGGAGGTAGGAGATCTTCTCGTCAACGAGGCCATGCTTCGTGCCCAGGGCAATCAGTCTCTGGCCTCCAAGTTACTGGGGATCTCGCAACCCGCTCTGAGCAAACGACTGAAGAAAGCCCAGTCTCAATAACCCATAGCCAATAATCATTACCCAAGAACCACGAACGGGGATTCTAAACCCCTATAACCAATAGAAAAGTTATAACCTCTGTCTTATAGGATAAGTTACTGATCACAAATGAATAACATCAATTTTACATCGGTAACTTATTCCTTTGGTTATACCCCTTCCATCTAGTATCCTTCCCTTTAATATTCTGTTTTTCTTTTTTAAAACAAAAGGATAAAGTCAAAACACAAAACTGGCACTCTGCTTGCTCTATATAACTCCAGGTACAGTGGAAAAATGCCCACTTAGCCGCTTATTAATGTATTACATACAAGAAGATACAGGGTGTTACCTGACTTCAGTGTTACCGGCTATCTGACTACAGAGAACCGGTAGTCAATAAGCAACGGACAAGGAACTAACATGGAACAAGCACAAGTGAAGAAAAGCCAGGCTGGCTTTTGGGGCAACCTGGCCCTGTGGAAGAAAATTCTGGTCGGTATGGTACTGGGTGTCATTGCGGGAAGCATTCTCGGGCCTGATGCTGAAGTACTCAAACCTATCGGTACCCTGTTTATCAACGCCATCAAAATGCTGATCGTCCCTCTGGTATTCTGCTCGCTCGTCGTTGGTGTCACGTCGATGCAAGATACCCGTAAAATGGGTCGCATCGGTGTCAAATCTGTCGCCATTTATCTCGGCACGACTGCTGTTGCTATCAGCATTGGCCTGGGCCTGGCAACATTACTAACTCCTGGCGAAGGCCTGAATATGGCTGCAACCACAGCTGCTTCCGACGCCAAAGAAGCTCCGACGCTAGTGCAAACCATTCTTAATCTGGTCCCTAAAAACCCTATCAGCGCACTGGCAGCCGGCAACATTCTGCAAATCATTGTTTTCGCTCTTGGTCTGGGTGTCGCCCTTAACCTGTGTGGCGAAAAAGCCAAACCAGCTATTGCCGTGTTCGATAGCCTTGCAGAGGCCATGTACAAGCTGACTGAGCTTGTTATGAAGTTAGCTCCTTACGGTATCTTCGGCCTGATGGCATGGGTTGCCGGTAAGTACGGTCTGGATATTCTGCTACCACTATTTAAGGTGATAGCCGTTGCCTATATCGGCAGCCTTCTGCACGTACTGGTGTTCTACTCAGGTGTTATCAAATTTGTTGGTCGCCTAAATCCAATTCCATATATCAAGGGTCTTGTTAACCCGGCAGCCGTTGCGTTCACCACCACGAGCAGCTCAGGTACCCTGCCTGCAACTATCAAGTGTGCGCGTGAAGAAATGGGCGTATCTAAAGGAATTTCAAGCTTTGTTCTGCCTTTAGGTGCAACCATCAATATGGACGGTACGGCGCTTTACCAGGGTGTTGCTGCACTGTTTGTTGCGCAGGCATTCGGGATTGATCTTGCGTTTGCCGACTACCTGACCATCATCATGACCGCGACGCTAGCGTCTATCGGTACGGCTGGTGTTCCGGGTGCGGGTCTTATCATGCTGTCACTGGTTCTAACTACCGTTGGCCTGCCAATGGAAGGGCTGGCGATTATTGCCGGTATCGACCGTATCCTTGATATGGCACGTACCAGTGTGAATGTATGTGGCGACTTGATGGTATCTATCTTAGTTGGCCGTAGCGAAAACGAGCTGGACACCGACGTTTATAACAACACCGGTGAGGTCTATGGCCGCACTAGCGAAGAGGCAGCGTAAATCCCGCTAACTCAGCGATACAAAAGCAAAGGCCAGGTAAAGAATACCTGGCCTTTTTCTATCGATTTACCGCCATGATAATTATTAGATGAAAATCCCTGACAGGAAGAAGCCAACAGGTACAGCACTGATAATGCCCAACATACCCGGCAAGAAGAATGGGTGGTTGACGATCAGTGAGCCGTTCCACTTACTGCTCAAGAATGAACCAGTGTCATCTGTTGCGATAGCAAACGCCGTCGTCGGGTAGATGTTAGTCATGTACAGCGCACTGACGGCAACAAAGCTCGCCAAGATAGTACCGGCATCCACACCGAGCGTTGCAGCAATCGGTACTAGCAGCGCACTGGTTGCTCCCTGGCTAAACAGCAAAGCACTGGTCCCGAAGAAGACAACTGACAACAGAGCCGGATACTCGTTTAGCACACTACCTGCCACGTCTTTAATTTCACCGATATGGGCACCGATGATCGTCGAGCTCAGCCATACAATACCCAGAATAACAATCAGTGATTCTGCGCCGTCTCGGAAAATTGGCGCATGCTTGATATCTGTCAGCTGCACCTTACACGTCATCGCCATCACGAATGAAATAAACAGCATGGTGATAACGATAATATCTTTAGAGCCCAGGGTATGGCCGATAACTGATTTGAACATCAGCATAGCAACAATGAATACCACGCCACCCAAAAATAGCATGACTGAACGTTTTGCTTCAGGCGTTGGCTCGGCATCTTTATCTTCTTCTGAGCTAAAGTTGACCAGGCCTTTCTTGACGCGCTCCTGATAAATTGGATCCTCGGCCAGTTCCACACCCTGCTTGCTTGCGACAAAGGCAGCAACTGCCGAGCCCACAAGAGCTGCTGGTAGAATCACACAAATGGCATCGAAGAAATTAACACCCATCTTCTCAACGACCACATACATAGCTGCCGTTGCGCCTGAAATTGGTGAAGCGGTAATCGCAATCTGAGAAGCCACAACCGCCGAGCTCAATGGCTGGCTTGGACGCACTCCGTTATCCTTGGCAACCTGCTGGATAACATTTAACACTGACATTGCGGTGTAGCCCGTACCAGCAAGGGTTGTTAAGGTAAAAGTGGTCGCTGGCGCAAGGATGTTGATGTATTTAGGGTTATTGCGCAGCATCTTTTCTGCACACTTCACCATATAGCCCATACCACCAGCTTGCTGCATCACCGACAAGGCCAGAATAACCGACATAATGATTAAAATAACCGAGACGGGGATCGAGCCGGGCGCCAAACCCATAATATAGACAGCAATCACCATTCCGACACCGCCCGCCAGTCCGACACCTATTCCGCCCAACCGGGCAGCAAGAATAATACATCCCAACAAGAGAATGATTTCCAACAACAGCATAGTAAGTCCTCTTTCTAGTTTTATAATTTATATTTGTTTCTCAACTAACCTGTTCAAGAAACAAGCAATACGCTTCCGGTCAGCTTTTAATTGCTGATACATATAGAGATATGAGTAACAAGCCTATAAAGATAAGATTATTGATAACGACTTATCGCAGTATATTTATTTTTGTTATTTTCCAGGTTTATTTGAATGCAATGAACTGACAGTAAGGGTAATGAAAAGAAATACCGGTATTCTGATAACACTCGCTATGATTTCAAAGGCAAATTCAGTCAAATGAACAAAAAATCGATCGTGACTAATATTAGTTTTATCAGCTAGTTATCTACACACCCCAATTCATTCAGCAACCTTATATAGACTTGATTTATATAAACTGTACTTAGCTTTTCGACGAGATTGAAATGCTGAAAGTAAAGTTGTCATGCGAAATCAGCATCATAGAAACACAACTCAGATCACTGAATATTCGACAAAATCACAGGAGACAACCTTTGCGCATCATACTGATTACAAATACATCCAACCCAGAACACACCCCAGCCAAGCCGCAATCACAAACAACCATGAAAAATAAAATAACCCACAACAATTAACATGGTTAGACTGGCTGTTTTTTCCACTATACGCATAAGATATTTATTTGTAGTACATAAAACCCCTACCTGAATCACATAATAAAATGAGTGAGCCAAATCACGGTTTTAATTGAATTAAAATTCATAGTTATTCATTATTTTAAAATTAAGAAAACACTATTTGATTAAATAATTAGCACTATGCAATAAATGCATTGTTACTTACTTTTAAGCATTTCACTTTAAACAATAAAAAGAACATTGTGTCCGTGTCATTTCACTATCAATAAAGGTAACGGCTATGCTCGACAATTCTAATAAGGTACGTATTGAAGAAGATCTTCTTGGTCAACTTGAAATTCCAGCATCTGCTTATTACGGGATCCACTCATTACGCGCCTACCAGAACTTCAATATCTCGTCGATGAAGATTTCTGATGTGCCTGAATTTGTTCGCGGTATGGTGTTTACCAAAAAAGCGGCGGCTAAAGCGAACGCTGAACTCGGTACGATCCCTAGCGATGTGGGCAAGTACATCGTCGAAGCATGCGACTTGATCCTTGAAACCGGCAAGTGCATGGATCAGTTTATCTCTGATGTATACCAAGGCGGTGCCGGTACGTCAGTCAACATGAATGCTAACGAAGTCATTGCCAACGTAGCCCTTGAACTGAAAGGCCACGAAAAAGGCGAGTATGACATCATCAACCCTAATGATCATGTTAACAAGAGCCAGTCAACCAACTGCGCCTACCCAACAGGCTTTCGTGTTGCCGTTTATAACAGCATCATGAAAATGATCGGTTCAATCGAACACTTACAAGCTGCTTTCGATGCCAAGAGCGATGAGTTCCAGGACATTCTGAAAATGGGCCGAACTCAATTGCAGGATGCCGTACCTATGACAGTTGGTCAGGAGTTCCACGCATTCAGCATCCTGATTAAAGAAGAAATCAAAAACCTGAAATATGCCGCAGGACTGCTACTTGAAGTTAACCTGGGTGCGACAGCAATTGGTACAGGTCTCAATGCACCTGAAGGCTACCAGGAACTGGCAGTAAAATACCTTGCTGAAGCAACAGGACTTGATTGCGTACCATCTGAAGATTTGATTGAAGCAACATCTGACTGTGGTGCCTACGTCACCGTGCATGCCGCGCTAAAACGTCTGGCAGTAAAACTGTCTAAAGTATGTAACGACCTTCGTCTTCTATCATCTGGCCCGCGCTCTGGCCTTAACGAGCTTAACCTACCTGAAATGCAGGCAGGTTCCTCAATCATGCCAGCCAAGGTTAACCCAGTGATCCCTGAAGTGGTCAACCAAGTTTGCTTCAAAGTAATTGGTAACGATACTACTGTCACTTTTGCCGCAGAAGCCGGTCAGCTTCAGCTCAATGTCATGGAGCCTGTTATCGGTCAGGCAATCTTCGAGTCAATTGAGCTACTCGGCAATGCTTGTGTTAACCTCGCCGACAAGTGCATCAGCGGTATCACAGTAAACAAGAATGTTTGTGAAGACTTCGTCTTTAACTCAATTGGTATTGTCACTTACCTTAACCCATTCATTGGCCACCACGAAGGTGACATCGTCGGTAAGATTTGTGCCGAGACTGGCAAGAGCGTTAAAGAAGTAACACTAGAGCGCAAGCTACTGGCCGAAGAGCAGCTAGATGAAATATTCTCGGTGCAAAACCTGATGCACCCTGAGTACAAAGCAAAACTATATAACTAATATAGTGTTACAAGTTACAAAAAATAAAAGGGCTAATTGCTAGCCCTTTTTATTTTTGTTCAATGTAATTATTGAACATTAACCGTTCAGTTCTTTCATCGGACTGATTCGGCTCAACTCATTCCACATTGCTTCGCATGATGAATGCAACTTGGAATAATAGCGATAAACATACAAATCCAACGGAACTGGCTCGCGTTCAGTCAATATTTTCAACTGACCTGATGCCAATTCATCTTTTATTGCATAATCTGGTAACCAGCTTATTCCCTTACCTTGTAACACCAGCGCTTTAATAAAATCTGTCATCGAAGATGAACACACAGTATTAGGGGTTAACTTGCCATTTGCACGATGTAGAGCTCTTCCCATATAACTTTCTGGTGTATAGTCCAAACAAGGAACATCATCATTATTTGCAAGATCAAAAAGCGGCTCTCCGCTTTCATCCACAGCAGAAACACAATACAGATAACTACGACCAAGATAAATTGACCGGTAAGGTGCAACTTGTAACCTATCTTCATAAAATGAGAATAGAAAATCGCATTTTCCATCGATCAGTAACTCAACAGCATCATCAACTTCATTGGCATCAACTGATAAGCTGGTATTCAATTTAGGGTCGAACAGACTTGAGTGCAGTTTGGGCAATAAACTGATCGCAATAGAATGTGCGGCACTGAGCCTAACCGTGTGCCGACCATGGAATGAGCTCCCGGCCAACCGGTTAACCTCTTCATCTATTTGATGCAAAATGGATTGAGCCGTTGTCTTGAACTGCTTTCCACACAGAGTCAGTTCAATAGGCGATTTACTGCGATCAATTAATACTAAACCTAACTCTGCTTCAAGCGACTTAATTCGTCGACTAAATGCCGGTTGAGTAACATTTCGAACAGTTGCTGCATGAGAAAAATTTTTTAACTCGGCAAGGGTAAGAAAGTCTTGCAGCCATTTTGTTTCTATGTTTTTCATTCGTCATTCTCAGTAGTTTTGGTTCTACGGTAGTTATCATCCCTAAATAACTCAGTACAAAAAACCAGCTATTATTATAGACCATACGCAGGTGCTAGTAGCATCAATTAGTAATTAACATCTGTCTATTAAGTTGATCACAAAGTCTAAAACTAACATGATGCATTTTAATAACCAAGCCATTTTTTTCAGCATTTCACAAGCTGGATGAATAATCATACCATCCAGATGCAACATCAAAAATAATTATTCACCTTTTGTATTAACAAAATAAATAACAAGATAGGTACACGTATATCTATCGATTTTTCAATAAGAAACAAACCATCAAATTATTATAAGAAACCCGTACCCTAATAAATCAAAGGTCAATGATATGAACTTAATCATTAAGTTATTGTGTGGAATATTAATAGGTATACTGATGGGGATGTTTGCCCCGGAGGTAATTGTTCAAGGGCTGATAACTGTCAAATATTTGGTAAGTCAGTTAATTAAATTCACCATTCCGTTATTAATACTATTCTATGTTACCAGCGGTATTGCCAGCCTGCCGAAAAATTCGGGAAAATTGCTCAGCAAGACTGTTGGACTGGCTTATTTGTCAACCCTGGGAGCCGGTATTATTGCGTACATGGTAGCGAAAAGCCTATTCCCAATATTGCTTAGCGGCGCCGGGGAACTGCCTGAAGCAGACACCGTTCTCACCCCATTTCTAGCGCTTCAGATCCCGCCGGTCATGAACATCATGACAGCACTCACCATCGCCTTTATTTTTGGCCTCGGGATCTCCAATACCGGTGCCGAGCAACTAAAGAAAGTCAGCGATCAGGGTCGTGACATCATCGAGATGTTCCTGAATAAGGTAATGATCCCTGCACTACCATTTTACATTGCCGGTGTCTTTGCCGATATGACCATTAAGGGCACAGTCTTTGCCACCCTGCAAACCTTCAGCCTGGTGCTGATTGCTGTTGTCGCCATGCACTGGTTCTGGCTAAGCTTCCAGTTTGTCACCACTGGCGTGGCCCTGAAAAAGTCACCGCTGACCATCCTGCGCACCATGATGCCGGCATACTTTACAGCTGTCGGTACCATGTCTTCGGCAGCAACAGTACCGGTTACCTTGCAACAAACCAAGCGTAATGGCGTCTCGAATTCTATTGCCAACTTCGTTGTTCCGCTGTGTGCCAACATCCACATGTCAGGCTCGGTGATCAGTATCGCCAGTGTTGCGGTTGCCGTCATTATTATGACCGGCGCAGGTCCGGTTCCTAGCCTGCTAGAGGCCTTACCGTTCATTGCCATGCTGGGTATCACTATGGTGGCAGCACCAGGAGCTCCGGGGGGTGCCGTGATGGCTTCCGTCGGTCTACTCGGTTCAATGCTGGGTTTCACCGAAGAAATGATTGCCCTGCAAATCGTACTCCACCTGGCCCAGGACAGCTTCGGCACCGCCTGTAATGTCACTGGTGACGGGGTCATTGCCCTGCTCATCGATAAAGTTTCCGACGCTCCTGAAGAAACTGAAGACGGCTTAATTCCCATCGAAGAAACCGCCTAACTCTCCTTCCACTGCTGGTTATCACTGCAAGGGCTGTTTGAGACAGCCCTTGATTAACAGAATAGGATTCATTGCAACATGTACGAAAACAATAAAACCTTATACCTCCCTTATGCCGGTCCAGCCTTGCTCGAAAATGCACTGCTCAACAAAGGAAGCGCCTTTTCGCCAGAGGAAAGACAGAACTTCAGCCTGACTGGGTTGCTACCGGCAACGATTGAATCCATTACCGAGCAGGAAGAGCGGGCATACAGCCAGTACCAGACGTTCAAAAATGATCTGGATAAGCACATCTACCTGCGCAATATCCAAGATACCAACGAAACGCTTTACTACCGACTAATAGTCAATCACATCGAAGAGATGATGCCCATCATCTATACCCCGACAGTGGGTGCTGCCTGTGAGAAGTTCTCGAACATTTACCGCCGCGGCCGTGGGCTATTCCTCGCCTACCCCGATCGCGGCAGCATGGTGGATATTCTCAATAACGCAGCGCGTCAGGATGTGAAAATCATCGTGATCACTGACGGCGAACGGATCCTCGGGCTTGGCGATCAGGGGATCGGCGGCATGGGCATTCCAATCGGCAAGCTGGCACTTTACACCGCCTGTGGCGGCATCAACCCGGCCAATACGCTACCGATTGTTCTGGATGCCGGCACCAACAATACCCAGCGCCTGTCCGATCCTATGTACATGGGCTGGCGCCATCCACGGATCACCGGACAGGAATATGACGATTTTGTCGAAGAGGTGATCCAGGCAGTGAAAAGCCGCTGGCCAAATGCCCTGATCCAGTTCGAGGACTTCGCCCAGAAAAATGCCATGCCGCTGCTTAATCGCTACAAAGACAAAGTCTGCTGTTTCAACGACGATATTCAGGGAACGGCTGCAGTTACCGTCGGTAGCCTGCTTGCAGCATGTAAAGCTGCAAATTCCAAACTATCTGAACAGCGTGTCGCCTTTGTCGGTGCCGGTTCTGCCGGATGTGGCATTGCCGAAGCCATTGTGGCGCAAATGGTCTCCGAGGGCCTGAGGGATGATGAAGCCCGTGAACGGATCTTCATGGTTGACCGCTGGGGACTGCTCACCGACAACATGCAAAACCTGCTCAGTTTCCAGCAAAAGCTGGCGCAGAAAAGTGCAACGGTTGATAAGTGGAATGACACTGACAGCATTTCGCTGATGGACGTGATCAGCAATGCCAAGCCGACTGTACTGATCGGAGTATCAGGCGTGCCTGGGTTATTCAGCCAGGAAGTGATCACCGAGATGCATGCCCATTGCAAACGCCCTATTGTACTGCCCCTTTCCAACCCGACCAGCCGTGTTGAAGCCACACCGGCAGACATTATTCGCTGGACAGAAGGTGATGCGCTAATTGCAACCGGCAGCCCGTTCGATCCGATTCTCTTTGACGGTAAGAGCTACCCTATCGCCCAGTGCAACAACAGCTATATCTTCCCGGGTATAGGCCTTGGCGTACTGGCCAGCGGGGCAAGCCGTGTAACGGATGAAATGCTGATGGAAAGCAGCCGGGCACTGGCAGAATGTTCACCGTTGGCTCAAAACGGCCAAGGGGCTCTTCTACCACCACTGGAGGCTATCCAACAGGTATCTCGTCATATTGCTCTGGCAGTCGCGAAAAAAGCGGTAGAGCAAAACAAGGCCCCGAAACGCAGTGACGAACAATTGCTGGAAAAAATCGATGCAACCTTCTGGGAGCCGGAATACCTCAAGTACAAACGTACTGCGTTGTAAAACACAAGCCCTAACAACGCCAACTTAATCTACACCTATCTAAAACGACCAATCCTCATTACTGAGGATTGGTTGTTTTTTATTCCTTGTTATATTTCCCCCGACTTGATACTAGCTTTAAACGCTAACTCGCCATAACCTTTATCCCGAAGAGAGTAAACAGCCCACCAGTGAGGTAATCTATCATTTTGGCTGCTCGGCGATAGAACAGCTGTGCAGACGGTCTGGAAAAAACAGTCGCTAGAAACAGGTGCCAGACAAGCGTGATCCCGCCCATTAAACCCATGCTCATCAGGGTCAACTCTGTCGTCAACGTTGCAGGCATTGCCACCGAGAACAAACTGACCACGAACAGCCCGGTCTTGGGATTTATCATACTGGTCACAAACGATAGCCGAAATAACTGCACTGGCTTTAGCGGCGTGAGTGTCTGGCTTACCTCCATCCCTTGCCCGTTCTGTCTTCTGGTCGCAATGATTCGTGTGATCCCAAGATAGAGCAGATACATACCGCCCGTTATCTTCATCATGGTAAACAACCAGGGAAATGTCTTGAGCACAATTAATAACCCGGACGCCCCCAGCGCTGCCCACAGCATCACAGCGATACTCACGCCAAATGCCGACCAGATAGCTAACCGACGCTGAAATCGCAATGCCGTGTTCATCGTCAGCAACACATTGGCACCGGGAGTTATTGCTGCCAGCACCCAAATCACAATGATATTCGCTGCAACGTCCAAGTAGTTCGCCATGCTGAAAAGTCCTTTCTTTGCTTAAAATCGATAAATGCTTTCAGTAAAAACAACTAAATAACGGTCACCAGAGGTTCTTCTATTCCCTGCCACTCGACACTGGCTGTCAACACCACACCGGTATCAGAGTCACTGGCAGCACTGGTCACCACCAGCTGATTTCCCTGCTCACCGCCGAGTGCAACCATGGTCGGGTTGTCAGCCGGAACAGGGATCACATGCGTCACTTCGCCCTTGGCATTGAGTCGCAAGACCGATTTTCCGGCATACATCGCGACCCAATACCCACCCTGGCTATCCACGCAGGCACCATCCGGTCTGCCTTCAAAAGCCGATAAGTCAGCAAATACTTCGCTGTCGCCATACTCTCCGGTGGCAGGATCATAGTCAGCCCGGTAGATCACACTGGATCCGGTATCAGCCCAATAGAGAATTTTGCCACAAGGAGAAAAAGCCAAACCATTACAAGTCCAGGCATACATCGGCATGGCAGCCAACTGATCTTCGCCACTCAGCTGGTAAAACTGTCCTTTATCACCAACCTTTGCCCCGTTTCGGGTACCTGCGATAAAACGTCCTCCGGGTGCTGCCCTGCCATCATTGAATCGTATACGGGGATGCGTCTTAGCCAGTGGGGTGATGAGTTGCCTGTCGGCATTCCAGTCCGTTAATAGATACACACCCGATTTCGTTGCAAGCACGTAACCTTCTTCCTGCCACATTGCAACGCAACCAAGCGGGTCATCCCAGCGCCTTACGGCCAGTTGGTTATCGCAATAACGCCATAACTCGCCATTGGCAATATCGACCCAATACCAGGATTGATGACGCCAATCCCAACGGGGGCACTCTGCGAGCATAAAATCACGCTCAACCAGAGGTGTGAATTCCAGAATCAGCTGCCGGGGTTCTTTCATGTCAAATCCTTTGCCTGTCTATTAGCTAAAATACTCGAGCACCCTCGAATGAGCGAAGGTAAACACGTGCTATTGTAACGCTAATATTATGCAGATTATTCCTTATCTCAATGCCGTTCTGGAACGATATCACGAGGTAGCCGCTCACCGCGATGACACTAGCTCCACAGCCATCTTAAAGTAAGGCACGTTACCCTTATAAAACCGCTCGCCGAACGGCTCCATCGAAAATCGATGATAAAAGCCAGAAGCCGACTCGCGTGCATCACACCAGAAACACGCCACATTATGGGTTTGCAGATCTGACAAAATCCGTTCGATAATCTGTGTACCTACCCCCTTTCCCTGATATTCAGGCAGAGTGGCAAATTTCCTCAGTCTGGCCTTTTGACCGTCAATAAACACCGAAGCCACACACACTAGTTTTTCATCGCAGAAAGCCCCGTAATGCAATCCCGCGTCATCTTCTGGCACTCGGCAAAAATCCACCGGTTTATCGGGCCAGAGCACCCGGTGGCGGACAGGCAATGTCTGCTCTGCAGTAATAAGTTCAATCTTCACAGCGGGGGTTCTCCAACATTTCTTCGACTCAATAACGCAGAATCAGGCAAGTATTAAATAGAATCAGGGCTTAATTCTAACATTATCAAAACTCTCTAAATGGGCGTTTATTGTACGGCAAGTTCTGATAAAGTAACCCTGTATCCGTTTTAATCGCCTAAACCCTTTGAAGCTGCGATTATCCATATCGTCGCCTCCCCAAGCAGCAACACCCGACTGACCGGCTTTAGCCGCTACTATAAAGTTCGACTGGAAACATCATTCTATGTACAAACGTTTTGAAAAGCTGTCATCAGCATTTCCGCCACACGAACCCGAACAGCCACCAACTGGTTTATTCGCTTTCTGCCGCTACTATACCCGTGGATTTGAACTCCCACTTATCGCCATGTCCATTCTGAGCGCCCTTATCGCGATAGTCGAAGTCTCTCTTTTCGGATTCATGGGCCAATTGGTTGACTGGCTGGCAACCCACAACCCGGATACGTTTTGGGCAGAAGAAGGGGGCAAGCTGATGGGAATGGGGCTATTGGTCCTGATTGTTGTTCCCCTGCTTGTTACCCTGCACTCACTGATCGTCCACCAGACATTACTCGGCAACTATCCGATGTCCATCCGCTGGATGGCACACCGCTACCTGCTGCGCCAGAGCATCTCGTTCTATCAGGATGAATTTGCCGGCCGCATCGCGACCAAGGTCATGCAGACGGCATTGTCAGTGCGGGAAACGGTGATGAAGCTGTTGGATGTGCTTGTCTATATTTCAGTGTACTTCACCTCCATGGTGGTGATGATAGGCCAGTCCGATTTTCGCCTGATGCTGCCAATGCTGCTCTGGCTTGCCGCATATATCGGTATTCAATTGCGCTATGTGCCAAAACTCAAGCATGTCGCCACCGAGCAGGCCGATGCGCGCTCGATGATGACTGGCCGCATTGTAGACAGCTATACCAACATCTCAACCGTCAAGCTGTTCTCCCATACCAATCGTGAAACCGAGTATGCCGAACAGGGCATGAGCGGATTCATGGATACAGTCTATCGCCAGATGCGCCTGGTTACGGGGTTTAATATCTCGGTCGAGGCCATTAACTACCTGTTGGTATTTGCCATTGCCGGCCTGTCGATTTGGCTATGGATGGATGCCGCTATCACCATCGGGGCGATCGCCATTGCAGTCAGCCTGGCACTGCGTATTAACGGCATGTCAAAGTGGATCATGTGGGAAGTCGGCGGCCTGTTCGAGAACATCGGTACTGTCGTCGACGGAATGAAAACTCTGGCCCAGCCAGTTGCGATTGAAGATAAACCCAACGCCCCTAGACTAGACGTTAGCCAGGGCGGTATCCAATTTGACGATGTCAGCTTCCATTACGGTGAAGAAAAAGGGGTCATTGAAAAACTAAACCTGAACATCCAACCCGGCGAGAAAGTCGGGCTGGTTGGCCGCTCGGGCGCCGGTAAGTCGACCATGGTGAACTTGCTGATGCGATTTTATGATGTCGAGTCCGGCGCAATCCGAATCGACGGCCAGAACATTGCTGACGTCACCCAGGACTCACTGCGCGGACAAATCGGCATGGTGACTCAGGATACCTCGCTGTTACACCGCTCGATCCGTGACAATATTCTATACAGTAACCCTGATGCCACAGAAGAAGATCTTCTGGCTGCAACATGCAAGGCTCACGCCCATGAGTTTATTACGACACTGACCGATCCGCACGGTAACACAGGTTACGATGCCCAGGTGGGTGAGCGCGGGGTGAAGCTCTCCGGCGGTCAGCGCCAGCGCGTGGCAATTTCCCGTGTACTGCTAAAAGACGCCCCGATCCTGATCCTCGACGAGGCCACATCGGCACTCGACTCCGAGGTTGAGGCAGCCATTCAGGAAAGCCTGTACCAGCTGATGGAAGGGAAAACCGTGATCGCAATTGCACACCGGTTGTCTACGATTGCTGCCATGGACCGTTTAATCGTACTTGATGACGGCCAGGTGGTCGAGCAAGGCACGCACCAGGAGCTGATCGAAAGTGACGGTATCTACGCCCAGCTCTGGGATCACCAGACCGGCGGGTTTATTGGCGATGATATAAAGCCGGTTAAGACAGGTACCTAACTGAACAAACGCAACTTAGATACACAGCGGTGACATGGCAACATTCACCGCTATTTTATTCATCCTCACCCTCGTCGGGCTCTTACTTCTTAGTCTCCATCTTTTATTGCTGCCTCTTGCTCAAGCTTTGCGTTCACTGCATTCGGAAACAGCCGACCAACCACTGTGGCCAAGATCACCCCGCAGACTAAGCCGCCACCGTTAGCGGCCAGATCCAACCATTCACTATAGCGATTGACATAGGGCTGCAAGATTTCAATCCCACCGCTCCAGCCAAATAAAAACAAACCAATCACTGGCCAATGCTTCGGTTTTCTTAAGGCAACGGCAAATATCAGTGACGCATAGGCAATAAAATGATGGGTTTTATCTGTCCCCGGTACGTCCGGTAACCTCATCAAAGGCGTAAGGGAAAGATAAGTAATAACGGCTAACAGAAAAAGCGTAATCGCTAGCCAGCGCCTGTGGATCAGGCGAAAGAAGAATGTCATTGTATTCCTTGCCAAACCTTGTATGGATAATTAACAATCTGCAGTATATAGAAACCACCAGAGATAGACATTCCTTTACGATGAAGAAAATCTACCAGCCGCTCTTTGACAACAATAACCCGCCGGGGGAGATTTTCTTTGGCCACGAAATCTTTCTTCCCAATACGACAACGCCACGCCACAGCCACCCGTGGGGGCAACTTCAACTGATCAACGGCGGGATTTTAGAGCTGACTACCGACGAAAAGCGCTTTCTTTCGCCTTCGCAATACGCCGTCTGGGTACCTGCCGGTATTGAGCATGAAAGCTTTATGCGACGCAGCTTAAACTACTGTTCGATGAATATTATATCACCACTGGCCGACGCACTTCCCCGCCATGCTTGCCTGCTTGAGGTCACCCCGATCATGGAAGCCATCGTCGGTGATCTGAAGCAAAGGCGTATTGCCGTACCAAAATCTGATCAAGACATGCGATTGGTAAAAGTGCTTCTTGATCAGGTATTAAATGCCAATGAACACGACCAGTTCCTGCCCAGTAGCGATGACAAACTCTTAAAACCGATCCTGCTGGAACTTGATGAAAACCCTACCACAACGAAAACGATCAAAGACTGGGCAGCTCAATTGCATACCACAGAACGGACGCTGGCAAGACACTGCCAGGACAAGTTGGGAATGAGCTTCACCGAATGGCGTCAGCGCCGGAAGTTTATCTACTCGCTCCACCTGTTGCGCAAAGGTTTGTCGATCAAAGAGATAGCTTTCACATTGGGTTATCATCAGGCATCCCCGTTTATTACACTGTTTAAGCGACACGCACAATGCACGCCAGAACAATACCGACAACGGTTTTATTCCAATACAGAACGATGACGAGGAAAGTATCTAACAGTAAATTGAAAGATCCCTATTGTGCCACGGTCTGTATTTAAGAAGCGCGATAGGGGGGAATAATGAAGCTGTTGTTAACTCTTTTCTACGGACTTATCTTCACTCTGCCGTTAAGTATGCATGCCGCATCGCTTAACGGCTTTACTCTTGATCGCCTTACGGTACCTGTCGAACAAATCCTTTCTGGCGGACCGGGCAAAGACGGCATACCCGCAATTATCAAACCGAACTTTGTTGATGCCAGCAAAGCGCGTTTCCTCAAAGGGCACGATATCGTGCTTGGTCTGACGATGAACGGCAAAAGCAGGGCCTATCCAATCAAAATCCTAAACTGGCATGAAGTTGTCAACGACAGTATTGACGGCCGCCATTTTGTTATCAGTTACTGCCCGCTGTGTGGTTCGGGGATGGCTTTTCTTGCTAGCCCCGGTAAGCAAATACTGACTTTTGGTGTTTCTGGACTGCTCTATAACTCAGATGTCCTCATGTATGATCACCAGACTGAATCGCTCTGGTCGCAAATTCGTGGCAAGGCGATAAGCGGTGCTGCCTCCGGCACCTCCTTGACACAATATCCGTTGAAACTAACCCGCTGGAAGCAATGGCTAAAAGATCATCCCGACACCAAAGTCCTCTCAACGAAGACTGGCTTTTACCGCAGTTACTCTCAGGATCCCTATGCCGGTTATAGCCGTACACCACGCCTGTATTTTCCGGTTGCCAATCAGGCGCCATCCACTTATTCAGTAAAAGAAACCGTACTGGGCTACAAAGGCAGCAAGCAGAATATTGCCTTTCCGTTTTCTGAACTACGGAAACATGATCAAGAGAAATTTCGATATCAATTCGAAGGAAAACAGTTAACAATTCATTGGGATAGCCAAAATCAATCAGCTTGGATCAGCGATTCGACCGGCCAGCAGCTCAGCTCAACCATGCTGTACTGGTTTGCATGGTATGCCTTCTATCCGGATACGAAAATCTTTAAGGCGGGTAAGTAATAAACTCACATCGTGCGACGCGAAGTCACGATAGGTAACCCGAAGGCGTCCCTGCCTTCAGTTATGTTTTGCTTATAATTGAATAAATTAGATAGCGTCTTCGACAGGAACTAACTCTTCCAACTCTTCTTCCTGCTTATCGGAAAGCTTATCTATCATCAGAGCAATAACACCATCACCGGTTACATTGCAGGCAGTACCGAAACTATCCTGTGCCAGATGAAGGACAATTTGCAAGGCGATCATTTCTTCGGTAAATCCAAGCATCGAGCCCAGCAAACCAACAGAGGCCATTACTGCCCCGCCCGGCGCGCCCGGTGCAGCGACCATAGTAACACCCAGCATGGCAATAAATGGCAAGGCTTCAAACAAGCTTGGTACTGCACCAGCGCCTGTCATGATGATGACCGCCACTGCGACGCTGGCAATACTGATCACCGAACCAGACATGTGAATATTGGCACACAAAGGAACAACGAAATTGGCAATGGTATTCGACACACCATTTCGCTTGGTCTGCTGCAGAGTTACCGGAATGGTCGCCGCAGAAGACATGGTACCAATTGCGGTTAAATAGGCTGGCATCATGGTACGCAACAAAGTCAATGGCGACTGCTGCATAACTGCACCTGCAGTAATAAACTGAACAGCTAGCCAGAACCAGTGCATCGCGATGACAGCCAGCAATACCAGGCTAAACGTGTGCAGTGTGGCAAATACCGTCCCTTTGACCGTCATATCCGCAAAAACACCTGCAATATAAAATGGCAATGCCGGAATGATCACTTTATTCAGAAACAGCTCAATGATATCGCGGCCCTGATCACTCATTCTTTTCAGCTGATCAGCAGCTGTAGTTGAAATTCCCAACCCAAACATAAAGGCAATGGTAAGTGCCGTCATGATATTCATTAAAGGTGGTATTTTAAGTTCAATAAATGGTGCCAGAACGGTTTTCACCTCAGGCATCTCGCCAGCGCCACTTAACAAAGCCGGAAATAAGTGCTCAGCGACAGTGAAGGCAAAAAGACCGGCCCCTAAGGTAGACAAATAAGCCAACCCAACGGTTTTTCCCAGCAACTTTCCTGAGTTTCTAGGTAAATTTGCAATACCGCTCGTAACATAGAATAGAATTAATAACGGTATAGTAAATTTAATTAACTGACTTATAAATACCTTTGCCGTTATCAACCCTCTTATTATTAGATCGGGCGCAACCATCCCTAATAATATACCTACAATTATTCCACACAATAGCTTAATAATTAGCTTCATTATATTGACCTGTCTTTTTTTGATTTCGTAAAGAGACACTTTTCAAATCTTGACTAACCGTCTCTTCTAAACAACCTTGTTACAATCGCATCAATTGACACCAATTTGTGGAGCGAACTATTCTTTTTTCCTGTTCAATATTTAGGCTCGTTCCAACCATGGCTGTTGAGGCTGTGCCAAAGTAGATATTCATCAAAAAAAAGCAATAAAAAAGCCCGGCATCATCAAAGTGACGAGCAGTTGCTGAATAATATTCAGTAAAAGCTCGTATCAAGACAATATTCTGAATATTTTCTACACCCAGTACAATTATCGAACTATTACAAAGAATTAACACAAATGATGACATTTTATACAGCAAACCAAGTAACCAACCCACGACCGTTACTTGCTCGCAACAAAGTGATAAAATTCATGTCCACAAGTCTTATGCCACAACATGAAAGAGAGCCATTTACAAATTCAACAACGCTTCCAATTCGCTTTATCCCTTGCTTATATTGGAGAAAATAGATGTATAAGTCGCAACATCTAAATTTGTAGCTGACAATATAAATCCTCATGAGGAATATATTATATTTTTGACTCAAACACAGTTAAATCAATAATGTGAACTTATGATCAGAATCAAACAAATAACACTCAAAAATATATAAAACATATTTTATATATTTTATGATTCGTACCGAACACATTTGCATTATTGGAAATAAAATGAAAAAAACAATTATTAGTTTAGGGATCATTACGGCACTATTCCCTGCACTTGCTAATGCAGGAAATGCATACATCGGCGCTTCAGTCGGACAAGCAAACTATAACGACTTAGTCACTTCAGATATTGAAAATTCACTATCTTCTGCAGGTATTGATCTTGATGATTCAGATACTGGATATAAACTATTTGGTGGCTTCCGCGCCAATGACTACTTCGCGTTTGAACTTTTCTATGCCAACCTAGGTGAAGTATCAATGAACTTTGGTAGTACTTCATCCTTCATGGGCATAGAAGAAATGACCGTTGAACAAGATACACTTGGTGCATCCCTTATCGGTATTCTCCCGGTAGCCGATAATTTTGAACTGTTTGGTAAGGTTGGTTTCCATGCATGGGACTCAACAGTTAACCTTGACAGTGATGTATCTATTGAAGGTGCCGATGGCACCGATCCTATGTTTGGTGCAGGCATCGCGTACAAATTCAGTAGCATTTCAATTCAAGCAGAATTTGAACGCTACCAGCTAGATGAAACAGATGTGGATCTTATGTCAATCGGCCTTGCCTACCACTTCTAAGTATTCTCTGCACTTGTGAGGGTATGTTTATACCCTCATTATCCTCCCTTCATTGTTACCTCATCTCTATTGCTATTTATTTCCCAAAACCCAATACTTTCATTGGGCGAATTAAGGACAATAGAACCATGCTTAACAAAACAACCATCGATCAGTGGCGGGTCTTTGCAGCAATCATTGAAACGGGAAGTTTCTCCAATGCTTCAAAGCTGCTTTTTAAATCACAACCGGCGCTAAGTTCGACAATCAAAAACTTAGAAAGCATTACCGGAAAGAAACTGTTTACTCTGGAAGGCCGTCGTGCAGTCCCCAGCCCATTTGCCATGCAGCTCTTACCTTTAGCGAAAACCTTCCTCGCCGAAGCCAACTTGCTTGAACAAACTGCCTGTCAACCAACTGAACAAGCCAACAAAACACTCGCGCTGGCTATAGATAGCCTTTACCCGCCTGAGCGTTTGGCGCAAGCAATCGATATATTTACCCAGCGACATCCATACACAAACCTTAAGATCTACGAAACGACCTTGTCTCTTGCCAAAGAAATGCTCGAAGACAATCGCGTTAGCGCCATCATTTCATCGCTTGCGCTTGCAGGCCACACATCGGCTCCAATCGCATCAATCTGTAAACACCTTGTCGCAGCCCATTCACACCCGTTAGCTCAAATGGACAATGTAGAGCTTCAGGATTTATCCAACTACTGTCAGGTGATCCTGACCGATCTCGGTTCGAGAACGAACCTGTCTACAGGCCTGCTACCAGGTAGGCAGAAGATAGCAACGAGTAACGTATCAAGCTCTGCCAACCTTGTGCGCCAGGGTGTTGGCTTCGCCTGGCTTCCAGAAGCCATTATAGATGACAAGACAATGGCAAGAGTCCAACTCGACGGTTACGCGAGGCGTGAAGTGCTGCTTCAGTATACCTATCACCCTAGCCACAAAGATATTGATCTACTCGTTGAGCTAAAAGAGTTACTCCAATAATAATTATACCAATAGCAATTTCCCTATTAAGGACATACGCTCAGAATAATACATCATTAAAACCTATAATTATCATAAGAAATAGCGATGTATATTCTTCCGGTATAGGATTGAGTTAATCATAAATAGATGCCAAAGTTCTTTAAGTCACATTGAGCAGGCATCTCCTATGCAATATTTAAAGAATATATTTTTAACAGCCCTTGCACCTATTATATGGGGTTCCACCTATATCGTTACCACAGAATTACTTCCAGAGGACCAGCCATTTACTGCAGCGCTTATTCGAGCTATTCCTGCTGGATTAATTCTCCTATTTTTATTTCCGGCCCGTTTAGGACGAGAGAATGGTTTTAAAATGCTTATTTTGTCTGTTCTTAATATTGGTATTTTCCAGGGATTGCTCTTTGTTGCCGCCTATCGGCTACCGGGGGGTGTGGCGGCTGTTGTTGGTGCCATGCAACCAATTATAATCATGGCAATCATATGGTTAGTAGATCATAACAAACCCAAATTTACGGTACTGGCTAGCGGTATCTTTGCCATCGTCGGTATGTCGGCAATATTCGTTAATAACAGTACATCCTGGGATCAAATCGGCTTGATGGCTGCGTTTGCCGGTACAGTCTCCATGTCACTAGGCACCTTTCTATCTAAACGATGGGGATCACAACTCCATATAATGTCATTTACCGGGTGGCAATTATTACTAGGCGGTATATGCCTTGTCCCATTTGCAATTACCTTTGATACGCTCCCATCGAGCATCACACAGGAGAACTTCATTGGTTATTCCTATTTAAGCTCATTTGGTGCATTACTAGCTTATTCCTTGTGGTTCAGAGGGATTAAAGCCCTGTCATCCACCTCTGTATCCTCATTAGGCTTACTTAGCCCAATTACAGCCCTCACGCTCGGCTGGATAATTTTAGGAGAGGATTTAGACATCAGACAAATCGCTGGCGTGGTGACGGTTCTGGTTTCAATTTTATTTATCGTCAATCACTCGAGTAAGGCCAAAAAAACGCCAACACACGTTTTATCGAATAACAGTTAATATCAAGGAGACTTATCAATGGATACTTCACGCATACAACATTACTTAGAAAATCGTTCAACAACCGGAAAGTATGACCCGGCTAAAAAAATCACAACAGAAACAATATCTGAATTGGTTAGGCTTGCAACGTACTCACCGTCGGCTTTTAATTTACAGAACTGGAAATTCGTTGCTGTTCATTCCGAGAAGCAGAAATCCAAGTTATGCCAGGCTGCATATGGGCAGCAACAAGTTAAAGATGCTTCGGTCACCTATATAGTCTGTGGTGATCTGGAAGGCTACAAAACACTAGAACACACACTTCAACCATCGGTACGCGAAGGTATCATCACTGAAGAGATCAAGACGACATGGGTCGGTATGGTGGCTGAATCGCATCAAGACAACTCAGAACTACGAAGAGATGAGGCCATTCGCTCAGCGTCACTTGCGTCAATGAGCCTGATGTTTGCGGCAGAAGAGCAAGGGCTATCCACTGGCGTTGTTGGCGGCTTTGACACCGAGGCGGTGCGATCAGCGTTTAACCTGCCATCGACTATCCTTCCAGTCATGTTAGTAACTGTCGGCTACCCAGCAGCAGGAAACTGGCCGCAAAAACTACGTAAACCGCTACAGGAAGTATTAGAGATTATTTAAGGTGGAGTACCTGCTCCAGAAGCAAGATTGAAATACCAAATAACCTGAAAGTTTTTAGGCGCTGTCCAGCATCAGTATTTAAGGTGAGTGATTCTGCTCACTCACCTTTGACTCTGGGGCTTTATTGCTTGGGTGGAATCTCTTTGATCGGCTTGGCCGGTGACCCGACACATACTGTGTTGGAAGGCAAATCCTTATTAACGACACTGCCAGCCCCAACAACCACATTATCGCCAATCGTCACGCCCGGACACACAGTGACATTTGCACCAAACCACACATCGTTACCTATGATAATGCTCTTGGCAAACTCCTCGCCAGAAGCTCGCTCAACCGGATCAAGCGGATGACCGGCAGTCGCTATTACGACCCCCGGTGCCAACAAGCAGTTATCGCCAATATGGATCGGGGCACAATCAAGGATCGTACAACCATGATTAGCATAGAAGCCTTTGCCGGCCTTGATGTTGTAGCCGTAATCACAGTTAAAGGGCGATTCAAGGCACGCATCGCTTTCTTGCCCTAATAATTCGCTAATGAGTGCCTGTCGGGTCTCAGGTTGACTCGGGCTAAGGTGATTCAGCTGATGACACAACTCTTTGGCTTTCTGGCGCTCTGCAAGCAATTCGGCATCCCAGGCCTGATACATCAAGCCTGACAGCATTTTTTCTTTTTCAGTCATCGTATTTCCGCATTTACCCATACTTAAGTTGCCAATATTATGAAGAGTATGGCTTCTATGATGTGAGAGAAAAACACCACCAGCACGCCAAAATATACACCTGATCACATTCCGTGAGACGCCAGATCACACGATGTTAATCGAACCAAAGCGCCAGGTAATACACAAAACGAACCTATCTGCATCAGTTATGTATCCATCACCTCACAACAACAAACCCAGTTGTTTTCTTATTAATGCAACCGGTTTAACATACTGCATTTGACGACCGTTCTATGATAAAACAACAATAACAGCCAAAAATCAAAGTGTTAATTGTAACGGTAGCTTAACTGCCGTACTCGGCTCGGGAAGGAAATGGATTTCAATGCAGACACACCAATATGCTCACACCCGCTCTATAAAGCAGCTTCTCACCTACAGTGCCTTGTTCATTGTGCTATTACTCGCTGCCTTTTTTTATACAGAGCAAACACTAAATAATACACGTACTCAGCTTATCTCACTGGAAATTAAAATTCTCGATGCCTCAAATGAAATGCTGATGATGCGCAGACATGAAAAAGATTTCTTTGCCAGGGTGGACTCGAAATATCAGAAAAAAATGCAATCCTCTTATAACAACATCATCATTAGCCTCAATGACATAAATGAAACCATCAAGGAAAATAACATCACAACAGACTACAACCCGCAAGTTACCTTAGAGTCTGTCAATACGTATTACCAAAACTTCACGACCCTTTCTGAGATTCTTCTTATTATTCGTGGAGAAGGAAACAATGATGGGTTAATCGACAAGCTTAAAGATCACACCCTTACTCTGGAAAAGGAAGTTAATAAACTTCAAAGTACGCGGCTAGATGAGCTGACACTTACCACCCAAGATCTTATGTACCGTTTTTTTACAGATTTTGACGCCAGCATACTAAGAGAAATTGATACCACATTCATTCAAATAAAAAATGAAATAGACCTAATACCCAATTCACAAGCCCTGTCTTTAGCCTTTGACGATTTTACCTCGTCATTTTATCAACTACAGCGCGCCTACAAAGTCTTTGGCTACAACCACAACCAAGGCAGACATGGTGAATTAAGAAACACTATACATATTCTGGAGAATAAACTAGAGACACTATTTTCCGTCATCCCGCTAAAGATTAAAGAGAAGCTAGCCTCTTACGAGATATATAAACTGCTCGCAGGTGTTATGCTGTGCTTGTCAATTATTGCAACCCTTCTCTATGTTGTCCGTAAAACCGGGCGACTAGAGAAAGCACTCATTAGCGCCCGCGAACACGAGAAAAAGGCCAACAAAGCCAAAAGTGCTTTCCTGGCCAATATGTCACATGAAATCAGAACACCGCTCAATGGCATTTTGGGAATGACTGAAATCTTGTCAGACTCACACTTAACCGCTATTCAGAAGGACTACCTGTCAACAATTAATGCGTCTTCACAAACGCTACTAATGCTTATCAATGACATCCTGGATCTCTCTAAAATTGAATCCGGCCACCTTGAAATCTGTCCGCATACCTGTGCTATCAAAGAGGTCATATTCGATACCGCAGCACTTATTGCACCCAAAGCACAGCAGAAAAATATCGATATCAATATCGCACTTGACCCACAGTTGCCTAACTACGTCAAAGCCGACGAACAAAAGATCCGTCAGGTCATCATGAACCTTGCTTCCAACGCCATCAAATTCACCGAAAAAGGTGCTATCACGTTCTCAGCCAAGCTGGTTACGCAGACAAACTTATCCACGACGGTCTACTTTTCTGTCGCCGATACCGGAATTGGTATCGATAAGGATAAACAACAGCATATATTTGATGAGTTTAAACAAGAAAATGCAGACACTTCCGCTCAATATGGCGGAACAGGTCTTGGCCTGGCCATTTCGTCAAAAATGGTTAGCATTATGGGCGGAAATATCCAGCTCGCTTCAAGCAAGGGCCAGGGTAGCCAGTTCTATTTCGAGATTAAATTCGATAATGACGAACAACAGCTATCAACCGATGAGCCTATTGATATTGTTTATTTCACAAACAGTGTTAATACGCTGCTCGTCGAAGAAATTCAGCGATTCGGTTATCGGCCAACAGTCGTGCAAAACTCATCGACCATACCAGCATCACTGCAACAAGCCGGCTTGATCCTTGTTGATAGCCTGAACTTGTTACAAGCAGTCGAAAGGCATTATCCTCAATACCCAGTTATTTTTGTTCGACGCAATACGGAAAACATCAACAGTAACTCACACAACATCACCGCTTTTATTACTTCTCCATTATTTGGCACCCGGCTGAAAAATACGCTATCTGCAGCGCTCAATCATGATTTACCAGAGCCAGCAAGCCCCCCAACGGCCTCGCAGGCGCTAAGAAAGAAAGTCCTCATTGTCGAAGACAACAAAGTTAACCAACAAGTTGCCTGTATCAACTTGAAGAAAATTGGGCTCGATTACATTCTGGCAAATAACGGACAGGAAGCAATTGAATGCTATGAGCTTCATCATAAAACTATCGGCCTCGTACTAATGGACTGTATGATGCCTGTTCTCAATGGTTTCGATGCCACGCGGGCCATACGCCAGTTCGAAAATGACAACGGCTACCCTCGCACACACATTGTTGCGTTGACCGCCTCGATCCTGGATGACGACATTCAAAAATGCTTCGATTGCGGAATGGATGATTATCTGCCGAAACCCTTTAAGCGCGAAGTCCTTATTGAAAAGCTGGAAAAACAAGTGGGTCTGGTAGATGAATATTAGGGGGTTAAGAAAACATGACTGAACTAGGCCAGGGCAGTCTGGCCTAATGCTGTCAAAGCATGCTCAAAAGCTGTTTGGTGAACAGTGCCTCTGGTTCTTAATTCGCATTCCTTTGAGAGTTATCAATACCTAACGCGCCTATCCGATTACACTTAGCCCTATCTACAGCGATACTGATATTCCAGCGAAGGTAAGCTATGACCGAATTCGAAAAAATGGTAAACGGCGAAGACTTTGACGGTCTCGATCCGGAAATCTCCTCACTCAGAAACCATGCTGCTGCACTGAAGCAACAAATAAACAATAACCCCGGCGATGCCCTGCAAAATTTGATGGAACAACTATTAGGCTCCTTCGGCGCAGGCAGTATTGTGACGCCCCCCTTTCTGTGCGAATTCGGAAAAACAATCCATATCGGCAGTAATACCTTCCTCAATATGGGAATTACCATGCTCGATAATACCGAAATCCATATTGGCGATAACGTGCTTATCGGGCCAAATACCCAGTTCTATACCCCAACCCACTCGCTGGATTATCAAAGCCGTCGTCGCTGGGAAACAACTTGTAAGCCTATTGTGGTTGGGAATGACGTATGGATTGGCGGCCAGGTGGTGATCTGCCAAGGTGTCACCATCGGTGCCCGCTCTGTTGTCGCGGCAAACTCGACAGTTACCAGAGATGTTCCACCAGATACCCTGGTAGGCGGCTCACCGGCCCGAGTCATCAAACAACTCTGTTAAACCGCTATTGAGTTAGAAAAAGAACAACTACATGGATGTCGTTGATCGTCTAGCCTTCAGCCATTGCTTTAGTCTCTATGTAAGTTTGCTTATTGCTCGACCTGACATTAATAATGTTACCGACAACCATCAGCAAACCACCCAACATAACTGCCACCTCCACGGCTTCGCCATAAAACAACATGCCCACCACGGCGATCAGCGGCAGACGCAGAAAATCGAGTGTCACAACCACACTGGCATCGGCATACTGCATGGCCTTGGCAATACAATAATGCGCTGATAAACCGGTGAGCCCAACGATGAACAAGTAAAGCCACTCCCCCCCTTGCGGAGTCTGCCAATCAGGCAGCATCAACACCAGGCTAATCGGTAACTGAAGAAGAGACATGTAAAACAGGATAGTTATCGGAGACTCGGTCACAGAAAGCGACTTGGTCGCTACATATGAAGCCGCAAAACTGACTGCTGCAAGCAATACAATTAGAGAAGCAGGGTTAAAGACCGCGGCTGTTGGCTGAATAATAGCAATGACCCCCAACAGTCCCAGAGCAAGTGAGGCGAGCTTAACCCTGGTCAGTTTCTCCCCCAGAAATACGCAGGCAATCATCAGCGTCCACAAAGGAACCGTAAACTCAAGCGCAAACACTTCGGCCAACGGCAGTAAGGTAATACCGAGAAACCAGCAATACTGACCGAGGAAATTCATGAGGTTCCGGCCAATTTGCAAAGCGACACGCTCTGTTTTCAGCAACCTCTGCTGACGATGATAAAATACGATAGATGCGATCACTGCCAGCCCAATCAGGCTACGGAAAAACAGCATTTCAAATGGCGAAATACTTCCGCCCAGTTCTCTGACCCCAATCGCCATCAGCGAAAAAGACAATAATGTGCCAACCATCCAGTACACAGCAATCATCAAACACCTCGTAGCCTTGATCTTGAAAGGATAGCCAGTGCCTTAAACCGCGCAAAGATGTTACTACACCTATGTTATATAATAGGAGCTTGCGTTTTATAACAGGAACATAGTTTTTAAAGCAGAAACATGGATTTTAAAACAGGCACTTAGCTTCATGAAGAACGATCAACATTACCAGCTTTTGATAATCATGTTGTTAACTGCCGTCACAGCTCACAACTTATTTGTCTCAACTTGCTCGGGCTGATCCCGTAACGTTTACGGAATAACTTACACAGATAACTGACATCATGAACCCCAACCTCGTCAGCCAGACACTGCAAGCTGTGATTAGAGTTGATCACCCGCCAGTGGACATGCTTCAGCCGCATTTCAGCCCAGTACTCTCTTGCCGTCATACCCAAGCTTTGTTTACACAATCGGTCGAGCTGTCGTCGGCTGATAGCCAGCATATCGGCCAGTTCATCGACCGTCTTGGGCTCGGCCAGTAACTGGCGCATCAAACTGATTGCCCGTCCAACATGCCGTCCAGCCGTATTGTTGGCCCGTATGTCTTCGTCCAGAGACTTTAGCTGATGAAGCTGCCCGCGCGCCTCGTCCACCAGCATATCAGCCAGTCCTTTTAGTGCCTTGGCCCTACCGCAGTGGCGCGCCACTAGCTCTACGGCCAAATCCACCGCGGCACTACCGCCGGCACAACTGATCCGCTTGCCGTCAATACAGTAAAGCTGTTCTGTTTGGATAGCGATTCTCGGATAAGCAGTACGAAACTCCGGAACATGCCGCCAATGAACCGCGACACTATGATCATCTAACAACCCGGCAGCCGCAAACAGAAAGCAAGCATTATCAATGCTTACCAGCGCAACGCCCTTGGCAGCCGCTTCGCGTAGCATACCACCATAAATATCCGTTAATTGCTGGCTACTTCTGGCACTACGGCCACCGAACACCACTAAATAGTCATAACTCGCCAGCTCAACCTCACCGGCAGTTTTCTGTGCCACCACTGGCACACCACTACTTGATATTACCGGCTCCTTGTCGATACCAACGATTTCCCAAGAACAGTAACGTTGCCGGCTATGATCTTCTTCATCAGCCGAAAACCGCAACTTATCGAGGAAACCACCAAACGGCAGCATATTAAATTCGGGTAGTGGCAAAAGGAGAAAACGCACGTCCGGCGAAGGGGGAACCAATAGGGCTGTACTACGTAAAATATCTGATTCAGTCATTCATTGTTCGCTCGTGGTATGAACGTCTTAATATTACCTTATAACGTCTAAATTAGACCAATTATTTATGCACTGTCTCCCCTATACTGGGCGCATCACTTTTGGTTACTCGATGAATGAAAGGAGCAATTATGGCTTTAGAGACCTGGTTAATTTATCTCGTTGCTGTTATCGGTTTGTCTTTTGCTCCTGGCCCCAACGGTTTGTTTGCACTCACTCATGGCGCAATGTATGGGCACAAAAAAACACTGGCGACAATTTGTGGCGGCGTGCTTGGTTTTATTGTGCTGATTGCACTGTCTATGTTCGGGATTGGAGCCGTATTGCTGGCATCGGCGGAAGTGCTAGCCGTATTTAAATGGTTAGGCGGGGCATATCTGATCTGGCTCGGGCTACAGCTCTGGCGCTCACCGCCAATCAGTCTCGCTCCCATTGAGGGAAAGGCTATAAAAAGCCAAATGGCTCTGTTCCGGCAAGGCGGACTCGCGGCGGTTTCAAACCCGAAAGTACTGTTATTCTTTGGCGCTTTCCTGCCACAGTTTATTAATCCCGAGCAGGCCCTATTGCCGCAGTTCATTATCATGGCAGCAACGTTTGCCGTCGTTGAATTTACAGTTGAATATCTGCTTGCCCGAATCGCCTACAAGATCCGGCCATGGCTGGAACGCAGCGGCAAACGTTTTAACCAGGGATGTGGTGGGATCTTTGCTTTGCTCGGGGCCAGCCTGCCTCTGGCGCAATAACCCCATTTAAGAATATGTGCGGGTAAGTGAAATACGGAACTTACGGAATAGGAACCTCACTTATCCGCACAGCCAATCCTGCCTCTAGCCCAATGCTCCAGTAAGTTTCAACAATACCTGTTCAACAACAAGGTACTGCTCTTCCATTAATGTAATCTGCTCACGGGCTGCCATATCATTACCTTGGATAGCCTGCTCAACAGCAGCTTCGGCATGCTCATGCACCCGCTTGTGCGGTACTTCAAGCGACACAAACAGGCGGTTTCCTTTGAACTCCTGACGGACATTATCTGAGTAATACCATTTGCCGATACCGCATTCTTCGGAGGATATGACCGAAGGCGGCATTGGCTGATCCGGGCTGTTGACGAACTTTATGATATCACTGCGCAGGAAGGTCTCATCTATCATCGCCAGTTCGAGCTTGGATCGCCAATTAGCGGCTTCCAAATCGGACTGTGTCTCCCCAATTCGTGCCAACTGCGTCCCAAGATCATCCATGGTTACCGCCGTATCGCCTGCCACCAGATCAATCCGGCTAGACAAGGTTTGATTTAAATCACCAAGCTGAGAGGAGCTCTGAGTCAGGCTCGATAAGAACACATCCGCATCTTTCGCTGATGCGCCGGTTGTGCCGGACAATGCACGTACTTCATTGGCCACAATCGCAAATCCCCGGCCATGTTCTCCTGCCCGCGCCGCTTCAATTGCCGCATTCAGAGACAGTAAGTTCGTCTGCTCGGCAATCTTACTAATATCGCTGATCACAGCCGTTGTTTTCTTGATCTCGGCATTTAAACCATCAAAGGTACTCATCTGCTGTCCCTGCAATTGAGTCAGATCGGTGAGTTCACCCGCCAGCTTTTCAATTCGTATTTTGGCTTCGTGAGAAACAGATACAGCAGTGCCGATAGCCAGGCTACTTTGAAGCAGGTTCTCATCCAGCCATTGAAATGACTTACGCATTCGGCCCATTCGCTGATATAGCGCAGTTAATTCAGCTTCATAATGTTGCTGAGTAGCAAGTGCTACTTCGAGTTCCTGTTCCTTTTGCTGTAATTCCTTTTGTTGAAGCAGGGAAAGTTCTCGTTGCCGTTCGAGTTCATCGTTTAGCTGGCTAACTTCAACGGCCATCTGCTGATGATTAATTGCATTATGTTTTGTCAATTTATTAGAAAGAAAAGAAATCACACCCATTTCACCGCGCCCTATTACCAATATCAACTATCGGTCGGTTTACAACTTTTAAGTTGCATAATACATGCAACTTAAGGGGTTTGCGATAGGAAAAGCATGAATTCAGTATCTTACCAAGCCTGTATACCCAAACCAGCTCAACAGTTCGTTTGGGCATTGAACAACCACTAAATGCGCACATGGACACATAACTAAAACAAACAAAGTAAAAATATCATCATTAATATAATGCTTAATACTTACGTCAATAACCTGACAACTTAAATCAAAAAAATGACTATTCGTTTAATTGTAGATATAAAACAAAACACACTGAAATTATAAGCATTATTAAAACATGTAGAAATAAAAATATAATTTTACAATTATTTGATAAATACATTATTAGCTGACTCACATTTATAATAAAGCCTGTATAATTCACGCCAATAATTAAACCTACTGATATAACTATTTACCAAGAGTTAATATTGTGAAATTAACAATAAGAGCCAAGCTAACAACAATATTATGCCTCCCTTTGCTTATTATGGGGGGCTTCTTTATCACAAGCTTAATTGATACCAAAGAATCTGTTCTTGACACAGAAAAGGCAAACGTCAACAACAAAGTCGCACAACTATTAAACGACAATTTAAAAGGCCAGGTTGATACGGTTACCCTCGCCCTTAGCGACTTTTATGAAGATACCAAAATCGATCACATCAAAGGCATTCTGGCGACTGAGATCACTGAATTTCGCAGCACGTTCGAGACAATATATAACAACAGCGGCTCGGTATCTGAAGCCGAAGACCGAATTCACACCTTGATTAACGAATACCGCTGGAATAATGGCCGCTACCTGCTGGCCTATGATGCGACATCAATAATCAACAAAGCCAATGGCATTAATACCAAGATCATTGGCAACAGCTCTTATAACTCGACCGATAAAAAAGGCACCTATTACGCCCGAAATATCGTCAATGTCGCTAAAAACAACCCTATCGGGTTCACCAGCTATTACTTTAATAATCCTGTCACCGGCAATATCGAGGAAAAGCTGACAGCCGCTTTTTACTTCGAGCCTTTAAACCTGGTTATCGCCACGGGTGAGTACATCAGCACCCTGCGAAAAGATGAAATACAGGCTGCGCTTGATACCATCAGTTCCAGTAAATACGGTCAAAATGGCTACTTCTGGGTACAGGACAAGAATGGCAAGATCCTCGCCCACCCTAAAGCGTCGATTGTCGGAACCGTTATCCCTTCGACAACGAGCAAAATTGCTAATCAGCTCAACGGTCAGTCAGAAGCTTTTGTTAAAATTGCCTATGAGAACCCAACAACAAAACAGACCGAAAACAAGATGGTCTATGCCAGGAAGATCTTCCCTGAGTGGGGCTGGACCATTGCCACTGGTACCTACGAGAGTGATGTCACCAATATTCAGGAAAATCTGACTAACGCAACCGCTGACATTTTCAACCAGAAAGTCTATATGAGCATTACAATAGCTGGCGTGCTCATGGTTATCGCCTTACTGGTAGTTGGCTGGGCGATTAACGCCATTGTAAAAGGCCTGATTGTTCTTAAGCAGCGCATCGATACCCTGTCAACCGGCGAAGCTGATCTGACGTCTCGCCTAGATATTACTTCTCAAGACGAGCTCGGTGACATCAGTCACTCGGTTAATAACTTCATTGTCTACCTACAATCGATGCTGCTGGACATTTCGCAAGCCTCAAGCCATATCACCCACAGTATCGAGCAGCTCAATGTCCAATCAGAGCGTAATAATCAAGCCTTGATCAGCCACGCTTCCGAAACGGAACAAGTCGTCACCGCGGTGACAGAAATGAGCTCGACGGCCGAGACCGTTGCCCAAAGCGTGACAGAAACAGCGGCCAACACCCAAAAAGCCCATGATGTAGCCATGTCTTCGAAAGACACGGTACTTGAAGCCTCGAACAGTGTCATTGCACTGGTTGACGAAGTAGATGCCGCGTCATCAAGCATCAATACGATGAACGAAAATACCCAGCAAATCGTTAGCGTACTAGGCGTGATTGGCGATATTGCCGAACAGACGAACCTGCTGGCACTGAATGCAGCCATCGAAGCCGCTCGCGCCGGTGAACAGGGTCGCGGCTTTGCTGTCGTTGCCGATGAAGTGCGTTCACTTGCAGCCCGCACCCAAACCAGCACCGCAGAAATCAACGAGATTCTGACCAAGCTGCGTCAAGATGCCACCAATGCTGTCTCGGCGATGGAGATAACCCGCTCAAGCTGTGAGCGAACAGCGGCCAATACGGCCAATGTCACTGAAAGCCTGGATGCGATGACCAACTCGATCATCACCATCAACGATCTCAGCACTCAGATTGCCACCGCTTCGGAAGAGCAAAGCTCGGTCACCGAAGAAGTCAGCCGCAATATGAACAATATCCGTGGCATGGTCAGCGAACTCACCCAAAACGGACAGGCAACAGTAGACAGTACCCAAAATCTTGCCGCAGCCAATGCCCAGCTAAGCATGCTGGTCAGCAAGTTTAAACTGCAGTAATTGGCTCTTTCCCAAACAAATCAGCCCGCTATAAAGCGGGCTGCATTTACTTTCACCTTAACTGGCTAGAGCATATCTTCACTTGCAACAACAACACGGTTCTTGCCCTGATCTTTAGCATGATATAGCGCTTTATCAGCCGCCGTCAGCAACTGTTCGAGGCTAGAAATATTGGAAGAAAGATAAGAGACGCCCATACTGACAGAGAAGCCGACTGAGGTGTTCTCGGCCGTTACTCTCAACCTGGAGACGTTATTGCAGATACGTTCGGCAATTCTGACCGCCTGCTGGATATCAGTACCCGGCAGCACCAGCACAAACTCCTCGCCTCCCCAGCGACCGATGAAATCACTTTTACGGATGCTTTGCTTGCAACTATCAGCAAATAGCCTCAGTACTTCATCACCGACATGGTGGCCATATTGATCGTTAATAGACTTAAAGTTATCAAAGTCAATCAGCACACAGCACAAAGGGTTATTAAGCATACGATCATGGGCAAATTGCTTTTCCAGAAGCTCCATCACGGCGCGACGGTTAAGCAGGTTAGTCAGTCCATCATAGTTGGCTCTGTGCTCAAGCCGTTCACGCAGCAACTGTTGCTCAGTAATATCCATCGCCGTTACCTGTACCACCTGCTCGCCATTCCACAAAATTGGCCTCGACAACAGGCTAAGCCACACCGTTGACCCATCACAACGAAGACTCTGCGCCTCAGTTTTGATCGACGGCGTTTCACCAATCAAAAGCTTGTGGTTATCTTTATGGGCCTGGAGGTGATGGCTCTTGGCAATTAACGGTAATATCGACGGTTGGGCCATTAACGCCTGTTCATCATCAAATCCCAGCATCTTGGCATAGGCCAAGTTGCAAAATAGCGGTTTGAAGTTCTTATGAACTAGGATGCCTTGAATTGAGCCATCAACCAACGCGCGGTAACGCTCTTCACTGGCCTGTAACTGGCGCTGAATCTCCACCTGCGGGCTCAGATCAATCAGCGTCACCTGCATAGCTTGTTGCCCTTGCCATTCAATAACATGATCAACGGTCAAGACGATGATTTCATTACCTTCGTTGTCAACATTCTTGTAGGTACGCACACCCGGCTTGGTATCTCCAGCCATCGTCGCCTCGTAGGCAAGAATGGCATTTTGCTGCTCATGAGGCACAATGAGATCCAACAAGCTTGGCAAAGCAAGGATATCCTGACCACAGTCATAGCCGAAATAACGAGCATAATTATCGTCCGCATAAAGCGGCTTAAACCCCCGGTGAATAACAACACCATAGTGGGATTCAATAAATAATTGTTCGTTTAAGGCAACATTAGGATTCACAGGCACATCGCTTATAAGTGAGTTTGGAAAATGGATTCTAGCCCCATCCCCTATTAGCATCAATTCGCCATCAAAATACATTAATGCTGAAATTATTAAGTTGATCGCCAGCACACAAATTGGAACCGGCGTCACAATTATCCACCCATTCAAAAGCAATCGTTTGCATGCATCATTCGGCATTGGAAGCCAACTGCTCATGCTAGATCTACTTCATACTGAATTAGACAATTATCCAACTCCGTGCCAAATTTAGTGACTAGGACAAACCATACGCGGCTGATGAATAAAAATCACGTTATTGACAAGAATAAAAAATCCCCAGCCGATTGCTCGATTGGGGATTTGCATTGTTTGTTATAAAGCTAGATCGCTTTCTCTATCTTGTGGCCTTTCGGTAACTGGTGCGCGATACCTTTGTGGCAGTCTATACAGGTTTTGCCTGCATCCTCTGCCTCGTTGTGGATCTTGGAGGCGACGGGCTTCTGGGTAGTGAGATCCATGTACTCGAAGTTATGACAGTTACGACACTCCTGCGAATCGTTGGCCTTCATCCTCTCCCACTCTCGTGAAGCCATCTCAAAACGATGATCCTCAAACTTCTTGGGTGTATCGACGATACCAAATGCTTTAGCGTAGAGCTCTTTACTGGCCTGGATCTTACGTACCATTTTCGGCACCCATTCTTTAGGCACATGACAATCCGGACAGGTTGCACGAACACCACTGCGGTTGTTGTAGTGAATGGTTCCGACATATTCCTGATAGACGTTATTCTCCATTTCATGACAACTGATGCAGAAGTCTTCCTGATTGGTCATTTCCATTGCGGTATTAAACCCGCCCCAGAATACGATCCCCACCACGATACCTACCGTCAGTATGCTTCCAATTGCGAAATGGCTCGGTTTTCTGAACCATATCCAGAAGCGCTGGATAAAGCCGGGTAGCTTAATTCCCATACAACCTCCTATTGGCCAAATTTACCGGCAGGCTGAAAGGTATTTTCAACCAATGGCGTCGCATCGACCTGGGTAACATGGCATTGCAGACAGAAGTAACGTCGTGGTGCCACATCTCCCAGCATTTTGTTGTCACGGTCCATATAGTGGGTCGGACTGACACGTGGTGCGCCCGATTTACGGTACTTGTCCACATCGTGGCATTCCAGGCAGCCGTTATTGCTTGGATTAAGCTGTACCTGATCAGTGGAGTGCGGGATCAACGGCGGCTGGTTCACATAATCAAGTGCGAGACGATCCTGTTTTTTCGGCACTTGCTTAATCGCCTCCACCTCATTGCCTTCGCCAATGCCTTGATCGCCACGTAGCGAGGTAACCTCAGCGAATGCTGCTACGCTAACAAATGCTGCAAGCAGTGCAGACACAACAAACTTACCCTTCATATTTGGCTCCAATTCTTGTTTTAAATTCCAATACCCTTTCGGAACAGACATCGATGCATCGCCCGCAGCTGATACAGTCCTGGCTCATCACCCGACGATCGCCCTCTTTAAGCGGCTGACGCAGTATTTCTGGCTCGGGACACACATTGAAGCAATCCATACACTTGTTGCATGCCTCACGATTTGTGGCCGTTACCCGGAGCAGGCTCTTGCTGCCTATCACACCGTAAGTCGCGCCCAGCGGACACAAATGCCCACACCAGCCGTGTTCGACCAACAGCAGATCCAGCGCAAACACCAGCACGATCAGGATCCAGCTCGCCCCCATGCCGAATACCAGGCCACGGTGCAACGCGGCAACCGGATCAATCCAGCTCCACAGCACGGTGCCCGACACGGCGCTCCCCAGCAGCAACACCGGCAAGAGCCAATAACGCAGGCGAGACGACCAGTTGTAGCTGACCTTAAGCCCCAGCTTGCGCCGCAGCCATGCAGCCAGATCCGTCACCATATTCAGCGGACAAACCCAGCCACAAAAAACCCGCGGCCCAATCACGGCGTAAAACACCACCACAATCAGCGCGCCCAGCAAGGCCGTCAGCTCAGGCAGGTGCCCGGCGGCAATGGTTTGCAGCAAAATCAGCGGATCTGTCATCGGAATGGTGTCAAACAGAGAGCTTGATGACAGGTTGCCCCGCAGCACACCCAGCGTCGGACCAACCATAAACAAGCCGATGATCAGCAACTGACAGCTTCGGCGTAGCAGCAAAAAGCGGTGGGCTTTCCACCAGCCCAGCGTTTTCACTGCCGCCTTGCCAGCGTCTTTGGCGTGATTTTTCGCATTACGTATTGCCATTACTGACCTCCCCCTGCGCCTTCAGGTTTGCGGACGGGCAGCGTCAGATCTTCCGGGACCAGGCTTTCACCCTGTCGAGCCTTTTCTTCCCAGCCCAACCGGTAATGCTGCCCCATCTGTCCTTTCGCCAACGCCGTCGGTACCACCTTGATTGCCGCCTCATCCAGCACACAGGCCTGTTCGCATTTACCACAACCGGTACAGACATCTGAGTGCACGGTAGGGATAAACTTGGCATGGTAACCCGTTCGCTGGTTGCGTACCGGCTCCAGGGTGATCGCCTCATCGATCAGCGGACAAACCCGGTGGCAGACATCACACCGCAATCCAAGCCAGTTCAGGCAAGTTTCATGGTCTATCAGCACTGCCGTACCCATTCTGGCGTCATCAATGTCCGTGAGGGCATGGTCAAGAGCCCCACTCGGGCAGTCGACAACACAAGGAATGTCTTCACACATCTCGCACGGTATATCCCGAGCCGTAAAATACGGCGTTCCGGTCGCGACCGGTGAGAGGAGTGTCGCCAGCTTCAAAGTGTCATAGGGACAAGCCTGAACACACAAGCCACAGCGCAAACAAGCCTGAAGGAAATCAGGTTCATCCAGCGCCCCCGGCGGGCGGATTGGCACACCGACATCGGCCTGGCTTTGCCTAGACTGCAACCCCAATACTGTAGCCGCGGCACCTACACCAACGGCTGTCCGCACAGCGTCTCGCAAGAAACGCCGGCGGCTGTCTGAAGTTCTAAAGCGCGAAGTCTTCATCGCTCTGTTCCTGTCTGTTAGGCCTTAACCACTTTCACCGCACATTTCTTGAAGTCGGTTTCTTTTGAAAGTGGATCCGTGGCATCCAGCGTGAGCTTGTTCGTCAGCTGGCTGGCATCGAAGAACGGCATATATACCAAGCCCTGCGGTACCCTGTTCCGTCCCCGTGTTTCAACATGGGACAGTACTTCCCCACGACGTGAGGCAATCTTAATCGCATCGCCACGACGCAGACCGCGCTTCTTGGCATCCAGCGGATGCATATAAACCACAGCATCGGGGTACGAACGGTAAAGCTCAGGCACACGACGCGTCATCGAGCCGGTATGCCAATGTTCAAGTACCCGACCTGTAGAGAGCCAAAGATCGTATTCCTCATCAGGTGATTCCGCTGCCGGCTCATATGGCAACGCAAAAATCACAGCTTTTTTATCCGGCTTGCCATAGAAGGCAAACTCTTCACCTTTTTTGACATATGGGTCATAGCCTTCGGCATAACGCCAGACGGTTTCCTTGCCGTCGACTACAGGCCAACGTAAACCTCGGGATTGGTGATACATATCAAACGGAGCCAAATCGTGGGCATGGCCACGGCCAAAGTAGGCATATTCTTCGAACAGGCCTTTCTGGACATAGAAGCCAAAGTCACGCGATTCGTCATTAAGCTGATCCGCCGCCAGCTCGTCAGTACTGAACTTATTGACCGTGCCGTTTTCAAACAGCACTTCGAACAGTGTCTTGCCTTTGAGCTCAGGTTTCTTGGCGATCAGTTCCTTCGGCCACACTTCCTCGACTTTAAAGCGCTTCGAGAACTCCATGAGCTGCCACAGATCAGACTTAGCTTCACCCGGTGGTGAAATCTGCTGACGCCAGAACTGAGTTCGACGCTCGGCATTACCGTAAGCACCTTCTTTTTCCACCCACATAGCTGTTGGCAAAATCAAATCCGAGGCCATGGCCGTGACGGTTGGGTAGGGATCGGAAGTGACAATAAAGTTGGCCGGATCACGATAGCCTGGCAGACGCTCCTGGTTAATATTCGGTCCTGCCTGCATGTTGTTGTTACACATCACCCAGTAGGCATTGAGCTTACGGTCTTTGAGCATCCGATCCTGAAGAACCGCATGATAGCCGGGTTTCGGCGGAATCGTCCCAGCCGGAATATTCCATTTGGTTTCGCACATCTCACGGTGCTTGGGATTCATCACCACCATATCGGCTGGTAGGCGATGGGCAAATGTACCGACTTCACGCGCAGTACCGCAGGCCGATGGCTGGCCTGTCAGTGAAAACGGCCCACAGCCAGGCTTGGAGATCTTACCGGTCAGCAGGTGAATGTTATAAACGAGGTTGTTGGCCCAAACACCGCGGGTGTGCTGGTTAAAGCCCATCGTCCAGTAAGATACAACCTTGATGTCCGGATCCGCATACATCTCTGCCAGCTCGTTAAGCTGATCAACCGGTACCCCCGACAGCTCGGAGGTATATTCGGCGGTATAGGTAGAGACAAACTTGGCATAGTCATCGAAGCTCATCGGCGTCGATTTCTTGCTGCCAGGGTTCTTGGCGGCTTTTTCCAGCGGGTGGGTCGGACGCAAGCCGTAGCCGATATCCGTGTCACCCTTGCGAATATTGACGTGCTTGTCGAGGAACTCCTTGTTTACCTTGTTATTGGAAATAATGTAGTGGGCGATAAAGTTGAGGATCGCCAAATCGGTTTGCGGAGTAAATATGATCGGATTATCGGCAAGTTCATAGCTACGGTGGGTAAAGGTCGACAGCACAGCCACTTTTACCTTGTCTGACGACAGTCGGCGGTCTGTCAAACGGGTCCATAAGATGGGGTGCATCTCAGCCATATTCGAGCCCCAAAGTACAAAGGCATCGGCATGCTCAAGATCGTCATAACTCCCCATCGGCTCATCCATACCAAAGGTACGAGCAAAACCGACAACAGCAGATGCCATACAGTGGCGGGCATTGGGATCGATATTGTTCGAGCGGAAACCGGCCTTGTACAACTTGGCGGCGGCATAACCTTCCCAGACTGTCCATTGTCCCGAGCCAAACATCCCAACCGAGGTTGGCCCTTTTTCCTTCAGTGCCTGCTTGAATTTATCCGCCATCACATCGAAGGCTTCATCCCAGCTTACCGGCGTGAACTCTCCTTCCTTGTCATACACACCATCGGTCTTACGCAACATCGGCTGAGTCAGGCGATCTTTACCGTACATGATCTTAGGCAGAAAATAGCCTTTGATACAGTTCAGCCCCTTATTTACCGGTGCGTCCGGATCCCCCTGGGATGCCACCACCCGGCCGTTTTGTGTCCCGACCAGCACGCTACAGCCGGTACCACAGAAACGACACGGTGCCTTGTCCCACTTAACATTCTTGTCTTCACCAGCAGCTTGGGCAACAGAAACAGGTATTGTCAAACCCGCTGCTGCCGCGGCGGCTGCCGCTGCGTTGGCCTTTAAGAAACTACGTCTACTGACTGTCATTGTTGGCTTCCTTAAGCTCAGATTGCTCATCCATTTGGTGGTACACCAGAGTGACGGTTATTACGCCGGGCATTGTTTTGATTTTCTCGAAGCGTTCTACCAACCCGTCTTTGCTGTCTCCCTCAAGCACCACAACCATCTTTCCTACTTCATTGCTTACAGGTACTTCGGCCCCTTTCAGGCTCTCTATGGTTTTCTTTACCGATTCGGCATGCTCGGCCGACACATACACAACCAAACTGCAGACATGGTAATCATTCATTAATTGAGCCCTCCCAAGCAGGCATCACACCACTCCAAACCACTAAGGAGCGCATGTATAAGCGGCAAAACACGGATGACAGGTAGGGTGTAGGTTACGATTTGGCCCTGCCACTTAAACACGCATTTTTTGTGTGGACTATTAATAATTTATGCTTAAAAAATCGACAAGGCATACCTCTTAGGGGGTAAAGGGTATACCTCTTTGAGATAGATCAAAAAACACATGCTACTGAGTTCACATTTATGTGAATCAGCTGACTGTTTGTGATGGCGTATCGAAGCCAATCAAATAGGCAGAGATAAGAAATGTAACATGACTCGTTCAAGCAAACTGCCCAAATTTCAATACCATAGTGCTTACATATGGATACACAATGTGATCTCTGTTACAAAAAAATGTTGATGGTTAGACCAGATAGACGCAAAAAAGTGATAGATTTCACAAATAAATTTCAAGAGTTAACAATAGGTTTCATAATGATTGTATTTAATATCGATTCAGCCGCTTACATCTGTGACATACTTAAAAATAAATCAGACCAATCTAATATATCTCTCTTCTTTAACGATGGACTTCAGTTACAGCAAGTTACAGGATTTAGTAACATCGAAGAATACTTTGATGTTAACGGCATGACTCAGTCCGTTATTACCGGGTATAAAATTCTCCTTACCGGAGGAAATGAGTTAACAATAAAATCCGATGGTACCAAGAACAAAGTTATGCCATTCACTAGTAAAACAACTGAAAAACTAGATTATGGAATCAGCACCAAAGTATCAGAATATTTATTCTAGTTACTTTAAAAAACATGTAACCAAAAAATATCAAATAAAGATTTGAACACCACGAATTAATCGATGTTAAACATGGCATTAACTTTGATTTCAAAACTAAAAGAAATGCTCACATCAATATATAATAAAATACAGTTTAACGAAATCAAATGATATGGTGACGTTTATATTCTTTATGAAATAACCAATGAACACATCTGAACAGTAAAGACACGTTCAATTTAATTATTAGCACGGAACTAATATGTCTTTTTTCGATAGGCAATCTCGGTTAAGAAAACTTATCAATATAAGTAAGTTCTTAGAGTTAAACATTGATGATGATAACACAAAATGTTGTATTATAGCTGTTTTCATGTGTGATGATATACATGAGAACAATCTTGAATTTGCATTAATGGCAACATACCAATCTCAGCCATCTGTTTTTACTACGGCACTTAATAACACGAGGGAATACCAACATATTTTAAACCTCCTAAACTTTGAAATTTCCAAACCACATTGTTAAAAATCGTGTGAGAAAAGTAATGCCTACTGATCTTTATAAAAATGAATCCATCAATACCTTTGGAAAACTTCCTTTTGTCGGTGATTTGGCACCAATTTTTACATTAGTTGATGAAAACATTTCAAACTTATCTCTTAATGATTTAAAAGGAAAAAGTGTAATTATAAACATATTCCTATCTGTTCATATATCAGAGTGTGCACAGTCCATTAGAGATTTAAATTTTCTTGCTTCTAAAAACAATGATATTATTTTTCTCTGTATATCCGCAGACCTACCTTTGGCTATGCGTGAATTTTGCACAAAAGAAGGACTAGATTACATTCAAATGGCCAGTTTCTTCAACGATAAATATTTTACGGACCAATACGGTGTTACCATTAATTCAGGAATATTTAGAGGGCTAGCAGCACCAGCAGTTTTAGGCATTGATAACCTCGGGATAATCAGTTATAGCAAAAGGGTTCAAGATTTTAATAGGCTCACTATTTTCCATGATGCAATACACTCATTAAATGTATAAGCCCCTGTAATTATCGTAAATCAGAAAAATGTGAATATTCTCATAGAGAATCAGGCTTCTATCATTAATATCAAGTCCAAATTTAGGTTTTTATTGTCATTAATGGTTAATAACCATTAAAGATTAGAATCACATTCGCAACCAAAACATAAGCAAGAAATGGCAAATTCGGAAAGACCATTATTCAACTCAAGGCATAACAAACATATCGATAGAGAACATTAATCACCTCCCCAATGCAAAATTTACAATGATGAAACGTGTATTTTGAGATCTAAGTTGGGTACCTCAAATATATTTAGCGAGTATCATCACATCGTCTTATGAGTGAATTGAATACACTCGGTCATTTTGCGACGATTTGCAAAAAAAGGATTAACAATGATTTCTGTCGCCCTGGTCGATGACCACATCATGGTGCGTTCCGGTTTTGCCCAGCTTCTTAACGTTGAATCTGATATAGAAGTTAAGGGAGAATACAGCTCGGCCAAGGATGCCTTCTCCGCACTGTCACGAGCTGAGGTCGATGTCGCGGTGATTGATATCTCCATGCCGGACGAGAGCGGACTGAGCCTGTTAGAGCGGCTAAAAAAAGACAATCCCGACTTTCGCGCCATTATTCTCAGCATCTATGATTCGGCCTCATTTGTCAGCAAGGCGATAGAAGCCGGAGCCTGCGGCTACCTCTCTAAACGTTGTGGGCCGGGAGAGCTGGTTACCGCCATACGCACTGTTGCCGGCGGCGATCGCTACTTGTGCGCCGATGCCTTGTTCAACCTCAGCAATGCACCGGCCGAGCCCAAAGCACTGGACGAGCTCACCAAACGCGAGCGTGAGGTATTCAACCACCTCATCAAGGGAATGGATGTCAAAGAGGTCGGAGTGGCACTTTCCATCAGCCACAAAACCATCCATGTCCACCGGGCCAACATTCTCAGCAAACTGAACTTATCCAACAACGTTGACCTGATCCGGTTCGCTCTCCAGCACAAACTACTGGACGAGTAATGAAAGAAAAAAGCCAGACTCTTGGCAAATATTTCTCCTTTGCCTTCAGCTTTGTGATATTTACGATCAGCTGGTTCTGCCTCTGGAGTATCAGCAGCTATTTATCACCCGACCTTTTCCTGGCCGGGCTCTTTCTTCCTGTCGGGCTCAAGCTGGCAGTACTGGTACTGACGCCCCGCCGTTTCTGGTCCCTCTATCTTGTCAGCGAGCTGGCTATCAGCGGCTGGCTGCTGTCGATGCTCGATAGTGATCCCCATGACTGGCTCTTGCTGCTCAGTCCATTCGTCAGCTATTTCCTCGCCTTTCCCTTTATTTCGTTCTGGCAACAGCTGACCACCTACTGGCAACGGCTGCTGGCATTGGTTGCGCTGGTACTGGTGCACGGGTTGGCAATTGGCCTGATGATACTGCTGCTCAGCAAACCTCTGGCCTTCCCTGCCGGTTACGCCTTCTCAGGCACCATTAGCGCGATTACCGGCGGGATCCTGCTGGCTCCGTTTTTCTACCTGCTCTATGACTATCTCAACAAAGTCTGGGAACCGTTGAGTCCGACTCTGATCCATCAGGAAATCACCATCAGGCCCTCTGCCCTGTTGTGGACGATTGTGTTTTTCTCTATCGGCCTATTCGCCGAACTCACCTTCATCGATCAGATGGAACCACTGGTTCTGCTGGTCATGCTCTTGCCCAATATATTTATGGCCTACCGCTATGGCTGGCAGGGCGGGGTACTGGCTTCGGTAATGAACAGTATCTTGCTAACCACAGCGCGGCAGATCTCCGGCTCTTTCTCCAGCGATCAGGAGCTGAAAGTCTTTATCACGACCCAGGCACTGGTCGGGCTCGGACTCGGTATCGCTATCAGCCGCCAATACCTGCTAGCCCAGCGACTACAGCAGGTCAACCTGGAACTGGCGCGGGAACTGGATAACAAGCAACATCTTGCCAGGCAGCTGGTTCAGGTCGAAGAAGACATCCGCAAATCCGTTGCCAGGGAGCTCCACGACGAAATCGGCCAGAACATCACGGCCATCCAGATCCAGGCCATGCTTGCCAACCGAACCTCACAAGACGAAAACACCAAGAACATTGCCGACGCCATCCATTCCTTGTCAATGCGCATCCATGGCTCGACCCGGCAACTGCTAACTCAGCTTCGCCCGCAGATCCTCGATGAGCTCGGGCTGGAAAACGCCCTGCGTCAACTGGCCCACGAAATGAAATTTGCCGAGCGCAATATCGACTTTCAGTTCAATATCGGTATCGCCAACCATAAGCTGGACGATATTACCGCCGTCACCCTCTACCGCATTGTGCAAGAACTCCTCAACAATGTAAGCAAGCACTCGCAAGCCACTGAGGTGCATCTCAGTTTGATGCCGGGGACCATGTTTAGTCTGGAGCTTCGTGACAACGGCTGCGGGCTGCCAGACAACTGGCGCACCAAGGGGCAAGGGCTAAAGGGAATCGAGGAACGGGTCAGCGCATTGGGGGGGAGCCTCTCTATCCAGTCCGGTCCCGGTACGCGATTTATTGTTAACTTGCCCACAAAAATGCCAACAATCGAGACAAACTAGGAAATTTTCCTAGGCATTTAAAAACCTGTCTCATCCATTTCCGTAATCGTTTACGTACTATCGATTCAGCAATAGGGAGATAGCGCCGCCATGATGGGTTTTCTTACATCAGAACAGCCAGCGCAGACTATATCGGACAAGCAGCAAATTAACGCCACCTACAAACACTGGCGCTTGCATTTGATGTTTTCGATGTATATCGGCTACGGCGTTTTTTATTTCACCCGAAAAAGTCTGAACTTCGCCATGCCGGCAATGCTGGCAGATTTAGGCCTGACGCATTCAGATATCGGCTTTCTCGGCACCCTATTCTATATCACCTACGGGATCTCGAAGTTTGTATCCGGCATGGTGAGTGATCAGTCCAACCCAAGCTACTTCATGGGATTGGGCTTGATAGCAACAGGCATCATCAATATTTGTTTCGGATTGAGCTCATCCCTGATCACGTTCGCCGTATTGTGGACATGCAATGCCTTCTTTCAGGGCTGGGGCTGGCCGCCATGTGCCAAGCTGCTTACCACTTGGTATTCACGCTCCGAACGTGGTTTCTGGTGGTCAATCTGGAATACCTGCCACAATCTGGGTGGCGCGATGGTACCGCTGCTTATCGGCTTTGCCAGTGTGGCCTGGGGGTGGCGCTACGGCTTCATTATTCCCGGTACTATCGGGATTGTCGTTGGCCTGATGCTGTGTTTTAACATGCGTGACAAACCAACCACCATGGGCTTGCCGACAGTAGGACAATGGCGCAACGACGAGTTGGAGCTTCAGCAGGAGCGTGAAGGGCAAGGGCTGTCATTTCGACAGATCCTGACCACCTATGTGATTGGCAACAAGTATATCTGGTTGCTGTGTAGCTCCTACCTGCTGGTGTATGTGGTAAGGATAGCCGTCAACGACTGGGGCAACCTGTATCTGACCGAACGGCACGGCTTTGACCTGCTGACGGCCAATACCGCGGTATCGATGTTTGAAGTCGGCGGCTTTCTGGGTTCGCTGTTCGGCGGCTGGGGCTCTGACCGTTTCTTCCACGGCAACCGGGCTCCGATGAACCTGATTTTTGCGCTGGGGATTTTTATTTCCGTCGCCGCACTGTGGCTGACCCCGATGGACAGCTTTGCCGTGTTATCAGGCTGCTTCTTTGCCATCGGCTTTTTTGTCTTTGGCCCGCAGATGATGATCGGCATGGCGGCCGCCGAATGCTCGCACAAAGATGTGGCGGGTACGGCAACCGGATTTGTCGGCCTGTTTGGCTACCTGGGAGCGGCATTGGCCAGTTACCCGGTATCACTGATTATTGAACAATTTAGCTGGGAAGGCTTCTTCAGCGTGATTACCCTGGCCGCGGCTTCTATCGGCCTGCTGATCTTGCCTTTTGTCAAAGCACAACAGCGCTCTGCAGCAACAACAAACTAGCATTCGGGCTCTCCCCTTTTGTTATTGCAGATCTGCTGACGAATACAAATTTACCGCAGGGTTGCGGTAAACAGCTCAATGCATCCTACCCACGATCTCTGGCATTGAGACTATAACAAAAGCAGAGGAAACAATAATGAAAGCAAATACTAAACGCAGCTTGCTTGCTGCCTGCATCCTTGGTTCGGCAATGGCTGCTCCCCAAGCCATGGCAGATGGCCGCCTAGTGGTTTATTGCAGCGCTACCAACGCAATGTGCGAAGCGGAAACCAAAGCTTTTTCTGAAAAATACGACGTAAAAACTTCATTCGTGCGTAACGGCTCGGGCAGTACCCTGGCTAAGATTGAAGCCGAGAAGAAAAACCCGCGTGCCGATGTCTGGTACGGCGGTACACTTGACCCGCAGTCTCAGGCGGGTGAAATGGACCTGCTTCAGGCCTATAAATCACCTCAGCTAGAAAACATCATGGCGGACTTCCGCGATCCTGCCAAGCGTAAAGGCAACTACTCCTCTGCTGTCTACATGGGTATTTTGGGTTTCGGTGTCAACACAGAGCGTCTTGCCGAGAAAGGCCTGGAAATTCCGCGCTGCTGGAACGATCTGACCAAGCCTGAATACAAAGAAGAAATTCAGATTGCCGATCCGCAAAGCTCAGGCACCGCCTACACCGCACTGGCGACCTTCATCCAGCTATGGGACGAAGACAAAGCGTTCGACTACTTCAAGAAGCTTGATAAGAACATTTCCCAGTACACCAAATCCGGTGTAACACCATCACGCAACTCCGCACGCGGCGAGATCGCGATTGGTATCGGCTTCCTGCACGATTACTCATTGGAGCAGTCCAAAGGCGCGCCCCTTGAGCTAATCTCGCCATGTGAAGGTACAGGCTACGAAATTGGTGGTGTCAGCATCATCAAGGGTGCACGTAACATGGACAACGCCAAGCTATTCGTTGACTGGGTACTGTCTAAAGAAGGCCAGCAGCTAGCATGGCAGAAAGGTAAGTCATTCCAGATCTTGACCAACACCCAGGCAGAGCAGTCGCCAAACGCACTGGATCCGAAGAAGCTTTCTCTGATCAACTACGACATGGAAACCTATGGTTCTTCAAATGAGCGTAAGCGTCTGATCAACAAGTGGGTGAACGTCGTTAAGATGGGCGAATAAGCACTCCGCCCCCACCTTAGTCATGAGCAGCAAATTCCTGCTGCTCATTTTCTACCAAGCAAAAAAAACAAGATGGTTTCTTGGGGCTTCGTGCACCCTGCAATCAGCAAAAAACGACTTCTATTACGGCAAGCACTGCAACTTTGATATGCGATAAACCGCAACAGAAACAGCGACAACAAAAAATCAAACAACTAAATTGGTACTGAACAATGAATGACTTAGCAGCTGACATCCCGTCAAGACAGCTCCAAAGTTCAGAACAGCGTGATCCGGTCTTTTTCTGGATAATCGCGCTAGTCGGGGCTTTCGTGTTACTGCCATCCTTCGCCCTGGATTACGGGATTTTTGAATCTACCTCGCAGGAGTTCAAAGATGCTATGGGCTGGAGCAGCATGAACATTTCATGGCTGTGGTTCGCCCTGCCGTTAGCGCTATTGATCCGCCCGTTCAAGGCGCAGAACAAGTATGCCAAAAAACGCCATCACTTCGACATCGGCTACACCAGCTTCTGTATGCTGTTTACCCTGATCACATCCTGGTACACAGAGCAGGGGCTCGGCTATGCCACAATTATCCTGTTTATTTCGCTTGGCTGCGTGCTCACGCTGGCACTCGCGCGATTGGAATACCTGGGCGGTGATGTCTTCGTCATCGGTGCACTTGTCAGCATTGTATCGCTGATCTCCGTCTTTATTATCTATCCGAGCGTTGCCATTTTTGTTCCTATGTTCAAAGACGACATGGGCAACTTCGTGATGTGGCAGTTCATCGATATTCTGTCCCGCTCGCAGATCATCCAGATCATCCTCAACTCAATCACACTTGGTACCTCCGTCGGGATCACCGCCACTTTCTTCGGCCTGATCTTTGCGATTTATACTACCCGGATCGCCAAACGTTCGGCTTTCATTGCCCGTATTTTCTCTATCCTGCCAATCGTTACCCCGCCGTTTGTTGTCGGCCTGGGTGTTACCCTTATGCTGGGCCGCTCGGGTTATATCACCGAGCTGATGGTCGACTGGTTTGGTCTGCAGCAGACCAACTGGCTGTACGGTTTTACCGGTATCTGGATGGCACAGGTACTGGCTTTCGCACCGATGTCATTTATGATCCTCGACGGGGCGATGAAATCACTGCACCCATCACTGGAAGAAGCATCCTATACCCTGCGTGCCAACCGCTACCAGACCTTCTTCAAAATCGTCATGCCGCTGCTAAAACCGGCACTGGCCAACTCTTTCCTGATTATCTTCGTCCAGTCACTGGCCGACTTCAGTAACCCGCTGGTGCTCGGCGGCAGCTTTGATGTGCTGGCCACCCAGATCTACTTCTACATCGCCGGTGCTCAGCTTGACTACGCTTCAGCCAGTACCCTGGGCGCAGTACTGCTATTGTTCTCACTGGCTATCTTCGTGATCCAGTATGTCTGGATCGGCAAGCGCTCCTACGTCACCATTTCCGGTAAATCCTATCGCGGCGATGTTCAGCCACTGCCGACATCACTGAAACACGGTGTCACCGGTACTCTATATTTCTGGATGGCATTCAATGTGTTGCTGTACGGCAGCATTGTTTACGGTAGCTTCACGGTTAACTGGGGTGTGGACTATAGCCTGACACTAGACAACTACATCAACCTGTTCGGTATGGGCATGAGTGAAGGTGCATGGCCATCGCTTATCACAACCATGACCTACGCCGGTATTGCAGCCCCTATCACAGCATTGTTCGGTCTGCTAATTGCCTACATCGTGGTACGCCAGCAGTTCCACGGCAAAAAGGTCATCGAGTTTGCCACTATGCTATGTTTCGCCGTACCGGGTACCGTTGCCGGTGTCTCCTACATCCTGGCATTCAACGATGCACCGGTTTACCTGACAGGTACCGCAGCTATCGTGGTGATCTCTATGGTAATGCGTAACGTTCCTGTGGGTATTCGTGCCGGGGTTGCCGGGTTGGGACAGCTGGACAAGTCGCTCGACGAAGCCTCGCTCAGCCTGCGTGCCAACTCGTTCAAGACTATCACCCATATCCTGATCCCGCTACTGCGCCCGGCCATCCTGTCGACGCTGATTTACAGCTTCGTCCGTGCCATGACAACAGTCAGTGCGATTATCTTCCTGGTCACGCCGGAAACCCGCGTTGCGACCTCGTACATCCTTAACCGAGTCGAAGACGGCGAATACGGTATTGCCATCGCCTATGGTTCGATTCTGATTTTCGTGATGCTCGGCATCATCCTAACTTTTGATTTCCTTGTCGGCGAAGCCCGTGTTTCGCGCTCAAGAGCCAACAACCAAGAATAACAACTGGAGACACTTCCCATGGCAAATGACAACTTTGTAGTACTTAAAAATGTCTGCAAGCGCTTTGGCGACAACACGGTAATTGGCAACCTTGATCTTGAAATCAAAAAAGGCAGCCTGGTTACCCTGCTCGGCCCTTCCGGTTGCGGCAAGACCACGGTACTTCGCCTGGTGGCTGGTTTAGAAAAACCGACCAGCGGCCAGATTTATATCGACGGCGAGGATGTCACCAACACCTCAATCCAACAGCGTGATATCTGTATGGTGTTCCAGTCCTATGCACTGTTCCCGCACATGTCGCTGCATGACAATGTCGGCTACGGCCTGAAAATGCTCAAGCTACCCGCTGCCGAGATCAAGCAGCGAGTTGATGAGGCCCTGAAGCTGGTCGATCTGGAAGGGTTTGGCGATCGTTTTGTTGACCAGATCTCCGGCGGCCAGCAACAGCGTGTTGCCCTGGCTCGTGCCCTTGTTCTCAAACCCAAGGTGCTACTATTTGATGAACCGTTAAGTAATCTCGATGCCAACCTGCGTCGTAACATGCGGGAAACGATCCGCGAACTGCAGCAAAGATTCAACATCACCTCGCTTTACGTTACCCACGACCAAACCGAGGCCTTTGCGGTCTCCGATACGGTTATCGTTATGAAAGACGGCGACATCATGCAGCAGGGCTCCCCTGATGAACTGTACAAGTCTCCGGCTTCTATGTTTATGGCGAACTTCATGGGTGATGCCAACATCTTCTCGGGAAGCTATGACGGCCAGCATATTGATATCAACGGCTACAAAGTCCCGGCAGATCCAGATGTTGTCGACGGCAAGGCACCGGGTAGCTACAAGATTGGTGTTCGCCCGGAAGCTATTTTACTGGCTCATGAAGGCGAACCATGCCAGCAGTGCATTGTTGAAAGCGTGGTGTACATGGGATCCATGTATGAAGTCTCGGTACGCTGGCATGATCAGGAACTACTGCTGCAGCTCAACTCCTCTCAGTTCGATGCCAACCTGTCGGATCATGCCTATCTGACAATTAACCCGAGCAACCTGTTCCTGCTGGCAAACAATAGCTAGCCTTATTATCAGCCTTCGCTGATCAACATAAGAAACATCAAAGCGCCTCCGGTTCTCCCGAGGCGCTTTTTTCTGCCCAGATCGCTCTCTGTTCTCATTTTCTTTTTTCGGCTCTGGTAAAATACAACCCGAAGCATATGAAAAATAACAAATCAAGGACAGTCGCCGTGAGCAAGTCAACCTCTGCCGGGTCCCCGGTTCACTCGCAACAAACAACTAACCCTCAACACCCCGTTCTTACCCAAATCAATGTCTTTCCCGTTAAATCCATCGGAGGGTTAAGCCAGTCTCAGGCCTGGGTAGAAAAGCAGGGACTCTGCTTTGATCGGCGTTTCATGGTGGCCAAAATAGACGGCAGTATGCTCACTGCCCGCAAGTACCCCGAACTGGTAAAGGTAACCGCTACACTGCAGCCACACGGACTGACACTGAGCTTTCCTAACATGTTGCCATTGGTGCTGAAATACGCCGATTTCACAATGAACGAGGCCAATGCACAAGTATGGAATGATAGTTTCAGTGCCTATACTACCCTGTCAAAAGCCGATGCCTGGTTCAGCCAGATCACAGGTGAGCAGGTCCGTTTACTTTATACCGGCGATCAGTCAAACCGGGTACGTCCCAAGATCCAGCAAAATGTCAGCTTTGCCGATGGCTATCCACTACTGGTGATCAGCGAAGCCTCACTCGACGCCCTGAATACCCGCAGTTCACAGCACCATACCATGGACCAGTTCCGTACCAATCTGGTTGTTGGCGGTACCGAGGCCTTCGCCGAAGACAGCTGGAAACGCATTCGAATTGGCGAAGTCGAGTTTGAATCGGTGAAGCCATGTGCCCGTTGTATTCTCACCACCGTCGATCCCAAAACCGGCCACTTCAATGAACTAAAGGAACCGCTGGCAACACTATCGTCCTTCCGCTCAGATTCGACAGGTGATGTCTACTTCGGCCAGAACCTGGTAGCTCTGAACGAAGGAGTGATCAAGGCCGGAGACACTATCGAGATACTGGAGTCCAAAGCCAAGGAGCGATATCCCGACAACAGCAGCCTAAACCTGACACTGACCTGCGTCGAACGTGAAGATATTGCCCGTGATTTTTGCACATTCTGGCTCGAACCCACCAAGCAGCAAACACTACCGGCCTATCAGCCCGGTCAGCACCTGCCGCTACAGGTCGAGATCAACGGCGAATATGTCGCTCGTCGATACACACTCTCGTCCAGCCCGTCCCGACCGGGCCGTTACGGTATCTCGGTCAAGCGTATCGATAATGGCCGGGTATCGAACTGGCTCCATGACAATTTGCAGATAGGCGATACGCTGGTTGCCGAGAAGCCAGACGGAACCTTCCACCTCGGCCTGCATACCGACAAGCTGCTCCTGCTCTCGGCAGGCAGCGGAATTGCTCCCATGATCTCCATGCTGCGCTATCTTGCTGATCATGACAAAGTGCATGATGTCATTTTCCATCACCAGTGTCGGTGCCAGGCTGATATTCCTTACCGTGATGAACTCGCCGATCTCGCCGCCAAATATCCGCAGTTGAAAGTGATCTTTGTTCTCAGCCAACCTGATGCCGACTGGGATGGCCTGAGCGGCAGATTGACAGAGAATCACCTGAAATATATCCCGGCGATTACTGAGCGCCAGGTATTTGTCTGCGGCCCGGATGCCTTCATGTCCGAAGCAAAAGCGCTGCTGCTTAGAGCCGGTGTTGCCGAAACCAACTACCATCAGGAAGCATTTGGCCCCGCTCGAGGAAACACAGAGCAGGCAGCACAAGACGTGACCATCAGTGTCGATGGAAACCTGTTCCGGGGCAATAACCAGGGTACACTACTGGAGCAGGCAGAAGATGCCGGGCTTTCGATAGCCAACAGTTGCCGTACCGGCTTCTGTGGGGCGTGCAAGGTGACGCTGGAATCTGGCGAGGTCGAACAACCGGACGTACCGGCGCTGCTGCCGGGAGAAAAGGAAGACGGCAAGGTACTGGCATGCTGCTGCATCCCGAAGACGGATGTTGAGTTCAGGTCCTAGGTTCGAAGAGAATTCTAAAGCTCCTTTTCAATAACAATGAAGAGGAGCAAAATGCCGAATGTCAGCTTTCAATCGCCTTACGGATAAAGCCGTTATTGTTGACCAGCAGTGATTCAGCTTCTTCAGCAGACAGCTGAGCCAAGATCATCACAATGGCGGTCTTACAATGACCGTTACAAGCCACCAGCGCGGTTTCAGCTTCTTCACGGCTGCACTCGGTGGCTTCCATTACAATCTTCTTTTGTCGCTCGACAAGTTTGGCATTGGTAGCTTCAACATCAACCATCAGGTTGCCATACACTTTACCAATTCGGATCATTGCCCCGGTGGTCAGCATATTGAGTACCAGCTTCTGCGCCGTACCCGCTTTCATCCTAGATGATCCTGTTACCACTTCGGGGCCGACCACTGGCGTAATACTGATATCAGCCAGCTCTGTCATCACACTTTGCGGGTTACAACTGATACAGGCAACGGTGGCACCGACAGATTTGGCATAGCTCATCGCTCCCAGCACATACGGAGTCCGCCCGCTGGCTGCAATCCCAACCAACACGTCGTGCTGATTAAAATTTAACGCTTTCAGATCGTCTGCGCCGAGTTCGCGGTTGTCTTCGGCATTTTCGACCGCTTTGAAAATAGCCTGATGTCCACCGGCAATCAGGCCAATCACTTGCTCAGGCTTGGTACCGTAGGTTGGCGGGCACTCACTGGCATCCAGAATGCCCAATCGGCCGGAAGTACCTGCACCTGAGTAGATCAATCGCCCGCCCTTCTGAAAGGCTTCAGCAATCATATCCACAACCAGGGCAATGTCCGGCAACGCCTGTTCGACCGCCAGGGCGACTTTTTTATCTTCGTCATTGATCACTTTCAACATGTCGAACGTCGACAAGGTATCAATGTGCTGGCTGGCGGTGTTACGGCTCTCCGTCACCATCTTGGATAGGTCAATCTTCATCGGGATCTCTACAGTTACAATCACTATTGTCTGTAATTCTACGAGATAAACGGCAGGGGCAACATAGCTACATCTAGAATATGCCTAGTTAGTAGGGCTAACTAATATAATAAATAAGTACCAACCTAATGAGGTTAATATTAATAATTATCCATTACTTATCGAAAGATAAATACTTAGACCTGTATTCAGCCGCCTTGGCAAAAATAAAAATAAATAACAAAACCAATAAGAGGCCAGGCGCATATTCAATCTTTTCATTTTCTATCAACTGGTAACAGCAAAACATAAAGAAACCATTAACAATTAATAAGTTGATTGCATGGAGCAACGGGTGCTTGACCGAAAAGCTTGCATACATTTTGAACATATTCTATCGCCTCATCTACAGAAAGTGAGTAAAACATCATGCATATTCTTAGACGCTGAATACTGCTGGTTAGGTGACAAAATTATCACTTAAGTCTAATCCATTTTGTTCATTTGTGTGCTCAGAGCGCAAAAAAATGCCTGATCTTGACCTGGCATTGCTTGCCTAGTGACAAACTGACGTCTTCATCACCACGATAAATGATGCTAATAGAAAGAAAATTAAGGGGTTGGGTTAGTTTGGTTTGGCTTGAATTAAAAGAAGAGGGGATAAAGCAGGGGAAGTTATCGCACATGAAAGCCAGCATCACAGGATGCTGGCTCCGAGAAAACCATTAATCCTCGTTTATGGCTCCGATTCGGTGAATCGACAAGTCAGCTCCGTTGTACTCTTCTTCATCCGTCAGGCGCAGGCCAACCGTCTTCTTAATTATACCGTAGACAATAGCGGCACCCACCACGGCAACGATAATACCAGCAAGCGTACCAATGAACTGGCTTGCCAAGCTAACTCCGCCAAGCCCGCCAAACGCCTCGCTGCCAAAGATACCAGCTGCGATACCGCCCCATGCACCACACACGCCGTGCAACGGCCATACACCCAAAACATCATCAAGCATGAGCTTGTTCTGGATATAGGTAAATAACCAGACAAACAAGGCACCCGCCACCGCACCGGTAACCAGAGCACCAACGGGATGCATCAGATCAGATCCGGCACAGACTGCCACCAAACCGGCTAACGGTCCGTTGTGAATAAAACCGGGGTCGTTCTTGCCGACAAACAGCGAAGTAATGATCCCGCCGACCATCGCCATCAGGCTGTTTACCGCCACCAAGCCGCTGATGCCATCCATTGTTTGCGCCGACATCACGTTAAAGCCGAACCAACCCACTGTCAGGATCCATGCACCTAATGCCAATAGCGGGATATTGGACGGGGCAAACGCGATCAAACGACCGCCGCGGTAGCGACCATTTCGGATGCCCAGCATGGCAACCACGACTAAGGCAATCCACCCACCAACACCGTGAACAACTACCGAGCCGGCAAAGTCATGGAATGCCGCGCCAAATGTTTCAGCTAACCAATCCTGAAAACCATAATTGCCGTTCCAGATCACCCCTTCAAAAAACGGATAGACCAAACCCACAGTAAAAAATGACCCTACCAACATAGGATAAAAACGAGCACGTTCTGCAATACCGCCCGATATGATCGCGGGGATCGCCGCAGCGAACGTCATCAAGAAGAAGAACTTCACCAACTCATAGCCACTGTTGGCACTTAACTGTTCGGCGCTGGACAAAAAGGTAATGTCATAAGCAACCCAGTAGCCAATAAAGAAATAAGCTATCGCAGAAAAGCCGAAATCGGCGATGATTTTTACGAGCGCATTAACTTGGTTTTTTTGTCTGACTGTACCTACTTCTAAAAAGGCAAAACCGGCATGCATGGCAAGGACCATGATCGCCCCTAGCAATATAAATAACGTGTTCGAGCTTTGGATCAATATTTCTACAGCACTGTTGAGGTTTTCCACAAACGACTCCACATCCTTGTTGATTAATCTTGTTTGCTTTGTGGATACTGCAGATTTTGTGCCGTTTTGACCCATTTCAGGGTTCCAGTTTGGGCCACCTAACCCAAAATGAATATAAGCTATTGTTTTACATTAAATAAGTAGAAAAATAAGATGCACGTAATTTGTGCATTACACATCAATGATAGTCGTAACGTTGCATTTATCGCCCTGAATGTGACTGAAGCTTGCGCTCTTGATTGGTGCAAACCAACAGGCAATGCACCTTTGTGGTGCTTTGGCTCGGGCGACAACTCGGCCAAATCACGTCTCAGGCTATGTGCTTACCATTTCGCTTTCGCCGCTTTTTCTAAAAATCCAAGTTCAACCATGGTGGCCATATAACTATTTGGCTTTTGGGCTATCTGTTCTTCGATTAATCTAATCATCCCTGCCTTAAAACCCTCATCTGAATATTCAGCCAGGACTTCTTCGACAGTGCGCTTATTCAAGTCATATGACCAAAGCCCGGCTATATCGGCGCCGGCACCATAGTGCAGCAATGCGATTTCAGGATCGCACTTGTGGGCAATACCAACAGAGTTATGCAACGCCACCATTTCATGGATAAGATCCGCTTTATCCACTTCGATTCCCTGATGGATACAGAACGCCCGTGCCTCCCGTGCCCCCTCAACCTCAAAGGTCTCCGTTCCCATACATTTCTCTGTCAAACCAAGGTCATGCATCACGGACCCGAGGAAAAACACTTCCTTGTCGATCTTACTTTTTACCTTGTGCGCCATCGCAATACCAAACGCATAACTTCTTAGTGAGTGGTTCAATAAAAACTCGGGACTGCACGCTTTCACCATTTCAAGCGCCTCCCGGCATGCCTTGCTGTCTGGTACTTGGTAATGTTCGGGCGCAATATAAGGGGGACGCCGGTTAAGGATAAAATTTCGTGAACGATTAACCGTGTTAGTAATGTCACCAGCTACGAAGCTGCAAATCATGCAAGTCTTACTGGGTTTGGGCTTGGTCGTCGTCAGTTTCATCTTTCTACTACTCCGAGTCACAGTCATTGTATTAATTGTTTGAAAACTATACCCACTGTGAGAGGATGACCAAGTGGCAGATAAGACTAACTGCGCAACGAATGCGCCAATACCCCATAAGATAGCCGTAGTCATGTACGACGGTGTCATTCCTACCGATGCATTTGTACCTTGCGATACGTTTTCCCGGGTTCAGCTAAGCAGCGGCGAATCACCGTACCAGGTCACTCTTTGTAGTAACGCCACTCATATCAACAGTCCGTTCTGCTCGATAAACATCCCTGACTCACTCGACCTGCTCAACAAAGTCGATACTATTATCCTGCCCGGTACCAATGATACAGCCGCACCAATCCCCGCATCGCTGATCCAGGCTCTCCAGCAAGCCGCCGAAGCAGGTACCAGAATTGCCTCGATCTGTACCGGCGCATTTGTGTTGGCAGCAACTGGATTACTAAACGGCAAAAAAGCCACGACACACTGGAACCAGGCAATGCAGCTTCAGCAGGCCTACCCAAAGATCAATGTCGATCCGAATGTGCTATTTGTCGATAACGGCCAGATCCTTACCTCAGCGGGAGCACTAGCTGGGATTGACTTATGTCTACACATGATAAGAAACGACTTTGGTGCCCAGGTAGCTGCCGACGCCGCCCGAATATCTGTAATGCCTCTCGAGCGAGCCGGCGGTCAGAAACAGTTCATCAAACATCCTCAGTCCACTGATAACGGCAGCTCACTGCAACCACTGTTGTCCTGGGTAGAGAATAACCTCAGTGACGAACTCAACATTTCACAGTTGGCAAAACAGGCAGCAATGAGCCCTCGGACACTAAACCGACGCTTTGTCGAGCAATTAGGGATCCCGCCGTCGGCCTGGATTCTAAACTGCCGGGCACGCTATGCCCAACAGCTACTAGAAACAACAAGCTATACCATGGAGCAAGTTGCCACCAAAACAGGCTTTGGTTCAACGGCCAACCTGCGCAAACAATTCAGGCGCGTAGTCGGCACCAGCCCCAGCGCTTACCGGAAGTCTTTTGGAAGCAGAGCTGGCTAAGTACTCTAGCGAATCATTTACCCAACCGGCTTGAGCCTGGCTGTAAAGTGTCGCAACACCGGAGGCTCATACTCAAACTTCAGCCCTTTGATGTCACTGGCCCGTTTGCAGACCGCGATCAACGCATCAGCAATATAGTCCATGTGATCATTGGTATAGACACGGCGCGGAATGGTCAGCCGCATCAGTTCAAGCGGAGTGGGCTTCTGCCTGCCCGTTTCGGGGTCGCGCCCCAGCAGCAATGATCCAATCTCGACAGCGCGGACACCGGCTTCAAGATAGAGCTCGTTGCACAGGGCATGGGCTGGAAACTGCTCCGGCGGGATGTGCGGCAGGATCTTCTTGGCATCGACGAATACCGCATGGCCCCCCGTCGGGTACTGAATAGGAACACCCGCTTCACGAAGACGCTCACCGAGATATTCAACCTGACTGATCCGGTAGTGCAGAAAGTCCTCATCGGCCCCTTCATACAAGCCCCGCGCCAGCGCCTCCATATCGCGCCCGGCCATACCGCCATAGGTCACAAAACCTTCCATCGGCACGCAACGGGTACGGACGGCCTGAAATAGCTCCTCATGATCACGGATACAGCAGAGGCCGCCGATATTGACCATAGGATCTTTTTTGGCCGACATCGTTAGCATATCGCCGTACTGATACATTTCACGGATGATCTCGAGGATAGAGCGGTTCTCGTAACCCGGTTCACGCTGTTTGATAAAGTAGGCATTCTCACAGTAACGGGCAGAATCAATCACCACCGGAATGTCATTGCTTGTCGCGATATCATAGACAGCCCGCATGTTGGCCATCGATACGGGCTGCCCTCCCGAGCTATTACAGGTAACAGTGGTAATTATGGCGGCAATATTCTTCGAGCCGTAATGTTCGATCGTCGATTTAAGCTTGTCGAGGTCGAAATTCCCCTTCCAGCTCTCATAGGTATCGGTATCAAAAGCTTTCTCGGTCAACACGTTGATTGCCTTGCCGCCGTTGAGTTCGACATGCCCTGCCGTGGTGTCGAAATGATAATTAGAAATAAATACTGGCTTATCACCACCACGGACGGTTTTCATTCGCTCTATCAAACACGGAAACAGGATCTGTTCTGCTCCCCGCCCCTGGTGAACAGGAACTGTCAGCCTGTACCCGAAGAAATGTTCTACCGCCTCGCACATATGAAAATAGTTACGGCTACCGGCATAGGACTCATCTCCCATCATCAGGCCTGCCCACTGTGTATCACTCATTGCCCCTGTACCGGAGTCGGTCAGCAGATCGATATAGACATCTTCGCTTTTTAGCATAAACGGATTGTAACCCGCCTCGATTAAAGCCTTGCGACGATCATTTTCATCGGTCATGCGGATCGGCTCTACCATCTTGATACGAAAAGGTTCCGGAATACGTTTCATAGACGTTGCCTCATAAAGAACGTTACGGTCTGCTGACGAACGAGCACAAAAAATGCAGGAAATGATGACGTTATAACGCTGAGGCGGAAGGAAAATCGTGGGACAGGCGAAAATCTTGGTTATACCAGGACGGAAACTCAAGTGTAGTGTCTGGTGAATGCAAGCAGGTCTGGCGCATCATGTCCACCTTCCATAAAGAATGGCTGTTAGCAAACGGCTAACGAGCTAATATCGAACAGATACCTTCGTTGAGTATAGTTAGAGGTCGGCGATAAACGAAACAGTCGCAATAAAATCCCTTTATTGCGACTGCCTAGTGATCGTGTTTATCCATTAAGCTTTTTTCCAGTAAAACTTTTTCCAAATTCAGTTTTGGTCATGAACGGTTTGACGGGATCAGGCGATGAGCCGATGCCATGTTACCTTCGCCATCAGTGGCATTAATCGTTACCGAGCGTGCTGATTCACCGTTGCTGTGAACAAATACGCGCCCGTTATCAGCCGTTACATAAGACTGATTGGCATCACCCTGGATGGATACCGTTGCACCGGCTTGTGGCTGGCCTGCTTTTTCAACCACGACCCAGGCACCGCCTTTTTGTGGTGAGACATCCAATGTCAGTTCATGTTGAAAATCGGCCAGAGCGGCACCAGAAAAAGTGGCTGTGGCTAGGGTAAGAGCGACAATTGATTTTTTCATAACGTCCTCACTTTCGAGCTGTTGTCTGTATAGTGTTTCGCAGTCTGTCTGCGTGTTGATAATCATCATAGGCGTGACGAACCTCACACTCCATAACGTATTTTGAGAGGTGTTGTTCGAAAAATTTGAGCAAGAATGTTGACTGTTATCCGGTCTGAGAGGGAGTTGGGCTAATAGTTTCATGCTAAACCAAGTAATCATCACTTCCGGCCAGCATGCAGAAAATACATTACAAATCAGCATCTTAAAAACATAGCAATACCGCACGCAAACTTGCGTCACATTTTTATGCAAGAAAAATGTTTACAGGATACAAATTTATGGTTAGTGTTTTGTGGTCTGCGACTCAGACCTGAAAATGATTTTCGAAGAACACTTCACACTCCTAGCTTCTCGCCAAAGCCTGCTGTAAAGAAGAACCTCCAAAAGATCATATCGATGATTTATTTCCACTGCCGTCGTGTATGCCAAACAAACTGAACAACTCTGATTGGTTCAGATCATGACTTCGTTTGGTATCGTTGCAATCGACCATGCAGTGAAGCGCTTTTGAGTAGGGTGAGCTCATAGCGGTAAATAGATAAAGGTCAATGAGTTAAAACGATAACAACCGCTAGCCGAGGGCTGCGGGACTAACTTATCTACTCAATTTGATAGCCACAAGCATAACGCTCTTAAAGCATTGTTTGGGCAAAAAAGGAAAAATTATGATTTCTCAAACCGGTATTATCCGTAGCTTCAACATTAAAGACAAAACAGGCCTAATTACTTGCGATCTTGGCGGCGATATCCGTTTTGATGCTGCAAATATCAACAGCGCTTGCCAACCTGTTTCTGGCAGCTTGGTTGAGTTCATTATGGATGACTCAGCAAGCAAACTACAGGCAGTCAACATCCGCTTTATCTAAGCAAATAATTTCGGTATTTACGCTGTGGCTTTATCGCCACAGCATTAATACGAATCACATCAACAATAAGAATAAGCACATTGTTTAGTATTAGTATGCAAGTACGTTAATACTCATGGTGCAAGTTCAAACTCCTCTCTAAATTACAAGTGATGAGTTATGTCTACAATCAAAGTTTTGACTTTGCGTTTTATACCCTTTGCCCAATCAATAGTAATAACCACAAATTGGAATAAGCTAACATATTACTCCAAAAAATTAGAGCTAAAGCACTAAAATTCAATAATAAAATCTAACGAATTTTTATTTAAGATAAGAACATTATTGAAAAATAAAGTTCCAATTGGAAAATATAAGAGCCATTCTCTGTGAGTATATTTCACTCACAACTATTTTTCTGTATTATGCCCATCCCAAAATATATAGACATATAAAATATTCACTCTCATTTGATTTACTGACAAATTTGTTAACTAATCAAGTGAAGAAGGTGCATCATAAAATTAAAATCAAAGATGAGGCTGTATGAAGGGTCTAGGATTTAAACATTCGCTAATCGTTTCAATTGCATTATGGACAATTTTGTCAATTGGAGCAGCAAACTATATTTCTTACTTGAATCAAAGAGACGGATTAATTAATGAGGTAACACGTTCAACTGTTACTTTTGTTCGAGATCAAAGTTCATCAATTGAAGAATTCATTCATCAAAAATCTCAAGGCTTACATAATCTCGCGTCGAAATATAAAGTGAATAATTATACCGACGGACATATCCAGCGCATGATTGACGGTGCTGCAATTGCTAATCTCAGTAACTTAATGATTGGCTTTGACGATGGTATCGCTTACAAATCCACACCGGATCTGAAATGGGTCAACTATACCAACCCAAGCACCTACGACCCAAGAAGACGTCCTTGGTGGACACAGGTCAGCAATGGCTCGGGTGTTGTGTTTACTGATGTCTACGCCGACAGCTCAACCAAAAAACTAATGATCAGCTTTGGCGAGACGGTAAATGAAGGAATATTATTAGGCGATATCGAACTCGATTTATTGAATGATGTCGTCAAGTCAATCGATATTCCAGGCTCGGTTTCAATGATTATTGATAGTGACACAACAATACTCGCCACATCGACAGGCACAGTTGAAAATGGAAAAAAACTCACCAATTATTCACATCTTAAAGATATCGCACTTTCAACCGTTTCGAGTGAGCAATTAGTTCGGGATTATATAAATTCTGCCGGGTTAGATAAAACAATGTTTACTCATGAAATAAACATTGGAAATAAAAAGTGGTATCTGATGATCGGGCTGGATAAATCGATCACCTACGCCTCTCTCGACTCAGCCCGTGAAGATGCACTAATTACAACAATTGGCTTTGTCATCTTCGGCATTATTCTGGTACTGATACTCCTTAAATGGCTCTATACACCCATTCTGCAATTAAAAGACACTGTCGTTGGCCTTTCGCAAGGAAATGGGGATTTAACTCAGCGTCTGGATGTAAAAACCGATGACGATCTGGGTCAAATAGCAGCCGGTATAAATCAGTTCATCGAAAGCCTGCAAAAAATGATGCTGGAAATTGAGGCCGCCTCTCAACACTTGCATTCAAATGTGGCAGCCCTGCAAGCTCAGACTGACGACAACACCAAGATATTGCAAAGCCATATCACAGAAACCGAGCAAGTGGTCACGGCCGTAGAGGAAATGAACTCCACCGCCGAGTCAGTCGCCGTCAATGCAGCTGAGGCCGCTCAATTCACCCAAGAGGCCAATCTGACCAGCGAGCAATCAAAAGGTATTGTTAACCAGGCCCAGGTCACAGTTGCGGCACTAATCAACGACGTTGATGCCGCAGCCAGCAATGTCCAGAAGATGAGTGATGAAACGCAAAGCATCAATGCCATCTTGACTGTTATCGGTGAGATAGCCGAGCAGACTAACCTGCTCGCACTGAATGCGGCTATAGAAGCAGCTCGTGCCGGCGATCAAGGCCGGGGCTTTGCCGTTGTTGCCGATGAGGTTCGTAATCTGGCCAGCAGAACCAAGGCAAGTACTACCGAAATCGAAGAGGCGCTAGAGCGACTACTGCAGGGTAATCAGTCGATGGTTGGGGCAATGAATAACACCAAAGCCCGCTGCCAGGAAACAGCCAACGGTGCCACCGACGTTGCAGCCAGCCTGGAAACGATGAACAATTATGTGTCAGAAATTAACGACCTGAGCGCACAAATTGCAACGGCAGCAGAAGAACAGAGCAGTGTGACGCAGGAAGTGAGCCGTAACATGGCTGCCATCAGCGAGATCGTCACTCAACTTGATAACGGCGGCACACATACTGCCGAAGAGACAGCCAATATCGCGGCGGTAAACGCCCAGCTTGCTGCCATTGTGGGTAAATTCAGGCTGAAGTAACGCTCGATATTATTTCCTGGTTAGCAGATAATTAGCCGCAAGAAGTCTTTATTTTTACGTGGATGTAATAATGTTTAACTGGGAAGGGGTGAGTGAATTTGTTGCTGTGGCCGAAGCGGAAAGCTTTACCGCAGCAGCAAAACGACTGGGTATATCAACGGCTCAGGTCAGCCGCCAAATCAGCGCATTAGAAGCAAGGCTGGCAGCCAAGCTGTTTTACCGCACGACCCGCAAAGTATCAGTCACTGATGTCGGCCGGATTTATTACCAACACTGCCGTCAGGTACTCGACGGACTCGAGGAAGCAGAGCGCGCCATTAGCAACCTGCAAAGCTCGCCACGTGGCAAACTCAAGGTAACCGCACCTGTCACCTATGGCGAAGGGACGATCGCGCCTCTCATCAATAACTTTGCTCAGCAATACCCCGATCTAGACGTTGAGTTCCACTTATCGAACCAAAAAGTCGATCTGATTGACGAAGGGTTCGATCTGGCTATCCGACTCGGCAAACTTGATGATTCCAGTATGATGGCCAAGCGGCTGGGTTCCCGTACCCAGTATGTCTGCGCCTCAGAGTCCTACCTGACAACCTATGGTGTGCCCTACTCACTGTCTGAGCTGGAACAGCATAACTGCCTGCGGGGAACCCTGGATTACTGGCGCTTTCAGGATCAAGGCAAAGCCCGCAATATTCGGGTCAAGGGAAGTCTGCGCTGCAACAGCGGCCATGCGCTGACCGATGCGGCATTGAAAGGGCTTGGCATTGTCCAACTTCCGGATTACTACGTTCAGCAATATCTCGACAACGGCCAGCTGACCGCGCTACTAACCCAGTTTACCGAAAGCGACGACGGGATTTGGGCCTTGTACCCGCATAACCGTCATCTGTCACCGAAGGTCCGGATGCTGGTTGATTACCTTGATGAGCAGCTTAACTCACTTACGGTCAGCTAACCCCCAGCTTCCTGAGCTTGCGATACAGCGTATTACGACTGACACCCAACATCCGCGCGGTTTTGCTGATATTGCCCTTATTGGCACGGTAGGTCTCAAGCAGGGTATCCGAAATCGTTGTTCGCAAGTCTTTGTTCGGTATCGCTTCCTTATCATGGGCAGAAACCTGTTTTAGCAGAGGTGCGGCAATGTGCTGTGGCAGATGGCTCAAGGTAAGCAACCGAGCATCGTCCGACAGCAATGATGCCACCCGCAATACATTATCCAGCTCGCGGATATTGCCGGGCCAGTGATAGGCCGTCAGCAGGTTCATCAGGTGTTCGCAGATCTGCTGGTCTGCAGCTCGGTGTTTACGGTGAAGAGCAACGATCAACGCCTCACAATCCTGACGCTCGCGCAAGGCGGGTAGGGTCAGGATCAACCCATTCAAACGGTAATAGAGATCCTGGCGAAACAGCCCTTGCGTGACCAACTCATCAAGGTTTTTATGGGTCGCCGCGACGATTTGGATATCCACCTTGCTCGGCTGGTTACAGCCTATAGGCACGACTTCCTTTTCCTGTAGCACATGTAATAGCCGGCATTGGGCTGCCAGCGGCATATCGGCAATTTCATCAAGGAACAGAATCCCCTTATCGGCCTGGCGAACCTTGCCCTGATAGCCTTGCTTGCTGGCACCGGTAAACGCCCCCGGCGCATAGCCGAAGAGTTCCGACTCAATCAGATCCTGCGGCAGCGCACCACAGTTAACCGCTACCAGCGGGCCGGTATGACGCTGGCTCTGACTGTGCAGCTGTTTGACAAACTCTCCCTTGCCGACCCCCGTCTCGCCTAATATCAGCAAGCTGACATCTTTGTTAATCAACTTACAGGCCTGCTGCCACGCCTGCTCCATGCGGCTGTCACCAAAATGAAGCGGGCAGGACGGTGAATACACCGGAGAAGATCGGGGTACTCTCTCCGTTTTTTGGATCGGCTGGCAGTTAAAGACCAGCTCACCAGAAGGAACCAGTGATCGACTGACGGTTTTCAACGAGTTGTCCATCAAAGCATCGATATGACAGCCCAGCATCTGCTGCTGATCCAGCAAACGGGCTGCGACGGCATTATGGGCAACCACATGCCCCGCTTCGTCGGCAATAACAATGCCCTGCCAACCGCTATTTAGCAGCGGCTTGTCAAAAGCGACATCGACCCTGATTTTGCCATTGGGTACCTGGCACAACAGGCTGTTTTCGATTAACTGAACCATATTCTGGATCAGCATCTGCGTCTGCACCGAGTGTACTTTCTGTTCGCTGGTGATATCTAACACGCCCAGCAACTCGCCGGACGGACTAAATACCGGTCCGGCCGAACAACTGATAAACCGGTGCTTGCGAATAAAGTGCTGATCCCCCACCACCATCACAAAGCGTTGGTCGGCCAGCGCCGTACCGATGGCATTGGTTCCCTTGAGGTTCTCCTGCCAACAGACACCCGATTCAAGGGCAATACTGGTCAGGCGCTGTTCAAATCGCGATTGCCCCCATGCACGGATGATCACGCCTTCCTCGTCAGTCAGTATCAGACGGCTGTTAGTACCGGCAAACATCTGATTAAACAAAGGAACAGCCAGCTGCTCTACCGCTGCTGTCAGATGCTTCGCACGGTGTTGTCGCTGAACAAGCTGGTCTTGTTCCAGCCAGTCATGCTGTAGAGAATCAACGAATGGGTGCATAGATTAACTGTTCCATGTTGTCACAGAGCAAGTGTGCCATTTTGTAACAGTTGAACAATTTCAACAGCCTGGCGTTCTCACCTGTGAATGCAGAGGTTATCTCATAAAATTTTATTAATCATAGCGTTACATTTTGTTAACAACAAGTCTGCCATTTTGGCCTGCTGTTTGCGTTAGTAGGAAACAAGAGCAACACAACAAACATACTTAAAAACAAGCAGCTGTATCAAGACAGCCACTATTTCGTGAACAGAAGCAAAGAAGGAACGACCTATGATCTACGCGCAACCGGGAACCGACAATGCTGTTATTACATTCAAGCCTCATTACGACAACTATATTGGCGGAGAATGGATTAAGCCTGTCAGCGGAGAGTATTTCGATAATGTCTCGCCAGTAAACGGTGAGGCCTATTGCCAGGTAGCCAAGTCAGGCGAAGCCGACATCAATCTCGCACTGGATGCTGCGCATAACGTGCGTGCCGGCTGGGCTGCGACCAGTGTTACCGAGCGCGCCAATATCCTGCTAAAAATCGCCGACCGTATCGAGCAGAACATCGAAATGCTGGCCGTTGCCGAAACCTGGGAAAACGGCAAGCCGGTACGAGAAACCCTTGCAGCCGACCTACCACTGGTCGTTGATCACTTCCGTTATTTTGCCGGCTGTATCCGGGCACAGGAAGGATCTGCTGCCGAGCTGGACGTCAACACGGCAAGCTACCACTTCCCTGAGCCTATCGGTGTCGTCGGCCAAATCATTCCGTGGAACTTCCCGATGCTGATGGCAGCCTGGAAACTGGCTCCGGCGCTGGCCGCTGGCTGTTGTGTCGTTCTTAAACCAGCTGAACAGACACCTACCTCAATTCTGATATTAATGGAAACCATCGGCGATCTGATCCCGGCTGGCGTCGTCAATGTCGTCAACGGCTACGGCCATGAAGCCGGCCAGGCACTGGCCACCAGCAACCGTATTGCCAAGCTGGCCTTTACCGGCTCGACCGAAGTCGGCAACCACATCCTGAAATGTGCGGCTGACAGCCTGATCCCATCCACGGTTGAGCTTGGCGGCAAGTCACCGAACATCTACTTTGCCGATATCTTTGATCACGAAGATGCCTATCTCGACAAGTGTATCGAGGGAATGCTGCTGGCCTTCTTTAACCAGGGCGAGGTTTGTACCTGTCCGTCTCGAGTTTTGATCCACGAGTCCATCTACGACGAATTCATCACCAAAGTTGTCGAGCGGGCACAAGGCATCAAGCAGGGCAACCCGCTGGATACCGACACCCAAGTGGGTGCGCAGGCATCGAAAGAGCAATTCGACAAGATCCTTAGCTATCTGGAAATCGGCCGCAACGAGGGCGCAGAGGTACTAGTCGGCGGCAATGCCGTCGAACAGAGCGGTGATTTGAAGCAAGGCTACTATATCGCGCCGACCATGCTAAAAGGCAACAATAAAATGCGGGTGTTCCAGGAAGAGATTTTCGGCCCGGTCATTGCTATCACCACCTTCAAAGATGAAGCCGAGGCACTGGAGATTGCCAACGATACCGAGTACGGCCTGGGCGCGGGAGTATGGACTCGGGATACCAACCTTGCCTACCGTATGGGTCGTAACATCGAAGCTGGCCGGATCTGGATCAACTGCTATCACGCCTACCCGGCACATGCTGCTTTTGGCGGTTACAAGAAGTCAGGTATCGGCAGGGAGACTCATAAAATGATGCTTGACCACTACCAGAACACCAAGAACCTTCTGGTCAGCTATGACGTCAACCCTTTAGGCTTCTTTTAACCCATTTCCCCCCCCTAAACCATCCGGTTAATACCCCAGCAGGCCTTATTTCTATTGGCCTGCTGCTTTTCCCATGAAAATCAGTTCATATTTTCGTCACTTTTTGTCATAATTCGTCAAACATTTGACAAACTGTAACCAAATGTAAATCTCAGCAGAATTGCGTTGCAGACACATGTAATATTCAGCGCGTATCAAGCCAGTAGTTGAGAAACTATATGAGTATTGTTTTACTGAAGGGGTATCACGTATGGAATGCCAATGCACCCAAATCGTCCGCGTAAAGCGGAATTTCTGGCAACGTATGGTCTATAAGTCCATTCACCGCTGCACACAGTGCGGAAGAGTATTTAAACTGTAAGCACAGCTCTACCAGAGCATAATAACTAAAAATAGGACGGTGCATATCGAACATCGTCATTGGCTATCAAGCCCACTAGAAGCAAATACACAAAGATAAAGCCACGGAAAGTGGCTTTTTCTTTATTGAACGACTTTTCCTCATCTTCGCCAATCTTACATTCGCAGCTAATCTTCCCGGGGGAATAGTGTATTGACCATAAGCAGACTTACCGTACATAACGCTCCCATCACCAGATACGACATCGACAATCCAATCGCAGCACTGCTCCACCCAGCCAGTAGATAAGTCAGTAACCACCATAGGTGCGTCAGAGAAAAGTGGGCGGCAAAAAACGCCGGAGCATCTGCCTCTTTGCACGAACGGGTCACCAATATCCCTGCGGGGGTCTGGATACACGACATGCCAATTCCCAATAGCAGACACACTGCCACAAACCCCGGCCATGAGGGCGTCAGCATGCCCAGAAACAATGCCAGTGAAATACTCACACTACCGATAAGCATAAACGGTCTGATAGTGCGTTTTTCCAGCCAGGCAGGCAACTTGAGCGCTATCACCATAGAGCCAAAACCGACTACGGCCATTGCCAGTGCTGTTTCTCTGTCTCCGCCTTGCAGTATCTGATTGACATAGACAACGGTATTAACAATCACCATGGCACTGGCGCCGGCAGCAGCAAGATAGGCAAACCACATAGCCCTAAGCCGCGGTGTTGCCAAGTAGGACTGAATGCCAAACTTAAGGTTATTCCATACCCCCTTGCCGTGATCAGCAGCCTGCACCGCCGGCAGGGTACAGCTAATGATCAGCACGCCTGACAACACAAAAGTGCACGCATCCAGAATGAACAGATCGCGAAAACCTATCAGCAGCAACAGCATAGCCGTCAACAAGGGGCTGATGATCTGTTCCAGATCATACGCCATTCGACTGTAGGATAGCGCCCGGACGTACTGATCTCTATCCGGCAGAATTTGCGGCAGCGTAGACTGAAACAACGGGGTAAAGCCTGCCGAGCATGCATTGATCACAAAGACCAAAACATAAATCTGCCAGCTCTGGGTAACAAACGGCAGACAGAGGATCAAACCAGCCCGGATGATATCCAGCGCAAACATGAACTGTTTTCTCGGCAGCTTGTGAGCTATGGCACCGAAAACAGGTGCCAGGCCAACATAGGCGATCATCTTAAGTGCAAACGCCGTTCCCAGTACCGCACTGGCATTTTCTGCCTCAAGCTCCCAGGCCAGCAGTGCCAGCGTCAATGAGCTGATCCCGGTACCAATCAGTGAAATAACCTGGGCACTGAGCAATTTCAGATAAGTGGTATTTTTCCACATCGGAAGCGGCGTACTTATCGAATCAGCTGCCATGTTGTTTACCTATCTGTTACCAGCAGCCTGCATCAAGGCCTCAAAATCACCGATATAGGGCTGAGGTTCGCTTTTATTGCTACTGATGTATTGATACTTCTCCGGCCCTTTGCCGCACAACAACAGCACATCATCAGGCATCAAACACGAAACGGCATGTTCGATCACCCGCTCGCGGTCCGGATGGCTACTGCTGTTACCGCCCACCGCCTTGCTGCCCATTGCAGCAAACAAAGCCTCCAGACACACTCCCAACGGATTGTCGGTGGTAAAGAACGCATGATCCGAGTGCGTACTACACAACTCACCGATATCAGCCGCATCGGCCAACCGGTCACCCGTAACCCCTATCACGGTATACACCCGGCCCTGGCTATGACGCCTCACATTGTCCAGCAGGTTACGGAGGCTATCGTAATTATGAGCATAATCGATAATCGCCGTGGCACCATTTTGCATCGGGTAGACCTCGCTTCGACCGGGAGCATGATCCATGGTGGCCAGCATCTCAACAGCTGTAGAAATTTCAATACCCATCGCCGTCAGCATGGCCAATACCGCAAGGGAGTTTTCGATGTTGAAGGTAAACGGCAGCGAGGTACTTACCGGATACTGCTGACCGTCATAATCCAGCCTGAACTGCCCGCCATGACACGACGAGGTAATATCAAAGGCAAACATATCCGCACTCGGGTCCTGCATACTGAAGGTCACCACCTGAGCCTTGCTGCGACAGCGCTCTATCATCGCCATTGCCAGCTCATCATCAAGGTTGATGATCGCCACACCGCCTGGCTTAAGGCGATCTATCAGGCGAAGTTTGGCCTGAATGTATTCATCTCTGCTTCGGTGGTAATCGAGGTGATCGCTGCCAATATTGGTAATTACCACCACATCGAAGTCGACGATGCTTACCCGATCCTGAGACAAGGCGTGACTGCTCACCTCCATCACATTGTGGGTCACACCCGATTGCTCCATGGCATGAAACAGATTAAGCAAACTAATGGCATCCGGCGTGGTATTGTCCAGCTCAACCTGTTCATCACTATACTGGCAGCCCAATGTACCGGTGTAGGCAGACTTGAACCGGCGGTTCAGCAAAGCATTCAGGCAATAGGCGACGGTGGTCTTGCCGTTGGTCCCCGTGACACCAATTTGCATCAGCTTATCCTGCGGATACTGGTAATACTGATTAATCAAACTGACACTATTGCTAAAACTGGGTGTCAGCAGGCAGGGAACATCAAGCTCTAACGGTTTGTTGGCAATCACGCCAACGGCGCCTTTACCGATCGCCTCATCGACAGACTGGTGACTGTCCCAGTTCGGGCCCTGACGACAGACAAATACATCGCCGGGAAGAATTTTCTGACTATTGCTCTGAAACCGGACAGCACCCAGCTGACGCAGTTCATTCAAGTTCGTTGTGTGGCATTTATTCATTGTTATATCTGTCGCTCAGGCTAAGGCAATCAGCGGCCTTGTATGCATTCGATTTGTCGTCTCGTCGCTTCTTGCAACGGTGAGGTTATTGTATGGGTTCATTGCCCATCAATGTAATCGAACATCTTGACTAACGTTATGAGCGGCATCAATAGGAGAAGTAACAAAGCAGGTAAATCACTCTATTCGCTAGCGTGCCTGTCAACCAACCAAGCCACCAATACCAGATATGTACTTGCCATCAGGATCTGGCCAATACGCGCATAGAAACTGACATCTATCTCTTTGCCGCTAGCAGAAATCACTGAACCAAATACCACTAGCATCGCAGAGAAGATACCGGCATACACAGGTGCCTTATGCGGCTCCTCGTACAGCTTTTGTGCAAACAGCCAGGTAAACAGTGTCATCATGGCCAACAGAAACGGGAACCAGGGAGTGATAACCAATAGCTCATGGGCAACAATTGCCAATCCCCCTCCTGCAACATTGGTCATCAGGAGGAAAGCGCTCAACTTAATACTGCCAGACCGGGTAAGCTGCAGTGACAGGATGCCGATAAATGCCAATGTCAACAGAGCACCGCTAACCTGGAAATAATAGAAGTACACAATGACCGGGAAACTGATTGCCAGTGCCTTCAACGCATAACCAACACGCAAGGCCTCTGACTGGTCTGCATTCCGGCTTTGCCCCGAGGGCAGCCCCGGAACGGAAACCGGTTCAGGCAGGATCTGGTGCATCAGCCAAAAAATGGCCACCGCCCCGATACCGGAAACCATCAACCCCTTGCCGAGCAGCAACGCTGCAGCCGGATGAATGATCCCCATATAGGGCACCAATAACACGGCAATCATCAGGATCATGGCAAAAAAGTTCCATCGCAGATCCTGAAACAGGTAATAAGCCCAGAACATCAGCAGCCCAACCAACAACAGCAGGATAAGCGGATATTGTGTTACTCCGTTACTGACCCCCAGCGCAATGAGCACTGTCACCACCATCGCCAGAAAAAGTTCATCAAACGTTTCCCGGGTCGGTACCGGTCTGTCGACAAAAAACTTTGCTACAAACACCGGCATAATATAGGCAAGCGTCCAGTCAATACTGTATGCCAGTACAATCGCCAACATGACGCCAAGTGTATACCTGAGAATACGGCGTCGAAGTAAACCGTACGATTCCTCTGCGACTGCCGTTCGATTAGCGGACATAGGACATCCAGCTAATAAAGCGGATCCACAGCCTGCCGAATAGATTCATCACGGAATCCCCCTCGGTATATACCATGACATCAGCCTGGCCGCCGACCCGCAGCAAACCGCTTGGCCGATCATCTTCAAAACGGATCACCACAGGAAAACGCTGACTTTGTCGCAACCATCCCGACTGGTTGGCAACCGTTGCCAGCTGACCGGAAGTCTGAGACTGGCCCCAGTGAATACCATATTCAATACTGGCTACCCTTCCCCGGAATATTTCGCCAGGGGCATTATCTAAGGCGATTTCGACCAAATCACCGCTACGGATATTGCCCAGGCTGTTCTCGCGGTAATAGGCCTCTATCCAGCTATCTTCACCAGAGACGAAAGTCATTAATGGCTGGCCTTTGTTCGCGTAGGTCCCTTCATCAAGGCGAAAATTAGACACCCCACCCATGGCCGGAGCCCGAATCACCGTTCGCTCCAAGTCCAGCTGGGCTTTCTGCAGAGCCAGCAAAGCCATCTGCATCTCAGTATTTTCATCGCCAGCCTTACCCAGTTTCTGTTGAGCCTGTACTAGCTCTGCGCGGGCCGTTTTCACCTGCGTCCTGGCATGCGCCACTGCTGCACGGGTTTTATCGGCATCTGCCTGAGTCACGATACCTTTATCAGCCATTGCCAGAACACGACCTGCCTGCCGCCGGATATTATCCTGGTTGACCAATGCATCAGATAGTTTGGCCTGTGCCGCTTCCACCGATGCAGTCTGTACGCCAATGTGCTTGCCGGCTTCCTCCAGTCCCTGCTTTGCTTTCCTAACTGCTATCAGATAATCGGTCGAATCAATTTTTATCAAGGGTTCACCGGCCTGTACCAAATCGTTGGGTGCTACGTTTACCTTGATCACCTCCCCCGAAACCATTGGAGCCAGCGGAATCACGTTACCTTGTACGCGTGCCATGTCTGTGCTGGGAATAATCCTGTCTGCAACCAGGTAGAAGACAAATAATCCGATACAAACCAACAGCACTATCAAGGTAACAAAGCGGGGAGAAAAGCTTCTCCTTGCTGCGGGCTCCTGATGGTTGTGGCTTGTCTCTTCGGCAACAGTAGAAGGTGTCGATTGCTGTAGTTCCGGTTCTTTTGGGCTCATTCCGACCTCGTCAGATTCACTGCTCATTGCAAGCAATAAAATGTGTGTCGCAATACTATCTAGACCTGATATTTATTTTTATCATTTGACGCCATCAGGAAAAAGAAACTAAAGCCCAGCCTTGGCGCAAAATGATAAATATTAAAATGTTCATTTTTTATACTTCATCTCGTCCGACAAACCACATCACAGCGAGAAATGAAGATGAAAAACATCTGGGCCAAAATCAAACAGTTCCTGCTTACTCCCTACGGCAAGGCGTACCTGGTGTTTATTACCCTTACCAAGCTCTATTTGGTGTACAAATGGGCGCTGGACTATGTCAGAAAATTTGGCGGTGAGCTATTTGAAATGATCGGTGCCTCGGTCTCTATGGGTGAGAACGTCAGCGTACTGAGCTTTACCGCCATCTGCGGCTACTACACTGTCGAAGCTGTTATCAGTATCTTCCGCACCTCACCAAAGCCGCAGGTCACTCAAGCCTGATAGCAAGCTCAATAATTCTCTCTCTTCTCTAGGGCTGCAAGGATGCAGTCCGACAAGTATACTCTCTGTTGATGAGTACACTCGCGGAGTAAAAGGAATGAACCAAGGCCAACTGGTCCCGCTGATCAAAACCGTCCATGCTGCGACCCTGATTGAAATGCTCAAGCATTTCGAAGCTGATATCTACCCGCTCCTCAAGACAGCAGGGCTCCCCGAAGACATTCTCCAGACCCAGCACGAATTTGTTCCCGAAACGCCAATCAAACACCTGCTGGCCATGATGGCCGAAAGGGCCGATCCTGATCATTATGGCAACTTGCTCCGAACCGCAATCCGGGAATACTTCATTCCGAAAATGCTCAGGCACTTACGCAATCCGAAATCGATAGGTGAAGCCATCGAGCAGATGCAAACAGCGGTGCAACATGACTCCCCCTCCGCCAAAGTCAGCCTCGAATACTTCAACGACACCCCCTGGTTCTGTCGCCACAAGCCAACAGAAGTGTCGGAAGGCTTTCTGTGGGCAGAGGTTTTTGCCATTTTGTTTCTTATCGAATTTATCCGCTTTGCCAGCAAAACCCAATGGCAGCCGGGCTGTATTGCCATACAGTCGCCCAATGCCGACAAGTTGGCAGAGATTCTGAATAATCCCAACACCGTTCTCTATAGCAACCGCAGCCTGGCAGCTGTCGAGCTATCCAATGAGTTACTGGCAATGCCCTTCAACCTGCCGGTCCGTTTCACACCAATCGACAGACAAGCCAATGACCCGAAAGCTCTAAGCTATGTCGAAACCGTGTACCTGGCTCTGACCCCTTACCTGTCCCGACAAGCCCTGTCGATTCAGCAGGCCGCCACTTTGATGAATACCAGCCCCCGTACCCTGCAGCGCCGTCTGTCCGGGGAGAACACCAGTTACAAAAGCATTCGGGAAAACATCATGCTGGCAACCGCCTGTCAGCTGATGGAAAGCCGGCAATACTCGCTGACCGATATCGCCTCCGAGCTGGGCTACGCCGACATTGCCCACTTTTCACGGGCATTCAAAAAGCTGACTGGCTTTCCGCCCAAGGACTACCGCAAGCGCTTCAGATCCAAAGAGCAGCCGCTAGCGAACAGTTCCCGCGAATAGCCCAGCAAGCTGACCCGCACCCGACCCAAACTCTTCTGGAGCGGCAACAAAAAACCGCCTCACAGGAGGCGGTTTCAAAGCTGGCAAGAAGTTAGGTTTACAAGGTACGGGTATCTTTGAAAATATCCCCGTCTTTAATCACTACCTTGATATTGTCCGGATTAGCAAGAATATCCAAATCCTCAACCGGGTTACCGCTGACAAGAAGCATATCGGCAAACGCTCCTTCACAAATAACCCCAATTTCACCCTCCGGATACGGGTCCAGCAACCCGGACAATTTCAGCAACTCGCCGGCATCCGAGGTCGCCTGCTTAATGCCGCGGAACGAGCCGAAGTATTTCTTCCGCGCCGAAAACTCGGCATTCTGTTTGGCATGTACTTCCGGCGTTCCGACCAAGTCTGTACCGAAGGCACATTTGAGGTTGTATTTCTCGACCAGTTCAGCCTGCTTGAGCAAGCCTTTGCCAACGCGCTCGGTCTTCTGATAGAGGATCTCGCTATCAAGCGGGATCATCCGGTTGGCAATCAGCTCGGCTGTCGCATACTGCGGAACAATCCAGACTTCCTTATCCAGGCACAACCGTGCTATATCATCATCCATAAAGGTGGCATGCTCCAGGGACTTCACCCCTTCCTCCACCGCAATCTTCATCGCGGGACCTGCATGAATGTGGCTGCAGACATACGAGCCGTAATTGGTCACGGTTTCGACAATCGCCCTTAGCTCCTCCCGGGTATACTGGATAGTATCGAGCGGATCAAACAGTGATGACGCCCCGCCGCCGCCAAATATTTTAATCTGGGATGCCCCCTTAAATATTTGATCACGGGTTCGCTTCAGACACTCCGGCACGCCGTCAGCCAGCACCAGGTGCCCCTGACGCATAAAGCTCGAATCCTCCAGGTTCTGACTGAAGTTAGAACGCTGGGTTCTGTTCTGTCGATAGTCAGCGTGACCACAGGTTTGCGAAATAGCCCCATAGCTCGGGTAAATCCTCGGCCCCGGTACAAAGTTGTTGTCGATACTTTGCTTCAGGCCATAGCAGTTACTGCCGACATCCCGGACCGTAGTAAAACCCCGCTCCAGCATCTGGCGGGCGACCACGGTCGAGCGCACCGCCACCTCTTCCGCGGTCATATTATCCATGGCCTGAAACGTATCCGAAAACGAAATATGGGTGTGGGCATCTATCAGCCCCGGAACCACCGTATAGCCTGCCGCGTCAATCACCCGGTCGTAACTTGCATTGATATTTTCCTGACTGGCTACCTCGGTGATCACCCCGTCTTCGACACTGATAAAACATCCCGGCTTGACCGTCTCATTAACACCGTCGAACAATGAAGCATTCTTAACTAACACTTTCATACTCTATTTCCTCTATTTGTTATTCAGACAATCTGCCGGGTTAGTCACACAGCTCAGCCGCTTCGCCCAGTTGGCATGTTTCCAGCTCGATATGGTAGATTTCGATAATTTTCTCTGCCGTTGCATCAATATCCTCTATCGTGGTGTGGCAGTTCAGCACAGAGAAGAGCATGGTCTTGAGCCCTTTATAACCAGACGTTGACGGGTAGCAGAAACCATCTTGCTGCAACTGGTGAACAACTCGCTCGGTCAGGTGATTTCGGAACGCATCATCACCGATACCGAACTGGGCCGAGAAACGGTTGGACACGACATCATTGAGGATGGTGATCCCGTCGACATTGCGCAGTCTGTCAGCCATTCTCTGTGCCAGCATACAGCAATTGTCGAGGTGAGCCTGGATCCCTTCCTTGCCCAGCGCCTTGATAGCAGCATAGACAGGCACCCCGCGGGCCCGGCGCGATGCCGATATTCCGAAATTGATAGCGTTACGGTCCGGCTTGGCAATGGCGTCGGTCAGGTAATCGCCCATGCTGTTGCCTCCCATCGCCGTTGCCAACAAGGAGGCGTCACGAACAATCACCATCCCGCTGTCGTAGGGCATGTTGAACCACTTGTGACCGTCGGTATCCCATGAGTCGGCCTTTTCAATCCCTTTCAGCAGGTGCTTTTGCTTGTCACTGACTGCAGACCACAACCCAATTGCCCCATCGACATGCAGCCAGGCATTGGGATGTGCCTCAACATGCTTGGCGATCTCCTCGAACGGATCGAATGTCCCGGAATCAATACAACCAGCCTGGGCGCAAACCAGTGTCGGGCCATTGCACTGCTCTAAGATCTCCGGCAGGCTGTCGGGAATAATTCTGAGATTGTTGTCAGTTGGAATAGTCTTAATATCGTTCACGCCGATGCCAATCATCGAGAGCGCACGCTTAATGGTTGAGTGGATCTGATCGCTCACTACGACATGAATACGCGGGGCGTTATATAGCCCCTGAGTCGCCACATCCCAGCCTGCTTTTTGCAGCAAACTGTTACGGGCCGTGATCAATGCAGTATAAATCGCTTCCTGGGCACCGGAGGTGAAACCCACTCCGGCGGTATCAGGAAGGCCGAGCAGTTCCAGCATCCATTCGGCAGCCGTTTCCTCAACAACCGAGGTGCCCGGACTGGAAACATAATATGGCACGTTCTGATCCCAGGCGCTTACCAGCCAATCAGCAGCCAGAGCTACCGGAAAGGAACCGCCGATGGCATAGCCAAAGTAGCGCGGACCGCCCGAACCAATCAGGCCGTTTTCAACATTGGCCACCAGCTCATCCAGCACCTGCTCCGGATTGCTTGGCTGCAGCGGTAGACTGCCGCCGATCTGGCGCCGCAACGACTGTGAACTGATCTGGCTATCAATCGGTCTTTCCGGCAAAGCCTCAAGGTAATCAACAGCATGAGAAAGTGAGCGATTCAGCAACTTGCTGTACTGGTTAAACTGATGAGACATGGCGTACCTCTTTGGTTAATGACTGTGTCTTGAGTCATAAGTTAAAGATTTCGCCGTTCTATATTTATCATTTTGCGCCACATGAAGACAAAACAGACTAATGAACAAACCACGAAGCAATCACTACAATTCGCTATCTTCAAGACCTGTACCGTTCTCAACACCTTAGAACCAATAAAAAGGCTTGGTTCATTGTGAACCAAGCCTTTAACGTCACTCCATCGCATGGTGACGACTAATTTTGTTGCAAATTAATCATCTTCAGGAATTTCAGGGATTGTGCCGCCTACACGTTCGAAGAAGGTGGCAAACGCTTCAACAGAACCATCTTTACCCGTTGCTTCCATTATGACGATATCATCGACAATTTGTCCGTTCTCCATCTTATGACCATTAGGGAGCGGTAACTCAGGGCCATCAAACGGTGCCGAACGATAGCGAACACGCTCATCTGTCAGGGTACGCATCCAGGCGGCAATCTTCGCCTGACGCTCTGGCTTGCCTAACAGTTGACCAAGAGGCTTCATATCCGGATCAAGGTCCTCATTAAGCGGAAAGTCACCTCCGCGGGTATAGAAGGCCACCACATCTTCCAGCGTCAGGTATTTACCGTTATGGAAGTAAGGAGCCGTAAGCTCGATATTGCGCAACGTAGGTACTTTCATGTGACCTTTCACGCTAGCCTTACCTTCCTCAGCAGATACCATAGGTAAATTTGGCCACAACGTATCAATACCTGCGTTAGACTGACTCGATAATGCAATCGGACCCGGAAGATCCTGACGTCCTCGGCCTAAATCTTCCTCCGTCGCGCGAACACCGACATTGTAATATCCTGAGTCATACAAGCCATTATCATCACTATTGGCAAGTCGCATTGCTTCAATAGGTTCTACCAAGGTGAATTGAAGAGTAGCAGTACTGAACATAGGTCCGTCATGGCACTCATTACAGCCAGTACCACCGCTAAGGAATCGGTTGAATCCTTCTTTCTCAATCTCGCTCAAGTCTCCCTCACCCCGGGCAAACTTATCGAATTTACTCTCGCCGGAAAGTAAAGTTCGTTCATATGCCTGAACAGCAAGACCGAATATAAAGGCAAAGTTCGCCTCCATCATGCTGTAGTCTTCCCATTGATTTGTTACCGGGTGCTGAAGTGATATAGGTGTCGCGCTGTCCCAGTATTCATCTTTGAAGGCTTTTTTGATCATTGATTCATAACTGGTATTTAGACCGGCTGTACCATTAGCCATGCCACCCAACAAGCTATCTTCCGAATGAACCTTCTGCAACCCAAGCGGTTTAACATTGCTATTCAGTAGCTTCATAGCAAGCTGAGGGAAGAATCGGCTGCGATCAACCGGACCACAGGTCATCTCAACATGGCTTTCAAATGGCCCAACAGCCTGGGAGGCCAACGAGGAGTAATCGATCAGGATGTTCGTATTTTTTTCAACATAACCGGAGCCGTTAACCTTATACACGCCCGCATTGGTATCGACAGGACCCAGTGGGTTTTCACCGTTAAAGAAACGGTGTGCCCGTCCATCCCAGAATTGGAACGTATTAAAGGCGGCATTAACGACAGAAGGTGCCTGACGACCTGTTACCTGTCTGAAGTCACCACTCAGATCATTACACACGTCTTCACCTGGCTGGTTCGGGTTAACTTCCACAAACTCAGCGTTCTGCACCCCTTGAGAGCCCAATACGGTACTCAGCGGAAAATCGCTTGCAGTTACTTCATAATTGCCTTCACCTTCAGCTAGCTGGTTCTTGGTCCGCCAGTCTACCCCGGCCAAACTGTGACATGAGGCGCAGGCAACTTTGTTATCCGACCCAACCTGGGTATCCCAGAAGAAAGCCTTCCCCAATTTTTCAAGTGCGTATTGATCTTTAACGATCAGCTCACTCACTGTGCCTAATGTATTAAACTGGCGATCCACTACGCGGGGTTCAGGCAATAACGAAGGATCCAATATGTATTCCAGTGCCTCAAAACGAAGATGGTCAATAAAGTTACCCGTTAAGGCTCCTTCCGGGTGAGACTCCTCATGTGAAGCCAATACAACCGGAGCACACATATTGCCATTCTCTAAGGCAGCCAGCATAGAGTTGGAGAATGGCAAGTTAAGTTTCACCAAACTAAATTCAGGTGTCGGTGCTAACGGACCCACATTCACATCGGGAATTTGTGGTGGAATGTCAGGCCCTATTACCACTTCGCCAAGTAGTTCACTCGGTGGCAGTTGCAGGAACACTTCACCAGTCGAACAATTCGTTAGTTCTATCGATGAAACATCCCCCGCTGAAGTAATACCACCGATAGCGACTTCAACATCCATTCTGTTCCCAAAAACTGCAATTCCAGCCTCACCACCAACAGGAATGCCATTCTCATCGGTAAGTTCAGCGCCGTTTACAAGTTCAAGCAACGCATTAAACTCATGTTCAGGCTCCGGTTCTTCGCCAGTTCCAGCTGAGCGCCTAAGAGCAAGTCGGATCTCAGAAAGGTCGCGTTGTTGAAGACGCTTTAATAAATCGATTTCTGCCCTGTGGCTTTGGAGTAAATCACGCTCCTGATCTCTTAAACTCGCTAGCAAATTATGATCTATCGGTCGCGTTCTTCTAACTTGTCTGAGTTCCTGTCTAAAGCTCTGTCGCTCAGTCCGATGTTGTTCTAAAAGTGTTTTGTAATCTAATCCCTGCTCTTCAAGCGTTGTCTGCATTTCTTGTTCTAAGTTTGCACTCGCTATAGAGCTGCTTAGTGTAAATGCGACGAAGAAAGGCAATGTCGCCAACTTAGAAAGTCGCCTCGGTTTATTCTGCATAACTCAACTCCTGCTAATTTGTCAATTAACTGGCAAAAAAACAAAGTAAAAAATATTATTTTTATCAGGGACCACTCTACCTTCATTTAAAAAATGAACGTTCCCCCTTACCGAAGAAATTTAGTCTCGTTAGTAAGAAACCGCGACCTCATAAAATGGAGAAAAAACAGCGGAAGAAATAGCAGCAATTAGTAAAAACTCATTACTAATAATTTTTCAATGCTCTGTACACCTTATTGGCACAATATAAATAAATAGAGTACTAGTGATATTTACACCTACAAAACCACACTAACAACAGATCAATACCACACCCCATCATGATTCTATAACAAATCAGGCTAAAACTTTGCAAAATGCGATTTTAACGACCAATGATTTATCTAAAAGCTTGCTTGTAAACTAGACCCTTTATACTAAAAATATACATAACTCCAGCATTAGTACTTAGCTGTAGCAATTCTCCTTCTATTCTTCTCAGTTATAAGAAAATGACTTATAAAGTATAAAAATTCTAATAATTAATAAGACAAGAAAGTACAACAAACTTAACAGATAATAGCAAAAACATCACAACGATAAACATTAACTTTTGATTTTTAAGGGATATCATCACAACAACTCATCTAAACCTAAATCTATACAGATACACTTCATAATAAAAAAGTTTCATAATTTTGTGTGATGATTAAGCAATATGTATCAACAAAAATTATCAGAAGAAAACATACAGCTCTTTCAATACAGTTTTTTGAAAATTCTAAATTATTGTTTTAAATTAAACAAACACCAAAAAACACTCATCACCATAAATAATATAGTGAAAAAGATACTAGTACTTATGTATTAACATTCATCAAATATTTATCTCGATATAAATATGCACTCATTAAATTACCTTTCAATGAATTTATAAAAATTCAACATAAAACATTCAAATCTTGACAATTGGATAAAATAAGCTCTACACTACCAAAACTCTCACCAATATATAAAAACTCCTGCATGTGTTTTCTTTCACTTCATCCGGTAAGTTTACAAGCCTCCTGAAAATCCAGTCTTCATTAGAAAGTGATAAAATATGCCACTCCTACTATCTCTGTGCCCCTGGTATATTTATTGCCACCACAAGCAACCAATCTCTCTTCTATACGCTACTGACAGCCAAACAGCTTAATTGCTCCATTAAACCATTGCTTAATTGAACCATGAGTCAAAATATAGGGTTCTAAGCCTATCAAGCGTGTCAAATGGAAACGCAAAGTGGAATCAATTGATGTGGTGCCAATATCGACATGATGAGCCGCCATCGCGACAGTCAGCACCCAAGAATGCAGTGGCTAAGCGAACAGGTAAAAGTGATTCAGAACGAAGTAGAAAGAATCCGGGGAAGCAACAAGACACGGCTTACATAAAGCATCTAAAACAAAGCCCTCAATGAAGAGGGCTTGAATTATATTGGGCTGATGAGCCAGTTAGACAAAGATATTGGCCAGCACGAACCCAAACGGTACCGCAGCAACAATCCCCAGCATTCCCGGCAGGAAGAAAGGATGGTTGACGATATAGGAGCCGTTCCACTTATTGCTGAGGAAAGAGCCGGTGTCATCGGTGGCAATCGCGAAAGCAGTCGTCGGGTAGATGTTGGTCATGTACAGGGCACTTACCGCCACAAAACTTGCCAGAATAGTCGCAGGATCCACATTTAGTGACGCCGCGATAGGCACCAACAAGGCACTGGTCGCTCCCTGGCTGAACAACAGTGCCGACGTACCGAAGAACACCACGGCCAGCAACGCCGGATACTCGCTCAATACATCGCCAGCGATAGCTTTGATCTCAGGAATATGCACCCCAATAATGGTCGAGCTCAACCAGACGATGCCGAGGATCACAATCAGGCTTTCTGCCCCATCAGCAAAGATCGGTGCTTTCTTGATAGAAGTCAGCTGAACCTTGCACACCATGGCCATGATAAAGCTGGTCAGCAGCATCACGATAACGATGATATCGCGCGATCCCAAATCATGACCAAGCAGCGGCTTGAACAGCAGCAAGGCAACAATGAACATCACACCGCCGAGGAACAGCCATACCGAACGCTTGGCTTCAATGCTAGGTTCAATCTGCTTCTGCTCTTCAGGTGTGAAATTTACCAGTCCTTTGGCAACACGTTCTTTGAAAATCGGATCATCTTTCAACTCGCAGCCCTGACGACTGGCGATAAACGATGCTACAACCACACCGAACAGAGCCGACGGCATAATCACGCTCAGCGCCGTACCAAAACTCACCCCCATTTGCTCGACCACCACATACATCGCCGCGGTAGCTGCCGAGATTGGCGAAGCCGTGATGGCGATCTGCGAAGCCACAACGGCCGAGCTCAGTGGCTGGCTCGGGCGTACGCCGTTTTCCTTGGCCACCTGCTGGATAACGTTCAGTACCGACATCGCGGTATAGCCCGTACCGGCCAGCGTTGTCAGCACAAAGGTCGTGGCCGGGGCCAGAATGTTGATGTACTTAGGGTGATTACGCAGCATTTTCTCGGCGCAGTTGACCATGTAGCTCATACCACCGGCCTGCTGCATCACTGACAATGCCAGGATCACCGACATAATGATCAAAATAACCGACACCGGAATACTGCCCGGCGGCAGGCCAAGGCCAAAGACGGCAATAGCCATCCCCAGACCACCAGCCAGACCGACACCGATCCCGCCGAGACGGGCGGCCAGAATAATGGCCCCTAACAACAGACACGTTTGGATAAAAATCATTGGAAACCTCCTCTCCCGTTATTGATTCGGGAGTTACTGTTATGAATTCAGCAGGTGCTTGAGTTCGGCAATGGTGACTGTCTCAAAATGAGATAGTGCCCTCAGCCATTCTCGGCACTTGTGCTCGCCCACCCTTGGCAAGACACAAGCAGTAAATTTGTTCTCAATTTCCGCCTGAGACAGCGGTTTTTCCGGATTGCCCTTGGCGAGATCATTCTCGATACTCAAGGTTTCACCGTTAGCCAGATACACTCGGATCTTCACCGGCGCGGTGCCGACAAAACCCAGTTTTTCGATCTCGGGATCAACCCGCATCCGGATTTTCGGCATCAGTGCCTGCACACGGGGATCACACACGGCTTCATCGGTAAACTGAGCCAGCCCGACAGCACCATGGATCAACCGGGAAGCCAGGGCATATTGCATCGAGAACTTGGCCTCGATAGCATTGTGCGGATGGCTACAGACCAGCTCGCGCGGCCCAAGCAGGCTGGCGCCTACCTGGATGTATTCGATCTCTTCTGTCTTCAGAGGTATGCCGCCGCGCTCTCGTTCAATCAGCAAGGCATCCCAGCAATCAATGGCAGGATGGCTGCCGCTGCAACAGGGGTATTGTTTGAATACCAACCCGTTCTCCAGCAAGTCCCACCGCTGACCCAGCGTTATTTCGGCAGCATCAAGTGAAGTGATCCCGGTAAAGCACTGGGCAAAACCATCAGCAGCCTCAATAACATCAGGCTGGCCGGTGACTCCCAGCATTGCCAGCTCAGCGGCATTGACCCCGTTGAACGCAGCCAACCCGGCATGCATTGCCTTGGTCTGGCTTCCAAAGTTGCCTCGCACACCAGATGCCGACGATGCGGCAATCGCCAACGCATTGGTCATAGCCGTTTCATCGAGACCAAGCAGAACACCGGCCGCTACTGTGGCCCCGAACACACCTATGGCAGGCGTGGTATGCCAGCCCTGCTCGGACAGTTGCGGCATTACCCACTTCGCAATTTGATGCTGGGCTTCTACCCCGGCGATATACGCCAGCAAGATGCTGTTGCCACCGAGCTGTTTCTCCTCGGCAGCCGCAAAAGCAACAGGTGCAACGGTGACGGTCGGATGGCCTATCGTCGCCCAGCTGACATCATCAAAATCCAGTGCGTGGGAGGCTGCACCATTGGTATAGCAGGCGTAGGCCATACTGGTTTTCTGTCCGGTGCCCAGTACACTGCAATTGCCCTGCGGCGCTCGCTGCATCGCAAACTGCTGAAGCTTTGTGGCCACAGGCATTTGACTACCGGCGATGGTGACAGCGACGTAATCAGTCAGGGCTGTCTTGGCTACCCGCGCCACCTCATCGGGCACCTCATCCAGCTGCAGGCTCACACACCAGCGTGCGATCTGCCTTAATAACGGTTCGGGGTTCATGCTGTTTCCTCAACCTGTTTTTCCTGTCCGCTTGCTGATTCTGAGTCAGCCACCTCCTGCTGGTAACGTTTCACAGCTGCGGCACTGGCCTTGGGATCTGTCATCACCATAGGATCGAGCAAATAATCAGCCTGCGCCGAGGTCAGCAACTGCTCGGCCAACACCACTTCGCGGACACTAAGGTTCTGCTCGAAGGCTGCCGTCGCAATACGGCTTCCCACCTTGTAACCAAACAGAGTCGCAATCACCGTTGCCAGAGCGGTGCTCTTTTCGGCATATTCACGGCATACCGCTTCGTTAGGCTGAAGATCTTTAAGGCACTTGTCGACAAACAACGGAATTGCATTGGTCAGCAGGGTACAGGACTCAAACAGCGCCTTGATGATCACCGGCTCCCAGACATTCAGATCCAGCTCACCGCCCTCGACGGCCATGGTGATCGACACATCATTACCTATCACCTGATAGGCGATCTGGTTGATCAGCTCCGGCATAACCGGGTTGATCTTGCCCGGCATAATAGACGAACCCGGTTGAACGGCAGGTATAAGCAATTCATTAAGCCCGGCACGCGGGCCACTTCCCTGAATACGAAAATCCGTCGCCATTTTGGACAGGAAGGTCGCCAGCTTTTTGATCTGGGCGGCAACCTCAAGGTAGGCATCACCGTTTTGCAGTCCGTCGAAGAAGTTGTCCTCGGCAATAAACTGCTCGCCAGTGATCTCACGAAGCTCAATATAGACCTGCTCCAGATACCCTTCGTGGGTTGAAAGCCCGGTACCCACCGCAGTGGCGCCAAGAGGCAGGTCCAGCGTTTGCTCGCTGGCTGTTTTCAGCGCCAGGTGCAGGCGTCGTACCTGATGCAGGTAGCCACTGAACTGCTGGCCGAGGGTAATAGGCACTGCATCCTGCAGGCAGGTTCTGGCCAGCTTGACGACATGCTCGAAAGCCTGGGTTTTCTCCTCCAGCATGGCTTCCAGTGCCGCCACTTCCTTGATGAGCTGATTCAGGTTCAGGCGGCAGGTCATCTTCATTGCCGCCGGGATCACGTCATTGGTTGACTGCCCCATATTGACATGCGTATTGGGATGCACCTGGTCATAACCCTTTAGGCCGGTGATAATTTCGTTGGCACGGTTGGCAATCACCTCGTTGGCATTCATATTGGTTGACGTACCGCCGCCGCCCTGAAAAATGTCGATAGGGAACTGGTCGTCAAAACGATGCTCCATCACTTCCTGCGAAGCCTGTACAATGGCATCCGCCAACTTTTCATCCAATGCACCAATCTTGCTGTTTGCCCTGGCTGCTGCCTGCTTGATGGCCGCAACCGACCACAGGTAATGCGGAACATCCACCGCCGTACGGCCGGAAACCGCAAAGTTATCCCGGGCACGTACAGTCTGAATGCCGTAATACGCCTCGTCCGGTAACATCATTTCACCTAATACATCAGATTCTTTTCTCATGATTCAATCCTGCGGCTTTCTGCCATATTCTTTGTTGACTAGCTCTGTTGAGTAGATTCTATGGCAAGGATGATGCGGATTATTTGAACTAGCTCCGTACTTGGATACCAGTGGGGAATATAATGCTGAGTATTAGTTAGACTTATAGTATGGCCTGATATGGACTCCATTGCATTTGATCTTCGCCAACTCAGAACTTTTATAACTGTGGTCGAAACCGGCTCGTTCAGCAAAGCGGCCCAGCACCTGAACCAAACCCAGTCAGCGGTTTCTCAACTGGTCCAGAGCCTTGAACATGTGCTTGACTGCAAACTTCTGGACAGGAGCAAACGCCCAATCAAGCTTACTCTGTCGGGTCGAGAGCTATACGAGCAAGGCAGCAAGCTATTGGCGGAATCACGCAAGCTGCAAGACTGGATGCATTCCATCGAAAAAGGCAAGCTACCGCGGTTACGGATCGGTATGGTCGATTCGGTCACCCAAGTTGCCGGAATAGAGTTGCTCAAATATCTCCAGCCCAAAGTGGCCCATATCAACCAGATGACCGGCACGGCCCCTGAACTGCTGGCCTCGCTGCAATCAGGCAAGGTCGATATCATCATCTCGATGACCAATCAGGATATCCCTCAGGAGCTCGCCATGTTCCCGCTACTCAGTGAACAATATGTGGTTGTCACTCCCTCAAGCTGGGAGCCGAAAGAGATTCAGTGGCTGGCCAAGCACCAGTCCTATATCGCCTACGAGAACTGGACACCGACAGGCACCCAGACCAACAACTGGCTGCGATGGCGAAACTACAAACCGCAAAGCCAGTTCTCCCTCGACAGAGCTGATAACGTTCTGGGAATGGTGGCCGAAGGCTTGGGCTGGTCGCTAACCACCCCCACCTTTCTGGCCCGCCAACTGGGGCTGCTCGACAAGCTTGAGTGCCAGCCTTTGCCCGCTCCCGGCATCACACGACAACTGGCTGTTATCTGCAGAAAAGGCGAATTTGGCAATATGATCGAAGAATTTGTTGCTGATATCAGAGAGATTATTCTTGGCAAGAAAGTGCATGAAGTACAAAAACGCTGGCCGTGGATTGGCGAATAATCCCTTTGCCACTGTTCAATATGAGCATGAATGAATAAAAAGTAGCCAATCGTTACTTTTTTAGATTAAATACTCAGTGCAACAGCTTTATTTGTTCTATACATAACTCCATCCCTCTTAACGGACTAAAGCGGATAACAGGTGAGTACATGAACCATTTGCTGAACATCACGACATCTTCACTGGCTTCCACTTACCGTTTCTGGCGCGGAACCGTTGCCAGCAAACACATCGAGCAACCAGAAGAAACGCTCATTCTGTTTGATCAGGAAGGTGGCTCGAAATGCCGTCTCGTTCGTGAAATACTTACCGAGTTCGATTTGAATGTGATTATCGCTCCTTGCCCCGAGGGAGGAGAAAATCTAGCCAAGCTGAAATCAGCATTCAACGGCGCCACTCCACCCGTTTTGGTCGATTCTAACAACCCAAACGTTGTCCAAGGGGCTGAAGACATTACCCATCACCTTTTCCAGCAATACAGAGGGACCAAGCCTCCCAAAGCATGCCTCGGACAACTCAGAAGTACCCTAACATCCAAACTGGCATCTGGAGTCAGGCTAGGCGCAGGCATCAAAGCTCGTCGTTCACGCAAACAGCCAACTCCGCCATCACAACAGCCTGATCTGCCGCTGATCCTATACAGTTTCGAATCCAGCCCGTTCTCCCGCCCTGTCCGTGAAAAACTGTGCGAGCTTGAGCTAACCTATATCCTGATCAATCTCGGCAAGCAACAATTCTCCGACATGGGCCCGGCCCAATTTCACTGGAGCCTGAAACCCTACAAACCACTGCCAAACACCAAACGGGACGAGTTCTTCAAACAGCACGGCAATGTCCAGGTTCCTTATCTGATGGACCCCAACACCGGTGTCGACATGTTTGAGTCAAAGGATATCTTGCGGTATCTGGAAGAGAGGTATGGGTGAGGCGGCAACCTTAAAGTTATTGCCGCTTTAACTCTCTAACTTTAAAGCTCTATTTGAGCTGTTGGTAATGTTCTTGGTGATAAGTAATAAACCTAATATCAATTTTATGCTTTCTATTGGTAATCAAGTGACCATCAATTCCGTTTAATGACATATCTTCATTAATCGTGAATCCACCATTATCAAACAGGACATGATGATTAGGGCATAAGCATAAAATATTACTTTCATCATCAGGACCGCTATGAGGCATCCCCAAAGGCTGAATATGAGCCGCCTCTGCATATAGGCCCGCACTCGTTTCAAGTGCCATTCCGCAAACTTGACACTTATAACCATGCCATTCTTTTACTCTTCTAGCTTTGGTTGTATCTCGCACAATACGTTTTACGAGAACAACTTTTCTTTCAGTTTCTTTATAACCAGGCGGCTTATCTAGTTCTTTAGTATCATTCTGCTTATCAAGCCCTGCCAGCTCGCATGAAACTAAAGAATAACGCCAAATATAGTGCCCTGAGATCCCCCTTTCACACCAATAATCTTCCACTATATAAAGGCCCGCATAACAATAACCTTCATCTGGGGAATATTCGCTTTTGTGTTTATGGCTTCGAGTAACACGTACAGGCAGCTGATACAATTTACTTTTGGCAAGGGCAAGATTTTTTCCTGTTAGCTCTTGATCAGCAATTTGTTGCTTCGTTTTTTCATCTCTGCCGCCAGCGCCAGTATAGAGAATCCTATCACCATAATCTTGGTCATCTTCATAACCACCAGATAATACAATAGAATCAGCACCTTCGATAATAGAGCCACTAATACCAGCTTGATTCGGAGGATGAATGCCTGATTTAGCTAATTCAGCACGATTCGCAAAAATCTGTCCCGGATATACTCCTTCAATTTCACCAAACTGACGCATGCATACCTCATAACTGCACAGTTACACGCATTCATAGCATGTATTGATAACAGTGCAATTATGACTAATTAGTTAGTCATAGATAAGTCTATAATGTCTAATATCAACAACTTATTAGTAAACTTTGGTGTCCATCATGTTTTAGACATTCAAATGCACAAACACGCATAAACCCTCATCCGGTTAGACGAAACCAATCTATGATAAAAATCAAAGAGAAAGCGTGTTTCAATCGCACTATTCATGTTGAAACAAGACAATGGACGTTAAAGAGACGCTTATCTTCAGCGTTCAAGGAGGGCACTATGTCTCACGATAAGACACCCGTTAATAAGATGCCTGATAACGATGCGGCCAAGGCTCAAACTAAGAGGACTGAAACTGAAAATATCAGGGATAACAGACCAAAGACATATAGGCTGTTGATGCATTTTCTTACCCTGGCGCCTATCGCTCATCTCTTCATCGGCATGCCCCTGTTCTTTGTGATTTTTGCAGGCTCGATAAGCTATTTCGTCGGCCTTTGTCTCTACCTGCTATCTCTCGTGCTCCCTGTCGAGTTTGCCGAATCGCTGGCACTCTCTTACACCGTATCCGGAAAGCTTCTGGTTGGTTCCACCCTATATCATGGCTGGCCGATCCCGCTAATGAGCCTGTTCCCTGTGGTTTATCTGGCTTGTCTGCTCCTGCTTCGCTACCGCTTTGGCAGTTCTAACTTTGCCTACTGGGTATCCTATGACATAGAAACTATTTGGCGGGTCACACTGATTTCCTTTGCTGTAATGGCCGCCGGTATTGTTGCGGGGCTTGGAATGAAAACCGCCGCAATTTGCTCAACGGTTGTGACAACCCTGTATTTGCTCATCAGGATTTATCGCTTCTATGCGCCGTTATGGGGTGTGTACTTGCGAAAGCTGAATGCCTGATTTGCTCCAAATGGGTACTCGCAAGCTCGTAGTAACCCTAACCCTCCCCTTGAAAAGGGGAGGGAACAAAAGCCAGCACACCCTGAATATTTCGCATGAATAACATGGACGGTGAGTGCTCGTCCCCATTTTGAACCAAAAGACTTCGAAGCCTCTTGTTCTCAAATTTAAACAGCAATTTCCTTTGATATTGCAGAAGTTAACTACACTTCAAGCATACCCTACCGAATAATTAAGTATCTTCCCGTCTCCTCAAACGTAGTAAAGACGACAGGAATGATGCTTCGTCGCAGGATATTTACTATGCAGGGAAATACGCAGCGCCAATTCGAAGAGAGTCCAGAGCAAACTGCAGAATTGGTCTTGCAACTGGTCAAAGACCTTGTAGACGAACTGCGACAGGGGCAACAACCGGATACGCCACTACAACTCGATTGCCAGTTTGATCAGGATCTAGGCTTTGACAGCCTGGCACGGGCTGAGCTCATTCAACGCACCGAAAAGCAGTTCAGTGTTTCGCTGCCCGATCAAACGCTAGCCAGTATCGAAACCCCTCGAGATTTGGTCCGGGAGCTCTTGCAAGCAACCCATACTGGCGACGTCTCTGTTTCCGAGCTGCTCATCGAGCAAATCCAGCTTGATGTGGTCGAATCAGCGCCGGAGCATGTCCACACCTTGCAAGAGGTACTTGACTGGCATGTCAACACCCACCCAGACAGGCCACATCTGTATGTCTACCAGAATGCCGATCAGGTTACCGAAATCAGCTACCGGATGATTCAAGAAAAAGCGCGCCAGATTGCCAACGGGCTCATCAAACAGGATATCGCACCGGGAGAGTGCGTGGCTATTATGCTGCCAACCAGTAATGACTATTTCTACAGCTTCTTCGGTATTTTGTATGCCCGCGCGATCCCCGTGCCGATTTATCCCCCGGCGCGCCCCTCGCAGATAGAAGATCACCTCAAGCGCCATGCCAATATCCTGCAAAATGCCGAGGCCCGGCTGCTTATTACTGTCCCCGAAGCCAAACCCTTATCACAACTGCTACGTATGCAAGTTCCCTCGATCAAGGCGGTTGTCACCGTGTCTGAGATCATGGGATCGACAGCCCCCCCTGATGTCGGCGATGCCCATACCTCTGATATTGCTTTTTTGCAGTACACCTCAGGCAGCACCGGTATCCCCAAGGGTGTGGCGTTAACCCATGCTAACCTGCTGACCAATATCCGGGCCATGGGCAAGGTGGTCAAAGCCAGTTCAAGTGATGTGTTTATTAGCTGGCTGCCGGTCTATCACGATATGGGGCTGATCGGCACCTGGTTTGGCAGCCTGTACTATGCCAGCCCGCTGGTGATCATGTCACCCTTGTTGTTCCTGTCAAAACCCCAGCGCTGGTTATGGGCGATTCACCGCCACCGGGGCACAGTGTCACCGGCGCCCAACTTTGCCTATGAGCTTTGTATTAATAAAATCGACGAGAGCGAGCTTGAAGGTCTGGATCTCAGCAGTTGGCGGCTGGCATGGAACGGTGCCGAACCTGTCAGCCCCAGTACCATAGCGCGCTTTACCGAGCGCTTCGCCAAATACGGCTTTAGACCCGAAACCATGTCACCGGTATATGGCCTGGCAGAATCATCGGTTGGACTGACGTTCCCAACCGAAATAAGAACTCCGCGAATAGAGCGGATCAAACGGGAGCCGATGACACGCTTCGGTCGAGCCGAAACCGCCGGCAGTGACGATCCCGATGCGATGCAAGTTGTCGGACTGGGTCTGCCCTTGCCCGGACATCAGATCCGGATCATGGATGATCTTGGTCGCGAACTGCCGGAGCGGGAAGAAGGCGAACTGGAGTTCAAGGGCGCTTCTGCCACCGCCGGTTATTACCGCGATCCGGAAAAAACCAAACTCCTCTATCACGGCGACTGGCTCAATACCGGCGATCGCGCCTTTACCATCGGCGGCGAGCTTTTTCTGACCGGACGAAGCAAGGACATCATCATTCGTGCTGGACGCAACATCTATCCCCATGAGCTGGAAGAAGCCGTCAGCAAGGTGCCAGGGATCCGCAAGGGCTGTGTTGCCGCCTTTGCCAGCCATGACAGCCGAACCGGCACCGAACGCCTCATCGTACTGGCCGAAAGTCGTGAAACAGACACCACCAAACAACAGGAGCTTAAGCATCAGATCAACAATCTGGCGCTGGATTTACTGGGAAGCCTGCCAGATGATGTGGTCATCGGACTGCCGCATACGGTACCTAAGACATCGAGCGGCAAGATACGGCGGGCAGCCTGCAAGGAACTTTACGAACAGGACAGCCTTGATGTCCGCCAGCGTGCTGTCTGGTGGCAAACACTACGTCTCATGACGGCAGGTATCACACCGCAGCTCAGGCGTTACTGGCGAATGACGTTAGATGTAGGTTATGCCGCCTACATGTGGCTGATGATGGCCATCCTGGCCTCTATTGTCTGGAGCTTTGTTGCGGTTGTGCCCAACCGTGACTGGTGCTGGAGGATCACTCGCACCGGGGCCCGGGCACTTATCAGGCTAACAGGGACCAAGCTGACAATAAAAGGGAAGGAGCATTTACCAGATCCTGATTGTGTTTCCGAAACACCATGCATTTTAGTCGCCAACCATGCCAGCTATCTTGACGGCCTGGTCATGGTTGCTGCCACTCAGCTCAAATGCCGCTTTGTCGCCAAATCTGAGCTAAAGAAGAACTTTTTCGCCCGGCTATTTCTGTCTAAGCTAGATACCGAGTTTGTCGAACGTTTTGATGCCGAGAAAGGGATTTTGGATGCCAAGCGCATTGCCGACAGCGCCCATAGCAGCCAACCTCTGTTTTTCTTTCCCGAAGGCACACTCTACCGAATGGCCGGTTTGCACGAATTTCACATGGGGGCATTTACTGCCGCCGCAGACGCAGGGCTCCCGGTTCTTCCCGTTACACTCTGCGGTACCCGCTCCAAACTAAGAGATCGTTCCCTGTTCCCGAGACGGGGCAATATCAGTGTCACCATCAGCCCCCTCATTTACCCGCAAGGCAATGACTGGAATGCGGCCCTGAAATTAAGGGATCAGGCAAGGTCGGAGATCTTACGCCATTGCGGAGAACCGGATTTGGCCCACAGTAAGAACAACCGATAATATTGACCATAAAAGTTACCGGGTAACCGACCTGTCTCATTACAGGTAGTAAAAAAACAGGAAGAGACATTGGTCTCTTCCTGTTTTGCTGGGCGGTCGGTGATTGCAGACCTAAAACTTAATGGAAGTAATCCACCTGTTGTTTAAGCTCAGCAGACAGTCCCTGCAAATCATTCGCTCGCTTCGATGTCTGAGCTGCAATATCACGCCCCTGGCGGTTCAGGTTGCTAATTTCTGTCGCATTGGCCGCAATCTCCTGGGTGACCTGCGCCTGCTCTTCCGACGTTGCTGCGATGGTCTCAGACTGGGCAGCAATAGCCGTAACCTGGGTGGTGATCCCTTCCAGAGCCAATCCGGCCTGCGTAGCCTGCTCGGTAACCAGTTTTCCTTTCTTCTGGCTCTCGGACATCATTGAAACGGCACTGCTGGTACAGCCGCGCAGCTGCTCGATAATGCTAACTACTTCCTTAACCGACTCCTGGGTTCGGTGGGCCAGTGTTCTCACTTCATCGGCCACTACGGCAAACCCGCGTCCCTGTTCACCGGCACGGGCAGCTTCGATAGCCGCATTCAGTGCCAGCAAGTTGGTCTGTTCGGCAATCTCGTCAATCATCCGCGTCACAGACTGGATGTTGTCGCTTTCACGGCTCACCATGTTGATCGCTTCTGCCGACTGCTTCAGTTGGTCGTTCAGGCTTGCAATTTCAACGCTTACCTGCGAGACCAGATCAGCTCCCGACACGCTGTCATTATTGGCCGAACGAACGCTTTCGGCTATCGCCTCAACTTGCTCTGCCACCGACTTCGCCGACGACGCCATTTCCTCAATGGCCGTCACCACCTGCTCAACCTGCTCTTGCTGAACATCAGACTGGCTCAGACTTTGGTGCGCATCATTCGACAGACTGTTTGCCTGCGTCTGTACCGATTCACTGCTTGTCCGGATTTCTCCCACCAAGCTGTTCAGCTTGTTTGCCATCGAAGCCACACCATAGGTCAGGCGCTCGATCTCATTACCCGACTGGCCATTGCCTTGCTCCATCACCAAAGTCACTTCACCTTTGCCCAGTCGTTCCATATAACCAGTCAGGGTTGTCAGCGGCCTAATCAACTTGCTCAGGTACAGACTAAGGATTACGAAAGTCACCAAACAGGCAAGGGCGGCAACAATGGCAATCACGGTCAATAGCTGCTGGCTACCTTTGGTCACCTCTTTAATGAATGTACCGCCCAGCAACTTCCAGTTCCAACCCGGCACTTCGGTATAAACGAGATATTTCTCTCCCACAAAACCGTTATATTCATACGGGTAGGTCATCAGGCCACTGGGAGTCTCAAACAACTTTCCAAATGGCTTATTGCCGTCATAGTCAGCAACATTGATGATTGACGCGCCTTTGTCCTTAATAACTGGGTGATATAGGTACTCTCCCAAGTTATCCTTATCGTTATCAACGACAATGGTATAGCCCGTATCACCCCAACGAATATTTGCCAAACTCGCAAACACCGCTTTTGTCGCTTCATCAATCGGGATACCGATAAATGAAATAGCAACCACCTGACCATTATCATCTTTAATCGGTGCATAGTAAGTCAGGTAAGTATTACCAAATAGTACAACCTTGGCATAATATGGCTGACCACTTCTTAGCTTACTAATACCAGGGTGTCCGTGTCCCAATTTAGTACCAAGCGCCCGCTTGCCACTATCGTTTTTCAAAGAGGTAGCAACCCGTAAATAGTCATTGCCCGATGCGACAAATAAGGTTGCAATTGCCCCTGTATCACGGCTAAACCGGTCAACAATATCCGTATCGTTAATCAATGAGTTATTATTCAGCGTGACGTCTTGCACCTGCTGTCCAGCAAAACTGACCTTAGTGTCTTCGAAAGACAAGCCGTACAGATACCCCTGACGAAAAGTACTTTCTAACTCACGTGCAGTCTCAAGATAAATATCAAACTGACTTGAAATAGTAGCAGCCACCGCATCCAGTTTTGACTGCTGCTCTTTCAGTGTCTGTTCTAGCAATATTTCAGAAGAATTACGGTACACAATTGTGGCTACCGAGCTAAAGGCGGTGATGATTAATACACTGATCACCAGCTTCAGCTGAAACCCTATACTCTTATTGTTGATTATCTTCCACATAGTCCAGCAATGAGGATGCTCACCCTCTGCCCTTTTTGAACAAAAAGCGAATAGTGTATTTGTAAAAGGTATATGTAAACTACTAATTATTAAAACTTGTTAACAAATAAAGCTTTTATTGATCTATATTAAACAGAATAAGCACTCGGTAGTTATGAGCCAAATAGCACACAATCTATCTATATTAATTCAGGTTAACAACATATCCATATCAGCACATATAATACGTACTTGATAATACAAAAAACCTCAAAAAACTCATTAGCGATGAAAAATCACGTGTGATTAGTGATTACTTATTGGATATCAATAACAAACGAAAAATTACAGGATTTTATCTAAAAGAACAAATCATGATGGTGATCAATGAATATATAATGAGCATTCAGCTGCTATAGTCTTTTATCAATTGCAATGATATTAAATATCAGCATTATGAAAAGCAATGTCTAAAATTTAATAAAAGGAGTGTTATTAAATGTTATGTCCAGACTGTAAACAGCCAATGATTAAATCAACGGATAAGCATAATCACTGCGTCGACATTAACTGTCCACCATCCCGGACACACTGCCCAAAATGTGATTCATCCAATACTCATATTAAATCCAAAAGTATTACCGATGCAGAAATAGAATGTAAAGACTGTGCAGAAGTTTGGACTATTTCTCGTTCATAGCTATCTTATATTCACACAACCAGATAATTTTATTGTAATAAAGAAAATTGACTTTCCTTTATTATAATTTCATGCCTTTAAACTAAGGGAATTTGTAGTGCTCGACATATATTAATAATCTGTCGAGCCTATATACTCATACAAATAAAACCACAAACCATGTGATGCCGACAAATATCATTGAGACAAAAACAGCAGCAGAACCAATATCTTTCGCTCTGCCCGACAGCTCATGGTAATCCGAGCCTATACGATCAACAACGGCTTCAACGGCCGAATTGAGCAGCTCGACGATCACCACCATAAACAGGCTCGCAATCATGGCCAACTGTTCAAATTTTGTCACCGGCAAAAAGAAAGTAACGGTGGTCAGTAATACCAGCAATACAATCTCCATTCGAAATGCCTCTTCATACTTCCAAGCCGCCTTGAGCCCCTGAATAGAATAGATGGTGGCATCAAAAACCCGCTTTAAACCTGTCTCTCCTGGCTTCATTCCTTTACTCGCTCTCTATCAACTCCCTATCTTCATATTATACCCAAGCTACCTCAAGATGCTCGTTTCAGCGAGAATTACTTGGCTTGTAGGCTAGGCGCCGATTTGAAGATCTAGTGGCTCTAAATCAATAATCGGTAACAACGCATGGAAGCCAAGTAAACTCGCCCTTTGGGAGTGAGCCAG
>NZ_RSEJ01000002.1 GCF_009910675.1 Photobacterium alginatilyticum | reverse complement strand
ACAAAAACTGGAGTCTTTCCTTATGATTGATCATTTCAACTTCCTTATTGATACTTTCAAGTAGAATAAGCATATTGATTGAATGCGATTCATGCTAGTTTTTGCAAGTGTTATTTCTATATGAACAAGAAAGTGCAAGGTGACACTTCGAAGTGATCCCGCAGATTGTCTCTGTTGTCGAGTCACGCCGTCCGGCAGATGCCGCTCCGATTGTGTTCCCTACAGAATGCCCGGTGTGCGAATCCAAGGTCGAGCGTGTCGAAGGCGAAGCGGTTGCCCGTTGCTCCGGTGGCCTGTTCTGTCAGGCGCAGCGTAAGGAAGCCCTAAAGCACTTCGTTTCTCGCAAGGCGCTGGATGTCGATGGCTGCGGTGAAAAAGTGATCGAACAGCTGGTGGACCGTGAAATGGTTGCCACCCCGGCGGAGCTGTTTAAACTGTCGGCCGGTGTGGTGACAGTTCTTGACAGGATGGGCCCTAAATCGGCTCAGAATCTGGTTGATTCTTTAGAGAAATCTAAGCTAACAACACTGCCGAGGTTCTTGTATTCGCTGGGCATTCGTGAAGTCGGCGAGGCAACGGCGGCAAACCTGGCCAATCACTTTGAGACCTTGGAGGCTATTACTCAGGCCACCAAGGAGCAGCTGATAGAAGTCCCTGATGTGGGTGACATCGTTGCCGCGCACCTGTTTAACTTCTTCCGTGAAGAGCACAACCTGGCTGTTATTAATGATTTGCTTGCCGTAGGTGTACATTGGCCTGCGATTGAGAAAGTCGCCGAGGGAGTAGAGCTTCCGTTAGATGGTAAAACGGTGGTTCTTACAGGCTCTCTTTCTCAGTTGACTCGCACTGATGCCAAAGCTGCACTTCAGAATCTGGGAGCAAAAGTAACGGGGAGTGTCTCCAAGAAGACAGATCTGCTAGTTGCCGGGGAGGCGGCTGGTTCGAAATTAGCCAAAGCTCAAGATCTAGGGATAGAAATATGGGATGAGCAGGCACTTGTCGACTTTATGAATCGCTAATTAATATCGTTGTCAGGAATAATTTCTTTGTTTTATATTCCTGAAAAAAGCAACGAACTCGAATAAATACAAAGGCTCGCAATCTAAATTGCGAGCCTTTTTCATCGCTCCGTTTCTCTCTTTTCCTGCTACCAAAATATCAGCCACTTTTATAGAAAATATTTCTGAAGGTTGAATATTTACCCTGTGCTTTTTCGTAATGTAACAGTTGCAACGCGTATCGAAATACTGGGGAGAGGTCGCATTTATATTTATTTGGTTCTTTAAGTGTATGTTTTAGATTGGTTTTTAGCTTTATTTATATTTGGGTGCGAAAAGGTTTGATATGGATCACTATTAACGGGAAAGTTTGCACTGAGTCATATTTTTTAAACAGTAAATTAAGTTCTTATTGATGTTTTGCGCTGCAAAAGTAGTCTTGTAGCTGAAGTTAAACACGGGTTCGTGAAAACTAAAAAAATATGATTTAGTCGGATTTAGATTTTTGACTGACATATGGGAGAGTTATTCGGTGTCTTCGGCGGCCAACCATAAAGACACGAATAAACAGCTAGTATTTTTTAGGAGTTATTCCATGGAAAAAAGTTCAAAGCTTTTTAAAGTTTCAGCACTAACAGCTGCAATGTTTGGTGTTATGGCACTACCAGCACACGCTTCAACTGAAAGTGCTGCTGGTGATAAATATGTAGAGGCAGTTAATGAGTTCATGAAGGACTCTGCGCTAAATGCTTCTGTTATTTTCGATGCACGTACACGTACGCGTAACCGCGGTCTGGAAGGTGACGAAGTCTGGAGCCGTTTTGACTATGGTTCATACAACCTTATCCTTGATTTTGCATCAGGTTACCATGATGGCTGGTTGGGTGCTGATGTTGGTGGTTACTTCTCTGGTGACCTATATAACTCAAGCGCGGTTAACGATGAAACTGGTGAGTATCTTTGTAATGAAATTTCAACCTGTAATAACCTTGACTGGGGTTCAGGTGAAGGTAACCAGCTGAAAATCTATAAGGCGGCATTAAAATTCAAGGTTAACGATCAAGTTGATGGTCGATTTGGTATGCTTCAGTCTGGTGGTAACGGTACTGTCGGTAACGTGTGGAGTTTTGTACCAGGTACTTACCGTGGATTTGAAGTAAATGGCAAGATTGGTGACTTTACTCTGTCATACTTTGGTGCTGATCAGTTCACTGCGCCGTGGATTTTGCATGAAGATGACTATGAACCAACTGGCTGGGCAAATACATCTTGGACCTATTTGCACTCACTTGGCCTAAGTGGCAACGCGACAGAAGACCTATACCTGGCTCTTGGTGTTGGTCAGGCAACGAATGTTTTATATAACGCACAGCCTGAGGATAATGACAATACATCGTTCCGAGCTTATACGCGTTATACCTTCAATGATACAACAACATTTGCATTTGATTTCTACGGTGTCGATGACGATGTCCAGTATGACGGTTTAGGTTATCATGCTGGTCTGTCTCTGAATAAGAGCTTTGACAAGATTGCATGGACATCAGAGCTGCGTTACACCGACACTAAGAATGGTGCTGAGTTCGTGCCGCGTACTGTTCAAACATACGGTACGAACAATGGTACTTGGTCTCAGTGGTGGGATGCTCTGTCTGACTGGAACCAAGATGGTGAGATTGCATGGTATAACCGTGTTTCCTACGATGCAGGTAATGGTTGGAACTATTACGCAGGCTTCGGATACGGTACTGGTGCTGATGAGGCTAAAGATGGCAAACCTGGCTCGGCATTTGAAAGTGAGTATGCTGTGAATGGTACTGTTTCATACTCGCTACAAACCGGTTCTTTGAAAGGCTCGACTGTTCGTCTGCACGGTACTTACCTAGTACGTGATGAGTTTGCGGATCAGGAAACAGCGGGTGGTTATGATGAAACAGACCTACGTTTCCAAGTAATTATTCCATATAGCTTTTATTAATAGAATTATCTGAATAAAGAGCTAAGCCAGTCATTTATATGACTGGCTTTTTTTGTTTATTATGCGACATATTTTTCTTTATGAAATATAAGCCTTTAATTTTCTAAGAAAAATAATTCTATAAAATTGCCAGATCGCAAGTAGCTCCTATACTGATTGTGATGTAAGTCATGTTTGAGGGCTATATATGAATAAGGCATTGAAGTTTGTTGTACCCGTAATATTGTTAGCCAGCGTCACTTCATTTTCAGCCAGCGCAGGTAATTCGGATAGGGCTGGTGGTTTTGGCCAAACTGTCTGTGAATTACCTTCAGGTAAAATTATCTTTGTCCCCTGGCACTATTGCAAAGTGAAAGGGGGGAAAGGAGAGAAGACCGACTTCTGAGTTATTTTATATGGAGAATGGATTCTCCATCCACTCAGAGTTATTAATTGCTATTTCTATTAAACATCTCTAAACATAAACTCTGCTTATTTTTTTCTTACTACAACATGAATAGCAATACGCTTTAATCACTTCTGTATCTGCGTTTGATCACACCTTTAATCTAAATAGTTCTAAATTGAATAAATCTCGCCTTTGAATTTTGTTTCGGTTGTGACTCATAAATGAAAAGCGACAAGTTTTTTGCGGTATTTCGCACAAAACAAAATGTCGAATTATCTTTATGTTTTCTGATGTTTTTGTTTTAAGTTTATGTTTAGTAAGGGGTTATGTTTTTTGATATTTCCGTAATTTGAAGGCTGTCATGAAAATTCTGCTTCTATCTTCACGCTGTAAAAAAAGCGGGTAGCCTTAGCGGTGATTAGATTAATCACAATAAAAATTTGTTCGTGCGCCTTCGGCGGCCAACTGAGGCGTGCATTCAAATACAGCTATTTTTTAGGAGTATTTCCATGGAAAACATGTTCAAACGTTCACTATTGAGCGCAGTGGTAGTCGGAATTATGGCGGGATCGGCGGTGACCGCGGCTCCTTCTGCTCAGGCGAGTGCTTTTTTTGAAGACTCGTCAATCAACGGAGCAATTAATTTCTGGATGCGTGATCGTACCCGTGGTGGCTATGATGCTGACACTGGTCAAGATACACGTAAGACACCAAACTTGGACCACGGCTCAATCTATACCAGCCTTGGTTTCAATTCGGGATACGCCAGTGATGTTGTCGGCCTTGATTTAAATGTCTATGCAACCTTTGATATGTGGTCAAACGCTTCTCCCGATCATGAAATGAACTTCTGGAACGTTGATGATCCGTATAATCAAAATCCGGCTATCGACGAGTGTCAAAATGTGACGACTAATGATGAGACTGGTGAGCTTGAAGAGTCGAACAGCCAGTGGAATAGCAGCTGTACCGACAATGGCATCAGCTATCAGACAGTGGCGGCCAAATTCAAGTTGGGTGAAGACGGCAGCGCCAAACTGGGTTACTTCCAGCCATCTGTCCCTTCGGCTATCGGTGTTAACTGGAGTTATGCGGCTGGTACATGGCTCGGTGGTGAAATAGGTTATAAATTCGATAATCTGGAACTGGGTGTCGTTTATGGCACCAAGTATAAAGCTCCGTGGTTCAAAGATACCTACAACTTACAAACAACCAATGGTGAAGATGCCGGTGATGCTTACTCAGTCGGTGCCCGCTATACCTTCAACAATGGTCTGTTGCTCGATGTGGCCTATGCCGGTTTGACTGACGGTGACCGTAAAAATGCCCATGTTAAAGTGAACAACACCTTGGACAACGGCTGGTACCTTGCCGGTCAGCTTTATGTTGTTGATGATGACGAGCAATATGACAGCACTGCCTATCAGCTGGTCTTCATGTCTGCGAAATCCTATGGTGCCTATTCTGTTCGTGCCGAAGCGACCTATACTGAGGCTGAGTCGCTTGATTCAAGCGTCGTTGGAAACATGTCTTACCGCCTGACATCGGCATACGGTGGTTCAAACGGCACTTATGATGTGTGGTGGAACAACCGCTCAGACTTCAACCATGACGGTGAGTTTGCTGGATTTGCTTCTGTTGCACGTGACTTTAGTGACCTGGGGGCCCAGGGGTTCAGTGCCGGTGTTTCGGGAGCGTTCGGTATGGCATCTTCAGATATCAACGGTGTCGATGATCTGTTTGAATATGCCGGCAGTGTGTTCGCCAACTATGCTATTCAGGGGGGAGCGTTAGAAGGGGCGAACCTTGGCTTCTATTACACGGAATACATCAATGATACCGATGCCGGTAACTGGGCGCCATACACGAACTTGTTCCAGGACGAGTCTGATATCAAGGTGACACTGACTATTCCGTTTACGGTTAAATAACGCGAGTAGTTAGCAGTCTCTTTTGGTTTGGCCGGGCACTATGCCCGGCTTTCTTGTAATAAACGCGGGCAAGACGTTTCAGATGTGAGATGAATTATTTCTTTATTTCAAAAAATAATTCGGGCGGATTTTGTAAATTATCCGCTGTCCTATAATCAACGGTGATTTGTTCACACTGATGAGAGGGTGTATGAAAACGTTACTTGCAGCTAGTCTTGTTCTGATGATGTCACTTTCCTCACACCTTGCGATTGCAAGCAATAATGCCGGCGGGGCGCCTGCGATGCCAATTTATCGTTGTGTTATTGATACTGACAACGGTGTTAAAGAAGAGCGGGTACCACACCATATTTGTCTGCAAAAAGGTGGCAAAACAGTTTTCTAGTGTGTCGGGTCGCTTGAAAGCATGCGCGCTGACAAGCGACTTCCCCGTCTTCCTTACCCGCCACTGATGCTTCCCGCTTTGATATATTTGTACAATTGGTTCACAGTGCTAAAATAGCAGCCAATTTTCGTCAGGCAGCCCTAAGCGGCTGCCTGGCTCTTCTATCTCATTTAGGTATTTACAGATGACGGTTAAAACTCGCTTTGCACCTAGCCCGACAGGCTTTTTGCACGTAGGTGGTGCTCGTACAGCTCTATATTCTTGGTTATTCGCAAAACACATGGGTGGCGAATTTGTTCTTCGTATTGAAGATACTGACCTTGAGCGCTCTACACAGGAAGCGATTGATGCCATTCTTGAAGGTATGGAGTGGCTAGGTTTGAACTGGGATGAAGGTCCTCATTACCAGACAAAACGTTTTGATCGTTACAACCAGCTTATCGATCAGCTGCTTGCCGAAGACAAGGCCTACAAGTGCTACTGCCCGAAAGAGTTGCTTGATGAACTGCGTGAAGAACAGATGGCTGCGGGCCTGAAGCCTCGCTATGATGCCGGCCACCCTAAGGTGGTTGCAGCAAACGGTGCAGCGACCGAAGAATCTCCGTATGTGATCCGTTTCCGCAACCCGAAAGAAGGCACGGTTGTTTTTGATGATCATGTTCGTGGCCGTATTGAAATCGCAAACAGCGAGCTTGATGATCTGATCATTCGCCGTACCGACGGCAGCCCGACTTACAACTTCTGCGTAGTGGTTGATGACTGGGATATGGGGATCACTCAGGTTGTTCGTGGTGAAGATCATATCAATAACACGCCACGTCAGATCAACATCTACAAAGCACTTGGTGCGCCGGTACCTGAGTTCGCACACTGTGCAATGATCCTTGGTGATGACGGCGCGAAACTGTCCAAGCGTCATGGTGCCGTTAGCGTGATGCAATACCGTGATGAGGGTTATTTGCCTCAGGCACTGCTTAACTACTTGGTGCGTCTGGGGTGGTCTCATGGCGATCAGGAGATTTTCTCTCTGGAAGAGATGATCAAGCTGTTCAGCCTGGATTCAATCAGCAAGTCAGCCTCTGCATTCAACACTGACAAGCTATTGTGGCTAAACAACCACTACATTAAGACGGCTAAGCCGGAGTATGTGGCTAAGTACCTGCAATGGCATCTTGATCAGAAAGAAATCGATACTGCCAATGGCCCGGCGATTACCGATGTCATTGCATTGGTGGGTGAGCGTTGCAATACGCTGATTGAACTTGCCGAACAGTCTCGTTACTTCTATCAGGATTTCAACGAGTTTGAAGCGGGCGCGGCGAAGAAGCACTTACGCCCGGTAGCCAAGGATGCACTGGCTCTTGCGCTGTCGAAAGTAGAAGCGCTGGCTGAGTGGACAACTGAAAACCTACACAGCGTGATCAAAGAAACCTGTGAGGAGCTTGAAGTTGGTATGGGTAAGGTCGGTATGCCGCTGCGTGTTGCCGTAACTGGTCAGGGCCAGTCGCCGTCTGTTGACGCGGTGATGCAGCTTGTCGGCAAAGATCGTGTCGCTGCACGTATTAATATGGCACTGGCATTCATCGCTGAGCGTGAAGCGAACGCATAAGCATCTCTGTTTGTTGTCATGACGGCTAAAAGCGGAAGCCTCTGTGCTTCCGCTTTTTTATACGCCAATAGATCAGTTTTCTGGCACCGGTGTATATTAATCTGGTCGACCAGTAAATTGAAAGTGTGATCCGCATAACATTTTTGTCTCGTTGATTACACATTCGCTTTTATTCTATTGACATGAATTCATTAAGTTTTTATTATCAGCTCCACGATTTGGGGTTATAGCTCAGCTGGGAGAGCGCTTCGCTGGCAGCGAAGAGGTCTGCGGTTCGATCCCGCATAGCTCCACCAAATTTTCTGTCGGGCACCTTAGGGTAGCGCGGCAATTAAAAACCTCGCCTTGCAGCGGGGTTTTTTGCTATTTAGAGCAATCAATCGCAACCATTTTCCATCCAACTGAACTTTATCCCTTAATTATTACTTACCAGTAACTAAATCCAGTCAGAAATCGGCTTTAACGAGGAAGTAGTACTGGGTCTAGGCAAGCATTCGATGTGCTAATCAGATAGTGTGATTTTCAGAAGGGAGTAAGCGAATAATAAGAAGGGAAATGGCGCTCCCTGCAGGAGTCGAACCTGCGGCCTTCCCCTTAGGAGGGGGACGCTCTATCCAGCTGAGCTAAGGGAGCATCAAGTCATACTTGAATTGCCATTATACCTAAAATATTACTGATTTTAAGCAATTAGTGTTAACGAGGCAGCTGCTTGGTCAGTAAATCACCAGGTTGAATGCTGCTCGCCAGATCTGCTTGCTCGACGGAAAGCTCGGTCGATTTTTCGTATACGCGATCTACCGTCAGGGTAATGTCCGTCTGAACCATTCGATTGCGCGGGATACCCTGTTGATCAATAAAGCCTGCGCTGTGCCAAAGCTTCAGCTGATCGCCGCGTTTTACCCCATGAATACGGCCAATATTGATTTGAATCTTGTTTCCGTAGACGTTCACGACTTCAGGCAGGCTTGTTCGGCATGAAAGGGCACTTTCGAGATCCAGCATCATGTTGCGACTTACCCGTTGTACTGCCTGACCATAGCTCGATTGCCAAAAACGGGCACTCTGGGTATCGACCTGGCTGACACGGGAGAATGGCCACTCGGCAATTTCACGATAGTTATTTTGCATCAGCACTTCACCGGTTTTACCATCCATTATCTTGAGAGTGGCAGCAAATTGACGGTTTATCTTATCGCTCTGGAGCAGTTTTTGATCCAGGGTCGATGTCAGGTCAGTTATTTGACCGTTGATAATATATTGGGCGTCATTGTCTTCGGCCAGCATCATCATCGCAGCAGGTTGCCCGGCATTTACCGGTACGCGAGTGAGCCCGGAAACCACAAAACTCTGTGATTTCCGCTCAATTTGGCGCTTTAGCATTAACGAAAAATCGTTGCCGAGCTGATAGACCCCCCCCATCGCGGCGTGCTGAGGCGAGACAATATCAAAGCTACCTAGCAGTACACCTTTTTTATATTGGATTTTGTGGCAAGTATTTGCCGATGGGTAAACGTCGATACGTGCCGTCAGGTAATATTTGCCGCTTTTCTTACGAGTTTCCGTCACCATGACATGGCGTACTTCATTACCGCTAAACTGGTACTCGTCACGGACAGAGGCCAGGAAAGGCTTAAGTTTCGGGAAGCTGGCAAGGTCGGCACCAGCATACCCTATCGCCTGATAAACGGCATCTTCCAGCGCATTGGTTCTGGCTGTCTTTTCACTTTCAAGCATAACGGCAGAGCCTGTGACCTCAAGCCAGGCGGCATTAAGCTGAAATGCGGCGATAAGACATAGGCTACTCAAGGTGTTAATAATTTTTTTATTCATATTTCAACTTCGGTATGAAAATTGCTTTCTCAGTGATTAGCTAAAGAAAATTGCCGTTTCTTTAATTAGGTTTGGAACATCCATGCAAAGAGTGTTCCTGATAGCACTTTTTGAAATGGCGAGATAATAACGAGTAAAGTTTTTCTTTATACGAACGATAACAGGCTACAAGTCTATTTTCATCCGGAGCTGGCAAGAATGAAAAAATGGATAGTCCTGATACTGGCAGCGATGACTGTATCTTGCTCTTATTCTCCGATATATAACGGTAAAGAGCCCTATATGGGAAGCTCTTTTCTGTTAAAGGAAACGCCACGTCATACGATGGATTTCTTTATCGAGGGGCTGACTGAGCAGTTGGTATCATCGAACCAGTACCTGACGGCAAAGACGCCACTGGCTGTGACATCATTTGTTGACTTGCAGGAAATGAATGAAACCAACTGGTTGGGCAACTCCGTAACGGAAGGTTTCATGTTCCAAATGCAACAGCGCGGTTATACCGTTGTTGATTACAAAGCGACAGGAGCGATCAAGGTTACTGCTGATGGTGATTTTGCTATCAGTCGCAACTGGCGGGAACTGGCCGGTGAACAGCCGGTTGACTACGTACTGACAGGAACGATGTTACGGCAAGGGGCGGGGGTACTGGTTAATGCCAGGATCATTGGTATGCGTTCGCGGGTTGTGATTGCGTCGGCGCAAGGTTTCCTTCCGGCCGATAGAATTGGACGTGACCTAGATACTTTGAATAAAATGCGGATCCAGAATGGCGTTATTATTCGCAACGAAGTGAATACATTCGACCGCAATACTGTAGTCTTAAAACCTTAGGAGTTGTTATGCGTTACTGGTTTCTGCTAGTTTTCATGGCGTTGGCGGGCTGTCAGCCTTTAACAGAGATCCGTAATGATGATCTGATCACTTCCGTCGGCTATGCCTCTATCAGCGAGCAGCGTGGCCGCACGATTGAAGAAAAGCGTGTTCGGGCAATGCGTGCATCGAAGATTGATGCCTACCGCGAACTGACTGAGCAAGTTTACGGTATGCGTATAAGTGCCCGTGCGGAGCTTGAAGATCAGCAACTTGGTGTGGAAAACACCGATGGTGCAGTAGATGGCATTATCCGAGGTGCCGAGGTGATCCGGAGCTATCCTGTCGGAGACAGCTTTGTGACTGAGATGCAGCTGGACCTGCGCAAAATGGACAAGATGAAAAAACATGGCGAAGTCTTCCATGTTCCTACCAATCAAGAGACCATGTTCTAACAGCACTTAGAGCAGTATTCCTATTTTAATAACTTTGAACAACAGGTGTACTCGTAGCGAGTGCACTTTGTTGTCATACCAGCCTGGATAACTAGTTGCTCTAATTACAAAAAACTTAACGCTGTAAAAGCGATTGTCATTAGCAAGAATGATTAGATGCTTATGTAGATTGGTATTTTGAAGGGGAGAGTGGCTGGAGGGTATCCGCTGTAAGACACTGACAGTAACAGAGATAGGATGAATCTAGCTTGGTGTTGGGGCCCTTGATATTGGCTCTCTTATGCCTTGATATTGGTTCCCAATGAACGGATGTTTTGTGCCACGCCTTCACTGGTATAGGTCATCTGCTGTTTGCCGCGGCTTTGTTGGAATAGGTTATTTAACTTATGAAAGCTAAGCTGGGCACGTTGAAGGGCTTCGCCATTGACCTCGTTGATTTCCTTGCAGCGGCTGACTGTCGCTTTTATCGACTCGACTTTTTCTGCAAATTCCTGATTATCAACGATTAGCTGGCGATGGGTGTGGGTAGAGATCTGGTGATCCTGTTGCTGTACTTTGTTCAGCAGAGCAAGTTTATCATTGGCAAGTTTGGCGATATCGGCCGCTTTTCGCTCGACAATGGCTGCTTTTTCTTGTTCAAGCAGGCGAGAGAGTGACTCCAATGTCGCTAGTTGCAACTCTAGTAACTGTTCAATAGTTTGGGCCATCTAGTTCTCTCTGAGTATCATAATGTCGAGCAGGCGCTAGAGGCCACGAAGCTCATCTTCAAATTTCATCATGTTCGATGCTAGCTTGTCGGCATCGACGACATAGGAACCATTGGAAATCGCATCTTTGATTGCCGCAACCTTGGCACTGTCAAAACTTGGTTCAGCCGCGAGTTGCTGGTGGATCTGTCCGACCGCCTTGCCCTGAGAGCTGAGCGAAACGGCATCTTTTGGTCCACTTGGCACAGATTGCTGACTTTTTGCAGCCCCTGATGTCGATCCTGATACGTTGCCATGATTGCTGCGTGCTGTGGTCATTGGATGACCGGAGCGTAGCTGATCAATACTTGCCATAAAAAAAGCCTTTGCACAATTTACTAGAGACAGCCATTACTTCGGCAGGGTCTGTAATAACTTTAGCATTTAATTAAAAGTTTACGGTGACTTCACCGACGCCGGTGATAATACCATCGACAACACGCTTTGACTTGGCATTTTGTACCCGTATTTGCTCTCCGAGCGAGCCGTCGGACAGTGCAGTCCCTTTGGTAACAATATCAAGCCCGCTGCGACCTGCCTTGATAAGGACGGCATCATTTCGACAAACAAGGCAGATATCATTGCCCTGTATGGCGTCTCCCATGTTAACATTTCGCTTTACTTTAGAGCCAATGATTTGTTGTGGGTGCTCGAAAACCACCCCGCGCTGAAACCGGGTCTCGATCATTTGTACCATCAGGTCGGAGGCTGACAATACGGCGCCACGGGCCAGTGGCTTGGCGGCGACAACCCGGGGAAGGAGCTGCTTGACCCGAACAGGGACATAGACCTGCCAGCCTTCGGTGCTGCAACTGACCAGTACCGTGATATTGCCCGTCAGGGATTGCTTGCCTGGCACAGATGTCTTAAGCGGCTCGGAACAGGCGCTCAGTTTTAGTCGGGAATCTAAATGTGCAGCCTTAACAGTGAGTTGGCCTTTAGGGGGGGATTTGACAATTGTTTTGACATATTCTTCCGCGGTATGCTGTACCATATCTAAGCTATTTTGTGGTGCTGATGACACAAAAGTGCTAAAGAAAAATGCCAGTAGGCCGAAAAAAATGGTTAAGAGTGTTAAATGTGTTCTTTGGGTCACGGTTTTTACTCTTTAATGCAAGGTCTAAGGGGCTACAATTAGCCTCAGCTCATCATATGTGATTTGCAATGAGAATTCTCATTTAACACGTATAGAAATAAAAACGCATAACATGGAGTCACCTTATGTCGGGGATACTTGATTCAGTGAATCAGCGCACCCAGCTAGTCGGCCAAAACCGTTTGGAACTGCTAACCTTTCGGTTAAACCGGCGTCAGCGCTATGGGATAAATGTATTTAAGGTCAAAGAGGTGCTTCAGTGCCCGAAACTGACAACAATGCCTAACCTGCACCCGTTGGTAAAGGGTATTGCCCATATTCGCGGACAAACTATTTCTGTTATTGATATGAGCCTGGCAACCGGTGGCCGTCCGATTGATGATCTGGACAACTGTTTTGTGATCATTTCGGAATTTAACCGTTCGATCCAGGGCTTCCTGGTATCATCCGTTGAGCGCATCATTAACATGAACTGGGAGTCAATTTTGCCGCCGCCAAAAGGGGCGGGCAAGGAAAACTACCTGACAGCAGTGACTGAAATTGACAATGAGCTGGTTGAAATCTTGGATGTTGAGAAAATCCTCGATGAGATCTCACCGGTTGATACCGATATTAGCGGTACGGTTCTTGAGGAGCTGGTTGATAATACACCGGTTGTTCGTCGTGTACTTGTTGCTGATGACTCCAGCGTTGCACGTAAACAGATCCAGCGAGCGATTGAAGCGATCGGCTGCGAGTGTGTGCTGGTTCAGGATGGTAAGGAAGCTATTGAGAAGCTCCGGACTATGGCCAAAGACGAGAGTATCTATGATCAGCTTGCGCTGGTGATTTCAGATATTGAAATGCCGGAAATGGATGGCTATACCCTAACGGCAGAAATTCGTAATGATGCCAACCTAAAGGATTTACATGTTATCCTGCACACCTCATTGAGTGGGGTATTTAACCAGGCCATGGTTGAGCGTGTAGGTGCGAATGCTTTCATTCCTAAGTTTAACCCGGATGAGCTGGGGGCTGCGGTGAAGGCCGCTATGCCGGAATAATCTAATTAAAGAGTAGTAGATGACAGCTATAACAATTAAAGACCAGGAATACCGCGATTTTTGCCGTTTTTTAGAAGCGCAATGCGGCATTGTACTTGGCGACAGTAAGCAATACTTGGTTCGTAGCCGCCTGAGTCCATTGGTCAGCCGATTTTCGCTATCATCTCTTTCCGAGTTATTGCAAGTTGTGATCAGTGGCCGTAACCGGGAGTTGCGTGTTGCAGCCGTAGATGCCATGACGACCAACGAGACGTTGTGGTTCCGCGATACCTATCCGTATGCGGTGCTGGGGGATAAAATTTTGCCGGAGCTTGCTGCCAACAAGCGCCCGATCAAAATCTGGTCATCGGCAAGTTCTTCCGGGCAGGAACCGTATTCGATCGCGATGACGGTGCTGGAAACCCAAAATCGACGCCCAGGCATGATTGCTGGCGGTGTTCAAATCACGGCGACAGATATTTCGCAGACGATGCTGGATACCTGTCGTGCCGGGGTATATGACAATCTGGCATTGAGCCGTGGACTTTCCCCGGATCGCCGCCGTGTTTTCTTCGAAAATAACGGTGACGGCCGAATGAAGGTCAACGATAAGGTGAAGCGGATGGTGAACTTCCGGCCGCAGAACCTGAAAGACAGTTATGCGCTACTGGGTAAATTCGATGTGATTTTCTGTCGCAACGTATTGATTTACTTTTCGCCGGAGATGAAGGCGAAAGTACTGAACCAAATGGCTGCCAGCTTAAATCCGGGCGGTTACCTGCTGTTGGGGGCATCTGAGTCACTGACCGGCTTGACCGACAAGTTTGAGATGATCCGCTGTAACCCGGGAATAATTTACAAGCTAAAATAGATTCAAGAATAAGCAGGCTCCAGAACCCCAACTTTATCGAGGAACATCCTAGTTCCTCGATACTTACCTTCCAAACTCACCATTATTCAAACTTGGCACACCATTTGCTTCTATATCAATAACGATTTTTGGAGGCAGCTATGTCCATCTCTTTTGATAAAGCATTAGGTATTCACCAGCACACGGTTGGCGTGCGTGCCAAACGCGCGGAAACACTGGCCAGCAACATTGCCAATGCCAATACCCCAGGCTACAAAGCAAAAGATATTGACTTTCAGCGTGCATTGAATGCGGCAACATCAGAGGCAAAGATTGGCCTGAGCCGTACTGATGGTCGGCATATATCTGCCTCCACCAAAATAATGGGCGAGCAAAAGTACCGTGTACCCAATCAACCGGATACCGGCGACGGCAATACGGTAGATGCACAGCTTGAGCAAAACATGTTTATGCAGAACTCACTGGAATACCAGGCATCGCTCGACTTTCTGGGCTCCAAGTTTAAGAACCTGAGCAAGGCATTAAAAGGAGAATAATAAATGAGTTTGTTTAACGTTTTTAATGTCACAGGGTCGGCGATGAGTGCAGAGTCTGTTCGTCTGAACACGACGTCCAGTAACCTGGCCAATGCCAACAGTGTCAGTAGTTCTGCAGAAGAAACCTATAAGGCTCGGCACCCGATTTTTGCAGCAGCGCTGCAGAATGCCAGCTATCAGCGTGATGAAAGCGTGCCGGTGCAGGTAAAAGGCATTGTTGAAAGCCAGAAGCCGCTACGTGCCGAATATAATCCGCAGCACCCGATGGCGAATGCTGAAGGGTATATCTACAAGCCGAATGTCAACGTTATGGAAGAAATGGCCAACATGATTTCAGCTTCTCGTTCCTATCAGAGCAATGTCCAGGTAGCAGATGCCAGCAAGCAGATGCTAATGAGCACATTGCAGATGGGTAAATAAGGGTAAGGAGTAACTGTTATGACCAGTATTAACGGCGCAGGTCAAAGCAACTTGTCCTACCTTGATCAGCTCAAGGGGATGCAAGAGAAAAAGCTTCAGGAAGATCAGAAAATTACTACTGGTCAGAATGAACTGAAGCAGGAAGATTTTCTCTCGTTGCTGACCAAGCAGCTTGCCCAGCAAGACCCGTTCAAACCGGTTGGCAATGATCAGATGATTGCCCAGATGGCATCGTTTGCCACGGTTGACGGGATCAACCAGATGAATGAGCAGTTTGGCAGCCTGAACTCTGCCATGACCTCAAACCAGGCGCTGCAGGCATCCTCACTGGTTGGCCGTGATGTACTCATCCCTAGCTCGACTGGGGTGAAGCAGGCTGAAGGTGGCATGGCCGGCATGGTTAGGTTGCCTCAGGCGCTGGATAATATGATGGTCAGGGTCGAAAACGAGCAGGGCCAGTTAATTAAAACCTTCGATTTGGGCGCTAAACCGCCGGGCGAGCACCGCCTTGAGTGGGACGGCACCGATGAAAGTGGCAATGCCTTGCCGGAAGGTCGCTATCAGCTAAAAGTTGCCGGGCTGGTTGATGGTGAAAGCCGGGAATTTGATGTGTCTACCTATGCAAATGTAAACAGTGTGTTGCTTGGTAATGGTGATGGCAATGTCATGCTTAACCTTGCGGGCTTTGACTCGCCATTCAAACTTGCCGAAGTACTTGAAGTCGGTAAGGTATAACAGGTCTTAGGAGATTCATAACATGGGATTTAATATTTCACTAAGTGGTATTGGGGCATCACAGAAAGACCTGAATACCACCAGTAACAACATTGCCAACTCGAATACCTTCGGCTTTAAAGAGTCGCGAGCCGAGTTTGGTGATGTGTATTCAAGCTCGGTGTTTTCGAATGCCAAGACCACAACCGGTGGCGGTGTACAGACGTCGGTGGTTGCCCAGCAATTTCACGAAGGTTCCAGTATTTATACCAACAACCCGATGGATCTGCGGATTTCGGGCAGTGGTTTTTTTGCGGTTGCCGATGACAAGCTACAGCCTCAGAACAACAGCCTGACCCGTAACGGTGCTTTCCACCTGAACAAAGACAATAACATTGTCAACTCGGAAGGCCAGTACCTGCTGGGTTATAAGGTTGATCAGGAAACCGATCAGGTGACCTCCTATGAATCTCAGGCAATGAAAGTGCCGGATCAATTTGGCCAGCCGAAAGAATCAGAGAATATCGAAATCGGCGTGAACCTGCCGGCCTCGGCTGAGGCGAAAAACCCGAGCGAGTTCGATTTCAGTGATCCGAGCACCTATAACAAGTCAACCTCGCTGACCATGTACGACTCATTGGGTCAGCCTTATAAGATGACCACCTATTATGTCAAAGACAATGGTGGTACGGGTGGGGCTGCACCTGCCGTTGATGCCGATGGTAACCCGATTCCAGCCGATCCGGCTGCTGATGGTGCAGCAGGTGCTGGGGCAGCAGACGGTGCCGAGAACCGCTGGGCGGTGTACTACACCGTGACGGATGGCTCCGGTGAAAAAGCAGTGGATGTCAACCTGACACCGGAAGGAGATGGTGAGGTTGCCTCTGGTGATGCAAACGGTCCGCTGGCCGGTGGTCACCAGGGTCACTACGTTGAGTTCAATACTGATGGCTCAGTTAAGTCGGTCAACAACGGTAACCCGATTCAGACCGAGGAGCTGGGTGCTGCTGGTGCCGGGCTTGATATGAACGGTGCAAGCGAGACGCAGAAGCTGAACATTCAGTTTGAAGACCCGACTCAGTATGCCGCTCCGTTTGAGATCCGTCGTTTTAGCGAAGATGGCGCAACCACCGGCTTTCTGGCAAAAGTTGACATCGATGCCAAGGGGTCGATTGTCGCGACATACAGTAACGGTGAGAACGTGACGTTAGGGCGCGTCGGCATGGTACGTGTGCCAAACGAACAGGGCCTGGTATCAAAAGGCGGTACCCAGTGGGTAACGAGCCAGGATTCTGGCGCGGCTATCTGGGGTGAGGCCAGCCAGGGGGCATTCGGTGGTATCAAGAGCGGTACCCTTGAGCAGTCAAATATCGACATGACTCAGGAGCTGGTGGATTTGATTACTGCCCAGCGTAACTTCCAGGCGAACTCCCGTGCGCTGGAAGTGGATAACCAGCTTCAGCAGACAATCTTGCAGATCCGATAAGCAAGAGAGGCTGGCGACGCATAATATCATTGCCGCTTTATTGACCTTGTGTCGATAAAGCGGCAAATCTTGTCCTTGTCCGTCATAAAATTGTCCCTTCTTTGTCCCTGTTCCGGGCGAAAATCCTCAATTCGTTGATTTATTACACTATCTTGATGGTGGCATAGTTATTGCTTAACATTCACTAGATTGTGATTGGAGAGTCAATAATGGATCGTTCACTGTATTTAGCCATGAGTGGTGCCAAACAGGATATGTATGGCATGCAACTACATGCCAACAACCTAGCCAACGTGAGAACAACCGGTTTTCGTGCCGATCTCGAGCAGGCTCGTAGCATGCAGGCATACGGTGAAGGGTTGCCGTCTCGCGTTTTTGCGATGACTGAGCGTCCGGGACAGGACTTTTCCCAGGGCTCAGTCATGACAACCGGGCGTGATCTGGATGTCACTGTCGAGGGAGATGGCTGGTTGGCTGTGATGGATCCTTCCGGCCAGGAGGCCTACACCCGTGCAGGCCATTTGAAAATCGACCAGACAGGTATGCTGCAAAACAGCAATGGCAACCTGATGTTGGGCGAAAATGGCGGCCCGATCTTTATTCCTCTTCCAATCAGTAAAATTGAGATCGGCAAAGATGGCACCATTTCCGTGCTTCCTCAGGGGGCGCCGCCGGAAGCGATGGAAACCGTCGACCGCCTTAAGCTGGTTCGCCCGGATAACCGTGATATGTATAAAGATGTCAATGGTTTGTTCAAATCAAAGAACCCCGGTGAAGTCTTCGATGCCGATGCCGGCGTGACCCTGCTTAACGGAGCACTTGAAGGCAGCAACGTTAACGCAGTCGGCGAAATGACCAGCATGATTGACTTGCAGCGTCACTTCGAAATGCAGGTCAAATTAATGAAAACAGCAGAAGAAATGGATGCGGCATCATCTTCACTGCTGCGTTTAGGCTAACCGATAATAAGGAATAGAACATGCATCCAGCTTTATGGGTAAGTAAAACCGGTCTTGACGCTCAGCAGACAAATATCTCGACCATTTCGAATAACCTTGCGAACGCCTCGACGGTCGGCTTCAAGAAAAGCCGGGCCGTCTTTGAAGATTTGTTCTACCAGAACATCAACCAGCCGGGCGGCCAGTCAACTCAGGATACTGAATTGCCGTCGGGTCTGATGCTGGGCGCTGGTTCGAAAGTGGTCGCGACGCAGAAGGTCTTTACCCAGGGAAATACCCAGACAACCAACAATGCAATGGACATGATGATCGAGGGAGACGGTTTCTTCCAGATCCTCCTGCCTGACGGCAACATGGGTTATACCCGTAATGGCCAGTTTACTATCAACGGTGAAGGCCAGCTGGTGACCACCGGCTCGGGCTATGTCTTGCAGCCTGAGATTGTTGTACCGGAAGATGCGGTTGGGATAACTGTTGGTACGGATGGTGAGGTGTCTGCCCGTATTCGAGGCCAGCAGGAGAATCAGGTGCTGGGCCAGATCACGACGGTTGATTTTATCAACCCGGGTGGCCTTGAACCTATTGGTCAGAACTTGTTCTTACCAACTGGTGCCAGCGGCGATGCCCAGGAAGGGGTACCGGGTCTGGACGGGTTGGGTTCGGTTCGCCAGTCGATGCTGGAAACCTCGAACGTAAACGTGACGGAAGAGCTGGTCAATATGATTGAAGCGCAGCGCGTGTATGAAATGAACTCGAAAGTCATTTCAACCGTCGACCAGATGCTGAGCTACGTTAACCAGCAGTTATAACAGGGAGTTAATACCGTGATGAAAAAGCTCATTATCGCATTGGCTGTCATTCTGTCGGGGTGCTCGCAGCTGCAGATGGAAGAGTCCGATATTGCACAAGCGACGACGTCGGTGGATGCGGTTGAGGGATCAACAGAGCAGGGTGGTGGCCTGATTGACATGCTGCGCCGCCGCGAAGATCCGCAGGCCGGTGATCCTGCCTGGGCAAGCATTCGACCTCAGGAGAAACCCGAACATTATGCGACGGCGACAGGCTCGCTGTTCAATGTAACTGGGGCTCAGGATCTCTATGATGATACCAAGCCGCGTGGTATTGGCGATATAGTCACCGTGCTGCTGGAAGAGAAGACACAGGCGAAGAAGAGTGCCAGCTCGGATTTAGATAAATCGACGGACTTGTCGATGGATCCACTGGCACTTGGCGGTCAGGAAATCAAGCTTGGCGAGCGTAACTTGTCTTACGAGGTGAGCAACGCCAACAAGTTTGCCGGCAGTACCTCTGCCGATCAGAGCAACAGCATCAAGGGTTCCATCTCGGTTGAAGTGATTGATGTGCTTGCCAACGGTAACCTGCTGGTTCGTGGCGAGAAATGGCTGACGCTCAATACCGGTGATGAATACATCCGGGTCAGTGGTACAGTTCGCCCGGACGATATCAGCCAGGAAAATACGATTGCCTCAACCCGAATTGCCAATGCCCGTATTCAGTATTCTGGCACCGGAGAGCGTCAGGACGTTCAGGAACAGGGCTGGTTGGCCCGCTTCTTTAACGTCAGTATTTAGCGCGAGTTTGTTTGAACAATAAGTGACATTACGGAGCACTGAAGTGAAATTCCAGAGTATTTGCATGGGCCTGATGCTGCTGTTGGCATTACCGTCTCAGGCGGCACGAATTAAAGATGTATCGGAAGTCGCCGGGGTCCGGAGCAACCAATTGGTTGGCTATGGTCTGGTTGTCGGCTTGCCGGGAACGGGGGAGACGACGCCGTTTACCGACCAGAGCTTCAATGCCATGCTGCAAAACTTTGGAATTCAGTTGCCGGCGGGCACCAAGCCGAAGACAAAGAACGTGGCTGCCGTTGCCGTGAACGCAACCTTGCCGCCGTTTACCAAACAAGGCCAGACGATTGATATTACTGTTTCATCAATCGGTTCGGCGAAAAGCCTGCGCGGCGGTACATTGCTGCAAACTTTCCTCAAGGGTTTGGACGGCAAAATCTACGCCATTGCGCAGGGGAGCCTGGTTGTTGGCGGATTCAGTGCCACGGGGGCCGATGGGTCTAAAGTGGTGGGAAACACGCCGACAGTGGGACGTATTTCCAACGGTGCGATGGTTGAACAGGAAGTGCCTAACCCGTTTGGTCGTGGTGATTTTCTGACCTTTAACCTGTTTGAGTCCGACTTTACCACGGCACAGCGTATGGCAGATGCTGTTAACCAGTTTCTCGGCCCGCAGATGGCGGCAGCAGTAGATGCCACGTCTGTCCGTGTCCGTGCGCCGCGAGATGTGAGCCAGCGAGTGGCATTCCTATCGACCATCGAAAACATTGAATTTGATCCGGCGGAAGGCGCGGCGAAAATCATCGTTAACTCGCGCACCGGTACGATTGTGGTCGGCCAGAACGTGAAGCTCAAGCCTGCAGCTATCACCCATGGCGGTATGACCGTATCGATTAAGGAAAACTATTCTGTCAGCCAGCCTAACGGTCTGTCTGGCGGTAATACGGTTGTCGTTCCGAACTCTGATATTGAAGTCACCGAGGAAGATTCACGAATGTTCAAGTTTGAGCCGGGGATCACCCTGGATGAGCTGGTACGTGCGGTGAACCAGGTCGGTGCCGCCCCCTCTGATCTGATGGCTATCTTGCAGGCACTTAAGCAGGCTGGGGCCATTGAAGGTCAGCTGATCATAATTTAAAGAAATCTTTGGTTCTGAGCATGAAAACAACCAACCCGGGTTTTATTCACGATATCTCCAACCTTGAGCGACTAAGGGCGGGGATCAATGATGATGAAAGTCAGTCTTTGCGTGCGGCTGCGCAGCAGTTCGAGGCGATTTTTACTCAGATGTTGTTTAAGTCGATGCGTCAGGCCAATGAGGTTTTTGAATCTGATCTGATGAGCAGCAGCAACAGTAAGTTCTTCGAGCAGATGCATGACGAGCAGATGGCGAGCGAGTTGAGCTCCACCGGCTCGCTGGGCTTGGCGGACTTGATTGTTTCCCAGCTTGGTGGTGAAGAAGAAGCGCAGAACCCTGCGGTGCCGTCAGAGCAGGACTTCCGCCAGGCGGTAAAAGAAGCGCCGCTGAATCTGCCGTTTGATACCAAAGGCAAGCAGCCGGATAAGGCGATGGTAGAAAAGGCTGCGGAAGATGCGCTAACGATTATGCAGCAAACTCAGCCAGCGTCGTTTACAGCCCCTCTGCCACCGTTGAAGCCTCAGGATAATGAGCGTGGTTTTGAGTCACCTCAGGACTTTGTCAATCGGATGCGGCCTTATGCTGAAAAGGCGGCCCATGCGATAGGCACTGAGCCATCCGTACTGATTGCCCAGGCTGCGTTGGAAACTGGGTGGGGCAAGAAAGTGATCAAGAATGCGGCAGGCAACAGCAACAACCTTTTCAATATCAAAGCTGATCAGCGTTGGTCCGGCAACAAGGTTGCGACCAACACCCTGGAGTTCCATAACGGGATCCCTGTCCAGCAACGGGCGGCATTCCGCTCTTATGATAGCTACCAGGACAGCTTCAATGACTATGTCCGTTTTCTTAATCAGAACCCGCGTTATTCTGAAGCGCTGGAGCAACCGGCTGATCCGGTACATTTTATTCGAAACCTGCATAAGGCGGGTTATGCGACGGATCCGGAATATTCCAATAAGGTCATCAGTGTCATGGATACGGTGAACCGTCTGATGAAATAGGCAAGCCCTTGCCTCCGCTCAAAAAAACGCCACGTCACTCCCCATATAGGTATAAGCAAGTCACAATAAAATCAATAACTTAATTATATTTAAAAAGTGGAACGCTTTTTGCATTTTAAGTTATTGATTAATTGTAACCCCCTCACAGTTCCGGAGGCTTCATGGGGTTTGACTTGCTAAATATGGGCTCTCAAGGTCTGATGACTGCACAACGGCAGTTAAATACGACCAGCCATAACATTAACAATGTTAATACTGAAGGCTATAGCCGCCAATCTGTTGTTCAGCAAGCCAATGATCCTATTTGGTGGGGGGGCAACCAGTATGGTACCGGTGTCCATGCGGCAGAAGTTCGCCGCGGCTTTGATCAGTTTGCCACCAATGAGCTTAACCTGACCACCACCAACCTCAGCTATGCCACCGAACGAGAGGGCCAGCTTGGCCGTCTGGATAATATGCTGGCCAATAGTGCCAAGAAGATCCCTGAAGACATGAACCAGTGGTATGACGCGGTCAAGGCACTGGCTGATAGCCCTAGTGATATGGGCTCGCGGAAAGTAGTGCTTGAAAAAGCAAAGATGGTTGCCTCTGGTCTGAATGACAATCACGGCATCTTGTCCCGTCAAAAGTCGGAGACCAACGAGGTGCTGTCCCGCACATTGAACCGGGTCAACGATATTGCCCGGGAGCTGGTGGATGTGCACAAGGCCTTGGTTAAAACACCGGCCTCAGGCCATGACAATGACCTGCTGGACAGGCACCAGAGCCTGATCAATGAGCTGTCCGAGTATACCAAAGTCACCGTGACCCGAAAAAACGCCGAAAGCTTCAATGTCATGATCGGTAGTGGCCACACCCTGGTGTCTGGCACCGAATCCAGTGAGCTGAGGATGGTGAGCGGCAAGCCGGATCCGCAGCAGACCCAACTGGCTATTGTCGAAGGCAATTCGCTCAAAACTATCCGCAATGATGATATCGGCGGCAAGATGGCCGCATTATTCCAGTTCCGTGACGAAACGCTGACTCACGCCATGGATGAAATTGGCCGTATCGCGATTGGTTTTTCCGAGTCGGTGAACGAGCTTCAGCAACAGGGCCTGGATCTTAAAGGTCAGGTCGGACAGAACATGTTTCGTGATGTCAATGATCCGGCATCAGCGGCGGCACGGGTGATGTTACCGGCCGATTCGACCGCAGAGATGAAGGTCTTTATTGACGATTTGAGCAAAGTGAAAATTGGTGAATACGGCCTGACCTTTGACGGCAGTCAGCATACCTTGACCTTTCCTGACGGTACGAGTCAGAACGTGATCCCGAGTGGTAACCCGCCGTCATTCACCATGGACGGCTTCCAGGTTGAAATGACGGCGCCGATGAAAGCCGGCGAGCAGGTTGTACTGCGTCCGACACGCTCTGCGGCAGGGGAGATCAGTGTCACGATGAGCGATCCGGCAAAAATTGCCGCTCAAAGTTACCTCAGTTCTGCCAGCAATACGCAGGGCCAGGCTGATTTTAACATTACCCAGCCCGGTACCCTATCGGAGTTTCAGGTCGCCGTCTCGCCGGATGCCAGTCAGTTTGCCGTTCTGGATATGAAAGGCAATATTTTGCAGGCCCCGCAGCCTTACCCGCCAGCCGGTGAAGTGGTTGTGGGCGGTACTGGTTTTACCCTGAGCCAAGGGGCCATTGGTGGTGATGTCTTTGCCGTTAACCTCAATGCAGCCGATGGTGATAACGGCAACCTGATCAAGATGCAGACCCTTCAGGCAGAAAAGCTGATGGATGAGGGCCGCTCCACCGTTATTGATGTCTATCAGGGACTAAATACCGAGATGGGGGTTCAGAAAGCTTCTGCAGCCCGTCTCAGGGAAGTCGGTCTGGTCGAGAAAGATGCTGCCGAAAGTCGGGTGGCGGAAATATCCGGCGTGAACCTCGATGAGGAGGCGGCCAACATGATGAGATTCCAGCAGGCCTATATGGCCTCGTCGCGCATCATGACCGTTGCCAATGAAACCTTTGATACCTTACTTAATGTATCACGCTAGGGAGACCGTTATTTATGATTAGCCGAATGGCCACCTTCCATAACTACCGCTCTGTGGCAAACGATATGAATCGCCAGCAGGTGCGGGTGCAGGAAAACCAGGAGCAGCTGGCAACGGGGAAACGTCTGCTGACAGCCGGTGATGATCCGGTATCGTCAATCTATATTCAGAATTTTGATCAGCAGAATACCCAGATAGAACAGTCGCTCAAGTCGATCACACTGGCGCGTAACCGTCTGGATAATGAAGAGACGGCGATCACCGAGGTCGAAAACCTGCTCGATGAAGCCAAACGCAAGTCGATGATGATGGTCAACGGCTCGCTGTCCGGTGATGACCGCATGGCCCACAAGCAAGATATGCAGGGGCTGTATGACTCCTTCATGAACCTGGTGAATACCAAGGATGAGTCCGGCAATTTTATTTTCGCCGGTACCCAGTACAGCAAACAGCCCTTTTTCCGGGACAACAATGGTCATGTTACCTATGTCGGTGACAGCTACCAGCGGATGGCCAAGGTGGCTCCGTCGGTTGATGTGCCGATGAATGATGCCGGCGATAAGTTGTTTATGGAAGTTTCCAATCCATACGGTGACTACCAGCCGGACTATGAACTGCAAAGCGGTTCGCTGCTGTTGCTGTCACAGGCGACGAATACCAACGATGCTGATCCGTCGGCGTATCGCATCGAGTTTGCGACGACGGCGACTGGACCAGCCTATAAGCTGTTCCAGAATGGCAGCGAGGTCAGTAGCGGCCAGTTTGATCCGGGTAAGGGGATCCAATGGGGAACTTTGCAGGTTGATCTGGAAGGCGAGATTGAAGACGGCGATGTGATCGAGCTATCACGGCAGGACAAGATTAATGTTTTCGATGCTTTCCAGCGCAGCATTGATCTGTCGGACAGTGATGTTTCAGATGCGTCGGCGTCGGCGGAACTGCAACAGGCAGTGGCCGAGCTGTCCGAAGGCTTCAAGCATATTAACCGCGCACGATCTGAAATTGGCACCCGGCTGCAGACCTTAGATCGCCAGGAGAATATGCATGAGGACTTCAAGATCGTGATGACACAGGCGCGCGGCACGCTGGAGGATCTTGATTACGCTACTGCCGTTATTGAATTAAACGAAAACATGATGGCATTGCAGGCCTCTCAGCAGGCGTTTGCAAAAACCAAAGATTTGAATCTGTTCAACTATATCTAACTGGTACTCGTTCTAGCGCGAATATGCTGTGTTAGTTGAACTGTTAGCGGCGGCAATAAGAATTACCGCAACGGCAAAGAAAGTCTTGCCGATGGGCACAGGGTTGCCGCCGTACTGAACTTTATATCAATTTTAGACATAAAATATTGAAATAAAGCATATTTTAATTTTGGCATGATGATTGCTAATACTAGGTTGGTGGCAACAATGTTGCCAATATTATTTATACATATAGCTGGCCCCGCTTCACCGTCTTACGTATTGACTGTTGCGGGTAGGCTGTTTCGCTGAAAGAGCGAAAGTCAAAGGAGAGCAAAATGGGTGTAACAGTAAACACCAACGTGTCTGCCATGACTGCGCAGCGTTACCTGGGCAAAGCAACGAGTGATCTTAGTACTTCGATGGAACGCCTATCGACAGGTAGCAAGATCAACAGTGCTAAAGACGATGCAGCGGGTCTGCAGATCTCTAACCGTTTGGTGGCACAGACACGAGGTCTGAACGTTGCAATGCGTAACGCCAATGACGGTATCTCTATTGCACAGACCGCTGAAGGTGCAATGCAGGAATCAACCAGCATCTTGCAGCGTATGCGTGACTTGTCATTGCAGTCTTCCAACGGTGCAAACTCGGATGATGACCGTGTTGCAATCCAGGAAGAAGTCTCGGCGCTTCAGGATGAACTTAACCGTATCGCGGAAACAACGGCATTTGGTGGCCGTAAGCTTCTAAATGGTACCTTCGGTGAAGCGGCATTCCAGATCGGTGCCGATTCGGGTGAAGCGATCATCATGGGTATGGACAGTGTCCGTGCCGATTATGAAGAGATGGGCGGTAGTCTGCTGGTTTCTACGAACAAGATTGAACCAGGCGCTGAGTTGAATGCCAATGCAACGGTTGGTTTCTCGGTAACTGACAAGCTGGGTAATGTCACCAACGTGAGCGTTGATTTGCTCCAGGGTGATGACGTCGAAGAAATCGCAACGCGCATTAACGGTCAGAACTCTGCAGTTAACGCCTCGGTAACGGAAGAGGGTGAACTGCAAATTTTTGCCGGTGACGGTGATGTGGCAGTGACTGCCGGTGCGATGAGCATGAAAAACACCGATGGTACGGTTGTAGCCGGTGACATCGCAGGTGCAGCCAAGTCGGTATCGGTGGGTGACATTGATGTTGAATCCGTAGGTGGTGCACAGCAGGCTGTGCCAATCATTGATGCGGCTCTGAAGTACATTGACAGTCAGCGTGCCGATTTGGGTGCGAAGCAGAACCGTCTGGGCCATACCATCAATAACCTGGCGAACGTATCCGAAAATGTATCGGCGTCTAACAGCCGTATCCGTGATACCGATTTTGCCAAGGAAACGACGGAAATGGCCAAGAACCAGATCCTGCAGCAGGCGAGTACGTCTATCCTCGCTCAGGCAAAACAGGTTCCACAGGCTGCAATGAGCTTGCTGCAATAACTTTCCGCTATTCGGACCGTACTAGAACGGCAAGGGGCAACCCCTTGCCGTTTTTATTGTGCGCAATTGATTTCCCCTCAACCTATCTCCCTACCATTCAGGCCTTATTTGTAATCAGAACGATCGCAAAAAACTACTAATCATTGAGTGAACGGCCGTTCTTGTTATGAAATATTCACCTTAATTTTTATTAACTTGATCACGTTTTAATCGATTTCCCAAAAATACTAAAAAAAAACTTAAAGGTTTTTTTTGCGGTGCCGTTAAAGGTCATGTACGAAGAATAACAAGGTTTTTCCGGCTGGGCTGGTCAAGCCATTTTGAACACTTAAGGAGAGACATTATGGCAGTTACAGTAAATACTAACGTTTCTGCAATGACCGCTCAGCGCTACCTGGGTCAGGCGACCGAAGCTACTGGTAAATCAATGGAGCGTCTTGCTACCGGTAGTAAAATCAACAGTGCGAAAGACGATGCGGCTGGTCTGCAGATCTCTAACCGTTTGATGACCCAGAGCCGTGGTCTGGATGTGGCAGTACGTAATGCCAACGACGGTATCTCAATGGCACAGACCGCTGAAGGTTCTATGCAGGAAACAACAAGCATCCTTCAGCGTATGCGTGACCTGTCTTTGCAGTCAGCTAACGGTTCTAACTCACAGGAAGACCGTGCTTCTATCCAGGAAGAAGTGACAGCACTGAATGACGAACTAAACCGTATCGCGGAAACTACCTCTTTCGGTGGTACCAAGCTATTGAACGGTCAGTTCGGTTCTCGTTCTTTCCAGGTGGGTGCTGACTCGGGTGAAGCGGTTCAGATGAACTTCAACAACATCCGTTCTGACGAAACGAAAATGGGCGGCAGCATGCTGACGTCAACTAACAAGGTAGCAGCCGATGCGACACTGGACGCCGACACAGCTATCGAGTTGAGCGTAACTGACGCAAACGGTACTGCGACCGCAGTAAACGTTAGCCTGGTAAAAGGCGATGATATCGAAGAAATCGCTACTCGTATCAACGGTCAGAATGACAAGATCAATGCATCTGTTTCTGAAGAAGGCGAACTACAGCTGTTCTCTTCTGAAGGTGCTGTTGGCGTAACAACCGGTGGTATTGCGATGACTGACAGTGCTGGTACAGCAGTCGATGCCACAATTGCAGGTACTGCGGGCAATACAACTGTTTCTGAAATCGACGTAACGTCTGTCGGTGGTGCTCAGAAAGCGGTAGCGGTACTTGATGGTGCGATGAAGTATGTCGACTCAGAGCGTGCGCAGCTAGGTGCATCTCAGAACCGTCTGAACCACACTATCAATAACCTGAACAACGTTAACGAGAACGTGTCTGCATCTAACAGCCGTATTCGTGATACTGACTTCGCGAAAGAAACAACCAACATGACGAAGAACCAGATCCTTTCTCAGGCTTCTACGTCTATCCTTGCTCAGGCAAAACAGGCGCCGCAAGCGGCACTAAGCCTGCTAGGTTAATACCTCGTAATAGCGGCAAGGGGGCAGCCCCTTGCCGTTTTCTGCTATCAGAAGGTGAAAGAATATGGATGTCAAACCTGTTTCTACTTCTTCACTTCCTCTCCGTTCCGCTGAGAATGGCACCCATGCTTCTGCTGGCACAAATATTGCTAATAAATCTAGTGGTAATTCTCAGGGGGCTTCATCGGCCGGTAATACCTCCACCCAGCATGTAATACCCAGTAGCGATGGCGGAAACTCGGATGTGCGCCGGGTTGAGCAGAGCAACAAGGTAGAACAGCAGCAGCAAATGCAGCGCGAGGAGCTGGAAAAGGTGGTAGAGCGCATCGAAGAGTTTGTCGGCAGTACGCTAAACAAAGGGCTGGCTTTTCGTATCGATGAAGAATCTGGAAAAAATATCGTCACCATTTACGATAAGCGTACCGGTGATGTAGTCCGTCAAATCCCTGACGAAGATATGTTAGCACTATCCCGGCAGTTGGCAGCCAATTCGGGAGGGCTGGTAACGACGAAAGTGTAAACTGACATCATTTGAGGTAATCAATGAATATAGGCGCAGCAGGCACAGCCTCCGGTCTTGATATTAACAGTATGGTTAACAAGATTGTCGATGCTGAGCGGGCTCCGAAAGAAGCGCGCATCAATGAGCGCCGCGATAATGTCGATGTCAGTATCAGTGCCTATGGCAAGCTCAAGAGCTCGCTGAATGATATGAAATTCATGATGGCTGACTTTCGTCGCAACCATACCCTATCAGCTCGTTCTGTTACGTCGGATAACAGCGACATTCTTACGGCTTCAGCCTCTCATGAAGCGATTCCTGGAAAATACAGTGTTAAGGTTGAGCAGCTTGCCCAGCCCCATAAAATTGTTTCCGGTACGTTTGACGAAGAAGAGAAAATGGGCGCCGGTAAACTGGCAATATCATTGGGCGCGACTCAGTTTGATGTAGAAATACCGGAAGATGAAAGCGAGATCCTTGATGTTGTCCGCTTGATCAACCGTCATCCGTCAAATACCGGTGTGCTAGCCTCGGTGATCAAAGATGATGTCGGTGCGCGTCTGGTGTTGTCGGCCGATAAAAGTGGTGAAGCGAACAATATCAAAGTACGGGTCGATGCGCCGGTTGCCAGTACTCTGCAAAAATTTGGTTTTAATCCGAATAACAACATCAACTCGATGAGTGAGATGCAGAAGGCTGAAGATGCCAAGGTAGTGATTGATGGCCTGGCTGTGGTCACCAGTGACACCAACACTATTGAAGATGCGATCAAGGGCGTTGATCTCAACCTTGTTGCTTTAACCGACTCTGCCAAGGGCGAGGGGGAAGCGACAAATAATAAAGATGTGCTGGTCGATGTTGGTTATGATCGCAATGCCGTTGGTGGTGCCATTGAGCAGTTCGTCAATGCATACAATCAGTTTTACACAACCTCGAGAGAGCTGGGCAAGTTTGATCCTGAAACTCAGGAAAAAGGCCCGCTAGTTGGCGACAGTATTATTCGTACGGTTGATAACCAGTTGCGTGCAGTATTTTCGACGCCGATAGAAGGCGCGCCTGAGTCAGTGACGACCTTGAGTGAGCTCGGGATCACCACCACGATGGAAGGGCGGTTGGAGATTGACTATGACATGCTCGACAAACAGCTGGAAAAGAATTTTGCCGATGTCGGTGAATTTTTTAGCAGCCGCGATGGTTTTGCCCGCAAGGTTGAAGATCTGATCCATGCCCATACCGGGATCACCGGTAGCATTAAGGGACGGCAGGACAGCTTGAATGATCAGATAACGCGCTTGAATAGCGAGCAGACCAAGCTGGATCGCCGGATGGAAAGTGTTCAGAAACGTACCCATGACCAGTTTACGGCGATGGACAGTGCTATGGGGCAAATGAAAAGTCAGCTCAACTCAATGATGAGTATGATGCCACAATAGTTTTTAGGGTAAGAGAAGTCGCGTATGCAACGTTTAAATCAACTGGATGATCAACTTGAGGCCATGCTGGCTGTTGAGGGAGAGGTTGATTCTGAGCAGTTGCAGCAGCTTTTGGCGCAGCGCGAACAGCTTTTACAACAATTAATGGCCCGGCCTGAGAGTCTGGATAAAGCAGAATGGCAGGCAGCGGTCGATAGAACGTCGTACTTACTTGCCAGGATCCGTCATCATCGGGATATGTCGGCAAGCCAGTTACAACGACTGCAGCACGGGCAACGCTCGATGCAGGTTTACAATAAATTTCGGTAAGGTTAGAAAAATGGCAATGAGAGGATCTCTACAGGCTTATAAACGAGTCTCAGTGGACAGTCAGTTAACATCGGCATCGCCGCACCGTGTGATATCGATGCTGATGGCCGGTGCGATTGAACGCTTGATCCAGGGCAAAGCTGCCATGGAGCAGGGCTCTATTGCAGTGAAGGGTGAACGCCTTGGCAAGGCACTCGATATCGTGATCAGTCTTCGGAGCTGTTTGTCGATGGAAGATGGTGCGGAGATCGCGTCAAACCTCGACGCGCTTTACGATTACATGATCCAGCAGATCTACAAGGCAAATCAGGACAACCTTGCAGAGCCAATTGATGATGTTATCGGCATGCTGCGTGAAATTAAATCCGCCTGGGATCAAATTCCGGCTGAATATCATAATATGACCCAGCTAGACGTATAGTCGTCTTTCTGGGGCAATCGAGGCATTGGTTAATGGCTTTGTTGTTTGTAAAGTCAAAAAATAAACACCAATGACTTGATTTGCACTTTCCTTTGTACTGGGGTCACAGCTTTTGGGTGTCCCTAGTTGCCTTCTCCTGTGCTTTTATTACAATAGTCGGAATAATTTTGGTTGCTGTTCCTCAGTAATAGCAAACTGAACAATTTTTGACTGGATTTGATAGTTGTTCAGTTTGGTATAAAAGCCACAGAATAGAAAATCCTATAAAGGCAGGCAATATCTCTCCTATGCAAGGTTTAGCTAAGACCCTCGTTATTGATGACGATCAGCAGCACCGTCATGACCTTAGTGTCATCCTGAATTTTGTTGGCGAGCAGCATGAAGCTGTGTCAACAAGCGAGGTGGAAAATTCGCTTTGGGAAAAGGATTGGGGTGCCTGTTTACTGGGTAAAATCAGTACCGGTAAATCACTGAGCAAGATCCTGGATTTCTTGCGCATCCACAACCACATTCCTGTGATTGCATTGTCTAACCATGCCAATGAATTGGCGGGGCTGCCTAACTATGTTGGGGAGCTCGAGTTGCCGTTGCACTACGGACAGCTGTCAGATGCGCTACGCCATTGTCAGGAGTTCCTGGGTAAGCGCGCATTTCAGGTTCCGCAGCTAGGGCGAAAGAATACGTTGTTTCGGAGCATGGTGGGTCGAAGTGAAGCGATCAGCCAGGTCCGTTACTTGATCGAGCAGGTATCGTCTACCGATGCCAGCGTGTTGATCCTCGGTGAGTCCGGGACAGGTAAAGAAGTCGTTGCGCGTAACGTTCACTACCACTCTTCCCGTGGAAAAGGACCGTTTGTACCGGTTAACTGCGGAGCGATCCCGCCTGACTTGCTGGAAAGCGAGCTGTTCGGCCATGAGAAAGGTGCCTTTACCGGAGCTATTGCTGCCCGAAAAGGGCGCTTTGAACTGGCGGAAGGTGGTACCTTGTTCCTCGACGAGATTGGCGACATGCCAATGTCGATGCAGGTTAAGCTGCTGCGTGTATTGCAGGAACGCTGTTTTGAACGTGTGGGTGGAAACGGTACCATCAAGGTAAATGTCCGCATTATTGCCGCGACTCACCGTAACTTGGAAGAAATGATCCAGAACGGGACTTTCCGCGAAGATCTTTATTACCGCCTGAACGTTTTTCCAATCGAAATGCCGGCATTGCGTGAGCGTATCGGTGATATCCCGCTATTGCTTCAGGAACTGCTGGCCAGAATGGAAGCGGAGGGTGCAAAACTTATCCACTTCACACCGAGGGCAATTACCTCACTGATGGAGCATGACTGGCCGGGTAACGTTCGTGAACTGGCGAACCTGGTCGAACGATTGATCATTCTGTATCCGGGTGAAATGGTTGATGTAAACCATCTGCCGATGAAGTACCGCTACAATGATCTGCCGGATTTTCAGCCGGAAGAGCACTTCCTGTCGACCGAAGATCAGGAACGTGCGGCGCTGGCCGATATGTTCGCGACCAGCTACGATGAGTCGGAGGAGGCTGCGGGCAACAGTGATCTGCCGCCTGAAGGGGTTAACCTGAAAGAGATGCTGGCAGAGCTGGAGGTCGAAATGATCCGTCAGGCACTGGAAGCCCAGGCTGGTGTGGTTGCCCGAGCGGCTGACATGCTGGGGATGCGACGTACTACGCTGGTTGAGAAAATGCGTAAGTATGGCCTCAACAAAGAAGATTTGCGTTAACCACCTCAAAAAACGGCGGTGTCACATTCTTGACGCCGTCAATTTTCTTTCCTTACAATTAACCCATTGATAATATGTTCTTTATTTTGGCATAAAAAATGCTTATTTAGTGTTTTTATGCGTATTGATCAGGTAATTCATGGGTGACAATGCTTCTCCTCTTGGCACATTAGCGCAGCAGGTCGGCCGGTATCAGCAGGTACTGGATGTGATGCCCTCTGGCGTGATATTTCTTGATTCGATGGGGATCGTCTGTGAAGCGAACCCGGAAGCCCATCGTCTGTTGGGCGAGCCTCTTGAGGGAGAACGCTGGTTTTCTGTCATTCAGCGGTCGTTTGCGCCGCAGGAAGATGACGGCCATGAGGTATCATTGCGCAGCGGCCGCAAGGTGAAGCTGGCCATATCAGCGTCGGATAGCGGCCAACTAATTTTTATCACCGACATGACGGAAACCCGTCTCCTGCAATCGCGGATCAGCGAAATGCAGCGTCTGTCCTCGCTGGGTAAGATGGTTGCCTCGTTGGCACACCAGGTAAGGACGCCGTTATCGAGTGCCATGCTATATGCCTCGAATTTATCGGCGCCAAATCTCAATAGCCAAACCCGGCAGCGGTTTCAGACCAAATTAGTTGATCGCCTGCACGACTTGGAAAAGCAGGTTAATGATATGCTGCTATTTGCCAAAGGCGGGGACAACAAGGTCATCGAGCGATTTACTCTCGAGAGCCTGCTTAATGAGCTGGATAATATGGTTGAGGCCCAGGTGGTCACCAATCAGGTCGATTTTAGTATTGAATGTGCTGATGAAAGTATCATGATCCTCGGTAATGCTAATGCCCTGGCCAGTGCTTTAGGTAACCTGATCACCAACGCGATTCAGATGTCAGGCAAGCAGTGTAAGGTTGCATTGAACTGTATACAGCAAGGCGATGCCATTTATTTGTCGGTCATTGATAATGGGCCGGGTATTGCGCCTGACATGCAGGCCAAAATTCTTGAGCCCTTCTTTACCACCCGGCAGCAGGGTACCGGACTTGGCCTGGCCGTCGTGCAAATGGTGGCAACGGCGCACAAAGGACGGTTATTGCTAGAGTCCGAGCTTGGCAAAGGGGCATGTTTTACCCTGTCGATACCTGTTGCTGATGGTCTGGTAGCTCAACAAGAAACGACCCAAAACGAAAATAACCCAGCAATTGGAGAGTTGCAATGAATCAAAGCAGAGTACTGGTCGTAGAAGATGATGAAGGGCTACGTGAAGCTCTGGTTGATACGTTGGCACTGGCCGGTTACCAGTGGCTTGAGGCAGAGAGCGCCGAGCAGGCTTTGCTGCTGCTAAAGTCCGAGTCGGTTGATATTGTTGTTTCTGATGTGCAGATGGCCGGCATGGACGGGCTGGGTCTGTTGCGAAGCATTAAGCAGCATTGGCCGAAATTGCCGGTATTGCTGATGACTGCCTATGCCAATATTGAAGATGCGGTATCGGCAATGAAAGAAGGCGCCATTGACTATATGGCCAAGCCTTTTGCACCAGAAGTGCTGCTAAATATGGTGAGCCGTTACGCACCGGTCAAGAATGAGTCAAGCAAGGCCATTGTAGCGGATGAAAAATCCTTGAAGCTATTAGCCCTGGCTGAAAAGGTCGCAAAAACGGATGCCAGCGTGATGATCCTGGGGCCTAGTGGCTCGGGGAAAGAAGTCATGTCTCGCTATATTCATGACCACTCTGATCGCCATGAAGGGGCGTTTATCGCCATTAACTGTGCGGCCATTCCGGACAATATGCTGGAAGCGACATTGTTCGGTTACGAGAAGGGTGCATTTACCGGCGCTATCCAGGCTTGCCCGGGTAAATTCGAGCAGGCACAGGGCGGAACTATTTTGCTCGACGAAATTAGCGAAATGGATCTGAACTTGCAGGCCAAGCTACTGCGGGTATTGCAGGAGCGCGAAGTGGAGCGACTGGGCAGCCGCAAGAGTATCAAGCTTAATGTCCGGGTACTGGCGACCAGTAACCGCGATCTGAAGCAATATGTAGCTGAAGGCAATTTTCGTGAAGATTTATATTACCGATTGAATGTTTTTCCATTAGTATGGCCGGCCCTGACGGATCGAAAAGGGGATATTGCCCCGTTGGCAACATACCTGACAGAACGTCACTGTATTAAACAGGGGCTGCCGGTGCCAAAAATCAGTCAGTCTGCCTTGGTGAAGTTGCAACAATATGCCTGGCCGGGTAATGTGCGCGAATTGGATAATGTGATTCAGCGGGCATTGATCCTTGGCGATGGCAACAACATCGAATGTGAGCACATTCTGTTGGAAGGACTTGACTGGCTGGATGCACAAAGCCTGCAAACCGCGGTAGAATTGGCGACACCGTCGCCGGCGATTGAACCGCTTCAGGTGCCGCCCTCTGCCGACGGACTCGGTAATGAGCTTCGGGAGCAGGAATTTTCTATTATTTTGGAAACAATTCGTGCCTGTGACGGGCGGCGGAAAGACGTCGCAGAAAAGCTGGGGATCAGCCCGCGGACATTACGCTACAAGCTCGCTAAAATGCGAGATGCCGGAATTGAGATCCCAGTTTAGAGTAAAATTTTAATTTTGCTGGTCTTTTGAGTCATGCTGGCGGTAAGCTTGCTAATTACAGCAAAGAAAGTCGTAAGCTGAGCAGTAAGAAATCGAATCAATAAAAACACACCGCTTTTTGTGGTGACAAATTTTTGACTGTCGGGGAAGATTATGAAAGTCAACGGACTACAAGCAGAAATGCAGGCTATGAAGCTGGAAGCCCAGAACACGACTCGCCCGGCGACAGGCCAGCAGGTCAGCTCGGATTTCGGCGCAGTACTTAATGACGCCGTTAAAACGGTGAACAACCTTCAGTCAGAATCCAGCGAGCTGGCTACGCGTTTTGATCAGGGAGATCGCAGTGTGTCGCTTTCCGATGTCATGATCGCCCGAAATAAATCCAGTGTTGCGTTTGAGGCGACCGTCCAGGTTCGTAACAAGCTGGTGGATGCGTATAAACAATTAATGAACATGCCAGTTTAATTCAGGAATTAATGAGTGTCGGAAACATCTTCAAACAACGAATTAGCCGTTGCAGGTAATGCCCCGGCCCCGGTCGTTACAGATACTGACCTGGAGCTGCAAAATCCTGATACAGAAGAAAAAAGCGCTAATCGTGTTGACAGCATGCTGGGTAACCTTGACTTACTTCGTCAGGTTATTCTGGTGCTGTCTGTGGCGATTTGTGTGGCATTGATCGTACTTGTCGTTGCCTGGATCAAAGAACCGGAAATGCGCCCGCTTGGCACTTTTGAAACGGAAGAGCTGATCCCTATTCTGGATCATTTCGATCAGAAGAAGATCGAATACACCCTTGACGGTAATACGATCCGTGTACCGGCCGACTCTTTTTCGTCGATAAAACTGGAAATGACCCGGGCGGGTTTGAACAACACCGTTTCTGAAGGTGATGAAATCCTGATGCAGGATATGGGGTTCGGCGTTTCCCAGCGCCTTGAGCGCGAAAGGCTAAAATTAAGCCGTGAGCGTCAACTGGCCCGTGCGATAGAGCAGATCCGTCAGGTACGAAAAGCACAGGTGCTGCTAGCGATGCCAAAGCAGAGTGTGTTCGTTCGCCATAACCAGGAAGCCTCGGCTACCGTATTTCTGACCTTGGGCACCAACGGCTCACTTGGCCAACAGGAAGTCGACTCGATTGTTGACATGGTTGCAACGGCGGTGCCGGGGTTGAGACCGACCCGCGTGACGGTCACGGATCAACATGGTCGCCTGCTGAGCTCCGGTACCGAAGACCCAAGCGCGACGGCACAGCGCAAAGAATATGAACTCGAACGCAAGCAAGAGCAGGCTCTGCGCGAGAAAATTGATGCAATTCTGATCCCGGTTCTCGGACTGGGCAATTATACCTCTCAGGTTGATGTCTCGATGGATTTTAGTGCCATCGAAGAGACGCGAAAGAAATATGATCCGGCCACACCGGCGACACGAAGTGAATATACGCTCGAAGATTACAATAACGGCAACGTGGTTGCCGGTATTCCGGGGGCACTGAGCAACCAGCCGCCGGCAGATGCCTCGATACCTCAGGATATTGCCGAGATGCAGTCGGGTAAAGGCTCAAGTAATGGCTCTGTTCACCGTGAATCCACCCGTAACTTCGAACTTGATACGACCATCAGACACAAACGTGCCCAGACCGGTATTGTCAGTCGTCAGACGGTATCGGTCGCCATTGACTACAAGCAGGTTGTCAATGCGGAAACCGGCGAGATCACACGTGTTCCGGTGAGTGAAGCCGAGCTTGCCAAGATTAGCCGTCTGCTAAAAGGCGGAGTGGGTTTTTCTGAGCTTCGCGGCGATATGCTGGAAGTGATCTCTGTGCCGTTTGCCTTGCCTGAAGAACAGCTGGTTCCTGAATTGCCAATTTGGGAGCATCCTAACTTCAATACCTGGATACGCTGGCTGGCAGCGGCACTGGTGATTATTGTGGTGGTTGTGGTGCTTGTTCGCCCAGCGATGCGCAAGCTGCTGTACCCGAACCAGGCGGCGGATGGTACGCCACTGGACGAAAATGGTATGCCGATGCTGGCTGCCGGTGAAGAGGGTATTGATTTGATTGGTGCCGAGCTTGACGGTGCCGAGTCGCTCGAGCTGAGCAGCAGTAGTTTGGATTTGCCAAATCTGCATAAAGATGAAGATTTGCTGAAAGCCGTCAGGGCGCTGGTTGCCAATGAACCGGATCTGGCTGCGCAAGTAGTGAAAAGTTGGGTAACAGAAGATGGCTAACGAAGTCGCAACGACAGAAGAGAAAAAATTTGATGTCTCGACATTAACCGGGGCAGACAAAGCTGCGATCTTATTACTCAGCCTCAGTGAGCAGGATGCCGCCAGTATCATTCGTCACCTGGAGCCCAAACAGGTTCAGCGTGTCGGTGGGGTAATGGCCTCGATGGCCGATCTGAGTCAGGACAAGGTTTCTGCCGTTCACCGTCACTTCCTGGAAGATATTCAGAAATACACCAGTATCGGTATGGGTAGCGAAGACTTCGTTCGTAATACCCTGGTGGCGGCACTCGGGGAAGACAAGGCCAACAACCTGGTCGATCAAATTCTGATGGGCAGCGGCTCGCGCGGTCTGGATTCCCTGAAATGGATGGATCCGCGCCAGGTGGCGAGCATTATTCTTAACGAGCACCCGCAGATCCAGACTATCGTTCTGTCCTACCTGGAGCCGGAGCAGTCTGCCGAGATCCTTGCGCAATTCCCTGAACGTGTGCGTCTGGACTTGATGATGCGAATTGCCAACCTTGAAGAAGTTCAGCCTGCAGCACTGCATGAGCTAAACGATATCATGGAGAAACAGTTTGCCGGTCAGGCAGGTGCACAGGCTGCGAAAATTGGCGGCCTGAAGGCGGCTGCTGAAATCATGAACTACCTGGATAATAACGTCGAAGGGCTGCTGATGGATCAGATCCGCGAAGCGGATGAAGACATGGCAACCCAGATTGATGATTTGATGTTTGTATTCGACAACCTCGCCGAGGTGGACGATCGCGGTATCCAGACCTTGCTGCGTGATGTGCCTCAGGATCTGCTACAGCAGGCGCTTAAAGGTGCCGATGATATGCTGCGTGACAAGATCCTCCGTAACATGTCGAAACGTGCGGCAGAAATGCTTCAGGATGATCTGGAGGCAATGGGACCTATCCGTGTTGCCGATGTGGAAGCAGCGCAGAAGGAAATTCTGTCTATTGCCCGCCGTCTGTCTGATGCCGGTGAGCTGATGCTAACAGGCGGAGGCGCAGATGAGTTCTTGTAATCCTCGCCTTTCCAGCAAAGAGAAAAATGCCGTAAGGGCTGGCTATGAGTACTGACCGCCGCCGTGGCTTTTTGCGGGTTTCGGACCACCAGGCCCAGGAGCTCGAACGTTGGGCTTATCCGGATTATGCGGATGAACAAGAAGCGCCGCTGGATAATGCGATCAGCTATGATCCGCAATGGCCACCGGAGCTGCCTGAGGAAGAGGAAGAGCAGGGCCCTCCACCGCTGACAGCGGCTGATCTTGAGGATATTCGCCACTCTGCCTATGAAGAAGGGCTTGAGGAAGGACGGATAGCCGGGCATGCCGAAGGGCTGGAAGCCGGCAAGGCCGAAGGGCTGGAGGCCGGGCGGCAGGAAGGCACGGAGCAAGGTTTGCAGCAAGGGCTGGAACAAGGCCAGGCGCAGATCAACGAACATGTCAGTCACCTGACCCAGCTGATTGAAAAGCTGGCTGCCCCACTGCAACAAGTCGACAGCGAAGTCGAAACTCAAGTGGTTAATTTGGTTACCAGCCTGACGCGGGAGTTAATCCGGGTCGAGGTTCAAACTAACCCGCAGGTTATCCTGAATACAATCCGTGACGTTATCGGTGCACTTCCTATTGCTGGCCGAGAAACCCGGCTTAGCCTGCATCCCGAGGATCTGGCGTTGGTCAGGGAAGCCTACGGGGAAGACAATTTGGCTGATCGCCACTGGGCACTTCAGGCCGAGCCTGCTTTGAACCGGGGCGATTTGCAGGTACAGTCCGGTGATTCCAGCGTTGACTACTTTATTGAAGATCGTATTCGCCATCTGTTACAACAATTCAACGGGGCCAATAGCCAGCAGAATAACGGAGGACAGTAATGTCTGCTCCTTTGGCTGAACGCCTTTCCCGCTATCAAACCAATAATACTGCCTGTCGTCCGGTGGCATCCGGACGGCTTGTCCGTGTCGTCGGGCTGACGCTAGAAGCGATTGGCTGCCGGGCACCGCTCGGAAGCTTGTGCCGGGTAGAAACCCTCAACGGAGATATAGAAGCTGAAGTCGTCGGGTTTTCCGGTGAGACCCTGTTCCTGATGCCGAGTGAGCAGCTCACCGGTATTATGCCGGGTGCCAAGGTCACTCCGGTTCTGCAGAACAGCGGACTGCCGGTTGGACCTGAGCTGCTCGGCCGGGTTATCGACGGGGTGGGCAACCCGCTTGACGGGCTGGGGGATATTTATACCGCCAACCGTGCATCCTTCAGTGCTGAGCCGATTAACCCGTTGGCACGTAAGCCGATCAAAGAGCCGTTGGATGTTGGCCTGAAAGCCATCAACGGATTGCTGACTGTCGGAAAAGGTCAGCGTATCGGCCTGTTTGCCGGCTCGGGTGTCGGTAAGTCGGTCACGCTGGGGATGATGACCCGGGGAACCACGGCGCAGGTCGTGGTGGTCGGCCTTATCGGTGAGCGTGGCCGAGAAGTGAAAGAGTTTATTGACGAAATCCTCGGTGCTGAGGGCCGCCAGCGTGCTGTCGTTGTTGCTGCACCGGCAGATGCCTCGCCCCTGATGCGCCTGAAGGGGTGCCAGACTGCACTCACGATAGCCGAATATTTTCGGGATCAGGGGCTGGATGTCTTGCTGCTGATGGATTCGCTGACCCGTTTTGCTCAGGCACAGCGTGAAATCGCCTTGTCAGTCGGCGAACCTCCGGCCACGAAAGGTTATCCGCCGTCAGTATTTGCCAAATTGCCAGCGCTGGTAGAACGTGCCGGGAACGGCGGGGAGCATCAGGGCTCGATCACTGCCTTCTTTACCGTGCTGACAGAGGGTGATGATTTGCAGGATCCGATTGCCGATGCCTCGCGGGCTATTCTGGATGGCCATATTGTCTTATCGCGGGAGATGGCCGATGCCGGCCATTATCCGGCAATTGATGTTGAGCGCTCTGTCAGCCGGGTTATGCCGGCCATTGTCAGTGAAGAACATATGCTGATGTCCAAGGCCGTGCGCCAGATCTTGTCGATATGTCGAAAAAACCAGGATCTGGTATCGATTGGAGCCTATAAACCCGGCACCGATCAGGCTATCGACCAGGCCTTTACCTTCAAGCCAAAACTGGATGCTTATCTGCAGCAGGCGATGAAAGAGTCTGTTCCGTATGATATGTGTGTGAATATGCTACGTTCCACACTGGGCGGCTAACTGGGCCGCCACGCATCTGAATAACGGAACCCAGCGTAAACGGGAGCAATAATGGCAGACAATGCACTAGAGCTGATTCTGGAAAGAACCAAAGATGACGAGCATAAGGCGTCGCTTGCCCTCAGCAATGCCCGTACCGAGCTGGAAAACTACCGGGAACAGCTAAAGCAGATCGAGCAGTACCGACTGGACTATTGCAAGCAGCTTTCGGCCCGTGGACAGCAAGGTTTAACGGCCAGCTCCTACGGTCACCTGCAAAAATTCCTTAGCCAGCTGGATGAGACCCTGGTGACACAGAGGGAAGCGGGAAGACAATTCGAGGATCAGGTCGAGCAGTGTAGCGAGCACTGGAGTGAGGTCAGGAAAAAGCGCCGATCCATCGAATGGCTGCTGGAAAAAAAACATAATGAGCGGCAATTGCTGCGTGATAAACAAGAACAGAAACTGATGGATGAGTTTGCCACCTTGCAGTTTGCGCGCAGGATCCATCGTTAGTCTGTACTTACCCCTCTTTGTATGCCTTGTTGGCTTATTTTTTGCATTCTATTGCATTATTACTAGTCTAACCTGAAGAACCGCCATGTTTTCATCTCGCTTTTTGACAGCAGATATCCCTTCGCCTTCCTCGGCCAAAGCTGAGGGAGCAAAAGCCAGTTCAGCGTTGCTGGGAGAGGAGAGTGCTGCCTCGCCGGAAGGTGGGCGTTTTGCCAAAGAGCTTCAAGCTGCCGCCGGTGATGGAAAAATCAAGGGTGAGCAGGCAGTCAAGGATGGGAAAAACGTCAAGGACGAGAGAAGCGTTAAGGGTGATCCACAAGCGGAATCGGTAGCAAAATCTCAAGCATCGTCTGATATAGCCCAAGAGGGTGAAGCCGAGTTGCAACAGCCTGGAAAAGAGATTTCCCAGACCGCGGCCAAAGAGGCGGCAACGGCCGGGCAGGGTGAGTCTGAAACAGGCAAGCGACTGAAAAACAACGGCGAGATCCCGCCTGAAGTCAGCAAAAGTCAAACAACAGATCACCAAAATGGGCAAAACTCAGCCAGCCAGAAGTCAGATAGCAGTACCGCGCTTGATTCATCGTCAAAGCAAAAGATAATGGATGACGGTGAGGCGTTACTGAACCGCCTCTCGGCGTCAAATAAGCAGCTGGCATCGACGGCTGAAGACGGGCAGGATGGCAAAACTTTGCCGCAGGCAGCAACTGCGTCGGCGTTAGCGACCAAATCGGCGGCCTCTGCCTCGCAGAGCGAGCCGGTGAATAAAGAGCAGTTGCATGAAAAGTCAGTGACTCCTAACCAAATGGCCGTTAAGCCTGTTGGGAGTGAGCAGGTGTCGCTTGGGACTGCCGGAAAACCTCAGCAAGGCGAAGCTAGCGGCGAGGTGAAGAGTAAGAACAAAGGCAAGACTGAGGGCAAGGTTGCAGAGACTGTGAAAGCTGCGAGCAAGGCTTCACAGGGGCAGAGCAGTGCCGAACTGGCTCCGGCCGCCTTGGCTGGTGTCGGTGCGGCTAGCATCAAGGGTTCTGATAATGTTGTCGCGGCTGAAGGTATTAGCAAAGATACAGTTAGTGCGACGAAGGAAAAAAAGCCCGCGGCCGGAATCAGCCAGGAGGAACTGGCTAAGGTCTTTGCTGTACCGGGCCAGCAGACCGTTGAAGGTCTGCCTGCTCAACAGACCACAGCCCAAACCTCTGAGCCTGTAACGGAAGGCGATGACGTCAGTGCCGATGGCGGTATAGCTGATGATGGCATGTTGAAAGCATTTTCTCTCGGGGCGGCGACAACTGCTGCCGGGGCTGAGGTGAAAAGTACCCAGACAGCCCCTCAACCTTCGGCGGATCTGTTACAATCGTCCCATCCAAGAAGCGCGGAGCTGACGAAGGAGCAGCAAGTCGCTTCTGAGTTATTGGATGGTAAGAATAAACCAAGCAATGTGCCGGGGGCCAATACGGCAGCAGCAACTGCTGTTACCGGGGCATTGTCAGCAGCCGCTAGCCAGCCTGCGCTCTCCCCCGAGTCGGGTCAGGCTCAGGCGTTGAATTTAAGCCTGGGTAGTCAGGCGCAGGCAGCATCGGCGAGCGGCGTAGCAGAGGCCCATCTTGCTGGTTCAGCAGGAACTGCAGCAGCAGTAGGCGCGGGCGCTATGGCGGCAATGGAGCTGGCTTCGGCTGAAGCGGGCAGTGATACGAAATCCCCTGAGCTGACGCATACGCTGACCGGATCGGCGACGCAGCAGGGGCAGGCGACACTACAGGCGCGGGCAGAAGCTGCGCTGGCGCAAAGTCCGTTGCAACTGAGCAAGGAGCAGGCTGGTGATCAGCTTGCCGAGCGAGTGCAGGTTATGATGTCGAAGAACCTCAAGCATGTCGACATACGCCTGGACCCGCCTGAGCTGGGTAAACTACAGATTAAGCTGTCATTGAATCAGGACCAGGCGTCGGTGCAGTTTACCGTGGGCAACCAGCAAACCCGGGACCTGGTCGAACAGGCGATGCCGCGGCTTCGTGAGTTGATGAACCAGCAAGGTTTGCAACTGGCCCAAACGTCGGTTCAGCAAGATAGTTCGCGCCAGCAGTTTGCGGGGCAGCAGAACCAGCAACAAAACCAGACCAATGCTGGCCAGCAAAATAGTGGTGGCGGTCAGCAGGGCAATGGTGGCACGCGCCACCAGCAGGCAGAGTCGGGAGGCTCTGAGCCCGTAGATATGTACGTGAGTCAGTCGTCTGACCGCGTCGATTATTATGCATAATAACAATGATCCCCTAGTGGCGGTCGCGATAGAGAAAGGATTATAAGGACTATGGCTGAAGGCGCAGAAAACTCCGGCGGAAAGAAAAAACTGATCATTATTATTGCTCTGGTTGTACTGCTGCTTGGCGGCGGTGCCGGTGCATGGTTTTTCTTTATGGGCGATGATGCCCCGGAAGCCGAAGTGGCCGAAGTCGCTCCGCAGGCACAACCGGCGAAGCTCGAACCGGCTTATTATGTGATTCTGCCGCAGCCGTTTATCTTTAATGTAACGGGTGACAAGCGAGATCGTCTCGTGCAGGTGAAGGTGCAGCTGATGGTCCGTGGTGACAGTAACGAGTCTACGGCCAGCCAACATATTCCGCTGATTGAAAGTACATTGCTTCAGACTTTCGGTGCAGCAACAGTAGAGCAGCTTCGGACCCCGAACGGGCGTGCGGATCTGCGTCAGCAGGCACTGTCTTCAGTCCAGAATGCCATGGTAAAGGTCTCCGGCAACCAGGTTGTCGAGCGAGTACTCTTTACCGGCTTTGTAATGCAATAGGTTTAATGTGAGTGACTTACTAACTCAGGACGAAATCGATGCCCTGCTTCATGGTGTCGATGACGTAGAAGATGATGAGGATAGCGGGAGTGACAGCGGTGCTGGTGTCATCTCGTTTGATTTCTCGTCACAAGACCGGATCGTGCGTGGGCGAATGCCCACGCTGGAATTGATCAACGAACGTTTTGCCCGTCATATGCGGATCAGCCTGTTTAACATGCTGAGAAAGACCGCCGAGGTGTCGATCAACGGCGTTCAGATGATTAAGTTCGGAGAGTACCAAAATACGTTATACGTCCCGACAAGCCTTAATATGGTGCGTTTTCGTCCGTTGAAAGGAACGGCGCTGATCACTATGGAGGCGAGGTTAGTTTTCATTCTGGTTGAAAACTTCTTCGGTGGTGACGGGCGTTTCCACGCCAAGATCGAGGGGCGGGAATTCACCCCGACTGAGCGTCGAATTGTTCAGATGCTGCTGAAGCTGGTCTTTGAGGACTACCGTGAGGCCTGGTCTCCGGTCATGGGGGTGGAGTTCGAGTATCTGGACTCGGAAGTTAACCCGACCATGGCTAATATCGTCAGCCCGACAGAAGTTATCGTTGTCAGCTCTTTCCATATTGAAGTGGATGGCGGCGGTGGTGACTTCCATGTGGTAATGCCGTATTCGATGGTTGAGCCAATCCGCGAGTTGCTCGATGCCGGTGTTCAGAGTGACAAGATGGATACCGACGTGCGCTGGAGCAAGGCGCTGCGTGATGAAATTATGGACGTGCCGGTTAATATCCGTGCCAAGCTGATGGATGTCGATCTGTCGTTGCGTGATTTGATGGAGCTCCGGCCGGGGGATGTTATCCCGATTGATATGCCAGAGGCGGCTACGGTTTATGTCGAAGACTTGCCGTCATACCGCGCAAAAATGGGTAAATCTGGCGACAACATCGCCCTTAAGGTTACCGAGAAACTCAAGCGTCCGGATATGGTGAAGACCGATCTGGCTTTCCTTGACCGTGATGAACTTGGATCGGCGTTGCTTGATATCAACAACGACAATTCAGACGATTAATAACAGGTGTAAGTTATGTCTCAAAATGATCAACAAATTGCCGACGATTGGGCTGCTGCACTTGCAGAACAAGCGATTGACGAATCAGCTCAGCCAGCGCCACTCGAAGAGCTGACTGATGACAGCTCACCGATCAGCGACGATGAGCGGCGCAAACTTGATACCATCATGGATATCCCGGTTACGATCTCCATGGAAGTCGGCCGTACCCAGATCAGTATCCGTAACTTACTGCAGCTTAACCAGGGCTCGGTTGTCGAGCTGGATCGTGTTGCGGGTGAATCCCTGGACGTAATGGTTAATGGTACCCTGATTGCCCATGGCGAAGTCGTGGTGGTCAACGATAAGTTCGGTATTCGTCTGACAGATGTGATCAGCCAGACTGAACGAATCAAGAAGCTGCGTTAAGGTTGGCTATGAGTTTGTTACGGACGATTGGATATACTGGCAGCGTCGCCTTGGCAACGGCCAGTATGCCGGTATTGGCAGCGCCACCGGCTGACATGAACATTGCAACGACGCTGGCCGCCCTGACGCTGGTCGTGATATTGATTTTGTTTCTTGCCTGGTTGCTCAAGCGAATGAAACTGCCCGGAATTCAGGGAAGTGACGGCAACATGAAGATCCTGCGCCAGCTACCTGTGGGACAGCGGGAGCGGATTGTTCTGCTGCAGGTTGGCGAAGAGCAAATGCTGGTTGGGATCACCCAGCAAAATATCTCATTGCTGAGCAAGCTGGAGCAGCCCCTGTCGATGAACGAGGTTCAAAGTGGCAGTGAGTTCGCAGGCCATTTGACGAAGTTACTGAAAAAGAATGTTAAGAAATAATCTTATTGCCGCCGTTCTGGCGGCTTTTAGCTTTCTCCTCGCATTTCCTGTTTTGGCTGAAACGGCTGATCCTGGTTTATCGTCCGCGGCCGGCAGTAGCGTGACACTCAGTGAGATGCAGGGCGAAGCTGGTACAACCAAGCTGATGACGACAGGAAATGGCGGCGGGATACCGGCTTTTTCCGTGACGGTAAATCCGGACGGCAGCGAAGACTATTCGGTGACCCTGCAGATCCTCGCCCTGATGACGGCGCTGGGGTTCCTGCCGGCCATTGTTATCCTGATGACATCCTTTACCCGTATCGTGGTGGTGATGTCGATTCTCAGGCAGGCAATGGGCCTGCAGCAGACACCGTCGAACCAGGTTATCATCGGTATAGCCATGTTCCTGACTTTCTTTATTATGTCTCCGGTGCTCGACAAGATTAACACCACGGCGCTGCAGCCTTATATCAACGAGCAGATCACCGCCCCCGAGGCATTGTCTGCCGCTCAGATCCCGATCCGCCAGTTCATGCTGAAGCAAACTCGGGTCAAAGACCTTGAAAGCTTCGTTAATATGTCAGGGTCGGACGCAACCGACCCACAGGACGTGCCAATCACCGTATTGATCCCGGCTTTTATTACCTCGGAGCTTAAAACCGCCTTTCAGATCGGCTTTATGTTATTCCTGCCTTTTTTGATCATTGACCTGGTTGTTGCCTCGGTACTGATGGCGATGGGTATGATGATGCTATCGCCAATGATTGTTTCTCTGCCGTTCAAGCTCATGCTGTTTGTACTGGTTGACGGTTGGAATCTGATACTGTCGACGCTCGCCGGTAGTTTTGGGACTTAGGCAAGGGAGCATAGCGAATGACACCTGAAGCGTTTGTCGAGATTTTCCAGGATGCGTTATACATGGTTTTGGTCATGGTTTGCGCAATTGTGGTGCCGGGCTTGCTTATTGGTCTGGTGGTGGCGGTTTTTCAGGCCGCAACCTCGATCAACGAACAGACACTGAGCTTTTTGCCCCGTCTGATTGTGACTCTGCTGGCACTGATGTTTTTCGGCCATATGATGACTCAGATGCTGATAGATTATTTCTACCGCATTGTTGAGCAGATCCCTCAGTTGCTGTACTGACGACGGTTGGTATTGATTATGGTGAGTGAGTAACGCTATGTCCTACCCATCAGCACTGCTATTGGACTGGATTGCCAATTATTTTTGGCCGCTGACAAGGATTGCGGCCATGATGATGGTCATGACTTTTTTCGGTGCTCGCTTTGTGTCACCGAGAATTCGCCTTTATCTTGCCGTTACAATTACCTTTGCGGTCATGCCGGCCCTTCCGAAAGTCCCCACTGATATCGAACTGCTGTCTATTGGTGGTTTTCTGACCACTGCGCAGCAGGTGGTGATTGGTATATCGATGGGCCTGGTGACCCAGTTTGTTACCCAGACTTTCGTTTTGCTGGGTCAGATCCTGGGTATGCAGTCGAGCCTGGGCTTTGCCTCTATGGTTGATCCTGCCAACGGGCAGAATACGCCGGTGCTGGGTCAGTTTTATATGTTTCTGGCCGTGATGCTTTTCCTTGCTACCGACGGCCACTTGACCATGCTGAACATGGTCGTACTCAGTTTCAAGACCTTGCCGATTGGCGAGTCGATGTTACAGCCGGTTGATTACTATCAGCTTGCCGGGTGGTTCGGTCATATGTTCAAGGCCGGGCTTAATATGGCGCTGGCCGGGATTATTGCACTGCTGACCGTTAACCTGTCATTTGGTGTGATGACCCGTGCTGCGCCGCAGCTGAATATCTTTTCGCTCGGCTTTTCCTTTGCCCTGCTGCTGGGTTTGGTGATTAGCTGGTTTCTGGTGGCAGCAATGCTGCCGCAGTACGAATATCACTGGGATATCGGCTTCGGCCAGATATGCAGTTTGATTAGGGTAGATTGCTGATATGGCTGAATCTGACGGTCAGGAACGTACCGAAGAAGCCACGCCCCGAAGGCTTCAGCAGGCGCGGGAAAAGGGGCAAGTACCGCGCTCAAGAGAATTAGCTTCAGTCGCTGTGCTGGTGGCAGGTGCCGTCGGCCTCATGTGGTTTGGCGAAACCCTCGGCAAGGGGTTGGCTGAGATGATGATGAAGATGTTTTCCCTTAGCCGGGAGGAAATCTTCGATCTCAACAAATTATTTTCCGTGATCACCGGTTCGGTATGGCATGTAGTGTTGCCGTTGGTACTGGTGCTGGTGTTCCTGTTTGTCGCAGCACTGGTAGGGGCTGCCGGGCTGGGGGGAGTGAGTTTTTCCGCCGAGGCGGCGCGGCCGAAGCTTTCCAAGATGAACCCCATCAGCGGTTTGCAGCGAATGCTTGGCAAGCAGAGTATTGTCGAGCTGATCAAATCGATTCTGAAAGTGGCGCTGGTGGCAGGGGTCGCATTCTATCTGATGCTGGCCAATCTGGAGGATTTCTTCCAGCTGAGTGTTGAAATCTACCCGCAAAACATGTTCCACGCACTCGATATCTTGTCGGGATTTATCCTGTTGATCTGTTGCTCGTTGCTGATTGTGGTTGCCATCGATATCCCCTACCAGATTTGGCAGCATAACGAGCAGCTAAAAATGACCAAGCAGGAAGTGAAGGATGAGTTTAAGGACAGCGAAGGTAAGCCTGAGGTAAAAGGGCGGATCCGAATGTTGCAGCGCGAGATGGCCCAGCGGCGGATGATGGCCGATGTCCCCCAGGCCGATGTCGTTATTACCAACCCGGAACACTTTTCTGTTGCTCTGCGCTATGATCCGGATATTGATTCGGCACCGGTTGTGGTTGCCAAGGGTATCGACCACCTGGCCCTGAAAATACGGGAAATAGCCAATAAGCATGATGTCGACATCGTGCCGGCGCCGCCGCTTGCGCGTGCGCTTTACCATACTACCGAGTTGGAACAACAAATTCCTGACGGGCTATTTGCTGCTGTGGCACAGGTTCTTGCATATATTTTCCAGCTCAAGCAATATCGCAAAGGCAAGGGAACCAAACCGCAGCTTTCAAAGGAAGCAACAAATATTCCATCAGATATGCGATATTAATTCGTAAAGATCATATTGATACTAAGTTTCGTCAATTTATTGACGGTTTGGAAGGTATGATTATTGCTTTGAAGGTTCCTGTTTGAACGTTAAAGCGATAAAATAGACCGCTCTCACTGTTCGTCAGTACCACACCAACAACAAAAAGATTGAATGAAGCTTTCGATACCTTTTGCGGATAAATTACCTTTATCACGCCTGCAATCTATGCCAGCAATAGGCGCACCAGTCATGGTTTTGGCAACCTTGGCAATGGTTGTGCTGCCTATGCCTCCGTTACTGCTGGATATGGCCTTTTCCTTCAATATTGCCCTGGCTCTTGTGGTACTGCTGGTGACTGTTTATACCCGCCGTCCGCTCGATTTCGCGGCTTTCCCTACCGTGTTGCTGATAGCCACCTTGTTGCGTCTGGCGCTGAATGTGGCGTCAACCCGTGTGGTATTGCTTTACGGGCATGAGGGGCCCGATGCGGCCGGTCAGGTCATTGACGCCTTTGGCTCGGTGGTGATTGGCGGTAACTATGCCGTCGGTCTGGTGGTGTTCCTGATTTTGATGATCATTAACTTTATGGTTGTCACCAAGGGTGCCGGTCGTATCTCCGAGGTAAGTGCCCGCTTTACCCTTGATGCCTTGCCCGGCAAGCAGATGGCTATCGATGCGGATTTGAACGCCGGACTGATTGATCAGGAGCAGGCCAGAACTCGCCGTTTTGAGGTGACCAAGGAGGCCGACTTCTACGGTTCGATGGATGGTGCGTCGAAGTTTGTCAAAGGGGATGCCATTGCCGGTATCCTGATCCTGTTCATCAACATCATCGGCGGCCTGGTGATTGGCATGGGCCAGCACGGCCTGACGTTTGGCAGTGCAATAGAAATTTATAGTTTGCTGACCATCGGTGATGGTCTGGTTGCGCAGATCCCGTCGCTGTTGCTGTCAATTGGTGCTGCCATGATGGTGACTCGTCAAAATACTGACGAGGATATGGGGCAGCAGCTCATCTTTCAGATGTTCAATAATCCCCAGGCCCTGATTATTACCGGGGTGATCTTGTTTGTGATGGGGATTGTACCGGGAATGCCGCATGTGCCGTTCTTGTTGCTGGCAGCGTCTATCGGGGGTTTTGCCTATTGGCGGATCAAGAAAGAAAAAGCAGCTGCGGTGGCGGAGGCGGAGACGTCTTCCTCGACGGAACTGGCTGCTCAGCCGACGCAGAAAGAACTATCTTGGGATGATGTGCAGCCTGTCGACGTTATTGGCCTCGAAGTGGGTTATCGTCTAATACCTATGGTCGACAAAGAGCAGGGCGGTGAGTTGCTCGAGCGAGTGAAAGGGGTACGCAAAAAGCTGTCTCAGGACTTTGGCTTTTTGATCCCGCCGGTTCATATTCGCGACAACCTGGAGTTGCCGCCCAATACATACCGATTGAGCCTGATGGGCGTGGCCTGCGGGGAAGCCAATATTCACCCGAATATGGAACTGGCTATTAACCCGGGGCAGGTTTTTGGAACCATCGATGGCGAGGCGACCACCGATCCGGCCTTTGGTCTTGAAGCCGTATGGATAATGGAGTCGCAGCGCGAACATGCCCAGGCACTTGGCTATACCGTGGTAGATTCTGCAACGGTATTGGCGACCCACCTGAGCCAGATCCTGACCAACAGTGCCTCGCAGTTGCTCGGCCATGAAGAAGTACAGAATTTGCTTGAGATGTTGAGCCAGACTACACCCAAGCTTGTCGAGGGCTTTGTTCCCGATCAGCTGTCGCTGGGCGTGGTAGTTAAAGTGCTGCAGAACTTGCTTCATGAGGGGATCCCGATCAGGGATGTGCGGACAATCGTGCAGACCCTTTCCGAGTACTCCTCCAAGAGTCAAGATCCTGACATTCTGACGGCCGCTGTCCGGATTGGGCTGAAGCGACTAATTTGCCAAGAAATCAATGGTATAGAGCCAGAGTTGCCAGTGATCACTTTAGTCCCAGAGTTGGAACAAATATTGCATAAAACTATGCAGTCTGCCGGAGGTGAATCTTCCGGCATCGAGCCAGGGCTGGCAGAGCGTCTACAGCGCTCACTGACCGAGGCCACTCAGCAACAAGAGCTGAAAGGGGAGCCTGCCGTATTACTGACTTCCGGTGTATTACGGTCAACGCTCGCTAAGTTTGTCAAAAATACCATTCCGTCGTTGCGGGTACTGTCCTATCAGGAGGTCCCGGACGAAAAACAGATACGCATTGTCAATGCAGTGGGTAACTAGGACGGGATGGATGCAATACCGAATGGCTGGCTTGGCGTGACAGATGCCGTAAGCAATAGCGTGATTAGACGGGAAGACAAGATTGAAAATTAAGCGATTTTTTGCCAAAGATATGCGAACTGCGCTGAGCCAAGTGAAAGAAGAGCTCGGGGCTGATGCGGTGATCATGTCCAATAAAAAAGTGACCGGCGGAGTCGAGATTGTTGCTGCCGTGGATACTGACGTTGCCAACGAGCCGCCTAAGACGTCACAGGCGACACGTGATGCCCTGGCTGAGCGACTGGGTCAGGCCAAACGCAAGTTGGCAGATGACAAGGTACAGCTGAAGCAGTCGGCGGCAAGTCGGTTTGCCAATGTATTGCAGAACTACACCGGTGACAGCAAGCCAGACGACGAGCCTGCTGAAACAGAGGTGGATTCGCTGTCGGCGCTGCTTAAACGCCAGTCCAAGCACCATGGCAATGGCTCCGAACGCGGCTATGATGAGCCGGATCGTTCAGGAATGCGTCCGCGCTCTGCGCCGGCCGATCGACGTCCGGCGCAAAACCGTGCCCCGCAAAACGGCAATTATTCGCCGCAGGAATCCGGATTTGGTTCCGGTCGCCGGCAAGAGTTCGGTCAGGATCCGCGTACGGAACGTCGCCAGCAAACCGGGCTTAACGGCTCCTCGCGCGGTATGGGAGCGCAGCGTCAGCCAAAGCATGCGCTGGATATTGGCGACTACCGTCGCCCGCAATCGCAGAAACAGGATTATGGCCGGGGAGGCAACCGTCTTGACCCGAGTCGTCACGATCCGAAGGCCGGTAGCCATTCGAATGATGAAATGGACTCGATGCGCAATGAGATGGCGTCGATCCGGCGATTGCTGGAACACCAGCTTTCCGGCCTGATGTGGCAGGAAGTCGAGCGCCGTGAACCGATGCGGGCAATGATGATCAAGCGGTTGGAAAAAATGGGGCTCTCTCCGGAGCTTGCCGACCAGCTGGCCTGTTACATCCCCGAAGACGTCCCGGCTAATGAGGCCTGGCCGGCGCTGCTGGATTTGCTGTCAGATCAAATCATCACTACCGATGACTGTATACTCGAGACCGGTGGTGTTGTCGCGTTGCTGGGACCGACAGGGGTAGGCAAGACGACCACTATCGCCAAGTTGGCGGCACGTGCCGCGATGGATTTTGGTCCGGACCAAATCGCCCTTGTTACAACAGATACTTATCGTATCGGAGCGCATGAACAGCTGGCCACATATGGTCGAATTATGGGCTGTCCGGTAAGAGTTGCTAAAGATGCCGAGGAGCTGGCCGATATACTTCACCAGTTACGGCATAGACGCCTGGTTCTGCTCGATACTGCAGGGATGGGACAACGTGATATTCGGTTGTCTGAGCAGCTTGATACCCTGATGCAGAACAGTGGCTCACAGATTCGTAGTTTTCTGGTGCTGCCTTCGACGGCACAGCGGCGCGTACTGCACGAAACCATTGAACACTTCCGCCGGATCCCGTTGTCAGGTTGTGTCCTGACCAAGCTGGATGAGTCTCTCAGCCTGGGTGAGGTGATTTGTGTATCGATTCAGAGTGCGCTGCCTATCGCCTACCTGGCTGACGGCCAGCGGGTACCGGAAGACATTAAAGTAGCAACAGGTGATTACCTGGTATCACGTGCAAACGAATTACTAGAACAAGAATTAAGCCAGCAATCTCATTTCTGGAGTAGCGATAGTTCAGATAATCAGGCGGCAGACTTTTATGATTGAGAACGCAATGTACGATCAAGCGAGCGGTTTGCGCCGTATGACAAAATTATCTTCCACTAAGGTCATTACTGTTACTGGCGGTAAAGGCGGTGTGGGCAAGACCAACGTGACCCTGAGCATGGCTATTTCGATGGCCCGCGAGGGCAAGCGGGTGATGGTGCTTGATGCCGACCTCGGCCTTGCCAACGTGGATGTCATGTTGGGGCTGCGTGCAGGCCGTAACCTGTCGCATGTCCTGGCCGGACAGTGCGATCTTCAGGATATCATTGTCGAGGGGCCGTACGGGGTGAAAATCATCCCGGCTGCATCGGGTACCCAGAACATGGCTGAACTGACGGCCGCTCAGCATATGGGGCTGATCCGTGCTTTCAGCAGCCTGGAAGATGATATTGATGTTCTGCTGGTGGATACCGCAGCCGGTATTTCCGATATGGTACTGAGCTTTGCGCGAGCCGCGCAGGATGTACTGGTTGTTGTGTGCGATGAGCCGACATCGATTACCGATGCCTATGCGCTGATTAAGATCCTGAGCCGCGAATATGATGTTCAGCGGTTCAAGATTGTAGCCAATATGGTACGCAGTTACCGCGAGGGGCGGGAACTGTTTGCCAAGCTGACGCGTGTGACGGAGCGGTTCCTCAATGCCAACCTCGAGCTGGTTGCCTGTGTACCGCTCGATGACCGGGTTCGCCAGTCGGTTAAACGTCAGAAAATTGTGGTTGATGCCTTCCCGCGTAGTCCGGCGGCATTAGCGTTGACGTCACTGGCGTCGAAGGCCATGACCTGGCCGGTGCCGAGCAGTGCAGGTGGGCATCTCGAATTCTTTGTTGAGAAGTTATTGGTAAAGCAAACACCAGCCCCAACACCGAACGAGGCTCCTATTGGTGAATAAAGCATTGACATACGGACGCTATCAGGAGAGTCCGCATGCCTTTATTGAGCGATATTCGTCATTGGTAAAGCGCATTGCTCATCACCTGATGGGGCGACTGCCCCCCAACGTTCTATTAGAAGATTTAATTCAGGCTGGTATGATAGGCCTCCTGGAAGCACAGCAGAATTATGATCCCAGCAAAGGTGCAAGTTTCGAGACCTTTGCCGGTATCCGGATCCGGGGCGCGATGCTTGATGATATCCGCCGTGGAGACTGGGTTCCGCGCTCGGTGTATAAAAATAGCCGGCGCATCACGGAAGCCATTTCTTTCCTGGAAGCAGAGTTTGGGCGTGACCCCAATGATCAGGAAATTGCCGAACATCTCGAAATGACACTCGAACAGTACCATCAGGCGCTAAATGATGTTAATTGTGGGCGTCTTATTGGTATGGATGACCTGGGTGTATCGGAAGATGCTGTTGCAAGTGAAGAAGCACTTGAAGAAAATCTTCCATTTCAGGGTGTTGTGAATGATAATTTCCGTCAATCACTGGCTGAAGCAATAAAAACACTGCCTGAAAGAGAGGCGCTGGTCCTGTCTCTTTACTATGATGAGGAGCTCAATCTCAAGGAGATTGGTGCTGTTATCGGGGTCAGTGAATCTCGTATTTGCCAGATTCATAGTCAGGCGATGCAACGTTTGCGTTCCAAGCTCAAGGTTTGGACTGCTTAATACATATTAGATAAAAACACTGTGACCTCAGTGGAGGCAACTTTGAATAAAAACATGAAAATCCTCATTGTTGATGACTTCTCAACAATGCGCCGTATCGTTAAAAATTTGCTACGTGACCTAGGTTTTAACAATACCCAGGAGGCGGATGATGGATTGACTGCGCTACCTATGCTGAAAAAAGGCGGGTTTGATTTCGTTGTAACAGACTGGAACATGCCTGGTATGCAAGGGATTGATTTGCTTAAGCACATTCGTGCTGATGATGAACTGAAGCACCTTCCGGTACTGATGATCACCGCTGAAGCAAAACGCGAGCAGATTATCGAAGCTGCGCAGGCAGGTGTTAACGGTTATATCGTTAAGCCATTTACGGCAGCTACGTTGAAAGAGAAGTTAGATAAAATCTTCGAGCGTATGCAGTAATTACAATCGTCAGGCGCTAAAAGGGTAATAACCATAATGATTTCACTCGATCAGGCTAAGCAGCTTGTCAGCCTGCTTGAAGATGGGAAACAGGACGAAGCAAACACGCTTGTACAGGGGCTTGTCTCCGACAGCCGTGATCCTGTCTATGCAGAAGTGGGTAAGTTGACTCGCCAATTGCATGATTCACTGGCAAATTTTCGTCTTGATCCCCGTCTTAATGATTTAGCGAAGAACGAAATTCCTGACGCCCGTGACCGTTTGTCATATGTGATTGATAAAACGGAATCTGCTGCCAATAAAACCATGGATGCGATCGATAGTATCGAACCGCTTGCCGATAGGCTGAATGACTCTCTGAGTCAGGTTCATCCTCAGTGGAAGCGTCTCATGGGCGGGCAGATTGCGCTTAATGAATTTAAGTTACTATGCCATGAAATTGACAGCTTGTTGGTACAGGTTGAAAGTGACAACAATGCGCTTCGTAGCCATTTGACAGAAATTTTAATGGCTCAAGACTTTCAGGATCTCACCGGACAGATAATACGTCGTGTCATCGAATTGGTGCACGAAGTGGAAGATCAATTAGTCGAAATCCTTAAAGCCTTTGGCATGGAACAAGAAGACAGACCTGAAGCCCTTACAGAAGCCTGTGTGCTTACTCCCGAGGGGCCAATTGTCAACACAGAAGAACGTGAAAATGTCATGTCCTCACAGGATGATGTTGACGACTTGCTGTCTAGTCTTGGATTTTAGGGGAAATATATGAGCTTTGATTTAGACGAAGACATCCTGCAAGACTTTTTGATTGAAGCAGGAGAAATTCTTGAGTTGCTGTCTGAGCAGCTGGTTGAGCTTGAGCGTAGCCCTGAAGATTCAGAGCTGCTCAATGCGATTTTCCGTGGCTTTCACACCGTTAAGGGTGGCGCAGGTTTCCTCTCTTTGACTGAGTTGGTGGATGCATGCCACGGTGCAGAGAATATCTTTGACTTGCTGAGAACCGGCAAGCGAAGCGTTACACCTGAATTAATGGATGTGATTCTTGAGGCGTTGGATACCATCAACGAAATGTTTGGCTTGGTGCAGGAGCGAGAGCCGCTTGTTCCCGCTGAGCAGAGCCTGCTTGATGCGCTTCACCGCTACAGCCAGCCGCCGACAGCAGAAGAACTCGCTCCTGCCGCCGCTGCGCCGGTTGCAGAGCCAGAGCCGGTTGTGGTTCCTGAGCCTGTGGCACCAAGCCCGGTAGTTGAACCAGTAGCGGCGCAGCCTGCTACCCCATCATCGGCAATTGCCGGTGATACGGTTGATGACATGACGCAGGATGAATTTGATCGTCTACTTGATGAGCTTCATGGTGCTGGCAGTGGCCCTTCAGCCTCTTCTGCAACACCAGCGCCAACCCCAGCATCGGCACCTGCGCCACAAGCAGGCAATGCAGTTGTTGTGAATCAGATTCAGTCTGAGTCAGGTGATATCACCGATGATGAGTTCGAGCGTCTGCTGGACGAACTGCACGGTGCTGGCAAAGGCCCGGGTAATACTGACAGCGTGGTTGTTGCTACACCGGTTCCAGCCGCACCGGTAGCGGCCTCGACGGTACCTAGTGACACCGGTGCCAGCTCGGGTGATGATGACCTGATGACTGACGATGAGTTCGAGCGTTTGCTTGATGAGCTGCATGGCTCAGGTAAAGGCCCATCGGCAGAAGAGTTGGAGATGGCAACTCGCCCGGTGGCTGATATGCTGGCAGATGTTTCTAAACCGGCAAGCCCTGAAGTGCCTGTCGCGCCAGCGGCTCCTGCTGCAGCCCCTGCGGCACCAGCAGCACCGGCTCCTGTAGCCAGTGCACCAGCTCCGGCACCTAAACCTGTGGCGGAAAGAAAGCCGAAAGCTGTTGCTGCAGCCAAGGATAAAGGCAAACCGGCCGCCGAAGCGACAGTCCGTGTTGATACCTCGACCCTGGATACCATCATGAACATGGTGGGTGAATTAGTACTGGTCCGTAACCGTCTGGTTAGCCTGGGCCTTAATACCAATGATGAGGAAATGTCCAAGGCCGTATCCAACCTGGATGTCGTGACTGCCGATTTGCAGGGCGCGGTGATGAAAACCCGTATGCAGCCAATCAAGAAAGTGTTTGGCCGCTTCCCTCGGGTTGTTCGTGACTTGGCGCGTAGCCTGAAAAAAGAAATCGTGCTGGAAATGCGCGGTGAAGAAACCGATCTGGATAAGAACCTGGTTGAAGCGCTGGCCGATCCGCTGGTTCACTTGGTCCGTAACTCGGTTGACCATGGTATCGAAATGCCGGATGCCCGTGAAAAAGCCGGCAAGCCGCGTCTTGGTACCGTACTGCTGTCTGCCTCACAGGAAGGCGACCACATTCTGCTGACCATCGAGGATGATGGCGGCGGTATGGATCCGGATAAACTGCGTAACATCGCCGTTGACCGTGGTGTAATGGACGCTGATGCAGCTTCACGTCTTACAGATTCCGAGTGTTATAACCTGATTTTTGCGCCAGGCTTCTCGACTAAAAAAGAGATCTCTGATATCTCCGGTCGTGGTGTGGGCATGGATGTGGTTAAGACCGGGATCAGTCAGCTTAATGGCTCAATCAGTATTGATTCGGCGCTGGGCAAGGGTACCCGTATTGATATCAAGGTACCGTTGACGCTGGCTATCCTGCCGACCCTGATGGTGGGTGTGGCTGAACAGCCATTTGCCCTGCCGTTGGCAAGCGTGAACGAGATTTTCCATCTTGATCTGCGCAAGACAAACAATGTTGACGGTCAGCTGACGATCATTGTCCGTGAGAAGGCTATCCCACTGTTCTACCTGCAAGACTGGTTGTCAGCTGTCGGCCTGCCGCAGCGTGAGCGTGACCATGGCCATGTGGTGATTGTTCAAATTGGTCACCAGCGTATTGGTTTTGTGGTCGATACCTTGATTGGTCAGGAAGAGGTCGTGATCAAGCCGCTTGATGAGCTGCTTCAGGGTACACCGGGTATGGCTGGTGCAACCATTACCAGCGATGGTCATATTGCCCTGATCCTTGACGTGCCAAACCTGCTAAAACACTATGCCGGCCGATAAGGCCAGGCCGTTCACTCAACACCAGAGCGACAACTAAATTAGGGGCGTAAGCCCCTAAATAGCAAATTAAATTATTATCTGGTTCTGTTAACCTGTCGGGCTTGCCTGTGCCAGATAATTGTTCAGTTTGTTAGATAGGCTGGATAACTCATATATACGGGATAAAGACAACATGGCAGTAAAAGTATTGGTGGTGGATGATTCAAGCTTCTTCCGCCGCCGTGTCAGTGAAATAATTAACTCCGATCCTCGACTCGAGGTGATTGGCAGTGCCGTCAATGGTAAAGAAGCGGTAGAACTGACTAACAAGCTTCAGCCTGATGTCATCACCATGGACATTGAGATGCCGGTGATGGACGGTATTACTGCCGTGCGCGAAATCATGAAAAGCGCACCGACCCCGATCCTGATGTTCTCTTCGCTGACCCACGAAGGTGCGAAGGCGACACTGGATGCACTTGATGCCGGTGCGTTGGATTTCTTGCCGAAGAAATTTGAAGATATTGCCCGCAACCGTGACGAGGCGGTTGGCCTGTTGCAAAAACGTGTTGGCGAGCTGGCACGAAAACGTGTTTTCATGCGCCGTTCGGTTCGCCCGGCTGCTGCAACTGCACCGGCTACTGGACGTGAGCTGAAAAAGCCTGCACTTGGACGAACAGCTGCAACGGCATCTCAGACAACGGCTGCGACAGCGGCACGTCCGGGGGCGCGCCCTGTGGCGGCGAAGCCGATGGCGCGGTTTAAGTCTTCGGGCAAGAAATATCAGCTGATGGCTATTGGTACCTCGACAGGTGGCCCGGTTGCCCTGCAGAAAATATTGACCAAGTTACCGGCCAATTTCCCTTATCCGATCGTACTGGTTCAGCACATGCCAGCGACCTTTACGGCCGCGTTTGCAGCTCGCCTGAACAATTTGTGCAAAATTGGGGTAAAGGAAGCCGAGGACGGGGATACCCTCAAGCCGGGAATGGCCTACCTGGCTCCCGGCGGTCAGCAAATGATGCTGGATGGACGTCCGGGCTCTGCCCGTGTGCGGATCATTGATGGCGGCGAGCGAATGAACTATAAGCCATGCGTCGATGTTACTTTCGGTTCGGCGGCCAAGATCTATCATGACAAGGTTCTGTCTATGGTGTTGACCGGGATGGGTGCTGACGGTCGAGAAGGCGCACGCATGCTGAAATCTAGCGGCTCGACGATTTGGGCGCAGGACGAAGAAAGCTGTGTCGTCTACGGGATGCCGCAGGCCGTGGCAAAAGCGGGGATCTCCAGTGAAGACCTGCCGCTAGATCGGATTGCCGAGCGCATTCTGGTTGAAATCGGCCTGTCATAGGGAGTTCGATTTGATCGTCTGGAGTATCGCCAATCAAAAAGGCGGGGTCGGGAAAACAACGACAACGGTAACGCTTGCCGGGTTGCTGAGTGAGCGTAACAAACGCGTACTGTTGGTGGATACCGATCCCCACTCGTCGCTGACGACCTACCTCAACTTTGAGGCGGATTCAGTAGCTGCCAGTCTGTTTGACTTGTTTCAGCTTACCGATGTCACGCGCGCGACTGTTCGCCCGATAATTTTGAATACCCAGTTCAAGAATATCGATATTATACCGGCGCATATGTCGCTGGCGACGCTGGACCGGGTTATGGGTAACCGTGGCGGGATGGGGCTGGTGTTAAAAAAGGCCTTGAACAGCCTGGCAGATGACTATGATTATGTGCTGATTGACTGTCCGCCGATCCTTGGGGTGATGATGGTCAATGCCCTTGCGGCCAGCGACAGGATCCTGATCCCGGTACAGACCGAGTTTTTGGCGATGAAAGGGCTGGAGCGCATGATGCGCACCCTCCAGATCATGCAAAAATCTCGTCCCTCGGGCTTTCGGGTAACCATTGTCCCGACAATGTATGACAAGCGGACCCGGGCATCACTGCAGACACTGCAGGAGCTGAAAGTACGGTTCCCGGAGCAAATTTGGGCATCGGCGGTGCCGATTGATACCAAGTTCCGTGATGCCAGTATCAAGCATATGCCACCGTCCTTGTATGCCCGCAGTTGCCGTGGTGTCTTTGCTTACAAGACACTACTAAATTATCTGGAGCGTCTGGATCAAGATGAACGATAAGCATCGTCTGTCCAGTGAACAGGCACTGGATGATTATTTCTTTGATTTGCTGGCTGAGCCTGAAGAGGTTGAGCCGGCAGATGAGTTAGCCTCTCAGGCTGAAGAAGAGGCTGAGTCGCAAGAGCAACCGGATCAGCACGATCAAGGCGGTGACGCCACGATCGACAGCGATCTTCAATCTGAGAGTACCGCGGCACCGTTCGACTTTGAACAACTGTCTGAGTCGCACGATGAGCAGAGTGATACTGCCGTTTCTGTCGAGCTGAACCTTTCTCCGTCATCGGAGAAGGCATCAGGCTGGATACCGCAGACTCAGGAGCCGCCGGCTGAGCCTAAACCCGTTTTACCGGACAGCAAGCCGTCGGTTGCTTATGCCGAAAAGCCGCAGGCTGAGCTGGAAGATGTGCAGCGACTGCTGAGTCAGATGAGCCAGATGCAGTCTGACATCCAGCATGAAACCGATGCCCTGATTGCCGAGCAGATGCAGTGTGCGGCCGAAAGGGCTGAACAGGCGGTCGAAGAAGTGGTTCTGGAAGAGGCGGTGACTGTGCCTGCTATGGAACCTTTCTCTGTTGAATCGCAAAGCAATAACGTAGAATCAGCAACAAGCGTAGAATCAGAGCCAGACGTAGAACACGCTGAGCCTGAAGTGGTTGTTGAGCCTGAAACACAGCCTGGCAGTGACGGTCCTCCGGATGTATGGCAACAACAGCAGGACAGGAGTTCGGAGTTTCAGGCGCTTTTCTTTGAGGTCAATGGTGTCACGTTTGCCGTGCCGTTGACTGAATTGGGGGGCATTCATCAGCTCGGAGAGGTGAATCACTTGCTGGGGCGGCCGCCCTGGTACCTCGGGTTGATGACAAACCGTGAGCATCAGCTGGATGTGGTCGACACTGCACGCTGGGTGATGCCGGAAAAACTGAGTTCGAATGAACATCAGGAAGAATATCGATATATCGTGATGTTAGGGGAAAGCAAGTGGGGATTGGCATGTAATGCGCTCCACGGGACTGAAACTTTGACAGAGCAGAGTGTTCGTTGGCGGGAACAGGCGGGTAAACGTCCTTGGCTTGCCGGAATGGTTAAAGAAAAAATGTGTGCTCTAATTCATGTTAGCGAACTAATATCTATGCTCAATGCTGGTTTAGATGTTAAGAGTGTAATGTGAGCAAGGCCAAAGAGGAAACAGCATGTCTCAGGTTAGTGTAGCCGAAATACAAAAAGAAGACGGTAGCGATCAGGTACTACAGTGGGTAACATTCCAGCTGGAAGATGAAACCTACGGCATCAATGTGATGCAGGTACGTGAAGTATTGCGCTACTCCGAAATTGCTCCGGTACCAGGTGCGCCAGATTACGTTCTGGGTATCATCAACCTGCGTGGTAACGTAGTAACGGTTATTGATACCCGTTCTCGCTTTGGCCTAATGCCAGGTGAAATTTCTGACAATACCCGTATTGTGATCATCGAGGCTGAGAAGCAGGTGATTGGTATCTTGGTAGACAGCGTTGCAGAAGTTGTTTATCTACGTAGTTCTGAAATTGACAGCACACCAAGTGTCGGTACAGAAGAGAGCGCGAAGTTTATCCAGGGCGTGAGCAACCGAGACGGTGAGCTGCTGATCCTGGTAGACCTAAACAAGCTGCTGTCTGACGAAGAATGGGACGAGATGGCGTACTTGTAATGCAAAGCCTCGTTTTGCAATGGTTGCCGGTTGCTGTTGCGATCCTGGCCGTGATCATTTCATGGCTAATGGTTCGTCGTGAACGCAAGGCCCGCCAGGCACTGGAAGCAAAATTTGCCGCCACAGAGTTGGTGTTGAAAAACTCTCGGCACCAGCACGAAAGCTTGCTTAAGCAGTTTACCGAGCTGCGTGCCGGAACAATAGGTATGAGCCAGAAGCTGGCTGACATGGCCGAGCACCTTGAGATGATCTCGGATCGACAGGGTGAAATGGCGATGTTGGATCCCGACGGAAAGCTCTACAGCCGCGCCAGTAAAATGGTTGAGCTGGGCGCCGATGTCGATGAGCTGATGGAAGAGTGTGATTTGCCTAAGGCGGAGGCGGAGCTGTTGCTTCGCTTGCAGCAAAAGATGGCGCAGCCAAGACGGCGTTAGAACGCTAACACGGTTTCACAACCAGTCGTTCAGTTGTATTACACTTGTTCGTTGATACCTGAAAGCCCTTCCCACCCGGGAGGGGTTTTTCCGTTTAGGAACCAGGAAAAAGCGATCAGCTCGGCGATAACCCGATAGAGGTTCTCCGGGATCTCGTCACCGACCTCAAGGTTGTTGAGGTAGTCAGTAAGCGCTTCATCCTGATGAATCAGCCCGCCCTGCTGTTTGACCTGCTCGATGATGTGCTCTGCCAGCTGGTTATGGCCCTTGGCCGTTACCGTTGGTGTTTGCTGCCCGTTATAGTGGAGGGCTATCGCGCTTTTATTTTTCTGCATGTCTTCAATTTGGCCATATCTGTGGCGATCACTATACCAGAATCGACAGTCCTTCTGTTTTGGGTTCGACAATTTGCGGCGGACGAAACGTAAAGGTGGCAGGCTCGCTGTCGATCCCCAGCATTGCTAACCGCTCGGTCAGCACCGGGGAAAGGACCTCGGTGCGTTTCAGCCACTCTCTATTGTCTGATTCGAAGGCGAGAGCCAGGTTTTGTTGCTGCCATACCGCGATGGCATGGATGATATCGTATTGGCCGACAGGAAGAGCTAACCGGATAGTCCACTTAGACGATTGCTCGGTGCTTCTTGCCGGACTGGCGTCGGGATCCTTTTCAACGGATAATTTCAGCTCTCGGCCGTTGGGTTGCAACAAATGCAACTGCAGCAGGGTGGCGTCGTTATCTTTGCCGTTGGCGGCCAAGCGCTGTTCAACGGCCAGTTTGAGCAGCGCATTGAACTCGTCTTGCTTGTCGGTTGGCAGCTGCTGCAGCCACTGCCTGAGAGGGCTATCCGCTTGTCTGGATTGCTCCAACAGTTGGACCATAACCTGCTTGCCGGCACCTTGCCTAAGCCACTGGATAAGCGTGGCTTTATTTTCGGGCATCAGAAGCTGAGAGAGCAAATTAGTGACAGCTGGCGAAGAGGGCATCGAAGGGGATGAATGCTGTGCGACAAAAGTTGTAAAAAAACGTTGCAGCACATTCATTTGCATTAATACTTGAGACAGTTGGGAAATTTGTCCCTGAATTGACTTGTTGGTATTTACGGATTGAGGAATTTTGGTATTTGTCTCATTTTCTGGCACTTTTTTAGGTTCAATTTGTCCACTCTTAGTTAAAGCAGAGGTTTGGGAGCTGTCGATACGCATGGATGTCACAATTACTAACCTAAGTGATGGAACTATACAACTGGGTGTCTAACAAAATCCTGAACCAGTGTGGTAATATGCCCGCTAAATTGTGTCACCTAGGATACATCATTTAATATGTTGTCTGTACAAGAATTAAGCTGTGTCCGCGATGAGCGGGTGTTGTTCGACGACCTAAGTTTCTCTGTATCGACAGGTGAACTGGTTCAGATTGAAGGACATAACGGCGCCGGAAAAACAACCTTGCTCCGGATCATTGCGGGTCTCGGGCGGGCAGACAGCGGTAGCGTGTGCTGGAACAACGAAAATATCGAAACAGCACGGGAAGATTACTATCAGGACTTGCTGTTCCTTGGTCACCAGACCGGGGTAAAGCGGGAGCTGACAGCGTTTGAAAACCTGGCTTTTTTCCAGGCTATGCATACCCATACGGAAGACTCGGAGCTGACGGGAACGCCGCAGGTCAGCGGTGACGATTGCCTCTGGCAGGCACTTGCCCATGTCGGTCTGGCTGGGCGGGAAGATGTCCCGGCCGGTCAGCTGTCTGCTGGTCAGCAGCGCCGGGTGGCTCTGGCTAGGTTGTGGATCAGCAACCATAAGCTGTGGATTTTGGATGAGCCCCTGACGGCTATCGACAAGCAGGGTGTGAAAGTGCTGGAACGGTTATTTCTGTCTCATGTCGAGCGTGGCGGTGTCGTGCTGCTAACGACTCACCAGGATATGTTCACAGACAGTAACCATTTACGGAAGATTAAGTTGGGGCAGTAGTTCAGGATGCTAAGCGCTATTTTTCAAGTCATTCGGCGTGAACTGCTGATTGCATTTCGTCGACAGGCTGATGTTTTTAACCCGTTGTGGTTTTTTATTATTGTGATCACCCTGTTCCCATTGGGAGTCGGGCCGGAGCCGAATCTACTGGCTCGGATCGCGCCGGGTATTGTTTGGGTTGCCGCGTTGCTGGCCGCGTTGTTGTCGCTGGAGCGTCTGTTCCGGGATGACTTTGTCGACGGTTCGCTCGAGCAGATGCTGATGATGCCGACACCACTGCCGGTGCTGGCTTTTGCCAAAATGGTGGCGCACTGGGTATTGACAGGTGTGCCGTTGTTGCTGATCAGCCCGCTGCTGGCAATATTGCTGTCGTTGGACTGGGAGACCTGGAAGGCGGTGGTACTGACGCTGCTTGTCGGTACGCCGACATTGAGCTTTCTCGGGGCGATTGGGGTCGCGCTGACAGTGGGGCTGAGAAAGGGCGGGGTATTATTGAGCTTGCTCATTTTGCCGCTGTATATCCCTGTGCTGATATTTGCTACCTCGGCAATTGATGCGGCAAGCCTCGGGATGGCGTTCAACGGGCAGTTGGCGCTGATGGGGGCAATGTTGGTTGGGTCGGCAACGCTGGCGCCATTTGCGGTTGCTGCATCATTACGTATAAGTGTGCAATAAAACATTACAATTACACCTGAGTAAGATGTCTCATAATAATGGATCTCATGAGACAATTTTGAGCAAGAACAAGGAAGCGATGGTTAGATGAGCAAGTACCTCAAAGGGGGTATTCAACTTTGCTTATCCTAATTTAATGATGAGAATTGTTTCATTGGTATGTTGTTCTGCTTTGAGTGAACAATACGCTGGCTGAGAACGTACTTATTACAATTATACGAGTAGAGCAGAAATATGTGGAAGTGGTTACATCCCTACGCGAAAGCTGAAAATTGCTACCGCCTGTGCGGTACCCTGTTACCCTGGTTCTCCATTATTGCCTTATTGGGGATCATTGGCGGTACTATCTGGGGGTTAATGTTTGCCCCGACAGATTACCAGCAGGGCGATAGTTTCCGGATTATCTATCTTCACGTTCCTGCGGCCATCTGGTCGATGGGGGCCTATATGTCAATGGCCATTGCGGCCTTTATCGGTTTGGTCTGGCAGATCCGACTGTCCGATATGGCTGCTGCGGCAATGGCGCCGGTGGGTGCCGTGTTCACCGTGATTGCTCTTCTCACCGGTGCCATCTGGGGTAAACCTATGTGGGGGGCCTGGTGGGTGTGGGATGCCCGCCTGACGTCTGAGCTGATCTTGTTGTTCCTCTACCTTGGTGTTATCGCCCTCTATAGTGCGTTTGATGATCAGAAGACTGCGGCAAAGGCGGCGGGTATTCTGGCGATTGTCGGTGTTATCAACCTGCCTATCATTCACTTCTCTGTTGAGTGGTGGAATACCCTGCACCAAGGTGCCACGATTACCAAATTTGACAAACCGTCGATGGATAGCACCATGTTGTGGCCGCTGTTACTGAACATTGTCGGCTTTGCCTGTTTCTTTGGCGCGGTGACGCTGGTTCGTCTGCGCAATGAAATCATTGCCCGTGAAAGTCATCGCCCTTGGGTCCGTGAATTAATGAAGTGAGGCCATCATGCATTTTGAATCTTTTAGTGACTTTTTAGCGATGGGTGGCTACGCATCTTATGTCTGGGCGGCCTATGGTATTTCCTTTGCTGCCCTGCTGTGGATCTTATTTTCAAGCCTGAGTAAAAAACGCCGCCTGGCGGCAGAAATCAAGAACAAAATCGCTCGTGAGCACCGTATTAAAGAAGCGAAAAAACTGGAGAACACACTATGAACCCGAGACGTAAAAAACGCATGACGCTAGTGCTGGCGTTAGTTGTGGGCCTCGGCGCAACTATTGGTTTAATGCTGTATGCGTTAAACCAGAACATGGATCTCTTCTATACCCCGACCGAGCTGGTTAATGGCAAGCCGGACGGCACCAAGCCTGAAGTCGGTCAGCGCCTGCGTATCGGTGGTATGGTTGTTGCGGGTTCGGTAAAGCGTGATCCTCAGTCGCTGGAAGTTCGCTTTGACGTGGCCGATGTCGGCCCGGCTGTGACCATTAAGTATGACGGTATCTTGCCGGATCTGTTCCGTGAAGGTCAGGGTATCGTCGCTCAGGGTGTACTGGTAAATGCCACCACCATTGAAGCTCACGAAGTACTGGCAAAACACGATGAAGAGTATATGCCGCCGGAAGTGGCTGAAGCGATGAAGAAAACCCACGAACCTCTTCAATATACCGAAGAACAGATGCAGGGCAGTGTTCAATGATTGCAGAACTGGGGCATTTTAGCCTGATTATTGCGCTGGGTTTGTCGATCCTCGCAAGTATCTATCCATTGTACGGGGCCTCTGTCGGCAACCAGTCAATGATGCGCATGGCACGTCCGCTGACATACGGTGTATTCGGTATGCTGTTGTTGTCATTCGTCGTGCTGTGCTGGGCCTTTTACACCAACGACTTCACCGTGACCTATGTCGCGAGTAACTCGAACAGCCTTTTACCGTGGTACTACCGTATTACTGCTGTTTGGGGCGCACACGAAGGCTCGCTGTTGCTGTGGGTGCTGATCCAGGCTGCATGGGCGGCTGCTGTAGCCATGTTCAGCCGCGGTATGCCGTTAGAGTCGGTATCCCGTGTATTGGCGGTAATGGGCATGATTTCAGTAGGCTTCCTGCTGTTTATCATCATGACTTCCAACCCGTTCCTGCGTACCTTGCCATTCTTCCCGGTTGACGGTCGCGACTTGAACCCTCTGCTGCAGGATCCGGGGCTGATTATTCACCCACCGATGCTGTACATGGGTTATGTGGGTTTCTCAGTTGCCTTTGCCTTTGCGATTGCCTCTTTGATGACAGGTCGTCTGGATACTGCATGGGCGCGCTGGTCTCGTCCCTGGACAATTGCCGCATGGTCGTTCCTGACGCTGGGTATCGCACTTGGCTCATGGTGGGCTTACTACGAACTTGGCTGGGGCGGCTGGTGGTTCTGGGATCCGGTCGAAAACGCCTCATTCATGCCATGGCTAGCCGGTACTGCCTTGATGCACTCGCTGTCGGTAACGGAAAAACGCGGTACCTTTAAAGCCTGGACCGTACTGCTGGCAATCTCGGCGTTCTCGTTGAGCCTGTTGGGTACCTTCCTGGTCCGTTCTGGTGTTTTGGTTTCTGTGCATGCTTTCGCCTCCGATCCGGCCCGTGGTATGTTCATCCTTGGCTTCCTGATTGTGGTCATTGGCGGCTCCTTGCTGCTCTACGCTCTGCGCGGCGGTCAGATCAGATCACGAGGTAACTACAGCCTGTTCTCGCGTGAGAACCTGCTGCTGGCTAACAACCTGCTGCTGGTCGCTGGCCTGCTGGTTGTATTGATTGGTACCTTGCTGCCGCTGATCCACAAGCAGATTGGCCTTGGTTCCGTATCCATTGGTGTGCCGTTCTTCAATACTTTGTTTACCTGGCTGATGATCCCGTTTGCCTTCATTCTGGGTATCGGTCCGCTGGTACGCTGGAAGCGTGACAACCTGTCTAATATCACCAAGCCGATGATTATCTCGGCTGCGATTACGCTACCGTTCTCGTTCCTGACCATTCTGCTCTTTACCGACAGCATGGAGCCGCTGGCGGTACTTGGCCTTGTTATGGCTATCTGGATTGTGGTGATGCACAGTTTTGAGCTGTATCAGCGTGCGACGCATCGCCATAGCCTGCTGCAAGGGCTAGGTAAGCTTGGCCGCAGTCACTGGGCAATGGTATTGGGTCATATTGGTCTGGCCGTGTCTGTGATCGGTATTACTCTGGTTTCAAATTACGATATTGAGCGTGATGTGCGTCTGGCGCCGGGTGAAACGGTACAGGTTCAGGGCTACGATTTCCATTTCGCCGGTCTGCGTGATGCCGATGGTCCTAACTACGATGGTTATATTGCAGATTTCAATATTACCCGTAACGGCAAGTTTGTTACCGAGCTGCATGCCGAGAAGCGTTTTTATACAGTAGCCGGTTCAATGATGACCGAGGCGGCGATCGACAGTGGTGTCACCCGCGATTTGTATGTTGCTATGGGTGAGAAGCTGGGCGATGGTGCCTGGGCGGTACGAATTTACTTCAAACCGTTTGTAAACTGGATCTGGTTTGGCTCGGTGCTGATGGCGTTGGGTGGAGCATTTGCAATCAGTGACAAGCGTTACCGTTTCCGTAAACAAGCCAAGGTAGACACGGCTAAAGCTGGCAAGAAAGCTGAGGTTAACTGATGAATAAGAAATTATTGTTTGTACCTCTGGTACTGTTTTTGGCACTGGCGCTGGTCTTTATGGTTCAGCTTACTCGTAATGCAGAAGGCGATGATCCAACCAAGCTGGAATCGGTACTGGTCGGTAAGCCGGTCCCTGATTTCAAGTTGGAAGATTTGGTCGAAGCCGGCAAGTTGTATGAGCAGGATATCTTCAAGGGCGAGCCTCTGCTGTTGAACGTCTGGGCAACCTGGTGTCCGACCTGCTACGCCGAGCACACCTACCTTAACGAGCTGGCAAGCAACGGGGTAAAAATTATTGGCCTTAACTATAAGGATGAGCGTCTTAAGGCTGTCCGTTGGCTCAATGAGCTGGGCAACCCGTACATTCATAGTCTGTTCGATGGTAACGGCATGCTGGGGATGGACCTGGGCGTTTACGGCGCGCCGGAGACCTTCCTGATTGATGCCAACGGTATTGTTCGTTATCGCCATGTTGGTGATGTGAACGAGCGAAACTGGGCTGATACTCTACAGCCGATGTATCAGGCGTTGCTGGAGGAAGCGAAGGGATGATGAAACAAATTAGTGCCATGCTGCTGGCTTTCGGGCTGGTATTTGCTGCAGCTCTGCCTGCGTCGGCTGCCATCGATGTCTATGAGTTCGAGTCCGCAGAGCAGGAAAAAGCATTCCAGAACCTGACGGCAACACTGCGTTGTCCTAAGTGTCAGAACAATACGATTGCAGACTCAAATGCCGAGTTGGCCAAAGATATGCGCCAGAAGGCGTATGATATGCTGAGCGAAGGTAAAAGCGAGCAAGATGTGGTTGACTACATGATTGCGCGCTACGGTAACTTCGTTACTTACGATCCGCCGTTGATGCTATCGACAATCATCCTGTGGGCTGGACCATTGTTGTTCGTCTTCATTGGTTTTACCGTGCTGGTTATGCGTTCTCGCAAAACGGCAGATAAGAAGGCAGCGCCAGAGTTGGAAGCTGATGAACAGCAACGCCTGAAAGCGTTGTTGAAAGAGATGGAACAACAAAATCCGAATAACAACGGGAAGGTGAAGTAATGACGCTGTTTTGGCTAATAACCGTTGCTTTGGTTTTGGTTGCTGCGGCCATTTTTGTCGCGCCAATGTATCTTGGCAAGGCACAGGATGACGTCGCTAGCCGTGATGAGCTGAACAAGGCCTTCTTTAAAGATCGTATTAACGAGCTGGAAAGTGAAACCAGCGAAGGTTTGGTCTCGAATCAGGATGAGCTGGTTTCTGAGTTGCAGCAGTCACTGCTGGATGATGTTCCGGCCCAGACCGAGCAGCAAAAAACGGCAGTCAGTACAGTTATGCTGATCCCGGGGCTTATCATGCTGGTGGCAGTATCGTACGGTATGTATTTCACCGTCGGCAACCTCGACAAGGTAGAGTCCTGGCAGCAGACCGTTGCACAGCTACCTGAGCTATCAAAGCGCCTGATGGATGAGCAGGGGGCTGAACCACTAAGCGATGCTGAGATGAACGATCTGACCCTGGCACTGCGTACCCGTTTGCACGACAATCCGGATGATGCAACGGGCTGGTTGCTGCTTGGCCGAATTGGGATGGCGAACCGCGATGCCGATACGGCTCAGGGGGCGATGAAGCGCGCTTATGCATTGGAGCCGGGTAACCCGGAAATCCAGCTGAGCTATGCTCAGACGCTAATGCTGATTGGTGATCCGGCCAAGAGCGATTATGCGCGCCAACTACTGCGTAATGTGATCAAGCAAGACCATACAAATATCCGTGCGATGTCTCTGTTGGCGTTTGACTCATTTGAGCGTGGTGATTATCCGCAGGCTGTCTCTTATTGGACGATGATGAAGCGGATGATTGGCGAAGATGATCCTCGAGCCAAAATGCTGGACCGCAGTATTGAGCGGGCACAGGCACAAATCACTCAGGCGAGTGAACAAGCAGCGAATCCGAAAACAGTATCGGTGAAGGTTGAGCTTGATCCATCAGTGACATTGCCATCTCAGGGAATCGTCATTGTCTCTGTACATTCCGCTGATGGCGCGCCAATGCCTGTAGCGGCGCGTCGGATGCCGCTATCTCAGTTCCCGCTGACGCTGACATTGAGTGACAGCGACAGCATGATACCTGAGCGTTTGATGTCATCGCTGCCTACTATGATCGTCAAGGCACGTATCGACACTGATGGCAATGTAATGACCAAAAAGGGTGATTGGTATGGCCAGAGTGATGTGATTTCGCTCGGTGGTTCCACAAATGTGCAGATAAATAAACAATACTGATAACATCGCTGGAACTCATGGAGCAGGCTGGATATCATTGTCCAGTCTGCTTTTTTATATCTGTGGAATAATCCTTTGAAAAGAATAACCCTTTTATCACTACTTCTTATTCTGGGTCTTTCAGGCTGTGCCAAGACACCAAACGATGAGTCTGTCAGCTCAGGTGCTGAGACCAACGCTGAATATACCGAGCAGGCAACTGAGTATACTGTCGAAGGAACCTATGACCCGTTCGAAGGCTTCAACCGGGCCATGTGGACACTGAACTACGATTATCTGGATCCGTATGTCGCTCGTCCGGTATCTCTGGCTTATGTCGATTATGTCCCTTCGCCAGTGAGAACGGGGATCAGAAACTTCCTCTCTAACCTCGATGAGCCGGCCAATATGGTCAACAGCATCATCATGCTAGATGGTGAGCAAGCTGTTACCCACTTCAACCGCTTTTGGATCAACTCCGTGTTCGGCTTGGCCGGTTTGATTGATATCGCAACAGCGGCAGATATCACCAAGCCAGGTGAGCGTGCATTTGGTGATTCAATGGGTTACTACGGCGTATCAAACGGACCGTACTTTATGGTTCCGATGTATGGTCCCGTCACACTTCGAGAAGGTGCTGGTGACTATGTAGACGGTCTTTACTTTCCGCTTAACCTGCTGACATTCTGGCAGAGCCTTGGTAAGTGGGCCTTTGAAGGCATGGAAGACCGCGCAGCACTTGTCTCGCAAGAAAACTTGCTGAAAGACTCGCCAGACCCATACATCTTCACCCGAGATGCCTACATTCAAAACAAGAACTTCCGTGCCCTAGGCGGTGAAAGCTTGCCTGAAGAGCCAGAAGATGAAGAGTATCTGGATGAGTTTTTGGATGAGGTGGACGACTACTAAATAAAAGCGGGGCTAATTCTCTAGGTTAGCCCCTAAAATTGAGCGGAAGTCTATTTGGGGCCTAGTCTTTACTTATGTAAAACACCACTCAATCTTTCCATAATCGATAAGTAATTTTAAGTATACAATGTCCCATAATTACAGTGATTTAATAAAAGTATTCAACCAAACTTTTCTAGAAACTTACAATACAGAGTTGGTACTTGGCGGTGATGAACCTATTTATCTGCCTGCTGATGAAGATCATCAACATCATCGAATTATCTTTGCTCGAGGCTACTTTGCTTCTGCATTGCATGAAATAGCACATTGGTGCATTGCTGGCCCAAAGCGGCGATTATTAGAAGATTATGGGTATTGGTATGAGCCTGACGGACGTACTGCTGAAGTCCAGGCTGAGTTTGAAAAAGTCGAGATCAAACCTCAGGCTGTTGAGTGGATCCTGTCTGCCAGTTGTGGTTTTCGATTTCTAGTGAGCTGTGATAACCTAAACGGCAACTGTGAGCCAGATAGAGCTGGTTTTACCGAACAAGTACGAGAGCAGGTGCTCACCTACCTTGAGCAGCGTACACCCGAACGTGCAAAAATACTGTCTGATGCACTGAGAGAGCACTACCAAGTTGCTCCCTTGTGTCCAGAGAGTTTTACAGAACCAGCTACCAACAAAGAGTATAGTTATGATCCAGCAATATGAAGAGAAGTTACTTAATCTGATTGATACGATGGTAGAGACCGCATCAGATGATGAATTATTTGCTGGAGGTTATCTACGTGGGCACATTTCATTGTCAGCGGCTAACTGCGAGATGGATGGGATTAGCTCGTTAGAGGCAATGAATGCTGCTGTAGAAACAAGTTTGGCTGAAGCACAGTCAGAGCTAACACCGGCTGATCAGCTCATTGTTAAGGCTATGTGGGATCAACTGCAACAAGGTGCGCAGTAGCTCTGTCATCAATGACGATGGAAAGTGAAGAGTTAAAGAAAAAGTGCTATTTATCAGCACTTTTTTGTTCTATTGAAGTCCGTTAAAATTTCACATCTAGCTTGTACCTGTAGTCATTACAAATAGAAACATTGCAAATTAAATGATGTTATAGTAAGGCAATTTAACATAAAAAAAAGAAGTGATGCTTATAGTGGTGGTTGATTTGCAAGGATTGTTTTAGATGCTATTTACAATAAATCAACTGGATACCATGACTGTTCGTTAGTAAATGTATTTTTTATTCGTTAATAGTTAGCGGTTACTGCTAAGCTCTGTGTTTCACATAAAGTATTGTTGATAATTGCGCTGATTGGTGTGCAAAGTTGAGCGTTGACAAACGATATCTATATACTCAATATGAGATATTTAAATTAGCCCCCCCCCTTTAGAAACTTAGCCTTCAATGGTTTATTTCTTTAAGATAGTATATTAGTCTAAATAAGTTATCATATTTAATAATTACTGTATTCATTCTATATGGATGAAAAAAATGCTATCTCTTTGTTGTACACCTCTGTAATACATATGATTTAAGCTACTGGGTAAGATATCTGCCAATGAAAAAATGTAGCAGATGTAATTGAATAAATTATCACCTTATCAATCTAGTATCTCAGCCCTTCATGTGTCTAAAGCTCAGACTATGAGCTCTGTTTATAAATTAATCTGTTGATAATTCAACCTTGTGCACCGAATCCATAGAAAAATACCAGATTTTGTTACTATCAATAATGGCTATTGATTTTGCTTATTGGTAAAATTGTCCGATTGCTACTAGTAGAATGTAGCGACAAAAAAATGAATTTTGCGCTTTGGGGGATCGATATAACCCTAGGGCGGTAGCATTCCAAAAAGGTATCATATGCAAATTCTAGTAACTGGTGGTGCTGGCTTTATAGGCTCGGCTGTAATTCGACATGTTATTGATAATACAGAAGATTCTGTGGTCAATGTAGACAAGTTAACCTACGCTGGCAACCTTGAGTCGTTGGAAAGTATTGTAGAAAGCGAACGCTACCACTTTGAAAATGTTGACATCTGTGACCGTAATGAACTGGATCGTGTTTTCAGAGAATATCAGCCTGATGCAGTAATGCATCTTGCTGCCGAAAGTCATGTAGATCGCTCAATTGATGGGCCTGCTGATTTCATTGAAACGAATATTGTTGGGACATATACACTGTTGGAAGCTGCGAGGGCATATTGGAATGCTCTTAGTGAAAATCGTAAGGAAAATTTCCGTTTCCACCACATCTCAACTGATGAAGTGTATGGTGATCTTGAAGGTACGGATGATTTGTTTACTGAAACTACGTCATATTCTCCTTCAAGCCCTTACTCAGCTTCAAAAGCATCTAGTGATCATCTAGTTCGAGCTTGGCTTCGAACCTATGGCTTACCAACTATTGTTACAAACTGCTCTAACAATTACGGACCATTCCATTTCCCAGAAAAATTAATTCCTCTAATGATTTTGAATGCACTAGATGGGAAATCTTTGCCTGTGTATGGCGATGGTATGCAGATTCGGGATTGGCTATATGTTGAAGATCATGCATCAGCTTTATACAAGGTTGTTACAGAAGGTGTAGTCGGTGAGACATACAACATTGGTGGTCATAATGAGAAAGCTAATATCGAGGTTGTCAATACGATTTGTAGTCTCTTAGAAGAGTTAGTACCTAATAAGCCTGATGGTGTAACGAACTACAAAGACTTAATCACCTTTGTCACAGACCGCCCGGGACATGATGTCCGTTACGCAATTGATGCAGGAAAAATTGAGCGTGAACTTGGTTGGAAACCAGCAGAGACGTTTGAGTCTGGAATACGTAAGACAGTTGAGTGGTATCTTAACAACCAAAAGTGGTGGAGTCGGGTTCTTGATGGTTCATACAGCCGTGAACGTTTAGGTATCGAAAGTAAGTAGCTAATAAGAGGTAAAAAATGAAAGGAATAATATTAGCTGGTGGTTCTGGTACCCGCCTATATCCTATTACCAGAGGTGTTTCAAAGCAGCTACTACCTGTATATGACAAACCTATGATTTATTACCCGCTGTCAGTGTTGATGCTGGCGGGAATCAAAGAAATTTTAGTTATAACTACCCCAACGGATAGGGCTAGCTTCGAGCACCTTCTTGGTGATGGAAGCCAATTTGGTGTAGAGCTATCGTATGCGGAGCAGCCAAAACCAGAAGGCCTGGCTCAAGCATTTATTATAGGTGAAGAATTTATAGGCAACGATAGTGTATGCCTAGTTCTTGGTGATAATATTTTTTGGGGTCAGGGTTTTTCACCAAAATTATTGAAAGCAGCTTCACTAGAAACAGGTGCTACAGTATTTGGATATAAGGTTCATGATCCTGAGCGATTTGGTGTAGTTGAATTTGATGATGAGCAGAAAGCTATTTCTATTGAAGAAAAGCCTCAGAAACCAAAATCAAGCTTTGCAGTAACAGGGTTGTATTTTTACGATAATGACGTTGTTAACATTGCAAAGGATATTCAGCCATCTGAGCGTGGTGAACTTGAAATAACAAGTATTAACCAAGCGTACCTTGAACGTGGTGATCTAAATGTTGAGTTGTTGGGACGTGGGTTTGCATGGCTTGACACTGGTACATATGAAAGTTTACTTGAAGCTGCAACTTTTGTTGAAACCATCGAAAAACGACAAGGTTTTAAAATTGCGTGTCTAGAAGAAATCGCCTGGCGAAATAATTGGATAAGCGATAGTGAATTATTAAAGGCAGCTCAGCCATTGTTGAAGAATACTTACGGTCAATATTTAAATAACTTAATTAAAGATAAGTGATAATGAAAGATCTCAAGTTAGTTAATTTTAAGTCATTGGGCGATGAGCGAGGCGGTCTTATATCGCTTGAAGGGAATAGAAATATTCCTTTTGACATCAAGCGAGTTTACTATATATACGATACTGAAGCTGGAGTATCAAGAGGCTTCCATGCACACCGCGATCTAAAGCAAATTGCTGTTTGTGTAAAAGGCAGTTGCAAATTTATTATTGATGATGGTGATGTGAGGCAAGAAGTCTTATTAGATTCACCATTAAAGGGGCTCTTGATTGAAAGCATGCAATGGCGTGAAATGCATGATTTTTCAAGTGACTGTGTGCTGATGGTTTTAGCTAGTGAACTGTACGATGAAGCTGACTATATCCGAGACTACGATACATTTCTTAGTGAGGCTAGTAAGTAATGATCCATCCGCTTAGTGATGTCCAAACCAGTGATATCGGTGAAGGAACAAGAGTTTGGCAATTCTCTGTTATCCTCAAAGGAGCCAAAATCGGCGATAACTGTAATATTTGTGCTCACACATTAGTTGAAGGTGATGTGTTAATTGGTGATAACGTTACTGTTAAGTCCGGTGTTTATTTATGGGATGGTATCACAGTAGAGGATAATGTATTTATTGGCCCTTGCGTCGCTTTCACAAACGACAAGGCACCACGCTCAAAACAATACCCTGAAGAGTTTTTACGGACAACAATTCGTAAAGGAGCATCTATTGGTGCTAACGCAACCATATTACCAGGTCTAACGCTAGGCGAAAATTGTATGGTAGGCGCAGGTGCTGTAGTAACTAAGAATGTACCTCCATACGCTGTTGTTGTAGGTAACCCAGCCAAAGTAACCCGTTTTTTAGAGAAAAGTAATGATTAATTTTCTAGATTTAAAAGCTATTAATAAACAGTATCAGTCTGAACTGAAAGAAGCTTGTAGTCGAGTTATTGACTCTGGCTGGTATATCATGGGTAAAGAACTAGAGCTTTTTGAACAAGAGTTTGCAGAGTATTGTGGTACTAAGTTTGCTATTGGGGTTGCCAATGGTCTTGATGCATTGACATTAGTTCTTCGTGCATGGAAAGAATTAGGTAGATTGCAAGCTGGAGATGAAGTTATTGTTCCAGCCAATACATATATTGCTTCAGTCTTAGCAGTTACTGAGAACGATTTAGTTCCTGTTTTAGTCGAACCAGATGAAACAAGCTACAATCTCTCACCAGAGATGATTAAGAACGCGATTACAGAGAGAACAAAAGCGATCTTACCTGTTCACTTGTATGGAAAGATCTCTCCAATGCCTGAAATCATGGAAATTGCTGAAAAACACAATCTTCTTGTTTTAGAAGATTGTGCGCAGGCACACGGTTCGAAGCGCGGAGGAAAGAAAGCTGGTAACTGGGGACACGCTGCTGGATTTAGTTTCTATCCAGGAAAAAATTTAGGTGCGTTGGGTGATGCAGGGGCAATAACAACAAACGACCAACAGTTAGCCTCTGTATTAAAATCGCTGAGGAATTATGGTTCAGGCCGTAAGTATGAAAATGTTTATCAAGGCGTAAATAGCCGTCTGGATGAAATTCAAGCAGCAATGCTTAGAGTTAAGCTTGCACACTTAGATGAAGAAATTGTAGCAAGGCAAAGTATTGCCGAAAGATATACAAGTGAGATTTCAAACCCATTAGTATCGTTACCTGTCATTGAATCTAAAGAATTTAATGTATGGCATTTGTTTGTCGTTAAGACTGAATTCCGTAGCGAGCTTATCAAACACTTGGAAGATGAAGGTATTGCTACTTTAGTACATTACCCAATTCCGCCTCATAAACAAAAGGCTTATAATGAATTAAATGATATATCGCTGCCTTTGACTGAAGAAATTCATAATCAGGTATTAAGTCTGCCTATTAGTCCTGTGATGAGTGAGACGGATGTATCTTATATCATTAAAAAAGTTAATGAGTTTAAGGCATAAGAATAATGGCAAAAATTTTATTATGTTTTTCATCACATATTTATGTTGATGGACAGTTTAAGTTAATTAGTTACTATGAAGGGTTAATTAGTGAACTTGAGCGATATAACAATGAAGTGATGGTGTGCAACACCGCAGAATTTTTAAAAAAGTCATGGAATAGCGAAAACGAAGAGTCTGGGTTTTTAAAACTAAAGAAGTTAACTTCAGATATAACAGAATTTAATCCGGATCTGGTCATCAGTTTTAATAACTCGAAGTTGTCATTTATTGAAGAGTTGTGTGACTGTCCTATTGCCATTTGGCAAGCTGACTCACTACCGTATTACAATGATCAGGAAAGAATAAAGAAAGACCCCAATAGATATTTATATTTTTGCTTATCCAACGATGTCGTAACTCAACTAAAAGCTATTGGTGCAAAAGATGAAAATGTCTTTATTATTAACTCTGGTACAGCTGTTGTTAGTGAAAATTTAGAATTTTCCGCAAATATTAGCTTTATTGGAAGCAATTTTTCTGGCCCGACAAGCTTAGCGAACTTACTAAAGAAGCATAATAAGCAAGAAGTTAAAGATGCTGTGAAATATTTAGCGAATAACTTCTATGTTGAACCAGAAAAATACCTTAAAGAGAAAAAACTGGATTTTATATTAGATTATATGGAACCAGATGATTTTGGTGCAATTAATAGCAGCCAAGACCGAACTAATGTCTTAAATGCTGTTAACGAGTTAGGGCTAAGTTTATATGGCAACTCTAGTTGGTATAATACAGTTGCTTACTCACCAAACTTAGCACTAGCGTTTAATCCAAGGTCTGTTTACTCGTTGAAACACAATCAAGATATTTATAATTCGAGTCGTGTTTGCTTGAACGTTTCCCATGCTCAAGCAGTAGAATGTTTTCCATGGCGCATTATGGATATAATGGCTTCCAATGGGTGCTTGCTATCAAGCTATAACGCAGGTATTGAAAAATTCACTAAAGGTTATGTAAACCTCCCTATGTATAAATCTACAGGGGAGGCTCATGAACTAGCGAAACGTTTACTAAATGATGATGTATATCGTTCTGAATTAGTTTCAGCAAGTCAAGCTTGTATTGAAGAAAAAGGTCGCTGGAAGCATCGCTTCAAAGAAATCTCAGAAGCTACTGGTATTGAATTAATTAATAACTCTGACGAAAAGTTCAATACTATTTATATGCATCGTGAAAGATACATATCAGACGTATATAAGCAATATATTAATCTTATACTATTGGCAGCGAGACTTACACCAAAACAAACCCACAGTTTTTTGTACACAGTGGCTACAAGCCTTGGAATCAAAGTTGACTACAACTTAGTTAAGTCAGTTATGGAATTAGATAATGTTTAATTTGTTTCTTGATTTCGTAAGAGATTACGGAGCAAAATTTCGATTACGCATAATATTAGTTTTATTATCTGCAATTGTTGCAGCTTCATTTGAAGTTATTGGAGTGGCTCTATTATATCCTTTAATAACGATTTCAATGAACCCAGATGTGATTGTTGAAAGTGAAAAGATTAGATATATATATGAATTATTAAACTTCCCTAATACAACCTATTTTTTAGTGTTTATTGCATTCTGTGTAGGGATGTCGTTTATATTAAAGAATATATACATGTTGGTTCAGCAGAGATTCCAATTTAATCTTGTTAGAGATTGGCGGAATGATATATGTTCGAACTTAATGGGATCATATATACGAGCACCATTAACATTTCACCTAACAAAAGATTCTTCAGTAATCATCAACAATCTTACTGCAGTGGTAAGTCGTGCGGTAAATTCGTATCTGATTCAATGTATAATGTTGGTTTCAAATACGATCGTTTGTTTAGCGTTGTTGCTAGTTCTGCTGTCACAATATTCCGGAATATCAATATTAACTGGTGTTGTTGTTGGTGGTCTGATTGTTTTACAAATGAAAGTTATTCGTAAGGTGACAAAAAACGTTAACGATAAATATGTTAAAGCAAGTCAGGAGAATATTGGCATTCTTACCATGGCGCTAGCAGGGGTCAAAGATACAAAACTTATAGGGAAAGAAGATGTTTTCCTAGGTAAGTATAACGTCTCGAATAGAAATGTTAGTGAGTTAGATAAAACGAATATGCTTATTCAGTATATTCCTATTTATTTAACAGAAGCCATCTTAATGTTCGGTATAGTTATGTTTATATCGTATATTTTGCTAACATCTACTAACCCAGCTGAAGGCATTGCGAGCATTACATTATTGGCAGCCGTTGCCATAAGATTAGCTCCTATGATGAATAGAGTTCTTTATTGCTACTCTCAGATTAAGTCTTCTATTAATGCTGTAGAAACAATTCAAAATGAATTTAAAGCCGTTGCAGACCAAATTGATGTAGCAAGAAATTGTCTTGATTTTAGAGATAATATTAGTTTTGATAACATAAGCTTCTCTTACGATGGTAAAAATGGAAAAGGCTTAAAGAATGTTGATGCAGTCATCAATAAAGGTGAGTTTATTGGTGTAGTAGGCTCTTCAGGTGCCGGGAAAACAACCTTTGCCGATGTTCTTTCTGGGTTATTAACAATTTCATCAGGAAAAGTTTTTATTGATGGTAGCGAAGTTTCTTTATCAGAGTATAAGGGAATAAGAAATAATGTCAGTTACGTTAGTCAAAGCCCATTTATCTTAAATGCATCAATTAGAGATAATGTTGCCTTTGGGGTTCCTAGTCACGAGATTAACGATGAAGAGGTTCTAAAGGCTCTTCAGAAAGCTGGAATGAAAGATCTAGTAAACGAACTAGGCTTAGACTACTTACTCGGTGAGAACGGAAAGAAATTGTCAGGTGGACAAAGGCAACGGGTAATTATTGCTCGAGCTCTCTATTTCAATCGAGAGATCATTGTTCTGGATGAAGCAACTTCTGCCCTCGATGCGACCACAGAAAATGATATTTCTAAAGTGATCACAAACTTAAAGGGTGAGAGAACTATTATCGTTATAGCCCATAGATTATCAACAATTAAAAATGCCGATAAGCTTTTTGTATTCAATGAAGGAACGATTTCTGCGGTAGGGGGATTTGAGACTTTGTCAAAAGAAAATGAGGAGTTTAAGAATATGGTTGAGTTATCAAGGTACTAAAATGGATACAAATCAACCAAAGGTAGCTGTATCAATCGCATGCTATAATCATGAGAAATATATTGAGTCATGTTTAGCTTCAGTTTTAGAACAAACGTACAAAAATATAGTTATTTTTGTTTCAGATGATTGTTCAACAGATCGAACTGCCGAAGTGTTAAATAACTTTGTTGATAGCAATAAAAACAAGTATCCAATATCTATTAATATTAAAAGCCAAAATACTGGTGTGGCAGAGAATTTTAATTCTGTTGTGGAAATGGCTCTAAATGACAAAGAAGTAGAGTATATCATCCCGTTTGCGGGCGATGATTTAATGTTCAAAACAAAAGTTGAGCGACAAGTGGAAGCGTTGGAGGCTAATAAAGAAAGACATCTTTGCTATTCTAATATGCAATGGTTTAATAGCTCAACTAGTAAAACCATTTTGAATCATTTTAATTTTCTGTTTAAACCAAGTGAAAATATTGAGAAGGTTATTGCAGAAGCGATAATACCGACACCAACCCTTTGTTTTCGACGTGTTGCACTTGAGAAATTAAAATACAATCAAAAATTGAGATATGTGAATGACTATCTTATTGCGGTAGAAGCTGCTTTACTCGGTGGTGTTGTTTATATTCCTGAATTGTTAGTACGATATAGAAAACATGGTGCGAGTATAATGGACACGACACTTTTTCTTGAAGAGCGTGTTGATGCAGCGAATTATATAATAGAACATTATGGGTATGAATCTTCAGCAAGACATTTCGCTGAAACAGCTCGATTTGATTATCTTATTCAGTCTTTGAATAAAGGTAATTATAAAGATGTTATTATACGATTTACGTTATTATTGCCACGCTTTTTTTCAAGTCAAAAATGGTTTTTCCGGCTGCTGAAATTTTTTTCATTAAGTCTGAAAAGAGTGTTTTAGAATATGAGTTATAGGTTAACCTTATGCTTACAGGGATTTAATGACAATGAAAGTTACTTCAGTTAGAGATTTAAATAGATCTGACTATCTTATTATGTTTGCGATAGGGGTAATTTATACTCTTATCTATGCCATTAGCATTATCTCAAGAGTAGAATCCGTTGAGTTCATGGCTATAGACCCGCATTCTATTGTTGACTCTCTTCATACTCTTACTTCTTACCCATATTACAATATGGGCGACTCATATCACTCAAAATACTATGGATGGACTTATTTTTCGGTAAATTTTGTTGTCATAATGTTTGCTAAGCTCTTTGGGCTGGCTAGCGATGAGAGTTTTAATGTTATAGTTAGGCTTAACCTTTTTATCATTGGTCTAGCGTTAACTTTTTGCCTATATACATTAAGTAGACATTTGTTTACGAAAACAGTATCTGCTCTTGCGGTACTTTACTTTTTGTTTGATCCAGTATCTTCACATTATTTTTTGACGATTCATCCGGAGTCATTAGGCATGTTGCTTCAGTGTGTCGGGTTAATAGTTCTTCTGGATATAAGCAAAGATAAAATATTATCATACCCTAAGTTCATTGTTGCAGTCGTTCTTTTCTCTCTTTCAGCACTTGCAAAACAGCCATTTTTTATTGTAAATGTACTAATTGGAATTGTATTTTTTGTATGGCTTTATAGGAATGTACATTATAGCTTAACAGTGAAAGATATAGTAAAGTTAGTGTTATATTCTACGATTGTATTTCTAATTACTTTCTTTATTATTCACCCTTATGCTTTTTTGCACTTTAGTGCATTTATAAAAGCTCAATCTGAATTAGCTTCTGCTCATTCGTCAGTGGGTATAAGCGAGGCATTTGATACATGGTTCAATGAACTTTCAAATAGCATTGTGTTTTGTCTTAATTTCCTAATTGCATTGCTTTTGATGTTTTTTAGGAGAGTGAATTGGGTCTATATTTGTAGTGTTATAATTACGATATTATGCTCATTCCTATTTATGTATAAGGCAAGAATATTTATTAGTTTACTCTATCTTTACCCACTTTATGTATTTGCAATATTTAACGTGGTGTATTTCTCTCATCTTGTCATTAATACACTTTCTAATGTAATCGTAAAAAGAGTTCTACTTTCTGTTGCGCTATTGTTAGTTTCGTGTAATGCAATCTCAAATGCTGCATATTCTGTGTTTTCATCCCATTATAGGTTTTTTACTGATGGTCTTGGTACAGAATATTCTACTTGGAATTATATAAAACAATTAGAAAAAGATGTAACTATCGCTTATTCCCCTGATGTTGCAATGCCACAACCATATAAATCCAATGGTTGCCATGCATGGCAAGGCTGTGATGGATTCGATAGTCTAGGTAAATTTGATCCAGGTGTGGTTATTTTAAGCCCAGAATATCCTCACTACAATTTTACAGAATATAACAAGTATGTAAATGAACATGGATATAAACTAGTTAAAATAGTAAAGCCGAACTTTTCATTAGACTCGTACAAATGCACGAATAATTTAAGGTTTGGTGTCGGTGGTAACACGGGAATATTGAATTTTATACAGTTTGAAAAGTTGCTTAGTAACGTGGCGACTTGCATAGATGACTATTCTTTTATGCTTGATAATTATAATACAGGTTCGATCTCTGGCTTACCTAAATATATTTATAAAAAATAAATGAAGTTAATATTTTTTTGGTGTTATTATGACGTTTAATATTGAAATTCATCCATCTGGTAAATGCTTTAAAAGCGATATGAATTTATTAGAAGATGCTATTTCTCAATCAATTCCTTTGGAGCACAGTTGTAAGACTGGTGAATGTGGAGCATGCTCTGTTGAACTGTTATCTGGTACAGTTGAGAATGAAAATGGTGTAGTAGTTGATACTGGAACTATTTTAACCTGCCAGTCGAAAGCACTATCGGATGCAGTACTAAAAGCTAATTACTATCCAGAATTAGCACATATCAAACAACAGACTTTACCATGTAAAGTTGCAGCATTTGAGTATGTTACCCAAGATATTGTTGTTATTAGATTTCGCTTTCCTCCTACAGCAAAGTTTGATTACCTTCCCGGGCAGTATGTTGATTTAAATTTTAAAGGTGTTAAACGTAGTTACTCCATAGCTAATGCAAAAAGGGAATGTAAGGAATTAGAGCTTCACATTCGTAAGGTTCCAAATGGCCAGATGTCAGAGTTGATTTTCGGCGAACTAAAAGATAATCAATTAATGCGAATTGAAGGCCCTAAAGGAACTTTCTTTGTTCGTGACAGTACTAGACCACTAATCTTATTGGCAGGGGGTACAGGAGTTGCCCCAGTCAAAGCCATTGTAGAAGAGCTAATCAAAAATGAAGATCCTAGAGAGGTTTATATCTATTGGGGAATGCCCTCAAGTGAAGGTTTTTATCTTGAATCACTAGAAACTATAGCTAAAGAAAAATCTAATTTTCATTATATACCTGTACTATCCGGTAATGGTGATTGGAGCGGACGCAAAGGACTTGTTCATCAGGCCGTTTGTGAGGATTTTGAATCCTTGGAAAAGTATGACGTTTATGCATGTGGTTCTCCTATCATGATTGATACGGCAAAGCATACTTTTTTTGAGAAAGGACTATTACAAGATAGTTTCTACTCAGATGCATTCACCCCCTCAAAATAATTTTTAAATTGGAGATACCAATGAAAGCTGTCATCCTAGCCGGTGGTTTAGGGACTCGCCTTAGCGAAGAAACATCAGTAAAACCTAAGCCAATGGTCGAAATCGGTGGTAAGCCAATACTGTGGCATATCATGAAGCAGTATTCTGCACATGGGATTAATGATTTTATCATTTGCTGTGGATATAAAGGCTATGTAATTAAAGAATATTTTGCTAATTATTTCTTGCATATGTCCGATGTTACATTTGATATGAAGCAAAATAAAATGGAAGTTCACCGTAAGCGTGCTGAACCATGGACTGTCACATTAGTAGATACTGGTGATAATTCGATGACGGGGGGACGTCTTGGTCGTGTTGCTAATTACCTGAAAGATGAAGATGCATTTTGTTTTACATACGGTGATGGTGTTAGTGATATAGATATCTCGCGTACGATTGACTTCCACAAGTCGCATGGTAAAAAAGCAACTCTTACTGCAACATTTCCACCAGGGCGTTTTGGTGCTTTAGACATCGACAACGGACGAGTTAGTAGCTTTAAAGAAAAGCCAAAGGGTGATGGAGCTCTTATTAATGGGGGATTCTTTGTACTAAGTCCAGATGTATTAGAATACATTGACGATGATAGTTGCACTTGGGAACAGTACCCACTTAACAAGCTTGCAGAAGAAGGGGAGCTCATGGCCTATGAACATCATGGTTTTTGGCAACCAATGGACACGCTGCGTGATAAAGTTTATTTAGAAAATCTTTGGCAAGACGGTGAAGCACCTTGGAAAGTCTGGGAGTAAATATGAATCCTGATTTTTGGCGGGGAAAGAAGGTCTTTGTTACAGGACATACCGGGTTTAAAGGGAGTTGGCTGTCGTTATGGCTACACGAAATGGGAGCTATCGTCAAAGGTTACTCTTTACCGGCTCCAACAACACCTAGCCTATATGAGGAAGCACGAGTTGGCGGGTGTGTGGAGAATGAAGAAGGCGATATTAGGAACTTTGAACAGCTTCGAGATAGTATTTCTCTGTTTCAACCAGAAATAGTTTTTCATATGGCGGCTCAGCCCCTCGTCCGCCTTTCTTATGATGACCCTATAGGTACTTATTCTACTAATGTAATGGGAACCGTTCATTTGCTTGAAGCTGTTAAGCAAGTTGGTAGCATTAAGGCTGTCGTTAATATCACAAGTGATAAATGCTATGAGAATCGGGAATGGGTTTGGGGATATCGTGAAGAAGAAGCAATGGGGGGATATGACCCATATAGTAACAGTAAAGGATGTGCTGAACTTGTTGCTTCTTCATACCGCCAATCATTCTTTAACGAAGATAAGTATGAAGAGCATGGGTGTGCGCTAGCATCTGTTCGAGCTGGTAATGTCATTGGTGGTGGCGATTGGGCCGATGACCGGCTTATACCTGATATGTTAAAAGCATTTTCAAATGGGGATGCAGTTGAAATTCGTAGCCCGCATGCTGTTCGGCCCTGGCAGCATGTACTTGAGCCTTTATCCGGGTATATCACGATTGCAGAACATTTGTACGAAAATGGCACCGACTATGCTGAAGGCTGGAACTTCGGGCCCCGTGAAGATGATGCAAAACCTGTTCAGTGGATTGTGGAAAATCTCGTACATCAATGGGGTTCAGATGCTAGTTGGTATTTAACTGAGGGAGAGCACCCTCACGAAGCACATTATTTGAAGCTGGACTGTTCCAAAGCAAAGATGCGTCTAAACTGGCAGCCTGTTTGGGGGCTGGAAGAAACGCTAAATCGTATCGTGGTTTGGCAGAAAGCCTGGCTTAATGGCGCAGATATTAAGCAACATACATTAAATGAAATTCAAGAATACATGAAAGCAAGAGCAGGAATCTAACATGTCTAAAGAGCAAATCAGAAAACAAATTGCAGATCTAGTTGAGCAGTATGCCGAGTTAGAATATGCACCAAAGCAGTTTGTTGGTGGCCAAAGTGTGGTCCCACCATCAGGAAAAGTTCTTGGCGCAAGCGAACTAAAAATGATGGTAGATGCTTCACTGGACGGTTGGCTAACTACGGGTCGTTTCAATGATGCTTTTGAAAAACGTCTGGGTGAATATCTGGGTGTTCCATATGTTTTAACGACGACTTCAGGCTCCTCTGCAAACCTATTGGCTTTGACAGCCTTGACTTCTCCTAAACTGGGTGACCGTCAATTAAAACCTGGTGATGAAGTTATTACTGTCGCTGCTGGTTTTCCAACTACAGTTAACCCAACAATTCAAAATGGTTTGATTCCCGTTTTTGTTGATGTTGATATTCCAACATATCAAATCAAGCCAGAAATGATTGAAGCAGCAATTTCCGATAAAACAAAAGCTATAATGGTTGCCCATACTTTGGGTAATACATTTGATCTAACAGAGGCTCGCCGAGTAGCTGACAAGTATAACTTATGGCTGATTGAAGATTGCTGTGATGCTTTAGGTTCGACTTATAACGGCAAGATGGTTGGTCAGTTTGGTGATATTGCGACTGTCAGTTTCTATCCAGCTCACCACATTACAATGGGTGAAGGTGGTGCTGTTTTCACCAAAGATAATGAGCTACGTAAGCTCATTGAATCATTCCGTGATTGGGGTAGAGATTGTTATTGTGCCCCTGGCTGTGACAACACGTGTAAAAAGCGTTTTGATCAGCAATTAGGTTCACTACCTCATGGTTATGATCATAAGTACACATACTCTCACTTAGGTTATAACCTAAAAATTACAGACATGCAGGCAGCATGTGGCTTAGCTCAAATGGATAGTGTTGAGCAATTTGTCGAACAGAGAAAAATTAACTTTCGTTATTTGAAAGAAGGTCTTGCTAACTGTGAAGAGTTCCTGATCTTGCCTGAGGCAACTGAAAATTCTGATCCTTCATGGTTTGGATTCCCAATTACTATCAAACCAGAGAGTGGTATTGATCGCGTTGAATTACTGAAATTCATGGATCAGCACAAAATTGGTACTCGTTTATTATTTGCAGGAAACCTAACGCGCCAACCGTATTTTAACGATGTTGAATATCGAGTGGTGGGGGATTTAACAAATACAGATATTATCATGAACCATACCTTCTGGATTGGCGTTTACCCAGGGTTGTCGACAGACCATTTAGATTTCGTTATTGAGAAGTTTGAAGAGTTTCTTGGTTTGAATTTTTAATTTGAGAATATGCCTGTCAACGACAGGCATTCAATTAGGTGTATAGATGAAAGCTTCTGATGCAATAGCGAAAGTTCTGAGTGGAAATAACGTGACGGTAGGTTTTGAACTTATCGGAGGGATGATTGCTCATTTAGTCGATAGCATTAATGTATTAGGAGAGACAAAATTAATCTCCCTACATCATGAGCAGGCCGCAGCATTCGCAGCCGGTGGTGTAGCAAGGGCGACAAACAATAACAGTATCGGCTTAGCACTTGGGACAAGTGGGCCTGGTGCTACGAACTTGGTTACTGGGATTGCAGATTGTTGGCTTGATAATTATCCGTGTGTATTCATTACAGGTCAAGTCAATACCTATGAACTTAAAGGTCACCGAAATATACGGCAACAAGGATTCCAAGAACTCGATATTGTAAGTATTGTTAAAAGCATCACTAAGTATTCAACTCAAATTCAAAGAAAAGAAGATCTCATACCAGAATTACAAAAAGCAATCGATATATCTACTTCTGGTCGGCCAGGCCCAGTCTTAATTGATATCCCAATGGATTTACAACGAGCAGAGTTAAATGATGATGTTATCGATTACTTAAATTCTAGAAAACACTGCTTTCAAAGAATGCCTAATATTTCTGAAAAAAGTGAGAAACAAATAGAAGAAGCACTTCTTTGTCTTTCTGAGGCTAAAAAACCACTATTCTTAATTGGCGGTGGAGCTGTTAATGAGCCTAGTTTTGATAGATGGGTTGAGAATATATCTCAGCTAAAAATCCCTCATGTAGCTAGTCTTAAAGGCAGTGAAAAAACACCCGCAGGAGATGGTTATTTTGGATTGATTGGAGCATATGGAACTCGAACTGCTAATCATGCAATACAAAATGCAGATGTAATCATTGTCCTAGGCAGTCGGTTAGATGTCCGCCAGACAGGGGCTGATGTAAATGACTTTGCTCGAGTTGCGAAGAAAATAATTCAAATTGATTTAGATTCAGAACAGTTGAACAACAGAGTTAAAGGTCATGTGAACATCCATGCCACTTGCGAACAATTTTTTCACATGTATCTAAGATCAGGAAATAGTAAGCTAAATACTAGTCCTGACTGGTTTGACACACTTGAGTCACATTGGAAGAATAAATTTGTCAATGAGTACAACGAGCTGACAATTAGTCCTTTTAACCTTTGTTCTATTCTGTCTAAAAGATTTGCTAAACAGCCTGTACACTTTGTGACGGATGTTGGCAATAATCAAATGTGGATTGCTCATTCATTATTATTAGACAATGAGCAAATGATCCATCATTCGGGAGGGCTCGGCGCCATGGGGTTTTCTATTCCTACTGCTATAGGCGTGAGTTGTGCAACTGACTGTAACGTTGTCTCAATTTCGGGTGATGGTGGAGCACAATTAAATATTCAAGAGCTTGATATTATTGCGCGAGAAAATTTACCGATTCTGACTATTGTTGTTAATAATGAATCTCTTGGTATGGTCAGAGCATTCCAAGAAATGTACTTCGAAGGTCGAAATCAATCGACTTATTGGAAAGGTTATAGCTCATCATTTGTGAGTGTCAGTAAAGCTTATAATATGAATTCATTGTTAATTGAAAGCGAGCAGGAATTTGATGATGCAATTCTAGCATTTGTAAGAAAACCTACACCTACATTATTAGAAGTTGTAATGCGTGATGCAAGAGAGTGCAAACCTAGGCTCGCTTTTGGCAATCCAATTGATCAGCAATACCCCTGTGGAGATTAAGAATGTCTGTTGATATCGATGATTTAGCTCTTATTGCTGAAAAGCTAACAGAAGACTTCGAGTTCTATAAAAATCAAAAAATATTCTTAACTGGTGGAACAGGTTTCTTTGGCAAGTGGCTATTACAAACATTCATATATTTAAATGAGATTCACAAGTTAAATATATCAGTGACTATTCTTTCTCGTTCACCTGAAAAGTTTGCTGAAAATCAACCTTATTTAGCAAACCATAAAAATTTTATGCTTGTTAAAGGTGACGTACGTTCTTTCTCTGATTTGAATGAATCTTATGACTTAATTATACATGCCGCAACAGATGCTTCTACTGAGATAAATAGAGAAAACTCTGAATTAATGAGAGATACCATTTTAGATGGTGCGAAAAATATTTGCGATTTTTCAAAAAGAGTTGGCTGTAAACGAATTCTTTATACAAGCTCCGGTGCCGCTTATGGCCCACAGCCTAAGAATCTATCCCATATTCCAGAAACATTCTTAGACAATCCGTTATTTAACCATAATGACGGCTACGCGAGTTCAAAATTAAAGTCAGAAGAATATTTTAAAGATAATGTAAGCTGCGATATTGTTATAGCTAGGTGTTTTGCGTTCTCTGGCCCCTATCTTCCTTTAAGTGGTGAATATGCATTTGGCAACTTCATTAGTGATGTCTTGCAAGATAGAGATATAATTATAAAAAGTGATGGTACACCTGTAAGATCATATTTATATGCAGCTGACCTCATCATTTGGTTGTTAAGAATTTTATCCTCAGGACGAAGCGGTGAGATATATAATGTTGGTTCAAAAGAGTCTATATCAATAAAGGACTTAGCTAAGAAAATTTCTTTAGATAAAGTTCAAACCATCACATTAAGTAAAAGTGATGGCAACACTAATGTATATGTTCCATGTATAGATAAAGCTGAAACCGAATTGGATCTTAAAATGTATACTTCACTTGAAAATGCGATAATTAAAACTCTCAAGTTTGAAGGCTATGATTCATTTAGTTAGATTCAATAATTGGTTTCAATTTTGATACTTATGTATTTCTAAGGTTAAACTATATATAGATCATGGTTAAAATAATTCAAACAATAGTTAGATAGGCATTATTGTGAGTGTAAATACTAATCACCTTTTTATTTCATCTTTTTGGAAGAATATTAAGTATTATATGAATTCTCGCGTTGTGAGATTTTTGTTTGTAGGATTTTTGAATACACTTTTTGGTTATAGTCTTTACGCCATTTTAGTTTTTTCTGGAATTCCGTACTTTTATTCGCTACTGGTAACCACTATAGTAGGTGTTGTCTTTAATTTCTTCAGCATGGGAAGAATGGTATTTAAAGGCAATGGTGGACACATTACCTTTCTCAAATTTATTTTTGTGTATCTAGCAGTGTACCTTTTTAATGCCTACTTCCTTGATATATTAATCACAGAAATTAACTTTAACCCTTACATTTCCCAAGCAATATGCCTTCTACCAAGCATATTTTTTAATTGGTTTATGTTGAAAAACTGGGTTTTTAGATAAAATCAAGTTTAAGATTTTACATTGAAGTATATATAAATATAAGATGACATTAACATCTTATGTTCAATCGATTTACACCTTTAAATTAGTTAAATTCAAGAAGAAAATTGATGAAAAAAATTAGTGTTATGACACCATGTTTTAATGAAGAAGAAAATGTTGAGCTTCTTTATATAAAAGTGAAAGAGCAATTCGAAAAACTTGAAAATTATACTTATGAGCATATTTTTATTGATAATGCATCTGAAGATGGAACTGTTGATATTTTACGTGACCTAGCAAGTAAAGACGAAAATGTTAAAGTAATTGTTAACAGTCGAAATTTTGGTCATATACGTTCGCCTCAACATGGATTATTGCAAGGATCTGGTGATGCTACATTGTTCATGGTTGCTGACCTTCAGGATCCGCCTGAGTTAATTCCTGAGTTTATTGAGAAGTGGGAAGCCGGGAATGAATTAGTCATTGGTGTAAAAAATGATAGTGCTGAATCTCCGCTTATGTTTTTGATCCGTAAGGCTTACTACCGAGTTATTACGAAATTATCCGAAACAAAACTAGAAAAGAATTTTTATGGTTTTGGGTTATACGATAAGAAAATTATTGATATTCTTAAGGGTATTCCAGACCCATATCCGTATCTTCGTGGCCTATTAATGGAAGTTGGTTTCAATGTAGCCAAGGTTCATTATAAACAGCCATTGCGTCATCGAGGAATTACCAAAAATAATTTCTTCTCACTGTATGACATGGCAATGCTTGGCATATGTAGCCATTCTAAGGTTCCATTGCGCCTAGCGACGATTGCCGGTTTCATTATGAGCTTTATTAGTTTATTGATTGCTGTCGGTTATTTTGCCACTAAGCTAATGTTTTGGGATGAGTTTCCTCTTGGTACTGCGCCTATACTCATTGGTATATTCTTTTTTGGTTCTGTTCAATTATTCTTTATTGGTTTAGTAGGTGAATATGTCGGCCATTTAGTGACGAAAACATCTAAGTTTCCTATGGTAATTGAGAAAGAAAGAATTAATTTCTAACTATAGTTTTAGTTGGTCTTTCTCTATAAATCTATAATCATTATCAGGGAAAGATCACAAATACTTCATGGTGATTAATGGCTTACAAAGGGTATATTGTAAGAGTATATCCACAGTTCTTTGTTGCTTATGGCCATATAAGATTCTTTGCATCGAAAAGAAGAGCTTTGACAAATTGGAATTTTCAATATTCATGAAAATATAAAGCCTTTTGATATTAAGTGAAATATACGCTTTCTGCAAAATCTAGAAGTAAATGCTATTACTAGAATATTTTGAATTTATAAATCTTTATGTGTGAATTAAAAAATAGAATACTAGTTACAGGAGCTAATGGCTTTATTGGGAAGCATCTAATAAAGCGTCTTTTGGTTCATTCAGAGGTGGTTGCTGCTGTTAGAACCGATTTGTCAAGGCTGAATTATCTAGCTAACACCGGTCATCTCGAGGTCGTTCCCGTTGGTAACTTATCAGAAACAACGGATTGGGCTGAGGCTTTAAGTGATATCGATGTTGTCGTCCATCTTGCAGGGCGAGCTCACCAAGTCAACGAAAATCCGTCCAAGTCTCTTGAGTTATTTCGTCGCGTCAACTGCAAAGCGAGTGTTGCGCTATTAGAACAAGCGGCTAGAAGTGGTGTAAAGCGCTTTATATTTATAAGCTCTATAGGAGTCATTGGGAATGTTTCTGGAGCTAAGCCATTTTGCGAGAAGACTCAATGTAACCCGACTGCAGCTTATGCCATCTCTAAGCTGGAAGCTGAAAACTCGTTGATAACATTGGCTGGTGAATTAGGTCTTGAGCTTGTGATTGTTCGTCCTCCGCTGGTATTTGGACACGATGCTCCTGGAAACTTTGGAAGATTGATCCATCTTGTAAAACGCATACCCGTTCTTCCGTTTGGTTTAGTAAAAAACAGAAGAAGTTTTGTCTCAATTAACAACTTGATTAACTTTATTGAAGTTTGCATTGAACATCCAAATGCAGCAAATGAACTTTTTGTTATTGCCGATGAAGATGTCATCTCGACAAAAGATTTGACGGACTATTTAGCGGCATCATTAGACCGAACTATCGTACAGTTTCCTTTTCCACTTAGTGTTTTTCGTTGCTTACTAAAGTTGGTTGGAAAGGAATCTCTCGCTATCCAGTTGCTCGATAATCTTGAAGTTGATGTAACAAAAGCAAAAACTCTTTTGAACTGGAAAGCTATAGAATCAACAAAATCTAGTTTAAAAAATATACTCTGAATCTACTTTTGAGATATCAGCAGTCAAAGTATTGTTATAGTCGCTTATTTATAAGCAAAAAGATTATCCCATATTAATATGTTACCCAAGGACTTTTACGTAACATGATATATTTACATATCGGTCTGCCAAAAACCGCAACATCTAGTTTACAAGAATTCTTATATGAGGAAAGTGATAATTGCCACATAAACTACCTTGGTGTTAACCAACCTCGGGGTCAAGGTAAAGAACATCATTTCTATACTCAGTTAATATGCTTCATGAACTCTCAGACACCTGAGGAATTATCTAAGAATTTAGATGTTTGTAGGAAAACTCTTACAAGTCTAATAAACGGCTCACAGACTCCTTTATTTCTATCTGAAGAGATGTTAACCGTTGATAATTTAGGTATAACCTGGCAAATGAAAATTGACAGGTTGAGTATGTTGTTGAGTGGAATACAATATAAGATTATTGTAACCACTCGTGAGCCAGTATCTGCATTGCATTCCTTTTACACTGAAATATACCATGATGTGAAACTTGATTATCCATCACTTAGTGTGTTCTGTGAATCTAATAATAATGCCAAAATTTATGACTACAATAACTTACGAAGCATATTAAATGATAGCTTTGATATGAGTGAGGTGGTTTTTTTTCCATTTGAAGGTTTAATTAAAAAAAATGGAATTCAAAATTTTCTGTCAGCCATAAATGTTAGCCATTCACCAGATAGCTCTTTAATTGAAACGAATACTAAGAAAAAAACTTCAAACGGGTCTTATACTAGGAAATTATTCTTCAGAGAAAAAATTGATAAATTAGATATAGCCTATTCAAAAAAGGAAAAGCTATATCGTATCTTTGGAGAATGTGAGATTCCTTTTAGTTCTAAATTTATAAAAAAGCTGAGTGGGGATAAGCTTAATCACGTAGAGGTGCTATATAAATCAGAATTATATTAGCGGCTATATCAATTTAAGCGCACAACTAAACTATTACGGTTGTGCGCTTTAGTCTTATATTTGAAGTTGTTTTTCTTTATGATGGCAGTATAGGTGATCTTTTATCTCGCCACCACCCGTATAGCCTGTTGGAGTAGAAATTAGAATATCTCTTACCGCTTCAATGTTAAATTCATGGCAAAATTTGTCTAATTTATTTAAGACAATTTCCATCTCTTTCCAAGTTAGATAGTCCTCTAATGCAGTCATAATTTTAGGATGACTGGTGCCTGCCACATTCTCTCCAATCAACAGTTCCTCATAGAGTTTCTCCCCAGGTCTTAACCCAGTAAATTTGATCTCAATATCACCATCACAGTCGACATCGATTTTTTCAGACATACCCATTAAGTGGATCATGCGTTTAGCAAGATCTAGAATTTTAACAGAGTCGCCCATATCAAGGACGAATACCTGACCATTATGTCCAATTGAGCCTGCTTGAATAACTAGCTGAGCCGCTTCAGGGATTAGCATGAAGTAGCGCGTAATGTCTGGGTGTGTAACGGTTACAGGTCCGCCTTTCTTAATTTGTTCTCGGAACAGCGGAACGACTGAACCAGACGAGCCTAATACGTTACCAAATCGGACCATAGTAAAGTTAGTTGTTACTTGTTCAACAGAAAGGGCCTGCAGTACTAATTCTGCCATGCGTTTACTAGCACCCATTATGTTAGTTGACCTAACGGCTTTATCTGTTGAGATTAAGACAAAGTTATCAACATTTGCGTTTATTGCCGCTTTGGCAGCAAACAAGGTCCCAAAGATATTATTTCTAACACCTTCAATCATATTGTATTCGACAATTGGAACATGTTTATATGCAGCTGCGTGGTATACCGTGTTTATTTGATATATGCGCATCATTTTTTCTAGTCGATTGCTGTGCTGTACGGAGCCAAGAGCTGCAATGATAGTTGTTTCAACATTCGTGTAGAGAGCGATTTGTTTTAGCTCTTTTTCAATTTGATACAAGTTATATTCATTAAGCTCAAACAAAACGAGTGTTTTGGGGCTGAGTTTGATGATTTGTCGACAAAGTTCAGAGCCGATCGAACCACCGGCACCTGTTACCATAACACTTTTTCCAAAGATACATTGTTGCATTAATTCGTGTTTAGGTTCGACTGAATCTCTTCCTAGTAAATCTGCAATGTCTAGATCTCTTACTTCTGTTTTATCTGCTCGACCTAATGCTATATCCTCAACTGAAGGAACAGATTGGATCGCTACTGGCCAGTTTGATAGTTTATCAACAAGGCGTAGCCGTTCGCCTTGTCTAATGTTGTTAATTGCCAGTAACAGCTTTACAGGCTGATATAAGCCATTTAGTTTTAGGAAGTCTTTGCTGTCATAGACCCGTAAGCCGTAGATTATGTTTCCAATCTTGTTTGGGTCATCATCAATGATTGCAACGGGATGGTATTCTGAACCTTGTCTTAGCGCATAGGCTAGTTCTCTACCGGCTACCCCGGCCCCATAAATTAATACGTTATCTTTACCTTTGCGATAGTACCGATCGAAATATGTTCGAATCAGGATGCGTGGCCCTCCTAGGAGGATCATTGCAATGCCTGCATAGATGGCTGGTACGCTACGTGGTATGAAAGAGTGTAGGTAAAAGCTCGAAATTGACAACGCCAGTGATGATGCGACAACAGCTAAAAAGATGTGTCCAATCGCTGGAACAATCATATATCTCATGACTGCCCGGTATAAGCCTAGCTTGGTAAAGACAATTAGCGTTACAGCGATGGTGATAACAAAGCTACCTACCTCTTCAAGCTCCATTGGGAAGCTGATCACACCTAATCGTAAAGCGATTGACGCATATAGAGCAAATGCTATAGCAAAAATATCATAGCTTAGGGTAAGAATGCGCTTGATTGTACGTCGAGCACTGAAGAAAGATACAACTGGCTGAAACATGATACTATACCTATTGAAGCAGGCCTCGTATTCTAGTCTCAATTTGTTTGATAAGCTAGGGTTCAGTACCGAAAAGCATCATAGTATATCTACAGTTTGAAGTTCGTATGTTATTCGTCTTAAGGTTGTTACTCCTGCTGTAATGGCTGATCGGGTAGCTCCTCTGTGGTATCATCTTTTTATTGTTTCTAATGATTTTGCCATTAGCTAACTGTAGGCCGTTATTAAGAGGTATTGAGCATACAGCTCCCAAAATGTTATGAACCAACCAATTATTCGTTTAATAGATTTAACGCTATCTTTTTTAGGCCTTTTACTTCTTTGGCCTATTTTGTTGCTTGTGTGTGTGTGTGGTTTTTTTGACACAGGCTCACCAGTTTTCCGTCAAAAGCGAGTAGGGAAGAACGGTAAACCTTTCGTTTTGATCAAGCTACGTACTATGCCAATTTCGACAGCCTCTGTTGCAACCCATATGGTTGATGCAAGTTCGGTAACGAAATTTGGGGCTTTCTTGCGCAAGTCAAAGCTTGATGAGTTACCACAATTGATTAATGTACTTCGCGGTGAAATGAGTTTCGTTGGTCCTCGCCCTAGTTTATATAATCAAGAAGAACTGATTGAAGAACGCAATAAGCGTGGTGTATTAGATGTACTGCCGGGGATAACGGGGCTGGCGCAAGTCAATGGTGTAGATATGTCCGTACCCAAACAACTCGCTAGCTTAGATGCTGAAATGATAGAGACTTTTTCACTTTCTCTCTATTTTAGATTGATCCTCCAGACTGCAACAGGAAAAGGTTCTGGCGATAGGGTTAGGTCATAGCTGTAGGCTTGATGATAATCAATTTAAAAAAGACAGGCACCTTGAAAAAGCTGCCTGTCTTTTTATTGATTATTCTAGCTATTAGCACTTAAATACTTGCGTTTATAATCTGATGCTTTAGCAAATATTAAAGTAGGAATTGATATAAGAAGAAACCCAGCTGCATATGCTAGGTTTTCATTTTCCAACAGTTGATATCCACTTATCATGAAAATCACTAACAATGTGATTAAGTTAAACCCGTGAATATAAGGGTGTTTTACAGTGAAATGAGCATATGCTTTATACATGCTCTAACCTCTTTCTACAGTGAACGTTAGAATATTGTTATTTTTTCTTCCACTCTATTGATGGAAGTGTCATTAGTTGATACTACTATATTTACGACCCATATCCTGCATTTAAAATGCACTTTACGCAGAGGTTCACACTTTTGTAGTCGTTGAGCAAATGCGTGAATTGTCTGTTCTCTTCGTGAAGTATGCATATGCCCGATACATCTTACGATGTATGAAACGAATGCGGCAATGAATGTTACTTTAAGTCTTTTTGACGCCTATCTTTCGCAGACGTTGTGGTAAGAGAACTTTTTACTGTTTACAATAGTAACCTCATACTCACGATGAAGAGTCCTGTGGCTTTTATATAAATCATCACGGATGTAACCAAACACGATGAAAATGACACCTGAGAAATTAACCCATCTAAAGCAGCTCGAGGCTGAGTCGATTCACATTATTCGTGAAGTAGCTGCTGAATTTGACAACCCTGTGATGCTCTACTCGGTAGGTAAAGACTCTTCCGTTATGCTTCATCTTGCCAAAAAAGCTTTTGCTCCTGGAATACCTCCTTTTCCTCTTATGCATGTTGATACAACGTGGAAATTCAAGGAAATGATTGAATTTCGTGATTACATGGCTGGCAAGATGGGGATGAATCTAATTGTTCATCAAAACCCTGAAGGGCTTGAAATGGGCATTAATCCTTTTGTTCATGGCAGCTCAGTACATACAGATATCATGAAAACGCAAGGGTTGAAGCAGGCTCTCGACAAACACGGATTCGATGCCGCTTTTGGGGGGGCTCGTCGTGATGAAGAAAAGTCTCGTGCAAAGGAACGAGTATACTCTTTTCGTGATGAGAACCACCGCTGGGATCCGAAAAACCAACGTCCCGAATTGTGGAACATTTACAATGGAAAAATCAATAAAGGGGAAAGTATTCGGGTCTTTCCTTTGTCAAACTGGACGGAGTTAGATATCTGGCAATATATCTACTTGGAAAATATCGAAATCCCTTCTTTGTATCTTGCTAAGTCACGTCCTGTAGTTGAGCGTGATGGCATGTTGCTCATGGTTGATGATGAGCGAATGGAGATTAAAGATGGTGAAGTTGTCGAAGATAGAATGGTACGTTTTCGAACTTTGGGCTGCTATCCACTCACCGGTGCGGTTGAATCTCAGGCGACGACGTTGCCCGAAATTATCCAGGAAATGCTTTTGACTACAACTTCTGAGCGTCAGGGGCGTGCCATTGACCATGATAGCTCTGGCTCAATGGAAAAGAAAAAACGTGAAGGGTATTTCTAGTCAGTGCTCATCACCGCAATAGTCATTTTGGGGCTGATATTTTTGTTAATATTCAGCCCTTTCAAAGCAAGTTTAGTATTTCTTGCTGCTGTTAGTATCCTTTATGTAAACGGTGTTGTAGATCAAGGTGTTGTTCTTGCCAACAGTGTGAATAGCTCTGTGATCACTTTACTGTTATTACTGCTTGCGTCTTTGGCGCTTGAACGATCGATATTGCTTGTGTGGCTTTCTAGCAGGTTGCTTCATACCCGCTACCGTTGGACCGTATTGCGCTTAGCGATAGCGACAGCATTTAGTTCTGCGGTGCTTAATAATACAGCTGTTGTCGCGACATTGATGAGGAGTGTGTTAACTAATCAAGATCATCCTCCGTCTAAATTATTAATACCACTGTCATATTTTGCTATTCTTGGTGGGACGCTTACTCTTATTGGTACCTCGACCAATTTAGTTGTTAATGGATTAATAGAAGAGCAAGGTCTCCCCAGCTTATCCTTTTTTAGCTTTTTTCCTGCCGGGATAATTTTGCTTTTAGTGTGTGGTACTGTTGTCATGGTAATGACGAAGTCACTACCCGTGAATTCAGTTCTGGGCTCTTCGTACGAGCGATATTTTCTTGATGCAGAGGTGAAACCTGGTAGTAAGTTGATCGGTAAAACTGTTCGCCAGAATGGATTACGAGCATTAGATAGTTTGTTTTTGGCAGAGATCGTTCGTGGTGGCCGACTGCTTTCACCGGTAACGCCTGATATGGTTGTTGAAGTAAATGATAAGCTGGTTTTTACCGGAAAAGTCAGTGAGGTTAAGCAGCTAAAGGCGCTTCATGGTGTAGAGTTATTTGCTGACCGAAGTGAACTGCTTAGCCAGAACTTAACAGAGGTTATCGTAAGTCCTGAGTCGGTGCTGGTAAACAAAACTCTGAAGCAGACGGACTTTCGCTCTCGCTTCGATGCGGCAGTAGTCGCTATTAGCCGCCAGGGCCAATCTTTATCTGGAAAGTTAGGTGAACAGACAATATTAGCTGGCGATAAGCTTGTTCTTGCTGTGGGTAAAGATTTCAGCAAGCGTCAGAATATCTCACGAAACTTCTTTTTGCTGACAGGAAAGAAAGTACGTGAGCCGCTTTCTTTGTTACAGAATATATTGGCTGTTTTGGGCTTTTTCTCTGCCATACTCTTCTCTGCCTGTACGTCGCTAACCCTTGTTGATGCTTTGGCCGCTTATTTAATTCTATGTGTGACCGCCGGTATCCTTGATGGAACTGCGATTCGACGGCAGTTTCCGTTTGAATTGTGGGTTATTCTTGTTTGCTCTTTGACGATAGCCTATGCATTCACATCGACCGGGCTTGCAACTGCAGTGTCTGACCAATTGTATGAGATACTGGGGGGGCGCTCAGTTTACTTTGCTTTTGTAGGTGTCTTTCTAGTAACTGTCTTACTCACGGAAACAATGACCAACAGTGCGGCAGCCGCGATTATGCTACCCATTGGATTGGCGTTTTCGGATACATATGGAGTTCATTACCTGCCTTTTGTTATGGCCGTTGCTTATGCGGCAAGCGCCTCTTTTATTAGCCCGTTTGGTTACCAAACTAACCTGATGGTTATGAATGCGGGTAATTATCAATTTAAAGATTTTGTTAGAGTGGGTTGGCCTGTCACTGTTGTATATAGCATAGTGGCTATTGCCATTATCCCAGTCTTTTTCCCGTTTTAAGGAATTATAATGTCAGATGTAAATGTTGTGTGGCATGAACATACAGTCAGTCATCAAGAGCGAGTAACACTCAAAAAGCAGCAACCGGTGGTGTTATGGTTCACAGGTTTAAGTGGCTCAGGAAAGTCAACGATTGCGAATGCTGTAGAACGTTTGTTGCTTGATAATGGAAAACATAGCTATTTGCTTGATGGTGATAACGTACGTCATGGCTTAAATAAAGATCTTGGCTTTAGTGATTCCGAGAGAGTTGAGAATATTCGCCGCATTGGTGAAGTTTCTAAGTTGTTTGTAGATGCCGGTAACATAGTGCTAACAGCTTTTATCTCACCGTTTAGAACTGATCGCAGCCAAGTGAGGGACATATTGGGCGAAGACCAGTTTATTGAGGTGTTTGTTGATACTCCGCTAGAGGTTTGTGAATCACGAGACCCTAAAGGTTTGTACAAAAAAGCACGTGCTGGCGAAATTAAGCATTTTACCGGGATCGATTCTGCCTATGAAGCGCCCCTGTCTCCGGAGCTTCATGTTAAAACAGACGGTATAACCGTTGAACAGTGCGCCAAACTGGTTCTGGATTATCTCGACGCAAAAGGGTATTTACGCTAATGCATTATGATGTTTTCAACGGCGATGCTGATGGTATTATTGCTTTGTTGCAATTACGCTGGGTTGAGCCTAGAGAAAGTACTCTGGTAACAGGGGTGAAGCGTGATATCAAGCTACTCAAGCAAGTGCCACAAAGTGCAACTTCGGTAACTGTACTTGACTTATCTATGGAAAAAAATGCTGAGCCGCTGGCTAGCTTGTTGTCGAGTGACACCTCTGTCTTTTATTGTGATCATCATCGTTCGGGGATTATACCTCAGCATGACAATTGCGAAGTACTTATTGATGTATCACCTGAAATTTGCACTAGCCTGCTGATTAATCAATACCTTGGTGATAAGTACATCTATTGGGCGATCGCAGCTGCATTTGGTGACAACTTACATTCGGTTGCTTACGCCATGGCAGAAGTGAATGGTCTTGATGAAGAGCAAACAGCATTTTTATGTGAGCTTGGTACGTTGATTAACTATAACGGTTATGGTTCATGCCTTGATGATTTGCATATTGCACCAGCAGACTTGTACCATCAACTTCAGCCTTATCAAAATCCTTTTGAGTTGCTCAATAACCCTGAATCGCCATACTTTCACCTAAAAGCCGGTTATGAAAATGACTACAAGCATGTGAATGATTTGCAGCCGTATGTGGATACTGTGTTTAGTACAGTTTTCATGCTGCCCGCAGCGGTATGGGCCCGACGTGTAAGTGGTGTGTTTGGTAATGAGTTGGCTAACCAAAACCCGAATAAGGCTCATGCAGTTTTAACAATGAACCCTTCTAACACCGACTATACCGTCAGTGTTCGTGCGCCGTTATCAAATCGTACAGGCGCCGATGAGATTTGCTGTCAGTTTCCGACGGGAGGGGGGCGTAAAGCCGCTGCCGGTATTAATGCTCTGCCAGTAGAGCAGCTAGATGTATTTGTTGAAACACTGAATCATTTTTATCAATAATAAAGGTATTGATAGTACAAGGAACCCCCATGTCACACTCTTCTAAACTAATAGCAACGGATATTGAAGCGTACTTGAAGGTACATGAAAACAAAGATTTGCTACGCTTTTTGACTTGCGGAAGTGTGGATGACGGTAAATCCACACTGATAGGTCGATTATTGTATGACAGCAAACTGATCTATGAAGATCAGATGGCTGCCATTGAGAAAGATTCACAAAAGTTCAATACGACCAATGAAGCATTCGATCTGGCGTTATTGGTTGATGGGCTTCAGTCAGAGCGCGAGCAAGGTATTACGATTGACGTTGCCTATCGTTATTTCTCAACAGATAAGCGTAAGTTTATCATCGCTGATACTCCCGGGCATGAACAGTATACTCGCAATATGGTAACAGGGGCTTCAACCTGTGATTTGGCAATTGTGATGGTAGATGCCCGCCATGGGATTCAGACCCAGACTCGACGTCATAGCTATATTTGTAGCTTGCTGGGAATAAAGCACATTATTGTTGCCATTAACAAGATGGATTTGGTGGGGTATGACCAGGAGGTGTATCAGAACATCAAGGCTGATTACCGCAAGATGGCGGAAGGGTTTGATATAGAAGATATTCGCTTTGTCCCTATCTCAGCATTGAAAGGTGACAATGTTGTTACCTCTAGCGAGAAAATGGACTGGTATCCTGGCGCGACGCTGATGAAGTTACTGGAAACCGTCAAAGTAGGTAAAGATAAAGATCTGGAGCGTATGCGTTTTCCTGTGCAATACGTCAATCGGCCTAATCTTGACTTTAGAGGCTTTTGTGGAACGTTGGCTTCAGGCATTGTCAATGTTGGTGATGAGGTTGTTGCTCTTCCGTCAGGCAAAACTTCGACCATTGAACGTATTTATACCTTTGATGGAGAGTTGAAGCAGGCTCACCCGGGTATGGCGGTAACTCTGACCCTTGAGGATGAAATTGATATCTCTCGTGGCGACATGATTGTTCACCCTGAGAGCCAACCTGAGTGCATTAGCCAATTTAAGGCAAACATTGTCTGGATGGATGAAGATGCGCTCAAAGTTAATCGCGAGTATGGCTTTAAGTTTGCCACGAAAAGCTGTTCTGGAAAGGTCGCTCGACTAGGCTACAAGATTGATGTTAACACCTTGGAGCAACACGAGCAGGATTCTACGTTACTTCGCTTGAATGAGATAGCGGTTGCTGATATCTCACTATCAGAAAAAGTGACGGTTGATAAATACCAAGAGCTCTCGCAAACAGGCTCATTTATCATTATTGACCGTATGACGAATGTTACTGTTGGTGCGGGTATGGTCAAAGAATTGTCGGCAGCCAAAGCGACAACAGAAAAAGTCTATACGCAGGCTGAAGTTGAACTGAACGCTTATATTCGTAAGCATTACCCTGAGTGGGGGTGTCAGAAAATATAGCCTTGCTGATAAGCTGCAATGAATGAAAATAAGAAAGCGAGAGGCCATCCTCTCGCTTTTTCTTATTAGGGTACTTAACAATGCATGCCGATACTTAGTTTATCGCCTTACGTCCATACCATGGGTAGCGTGCATCGGTTACACTGAATAGCTGGTATTTGCGATTAAGCATCTGTCCACCATCGCGGGTTAGTGGTAACCAGGAAATCGTAGCTCGATTGGTACTTGGTTTAACCGTCATGATGTCAAACGGAATAGAGACATAAAACCCTTTGTTGTAGCTCCCTTCACCGAACTCTTCAGCAGACAAGTTTGTTTGTGCGATAAAGGCACCGGCTATAACACCACTGTCAAACTGTTTAGAGAAGTCGACAGTAACTCCCTTATCCTCTGTCAGGTATTGGCCAGCACTGATTTTGAACAATGTATTTGGTAGCCACTCCCATTGAGGTTGGTAATACACAGTCGCGTGGCCTGTTATTGCGCCCGTTTGTACCCGATAGTCTCGGTTGGTGATAGGATCAAACTGAACTTCCTCAGTGAAAAAGCCAAACTGAGAGTCCGGATCACGCTGAATGACATAGTTAGCATCTACACCTACGGCCCAGTTACTGCCTTGAGGGCGATAAAGTATTTCACTGCCGACACCACCGAACATCATCTCCAGGTAGCCTCCGTAAGCCTGGCTATACCAGTTGTCACCGAGGCGATCCATCCAGGTCAGCTGAAGATTATTCATTCGAACAGGATTGTCGTTGATATACTGGCGAACCAGGGTTCGAACGCGTTTGAGATCGGTACCATCAGGCGGGACTTCGTACAAGAATTTGTCGTAGTTGTCGTAGATATTGAAGTAGACAGAGCCGCCGAGTTCAACATGATCGCCAAACCAATAGTTGGCACCGGCATTGATGCCGATATTGAACATATAGAAGTTCTCTGAGCCACCAAAAGACTGTTGTAGGGTAGGGGCAACACTGACATCCCAATCTTTGTCTGATGAGGCAATCAATGAGCCTTTAGGTGATTCTGGCACGTCAACTATTGCAGCATCTTCGACTTTAGCATCAAAGTATTCATGGTTTGCCACTTTTAAGAACTGCTCGCTATCAATTCGCGTTTCGGTGACAGCCTGGCGGTTTGATGTTTCAACTAAGCGGTACTCTTTTGCCTCAGGGACGTGATTGGCAATGAGAGTTCCCGCGCGTAAGTGCGCCTCAGATCTATCACGGTATTTAGTTTGCGGCGCTACAACGGTTACCGTTTCTGAGTCACTATAAATTGATGGGTTCTCATACCCAGCAATTTGGTGTAGGTCTTGAGCAAGCTCAAGCCACTCCTCATTACTCAGTTCACTTTTTTTACCATTCGGGTGTGGTGTATGCTTTTGGTATGCAGGTAGCGGTTCGTCTTGCCAAATTGCTTTTAGGTCATTGAAGTTGGTATTTAGGTTAAAGCCGAATGTCCAGGTATTGCCGCGCTCATAGCTAACACGTAAGTCCCCCCAGTCACCTAGGCGATATAGCGCACCATAGTTGAATTTGCTGTCCTGAGTCATGTCGATGCCACCACGGGTAACCGGGAAGTCACTGGCATAATCGTTGCCGTCATATTCAACTTTTAACCTCAGCGGCTGCCAAGGGCTTTGATATTCCACTCCACCAAAAACAGCGCTACATCCACTAAACCAGCGATCAAAATCAACACTACCGCCTTTACCTTTATACTCGGTATTACGATTACAATCATTGCTGGCTGTTTTGTCACCGGTTAAATTTGCACTATTGCCAATATAGCCCCAACCGACTCCGACAGTGAAATCAAATGGGCCGATATGTTTGCTGGCTGCAATGAACTCACCATCAAATAATCCGGTGCCACCGAAATCACGTACACCGATTGAAGTTTCAGGTATCCAGTAGCTCTCCTCGAGTAAGCGAACTTTGAAGTCAATTCCCTTGTCAGTATATTTTGTATCATCACTAAAGCTGGGGTCGTTACTATAGAGAAGATCTTGCACTAAGGTATAGCGGATCGTAGATTCCAGCCAAGGCAGTAGCTGCAGTGACACGGTATAATGATGGTATTCATCATTAAATGTACCACCAACGTTAAACTCACCTTCAGCTGCGGCTCGTCCTGTTGGCATTTGAATCAAACCTACACCACCAAAATCGGATTGGGATGGCTGGAATTCCGGGTAGCTAAATTCATCGGCATGGCTGTGCAATATCGGTAACATCGCAACGGTAAGCGCTGATAATGAGGTTTTTAATGTCTTTTTCATTTACGGAGCCCGGTTCCTTAGCAGGTTTACAATGTCCTCGTTGATGGTGTTGAACTCATCGGGTAGAGAGGAAAAGCCAAGATATATTGTCGCTCCCGGGGCTATCTCAAAATGTTTTTGATTCCAGTATGCGATAGGGTGTTGCTCAACTTGTCCATCGGGTTGAATGACCCAGACTTCGCTGTTAGCCGAATTATTGAGTGTCACAGCATGTTTGAGATAACTATTGGCGTTTCCGCGTTCTTGCCATGAAACAACTTTGGGCTCGGTTACCGCACCTGTGATAAGCACTGTGCTTGGGCGAGAAGGCAACACTAAGGTCATATCATTGTTAACCAAAGGGTTTTTTGCAGGCTCAATGCGTACGATGTCGTAATCAAGAGGTGTAAAGATTCTTTGGCCAACTTTTAGATTTTCTATGTACGCAGCGAGTTTGAAAGCGGCTTGACTTTGTTCCTCTTCCCATTCTCTTTTCCCGACGCTTGCTAATTGTTTAAGCTGGTTAACTACACGTTGCTTCTGAGGATGAGGAAAACGCTCAAACAGGGCCGCACCAGTCCAGAAAATGTCGTTTGAAGAAACAAGTTTAGTCTGCTCTTGAGAAAGCGGTAGTTGATTAATATTGACAACACTATCACTCAATATTTGGTTAACTCTTACCGGTACAGGGTAGTTAAGTTCTAATTGGTGTTTGCTGTCTAGTGATGTTTTTACTGTAATCTTAACTGGCTGGTTTTCTCTAGATGCAACGGCGTCTTCATGAGAAGGGGCTTGAGCCATAAGATTTGAGCTGGCGATTAAGCTTGCTACTACAAAAGAGATAGGTAAAAAGATTTTCAAAAAATTAGGTTTATATCTTTTTTGATCCCGCTTCCTTTGAGCAATAGGTGAGGTGGCGGAGATAGCCAAACCAGCAAGATTTCTGAATACGAGCAGAGTCATGTTCTTTCCGTGTTATGAATAAGGCTTCAATAAAGTAATTTCGACATATGGCAAGCTAGGTGCGATCTTTTGCCGGCTTTTTAGTACTTTTCCTGTTTGCGGATGCAGCCAGAAGTCATTTTGATACTCAGTGTTCAAGCTGGAAACCGTCACATTTTCAGTGAAGTACAGTGCCTTAATAGGCCTTTCATTGACGATAATTACTGCGTCCTTCTGACGAGTAAATTCGGATTGTAATGTATAGCCAAAATGGTAACCAGGCTGCCAATCAATCTTGCGTTGCCAGATTGTTGGTGTTGAAGGCAGGTGAAGCCCTAGTACAAGGGGGTCCGGCTGAGAGCTGATAGTCTCGATAAGATTACCTTGAGGAAGATTCAGGGTTTTCACTAATCGCCCGTTTTCAGTCACTAGCATTCCATTGTCGGAAGACATCCACTTTAGTTGCGTTGTATGTTGGAGAGAGGCTTGTTGGGCTGAGACCTGTTTGATTGATGCTTGTTGTGATGTAGCTTGATGCTTGCCTAATCTTGTTTTGGGCTCAGCAAGCGCTAACACCATAAAGGCTTGAGGGCCATCACTCACTTTCGCATAAATGCTTGCATAAGGTAGGTTGTTTACATCATCTTGATCCAGCCAAATATCTTGTTCACCAAAAAGTGCGACCTTAATCGTGTCGTTGACATCATTAAACTTTTGGCTGCAGCCTGTTATCGCAGCTGAGATTAGAACTACACAAAGACAAAGAATAGAACGTTGAAGTGATCGCATCCGAGTTGAAATTATCCATTAGTTAAAAATGAGGCCTGTTATAAACAGCTTGTTTAAAACAATGTGTCTAAAGCTAATAATAACCGCACGGGTGTGCGGTTATGTGGTGCAGCTGTCTCGTTTTTATATGCCCAAAAGCAAATTTAGCCTTGAGCTGAAACAGATGTTGTAGTTGAGTTACCATTGTCGCTAGCGTCAGCTACGGCAACAGCAGCAACTGTTACAGCAGCAGCTGCTGCTACTGCTGTTGCTGTAATGCCACCTGCTGCAGCAACAGATGCGCCAGCCGTACCTGCAGCTGCGCCAGTAGACGCGCCAGCAGTCGCTGCAGTGGTAGAAGCAGTACCAGCAGTTGCTGAAGAAGTAGCGCCAGCAGTAGTTGCTGTCGATGATGTGCTACCTGCGGCACCTGCTGAAGTTTCAGTAGCTGCGAACGCAGAACTAGCAATAGACATAGCTGCTAGTAATGCTATTGTGGTTTTTTTCATCCTATTCCCTTATTTTTATAAAATTACAAAAATGCGAAGTCACCTTCACTGGCAATGATATGAGCTATTTGGATTGATGGCAACGAATACACATAATTGTCGTCAAACTATTTTAACTTCCTCTAATAATAAACTTTACGCATGATGCTTAGGTTTGGAAGAAGATTAAATGGCAAAAACAGTACTATTAATACGGTAGCAGAGGATTACTTAAGTGGTGGGGCGATGTTTTTATTAGTTGCATCAGCGCGTTGCCAATTTTTTGAGGTTGTGGACTAAGATGGTTTATCAAAAATCCAGTTCCTATTAAGCTGTGTTTTGTGTAAAATAGTGACCGTTTTTATGTAAGCGTATTACACCCATGAGATGTCAATGGCTTACAAGTGGTTACTCAGATGAATTTTTGAGTTGGCAAGCACGGTGACTCTCAGATAGTAGACATTTAAAGCACATTGGGAGCTATAACCCAAGGGCGGTAGCGTGCATGAAATAGTCATTTTGTGGCCGTTTTCTTTATCTGTGATCTTAAATGTTTGTAATATTGTACTTGGTTGCTTCGTGGATGAAGAGCCAGATGCAAACCCAAGAAATCTGCTCCCGTGTTGTTTTACAATAAGGGAGCAGCCCTTCATTCATTGGTACTGAATCTTATAATATGGATTTCACAAAAAAAATTCTAATAACTGCAATGGCATCTGTCATGCTGGTAGGCTGCACGGTGCCTGGCGCTCATTTAACCGTTGATGACAAGAAAGTTATCAAGGCTATAGATCAAGATAATGATATTTCAGAACAGGTGAATGTTTACCCTCTGACAGCTAGTGTCGTTAGCCAATTTAAAGCACCTAAGGTTTATTCTCAAACTAACCCCAGTTTAGATGCTGAAGTCGCTCGCTACAGGTACAGAATAGGACCAGGTGATATTCTAAATGTGACTATTTGGGATCACCCTGAGTTAACGATTCCTGCGGGCTCTTATCGTAGCTCAAGTGAATCCGGTAACTGGGTTCATGCTGATGGTACTATTTTCTATCCTTATATAGGCATAGTTAAAGTGGAAGGTAAAACAGTTACCGAAGTGCGTGATGAAATGGCTAAACGCCTTGCAGCTTTCATCGAAAGCCCGCAAGTAGATGTTAATGTTGCCGCTTTCCGTTCCCAAAAGACATATATCACCGGAGAGATCAGTACTCCGGGCCAACAAGCCATTACAAACGTGCCATTGACTTTGTTAGATGCTATTAACCGTGCTGGTGGTCTTACTGCTGATGCAGATTGGCGTAATGTTAAGCTGACACGTAATGGTGTTGAAGAACATATTTCTTTATACGCTCTTATGCAGCGCGGTGACTTGACTCAAAATCGTCTGCTCCGTCCAGGTGACATTGTTCATGTTCCTCGCAATGATGCCCAGAAAGTCTTCGTAATGGGAGAGGTTAACGAACCTCAACTGCTTAAGATCGATCGTGCCGGAATGAGCCTAACAGAAGCGCTCAGCAATGTTGGTGGGATTAATCAACTTTCGGCTGATGCCACTGGTGTTTTTGTTATTCGCGGTAACAAAGATGGTTCAATTGAGAGTAATGACGCTAATCAAACTCTTGCCAACATCTATCAGCTCAATATTCAAGATGCATCCGCTTTATTGATAGGTACTGAGTTCGAGCTTGAACCATACGATATTGTCTATGTGACAGCGGCTCCAATCACACGCTGGAATCGTGTAGTTTCGCAGATCGTTCCTACAATCAGCGGGTTTAATGATCTGACTGAAGGTGTACTGCGGATCAGAAATTGGCCGTAATAGTAGGCTAGGTCCTAGGTTGCGAGATCCTAGATGTCAGGTAGGTGTTAATTGGTATGGAATATCAAAAACTAACCGTTTGGCAAGAGAGCTTTAGTCTAGCAGTGTCGATTCATAGCGCCTTTAAGACTTGTCGTGATTATGGCTTGAAAGACCAAATCTCACGATCTGCTGTTTCAACACCTTCGAATATAGCTGAGGGAGAAGAGCGGGAGACAAGAAAAGAGTCAGTTCGTTTTCTATATTACGCGAAGGGATCGTGTGGTGAATTAGTAACTCAATTGATGCTTGCTAAAGAGTTTGGATATATTGAGTCAGACTTAGCTGATTCGCTATTGGTTCGAGCGTTGAAAATCAGCAAAATGATCGCTGGACTTATAAAATATCGTAGTGGCTCGGTAAAAGAACCTAGTGCTATCTATGATAATTTTGAATAACCATGCAGGATCCAGGACCTAGGACCGCCTTTAGGAAAAGCTAATGTTCAACAAAATCCTTGTCGTCTGTGTTGGCAACATCTGCCGCTCACCATCAGGCGAATTTTTACTAAAAAAGTTACTGCCCAATAAGCATATTGCATCGGCGGGTGTTGGGGCTTTGGTTGGTAAGCCAGCCGATAAAATGGCGGCTGAGATTGCTACAGAGCACGGTGTGAGCTTAGAAGGTCATAAAGCTCAGCAGCTTACGAGTGAATTGTGCCGAGAGTACGATCTTATTCTTGTGATGGAAAAAGGTCATATAGAAGCCGTTACTAATATAGCTCCTGAAGCCCGAGGAAAGACAATGTTGTATGGCCAATGGATTGGCCAGAAAGATATCCCTGATCCATACCGTCAAAGTCGTGAAGCTTTTGAGCATGCTTATGCTCTGATCGAGGAAGCTGCATATGCATGGGCGAAAAAAATTTAACAGGAGCAAGATTAGAGGTTCGAGTAACGAGTGAAGATACTTCTCGTTACTAGCCTCTCTCTTCTCATAACTTAATTCTCATTACTGGAATTTTCAATGAGCGTTACACAAAACACCCAAGTCAAACAGGCTGAATCAGACGAGATCGATCTGGGGAAGCTGTTTGGCATCTTGCTAGATAATCGCTGGAATATCATTGCGATTACTTTCATTTTTGCCATCACTGGAGTGGCATATGCGCTGCTGGCGACACCCATTTATAAAGCGGATGCACTTATTCAGGTTGAAACCAAAAGTTCAGGAATGCCAGCTCTGGGTGAAATGGGAGAGCTATTTGCTTCTGAATCATCAGCGACTACCGAAATTGAGATTATTAAGTCTCGTATGATTTTGGGAAAAACAGTTGATAAGTTGAATTTAACGACTGTTTCCTCGCCCAATTACTTGCCTGTTATTGGTAAGGGACTAGCTCGTATCCAAGGTAAGCAAAATGCGATCTACATTAGTCGTTTTGAAGTACCTAGCCATGTTGATGAGCCTGAATTTACGCTATTAGTTACGGATTCTGAAACAGGGCTTTTTGAATTAGTAGATAGTAATAAAAGAACTATATTATCTGGTCGCGTTGGTGAACTATCACAACGAGGTGAATTTGCAATATTTGTGAGCCAATTAGCTGCAGATGATAGGGCATCATTTACTGTACTAAAAAGAACTCGGCTTGATGCTATTCAACGGTTACAAAAAGATCTATCCGTCAGCGAACGTGGTAAGCAGACTGGAATTCTTCAGCTATCGCTGATTGGTGAAAATCGTCGTAATATCAAAGAAATTCTTAATGATATAAGTCAGAATTACTTCCTGCAAAATGTCGAGCGCAATTCTGCTGAAGCCGAAAACAGTTTAAAGTTTCTTAGAGCCCACTTGCCTGATATCAAAAATCAGCTGACACTTTCTGAAGATCAATTGAATCAATACCGACAAGATAATGAATCGATTGATCTAGGCCTTGAAGCCAAATCTACATTAGATGTGATGGTAACCATTGAGGCTCAATTGAATGAATTGACTTTTAAAGAAAGTGAAATCTCTCAGCGATTTACTAAAGAGCACCCTGCCTACATATCTTTACTTGATAAACGTAAGACTTTATTGGGCGAGCGTGATCGTTTGAATTCACAAATTCAAAAATTACCAAAAACACAACGTGAGATATTGCGTCTTACCCGTGATGTAGAAGTTAATCAACAAATATACGTGCAATTACTGAATAAAGTTCAAGAGCTGAATATTGTTAAAGCTAGTACAGTAGGTAATGTTCGTATTCTAGACTCAGCACAGTCGTATACTCGTGCAGTGAAGCCTAAAAAGCCGTTGATTGTGGTGTTAGCTACTTTTTTGGGTGGGATGTTAGCTGTGGCTATTGCTCTTCTTCGCGCTGTTTTCCACCGTGGTGTGGAAAACCCTGATGAGATAGAAGCGATTGGTTTGCCTGTTTATGCAAGTGTGCCAATGTCTGATTGGCAGATAGAGCTGGAGAAAAACCAAAAAGGTAAGAAGCCGTTAACAGTTGAGGAGACTTTATTGACAGTTTCCAATCCAGCTGACTTGTCTGTTGAAGCCTTAAGAAGCCTTCGTACTAGCTTACATTTCGCGATGATGGAAGCAAAGAATAATATCTTGATGATTTCAGGTCCAAGCCCTGGTATCGGTAAATCATTTGTATCGGCAAATATGGCGGCGGTAATCGCAAAATCTGGCTCAAAGGTCTTAGTGATTGATGCCGATATGCGAAAAGGTCAGATGGAACGACAAATGGCTGTCGGGCATAAACCAGGCCTTTCTGAGTATCTTAGTGGTCAAGCTCAAATTGAATCCTTACTTAAGCAGCCAGGATTGGAAGGGTTGGATTATATCGGTCGAGGTAATGTACCTCCCAACCCCTCGGAACTATTAATGCACCCTCGCTTTAAAGCTTTAATGGATTGGGCATCAGAAAGTTACGATATGGTAATAGTCGATACCCCGCCAATTTTAGCGGTTACAGATCCTGCTATTGTAGGAGCTCATGCTGGTACTACCTTGCTTGTTGGTCGTTTTGGTCAGAACTCAGTTAAAGAAGTTGAAGTAGCAAAGCAACGCTTTGAGCAAAATGGCATTGAAGTTAAAGGCTTTATTTTGAATGCAGTTGTTCGTAAGGCTAGTAGCTATTACGGAGGTAACTATGGTTATTATAACTACAGTTACGATTCTGAGAAATAGGCTTGGCAACGTATTAAAGGCGTTGTATTAGCCTAAGGTTCCAGATCTGATCATTCATCTTTGACTTCAATTAGAGCGTTGTTTAGAGTTCATATTATTTCGTATAATGTAATATGTTGAAGGTATTGTGAGTCTAAGAGCGAATCTGGCTGAGATTTCGTTTTTATTGATAGGTTTCAGCAATGAGCACACTAAGTCATTTGGTCCTCATGTATTTTGTCAGTAACCTTCGTTAGTAGTTCAAAGCTCACGATGCCTTTCCTCACTATCGGTGCTGATATTCGTAGCAAGGAAAGAGTATGCATCCCCTTAGACTAAGAGTTTAATGTGCGATACGGCTGAGTGTGATTATGAGTATCGCTAAGCATGCAATCACTTTCCTTTTATTATAGTCACTTCGGCAAAGGTAAAAATCTTTTAAAGTAGATTTTAAGAAATCGCACACGCATTATAGAAATAATAGCTAGCTATTTTGAGTCCGTTCTAGGAAAGGAGTTCTGAATAGTTAGTTAATTCGATTATAGTTAATATTTGAAGTAATGAACAGTGCTTAATAGTTTAGTGAAGCTGTAGAAAAGTAAGATGATGAGTAGTTACACTATGTTATAGTTGCCATTTGTATCGATATGAGCCAAAACTTAAAGGTGGATAAGAAAAGCTATATATATTAAATGTACAATATATTTTTTGAGAAATCCGTCTTAAATGACATTTGAGTCTTCTTCCCGGGGATATTTAACTTATATTTATATGAACAAGAAGAGTATAGATTATTTTATATCAGGAGTAACAGTCTTAGTTATTCTTTTTTGGAGTCTTTTTGCAGGCGACTTTAGTATATTTGATGTTAAGATATTTTACTTCGCATTATTTATTTTTTTGCCTTTATTGACTGTCGTTTCATTTACAAGCGTAACGTACAAAAGTTCTTACTTAATTGTTTTCCTGTTATCGTCGATATTTTTCTTGATTAAAAGTTTTTTTATAGGCTATCCAGAACCATATTATCACTGGGTAGTACAAATGGTGATATGCTGTGCTTTGTTTGTATATGTTTCTGAATATTTAAATAGAGTTAACAATTTTGCATTTTTCAACGGATTAATCTCTTCATCGATTTTGTTGTTTTTATTTCTATTAGTTGGGATGTTGCTATTATCAGAAGGTGGAAGAGGGAATTTTGTATTTGGACCAAATATATTATATCGAGTATTTTCAATATTAACATTACTTGTATTTTTTGGACTCTATTCAAAAGGAAAAGTTAGCCTTATAAAATTACTTTTTGTTTATATCTTGTGTGCATATGCATTATATAAGACAGGCTCTCGTGGGTCTTTAATCAGTATGATTATTGTATTAGTTGCAATGGTGCATTGTTATCTTGGTAAAATTAAACTTAATAAATTTATCTTTTTTTTACCATGTGCTGCTATTTTCGTAGTGATTATATACCAGTTAAATTCAGATATGATATTACAATCAAGATTTTCAAATTTTGATTATGAAAATAATCTTTCTTTGGCATTGCGAATCAATCCTCACATTGCCTTTTTTTCCAATCCATTAGATTACTTACTAACATTTGGAATTGACTATGATCAATTCTATCAACAATTTGGACATGAACAGTTTCCGTATCCTCATAACATCTTTTTAGAACTTATCTTTTTCTATGGAATTTTTGGTGCTTTCTTTTCTGCCTTTATAATTATATCAATGATGAAAGCAACAAAAAAAGTAATAAATAGTGATTTTAATGTCTTCTGCTTATTTTATTATATTTCAATGATCATTTTCTTTGGGGCTTTATTTTCAGGCAGTTTGCTTGATAATTATGTTTTTTTATCAGCAGCTTTCCTGTTGAAATGGTTAGAAAATCGAAGTTGTAATAAGAAATAGTCAAATAACGTACTATGCTGGTTGTTTTAACATGAAGAATGTACTAAAAAGCTTCTCTCTGAATTTTACTTCAGTTGCAGTAAATATTGGTATTTTTAATATAATACTCTTGCCATATCTTTATGATTTGAATAATGAATCATATTTGCAGTTTACTTCTTTACTATATGGGGCTCTATTTTTTGTACATTCGCTAAATAGCACTGCTTTCAACTATGCAGTCATTAATTGTAATAAAAATAAGTTTGATGTATCTTTATTTTTAGTGTTTTTTGTCGTATACGCTATCGCATCGTATGTCATATCTGATAGTTTTTTCATGTTTCTATTCTTAGTCTCTTTATATATTTACGACACGGTTATCAATTGGTTAAGAATAAAGGAACTAGATTATGCCGTTGCTGCAGTTAATATAGTGAACATGCTTGTTTTATCGGCTCTAGTTATGTTATTACAGGTTGATGTATTGTTATCTAATATCATAATAAGTGTGATTCTTTCTATATTATCACTCGTGTTTATATTTTCAAAGAAAACGGTGAAATTTATAGTCGATTTTCAAGGATTGAGACATTATAAAATCTCAGCTTTGCTATATAATTCATCTCCTGTTTTAAGCCGTTATGTTGATAAAATACTCGTTCTGGGTTTTTTTGAAACAAAGGTGCAATTAATCGCTTTACCAATAATATCAATGTTAGGTATCGTTATGCTTCCTATCAGCATTGGTTCAAAGGTCTTGATGCGTTCCTATAAACATAGCGCTAGTTCTTATAACTTGAAGTTGGTATTATTGTTATTGTTAGTTAGTTTAAATGTATTGATTTTAGCAACATCAGTTGGTGTGAGCTATTTATATAACATTGAAATTGATTTTCTTGTATTTATAGCAGTATTTCTTATGTGCTTAAGTAAAATTTTTAATATTTTGGACTTACTAAATTATTCGCTATTTAGTCGTCTCCTTGAATCTAATGAGTTTATTACTAAATTTACAATACTAATTTTATCGCTGACTTTTGCTATTGTTTGTCTTTTAAATCTGCTGGTTGGGGATTTAAACTTATATTTTTTATTCTTGCTACCATTAGCTTTCTTTCTAATAGTGACTTCACAACTTATTTTTTTAAATCGTTCAGATTTATCTAAAACCTAAGTTATAGATAATGAAATTATTCCACTCAAAGATAAACATGAAAGAGAAAGTGTAAAATAGTAAAATCTCATGTTAGGTTAAACCGAACTTTCATTATTAACGATTACTATTGGATTTTATGCTTCATATTTGGGGATTTAAGGTAAGTTATCTTGTTGCAGCTTATATAAATGTGTTGATTTTATCAGAACTTAACAAAGCACCTGAAATATATATTATGTGTTTTTTCATCAAGCCTGCTTTATGATGTTGAGTTGATGAATTTTGATGCTAACATCTCGTAAAGTGATTAATTTGCTTCAGAGCTTGTATCATATATTGAACACAGAAAATTAAACTGAAAACGTCGTACGATGAGAAGTAATAGTGAAGATGCCTCTATTCAAATAGTTTTAACATCAGAAATTCACAATAAAAATAAGAGACCTAAGGATTACATTGTTAACTATTCCTATTGGGTTTACTGAGCTAATAGATATGTAACCCACACAAAAGCAAGTTATTTAATGTGTTTAAGCATTTTTAAATCATAATTTATTAAATATAAATTTACTAATAATATGAGGTTCATTATCAGTAAAGGTGAATGGAATTGTACCGCTGGTTTTAGCGATACTAGCTTAGCTTTAAATGATTATCTTGCCTTTATCGAAGTGGATTTCCTCCGATATAGAGCCTTATATATTGATGATGACTGTTCGATCAAAGTTACAATAGAGTTTCATCGATTGTATGAACGATTCTTATCTACTGTCTGATGGAAGAAGTTATTATTATAGATGGAAAATATAAAGATCATTATGAATGCTGTTATCATTGGTCAGCAATATGTTGAAAAAAACAATGAGACCATTTTTGTCTTAACTGTTTTATGGCCAGATTTCTGCTTAAAATAGATACAATGTGCATCTATAAGAAAATTGTCTAAAATAGCATCGAAAAGAAGCGGATTCCTGCTTGCAGTAAATCAAATCAAGTTTCGCTGAAAAATGGTTTTGATTGTAGGAGCTGGTAAAATTTGACAGGATTTCTTACAGCGCTGAAAGATAAATTACGGGCTACAAGAAACAATGGATCTGACGAAGAGATATTTGTCTGTTTTTAATAATAATGAATTTGAGAGGCCCGTGTCGTATTCGATGGGTATTGTTGAGCCCAATCAGATAAGAATGAGTATACGGGACAGAGCAAGATGTGAGTTATTAGTTCAAGATATATTGAGGTAGTTACTCATCACAGCTAATAGATTGATCATGGATAAAATTTCTAGAATATGTGTCGTGTGCGAGAATGGATGAGCGAGTGGAAGTTTTTGTTAGAGGCTGGTAGATATATTTTAACTTTTAAAAAGTGAAACAACAGGTACAGGTAACACTCAGCGTAAACGAGAGAAGTATGCGTTGAACCTTCTCAAAAGCCCTTTATTACGGGAATGTTCATATGGTTCTATACCTGAGGTTTGATTATTTTGATGCTGATATAAGGAATAAGGCGTAAAGGACATCTCAAATGTAACTTATGCCAAGTTCGCATCAAATATTATTATATTGTCAATGTTATTAGTTTGAGTTTTATTTTTTGCTTTTGATCAAGTGAAAAGATTTATTAACTTATTCTTCAACGAGACATGGTTTATTTAACTGTTCTTATTTTGTGAGAGTATATGAAGAAAGCATTTATTACAGGTGTAACGGGTCAAGATGGTTCATATCTTGCTGAGCTACTATTGGAAAAAGGATATGAAGTACATGCAATACTACGTCGCTCATCAGTATTTACGACACCTAGAATTGATCATCTGATGAACCATGATAGATTTTTTACATATCATGGTGATCTTACAGATTCAAGTAATTTACATTCTTTATTGGCAAAAATTAAACCAGATGAGGTTTATAACTTAGCAGCACAGTCACATGTTGCCGTATCCTTTGATGTGCCTGAATATACTGCAGAGGTCGATGGTGTTGGAACAATCCGACTTCTTAATGCAATTAAAGATCTTGGCATAAAGACTAAATTTTATCAGGCATCGACTTCTGAATTATTTGGTGGTTTACCTGATACAGCCCCACAAAGCGAGTCAACACCGTTCTATCCTAAATCTCCTTATGGTGCAGCAAAAATATATAGTTATTGGGTAACGGTTAACTATCGCGAGTCATACGGAATGTTTGCCTGCAACGGTATTCTGTTTAACCATGAGTCACCTCGCCGAGGCGAAACGTTTGTAACTAAGAAGATAACACAAGCTGTAGCAAAGATTTCTCAAGGCCGACAAGATGTATTAAGGCTTGGAAACATGGATGCTAAGCGAGATTGGGGTTACGCAAAAGATTACGTTGAAATGATGTGGTTAATGCTGCAGCAAGACAAGCCTCAAGATTATGTAATCGCAACTGGTGAGACATATACAGTTCGTCAGTTTGTTGAGTTTGCTTTCGAAGAAGTAGGAATCTCGTTAGAGTGGCAAGGTGAAGGCGAGAATGAGTGCGGTATTGATAAGGAAACGGGTAAAGTCGTTGTTCAGGTAGACCCAAAGTATTACCGCCCAGCTGAAGTTGAACTGCTTTGGGGAGATGCAAGTAAAGCCGAGAAGGAACTTGGTTGGAAAGCAAAAACCTCATTACGAGAGCTCGTTAAAATTATGGTCCAGTATGACCTTAAATATGATGTATATGGTGGTGATTTGACATGATTCTTGTAACAGGAGCAACAGGTTTTTTAGGAAAGAGAGTTTGCAAACTTCTTGAGTCTCAAGGCCTTGAATTTACAAAGACGTCGCTAAGTTTAGGCTTAGATTTAAGAGATAAAGATGCAACTCTAGCATTCTTTGAAAAAATTCGACCGACATACGTTTTAAATTGTGCGTCTTTTGTAGGCGGTATTCAGTTTGGTGCTAAGCACCCTGTTGAGCTGTTTCAAAATAACCTTCAAATAACGTTGAGTTTGTTACATGCTGCAAACGAAGTTGGAGTGAAAAGGGTTGTAAATCCAATATCTAACTGTGCCTACCCAGGTAAGGCAACTTTATTCAAAGAAGAAGAATTCTGGGATGGGCCATTACATGATTCGGTTTTAGTATACGGTTTCGTTCGTAAAGCATTTTGGGTTGGATCTTGGGCATATGCTCAGCAGCATAACATGGATGTGATGAATATTATTCTGTCTAACATGTATGGACCTGAAGACCATTTCGAAGAAGAACGTTCTCATGCTCTGGGTGCGTTAATCATGAAATTTGTAAAAGCCAAACAAAATAATGAGCCGTTTGTGAATGTTTGGGGCTCAGGTAAGCCTGTGCGTGAATGGTTACATGTCGATGATGGTGCAGAAGCTATGGTGCGAAGCATAAAAGCAGATGCAACATTAGAACCTGTAAATATCGGAGTAGCTGAAGGCATATCAATTATAGATATGGCTAAACAAATTAGTGCTATTGTTGGCTATGAAGGTGAGATCAAGTTGGATCCGACCAAGCCAGATGGTGCACCATATAAAACTGTTGATGGTAGTAAAGGTGAAGCTCTGCTTGGTTGGAAACCCCAGATTCAATTTGAAGATGGTGTAAAGGCGACTATTCAGTGGTATTTAAAAAATATTGTAGACAATGAGGAAAACAAGTAATGGCTATTAATGAAATCAAAGAAGGTGAACTTGTTCTTGCTCGCCACATTCCTGCTGAAAATGCTTGGGCTGGAAATCTGAATTTTTTCTCTGTAGATGAGGAATACATTCAAGTAGGTACTTGGGGGTATGACGAAGGTAAAGAATTACTTGCTCATACACATAATGAAGTTGTGCGTGAGGTTCTTTGGACTCAGGAAGTACTCTACATCCGTAAAGGGAGTGTTAAAGCTGACGTGTACAACACTAAAGATGATAAAGTTGCTGAATTGATAGCTAAAGAAGGTGATGTATTAATTCTCCTTCGCGGCGGACATGGCTACCATATTTTGGAAGATGGTACTCAAGTTCTTGAAGTTAAAAACGGTCCTTATGTTGGGGCTGATGCAGATAGAAGACGTTTGTAATGTCAGAGAATATATTCTTCGACTTAAACGACCTTAAGAAATGCGGTAAGAATGTCATAATAGGTAAAACAGTACGAATTCGCTATCCAGAACTTGTTGAGATCGGCGATAACGTTATTATCGATGATTTTACCTATATTTCTACAGCTTTGAAACTTGATTCCAATGTTCATATAGCGTCAGGTTGTAAGATAATTGGTGGGCCTGAATCGAATGTAGAGTTCGGGAAATATTCAACACTAGCACCTAATGTTGTTGTAGCTGCTGGAAGTGATGATTATATTGCAGGAATAGCAACCCCTATGATTCCTGCGGAGTATAAAGGTAATGTTGAGGTTAGTAGTATTGTGTTTGGCAAACACTGCATCGTTGGCTCAAACTCAACTATTCTCCCTGGTGCGCACTTTGACGATGGTGCATGCCTTGGTGCCCAGTCATTGACAAAAGCTCCTTTAGCCGCATGGAACTTATATGCGGGGATCCCAGCTAAACAAATTAAGAACAGAGATAAAGATCAAATTTTATCTTTAGAATCACAGTATTTGGAAAGTAAAAAAAATGTCTGAATTTATAATGCAAATGCGTCCATGGTTTGGTGATGAAGAGAAAAAAGCCATCAGTGAATATATGGATGAAGATGGTTTTATCACAGAGTTCAAAAGAACAGAGAAGTTCGAGCAAATGATAGCCGAATATACAGGGGCTAAACATTGTATCGTTGTTAATAATGGTACAGTAAGTTTGACTTTAGCAACAATGGCAGCCGGTATCAGTGCTGGTGATGAAGTTATTGTGCCGAATTTCACAATGATCGCGACACCAAACTCAGTGAAAATGTATGGTGCCGAGCCTATTTTTGTTGATGTCGAGCGTGAAACTTTGTGTTTGGATATTGATAAAGTTCGAGCTGCAATTACTCCAAAGACTAAAGCGATTATGCTGGTAACAGCAAATGGACGTTATCCTAAATCAGGTGTAGAGGCATTTATTGCCTTAGCTAAAGAACATAACCTAAAACTTATCGAAGACTCTGCGCAGTCTCTGGGATCGTTTTATCCAGATGGCCGTCATATAGGCACTGTCGGTGATGTTGGTAGCTTTTCGTTTTCTGCTCCTAAAATTATATCGACTGGTCAGGGCGGCTGTATTGTTACTAATGATGATGCAATTGCAGCAAGAGTACGCCGTTTGAAGGATTTTGGTCGCAGTGGTGGTGGAAACGACATTCATAGTGAAATCGGGTTCAACTTCAAGTTTACTGAATTGCAAGCATGCATCGGCATTGAGCAGATGAAGAAGCTTGCATGGCGAGTAGAGCGCAAAAAAGAAATACTCAAACGCTATCAGTCAAACTTGAAAGATGTAACTGCCGTTCGCTTCTTTGAACAAGATTTAGATTCTACAACTCCTTGGTTTATCGATGTTATGGTCGATCGAAGAGAAGAACTACAGGATTCTTTAAAGGCGAAAGGTATTGGAACTCGAGTTATGTACCCGCCAATTAACAAGCAGGAAGCATATCAGTTACCAGGTGAGCATGAAGTATCTAATCTTGTGGGTGAAGAAGGTCTATGGTTACCTTCAGCTGGACAGTTAACCGACAAAGAGATAGATAGAATCTGCCGTGCAATAATAGAGTTTTATGATGAATAGTAATGTTATGCCATCAACAAATGATTTAGCTGTCTTAGTTCTATCATGTGATAATTACTCTGATTTGTGGCCTATATTCTTTAAACAATATAAAAAGTATTGGAATCAATCGGAATTTAAGCTCTATTTAGCCTGTAATGAGAAATCATCCAATATTGATGGTGTTGTAGACGCAAAATCAGGTCCAGATATTGATTGGTCTACTAGCTTGAAAAAATCTTTGGTCAAAGTAGAAGAAAATAATGTTCTTATAATGATCGATGATGCTTTTTTAAAAGAAGAAGTTAATCATCAAGATTTTCTAGAACTTTATAACAGGTTTCTAGATTCCAATATGGATTACCTAAGACTTAAGAATTCACCGTTGCCTGATATTAAAGTTGATGAACTTGTTGGTCAAATATCCCCGGGGTCATTATATAGAACTGCATTATTTCCTTCTGTTTGGAAAAAAGATGTTTTAATAGATATTCTAAAGCCTGGTGAAAGTGCTTGGGAATTTGAACTGAAAGGAAGCGATCGTTCTGATATTTATTCTGAATTTTATAGTGTACACAATGATGTTTTTAAAATCATACATGGCGTTATAAAAGGAAAGTGGCATCCTAAGGCTTTATCTGATTTGAGGAAACTTGATGTTGAAGTTAACCAAGAAAGGGAAGTTCTAACTTTTAGAGAAGTACAGTTGTTAAATGTTGGAACATTCAGAAGTAAGATTCTTAAGTTATTTCCCAACTCGGCTAGAAAAAATATAAGAAGGTTTGTATATAGTAAGATTTTAAATAAGGAATGGTTTTCATAGATATGTTTTTTTTGGATAAAAACGAGTTTTGTTCTGTGATAAAAAATTCCCCATTAGTATCTATTGACCTTGTGGTTAAAAATTCTCGAGGAGAAATTCTACTTGGTAAGCGTATAAATAGGCCAGCCAAAGGCTATTGGTTTGTTCCTGGTGGACGTATCTTAAAAGATGAAAGTATCAGTCAAGCATTTAGTCGGATCACTAAAATTGAGTTAGGTGTAGAAATTAGCTTAGAGCGTGCTAATTTCCTTGGACCTTATGAGCACTTTTATACCGATAATTTCTTTGGTGATGAGTTTAGTACCCATTATGTAGCGCTTGGTTATGAGGTTGAACTGAATCTTACTTGTGAGCAGTTACCAGAACAGCAGCATGATCATTACCGCTGGTTCACTTTGAAAGAAATACTTACAGCAACTGACATACACAAGCACTCAAAATGGTATGTGTAACAACAGTTAATGTAGTAAAAGTAAAATTTACGGAGATAAAATGATTTTACCAGTGATCATGGCGGGCGGTTCAGGGTCCCGATTGTGGCCTTTATCGCGTCAACTGTTTCCTAAGCAGTTTCTTTCCTTAAATGGCGAACATTCAATGTTGCAAACCACTGTACAGCGTTTAAGTGGTATTTCTCATGCGCCAGCTATGGTGATCTGTAATGAAGAGTACCGTTTTATTGCTGCTGAGCACCTACGTTTAGGTGGTTTTGATCATAGTGGCATTATTTTAGAACCTGTTGGACGTAATACAGCACCTGCGATTGCCTTAGCAGCTTTACAGGCTTTGAAAAATGCTGAACAAGGTGAAGACCCCATTTTACTGGTACTTGCAGCAGACCATCTGATAGAAAACAATCAAGCTTTTCAGTCTTCAGTTCAAAATGCTATACCTTTTGCTCAAAGCGGACAGTTAGTTACTTTTGGTATTGTTCCAACTGCACCTGAAACGGGTTATGGCTACATTAAAGCAGATGCGAGTGAAGATGATGCTTTTGTTGTGAATAAGTTTGTGGAAAAGCCAGACCTTTGTACGGCTCAAGGCTATCTTGAAAGTGGCAACTATTACTGGAACAGTGGCATGTTCATGTTTAAAGCATCTCGATATATTGAAGAGCTTAAAAAGCATCGCTCAGATATTCTAAGAGCATGCGAAAAATCCATGGCCGCCACAGCTCCTGACATGGATTTTATCCGTGTTGATAAAACGGAATTTGAAGCATGTCCTGATGACTCGATTGATTACGCTGTAATGGAAAATACTGACAGTGCAATGGTAGTGCCTATGGATGCTGGTTGGAGTGATGTGGGTTCTTGGTCTGCGCTGTGGGAAGTATCAAATAAAGATGCTAATCAGAATGCAACTAAAGGAGATGTGATCACAGTTGATTCATCAAACAGTTATATTCACGGCGAAAACAAATTGATTGCGACTGTTGGTATCGATAACCTCGTGATTGTTGAGACCAAAGATGCTGTTCTGGTTGCAGCTAAAGATAAGGTGCAAGATGTAAAATCTGTTGTAATGCAATTAAAAGAAGCAAATCGCGTAGAGCATAAACTTCATCGTGAAGTATATCGTCCATGGGGTAAGTATGATTCGATTGATTTTGGCAAACGAGATCAAGTTAAACGTATTACTGTAAAACCTGGTGAAAAGCTATCTATTCAGATGCACCATCACCGTTCTGAGCACTGGATAGTGGTATCAGGTACCGCCAAAGTAACCATCGGTGAGAAAACCATTCTTGTAACTGAAGATGAATCTACCTATATTCCTTTAGGTACTATTCATGCGTTAGAAAACCCTGGAAAAATTCCTTTGGAAATGATTGAAGTTCAGACGGGCAGCTATCTTGGAGAAGATGATATTGTACGCTTTGAAGACCGCTATGGTAGGAGTTAATAAGTAATGAGTAAACTCACTTGTTTTAAGGCATATGATATTCGAGGCCAGCTTGGTGATGAATTAAATAATGATATAGCGTATCGAATTGGTCGTGCTTTTGGTCTGCATCTACAACCTAAAACTGTGGTAGTAGGAGGTGATATACGATTAACTTCAGAAGAACTTAAACTTTCCTTGGCAGAAGGCTTAATGGACTCTGGTGTTAATGTTATTGACATCGGTATGACTGGTACAGAAGAAGTCTATTTTGCAACTAAAAACCTTGGAGTTGATGGTGGCATTGAAGTTACAGCCAGTCATAACCCTATAAACTACAATGGTATGAAATTGGTTCGTGAAGATGCAAAGCCAATAAGTGGTGATACCGGACTTCATGATATTCAAGCACTGGCTGAGAAGAATGAATTTCCAGAAGTTACTCAACGTGGAACATTTATCAAGCAATCCAACTTAGTGCCCTATGTTGATCATCTGATGACTTACATCAATCTGAACAATATTAAGCCTATAAAGTTGATAGTGAACGCTGGTAATGGGACCGCGGGCCAGGTGATTGATGAAATCGAAAAACGCTTTGGAGCATTAAATGTACCAGTAGAATTTATCAAAATTCATCATGAAGCGGATGGTCACTTTCCAAATGGTATCCCAAATCCATTGCTTCCAGAGTGCCGGGCTGATACAGCTAATGCTGTCATCAAACATAAAGCTGATATGGGAGTTGCTTGGGATGGTGATTTTGATCGTTGTTTCTTTTTTGATGAGCATGGCGAATTCATTGAAGGCTATTATATAGTTGGTTTATTAGCAGAAGCTTTCTTACAAAAAGATGCAGGTGCTAAAATTATCCATGATCCGCGTTTAAGTTGGAACACCATTGATGTAGTAAATGCTGCAGGAGGTAAGCCAATAATGTCGAAGACAGGTCATGCCTTCATAAAAGAGCGTATGCGTAAGGAAGATGCTGTGTATGGTGGTGAAATGAGTGCTCATCACTATTTTCGTGATTTTTCATATTGCGACAGTGGCATGATTCCTTGGTTGCTAGTAGCTGAATTACTTTCAGTTAAAGGTATGAATTTATCTGAAGTGGTAAAAGAGCGAATTGAAGCGTATCCATCTTCGGGTGAAATAAACTCTAAACTGCGTAATCCGCAAGGGGCAATTGCACGAGTTCGAGCTAAATTTGAGCCAAACGCGCTTACCGTTGATGAAACAGATGGTATTAGTCTAGAGTTTAAAGAGTGGCGCTTTAATCTTCGTTCCTCAAATACAGAACCTGTTGTTCGTTTGAATGTGGAATCTCGTAATGACATCCAATTAATGAAATACAAGACAGAAGAGTTACTACAATTACTTCGCCGGTAATAATCTTAATTATGAATATCAGGCTGTTGAATGACAGCCTATTTTTTATAGGTTCTATATGAAAGTTTCTATTATTACTCCTACATATAATTCAGAAGAATGGATAATACAAACATACGAGTCAATTGTTAATCAAACACACCATAACTGGGAGTGGATTATTACAGATGATTGTTCATCAGATGAAACTTTGAAAGTGCTCGAATATTTATCTAATAATGATGATAGAGTTAAGGTTTTTTGTAATAGAAAAAATAGTGGGGCGGCGGTATCAAGAAATAATTCAATCGAACATGCTCAAGGTGATTTTTTAGCCTTTATAGATAGTGATGACCTCTGGTTACCTAATAAGCTGGAATCACAGATTCATTTTATGGGAGATAAGATCGACTTTTCTTTTACAGCGTATGAATTAGTTGATGGTTCTGGCAAAAAACTAGATAAATTGGTTGATAGTAATCAGAGTGGATCCTTTGATTATCATGATATGTTAAAAAAGAAGGCGACGTTGGGTTGTTCAACAGTGATGCTTCGAAGAATTGCGTTTAATGATATTTCTATGCCATTACTGAGGACTGGTCAGGATTATGCGTTATGGTTAAAGCTATTAAGAACAGGTTCAAGAGCATATGTGCTAAATGATGTTTTAACTCAGTATCGCATTTTACCAAATTCAATTTCACGCAATAAAATTAAGAAAGCTAAAAGGCAATGGCAAATTTATAGAGAAATTGAAAAATTGTCATTTAAAAAATCGTTGGAATGTTTTTCTTTTTACGCATATAGGGCAATTTTTAGAAAATAAGGTAAAGATCATGAAAATCGCTATTGCAGGTACAGGCTATGTTGGCTTGTCAAATGCGATGCTGTTAGCCCAGCATCACGAGGTCATTGCTGTAGATATTATCGAAGATAAGGTACAACTACTCAATGATAAAATATCACCAATTGCGGATATGGAAATTGAAGATTTTCTAAACAAAAAAGAGCTGAATTTTACGGCTACATTAGATAAAGTATTAGCATATAAAAATGCTGATTACGTTGTGATTGCTACGCCAACAGATTACGATGCAGAACATCATTACTTCAATACTTCATCTGTTGAAGCAGTAATTAAGGATGTTATTGAAATTAATCCTAGTGCGGTGATGGTTATTAAATCCACGATTCCTGTCGGCTACACTAAGCAGATTAAAGAAAAACTAGAATGTGATAATATCATTTTCTCTCCTGAATTTCTTCGTGAGGGCCGTGCATTATACGATAATCTTTATCCATCTCGTATTATCGTGGGTGAGCGTAGCGAGCGTGCTCGATTATTTGCCGATTTGTTGATTGAAGGTGCGATAAAAAAAGACATTGATGTTCTATTCACTGATTCAACGGAAGCAGAAGCGGTGAAACTCTTTTCAAACACTTACCTCGCTATGCGTGTTGCTTACTTTAATGAGTTGGACTCTTACGCGGAATCTCATGGCTTACATGCGCGCCAGATTATTGAAGGTGTAGGGTTAGATCCTCGCATAGGCAACCACTACAATAATCCATCATTTGGTTATGGAGGATATTGCTTACCGAAAGATACCAAACAGCTTCGTGCTAATTACCGAGATGTACCAAACTGTCTAATTGGGGCGATTGTTGATGCAAATACGACTCGTAAGGACTTTATTGCCGATTCTATTATCAGCCGTAACCCAAAGAAAGTGGGTATTTATCGCCTAATTATGAAGTCGGGGTCTGATAACTTCCGTGCATCCAGTATCCAAGGCATTATGAAGCGCGTCAAGGCTAAGGGTATCGAGGTCGTTGTGTATGAACCAGTGTTAGAAGACGAAGAGTTCTTCCACTCTACGGTAATTTCAGATTTGGAAGAGTTCAAGGCAATGTCGGATGTGATTGTATCTAACCGTATGGCCACTGAGCTTGAAGATGTGGTGGACAAAGTTTATACCCGTGATCTGTTCGGTAGCGACTAAATCGCATAAACTTGAATTTTGCTAATACCTAGGTCTATTGGCATGTTTTTCAGAATTTAGCGTTATTTATACATTCTTGTGGGAATAGCGTGTCTCTTGGTCGTAATGCTATCAATGTGTTCATGATTGGGCCGTGCCTAGGCTTATATTTCTAAATCTGGTGTTGTAGAGTGTGGTGATGCATCCCTTATTCGTGGTGAGTTTCATTTTATGACTGCAAAGGTTGAATAAACTGTTAAAGCATTCCATATGGTTGGTAAGCTCTATGACGGTGGTGATAAACTCAGATGTTTAAATACTTTAATTGAATATAATCTACGATATAAACTCTGGAAAAAGATTTTAGAATACACCCGAAGATTATGAACTGTGGTGAAAAAACATTAAAGTTATCCAGCTAGGGGGAATTGGTTAATAAGTATTGTCATCATAATTTACTCGGACCAGAAACCTCGAACCTTAAAATTAAAAAGTAACTTTATGCCTACCGCTTATATTTTTGTTTTTCTCGCTTCGTTTTGCAGCCTATTCATATTTCGAAAAGTGGCAAAGCGTATTGGTTTGGTCGATAAACCAAATGCTCGTAAACACCATCAAGGGGTTATTCCTCTTGTTGGTGGGGTCTCTATTTTTACTACGTTATCTTTCGCTTTTACGATATTTTCTGACATAACGCCTGATACAATTATGTTTTTAGTTTGTGCCACGATTTTGGTGATTACTGGTATTATTGATGATCGCTACGATATTAGCTTCAAGCTGCGACTTATTATTCAGGCTGGTGTGTCGTTTGCGATGATGCTGATTGGTGATAAGAGCTTGCATAATTTGGGTTACTTGATGGGCAGTGAAGCTATCGAGTTATCCGTTGCTGCAAGTTACTTTATTACCGTACTTGGTGTTATCGGTGCGATTAACGCTTTCAATATGGTCGATGGAATTGATGGGCTACTTGGCGGTTTGGCATCTGTAACTTTCGGTGCGCTTGGCTTCGTGTTCTTAGTTGATGGGAACATGGATTTGGCCATGACTTGTGGTTTGATCGTGACTGCAATTGTGCCATATATTATGTTAAACTTGGGCTTCCCACTAGGGCGCCGGTTTAAGGTCTTTATGGGGGATGCTGGTAGTATCTTTATTGGTTTCACTGTGATTTGGTTGCTGATTGAAGCGACTCAAGGTGAGAATAATACCTATATTCGCCCGGTAACAGCTCTATGGGTTATAGCGATTCCTCTGATGGATATGGCAACAATCATGGTCCGCCGAATTCGTAAAGGCCAATCACCGTTTAGACCGGATCGTGAGCACCTTCACCATATTTGTCAGCGTATTGGGCTTTCGTCAGGTATGTCGCTGTTTGTGATATGTACAATGGCTATCGTCATGGCAGGTGTTGGTATTTGGTCTGATATGGAGAAGATCAGTGAATCAGTAATGTTTGCTAGCTTCTTAGGTGTGTTTGCGGTTTACTTCTTTGTGATCAGCCATATCTGGCGTATTATTACCTTTATCCATAAGCTGTTTGGCACGAATAGACCCATTGATTTTAGTTTAGAAACGCAAAGTCAAGCTCCACAACAAACAAACTCAGAAAAATAAAATATATGCGGTAGCTAAGAGTGTTCGTACTTATGCCCTGTTGTAATTGGCTAAATAACAACAGGGCTTATTGCTATTAAGTGCTTTAATGAACATTGTTCTACTTACTTCAAATATTCCTGCCTTCTATCTTCTCGCCTCATCGCCTTCGATTGTCTGTCGTATTTTTCAAGCTCGTCAAGAAATAGAGCCCCCTTCAACAGGTATATAAAGCCTGCCTCGAAGATTGCATCAAGAAGTTTTTCTACACTCCAGTTGAAAGTTGTGCTTTTTTGCATACATCCTTCCACTAACAGAGCTCTTGCTATAGTCATGCTTTCGGTAATTTGACCGTAACGCGATATCGGCTTAAGTCACTGAAAACACAGCTGTGCCACTGTGGAGCATCAATGAAGTGTAGCTTTTCTATCAGAGGATGTAAGTAGCAGTTGTGAGACGGCTTAAGATTATGTGATCTATAGAGGTTACTGTTTTTACCTAAGCCATTTCAAGATGTTAGTTTTAGCGAGGGTTAATTAGCTTCTGTTTTCTCTGTTAGCTCTTTTACTGAATATTTCTGTCATATTGATGTTGATCTTGCGAAGAAATGCCGTGATCCGCCAAATATGTGTGATAGACAAGTAGTAGGTCACGAATAGCGTGAGGAAGGCGCTGAACATGATTGATTCACTCACCTTCGCTTGCTCACCAAGCACGCCGATATATGCAAACAGTGATGCCAAGCCACATATCGCAAGCAGGGTCATTCTTTGGGAGAGGCCAATGCGTTGGCAAATATGGTGAAGGTGCTCACGATCTGGTTTGAAAGGTGACTGGCCTTTGCGGATACGCCGGATCATTATGGTTGTCATATCCATAAGTGGAAGCGCAATTAACCACAATGCCGTTACAGGTCGAAGTGGTGTGCTTTCACCCTGAGTCCCGTTGACCAAAAGCCAAATGACGGTGAAGCCAATGAATACGCTTCCGGCGTCGCCCATAAATACCTTGAAGCGCTGCCCGAGTGGAAAACCAAGGTTGAGCATGACATAGGGTATCGTTGCGATAACGATAACCAAACAGAAATGATAAAGATCGAGTTGATGGTCTAGCCAGAACAGATAGCCGAGTGATGAAAAGGTGACGGTAGCCAGCCCGCCTAGCAGCCCGTCTATGCCATCAACCATGTTAAAGGCATTAATGGCTCCGAGCACGGCTAGAGTCGTGACAAGGTAGCTCAATGGAGTGTTTAAGGTTAAGTTGCCGAAGCCCAGTAAATTACCGAGGCTTGCGAGGTACAGGCTACCAAATTTAATCATAATGATAGACATCATTACCTGGATGACAAGTCGCGCTTTGAAGCTAATGTCGTATTTGTCATCTATCGCGCCAGTGAAAACCAGTACCGAAGCACAGAACAGGTAAAGGTTAGTGTCTCTGGCAAGGTCTGGCGTCATGAATAGCGCAAGCGTTACGGTGCCAAAAATCGCGAGACCGCCGATAAGAGGAATGCTTCCAAGGTGTTGCTTCCTTCCTGATGGAACGTCGACGAGCTGGATCTTTTTCGCTACCTTTCGTAGCACAAACAGGCTGGCGAAAGAGAAGATAAAAATCAGAGCAAGTCCACTGTCCATAGGGATGACCTTTTAGATATAAGCAAAAAACTGACACATGTTATATCTATTACGGATGACATTAAAGTTACATATGCAATAAGTGGTTAGCTTAATTGGTAAAAGCGAGTAAGGTAACGTTTTAGATATGTTTATTGTGTCTTTTTAAAATTTTTTACTAGTCTTGTCGAATTGGCAATGCACTATTTTATTGTACATTGCTTAGTGAAATTTTATGTATCAATGCAAAGTGTGTCAAAATTGCTATTGTCTTTTTTTTAAGACTGTTGGCTGCCGTTTATCACGTTTATCTTTCCCCTAGTACTATATCGCTCGCATGAATGGTTTTTTTTCCGTGATATGTCTCTAGCAAAATATTGTGCATGCTTACCCTTCGTTATGCTTTTGCCATCATCGATTCAGGCTCACAAACCACAGGGCAATAAAGTGAACATTATCCACCATGGCGCTCGTACTGGCGTTACGGGCTCGTGTCATGAGATACGAATCGGTAATTACGGACTACTGATTGATTGCGGCTTGTTCCAGGGAGAGGAAGGCGGGCGTCTGCTAGATATTGATTTTCCGATAGAGCATATACGTGCGCTATTGCTGACACATTGCCATATCGATCATGTTGGGCGTTTGCCCTGGTTATTGGCGGCGGGTTTCCGTGGCCCCATCTATGCGACAGAGGCTACGGCTGCGTTATTGCCGTTAATGCTGGAGGATGGCCTAAAAATCCACCTTGGGCTGAATAAGGTTCAGTGCAGCAGGTTTACACAATTGGTACAGCAGCTTTTAAAGCCTATTCCTTTTGATTGTCGTGTCGAGTTGGTTTTGCCTAGCAGTGAGTTGGTAAGTATCTGCTTTCGTCCTGCCGGCCATATTCTGGGGTCGGCCTATATCGAGCTTGTATTGCCGGAAGATGGGATGGTGAATCCCCCCTGCGGGCGTAAAGTCGTTTTCTCCGGTGATCTTGGTCCCTCTGATACTCCATTGCATGTTGACCCTCAACCACCTGAACAGGTTGATACACTGGTAATAGAAAGCACTTATGGTAACAAGCAGCATCAGTCTGTCTGTTTGCGAGAGCGGCACTTATCCTCACTCGTTGACCGTTCTCTTAAAGATGGCGGGGCAATATTGATCCCAGCATTTAGTGTAGGTCGTACTCAGGAGCTGCTGTTCGATATAGAGAGTTTGATTGCTAAGGCAATGACAGGTATCTCCAAGCAAGTTGATTCAACAGTGAAATGGCACCAACTTCCTGTGATCCTGGACTCTCCGTTGGCAATGGAAGTGACGCAGCAGTATGTGACGTTCCAGCGGCTATGGGCGAAAGAGGCCAAGCAGCGGGTGATCAGCGGGCGGCATCCCTTATCTTTTGAGCAATGCGTGACGATCAATCAGCACTCTGATCATATTGCGCTTGTTAATCGACTGAAAGCGACTGGAGAACCTGCGATTGTTGTGGCTGCAAGCGGTATGTGTGCTGGTGGCCGGATTATGAACTATCTTGAAGCCTTGTTGCCTGAATCCCAAACGGATGTAGTGATGGTAGGATACCAGGCGAGAGGGACTTTGGGACGCCAGCTTTTGGAGCAGCCTAAATCTGTTGATATTAATAATCGTCAGGTAGATGTGAATGCTGCTATCCATTCGCTGTCGGGGTACTCTGCTCATGCCGATCAAGACGATTTGGTTCAGTTTGTGGCTAATATCAAGCACGGTCCGTCGCAAATTCGGATTGTCCATGGTGATGTTGCCGCACAGGAAGCCTTGGCTCAACAATTGGCTGTGATAAAACCTGATTGCGAGATCATCGTAACAGCAACCGAAACGCAGGATTTATTGGTCGGATAATTTTAAGACGAGTTAAATATTCATGTCATAAAGCGTTAAAACGACTACTCTACAATAGTGACCTTATACAGTGCTTTATAAGTATTGTTAGAATATGAATTATTCCCTAAAAGCTGAAAATTGAATGATTTGAGGTTTAGTAATGCATATTACTGTTGTAGGAACAGGGTACGTCGGGCTGTCTAATGCCGTGTTGTTAGCACAGAACAATGACGTGATAGCTCTTGATATTCTTGAAGACAAAGTAAGCCTAATCAATCAGCAAATTTCTCCTATCGAGGATAAAGAAATTAGCGAGTTCTTGGCGGGGCGAGACTTAAGCTTAGTTGCCATGATTGATAAGCAGTGTGCTTATGAGAAAGCTGAGTATGTGATCATCGCGACACCGACCGACTATGATCCGGTGACAAATCACTTTGATACCTCCTCGGTCGAAAGTGTGGTTAAAGATGTGATGGTAGTCAATCCCGAAGCGGTGATGGTCATCAAATCTACGGTACCTGTTGGTTATACCGAGCGAATCAAACAAGAGCTCGGTTGTGAGAACCTTATTTTTTCGCCTGAATTCCTGCGTGAAGGGAAGGCACTGTTAGATAATCTTTATCCTTCTCGGATTATCGTGGGTGAGCGCTCAGAGCGTGCAAAGCGTTTTGCAGAGCTTTTGGTACAGGGGGCGGTAAAAGAAGATATTGAGGTGTTGTTTTCGGAATCGACCGAAGCCGAGGCGGTAAAACTATTTTCTAATACATATCTTGCTATGCGGGTGGCTTACTTTAACGAGCTGGACTCTTACGCTGAAAAACATGGCCTCGACAGTCGCCAGATCATTGAGGGGGTAGGGTTAGATCCTCGCATCGGTTCTCATTACAACAACCCGTCTTTTGGTTACGGTGGTTACTGCTTGCCAAAGGATACCAAGCAGCTACTGGCAAACTACCAGGAAGTGCCGAACAATATCATTGGCGCTATTGTGGAGGCGAACAGAACCCGTAAGGATTTTATTGCCGATTCGATCATCAGCAAGCGGCCGAACGTGGTGGGTATTTTTCGGCTGATCATGAAGAGTGGTTCTGATAACTTCCGAGCCTCTTCAATTCAGGGCATCATGAAACGTATTAAAGCGAAAGGTATAGAGGTTGTTGTGTATGAGCCTGTGTTACAGGAAGAGGAGTTTTTTAACTCCCAGGTGATCACTGACCTTGAGCAGTTCAAACTCATGTCAGACGTGATTGTTTCAAACCGTATGGCGTCAGAGTTGGAAGACGTTGTCGATAAGATTTATACCCGCGATTTGTTCGGAGAAGATTGATTCGCGAACATCAAGTTCGAGTACCGAGAAGAGAGTGGCGAGACAGACGGTTAACAAATTTAACTGGCTTTCTCGCCTTCTTGCTTTCTCGTCTCACATTTCGTTTCTTTTTGTCCTACCCTTATCACTTTCTCATCTTTGAGACTATCAAAATCTCCTAGCTAACTCGCCCCTCAATCCCGGTAACTCTCCTATACTTACACTCATATCAATAAACTCGCTTATGTATTCGGGGATGATATGAATAAATCAATAATTGCACTTTTTTGTGCCGGGATGATGAGCATGTCTGCATGTGCGGCAGACGCGACTAGTTCGCAATCAGCCTCTAGAGCTGCGACTAATACCTCGACGGCTACATCGGTGAATGCGGCTTCTCAAGCTACGGCTGAAGCTAAGGGAACGGCTGCCGGAATTGATACCGCGATGGCGGCCTCTGCGGGTGGTTTAACGGCGACAGTATTAGCTGTGGGTGTAGCTGCAATCGTTATTGGTGTGGCGGTGTCAGATACCGGCGGCGGTGACGATCCGGCACCACCGGTAACTGTTCAGGCGGAGTAGGAATTATTCGGTTTTAGTTCCCTCCTCTTATGAAGGGGAGGGCTAGGGTTAATGCCGATCGTTTTAATTAGTTGAACGATCCTTCCAAGGCTACATAATCGGTCACAACTATAGTTGTGGCCGATTTTTTATGTCTGAATTTTCCAAAGAACTGCAAATTACCGCTGAGTTTTGCCAAGACCATTATATCGATGCTTTCAGTAAACACATTCCTGTTGAATGGATAGAAGAAGCGGTACAACAAACGGGTAAGGCATCGGTTCGAAGGCGGCGTTTTCCTGCCGAACAGGCAGTCTGGTTGGTCCTAGGTATCGGTTTACTTAGAAACCGTTCCATTCAGGATGTTTGTGACAAGTTAGAGCTTGCTTTTCCTGATGCTAAAGGTGAACTACCACCATTAGCGACGAGCAGTATAATCAAAGGAAAGGAAAAGCTGGGTTTTGAGCCCTTAAGATACCTGTTCAAACTGACTGCTTCTCAATGGGAAAAACAGCATAAATTCGATGAGGTATGTGGACTAAAAGTGTTGAGTGTCGATGGAACTCAATTTAAAGCGCAAAATACACCTAGTAATCAAGAGTTTGGCTTTGCGCAACGTTCGGCGTCATTCCCTTCAGTTTTAGCTGTGACTCTCATGTCAACTCGCAGTCATGTATTGTCTGATGCCGCATTTGGCCCCGTATCAAATAGTGAAATCCATTACGCTCAGCAATTGGTAGGCTCGGCACCAGATAACTCGCTGACCTTATTCGATAGAGGCTTCATGTCAGCAGAGCTGTTCATGAGTTGGGAAGGCTGTGGAGAAAATACTCACTGGCTTACACCAATTAAGTCCAAGATGAACTATGAAATTATTGAGTCCTATACAGATTACGACCATCTAATAGAAATGCCCATTTCCCCACAGGCTCGAAAGCAAGCGCCATACTTGGGGAAAACATGGCGAGCCCGGCTTGTTCTCATTCCTTCACCTAAAGGGGAAATTAAAGGCTTTATCACATCTTGTCTCTGTCCAAAGGCTTATCCGTTAAAAGAGATACTGGATGTGTATTGGCAACGCTGGGAAATCGAGCAAGGATACGGTGAACTCAAGCAGTACCAACTGGCGAACAAGCCCATTCTGAGAAGCTTAAAGAAAGACGGTATTTATCAGGAAATTTGGGGGATTTTAATCTCCTATAATATCGTTCGGCTTGAAATGGCGGCGATGGCGAAAGAGCACAAAGTCGAGCCATTACGGATCAGTTTTATCAATGCTCTCTATCTAATACAGGATGAGTTTATCTGGTGTGATGGCCGAAGCCCAGGGACGATACCGAAGAAATTAAAAGCACTGAGAGAAAATGGTAAAAGGTTAATCTTACCGAGAAAAAGAAAGAGACTATCTTACCCACGGGCAGTGTTAAAAAGACCAGCTAAATACCCCAGTAGAGAAAAAGCCACTCGCTCTTAAGCGAGTGGCATTAAGGGCTAGGGTGGGGTTGAACGAACTCCCTCCCAGCCTCCCCCTTGAAAAGAGGGAGGGGCATATTCGCTATGTCTTATCTCACCGTTCTTGTTTCTCTTACAGCTTCTTCCCTTTAACCAACCTGCGTACCCACATCCGTCCCGGGTGCAGGGCATCAAGCACATCATTAGGAAGTGGCAGCGGATCGCCGCAGATCTGTGATGCCAGCAGTTCACCCAGTAGGGGAGCTGAGCTTAATCCGCGAGAGCCTAGGCCTATCATCGAATATAAGTTCGGATAAGTTGGAACACTCTCTGCGCTGTCTTGTTGTTCTCTCAAATCAGCATATTGCTCGATCAATGTCTCATAGTTGCAAACATCGCCGACAAACGGCAGGTGGTCACGACTGGCACAGCGAACGCCAACGCGAGCCTGCTTATCAGCCATATCGATCTCTGCTGGCCAGTTGGCATCAGGCAGGCAGTCAACCAGTCGCTGCTTGTTATCAGCATGCTCTTCCTCGCTGAATGTTAGATCGGTACTGCCGCGGCGGTAGCTGGCGCCAATGCAGTGGCTTTGAGTTGCAGTGTTGGCTGGTGTGAGGTAGCCGTCATAGCAAAGCACCGTTTTTAGCTGCGATAGTGAATCATTGGTGGGGATATGGCTGACCTGCCCCCTGACCGAATAGGCGGGAATGGCCTGAGTTTGTTCAAATTCTGCAAAACGGTGACCGTTGGCAACAATAACCGCTGCATGTTGGTATTGGTTTGCCGCACTATCAGTGAGTACCCAGCCGATTTGATCATCGTGCTGAGTAAGTTTGCAGATATCTGTATTGCTTTTAAGTACCAAGCGACCACTTTCTTGTGCTAGCTGAATGAGGGCGCAGGTGAGCTCCTGCGGGCATAGCCAGCCGCCAAGCGGGTAGCTTACGCTGCTATGGGCCGACGGGATGCCGGTAACTTGTTCGGTCTGCTCGGCATCTAGCTGTCTGATCAGGGTGTTGGGAAACCCGCCCTCCATCATTTTTCCGAGCTTTTTCTCTGCTGTTTCATTCCAGGCTAGCTGGGTGACACCACACCAGTCATGGGCAAAGGATTTTTTCTCGGCAGCTTGTTCGACAAACTGACGGGCATAGAGGAAGGCCGGAGCAAAGAAGCGAGACAACGCATCGTTAGAGCCATTAAGCAGAGGATAGACTGCGCCCTGGCGATTCCCCGAGGCGCCTTCAGCCGGCAGAGGATCGGCACAATATAAGGTAACGTCCATTCCACGGCGAACCAGCGATAATGCCGTGGTTGCCGAGCCGACACCGCCACCGATAATCGCTATATTCCGGGTATGTTCAGCGCTGGTGCGTGCATACCAAGGTTTATAGTTCGCCTGGTGCTGGCGTTGGGTTAGTGTGCCTGCCAGCATTTCCCGTTTGGTGCCAAAGCCCTTCACCTTGCTCATTTCGAAACCAGCGTCGATCAAGCCGCGTCGAACAAAGCCAGCTGCGGTGAATGTGGCGGTGCTACAACCGACGCGCGCCAGTTTGGCCATGCCGTCAAACAGGTTCTGATTCCACATCTCCGGGTTTTTGCTCGGCGCGAAACCATCTAAGAACCAGGCATCCACGATACCGTCATCATTGGTCCATACTTGAGGCATACACTCTTTGATATCGCCAAACCAAAGGTCAAGGGTGATCATGCCGTCTTCCAGCACAATACGCTGGCAATCGGCAACGGCTGGCGGGTAATGGGCATGGAGCTGTTCGGCTAGTTCGGCCAGCTCGGGCCAGGACTGGTGTGCCTTGATTAAATCGGCTTTGGTAACCGGAAATTTCTCAAAGCTGATAAAGTGAAGCTCTTTGGTGGCTGCATCCGGGTTAGCCTTGCGAAAGGCTTTGAACCATTGCCAGACAGCCAGGAAGTTGAGCCCGGTACCAAAGCCGGTTTCGGCCACGACAAAGCGGCGACGGTTGAAGGTTTCCCAACGTTCGGGTAAGCCATTTTGTTTGAGAAAAACATAGCGTGTTTCTTCCAACCCATTGGTATTGGAGAAATAAACATCGTCAAAGTCATTGGATACCGGGGTACCGGACTCGTTCCAGTCAAGAATGGCATTTTCAATGCGCTTGTTAGACAACTCAGACAAAGGGAAACCTCATGTAAATGGTGTAACAGATATCGTGATGGTCTGAATCTGATTGGCTAAGCTACAGAAACAGAAGCATTAACGATTAAATAAAGTGAAATTGACGGGGATTGTACCTGATAGTAGGGAAAGCTGACCACTTTCTGTGAATAAACCCGTTATTATCATCAGCGTTAAATGACAGTAGGAATTCATCATGAAACGAGCCGTAATTACAGGCATGGGTATCGTATCCAGCATTGGTAACAACGTTAAAGAAGTGCTGGAGTCTTTGAAAACGGGTAAATCCGGTATCAACTTCTCTGAACAGTTCGCAGAAATGAAGCTGCGAAGCAATGTTTGGGGCGACTTAAAGATGACCCCGTCTGAGCATATCGACCGTAAAAAAATGCGTTTCATGGGCGATGCAGCAGCATTTGCGTATTTGTCTATGGAGCAGGCAATTGAAGACGCCGGCCTGACTGAAGAACAAGTTTCCAATGACCGTACTGGCCTAGTGGCGGGTTCGGGTGGCGCATCCTCTTATAACCAGGCTGCAGCCGTTGATATTTTACGCGAGAAAGGCGTGAAGCGTGTCGGTCCTTATATGGTGCCTCGTACCATGTCATCGACAGTATCAGCCTGTCTGGCGACACCGTTTAAAATCCGTGGTGTGAACTACACCATGAGTTCAGCATGTGCAACATCTGCACACTGTATCGGCCACGCACTGGAGCTTATCCAGCTAGGCAAGCAAGATGTGGTTTTCGCCGGTGGCGGTGAAGAGCTGGACTGGACGCTGACCATGATGTTCGATGCGATGGGCGCGTTGTCGACCAAGTACAATGACGATCCAACGAAAGCCTCTCGTACCTATGATGCTGACCGTGACGGGTTCGTTATCTCTGGTGGCGGCGGTATGCTGGTTGTCGAGGAGCTTGAGCATGCTCTTGCTCGTGGCGCGAAAATCTACGGTGAAATCGTAGGCTATGGTGCGACATCAGATGGTTACGACATGGTAGCGCCTTCTGGCGAAGGTGCGGTGCGTTGTATGAAGATGGCAATGCAGGATCTTGACGAGCCGGTTGACTACATCAACACCCATGGTACCTCAACACCTGTTGGTGATGTGAAAGAGCTAGGTGCGATCCAGGAATTGTTTGGTGAAAATAGCCCGGCTATTTCTGCGACTAAAGCGATGACTGGTCACGCTCTGGGTGCCGCTGGTGTACATGAAGCTATCTACTCAACACTGATGCTGGATAACGGCTTTGTCGCGCCAAGTATCAATATTGATAACTTGGATCCGGCGGCAGAAGGCTTGGATATTGTTACTGAAACCCGTGAGCAACCGCTGAAAACTGTGATGTCTAACAGCTTCGGTTTCGGTGGTACGAACGCAACACTAGTGATTAAGAAATACGAAGGTTAAGCCTTCGGGAGAGAATAGAGATACGGGGTTCGAAATATGAGATAGAGGGACGAGTATCGAGAAAAGACGAGTTAGGCTCACCTTGAAACTCGACACTCATGACTCGCCCCTAAACCCCTTTTATCTTTTTCCGGGACGGCACTGGCTAAGAACCAATCTAAGACGACTTTGCGAGACTTCGAAGATTGCTGTTTCTATAGCCAGTGCCTATTAGACAGACGCGACATTAGCTTATGTGAATAGTATTTTCTTTTGCGGGAGCTGTCTATTGCAGAAGCGAGTGTTTTTTATAACCTGGATTTTTTTACCCGGCGCTATGCCGGGTTTTTTTATGTCTGAAGCAGGAGCGAGATCTTAGAACCTAGTGCCCGGGAAAAACAAAGGTGAGAAGAGAGCTTTTAGAGCCGAGTTTCGAGGAGCAAGTAATAAGAGCAGAAAAGTTTGATTCATATTAATGACTTGCAGACGGCAGATCTCAGAGCTCTAGGAAAAGCAATGGCTTGACAGTACAATGAGTTTCTTGAATTCGCACTCGATACTCGATACTTGGATCTAACCCCAATGAAAATCCTTATTGACGAAAACATGCCTTATGCGGCCGATTTATTCAGCCAGCTGGGCGAGGTTGTGACGAAGCCGGGTCGGACGTTAACGTCGGATGATCTCATCGGCGTCGATGCCCTAATGATCCGTTCAGTGACCAAAGTGAACAAGTCGTTGCTAGAAAAAGCCGATAAGTTGTGCTTTGTCGGAACGGCTACGGCCGGGCAGGATCATGTCGATCAGGCGTTGCTTGAACAGCAAGGCATCACGTTTACTGCCGCGCCCGGATGTAACAAGGTCGGTGTGGCGGAATATGTGCTCAGCAGCTTGATGGTGTTGGGGCAGCAGCACGGTTTTTCGGTTTTTGACAAAACTATCGGTATTGTTGGAGCCGGTAATGTGGGCACTTACCTGGCCCGGTGCCTTGATGGATTGGGGATCCGTTATTTGCTCAATGACCCTTTAAAAGAGCAGCAGGGCGATAGCCGTCAATTCCACTCGTTAGAAACGATACAGACACAGTGTGATGTCATCACACTGCATACGCCAATCACTCGTGACGGTGACTTCCCGACTTACCACCTGGTTGATGAAGCCTTTTTGGACACCTTGGCACCGGGAGCCATACTGATTAATGCCGCGCGCGGTCCTGTTGTTGATAATCAGGCATTGAAAGTGGCGCTGCAACAGGCCAGCAGTGGAGAAGGAAAGCCGTTAACCGCTGTGTTGGATGTTTTTGAGCATGAGCCGCTGGTGGATCTCGATTTATTGCCATTGCTGTCGTTTGCGACCCCGCATATTGCCGGCTATGGCCTTGAGGGCAAGGCGCGGGGGACCACGATGGTGTTTAATCGCTATTGTGAGTTCCTTGGCCTCGATAAGCAGGTGTCGGCCTCCAGTTTGTTGCCTGTGGCACCGATCCCCTTCGTGCAGCTGAGTAATAAGTGGCAAGAAGATGATTTATTTGCCCTGATCCAGCTTATCTATGATGTCCGCAAAGATGATGCCCTGTTTCGTCGTGAAATGATCCAAAGTGCGGGGAACGATCAACAGATGGCTGCGGCTTTTGACCTGATGAGAAAAAATTATTGGGATCGGCGCGAATATAGCGCAATTACAGTAGCCGGAGAGACGGGTTTTGGGGTAGAGTCGCTGGCTAAATTAGGTTTTACAGTAGAGGAAACTCCATGAGCCAGGAATTTGATATTGCCGTACTCGGCGCAACAGGTGCTGTCGGTGAGGCCATCGTCGAAGTTCTAGAGGAACGCAATTTTCCTGTTCGCAATCTATATTTGCTAGCATCCGAGCGTAGCGCAGGCAACACGTTGCGTTTTAAGGGCAAGAGTGTTCGTGTTACAGATGTAGAAGAATTTGACTGGAGTCAGGTGCAGCTTGCACTATTCTCTGCCGGTGCGGAAACGTCTGACCGTTGGGCACCGATTGCTGCTGATCACGGCGTGGTGGTGATTGATAATACATCACGCTTCCGCTACGAATACGATGTACCTTTGGTGGTGCCGGAAGTAAACCCGCATGCGCTGGCTGATTACCGGAACCGAAACATTATTGCCAACCCGAACTGTTCGACTATCCAGATGCTGGTGGCACTTAAGCCAATCCACGAAGCGTATGGTATCGAGCGCATCAATGTTGCCACTTACCAGTCGGTTTCAGGCTCGGGCAAGAAGGGTGTTGACGAGCTGGCGGGACAAACGGCTAAGCTGCTAAACGGCCTGCCGGCGGAAAACAAGGCTTACGACAAGCAAATTGCCTTTAACTGTCTGCCACACATTGATGAGTTTATGGATAACGGCTACACCAAAGAAGAAATGAAAATGGTGTGGGAAACTCAGAAAATTCTGGGTGATGATAATATCCGCGTTAACCCGACCTGTGTTCGCGTCCCTGTGTTCTATGGCCATGCCGAAGCGGTACATGTGGAAACATGCCAGCCGGTCCATGTCGAGGAGGCTATCAGCCTGCTTGAAAATGCAGAAGGCATTGAAGTATTCCACGGTAATGACTATCCGACTCAGGTGGGTGATGCAACAGGAAAAGACCATGTTATGGTTGCCCGTATCCGTGAAGACATCAGTCATCCGTGTGGTCTGAACATGTGGGTTGTTGCTGATAACGTCCGTAAAGGCGCAGCAACAAACAGTGTACAGATTGCCGAGAAACTGATTGAAGAGTACCTGTAATTCTCACGTACTTGTTCCCTCCCCTTATGAAGGGGAGGGTTAGGGTGGGGTTGAAGCCTCTTTCCGCCACTCCCTTGAAAGAGGGAGGAATTTTCTTTGACTACATTAAGTATTGTTGATGCTGGGGCCCTTCCTTTGAGCAACAACCCTCAATTACCGCTCAAGAGTCTTGATGTGTGGTCGATAGATTCATTATGCTTAGCGCCATGATTTCGATTGTCGGTTCAATTCACGCGATACTCGAAACGACTTTATTATTCCCTGCCAGAGAGGACAGCAGGCAGTGTCTGACCTATCGACTATGATAAAACGCATACTATTACCGGTTATTTTCGCCAGTGCAGCCTTCCATATACCGGTCCAGGCCAATACGGTACGTATTGTTGGCCCTGCTGCTGACGAGCAGCCTGCAACGATTGTTGAGACGGCTCGGAATACCTCAACAAACCGTGCCTCTGCGACTCGCTATGGGCCGACGGCCAATAATGAGACGCTGTGGTCTATTGCTACCCGTAACCGCCCGAACAATCAGGTGTCGGTCTATCAGGTCATCGGTGCGATCCACCGCGCCAATCCACAGGCTTTCGAACAAAACAATATTCATGGCCTGATCCCCGGCAGCGTGCTGACTATTCCGAGCCTGGGACAGATCCGTCAGGAAAACATTGATAGCGTTAAGCGTCGCCTGGCCGCAGACCAGCGCCGTCAGTCACGTCAGACATCCTCGTCTGCACCATCTAGCGCCCCGGCACCAAGAGTAAATACACCAGCACCAACTGTTGTTGCCCAGCCGATTCCCAAGCCAGATGTCGCCAAAGAAGAGGTGGTGAGTCAAGCCGCTCCTAAAGAGAGCCGCGAGGCTAGTTCGTCGTCGGTGCCGCAAAGCCCGAAAGGGGGGATTCCGCTTAAGCCTACGGCTCTTCAGGCGCAGCTGGATGCGTCTGACGTCCAAATGACCAAGCTTCTGGAAAGCAATCATTTATTGCGAGTTCGCCTCGCTGAGATGCAGCACGAAGTTACGGCATTGAAGGATCAGATCAGCAGTGATGAGATCCTTAGAGAGCAAATCAAAGGGTTCATTCAGCAACAGAAGGTCCAGCAGGTTGAGCCTGTTGTTGTTCAAACGTCATGGATTGATAGCCTGATAGCCAACCCATGGGCGTTAGCGGCAGTTGCCTTCCTCCCAGGTTCACTGATTGCCGGTGCACTGGCTTTCTTCATGCTAAGACGCAAGAAAGAGGGTGACGATGAGGTTAAATCCCTAGACAGCCCGGAACAAAAGCCTGCGATGGTCCCTCCTCCTGAGGATGATGCGGTTAACCCGGAGCTTCCGCTCAGCGATGACAATGATATTGATGATCTTTTCGGGGGCGATGACGATTCGCTGTTTGATGATCCTGAAAAGAGCCTCTTCTCTGGCGAGCAGGATAGAGAAGTCGATTCCATTGATATGCTCGATTTGTCTACAGATAGTAGCGATGAATTCGAGATTGACAGCGGTCTGACCCCGAGCAGCATTTCTGTGAAAGGTGATGAGCAGGCGATTGGACTCCAGGACATGGAGCGGGCGCTGGATGAAATGGAGCAGTCCTCAGAGCCTAATTCGGATGAAGCTCTGGCCGCAATGTGGGAACAGTCGCTTCAAAGCGAAGCCGACGATGAAGACAGCTTTGATCTTTCCGATGACAGCACGGTTGGCTTGGATGACGATTTGCTCGGAGAGCAGAAGATTGAGGATGGGCTGCTTGACCAGTCTATCTTGGATGATCTGCTGTCAGAAGTTGAAATGGAACAGGACAGTCACGATCAGCCTGCACAAGACGATGCAAGTCAGCAGGTGGTTGATCAGGATGATCTGGATTCATTGTTTGATTCGGTTGAGGTGGAAGAGACTCCGGAATCTCCGTCGCCGGTCAGTTCAGAACAAACTGATGCTGTCGAAGAGGCTGCGCAGCAGGCCGCCGTTGATCAGGCGCTAGCCGATGCTGATGCGATGTTTGCCGTTGAGTCTGAAGCGGTTGATGAAGACGATATTGACGCTTTGTTTGAAGCGAACAGTACGGCATTGCTCGATGAGTTGATAGAAGAAGACGATGAGTTAAGCACTGAGGTTGAAGTCGAGGTCGAGGAAAACAGTACAGCACTACTTGATGAATTACTTGGTGATGATGACACCAATGATCTGCTCAATCCGAGCGTATCTATTGATGAGAACAGCACAGCATTACTGGACGAGTTGGTTGATGATCTTGATGACGACCTTGATGATGTTGACAACGATGGTTTAGCAACATCCGATACTAAGCTCAAAGATGAAGACGAGCTGAACCTTGATGATGTCGTTATTGACGAGAATAGCACGGACCTGCTGGATGATATTCTTGCTCAGCACAGCAGCCTTCCTGAGCTATCGACCTCGGAACCTGAACCGCAAGGCCTGGATGAGACGCTTGGCACTTATGAACCGCAAGGCTTAGATGAACCGCCTGCTATTGATGAACAACAGGGCATCGATCAAGCTATCGACGAACAGCAAGCTATCGCCGAACAGCCTGGTGATAGTGTAGGTTCTGATGTGTCAGAGCCCGAGATGTTCGAGACTGATTTTTCAGACCCTGAGTTTGAGCCGGTACCCGACAACGAAGACGCCTTATCGCAGCAACAGCAAACACCTGATGCCGATTTCCCTGAGCCTGAACAGTCGGCCTTTGCCGAGATATTCAATGAGGCGCTGGATGATCAGCCCGCAGAGCCGGACCCGGAACCTCAGGCTGAGCCTGTTGCAAAATCTATTCAAGAGCAGGAGCTTATTGATGCACTCACTCAGGAGCCAGAACAACAGCTTGCTCAGGAGCCAGTGTTAGATAGCGAAGCGGATGCAGAACCACAGGAAAACGAGTCACTTTCACAGCAAGAACCGGTAGAAGCCGATGAAATTGATGCATTGCTGGCGGATGTTGAAGGGTTGCTGGATGAACCTGAAGCCGATGATGTTGAAGTGCTTGGCCGTAGTGTTGATGAGCTATTGGAAAGCTTTGAGGAGCAGCCAGAGCAATCAGTTCAGGAAGGCCCTGTTCTTGATGCCATTGACGCTGGTGCTGAGGAGCTTGGTGTTAAAGAGCCTGGCCTTGAGGCGCAAGGCGCTGAAGATACAGTCACTCAGGAGCATGATGGCGAAGAATCTGTTGAAAATAAGCCAAGTTCAATTGAAAGCGTTGATGATGAAACAGAGATCGAGCCAGAAGAAACGGTATTGACTGAGGCCTATTCTGATGAACTCCCAGTTTCAAATGACGAAGTGGCCTTGGCTGAACCAGAGCCGCTCTCTGAGCCTCAGGCTGAAACTCCGGTATCTGTAGATGAGCCTGACTATGATTTTATTGATGAGCAACTAGACACCTCGAATGGGGCAGAGTTGGCTTCGGAAGTACCGTCTCCGGTAGAAGAGCCTCATCAAAGCGACGTTCTGGAAAATGACATTCAGGATGAACAGCCTGAACCATTAAGTCTGGATGATTTGCCTGAGTTTGATGAAGAGCAGCAAGCGCTTGATAATGTTGTTCAGCAGCTACAGCAGCTACAGCAGCCTGCCGAAGCCGTGCAGCCTCAGACATCTGTAACAGAAGACCAAGCTGTTGAAGATCTGGCGTCAGAAGACCTGAACGTTGATATTCCGGCAATGGCCGATGAAGCTGATTATCAATCAGTTGATGACTTACTCGATGCTTCGTTTGATGACTGGGAGCCGGAAGAGCCAGCTCAGGAAGAAGTGCAACCGGAAGAAGCGCTTGCTAAGCAACCTGAACTGGAAGCGCCGGAACCGTTAAGCCTGGATGATCTGCCTGAGTTTGACGAAGAGGCCGCATTCAATGATCCGGAAGCAGAAGAGTTAGAGGACCTATCGCCTTCGCTTTCAGAAGATGAAGAGCAGCAGGCGCTTGATAATATTGTTAAGCAGCTGCAACAGGCTGCCGAAGCTGCCCAGCCAGAAAATGTTGTCGCTCCTGATCTGGCATCAGATGAATCCGTAACTGAAGAGCTAGCTCCTGAAGCTCCGTCTGCTGTTGATGACTCTGATTATCAATCTGTTGATGATTTACTCGATGCCTCGCAGGAACCGTTAACCCTTGATGAACTGCCTGAGTTTGACGAAGAAGCGGCTTTTAATGACCCTGAAGCGGAAGAGCTCGAGGAGCTATCATCGCCGTTGTCAGAAGATGAAGAGCAGCAGGCGCTTGATAATATTGTTAAGCAATTGCAGCAGGCCGCCGAAGCTGTTCAGGCTGATAGCCATGAGCCAGAAGCGGAACAAAGCCCGGCCGATGAAGTGGATGCGGAGCCGGCTGAACCCGCACCAGCATCTATTCATGGTGAGCAGAATATTGAGTTCGAGAGTATTGATCCAAGCTCATTGCCAGAGTTTAGCGAAGATGAAGCCTTGCAGGCGTCTTTCGATGAACAGCATGAACTCGAACAATATGAAGTAGAGCAAGGGCTAAGAGAACCGCAGGCCGCAAAACCTCTCCAGCCTGAAACGCCACCAGCAGATATGTTTGACGACGAGTTTGTCGACTCTGCCGGACTTGATATGGCTGCTCTGCTGAGCGATCCCGAGGAAGCCTTTGCTGGCCCTGACAATGTGCAGGCTGAGAACACATTGGTTGATAATGTTCTAGAAGCTGAGGTAGAAGCACAGCCAATCGAGCCAACTGTACAGGAGAGTGAACAAGCACAGGATAAAGTGCATGAGCAGGAAGATGAGCCCGCTCCTCAAGACGCTGTTGCTGAGCTAGAAGACACGCAAGAATCTATTAGCATCGATTCTGCCTGGGATGATGCTGTTGAGTCTGTATCGGAAGATATCGCTGGCGAGAGTGTGCCAGATCCTGTTCATTCGGACCTGAATGAATCTGTGGCAGATAGCACTGATGATATCGACACTAAACCACGCTTTGATTTTCAGGATGAGCTTGAAGCCGAGCGTGAACAGTTGCTGTCGAACTCCTTTGATGGTGATGACGAGTATTCGAGCTTTTCTGGCTCAGAGCTTGAGATGCCGGAAGAAGACTCGGCAATCTGGGCGGCAACCAGCCCTGAACCAGTACTAGAGACAGAGAACTGGGCTGAACAGCCACAGATGCAAATTGAGGACGTGGCTGCTTTTGATACCGAAATGCTACTGGCAGAAGCGGAATCGCAGGCATTACTCGACGATATTGGTGGCAGTGAACTGGTTACTGATGCCGATCCTTCTCCTGCGTATATCAGTATTGACGAGCTGATGAAAGACATAGAGTCTGAGCACCCGGTCGAGATGGAGGAAGAGCCGCTGAACCTGGAGGTCGGGCTTGATGAGTTCCCGGATGTCCTTTCTGATGTGGCTGCATTTGATGTCGATAGCCAGGGGGAATATGCCAGCAAGCTGGATTTGGCCAAGGCTTATCTTGAGATGAACGACAGCGAAGGTGCGCTTGGCTTGTTGGAAGAGGTTGCCAGTAATGGTGATGCCCAGATCAAACGCGAAGCGAAGGGGCTGTTAGACAAGGTGCGAGGATCGAGATCCTAGTAGTTCCTATTCCTAGAGCTAGGTAAGAGCGGTTCTATGGCCTTAAGGCCACATCTTTACCTAAGCGGAAGCCACGGCTTCCGCTTTTCTTTTGCCTGTTCCCTGAACCTCGTTTCTTCCCCCTAGGCTGCGCCTGTTTTTTTCCCTATAATCCCTCACTCCTAGATAACAGGCCAGCTGCGCCGACAGTAAGAACGAAGTAAATTATGCGAATAGCTTTAGGTATCGAATACGATGGGGCCAAGTATTATGGTTGGCAGCGTCAACGTGACGTTGATAGCGTGCAGGAGCGTCTGGAAAAAGCGCTGAGTAAAGTCGCCAACCAGCCTGTTGAAGTACAGTGTGCCGGTCGTACCGATGCAGGGGTACACGGAACGGGTCAGGTCGTCCATTTCGATATCGACGTCGAGCGTAAGATGGTTGCCTGGACCATGGGCGCTAACGCCAATCTGCCCAAAGATATCGCTGTTCGCTGGGCGGTCGAAGTGAATGATGACTTTCATGCCCGTTTTACCGCTACGGCTCGCCGCTATCGCTATATCATCTATAATCATGCACTACGTCCCGCTATTTTGGGGACTGGGGTAAGCCATTATCACGGCGAGCTCGACGTAGAGAAAATGCAAGAGGCCGGTCAGTATTTGCTGGGTGAGAATGACTTCACATCCTTCCGTGCTGTGTATTGTCAATCTCGTAGTCCTTGGCGTAACCTAATGCACCTGAATGTGTCTCGCCAGGGCAACTTTGTCATTATTGATATCAAGGCGAACGCGTTTGTACACCATATGGTACGAAATATCACTGGGAGCCTGATCAAGGTTGGCCGCGGTGAAGAAAAACCTGAATGGATGAAGTGGTTACTGGAGCAGAAAGACCGCACTCTGGCGGGTGCAACGGCGAAAGCTGAAGGTCTGTATTTGGTTGATGTTGATTACCCTGAGGAGTTCGGGTTGCCAAGAGCGCCGATTGGTCCGCTGTTTTTGCCCGATTGACAGAAGGCTCGGGGGAATAAACTAGGATCTAGTTCCCCTTTAGCAACTAGTACAACCAGTTTTTTATCTACAGATCGACAACTTTGTGCTTTAATTCCACCTCGGTAAATTAACGAATTTATAATTCTCTGCTATATAGCCGGGAAATAAGAAGATGAAAGGTCATTCATGAGCTGGCTTGAAAAGATCAAAAGCAACATTGTTTCTTCTCGAAAGGCGTCCATCCCTGAAGGCGTATGGACCAAATGTACATCATGTGAACAAGTGCTTTATCACGCAGACCTGGAACGTAGCTTAGAAGTTTGTCCTAAGTGTGATCATCATATGCGTATGAAGGCGCGTCGTCGCCTTGAAACTTTCCTTGATACTGAAGGTCAGGTTGAAATTGCTGCAGAGATGGAGCCACAGGATAAGCTGAAGTTCCGCGATTCGAAAAAGTATAAAGATCGCCTTTCTGCGGCGCAGAAAAACAGTGGTGAGAAAGACGCACTGGTTGTGATGAAAGGTACGTTACTGGAGCAACCTCTGGTCGCGTGTGCTTTTGAGTTCTCCTTTATGGGCGGCTCAATGGGCTCCGTAGTCGGTGCCAAGTTTGTACAAGCTGTCGATGAGGCTATTGCCAATAATTGTGCGCTTGTTTGTTTCTCTGCCAGTGGCGGTGCCCGTATGCAGGAAGCGCTGATGTCTCTGATGCAGATGGCGAAAACCAGTGCAGCACTGGAGCGCTTGTCTGACAAGGGCTTGCCGTTTATCTCTGTACTGACCGATCCGACCATGGGCGGTGTATCAGCAAGTCTGGCAATGTTGGGCGATATCAACATTGGTGAGCCGAAAGCCTTGATTGGTTTTGCCGGCCAGCGTGTTATTGAGCAAACGGTCCGTGAGAAGCTTCCTGAAGGCTTCCAGCGCAGTGAGTTCCTGCTTGAGCACGGTGCGATTGATATGATTGTCGATCGTCGAGAAATGCGCCAACGTATTGGTGGCATTATCGCGAAGCTGACTCATTTAACGTCGCCGATGGTTGTGCCGGTTGTTCCGCCTGCGGCTGCTGCCGAGGATGTTCAGGCCCAAGATACAGAGACAAAAGAAGCAGATAACGAGAAAGAATAACGTTTTCTGCCATTGAGCCGGGTTTGGTTGATAGTCAAAGCTATCAGTAAAGTGCACAAGTGATGTGTTGAGCGAATTTATTCCTCTCTTTACATGAATTCAAACTCGGTTCAGTGTTAAATTAGTACCTATCATAGGTATTAATTTAGAACGATAACAAATGTCCGGACTGACAGCACCACTAGCCACCGCTCCATTAGCCGATTGGCTGACTTATTTAGAAAACCTCCACACCAGCGCCATTGATCTTGGATTAGATCGTGCCTCACGTGTCGCTCAGCGCGGCCAGTTAACGAAACCCGCACCGCATGTTATTACTGTTGCCGGCACTAACGGCAAGGGTTCTACCTGCGCGATTCTGGAAGCTATTTTGCTGGATGCCGGATACAAGGTCGGTGTCTACAGTTCTCCTCACCTTGTTCGGTATAACGAGCGTGTCCGCATCAATGGCGCCGAGCTGGCTGATGATGAACATAGCAGGGCATTTGCAGCCATCGAGATGTACCGCCAGGACGTAAGCTTGAGTCTGTTCGAGTTTGGCACGCTGGCTGCTCTGGAGCTTTTTAGGCGCCATCAGGTCGAAGTGGTTATTCTGGAGGTGGGATTGGGCGGACGGCTTGATGCCACCAATATTGTTGATCATGATGTATCGGTCATTACCAGTCTGGCCGTTGATCATGTCGACTGGCTGGGTGACGATATCGAAGTGATCGGCTATGAGAAAGCGGGCATCTTCAGATCACAGAAGCCAGCAATATGTGGTCAGCCTAATCCTCCGGCAACCGTTCCTGCTCATGCTGATGATATTGGGGCCAAGCTTTATCAGGTTGGTTATCAGTTTGATTACAAGCAGTCTGAGAATAGCTGGAGCTGGCATTGCGGGGCATTTGATCTTAATGATTTACCTTTGCCGTCTCTTCCTCTGCCCAATGCGGCAACGGCACTGATGGCCTTGGGCGCTGCCGAGCTGGATATCAGTGACGAGAATATCGCCAATGGTCTGGCAAAGGCGTCGCTGCCTGGCCGAATGGAGCGTGTATCCGACTCACCGCTCGTTATTATGGATGTGGCGCACAACCCCCACTCAGCGCAGTACTTTGCCCGGCAGTTGGCTTTAGTTAAGCAGCGCGAAAACAAAGGCCGTATTCATGCTGTTGTAGCCATGCTGCATGATAAGGATATAGCGGCAACGGTGGCAGAGATGCACGATGTCGTCGATGTGTGGTACCCAGCGTCACTTGAAGGGCCAAGGGCGGCGACTGCCGATGAAATTATTGCGCACTTGCCGGGTGATTGTCAGCCTTACCCAACGCCGGAACAAGCTTATGACACAGCGCTGACAGAGGCCGGCGACGAGGATATGGTAATCGTATTTGGCTCGTTTTACACTGTCGGTCAGATTTCCAGTCACTTAGCATCAACCCAGGAGTAGACGTGGCGAGTAAATTTCAAAGCCGCTTGGTCGGCACCATTATTTTGGTGGCGATCGGTGTTATTTTTCTGCCTGACTTGTTTGATGGCAAGAAGCAGCATTATCAAGAACAGTTTGCCAGTATTCCGCTTCAGCCTGAAATTGGCGAGGAAGGGGAGTTTGAAGTGATCCCCGAGCCCGAGTTTGCCGAGGTTGGTTTGCCGCCGGAGCCTGTGACCGTTGTGATTGATGAGCCTGAGGCGAACAATACTGTCTCGGAGCGTGGAGCGGTCAAGGTCGAACCTGCCCCAGTCACAGAGCCAAAGGTAGGTAATCAAGATAGCGGCTGGGTTGTACAACTTGGCGTATTTCGCAATTTCGACAACGCCAACCAACTGGTCAGCAAACTACGTGATGCCGGTTACCAGGCACATGTTTTTCCCAAACAGCCTCAGCAAGGTGATCTGGCGCGGGTAGTTGTTGGTCCGGATGTATCAAAATCCAAGCTTTCTACCCAGCTCAAAGAATTGGAAAAATTAACCGGTTTAAAGGGCCGATTGCTCAGATTTAACCCATTAAACCCTTAGGTAAACGTTTGCGTTCTCATTTTTTCTGTTAGAATACGCACCAACAAGATGAATATAACAAATGATGATCTGGATTGATTACGTAATTTTAGGCGTAATAGGCTTCTCTGCACTGGTCAGTTTGATCCGTGGTTTTGTTAAGGAAGCCTTATCACTGGTAATTTGGTTCGCTGCCTTTTTCATCGCCAGTAATTTTTATACCGAGCTGGCAGCGTACTTTACGAATATACAGGATGAGATGCTACGTAACGGTAGTGCCATCGCAGCATTGTTCATTGCCACACTGATTGTCGGTGCGGTGGTGAACTATGTCATAGGACAGTTAGTACAGAAAACAGGCCTGTCTGGGACAGATCGGGTTCTGGGAATTGTCTTTGGCGGAGTGAGGGGAGTACTGATTGTCTCTGCCTTGCTATTCTTCATCGATGCGTTTACAGGGTTTGCAAGTGCTGACTGGTGGAAAGAGTCGCAGTTGATCCCGCAGTTCGGCGTCGTGATTGAATGGTTCTTCACTTACCTCAAAGACACATCAAGCTTTTTGCCCGGTGCACTGTAGCATCGGTATTTAGACAGTTTATTCGTTGGTTGTTATCAGGGGCGGCAGATACCGCCCCTGTTGATAAGCGTGATATGGGTAGGCTGTTATAATTGCACTTAATGCGTGACGAGGAATTAGGACATGTGTGGTATTGTCGGAATCGTGGGTTCAACCCCGGTAAACCAGTCTATCTATGATGCACTGACCGTGCTACAACATCGCGGCCAGGATGCCGCCGGTATTGTTACCCTGGAAAGCAATCGTTTCCGTCTGCGAAAAGCAAATGGTCTGGTACGTGATGTCTTTGAAGCGAGGCATATGCAGCGCCTTCAGGGCAATGTTGGTATTGGTCATGTCCGTTATCCGACGGCAGGAAGCTCAAGTGCCTCGGAAGCACAACCGTTTTATGTCAACTCACCTTATGGTATTTCATTGGCGCATAACGGTAACCTCACCAATGCGGCCGAAATTAGGGAGACATTGTTTGAGCAGGCTAGGCGTCATGTCAATACGACCTCTGATTCGGAAATTCTTCTTAACGTCCTCGCCAACCAACTCGAACATGCCCAGTCCTACCCAATCAACCCAACTGATATGTTTAAAGCCGTGCGCGAAGTCCACCGAATCGTCAAGGGTGCATATGCGGTTGTCGCTATGGTGATCGGCCACGGTATTATTGCATTTCGTGACCCGCATGGCATTCGTCCGCTATGTATGGGCAAGCGTGAAGTCGACGGCAAGACGGAATACATGGTTGCCTCGGAGTCAGTAGCTCTCGATGCGGTAGGTTTTGACTTTGTCCGCGATGTGGCACCTGGCGAAGCGGTCTATATCTCCTTTGACGGTGAGCTCTACACCGAGCAGTGTGCTGATAACCCGACACTAAACCCGTGTGTCTTTGAGTTCGTATATTTTGCCCGCCCTGACTCCTTTATCGATAAGGTGTCAGTGTATGGCGCCCGTGTCCGGATGGGCACCAAGCTTGGTGAGAAGATTAAGCGGGAATGGGATGATTTGGACATTGATGTCGTGATCCCAATACCGGAAACCTCTTGTGACAGTGCGCTTGAAATCGCTCGCAGTCTTGATTTGCCGTACCGTCAGGGGTTTGTGAAGAACCGTTATGTTGGTCGGACTTTCATCATGCCGGGACAGCAAATGCGTCGTAAGTCAGTTCGTCGCAAGCTCAATGCGATCCGTTCTGAGTTTAAAGATAAGAGTGTGCTGCTGGTGGATGACTCTATTGTTCGCGGCACGACTTCCGAGCAAATTATAGAGATGGCCCGTGAAGCGGGAGCTCGCAAGGTGTATCTGGCATCAGCCGCGCCGGAAGTGCGCTTCCCGAATGTTTACGGAATTGACATGCCAAGTGCCAACGAGCTGATTGCTCACGGTCGCGAGGTCGATGAGATCTGCAAGATGATTGGTGCTGATGGCCTGATCTTCCAGGATCTTGATGATTTGGTGTCAGCGGTACTGGAAGGGAATCCGGATATCCCGCAGTTTGAAGCCTCGGTATTCAGTGGTAGCTATGTGACTGGTGATGTCAATCAGGAGTATCTTGAATATCTGGAGTCGTTACGTAGCGAAGATTCCAAGACTCAGCGTATTATTCAGCAGGATTTGGCAAACCTGGAATTGCATAACGAGGGCGTGTAGCCCTTACCTCTCTTTGTGAAGGTGGGAGGTTGGGTTGGGATTAACCCCCTCCCAACCTCCCCCTTGAAAAGAGGGAGGAGCTTTTTCTCTATCTCTTCTTGCTCTTTCTTAGCACTCGGTTCTCGAACCTTAGCTTTTTCCGCTTAATGACTAAACTGAGGCCCCAGTCCGAGATTCCAGAGAATAACCGAGCCGGCAATAATCGATACCAGTAGAACCAGACCGCAGGTCACAATGGAGCTGGAATAGATAAACCCGCGCTCTTCAGGAATATGCATCAAAATTGGAACGCCGGTATATAGCAGATACACCGAGTAGGCGATCCCGATTAGGCCTGCAATCATCAGGAACCACACTTGTGGGTAAATGGCTGCAATACTGACCATGAACAGCGGCGTTGCCGTATAGGCGGCAAGTTCAAGTGCCTGAGTATAGGTCGGTGTCGAACCAAATGTATGGCTCATCCAATAAGTAAGGTAGGCGAGAGCAAAGACACCGGCAATGAGCGCAAAATACATGGCAACAGACATGCCTAATGCACTGGATTGGGTGAGGAAGATTGGTTCACCGACACCTATTCGCCAGCCGATGAAGACACTGGAGATAAAGGCAAAGATCGGTGGCAGCAAGGCGATCAACAAGATATGAGAAAGGCTGCTTTGGAACCCTTCATGTTCCTTGTCAATGGTACGCCACTCTTGTTTAGGGTGTGTATACAGCCCAAATAAATGTCCCAGAATCATAACGTTTCCCCGTTATCTTGTGCGATATTCCGCACGATAAGATTAATGGTTCAAAGAACACTTTCCCCAAAACTCGATTGTGCTCTTAGTCCTTACTGAACAGGACAATTAGGAGTCCTTGGTATCAAGTGTTATTGGCTCCTACGCCTTGAAAAAGGGCAGCCAATTGCTCTGTTCAGTCTATTAACGTTTAGTCGGGGTTATCAGGCTTGGCAAGAAATTGGTACTCACCAGCCGGACATTCCGGCTGGAGGTGGAAGAACTTTCTGGTAGGGATTATAGCTTGAAGTATTCGCTGGCGAATTCAATAAACAGACGCTGTTTTTCTGGCTGGTAATCGCGGTGGTTATAGAGAAGGTAGACTTCTCGTGGGTTGGCCGACCAGTTTTCAAGAATACGGACCAGCTCACCCGTGGCGATATATTTTTCCAGCATCACATCCGGCATCAGTGTGATACCAAGGCCGCTTGCACATGCCTTACGCACCACATTAAGCTGATTGGCCTCAAAACGCCCTCGTTCATTTACTGTGACTGTCTCGCCGTTACTGTCGGTCAGGCGCCAGCGAAGCAATGGCTTGCCTTTGAGCAGGGAGTGATGGTGGAGATCCTGGGCATGCTTGGGCTCGGCGTTATTTCTTAGGTAGTCCGGGCTGGCGACCAGGATGTCCTTGACCGAATTGATGCGCCGGGCAATCAGTGTTGAATCGCGCTGCGGACCGACACGAAAAATAACATCCCAATCTGTCGGATCAAGCTGCTCCGGCTCGCTGCTCATATGCAGTTCAATACTGATCGCCGGATGATCCTGCATAAACGCATTTAGCATTGGTTGCAGCATCACTTTGGTCAGGTTTGACGGAGCGGCAATTTTCAGCTTGCCAGCCGCTCCCTTGCACTCTTCGCTAATGTGCTCGGTAGTATCGACCAACTGTTGCAGCAGAGGGCTACAATCATCATAGAATTTTTGTCCGGCCTCTGTCAGTGAAAGTTTTCGCGCGTGACGGTTTAACAGGCGAATGCTTAGGCACTCTTCCAGGGCTTGGATCCGTCGTGTTAATGTGGCAACTGGAACCTGAGTTTTACGGGAGGCGGCAGTATAGCTGCCGTGTTCAACAACCATACGAAACAAATTTAAATCGTCAAGCTTCATAGTCATACAATCACTGAAAACTAATAATCGGAGAATGGTATAACAAATTGTGCTATGAGGTGTCACTATCGTAACAAGTTTTGCTGTAAATCAATATCAACATAGTTCTACCTACTAAAAACGGCGATCTTTATGCCTTGAGAAGGTTAATTTTTGAAGTAGGTTGCATAATCCAATAATTTACGGGCTGAAAGCTGTGATAGTTATGACGGAATAATAATTCCGGCCTATGCTTTTGATAGATTGGTTAGCAATTCGAGTTTTCATGCACACGCATTCTGATAAATCCGTATGTCGTCCTGAGCACACTCAGGCAAAAGATAATCATCATTCATGGAGGGCACAACCTTTGCTTGAGGATAAAGATGTTCTCGTGGTTGAAGATGATCCTGTTTTTCGCAGAATGATCACTGGTTTCCTTGAAAGCCAGGGCTGTAAAGTGCGTGAAGCTGAAGACGGGCTGGCAGGGTTACAAGCGTTAAGAGATAGTATTCCCGATGTGCTGCTTTGTGACTTGGCAATGCCGGTATTGACCGGGATGGAGTTTGTCGAAGAAATCTCCGTACAGTACCCGATGGTGCCGATTATTGTCATTTCTGGCACCGGTGATATGGCTGATGTTGCCACGGCGCTTCGCCACGGAGTAAAGGATTTTCTGGTCAAGCCACTGGATAACATCATGGTGCTGAAGTCAGCCATGCTGTCCGTTTTGAAATCCCAAGATTCCGTGACGGAAAACCGAGATTTTTCCAGTCAGTGGTTTGGGATAGGCGATGATAGCTGTGTCGATGAGGAGCTGGAATGGCACATTGAAGAGCTCAAGGCCAACCCGAGGGCTGCTCGGGAACTGCTGCTGGGTTTGATGCCGGAGACAGAGTCCAAGCAGGGAGACTGGCAGTTGAGTTATTGTGTTCTGCAGTCGACCGATGTCCAGCCTGTACTACTGGATTATACCTGGCTTATGGATGGGCGTTTGGCCTTCTACCTTGTCGATTCGTCAACAGATAACGACAATGGCACCGCGACCACCTTGCTTATTCGGGCGTTCTTTAATGATTTTCTACGTACCCGGATGGCCGATGAACATGATATCCGCAGCTTGATTCAATTGATTGAAAAAGGGATGAAGCATTCAGGTTATGCCGCGCCGATCAAAGCCCTGTTTGGCATTTTTGATGCTTGCGACAAGAGCTTGTCTGTCACATCAACAGGCTTGGCTGCAATACTGCAAACCAGTGAAGGTAATAAAGAGCTGGTTGCTCAGCCTTGGCTTGGTAAGAATGCCTACCAGAATGACACTATCCATTTGCCGCTTTCCGAGTCCGGAGGTCGACTCTCTCTCAGTGAAATTGGTTCGGCCAGTTTCAGCCTTACTCTAAAGCGGTGTGGTTTTTAAGTGCGGGTCCTGGTTCCTGGGAAGAAAGGTGCTTAGGAAGAGCAGGAGCTTGACACTTCCTGGGGGCTTTTGAAGATTTCTGAACCTAGAACCTAGAACCTAGAACCTAGAACCTAGAACCTAGAACCCAAAAACAAAAAAGCGAGAACTCACTGTTCTCGCTTTTTGCTATTACCTAGACCTAGACCTAGACCTAGTTACTCATATTTTTATGCTTCAACAGGTTTCGCGTCTGTAGCTTCTTCTTCGACAACTTTACCTTCTGCACCGTGCATCCAGCGGATAAGCTGATTTGAGCAAAGTAGTAGCAGTACACCAGCAATTGTTGCTGCAATTGCAATACCACTGAAGATAGCCATTGGACCTGCTTCACCTACTTGTGAACCAATGATACCGGCTACATAGTTAGCAATTGCGTTAAAGCCGAACCATGCACCCATCATCAAAGAGGCAAGGCGTAGCGGGGCAAGTTTGGTTACCATTGACAGGCCGATTGGTGATAGGCAAAGCTCACCCAGAGTGTGGAAGAAGTATGCACCTACTAGCCACATCATTGATGTCTTAACAGTAAGATCGCCACCTTGCTGCATAACCGCACCGATCATGCATAGGAAACCTATTGCAAGGAAGAAAAGACCCATCGCAAATTTAATTGGTGAGCTTGGCTCTTTAGGACCCATTTTCACCCAGATAGAAGCGATGATCGGAGCAAGCGTGATCACAAAGAACGGGTTCAGAGACTGGAACCATGCTGCTGGTACTTCAAAGCTACCAATCATACGGTCAGTATATTGCTGAGAGAAGATGTTCATCAGACCACCGGCTTGTTCGAAGCCAGCCCAGAAAATAACCACGAACAGACCCATGATCATGATAACTTTCATGCGATCGCGTTCTTGCTTGGTTAGCGGCTCTTGTTTACCGGATTTGTTCATCGCGGCAGCACGCTTGGCAGCTGGCTCTTTACCGATATTACCCAGTAGACGCTCAGCAAATACCATCTGAGTAATCAGGCTGATAACCATACCGATACCGGCAGTCAGGAAGCCTGCCTTCCAGCCGTACGCAGCTGAAGCAGCACCGGCAATAATACCCGCAAGCAGTGAACCAAGGTTGATACCCATGTAGAAGATAGTGAAAGCGCCGTCACGACGGTTATCACCTTCTTCGTACAGGTCACCGACCATGGTTGAAATGTTCGGCTTGAACATACCGTTACCAATGATCAGCAGGCCAAGACCCAGGTAGAAAGCAGTCACTGAGTGCGGGTCGACCATGCTATTTGGTAGTGCCAGTGTGAACTGGCCGAGAGCCATCAGGATACCACCAATGATGATAGAGCGGCGCTGACCGAGGAAGTTATCGGCAATCCATCCACCAATTAGAGGAGTGATGTAGACGAGACCGGTGTAGATGCCGTAGAGGTTGAGTGCGTCTTGAGTCGACCAGCCAAGGCCGCCGTTGATGGTTTTATCTGTCAGATAAAGTACCAAAATCGCGCGCATGGCATAGTAAGAAAATCGTTCCCATAGTTCTGTACCAAACAGTAGAAACAAACCTTTAGGGTGGCCAAGCAATGTACCACTTCTCAGATTGCTCATAATTATTCTCTGTGTTGAATTGTATGTGTGATTGCAAATTCGGCTCTTTTTATAAAGCACAAACTTTTAAACTGCAAATTTTCACATTTGCAGAACAAATGAAAAACAATGTAAACCTTTGATTTGTCAGTGGTTGCATATCATTTGGTCAAAAATGAAATCTCAGATTTACACGGCTCGTTTGGTTTGTTGTGTTGTCTTTAATGCTCATTCTGGTGCTTTATATTGATCTGGTCTTTTATGCTAGCTTTTAATGTTGCATTTTTGTGTTTTTAATGGTTGTTACAATTGTGACGGGCTTGAAGAGAGAATTTGATGTGATATCAATCGCTTTGGAATAAGTTGTTCTTTGTTTATCAGTACTTATAATTTAGGGAGTGTTTCAGTTGGCGTGAATTAGGCTAAGAAAATTATGAAAGATTGGTACCTCCTATATTGTAAGCGCAGCGAGCAGGAGCGCGCAGTGATCAATCTTGATCGCCAAGGTGTTGAGTGTTACTACCCTCAGGTGACAGTGCAAAAAATTGTCAGGGGCAAGCGAACGGAATGTTCCGAACCTCTGTTTCCGGGTTATATGTTTGTGTATTTCGACCCGGAAGAGATCAGTTATACCACCATTCGCTCAACTCGCGGAGTGGCGAGCTTTATTCGCCAGGGTGCCAAGCCCCAGACTGTTCAGCCGGACCTGATCTACGGCTTGATGATGAATGAAGACAGTGAAGAGCATCAGGTGAAACTGTCAAGCTTGCCTCAGCCAGGTGAAAGCCTGAAGTTGACCCAGGGTCAGTTCAAGGGTATCGAAGCCATTTACCAGGAGCCTGACGGCGAGAAACGTTCGTTTATGCTGATTAACCTGCTGGGTAAGCCAGTGAAAGTTAGTGTTCAAAATGAAGATATTGTGAAGAAATAACTGGCAGTGTTTACTGCCAGAGACAGTGTCGATAGTTTAACCACAGTTTGTTATAGTTTGCCCGATTATTGATTAATGGAATTAAGAATGCCTAATACTTCCCCTGTTCGTAAAGCGGTGATCCCTGTCGCCGGTCTCGGTACGCGTATGTTGCCTGCAACTAAGGCGATCCCGAAAGAAATGCTGCCAATCGTCGACAAGCCGCTGATCCAATATGTGGTGAATGAGTGTGTGGCGGCAGGTATCAAAGAGATTGTGCTGGTTACTCACTCTTCAAAAAACTCGATTGAGAACCATTTTGATACCTCTTTCGAGCTGGAAGCAACATTGGAAAAGCGTGTTAAGCGTCAGTTGCTTGATGAAGTACAGAGCATTTGTCCTAAAGATGTCACGATTATGCATGTTCGTCAGGGACAGGCAAAAGGTTTGGGTCATGCTGTCCTTTGCGCCCATCCGCTGGTGGGAGACGAGCCGTTTGCTGTTGTTCTGCCTGATGTCATTTTGGATGATGCGGCGAGCGATCTGCGCAAGGAAAATATGGCCGCGATGGTATCGGCATTTAATGAGACCGAGGTGAGCCAGGTTATGGTTGAGCCTGTGCCAATGTCAGAAGTGTCGAGCTATGGTGTGGCAGATATCAATGGTTCAGAGCTGAATCCAGGTGAATCTGCGCCAATGACCAAGGTTGTTGAAAAGCCGGATCAGGAAGAAGCGCCGTCAAATCTGGCAATCGTCGGCCGCTATGTATTGCCAGCAGAGATTTGGGGACTGCTTGAAAGAACGCCTGTTGGTGCCGGTGATGAAATTCAGTTGACTGACGCCATTGATATGCTGATGGAAACCAAGCAAGTCAATGCTTTTCATATGTCAGGAAAGAGTCACGATTGCGGAAGCAAGCTAGGCTACATGCAGGCGTTTGTTGAGTATGGTATTCGCCACGAAGCCCTTGGTGAAGATTTTAAAGCTTATCTGAAAGACGTGGTTAAAACGCTCTAAGTAGCGAGTTTCAGGAAAACAGGCTCCAGACTCAAAAAAGCGAGAGGTTTACACCTCTCGCTTTTTTTATATTCGACTTGCGCACCTTGATATTATCTTTAGACCCTAGATCTTTAGTCCGAATGATACTGCTCACAGGCGAGCAGGGTATTTTCAATCAATGTGGCTACTGTCATGGGGCCGACGCCTCCTGGGACCGGAGTAATGTGGCGGGCTTTCTCACGGGCGATATCGTACTCAACATCACCGACTAGCTTGCCGCTGTCTAGTCGGTTGATACCGACATCCATGATGGTTGCGCCTTCTTTGATCCACTCGCCCGGAATGAAGTTAGGTTTGCCGACGGCGATAATCAGGATATCGGCTTGACGAATATGCTGCTCCAGGTTTTTGGTAAAGCGGTGGCAGGTTGTTGTGGTGGCGCCTGCAAGCAACAGCTCAAGGGTCATCGGCCGGCCAACAATGTTTGATGCACCGACAATAACGGCGTGCTTACCACGAACGGCGATGTTGTATCGTTCAAGCAGTGTCATTACGCCTTTGGGCGTGCAGGAGCGGAGCTTAGGGATACGCTGACACAGGCGGCCGACATTGTACGGGTGGAAACCGTCGACATCTTTCTCCGGATCGATTTGCTCAATGACCTTGGTGGTATCTATTCCGGCAGGCAGAGGTAACTGAACTAAGATGCCGTCGATTTCTTTATCATTATTGAGTTCATCGATCAGGGCCAGTAGCTCAGTTTCGGATGTTGCAGCCGGCAGGTCGAATGACTTAGAAATAAAGCCGACTTCATCACAGGCTTTACGCTTGCTGCCGACATAAATTTGCGATGCCGGATCCTGTCCAACAAGCACAACGGCTAAACCAGGGGCACGCAAACCCGCATCCACTCGTGCTTTAACACGGGCAGCAACTTCTTGTCGAACGGTTTGGGAGATGAGTTTTCCATCAATAATTTGAGCGGCCATGATTATCCTTTGGGCTGTAGTTAACGGAGCTTTCACATTGTCGCAAAGAATGTGACCAAGATCCATAGCGCAAACGTTTGCTTTATTCCTTTTTAGGCAATACACATGCCTTTTTTTCACAAGCACATGGTTGAAGCAGAATCGACGGATTGGGGCGTGTAGATGAATAGGTTGCTGCTAGAGATACGTTGAGGGCTGCAAAATGGCAGTTAATTACTGAAATTAATGCAAATTGTTGTTACTTTGAGCACTTGGTAGGAAGGGGGGCGAAATTCGGAGAAAAAGCGTTGACGTGACTGTCAGGGGACGTATAATCCCGTCCCGTAACTTATCGTTACATATAATGATGCGCCCTTAGCTCAGTTGGATAGAGCACGTGCCTTCTAAGCATGTGGTCGCAGGTTCGAATCCTGCAGGGCGCGCCATTTCCTCTCTTGATTTATCTCCTTGCGTTCCGATTTAGTAAGTTCACTCTTAGCCTGAGAGGCTTTTACTGCGTTACTGATTTATCACTATCGGATGACTCGCCCGGAATTGTTACCGGTTTTTCCTGTGCCGCCTTGGTGGTGTGCAGGTTGTCCGCCAATCTCCTGAATCAATAGTGCTTGTAGTGCAGCCATTTCCCTTGGGTTTGATGGGTGCCAGGAAGCAATGACCTTCGCTTTATTCCTTTTCATATCGATATCCTTAACGTTGAGCAACATATCCTATTCCATTATTGCTAACGCACATGATATCTCTGATGGTTTGCACCTATTGTGCTCATTGTTGCTTATTTAGAATCTTTTTGATCATTTCATTTAAAGGGACCACTCAGCAGTGCTCCAGTCTGAACATAAAATCGGCATTCATGAGGCATTTGGCGCTGATATTCCAATTCTTTGTCAAAAAAACAGAAAAGGTAGGGAGATTTTTACAGTTTCTCCTTGAAAATGGATTTTTTGCCCCTATCTTGTGTGAAAGGTTTGATTGCGGTTGGGCTGACTCGTCTCGACGACAGCGCTTCAGCTCGCTATAATACCGCGTTTTAATTTCTGGCTTCGTGGCTCTAAGGCCAAATAGATACAGAAATTATCAGAATTAAGGCGTTATGGTTTTTGCCTTGTCGTAAGCCATAACACGAAAGGATGCCACCGTCAGCATATGACTGATCGGCAACATCACTCAGAGAATGCTGAGTAAGTTTTGAGGTTAAATAAAATGCAAGTTACCGTTGAAACCACTGAAGGCCTAGAACGCCATCTAACTATCACAGTTCCTGCTGCTAACATTGAAGATGCAGTAACAGCTGAACTGAAGAAAATTGCTAAGAATCGTCGTTTCGATGGTTTCCGTCCAGGTAAAGCTCCGCTGAAAATGGTTGCTCGTATGTTTGGCGCTTCTGTTCGTCAAGACATCCTTGGTGAAGTGATGCAGCGTCACTACATCGAAGCAATTGTTAAAGAAAAAATCAACCCAGCAGGCGCGCCTACTTTTACTCCAGTTGAAATCGCTGAAGGTAAAGATCTAGTATTCAAAGCGTCTTTCGAAGTATTCCCAGAGATCGAACTAGCTGGTCTAGACAAGATCACTGTTGAAAAGCCAGCAGTAGAAGTTAAAGACGAAGACGTTGAGACTATGCTGGACACGCTACGCAAGCAGCAGGCAACCTGGTCTGAAGTTGAAGAAGCAGCAGTTGCAGACAGCCGCGTAACAATCGACTTCACCGGTTCTGTAGACGGCGAAGAATTCGAAGGCGGTAAAGCAGAAGGTTTCGCTCTTGCAATGGGCCAGGGCCGTATGATCCCAGGTTTCGAAGACGGTATCGTTGGTAAGAAAGCGGGCGACGAGTTCACTGTAGAAGTGACTTTCCCAGAAGAATACCACGCTGAGAACCTAAAAGGTAAAGCAGCGTCTTTCGTAATCAAACTACACAAAGTTGAAGCACAGGAACTACCTGAGCTAACTGAAGAGTTTGTTTCTAAGTTCGGTGTTGAAGACGGTTCTGTTGAAGGTCTGAAAGCTGAAGTTCGTAAGAACATGGAGCGCGAGCTTAAGCAAGCGGTTAAAGGTCGTATCAAAGACCAGGTTCTTAACGGCCTAATCGAGCAGAACGACATCAACGTTCCTGCAGCGCTTATCGACCAGGAAATCAACGTTCTGCGTCAGCAGGCAACTCAGCGCTTCGGCGGTGATGCTGCAAACGCACCTGAACTACCACGTGAACTGTTCGAAGAGCAGGCTAAGCGTCGTGTTGTAGTTGGTCTGCTTCTAGGCGAAGTGATCAAGTCAGAAGAGCTGAAAGCGGATGACGAGCGTGTTAAAGCGCTGATCTCTGAAATGGCTTCTGCATACGAAGATCCAACAGAAGTTGTTTCTTACTACGAGCAGAACGAGCAGATGATGAACAACATGCGCAACGTTGCTCTAGAAGAGCAGGCGATTGACGCACTTCTAGCTAAAGCACAGGTTTCTGACAAAGAAGTTAGCTTCAACGAGCTAATGAACCAGCAGCAGCCTGCAGCTTAATTTGCTGAAATTACTGTAGAGATTTGACTTTGTTTCAAATCTTCTGCTAACAATGGTCCGTGTGAGAGTAATTTCATTCGGGCCATTTATTTTAGGGAAATAACGTTATGAGCTACCAAGACAACAACGCCATGTCGCCAATTATGAACGCGCTGGTACCTATGGTGGTCGAGCAGACTTCTCGTGGTGAGCGTTCTTACGACATCTATTCCCGACTGCTAAAAGAGCGTGTGATTTTTCTGACCGGTCAGGTAGAAGATCACATGGCCAACCTAGTGGTTGCGCAGCTTTTATTCCTTGAGTCTGAAAATCCAGACAAAGATATTTTTCTATACATCAACTCACCGGGTGGCTCGGTAACTGCCGGCATGTCAATTTATGACACCATGCAGCACATCAAGCCAAACGTGAGTACTTTCTGTATGGGTCAGGCTTGCTCAATGGGCGCCTTCCTGCTGGCTGGCGGTGCGCCGGGCAAACGTTTCTGTCTGCCTAACTCGCGCGTGATGATTCACCAGCCGCTAGGCGGTTTCCAGGGCCAGGCTTCTGATATTCAGATCCATGCTCAAGAAATTTTAACTATCAAGAAACGACTAAATAATCTGCTTGCCGAGCACACAGGCCAGCCGCTTGAGGTGGTTGAGCGCGATACAGATCGTGATAACTTCATGTCGGCAGAGCAAGCAGTCGAGTACGGCTTGGTAGATGCAGTTTTGAGTAACCGTGACTAACTCTGTTTTTGGCTCCGTGGCACAGGTTTGCTGAGACGCGGAGCAAAATGATAAGAGTTGTTATACACTCAAAACAAGGCAATGATGGGTTGAGACCCAAAAAGAGGTTAGCGAATGACAGATAAGCGAAAAGAGAGTGGTAGTGGAAAACTGCTGTACTGCTCTTTCTGCGGCAAAAGTCAACATGAAGTTCGCAAGCTGATTGCTGGCCCTTCTGTTTATATTTGCGATGAGTGCGTTGATCTATGCAACGATATTATTCGCGAAGAAATTAAAGAAGTGATGCCGAAGCGAGACGGCAGCGAACTTCCAACGCCACAGGAAATTCGTGCGAACCTGGATGATTACGTTATTGGTCAGAACCATGCGAAAAAGGTACTGGCGGTAGCGGTGTACAACCATTACAAACGTCTTCGAAATGGCGACACCACCAGCGACGGTGTTGAGCTGGGTAAGAGTAACATTCTGCTGATCGGCCCGACCGGTAGTGGTAAGACTCTACTGGCTGAAACACTGGCTCGTATGTTGGATGTACCGTTTACTATGGCTGATGCAACCACGCTGACAGAAGCGGGTTATGTCGGTGAAGATGTAGAAAATATCATCCAGAAATTGCTACAGAAGTGTGATTACGACGTAGCAAAAGCAGAACGTGGTATTGTATACATTGATGAAATCGACAAGATTTCACGTAAGTCAGACAACCCGTCGATTACCCGTGATGTATCGGGTGAAGGTGTTCAGCAGGCCTTGCTGAAACTGATCGAAGGTACTGTTGCCTCTGTTCCGCCACAAGGTGGCCGCAAGCACCCACAGCAGGAGTTCTTGCAGGTTGATACCTCTAAGATCCTGTTTATCTGTGGTGGTGCATTTGCCGGTCTGGATAAAGTGGTTGATCAGCGTGTAGCAACCGGTACAGGTATTGGCTTCGGTGCCGATGTTCGTTCTAAAGACGAGTCGCGCACTCTGAGCGATCTGTTTGAACAGGTTGAGCCGGAAGATTTGGTTAAGTACGGTCTGATCCCTGAGTTCATTGGTCGTCTGCCTGTCACGGCGATCCTGAACGAACTGGACGAAGATGCACTGGTGCAGATCCTGCGCGAGCCGAAGAACGCATTGACCAAGCAGTATGCCGCATTGCTTGAGCTGGAAAATGTCGAGCTTGAGTTCCGTGATGATGCGCTGGTAGCGATTGCCCGTAAGGCAATGGAGCGCAAAACTGGTGCTCGTGGTCTACGTTCTATCGTGGAAGCTGTCCTGCTAGATACTATGTACGAACTTCCTTCTGCAGAAGGCGTGAGCAAAGTAGTCATCGATGAATCAGTCATCAAGGGTGAGTCCGACCCATTGCTGATTTATGAAAACACAGAAAATCAAGCAGCTGGCGCTGAGTGATTGTGTAATTACTGCTCATAATGTTGAAAAAAAGGAGGCTTTTGCCTCCTTTTTTATTTTCTGTTACTTATCCCGTTGAATCTTTCTGCTTTACCCCCATATACTCAGTAAAGAGATTGAACGGAAGAGAGAAGAATATGAACCTGGAGCGTTCGGAACGCCTTGAGATCCCCGTTCTGCCACTACGAGATGTGGTGGTCTACCCTCATATGGTTATTCCATTGTTTGTAGGCCGGGATAAATCTATTCGTTGTCTTGAGTCGGCAATGGATGACAATAAGCAAATTTTGTTGGTAGCCCAGAAAGAAGCGGCTACCGACGAGCCTTCGATCGACGACCTGTATGATGTCGGTACGGTTGCCACTATTCTTCAGTTGTTGAAGTTGCCTGATGGTACGGTGAAAGTGCTGGTTGAAGGCCAGCAGCGTGCCAAGGTTGAAAATCTACGCGATGATGAGTTTTTCACTGCCGACGCAGAGTTTCTTGTAACCCAGGAGATGGACGAGCGTGAGCAGGAAGTGCTGGTCCGTACGGCGATCAACCAGTTCGAAGGCTTTATCAAGCTGAACAAGAAGATCCCGCCGGAAGTGCTGACGTCGCTGAACGGCATTGATGAAGCGGCACGCCTTGCCGACACCATTGCTGCGCATATGCCGCTTAAGCTTGCCGATAAGCAGAAGGTGCTAGAAATCGTTGATATCACGGAACGCCTCGAGTTCCTGATGGCAATGATGGAATCTGAAATTGACCTGCTGCAGGTTGAGAAGCGCATTCGTGGCCGCGTCAAGAAGCAGATGGAAAAGAGCCAGCGCGAGTATTACCTCAACGAACAAATGAAGGCTATCCAGAAAGAGCTGGGTGAGCTGGATGATGCCCCGGATGAATTCGAATCTTTGAAGAAGAAGATCGAAGAGTCGAAAATGCCGGCTGAGGCGCGTGAAAAAACCGAGCAGGAACTGCAGAAGCTGAAGATGATGTCGCCGATGTCAGCGGAAGCGACGGTTGTACGCGGCTATATCGACTGGATGCTGAGCGTGCCATGGCATAAGCGTTCTAAGGTGAAGAAAAACCTGGCCAAGGCAGAAGAAGTCTTGAATGCCGACCATTATGGTCTGGAACGTGTTAAAGAGCGTATTCTTGAGTACCTGGCGGTTCAGAGCCGTATCAACAAGCTGAAGGGACCTATTCTATGTCTTGTTGGTCCTCCAGGTGTCGGTAAAACCTCGCTGGGGCAGTCTATTGCCGCCGCAACAGGCCGTAAGTACGTGCGTATGGCACTGGGTGGTGTGCGTGACGAGGCGGAGATCCGTGGTCACCGTCGTACCTATATCGGCTCTATGCCGGGCAAGCTGATCCAGAAAATGGCCAAAGTGGAAGTGAAAAACCCGCTGTTCCTGCTGGATGAGATCGACAAGATGTCATCGGATATGCGCGGCGATCCATCGTCAGCTTTGCTGGAGGTACTTGATCCTGAACAGAACAATGCGTTCAACGACCACTACCTGGAAGTTGATTACGATCTGTCTGACGTGATGTTCGTGGCGACCTCGAACTCAATGAACATTCCGGGGCCGCTCCTTGACCGTATGGAAGTGATCCGTCTGTCGGGTTATACCGAAGACGAGAAACTCAATATTGCCAAGCGCCACCTGCTGGAGAAGCAGATCAAGCGCAACGGCCTGAAGCCGGGCGAGGTTGAAGTCGATGATTCAGCCCTGATCGGCATTATTCGTTATTACACCCGTGAAGCGGGCGTGCGTAGCCTGGAGCGTGAAATCTCCAAACTATGCCGTAAGGCAGTCAAAGAGATCCTGCTAAACACTGACACCAAGACGGTGACGATCACTCAGGAAAACCTGAAAGCTTACCTGGGCGTCCAGCGCTTCGATTACGGTAAAGCTGAAGAGAACAACCGTATTGGTCAGGTAACCGGTTTGGCCTGGACGGAAGTCGGTGGTGATCTGCTGACGATTGAAACCGAGTCGATGCCGGGTAAAGGTAAGTTTACCTACACCGGCTCGCTGGGGGACGTGATGCAGGAGTCGATCCAGGCGGCAATGACCGTTGTACGTACCCGTGCCGAACGTCTTGGCGTGGCTGCAGACTTCTACGAGAAGCGTGATATTCATGTTCACGTACCAGAAGGCGCAACACCGAAAGACGGTCCGAGTGCGGGTATTGCGATGTGTACGGCGCTGGTATCAAGTCTGACGGGTAACCCGGTACGCGGTGATGTTGCCATGACGGGTGAAATCACACTGCGTGGTGAAGTATTGCCGATCGGTGGCCTGAAAGAAAAACTGCTGGCCGCACACCGAGGGGGTATCAAGACGGTACTTATCCCGAAAGAGAATGAGCGTGATTTGGAAGAGATCCCAGATAACGTGATTGCGGATTTGGTCGTGCGTCCGGTGCGTTGGATTGATGAGGTGCTGACCGTTGCACTGCAGAATAATCCGACAGGCATTGAGCTGGTTAACGCCCAAAACAGTGACATGCAGCAAAGTTAAGTAAAGAAAAGACGCTTTCAGGTACAAAAAGCCTTGTCAGCGTTTTTTTGTATCGCTATAAGTTAGGTCTAATTCGCTGTAAGCTCAATAATATCAATGCTTACCCGTATCTCAGGTGTTCTGTGCCGGTATAATTAGGCCTGATACATTTTTTTTGTCCGTTGCAAGTTTTAAGCTTGTTGACAAGGTGGCTTGCGGACAAGGTTCATAGAGGGGATGAAATCGTGAACAAAACTCAGTTAGTTGATAAAATTGCTGAAAATGCAGATATTTCTAAAGCGTCAGCTGGTCGTGCTCTGGATGCATTCATTGACGCTGTTTCAGACACCCTGAAAACAGGTGATCAGGTTGCGCTAGTTGGTTTCGGTACTTTCTCTGTTCGTGAGCGTGCAGCACGTACCGGTCGCAACCCACAGACAGGTGAAGAAATCCAGATTGCTGCTGCGAAAGTACCTGGCTTTAAAGCGGGTAAAGCGCTTAAGGATTCTGTAAACTAATAGTGGGCATCGGCCCGCTGTTTGTATTGAACAAACATCGATGCGGGTTGTCAGACTTACTGACAACTTGGCATGAAATGAGGGCGCATCGAGTTGATGCGCTTTTTTTACTTTGTATCAGGGTGAAATTTTCAGTATCTAGTGCCTATTGGCTAGATACCCGAAGGCATTCTTCACAACCACAGTGCCAGATCGAATGAGTAGGAGATACGGCAGATTATGATGGAGCGTATGCGCGAAGGCGCTAGCAGCATTTGGGTCAAGATCATTCTTGGCTTAATTATTTTATCTTTTGTTTTTGCTGGTGTGGGTAGTTACCTTGCCGGTGGCAGTGAGCAAGCCGCTGCAAAGATTGATGATCGAGAAATCAGTCAGCGTGAGTTCGAGCAGGCCTACCAGAATGAGCGTAACCGTATGCAGTCTCAGCTTGGTGAGTACTTCACAACGTTGATGGGCGATCCGGCTTACGTACAGCAGTTCCGTCGTAGCGTGCTTGATCGCATGGTCAATGATGTACTGGTTGAGCAACGCGCCAAAGAGCTTGGTTTGCGTATCAGTGATGAGCAGATCCGTAGCTCGATTGTCTCAATGCCTGAGTTCCAGCGTGACGGTAAGTTTGACAACGAGGTATACAATACCTTGCTTCGTCGTTCTGGTTTCACACCGGAAATGTTTGCCGAGTCAATGCGTACAGATATGCTGCGTCAGCAGCTACTGACTGCGATCCAAGGCAGTGATTTTGCATTGGGCAATGAGCTGGCGGCACTGACCAAGCTTGAGAAGCAGCAGCGTGTTATCCGTAGCCTGACTCTGGATGTGGCTGAGTTTCAGAAGAACGCGGATGTTTCTGAAGAAGCAATCCAGGCTTTCTATGATCAGAACCCACAGATGTTCACGCGCCCTGATCAGGTCAAAGTGGCTTACATCGAGCTGTCGGGCGAGGGCCTGAAAACCACGCTGGATATCTCTGAAGATGATGCAAAAGCTTTTTACGCAGAGAACCAGGCTAAATTTGGCACAGCCGAGCAGCGCCTTGCTAGCCATATCCTTATCCAGGGTGACAGCAGTGATGCAAAAGCGAAGGCTGATGCCCTGCTGGCTGAGCTAAACGGCGGAGCGGACTTTGCCCAGTTGGCCGAGTCGTCTTCTGACGATACGTTCAGTGCCAAAGAAGGCGGTAAGCTAGATTGGTTTGAGCGCGGCGTGATGGATCCGGCTTTTGAAGATGCGGCATTTGCATTGAACAAAGGTGAAATATCTGCCGTTGTCCAGACCTCGTTTGGCTACCACATCATCAAGCTAGACGATATCAAGGCTTCTAAGGTTAAGCCATTTGCTAATGTGCACGATGAAATTGTTGCCGAGCTTCGTGAGCAGCGTGCGGCTGAAGAGTTCTATGACCTTCAGACTCAGCTGGCTGAGACAGCGTTCGAAATGCCAGATTCATTGGACGATGCTGCAGCGGCTGTGGATGCAGAAGTGCAGACAACTGATTTCTTCGCCCAGAACGATGCGCCAGGCGTATTGGCTAACCCTGCAGTAATGCAGGCGGTATTTAGCCCGGAAGTGCGTGAAGATGGCCTGAACTCTGATGTGATTGAGATCGGTCCAGAGCATGTCGTTGTCGTACGTGTCGAAGACGCTCGTGATGAGATGGTGCTTCCTTTCGACGAAGTCTCTGACTCTGTTAAGCAGCAGTTGGCTGCTCAGCAAGGCGAGCAGGCTGCACAGGCAAAAGCTGACGAGATCATTGCAGCGCTTCGTGATGGCAAGACAGACATCCTGGAAACAGAGTCTCTTAGCTTCTCTGATGCGCAAACCATCAGTCGTTCTGGTGCTGACCGTATGGTTGCCCAGGTTGCCTATGGTCTAGCCAAGCCTGTCGATAGCAAGGCAGTTTACGGTATGACGCGTGACATGTCCGGCAATGTGCTGATTATCGCTTTGGATGAAGTGATTGAGGCGGATGTTGAGCAGGTTGCATCAGACAGCCAGTTAGCCACTCAGGTTGAGCAGATGAATGCACAGCAGGATGTAATGGCAACGCTGAAAGTACTGCGAAACACTGCTGAGGTTAGTTATCCAACTCTGGATGCACCAGCAAACTAATTGTAATTTAGCAATTCGTTAACGGGCCGCCATTGTGCGGCCCGTCGTTTTTCTGTCATATCATTATTCATTTCTATTTACCTCCTTTCCTCTCGTTTTAAGCTAATTACCGCAGAACCGTGAAATATTCCTATTTGGTTTGTAATGAGTGGAGGTTAATTTTGAATGTATTCTTTCATGCGGTAATACTGATTGCCGCGCTATGCTTTGTTCCTGTGGGGCATGCTAGTGGTGATTCACATGAGGGTATTGAGATCACTGTGAATATCAATACAGCCAATGCTGAAGAGCTGGATAAGCTATTACTTGGTATTGGGCCGGACAAAGCAGCAAATATCATTGAATACCGTAATACTCATGGTACGTTCGCCACAGCTGACGAGCTAGAAAATGTGAAGGGGATAGGCGCTGCGACTGTCGCCAAGAACCGGGAGCGAATTAAGCTTTAACTTTTCTTCAAAGCACAGCGGCTGAAGGAGAGAGGTATGTGGTTCTTCTTCGCCTTCCTTGGCGAAGCTGTTTGAGTGAGGGGGGGGGTCCATTTCCTGGCAATTGCTGGTTATTTCTTGGTATTGAATAGGGGCTGATCGTTTTTTTCTTTCTCTGACCAGAAGTTAATGTTGAACTGCGCGTCATCGGAGAGTTCTATCCGATGCCAGTACTGTGGTGGGCTGGTTGCAAACTGACCGGCATTGATGACGACTGTCATTTCGGGCTCGGTGGCCTCACTATCCGCGAAACCGTGATAGGTAACGCTGCCTTCCATGACGCAAAGCTGTCCGAACACGCCCTCTGCCGTATTATGATGCGATAGCAATGCCGCTGGTACCGTCTGCTTGGTAAAGAAAGGGGTTGAACGCTGAATTATCCAATCAGCTGGAATTCGTAGATGGCTCATAATGACCTCTTAGCATGCAAGTGAGAACTAAATTGGCTTACTCTTAACTTGCATTTATAATGCAGGTTAAGGTCGGCATTGTCAATAATAATTCTCATTTGCAATGATATGTGTGCAAAGAGTGTTCGACAGTTATTAATTTAAGAGCTTGTTTTTATTTAAGCTTTTCTTCAATATGACCGGGATTAGTACGCAGACTACACCGGCAATGGCACCGAGAAGGTGTGCTTCGATAGCTACGCGTGCCCCGATAAGTGCCTCTGAGCTGGCCGAACCGCCGAAGTATTGTTCAGACGCGATTTTACCAACGAGCCCCAGCATAAGCAGCCAGCCGCCTTTCTGTTTGGTCTGGATATCTTTTACGGCCCCCCAGGCAAATAGCCCGTGAAGTACCCCTGATAGCCCGGCATACCACTGAATGTCGGTTGCTATGATCCCAATTCCAACGACAGCCGAGAGTACCAGTATTAGCAAGCTATATGGGCGGGCAGAGTAATGTAACCGATAAATGAATGTGATGATTGCCAGCGCCAGGGTATTCATTATCATATGCGGCCAATTGGTATGGGTCAGGTTTCCTGTTAGGATCCGCCAGACTTCGCCATCGAGTATTGCACTGCGATCCCAGGCCAACCAGTATTGGGCGGCGGGCCATTGTGCGATGAAGAGAGCTGTGATGGCAATAATCAGAAAAGTACGAATAGACAAGGTCACCTCGATGAGCCGATATTGTGGGCAGTGCGGCAAGGCCCAAAAAGCCTGTATTTGCAGCTGGATCCAAACTGTTGATGCTAAAACCGAACTCTGGATATTACAACATCCTTCAGAGGTAAAACGTGCAATTGGTACCGCACGTATACTGACGCTCTCTTTACCCAATGCCCGGTTGTGGGTCGGAGAGGATTTTTCTGATCATGATGAGCTGAACAGCTTGTTAAGCGATCCTTTGCGAGATGTCTACATTGTATACCCTGGAGAGTATTCGGAGCCTGTTTCTTCGCTGGCCCGGCAGCCGCAGCGTGAAGGCGTAAAACGAGCACTGATTTTGCTTGATGGTACCTGGAAAAAGGCCTACAAGATGTGGCAACTGTCCAGCAACCTGCAGGCGCTGCCAACGGTTAATCTGGATAATGTCGAGAAAGGCAATTACCGCATCCGTAAGTCACCGAAAGAGCAGGGGGTCTCGACCGTCGAGGCCGGTTATCTGGCCTTGGCCGCACTGGAAGGAGAAGCGAAGTTCTCCCCCTTGATAGATGCTTTCAACCGAATGATAGAGTTTCAGATCCAGCAAATGCCCGAGGGGGTATTTGAGCGGAATTATAAACGTGAAACTCAAGATTCTAATTCCTAATTTATGGTTAGGCTGTCGTGGTCTAGTTCCCTCCTCTTGAAAATAGGGAGGAGCTTTGTCTAAAACCCATGCCCCTCGTGGCCGACGCCAACGGCAGTGGTTGGCTGGAATAGAGTGCTGTAAAGCCGTTGGGCAAAGCCATCAGTCATTCCCGAGATGTAATCCGCAATGATCCTGTGCGCATTTTCTCCATTACTGACGGCCTGCTCCCATCGTTCCCGAGTATTGGCCGGAAGCAGACGCTCCGGATCGGAGGCAAAGGCCTCGAACAGTTCCATGACCAGTTGTTGTCCCTTGTATTCGAGCAACTGGATCTCCGGTTTTTTCACCACAAAATCACTGACAAACTGTTTTAGTACCTCCAGCACCCGCTCCATTGATTCGGAGAGATAGGCATTCCACTGTAGCAGGGGGGCGTCAAAGCTATCGACGCCGTTTTGAATAGCCGGAGCGATATGAATGGAAGTCAGCAGGGCGTTGACCATTGCCCCGATGGCATCTTTGCGCTGATGGTGGGTGCCGAATAGCTGTTCGCTGAGCTTGCCGATCCGCGCCTCCAGCCAGGGCTCACCGCAGTCGGCAAGCTTGCTGGCGACGGCCTCGTGCCATTGCTCGCGGGTAACGATGCCCATCACGATGGCATCTTCCAGATCATGCACACCATAGGCGATATCATCGGCCAGCTCCATAATCGAACAGTCGAGTGATTTGAAGCGTGTTTTCAGGTGCTCTGTCGGGCTAGTGCGTTGATGGCGCATCTGGCTAAAGAGTTCGCGGTCGTGATCGGAGAGCAGTGCCAGCACCCATTCGAAGGTTTCTATATCATCGTTATACACCCCTTTGGCAGGGTGCCAGTCTTTAGCTTTCAGGTGGCGAAAGTTGGCCACCTCTGTCGGTAGCTCGGTGGCGCGGGTATTGCTGATAAGTGCCGGGTACTTGAGTAGACCGAGCAGGGTGCGACGCGACAGGTTCATACCGAAGTGTTCGGTATAGGGCTCGAGCAGAGCTACGATACGAAATGTCTGGGCGTTGCCTTCAAAACCACCATGTTCGCGCATCATGTAGTTCAGTGCGACTTCGCCGCCGTGGCCAAAGGGAGGGTGGCCGATATCATGTGCCAAACACAGGCTTTCCATCAGGCTAGTTGATGGCAGCAGATCACGAAACGTTGGTTGTTTGATTTTCAATTGGGCCACAATGCCGGTGCCAATTTGGGAGGCTTCCAGGGAATGCGTTAGCCGGGTGCGGTAAAAGTCATGATGCCCGGCTCCGTGGACCTGAGTTTTGGCCTGCAAGCGACGGAATGCGGCAGAATGCAGGATCCTTGCCCGGTCGCGCTGGTAGGCTGAGCGATGGTCGTTGCGGCGAACTTTCTGTTCATTGCTTTTTCGGTTTTCCCAGCTGGGATCGAGAATAAATTGTGTCATTAACTGATGTCGTCCAGCGTTAGGTTGAAACTATCTACAAAAGTATCGAGAAAGTACTGCATCTCGGGACTGGAGCGCTCCGACAGGGTCTGTTCGAGGCGTTTCTTGGCCTGGGTAAATTCATGGTTGCCGGCACTGAGTTCTTCAAGGCATTTGAGGTACGCACACAAGCTGTCAGCCTGCTTGACGATGGCATAATCCTCTTTGTCGATAGTGTGGCTATCGAGCAGCGGCGCGTAGTCGTCCCGGAATTCCTCCGGCAGCATCGACAGCAGCTTTTGCTCGGCAGCAAGCTCAATCTTTTTATACTCTTCGGCAATGGTCGGGTTGTAATATTTGATCGGGGTTGGCATATCCCCGGTCAGCACTTCGCTGGTGTCATGGAACATACCGAGCAGGGCAATGCGCTCGGGATTGGTATTGCCGCCAAATTTACGGTTTTTGATCAGTGCCAGGGCATGGGCGACAAAAGCGACCTGAAGACTATGTTCCGAGATGTTCTCCGTCGAGACACTCCGCATTAGCGGCCAGCGCTGGATGAGCTTCATACGTGCCAGGTGGGCAAAAAAATGACTTTTTTCCATATCGATACTTCTTTTGCGGCTGAGAGTGAGGCTGATTGGCTGTATTCAGTTTGGCCTATCTAGTTAAAGGTAACAGAAAAAAACGTGAGGTAAATAAAAGCCCCAGTAAAAACTGAGGCTTGGCTGGGTTTGGCTTGGATGGGGCAATGATTATTGGCGGTAGCTATGCAAGAAGCGTTCAAGACGGCCGATTGCCATTTCGAGATCGTCAACCCGTGGCAGGGTGACGATGCGGAAATGGTCCGGCTTCTTCCAGTTAAAACCGGTGCCGTGCACCAGCAGGACTTTTTCCTGTTGCAGGAAGTCCAGCGCCATTCGCTCGTCATCAACAATATTGAACTTTTTCTGATCCAGTTTTGGGAACAGGTACAGTGCTCCCTTGGGCTTCACGCAGGAAATACCGGGGATTGAGGTGATCATGTCATAGGCTTTGTCGCGCTGCTCGAGCAGGCGTCCGCCAGGCAGGATCAGCTCGTTGATACTCTGGTAGCCGCCGAGCGCGGTCTGGATTGCATGCTGCATCGGGACATTGGCACAAAGGCGCATTGACGACAGCATCTCGATCCCTTCGATGTAGGGCTTGGCAAGGTGCCTCGGCCCCGACAGGATCATCCAGCCGGCGCGAAAACCGCAAACGCGGTACGATTTTGACAGGCCGTTAAAGGTGACGCAGAAAACATCTTCGGCCAGCGGGGCGATAGAAGTATGCTGGGCTCCTTCGTACAGGATTTTATCGTAAATCTCGTCGGCAAAAATAATCAGGTTATGCTGGCGGGCTATCTCAACCACTTCCAGCAAAAAGTCACGGCTATAGACCGCACCTGTCGGGTTGTTCGGGTTGATAAGCACGATACCGCGGGTATTGGGTGTGATCTTGCTGCGTATATCGTCAAGATCGGGATACCAGTCAGCTTCCTCGTCACAGATGTAGTGAACCGGGTTTCCGCCAGAAAGTGACACTGCTGCTGTCCAGAGCGGATAGTCCGGTGCCGGTACCAGAATCTCATCACCATTGTTGAGCAGTGCCTGCATCGACATCATGATAAGCTCGGAGACACCGTTACCGATATAGACGTCTTCGACATCAATGTCGAGCATGCCGCGTTTTTGGTAATGCTGCACAACCGCTTTTCGGGCCGGATAAATGCCTTTTGAATCACAGTAGCCCTGCGATGTCGGCAAGTTACGGATCACATCAACCAGGATCTCATCTGGTGCATCGAAGCCGAACGGGGCCGGGTTGCCGATGTTCAACTTCAAAATTTTGTGGCCCTCTTCTTCCATGCGTTTGGCATGTTTGAGAACGGGACCTCGTATGTCGTAGCAAACATTATTTAACTTGGATGACATCCCGATGTTGTGCATTGCTTGATTCCTGCGCAAATTATTATGTATTGACAACAAATTACACTATGAATCTGTATAAAATAAATACCCGGCAGGAAAAAATCGTGAAGAATAGTGTTTTATGTAATTAAATTCTATTTGCTTAGGTGTGATCCACTGGTTTCAGATCTGCCGTCGAGGTGTTCGCACCATGATTGCTTTGAGACCGGTGGTTGAATTGGCACCTGACCAGGAGGAAACACCTTGTCAGGTGCCATGATCAATTGTGATGAGATATGAAGAGTAGTGTTGACTAATTACTTTATTAGTCAGACTGCATGAACTGAGGTAGAATGGCACATTCACTATGTGGTTAAGTATTTAACCCACATAAAGGTAGAATTATGTGCCAAGTGATTGGCATATTAACAATCAGCCAGGGATGAGCCGCTAGGGTGCTTAGAGCTGAGTGAGGTTACCTTGACCGCGTTACAAACAGCAGTTGAGTCTTTGATTAAGAAAATTCAACAGGCGACACAAACAACCCAACGATTAACGGTGGCGCTGGATTTACCGGCCAATACCGACCTTATTGACTGGATGGAGTCACAACCTCTCTTTCCGAAATTTTACTGGCAGTCTCGAGATAGCCGTGAAGAGGTAGTGGCACTAGGTCAGATCAAAACCTTTACCGATCCGATGGCGGCAGAAAAAGTGCTGTCGGACGAACAACGCATCTGGGGCGGGCGCTCTTTTGACGGCCGGACTAGCCGCAACCGCCGTTGCCTTTCCTCTTTTTTCTTTTTGCCGCAGCTGGAAGTGATCCGTTTGGACGGTAGCTGGCAGCTGGCAGTCAATCTCTCGGCAGATGATAAAGAAAGTACCTTGCAGGCGTTGTCGCAGATAACACCGGACACATCGGAAGTGCCTGAAATTAAAAGCAAGATCCTAGGTCGCTCATACGCGCCTGACTTTGCTGGCTGGTCTGCGATGATTGGCAATGCGCTGGATGCGATTTCACAAAACCTTTTTGAAAAGGTGGTTCTGGCGCGACGTACGACGTTGCAGCTCGATTTGCCTGTTTCACCGGCACAGCTACTTAAGGCCAGCCGAAGCCGCAATATCAGCAGCTTTCACTTCATGATGGCGATGGATGCCAAGCATTGTTTTGTCGGTTCGACGCCAGAGCGGTTGTTCCTGCGTCAGGAGCGCGATCTGCAAACCGAAGCGCTAGCGGGTACGATTGGCCGTGGGCAGGATCTGTCGGAAGACGACCAGTTGGCGCAATGGCTGATGGACGACAATAAGAACCGCTATGAGAATCGTCTGGTGGTAGACGATATTGTCAGCCGCCTGGTACCCCGCTGTGAAACGATGAACGTTGCGGAGACGCCGGAGCTGGTTCGTCTACGTAAGGTGCAACACCTGAAGCGCAGTATTGGTGCCCAACTCAATGAACAGGTCTACAGTGCCGATCTGTTAGATAGTCTGCAGCCGACCGCGGCCATTGCCGGCTTGCCCCGTGACAAGGCGTTGGATTTTATTACCGAGCACGAGCCGTTTGCCCGTGGCTGGTATAGCGGCGCGGTGGGCTTTCTTAGTCGTCAGCGCAGTGAGTTCTGTGTCGCTATCCGCAGCGCGCTAATCATGGGTGAAGAGCTTCATTTATTTGCAGGGGCAGGCATTGTTCCCGGCTCGACGGCCGACAGCGAGTGGCAGGAGCTGGATCGCAAGACCTCGACGCTATGCAGTCTGCTCGGCTCCGATGAACCGGAACTGGAGCGCAAATCTGCATGACTCGGGCTGGATTAACACCGTTATCGGTTCAGAATGATGCTTCCGCATATCGGGCGGCCCTGAATAACCAGTGGGCCGACATGATGCTCGAAGAACTGGTACGGCTGGGCGTAAAACATGTGTGTATTGCGCCGGGCTCTCGTTCGACTCCCTTGACTCTGGCGGCGGCCAATAATAACAGGCTGACACTGCATACTCATTTTGATGAGCGCGGGTTGGGCTTTTTGGCGTTGGGTATTGCGAAGGCATCGCAACAGCCTGTTGCCGTGATTGTAACTTCGGGTACCGCCGTTGCCAATTTATTGCCAGCCGTTGCCGAAGCCGGTCTGACTGGTGAAAAATTGGTCGTGCTGACATCGGATCGCCCCGTGGAGCTGATCCAGTGCGGGGCGAATCAGGCGATTCGTCAGCATGGTATTTTTTCCGAGCATGTGACTGAGTTTCATGATATCCCGTCGCCGACGCTTGATATTGCACCCGGCTGGTTGCTGACAACGATTGATGCGGCCATGTATCAGCAATCGACTCAAGGTGGTGCTATTCACTTTAATTGCCGTTATCCCGAGCCTTTGTACGGTGAAGACGTCGATTTTTCCCACTACCTTGCGTCGCTGAATGAATGGCTGGCTGATGACCAGCCGTATACCCATTTCCAGCAGGCTGATGCCGGACAGGTTACGCTGGACCATATCGCCTGGTCTTCGCTGGTCGCGAAGAAAGGGCTTGTTGTTGCCGGTAGGATGTTACCTGGTGAGTTGTCTGTGGTTCAGGTGCTGGCTGATAAACTGGGCTGGCCATTATTGGTTGATCCCCAGGCGGGCGGAACCAGTGACTGGGCCGGTTATGATGTCTGGATGCAAAATGCCGAGTGTCGCCGACATATTGAACAGGCTGAGGCGGTATTACAGTTCGGTGCCCGCCTGGTCTCCAAGCGACTGTTGCAATTGATAGCCGAGCGGCAGTGGCAGGACTATTGGCTGGTGGACCCTTTGTCGGTACGACTGGACCCATCTCACCGCCGTAGCCAGCGTATCCAGGCCAATATCAGAGCCTGGGCTGAAATCGCAACCCAGAAAACCTCTGACTCTGTTCATTCTGGTTGGGCTGAGCCGCTAAAGCGTGCCTCGGCAGGGTATTTTGAATTATTGGCCGGCCGCGAAAAGAGCCTGAACGAGGTCAGTCTGGCGGCTCACTTACCTTACTGGTTGCCTGAGCACACTGAGGTTTTTCTCGGTAATAGCCTGATTGTTCGTCTGCTGGATATGTGTGGCCAGTTGCCACTTACTGCAACGTTTGCTAATCGCGGTGCATCCGGTATTGATGGCCTGATTGCAACGGCAGCAGGGGTACAACAGGCAAGGCAGGCTCCTTTGTTGTGCGTGCTGGGCGATACCTCGCTGCTTTATGATCTCAATTCTCTGGCATTGTTGAAGCAGGCTGACTATCCGGTTGTGGTGCTGGTGACCAATAACGATGGCGGGGCGATTTTTGATCTCTTGCCCGTTCCCGATCTGCAGAAAGAATCCTTGTACCGGATGCCGCACGGGCTGGAATTTAGACATGCCGCTGCCATGTTCGGATTACATTACGCTTGTCCGAATTCATTGCAGGAAGCCGAACAGGCTTGTAAGCAGGGATTAAGCCAACCGGGTGCGACACTGGTAGAAATCAAAACACCGCCTGGTCAAAGCGGCGAACTGATAAAGGCCCTGTTTGCAGAGGTGAAGAATGCCACTTTACTCTGACACCTATGGTTGTCGGATCGGAAGTGACACTGAGCGCCCGGTGTTGGTTTTTCTGCATGGTCTGCTTGGTTCCGGGCAAGATTGGCGTCAGGTGGTGAATAGTTTGTCGGCATCGTATGACTGCCTGACGATGGATTTGCCCGGGCATGGGCATAGTCAGCTATTGATGCCGTCCGATTTTGAGCAGGTAAACCGGCAGATCTTGCAAACCCTGTCACACCGCAATGTTCGCTCTTATGTGCTGATTGGCTACTCGATGGGCGCCCGCCTTGCGATGTATCATGCCTGTTTTCCTGACAATCAGAGTCAGGGAAAATTGGTTGGGATGGTACTCGAAGGTGGTCACTTTGGCCTTCCGCGCGAAGAATGTGCCGCCAGGCTAGCCAATGATCAGCAATGGGCACTGCGATTTGTGTCAGAGCCTATTTCCCAAGTCCTGGCTGATTGGTATCAGCAATCTGTTTTTTCGTCACTAAATCATGACCAAAGACAAAGTTTGATCTCAAAACGCAGTGATAACCTTGGGGCTGGTATAGCACGTATGTTACAGGCTACATCGTTAGCCAAACAACCCGAGCTGCAGTTACGGGTTGAACAATTGTCGTTCCCGGTTCACTATATTTGCGGAGAGAACGATAACAAATTCAGAAGCCTGGCTGAAAATTCGGGATTAGATCTGACCGTGATCCCGTCAGCGGGGCATAATGTCCATGTTGAACTACCTCATGAGTTCAGTATGGCTGTCACTCATTTTTTAGATAGATTGGAATAAATCATGGCAAGAACCGTAGGTCTGACTGAAGAAGAACTGTATGCACCGGTAGAATGGACGGATTGTTCAGAAGGTTATGAAGACATTCTTTTTGAAAAATCAGCAGATGGTATCGCGAAGATCACCATTAACCGTCCACAGGTACGCAATGCATTTCGTCCTCAGACAGTGAAAGAGATGATTGATGCGCTGGCTGATGCCCGCTACGACGAGCAGGTTGGCGTAATTGTTCTGACAGGGCAGGGTAAAGATGCGTTCTGTTCGGGCGGTGATCAGAAGATCCGCGGTGACTACGGCGGCTACCGTGATGAATCAGGTACCCATCACCTGAATGTGCTGGACTTCCAGCGCCAGATCCGTACGTGTCCTAAGCCGGTGATTGCCTCTGTGGCTGGTTATGCCGTTGGTGGTGGTCATGTTCTGCACATGATGTGTGATCTGACAATCGCGGCAGACAATGCTCAGTTTGGTCAGACCGGCCCTAAAGTCGGCTCGTTTGACGGTGGCTGGGGTGCTTCTTACATGGCACGTATCGTTGGCCAGAAGAAAGCGCGTGAAATCTGGTTCCTGTGTCGTTTCTACGATGCTCAGGAAGCCGTTGATATGGGCCTGGTAAACCATGTTGTCCCATACGAAGAGCTTGAGCGCGAGACAGTCCGCTGGTGTCGCGAGACGCTGCAGCATAGCCCGATGGCACTACGTTGTCTGAAAGCGGCCCTGAACGCCGACTGTGATGGTCAGGCGGGTCTGCAGGAGCTGGCCGGTAATGCGACGATGATGTTCTACATGACCGAGGAAGGTCAGGAAGGTCGTAACTCGTTTAACGAGAAGCGCCGTCCGGACTTCAGCAAGTTCAAACGTAACCCATAAGGCGAGTACTGAAGATATGCGTAGTGCAAAGTTGTATCAGTACCAGTTGCCAATGGACAGTGGGGTGATCCTGCGAAATCAGCGCCTGGTAACCCGTGAGGGCTGGATTGTTGAATTACGTGACGGAGAGGCTGTCGGTTTCGGTGAGATTGCGCCGTTACCGGAGTTTAGTCAGGAAACGGCTGAACAGGCTGGCCAGCAGGCTCAGCAACTGCTGAATGCCTGGGTAAGCGGAGAAGCGCCTGATTATGCTACAGCGCTTCCTTCGGTAGCATTTGGCCTGAGTATGGCCGAGCTTGAAATGGCCGGCGGCCTGCCTGCGGAAGGTAACTATCAGGTTGCACCGCTGTGTGCCGGTGATCCGGATGATTTGGTCGAAGAACTTAGCAAGATGTCGGGCGATAAGATTGCCAAAATCAAGGTCGGCATGTATGAGGCGGTTCGCGATGGTATGGTCGCCAACATGTTTATCGAGGCGATCCCGGAAATTCGTTTACGTCTGGATGCCAACCGTAAATGGACACCGCTGAAAGCACAGCAGTTTGCCAAGTATGTTAAACCTGAGCACCGTGCCGGCATTGCGTTTCTTGAAGAACCGTGTAAGACGCCGGCTGACAGCCTGGCATTTGCTGCGGAAACCGGTATCAATATCGCATGGGACGAAACGGTCCGTGACGAAGGGTTTGAGGTTAAAGCCGAACCTGGTGTAGTGGCAATCGTGATCAAACCGACTCTGGTGGGGTCAGTTCAGCGTTGTATGGCGCTTGTTAAGCAAGCGCACGAAGCCAAGCTGACCGCAGTGATCAGTTCCAGCATGGAATCGAGTCTTGGGCTGAGCCAGCTCGCACGTTTTGCGGCCTGGCAGACACCGGGTGTGATCCCGGGGCTTGATACCATGCAATTGTTCAGGGCACAGCTTGAAACACCGTGGCCGAACTGCGAACTGCCGGTAACCGGATTGTCTGAGCTTGAGGTGGTATGGCAGAAGTAACGTCTTACTTTGCCACATGGCCCTGGCAACACTGGGCAACAAAGCGGCCGTCAGCGGCCGCTTTGTCTTTTGGCGAGCAGACATTTAGCTGGGCTGAGGTTTCGGCGCGTGTTGATGAGTATGCGCAGGGCTTGATTGAGCAGGGGGTGAAGCGTGATCAGCTTATTGCCGTTGTTGCCCCTAACTCGGTGCAGGTACTGTGGCTGATTCTGGCTGCTATCCGGGTCGGTGCCCGATATGTGGGCTTAAACCCGAGAAGCAGTCAGCCTGAGCTGGACCAGCAGCTTGAGTCGCTGCAATGTGATTTCATCTGGTATCCCGCCAAAATAGAACATGCATTCGAACATTACGCCCGAGTGAGCCTGTTGCCTCCTCAGCAGCCTCGTCTGGTACCGGTGACCTGGCAGCCGACACGTCCGGCGACCTTAACCTTGACCTCAGGCTCTACCGGGCAACCAAAGGCTGTGGTGCACTCCGCACAAAGCCAGTTGGCAAGTGCCGCCGGGCTGCTGGAGTGGATGGATTATGGTGAGCAGGATAGCTGGTTGCTGTCGTTACCGTTATTTCATATCTCGGGGCTGGCGATTGTCTGGCGTTGGTTATATCGCGGCGCGGGACTGGTTATTGCCGAACCTGCACAGTTCGAGACTGCTCTTGCTGCGGTTACCCATGCATCACTGGTACCGACTCAGCTCCAGCGGTTGCTGGTCTCGCAAGATCGATCTGATCCACCGCCATTAGCCCTAAAGCAGGTGCTATTGGGCGGGGCGGTGATACCCGTTAGCCTGACGAAGCAGGCTGAGGCTGTCGGGATTAATTGTTGGTGTGGTTATGGTCTGACCGAAATGGGATCAACCGTAACGGCCAAGCGGGCAGATGCCAGCAGTGGTGTCGGCAGTGTGTTGCCTAACCGGGAGCTAACCCTGAAAGATGGCGAGATTTTGGTTCGGGGTAAAACACAGTGCATCGGGTACTATCGAAACAAGACTATTTTTCCGGTGGCTGATGCCGAGTGGTTCGCAACCAAAGATCTTGGCCGCTGGTCTGGCGAAGAACTCCATATTCTTGGCCGGGTCGATAACATGTTTATTTCTGGCGGTGAAAACATTCAGCCTGAGATGGTCGAGAAGGAGCTGCTGGCATACCCTGGTGTGAAACAGGCGTTTGTACTGCCTGTCGATGATAGTGAATTTGGTCAGCGCCCGGTTGCTATTGTCGAAGTAGAAACGCTACTCGATAAAAGCTTGAAACAGGCACTGCACGAGTATATGCAGGAAAGAGTCACGACATTTCGTCGTCCGGTTGAGTATCTGGAAATGCCTGATAACCTGGGAGCGGGCGGGATCAAGGTCTCGCGTAAGTGCCTGACTGAGTGGCTTGAAACGCGGGAGTGAGTTTGGTACTAAGATTTTTAATGTGAAGCCTTTGTTCCCTCCCCTTATGAAGGGGAGGGCAGGTTAACTACAGCATTATTTATTTTCCCCCCGTAATGCCAGGACTTGTTCCCGTAGCATCGTACTGTTTGCCACTTTGGCCTCGACAGGGGAGCCTGCGACGATATCTACCTTCGACCAAAAACGCTTGGGGATCTTCAGTAGCGCACGACCGCCTTCGCGGCTGAAGTAGCTGCCCCACAGGCCTTGTAACGCTACCGGTATCACAGGCACATTCGAGCGTTTGATGATGAGGTCAATACCACGCATAAAGGGCCCGACTTCACCATCATAGGTGAGTTGTCCCTCCGGAAAGACACAGACAATATCGCCCTGTTCCAGATAGCCGTTAACTTTGATGAAAGCCTTGAGGATCGATTTTCGATCTGTGGAGTCGATAGGGATGACTTTGCAGGCTTTACAGAAGGCTTTGATGAACGGGATATTGTAAATATCCTTGTCCATCAAGAAACGGATTGGTCTTGGGCAGGCCCCGGCCAATAGCAGCGCATCCATATAGCTGACGTGGTTGCTGACAACCAGGGCGCCGCCTTTGGTTGGAATATTGGACAGATCTTTATGACGAACCCGGTACATGGTGTGGCTGACCAGCCAGACAACAAAGCGCCAGAAAAAGTCAGGAGCCTGGGTGTAGATGTAGAGGACGACAAAAAAGTTTACCAACGACAGGAACAGGAAGAACTGCGGAATTGACAGTCCTAGCACCGACAAAAATACAATTGCCGTGATGGCGCTGACCACCATGAAGATGGCATTCCAGATGTTATTGGCCGCAATAATCTGTGCACGCTCTTCCTCTTTGGCCCGGCTCTGCATCATGGCATACAGCGGAACAATGAAGATCCCGCCGGACACGCCGAGCATAGTCAGAGAAACAAAGACCCGTAGTAATTCAGGGTTAGTCACAAAGGCTAAGAAACTTTGGGCTGCCGGAACGACCTCGGGAGTGGCAAACATCAGGTCGGCACCAAATAGCGTGATCCCCAGGCTGCCGAGGGGAACGATTCCCGGTTCGATACGGTGGCCGGATAAGCGGTCGCAGAGTAATGAGCCGATAGCGATACCGATGGAAAAAAGGGTCAGCAAAAAAGAGACCGCTGCGGCACTGCCACCTAAGTGGAGTTTGGCAAAATTAGGAAATTGGGTTAAGTAGCAGGCACCCAAAAACCAGAACCAGCTGATCCCCATGACGCATTGAAAAATAGTCTTGTCCTTGCGGGCGATAGACAGAGTGTGGCGCGTCTGACGGACTGGATGCCACTTAAAGGGAATATCGGGGTTGCTTGGTCTTGCCTCTGGGATCCAGCGTGAGCTCAGATAACCAATCACCGCAAAACAGATAACACTGGTAGCGGCAATAGCGGGGGCATTTTCCTGGTTGGCAATGACACCGGCAAGCAGAGTACCGAGCAGAATAGCCAGGAATGTACCGGTTTCAACCAGTGCATTACCTGATACCAGCTCTTCTCTTTTAAGGTGCTGTGGCAGCAGGGCATATTTGGCCGGGCCAAAAAATGCTGATTGTGTTCCCATTAAGAACAGCAGCACCAATAACGCCATATAGCTTTCGGTCAAAAAGGCGACGGCCGCCAGCGACATGATCACAATCTCGGCCATTTTGACGACTCTCATGATCAGTGCCTTGTCATATTTATCGGCAAGGACACCGGCAGAAGCCGAGAACAGGAAAAACGGCAGAATAAATAATCCCGCCGCGAGATTGATAACCAGATCGGAGTTGATCGGCAGGGTGCCGGGGGCTGCAAATGCGATAAGAATGAGCAGTACATTCTTATACACATTGTCATTGAAAGCCCCAAATGCCTGGGTAAGAAAATATGGTAAAAAACGCTGTTTAGTTAGCAGGCGAGACTGGGGCTTTACACTCATTGAAGTCTCCGGTTATGCCTGCCAGGCGTTCAGGTAAGTGTCGATAAGGTTGTCGATCAGTGCCTTGCCGTCAACAGGAGTCGAGGTGAAGAGTTTATCGTCGACGGTTAGCAGGGTAATACCGTGTACGCCAGCCCAAAGTACGCGGCTTGCTTCCAGGATAGCTTCGTCTGATTTGCTGGGTGTGATCTGACGGATCAGGCTTTCCAGCATACCGGTCATGCTGTCGATACGCTCAGACTGCCAGTCAGGAAGTTCCTCTCCGTTCATGGTGTGCTGGAAGATCAGTTGCCAGCGGTAAGGGTGCTGAGAGGCAAAATCCAGGTAGCAGTAGGCCAGCTTACGGAGGGCATTCTCAGGGGAGGATACATCCTTCATCTGCTCTTCCGCTTCAGCAAACAACTCATCCAGCGTCTGTGCAACGGCATGTAAAAGTAACAGGTTGTAGTTACCAAATACGTTTACCAAGGTACTTGGTACATAGCCGATCATCGCGGCGACTTTACGTAGGCTTAGCTCATGGTGTGGGTGTTCATCGAGAAAGTTTTTGACTTGCTCCAGTGTCATACTTACCAACTCTTCACGAGTGTGGTCATTTCGTCTTGCCATCGAATTTACTCTTAATCGAAGATAGTCTTACTTAGCTAATTGTAATATGGATATACACCGAATGGTGGCTGCACAGTAAGCATAGTGTCCTGACTTCATTAAGTCAGCTGAATAATATAGAACGATGTTCGATATTTTAGTTGCTCTCGCTTTGACAGGTCAAGCAGAAACAAAGTCAGGTTTATGGTTACTGAGTTTGTTGTGACTTAAATCATACAGTTTGAATACACATTTAACAGGATTTAAGCCACTTTTGTGCGGGAAAAAGCAGGTTTTAGCGCCTATTTTCTGCGTTTCGGATCGATACCTGATCATTTAATGTCCAGAAATCAACCAGAATACCAATCAAAAAGAAGCCGAATGTGCACAGATAGAGGATCCCGGTTAGCCACTTTCCCATGTACATACGATGGACACCAAATACCCCAAGGAAAGTGAGTAAGAGCCAGGCCACGGTATAATCAACATCGCCGCTCTGAAAGCGGATATCGGCCTCGCGATCCATGGACGGTATCAGGAACAGATCGATTAACCAGCCTATTCCCAGTAAGCCCAGTGTCAGAAACCAGATGGTACCGGTAACAGGCTTACCGTAATAAAAGCGATGTGCACCGGTGAAACCGAAAATCCACAGTAGGTAGCCGATGAGTTTGCTGTGAGTATCTTGCATAGTCTTTCCTGTTGTTATGATACCGATATTGGACACTAATATTAGCAATAAGTGCAACAATACCAACTAGATAATATATCAGAACGATGAAAGGGCCGGTCTCAGGCGGATAAATATTAGTAACAATTTGCTCGGGTTGTTTAGTTGACATTCAGAAGTAGCACGTTAGGATTCAAAAGCATATATTTGGCAAAGGTATTCGTATCAATGAAACGCTTCTTCACAGTATTTGCTTTGATCTTGACGGTGTCTTTTATGACTCCGCATGCAGAAGCAAAGAAATTCGGCGGTGGTAAATCGTTTGGTAAAAGTTTCAAAACGGCACCGGTTAAACAACAGCAGCCGAAACAGACTGACACGCTAAAACAACAGCAACCAGCGAAGTCTAGCAAAAAAGGACTAATGGGCGGCTTGCTTGGCGGTTTATTGGCTGGTGGTCTACTTGCTGCTTTCTTTGGCGGAGCTTTTGAAGGTATCCAGTTCATGGATATTTTGATCTTCGGCCTGATTGCGTTCGTGATCTTCAAATTGTTCAAGACAATGCGAGGGGCAAAGCGTACACCTATGGGCCATCGCGAAGCCTATGCCGGTAACTCACCTCGGCAGAACCAGCATCGCCAGGCTGCTGACGGTATGAATTCTGGCTTTGCCCAGCAGGAAAGCTACACCTCAACAGACAGTGACGTGCCGTTTAATCTGCCTCCTGGCTTTAACATGAATGCGTTTCTGAATGGCGCGCGCGATCATTACCGCATTATCCAGGGAGCCTGGAATCATAATGAGCTGGATAAGATCCGCGAGTATGTCAGCCCGGCGCTGTTTGACGATCTAGCCGCAGAGCGTGCAAAACTTGATGGTGAGCAGCATACCGAAGTGATGTATGTTGATGCCGAGCTGGTTCGTGCCGATTACGATGCGAGCACGGCGCAGATAAGCATTAAGTTCTCAGGTCGATATAAAGATCGCAACGAGGGTGTCGAAGAAGATATTACCGATATCTGGCATCTTGAACGTGACCTGCGTGCCCAAAGCGCCCCTTGGCTGATTGTCGGCATTCAAGCTTAATTATTGAACAATAAGCAAAACTATCAAAAAAACCGCTCAGTCGAGCGGTTTTTTATTCACTAGAAAAACTCATTTCTTTGAAGCACGTCTCTTTTTCCGCCTGATGATTGCAACTGTTATGATCTCGCCACCTACTTTTATTCATCCCAACCGCTAGTATTAAGTCAGGCCAAAGAAATAAAGAGGTGACTATGCCATATACAGCTGAACTGGTTAATGAAATGAATTTGCTGGTTAAATTTCCTATGCACAGCGATATGGAAGGAATTAAGGTACGTAGCGATGCTGCACCTGAATTGGTAGAAGCGGCGAAGCGACTGTACGCCAAGGGACTGGTCACAAATGAAGACGGTGGTTACCTGACCTACTCAGGTCATCAGGCCGTAGAGCATGCCAAGTCGGTACTACGAATTTTGACCGGTAAAGTCGCTGTATAAGCGAGTTATAATGGGTAGAGCATGGCGTCAGGTCATGCTTTCCAATTCAGTGATATTCTCGATTGCTTGTTTTGATGTGCTGCCGCAAATGTCGGGACATGCTTTGAAGTGATGGCAGACTGCTGGTCGCTCCGGCTTGCCAAATAGCTTACATAAATTGTTCTCATTCAGTTGAATGCAGCGGACACCCGCAGGCTTCCCGTTAGGCATCCCAGGAATGGCTGAAGAGATACTCGGTGCAATACAGCACGCCCCACACCCTAATCGACACTCCATAACCCACCTATAATTAATTAGTCTCTCGAAACGGGGCGAAAGTTACCATTCAATAGCTATGGAAGCAAAAAATATCAGCTCAATTGGCGACAAATAATAATGACTATTATTACGGCAGTTTATGCGGCCAGATCCCGATGAAACACTTGCACTTTACCTGCTGGGCGGCTATAAAACCGCCTTCTTAACCATAAGGGTTGAGGGTCGTTACAGAAAAGGCTGGTTATATGGCATATTTTTGGCAAGAAAAAGATTTACAGGCAATGACAGATCCGGAGTGGGAATCGCTCTGTGATGGCTGTGGGAAATGCTGCCTTCATAAATTGATTGATGATGATACCGACGAGATCTATTACACCAATGTTGCCTGCAGCCTGCTGGACGAAAAGACGTGCTCCTGTAAAGATTACCCGAACCGCTTTGAGTCCGGCGAAGAGTGCCTCAAGCTGACCCGTGAACGTATTGACGAATTTGTCTGGCTCCCGGAAACGTGTGCATACCGCATGCTGGCGGAAGGCAAAGACTTACCCGAATGGCACCCGCTTCTGACCGGTTCCAAAGACGCCATGCACAAGGCTGACGAATCTGTCCGAGATAAAATCGTCTATGAGATCGATGTGATTGACTGGGAAGATCACATATTGAACCATCCCTCGCGAGGCTAGGATACTTCATCACCTCTCATTTATTGTAAACAGCCAACCAAATCGCCTGTTCGGCCACAAGGCTGGCTGTTGCCACTAAACCTTAAGCTTTCTATTATTTAACCTTCCTGAACAGGTAGTTGCCGCGAACTTTTCGCCATAAGCCGAAGACGTCGGTACGCGGAAATATCCCGATCCGGCGGATCTGATAAGGGTCCTGATGCAACTGCAGCGGGCCGGAGTTGGTAGCGGCGGCAAACTGGTACCCGACATCCTGCGTGATAGATTTGGTGTCCTCGTTATGAAGGCCGAACGGATACGCGAAGGATGTCAGCGGCTTGCACAGAAGCTCTTCGAGCAGGGTTTTATTCTCGAGGATTTCCCGGTACTGTTCTTCATGGCTGAGGCTGTCTAGTTTGGGGTGTGACATTGTGTGGCCACCAATTTCGACCACGCCGGAGTCAGCCAGCGCCTTGATTTGCTCTTTCGTCATCAGGTTTACCTGAGTCTCGGGGTTATCCGGGTTTTCGACATCCCAGCGGTTGAATGTCTCGCCGGTGACAACGAATACCACGGCTTTGAAACCGTATTTCTTGAGCAAAGGCATCATCAGGTGGTAGTTATCGGCGTAGCCGTCATCGACGGTGATCATGATATAGCGCTTGCCGGGTTCCAACCGGCGAATGAGGTTACTTTGTGCCAGGTCTTCAAAGGTAAGGGACTCGAACCCCATGCGCTTTAACAGCTTCAGATGCTTTTCGAACATCTCGATATGGAGATAGGTCCCGTGGACGCCTTTTTCGCTCTCATCTTGAATGAAGCGGTGATACATAATAACGGGCATTTCGCGCTGTAGCGTTTCAATGTAGACATCCTGATAGATACGTTCGATATGATCGACAACAGCAGCCAGGTTGTAGCTAGCTTTGATAGTTGCTGTTAGCTCGGGATCACATTGTTTCTGGCTGAGTCCCCGCTCGACTTCGTTGGCAACAGAACTAAAATCTATATCCAGATCTTTGGGCCCAATATCACCAAAGTTGGTTGCCATAGCCTGCTGTACATTGTCTGGAGTCACGATACCTATACTGGCGGCTTCACCGATGGCAAGAGTAGGACGTCCACAAAGCAGTGATTCCATTGCTACGCGACCTGCGCCGATCACCAAGTCTGCCTGGCTAAGTATTTTAGGGACATCATGGGTGTAACCGGTAAAGGTCACGTTATCTTTGAAGGCATCGAAGCGTGTATCACACTGTGAGCCGGATACGACCCGAACGTCATATTTTCCCAGATCCAGACATTCGTTAAGTAGCCGATAACACAGGTCGCCTTTAGGACCAGTGAGGCGGCCGACAATAGTGATAACAGGGCGAGGGTTTTTGGGCGGTGCACAGACATTGAAACGCTCGGTTTCAATGCCGTTACGGCTAACCTCCAGTTGATTTTTAGCGACACCGAGATCTTGAATGAGTTGAGCCTTTATGGCTTCACAGACAGGAAGTGCCCTGTTGCCCATCGCATGGAATTTCTTGCGTGAGGCATGCACCGGCTGGCGGCCATGTACTGTGGTGACCATCGGAGTGCCGGTCAACTTGCACGCGAGATGGCAGCTCCAGCTGGAGGCTCGCGAGTGGGCATGTACTAATTGAATATTATGTTTTTTAATGAGATAGACCAGATAGCCGACATGCCAAAAACGTCTCGGGATGCTGCGCTTGTTGAAGCGCAATGTGAACGATGGTCCTTGGTGAGGTTTGGTAAGAGTGTCCGAAATATAAAAGACATTATGCCCGCGGTTTGTCAGCTCGTCACCGACTGTCGTGGCATACACCTCTGCACCCGTAACCTCTAGCTGTGAAAGCGCCATCAAGATATTCATACCTAGCCCATATTAAAAGAAACACGAAGAGATAAAGGCTATTTAAAGTAGCCTTCTGTTGGTGTGTTTATTGTCTATCGAATTTGGCCTTTAATAATAATACAGTGTATTAATAGGGTTAAGTCAGATGGTGTATCAAACTGTCAGGGTGTAGATACAAATCAATACAAAGCAGTGCGTTTATTACGTTGTCTTCCTATTAACTTATAATACACTGTTCATTACTGATGACTGTTTAATAATCTGATACCTAAATGGTTATATGTTTTTTAGTATCAATATTGATTTTTAGTTATTACTTGTCTTGTCAGTTGCATATTGTTTTGCGATGAGTCGGTTTATTTTGTCTTTAAACAGAATAAACCGTTATAAGAGTATTAGATTGTTATATTTTAGTTTGTGTTTGTGTTTGTGTTTGTGTTTGTGTTTGAAGTATTGGTGGATCAATGAACATTGTTAGTACCGCAGTAATGAGCTATCCCGATGACCCCAAAATGGTAAAACATGTCAGTAAGTTTTTACTTAGGGGACTGGTTTATTATCCTTATTTAACCCGGCTGATGAAGAGTTTCACCGGTCCTTATAAAGAGATGCTATTTTCAAAGCAACCCGATTTCTTAACGAAGTGTATGAGACCTTATCTTCACCGAGGTTTAAAAAAGAAAGATGTCGTGAATATGTTGGTAGCTCATCACAACTGGGTAAAACATATTTTCTCTGAAGATAACGTTCGATTGATTTACAAGGATGGCATTGTTCTTGATGAATTTGACCTGGGTGATAATAGCTATTATATGGTTTTGTCTTATGAGGGGCGTTATTGGAAAGAGGGGGAATTAACATTACGGCTATCTGACAATAAGGGCATAAATTACTATGTACTGTCATTTACAGTATTTGAAAATAATGCCTATATTGGTGGTGTTCAAGGCCCCGATATTGATGACGGCTTTAGTCGATCAGCAACAAAGAAATTATTTGGACTAAGACCCAAGTCGCTGATGCTGGAAACGGTGAGAGTGGTGCTGCAGTCACTGGAAGTGAGTCGCATATTTGGCGTCAAGAATCGTTCTCACACTTATACATCACTTCGGTATTTAAGCAAGAAAGTCTATTTTGACTATGACTCTTATTGGGAAGAGCATTCCGGTATTTCGTATGACAAAGATTTGTATGAAATTCCGCTGTACGCAGAGCGAAGAAATATCGAAGAGTTGAATAGAACGAAACGTAAAATGTATCGGAAACGCTATGCGTGGCTTGATAGCTATCAGCAGGCAATACAACAAGCTTTAATCAACTGATCTTATTAGCCCCAGTTTGTTTGGCTGAGGCTGCTTGAGATCGAGGCCGTTAGGCTACAAGCTTTATCCGGGCTGCCTGCAGGGTGTCGACAATAGGCGCAGCCTTATTCAGGCGGCGAATATCGGCAAACAAGGCTTTGGCCTCGGGATACTCGTGCCGAAGGTAGGCAAACCATTGTTTAACCCGGTTCGGGTAATAGAGACCCTTATCTCCCTTGATTTCGTATTGGGAGTAACGCAGTAGCAAATCAAGAACCACCACCCAGCTCATGTGTGTATCGTTATGTTTGATAACGTTGCATAAATTTGGCAAGTTCAGGGCACCGCGGCAAACCATGAGCGCATCGACTTGGGTGGCCTGCAGGCATTCCTGGCCATTTTTGTAATTCCAGACTTCGCCGTTGGCAATAATTGGAATCGTGATTTTCTCTTTGACCTGGCGGATGTAGTCCCATTTGATGGTCCCGGCCTTATAGCCGTCGATCTTGGTCCGCGCATGGATGGTGATTTCATCGCCGCCTGCCTGGGCGACGGCATCGGCAATTTCAAAGCAGCGGGCAGGATCATCCCAGCCCAGACGAACCTTGGCGGTTACAGGCTTTCTTGGATCTGTTGCCTGTCGGACTGCTTTGACTATCTGGTACATCAGTTCCGGATCCTGGAGCAGCACGGCACCGCCCCGGCTTTTATTGACTGCCTTGGCCGGGCACCCGAAATTGATATCAACACCAGCCGATCCCAGCAAGACGGCGCGGTTGGCATTTTCCGCCAGCCAGTCGGGATCCTGGCCAAGCAACTGAACCCGCACCGGGGTACCTGATGCGGTTCGGCCTCCTTGATGAAGCTCCGGGCACAGGCGGTAAAAGACGCTATTTGGCAGTAGCTGATCAATGACTCGTACGAATTCAGTGACGCAAAGATCGTAGTCATTGATGTCGGTGAGCATCTCTCGCATTAAATGATCGAGTACACCTTCCATCGGGCCTAATATTACACGCGTCGCTTTTGGCATTAGCTCTCTCGCCCTGTACCGTTATCTACATAAGGGGCGAGATTTTAGTCTGGAATAGCGCCTTTGTCACCTAATCCTGCTGCACATGGTGTGATTCAGAAAAAAGCTGTTTGCCGGAGACCGTTGCTACAGCTCCTAGCTGTTCATTTTCGGCGAGTAAAGAAAGCTCCAGCATAGAGCGGGCAACATCCTCGGCTGGAATGGGTATTAGGTGGCCAAGGGGGCCGAGCATCAATGGTTTGATCACATTGAAAACCCCTTGTACGACTTGTTCATCCTGGCGAGGGACAGAGCGCTCCCCTTGTAGTGGTCCCGGACGGACAAAGACAGAGTGGGAAAAGCCCATTTTGCTGATTGCCAGCTCCATTTTTCCCTTGCAGCGTAAGTAGTGCGAGGGAGACCATGAATGTGCCATCAGGCTCGATATCACCACAAGGTGCCGGACGCCAAGCAATTGCATCGTGGTCGCGACATCCTTGACTAACTGAAAATCGACTGCTTCAAGCGCCTGCTTGCTACCGGCCTGTTTCTTGGTTGTGCCCAGGCAGATGAAGCCAATTGTTGGCGTCGGATCCGTTTCACCCCAGGCGGTTACACGTAGTTCGGGGTGGACGATCTGGACCAGTTTCTTGCTGTGAAAAGGCAATTCACGGCGAGACAGTGAATAGACAGTATGAAAATGAGGGTGGGCGAGAAGCTGGTGGAGAAGTTCATCGCCAACCAGGCCACTGGCACCGGCAATAATCGCGTTTGCTGTCCCTTGATACATCGACATCGTCCTGATACTTGTCGTTAATTACGTCATTTTTGCCAGCATCTGCATCAAAATTCAACAAGAAAACTCAAGTAATGTCTGGTAGATACCGCTAGTGGGAGGTTTTGGCATCGGGTTAGCTGCTGAGGACACCAGGTTTTCCCATGGAGTCAATTCACTGGAGCGGAAACGAGCATCTTGGTGTCATTTGGGTATATAATCTTGCGCCTAATCAGTTTTGCCCGATGAACCGGAACACATGATGACACAACTAATGACATTACCAGCAGGCTGGGAAGGTATGCCAGCTGCTTTCATTGAAGGTGCTTTGCTGGCGGCTAATGCCAACCCGAAACCCCTGGAACCAGAAAAATGGCTGCCTGTACTGGTGCATGGCGGAGTGACGGAAGATGCGCAGATCACCGTTGAGGGTGACATTAAAATGGCCATCTTGAATCACTTTGAGATGCAGTACCGATACATCAAGGCCGGTGAATATGTGTTGCCTGAGCAGGTCTGCTGGCAGGAAGAGTCTGGTGTGACTGAAGGGATGAGTCATTTTGCCGAAGGTTTTCTTGCAGTCTGGCCTTTCATTGAGCCGAACTGGGCTGATCAGGTGATGTCTGATGGCACCATGCGCATGTTATCGGCACTGCTGACAACCTGCATGTTGCTGGTTGATGAAAGCTCGACCCTGGCTCAGATGCAAGAGGCGGGTGTCGAAGGTATGCCCGAACCGGCTCAGCTGTATGCCCAATTGCCACTGATGCTGACCGAAGTGGTGATGGCGGCCGATGAGTTCCAGCAGGGGGCAGCTGCCCAGGCCGTAAACCCGTATAAAGACACCGGGCGTAATGACGAGTGCCCGTGCGGGAGCGGTAAAAAATTCAAGCAGTGCTGTGGTCGGTAATGACAGATTTTCAGCCGTCACCTGAACATAAGCCGGTGCTCCTGGTTGTTGCGGCCGTCATCGAAAAAGATGGCCGTTACCTGCTGGCCCAGCGCTTTGACCATGCCAGTCAGGGGGGCCTATGGGAGTTTCCCGGCGGTAAGGTTGAAGAAGGAGAAACCCCCGAGCAGGCGCTGGAGCGTGAGTTACAGGAAGAGTTAGCAATTACTACCTGTACAGGCCGCTGGCTGGCAGATAGTGTGTTTGATTACGGTGATAAAGTCATTCACCTCAAAGGCTACCTTAGCCACTGGCAGAGCGGTGAGTTAGTGTTGCATAGCCACCAGAATGCCGTATGGGTTGAACATGCCGAGATGGCGGCTTACCCCTTGTGTCCAGCAGACTATCCGATTGTGGCTGCGTTAGAGGGCTAAACGAAAAAGCGAAAGGGGTGACCTCTCGCTTTTTTAGTTTCATTCCGCGATTCTAGTTTCTAGAACCTTTCTTTTTTCTTGCCAAAAAACTGTGCGATAACAATGAGCGCCAGAACCACAAGGTTAGCGGCAAAAATGATGACCAGCCATTGTGGCATGGACTGACCGAGGAAGGACCAGACCACCTTGCTGCAGTCACCGGTTGCTTCAAACATCCACGGAACCCACTGGTTCAGTGGTGCCCACTCCGGAAACGTCACAAACAAATCACAGGTTGCAAAAGGCGACGGATTGAACTGGTAACCGACGTGCTCGTTGGCGAGAGCCAGCCCCTGATAGGCGCTGTATCCCCATCCGGCAAGCCCGGTCCAGCGGATCACGGCGTTTTGCGGGGCAATCATGCCAAGCAGGGCAGCAAAGCCTATTCCCATCATAGCGACACGTTCATAGATACACATGACACATGGATCGAGTTTCATGACATGCTGAAAAAACAGGGCGCAAGCTTCAAAGAAAACAATGAAAATGAGCAGTAATAGCCAGGATAACTGGCTTTTGGAAAAGGTATTCAGAAATTGCATGAAATGATCTCACCTATACTTAAAACAAAGCCCTGAGATATCAGGGCTTTGAACTTGTAATTACTGACACTTATCTTTGCTAAAGATTCAATTAATGTCCAGTAGCAGGTGCAATATGTGAGGCAGCTTCCGCAACATGGTGACTTAGCCAGCCCATGTCGTGGAACCACTCCGTCATCGGAACCAGCATGAATTCGATACCGGCAAGGCCAACGAGTGACAGCACAATGGTATACGGTAAGGCCATGTACACCATTCGGCCGTAGGACAGACGAATCAACGGAGCCAGCGCCGACGTCAATGCGAATAGGAAAGCAGCCTGACCGTTCGGTGTTGCGACTGACGGCAAGTTGGTACCGGTGTTGATAGCAACAGCCAACATATCGAACTGGTCGCGGGTGATGACGCCATTAATCAGTGCGGTTTTCACTTCGTTAATGTATACCGTACCGACGAACACATTATCCGACACCATCGATAGCAGGCCGTTGGCAATGTAGAACATTGTCATCTGGGCGCTACCTTCAAGGCTAAGTACCATTTCGATAATCGGTGCAAACAAATGCTGGTCGATAATAACAGCAACGATAGAGAAGAAAACGGCAAGCAGCGCGGTGAACGGCAGTGCCTCTTCGAACGCTTTACCTAGTGCATGTTCTTCAGTAATGCCGGTGAAAGAGGTAGCCAGGATAATGACCGTCAGACCAATCAGGCCGACTGCTGCAAGGTGCAGGGCAAGGCCAAGAATAAGCCATATCGCGATGACAACCTGGATAGCCAGCTTGGCATAATCAATATTGGTGCGGCGCTTGCGTTCTTCGTCGTCGAAATCAACCAGAATTTTACGGACATTCTCCGGCAGGCGGGTACCGTAACCACAAATCTGAAATTTTTCGACCAGTATGCAAGTCACTATGCCGCACAAGAATACAGGAACCGTGACCGGTGCCATGCGCAGGATGAACTCACCGAACAGCCAACCGGCCTGATCGGCAATGATCAGGTTCTGGGGTTCGCCCACCATGGTCATTACGCCACCCAGGGCGGTACCGATACCGGCATGCATTAGCAGGCTGCGAAGAAACGCACGGTAGTTTTCCAGATCATTACGGCTCACTTCGCGGATATGCAAATCAGTCGTATGGTCGTGCGAGGCATGGGGTTCACGGCCTGAGGCTACCTTGTGATAGATGCTGTAGAAGCCAATGGTCACGCTGATCACAACCGCGATAACGGTCAGTGCATCAAGGAAGGCGGACAGAAAGGCGGCCATGACAACAAACGACAACGACAGCAGTGTCTTCGATTTGATATTGATCAGTATCTTGGTGAAAATGAACAGCAGTAGCTGCTTCATGAAGTAGATACCGGCAACCATGAAGATCAGTAGCAATAAGACTTCGATGTTGGCAACCAGTTCGTGCTTGACCTGCTCGGGGCTGGTCATTCCTATTGCCACGGCTTCGATAGCCAGCAAACCACCGGGTTGTAACGGGTAACATTTCAGGGCCATGGCAAGAGTAAAGATAAACTCAATGACCAGTAACCAACCTGCGACAAAAGGGTCGATTAGGAAAAAGACGATTGGGTTGATGATGAGGAAGGCAATGATTGCCAGTTTGTACCAGTCGGGAGCCTTGCCTAAAAAGTTCTTGATGAAGGCGTTCCCTAGCGAAATAGCCATGTTCTTGGGTCTCTCAAAATACGCAAATTATTCAATGAGCCGGCTGCTACTTGCCTATTAGTCCGAGACCAAGATAACCAGTTGGTGGTTAAGTGTTCTTATGAGACCCCCTAAGCTAAAAATCATTTCCCTGATGGTTTTTAACTTAAAGCAGGCAGCAGCTTCCATTTAGCTCCCAGAGATAGATCGTGCTAACTGTACAGTTTGATCTAGATCAGTCAAGTAGTGAGATGGGAAGATGTTTAATTTATTGATATCTCATCTCAAAACCGGGGATTTAGGGCGGTAGATTACCACGCTCTGAAATATTTGCTTACAATTCGCAGGAAACGTTGAGCATTATCAAATTTTGAAGCGCAAAGTAAAACATGTCTTTTACATACTCAGCAGAGTTTCGCCCATTGCTTAACTAGTGGTATGATGAGTTAATAATATATAAGCAAGAAGCAACTGGAAAAATAATCAGATGGTTATAAAGGCTGATAGCCCAGCAACATTTGCTGAGAAATATATCATAGAGAGTATCTGGAATAATCACTTCCCACAGGGGTCGATTCTTCCGGCTGAGCGGGAACTGTCCGAGCTGATTGGTGTTACCCGTACGACGCTTCGTGAGGTGCTGCAGCGTCTTGCCCGTGATGGTTGGTTGACTATTCAGCACGGCAAACCGACTCGTGTAAACAACTACATGGACACGTCGGGCCTGAGCATTCTCGATACTTTGATTACTTTGGACGGACAAGATGTTCAGGGGGTACTTGAAGACCTGCTTTCTGCTCGAACAGATATTAGCAGCGTGTATATGCGATATGCTGTTAAGGGGAACAGTGAAGAAGCTAGCCAATTGCTGGCTAACATCATCACTTCTTGCGAGACCTTGCTAAAGGCTGGCAACTTTACCGATTTCGTCGAAGCAAGCGACGAAAAGACAGAGTTGATGCAGGAAGTGAAGAAGATCGTCGACAAATACGGAAAAGATCAGCCGGAGCTTTGCGAAGCGATTTGCCGTGCCCGTGCGTTCAATTACTACGATTACCGTATGTTCCAGGGGATGGCAGCGAAGTCAGGCAACACGCTGTATGTTCTGACGATTAATGGCCTGCGTAAGATTTATACCCGTGTTGGCGGTTACTACTTTATGTCGAAGGAAGCCTGTGAACTGGCACTTAACTTCTACCGTGACATGAAATCTTACTGTGACAATAACCAGCCGGAGCTGGTTGCCGATCGCATCAAGAAGTATGGCCGCGAGAGCGGGGCGATTTGGTACAGCAACCGTGTTGAGATTGCACGTTACCTGTATGAGGAAGAGCAGTAAGCTCGGAACTATATAGCCATAGATGTAAAAAGGAGATGCAATTGCATCTCCTTTTTTGTCTGTGGTTCTGGCTGTTATATCTCCGAATTGTACTGATTGCGGACAGGACAGGTGCCGAGGATCTGTGATCTGCCGTCAGGCATCTCTTCCTCCAGTGTGACATCGAAGCCCCATAGACGGTACATGTGCTTCAGTACTTCCGCATGGCTGTCTGCCAGCGGGATCCTGTTATGTGGTACGTACCTCAGAGTGAGTGAGCGATCACCTTTCAACGCCACATTCCACACCTGAATGTTCGGCTCATTATTGCTGAGGTTGTACTGGGACGAGAGCTTCTCGCGGATCATCCGGTAACCTTCCTCATTGTGAATGGCGCTAACTTCGACATAGTTGTGGCGGTCGTCGTCGTCCACGGCGAAGAGTTTAAAATCACGCATCACTTTCGGTGACAGGTATTGGCTGATGAAGCTTTCGTCTTTGAAATTCTCCATCGCAAAGTGCACGGTATCCAGCCAGTCAGATCCTGCAATGTCCGGGAACCAGTATTTGTCTTCCTCCGTCGGGTTTTCGCAGATTCTGCGGATGTCCTGGAACATGGCAAAGCCCAGGGCATACGGATTGATACCGCTATAATACGGGCTGTTGTAGTCCGGCTGAGCGACAACATTGGTATGGCTGTGAAGAAACTCGATAATAAATCGATCGGTAACCAGGCCTTCGTCATAGAGGTGGTTGAGGATGGTATAGTGCCAGAAAGTCGCCCAGCCTTCGTTCATCACCTGCGTTTGTTTCTGCGGGTAGAAGTACTGGCTGACTTTACGCACGATACGGACTATTTCACGCTGCCATGGCTCCAACAGCGGTGCATGCTTCTCGATGAAATACAGGATGTTCTCCTGGGGCTCATGAGGGTAACGTGCTTCCTCTGTCTTGAGTTCTTTTTCTTCCTGGATAGGAATGGTGCGCCATAGTGCGTTGACCTGGGTTTGCAAGTAATCTTCCCGTGCCTTTTGCCGGGCCTTTTCCTCGACGAGTGAAATTTTTTGCGGGCGCTTATAGCGATCCACACCGTAATTCATGAGCGCATGACAAGAGTCGAGCAGTCTTTCGACCTCATCGACGCCGTATTTTTCTTCGCATTCAGTGATGTATTTGCGGGCAAAGAGCAAGTAGTCGATGATTGAGCTGGCATCGGTCCAGGTTTTAAACAGGTAGTTGCCCTTGAAGAACGAGTTGTGACCATAGCAGGCATGGGCCATGACCAGTGCCTGCATGGTTATCGTATTTTCTTCCATCAGGTAAGCGATACAGGGATCCGAGTTAATTACAATCTCGTAGGCCAACCCCATTTGGCCGTGTTTGTAGCCACGCTCCGTTTCGATAAAGCGCTTCCCGAAAGACCAATGATGGTAGTTGATGGGCATCCCGATACTGGAATAGGCATCCATCATCTGTTCAGCAGTGATGATTTCGATCTGGTTAGGATAGGCGTCAAGCCGATAGTGATCGGCGACGCGTTTAATTTCCGTGTGATACTGCTCAAGCAGGTCAAACGTCCAGTCAGGACCATCACTGAGTGTTTTTGACTTAGTGGTTGTTACCATAACACACTCCCCTATAGCGCTTGCTGACATCTAATTCACTTGTTTCTTGAATAGCTCCCGGAATACCGGGAAGATGTCTTCCACACTCCTTATGTTTTGCATCGCAAAGTTGCTGTGGCTTGCCTGCAGTGCCTCATACTCCCGCCATAATGTCTGGTGTGCCCGGCGGGTGATCTCGATGTAGGAATAATAACGGCTGACTGGCAGGATATGCTTGTCCAGCAGTTCTCGACAGCCGGGTGAATCATCAGCCCAGTTATCACCATCTGAGGCTTGCGCCGCATAGATATTCCACTCAGCCGGTGAGTAACGTTTCTTGACGATGTCATCCATCATTCGCAATGCACTAGATACAATCGTACCCCCGGTTTCCTGAGAGTAGAAGAACTCATGTTCGTCTACTTCCTTGGCCTGGGTGTGGTGGCGAATAAAGACTACATCGACATTCTTATAGGTTCGGTTGAGGAACAGGTACAACAAGATATAGAAGCGCTTTGCCATATCCTTGGTCGCCTGATCCATCGAGCCGGATACATCCATCAGGCAGAACATCACTGCCTGGCTGGTGGGTAGTGGCCGACGTTCGTAATTTTTGTAGCGTAAGTCAAAGGTATCGATGAAGGGCACGCTGCTGATTTTTTCCCGCAGGGCCTGAATCTCCCGTTTCACTCTGTCTTCTTCGAGTGGCTGGGCCGGTTCGGTATTCATCAAATAGTCTAGCGCTTGTTCCAGCTCCCTTAGCTGACGACGTTTGGCGGCCGTCATTGCTGTCCGGCGAGCCAGCGAATTCTGCAACGATTTCACGATGGCAATGTTGGCCGGTACTCCGGAAGATTTATAGCCGGAGCGGAATGTTTTCCACTCGACGATTTTATTGAGCTGGTTTTTTTCCAGATTTGGCAGTTCCAGATCTTCGAAAAGCAAATCAAGGTATTCATCCTTGGATATCTGGAAAACAAATTCATCCTGGCCTTCACCGTCAGGGCTGGCCTGTCCCTCACCGGCACCGCCTTGACCCGCCCCTCCCTGGGGGCGTTCAATGCGATCTCCGGGGCTGAACTGGTCATTGCCCGGGTGGACAACTTCACGTTGTCCACCACGGCCTTGGTGAAAGCTTGGCTCGCGGATGTCGCGGGAAGGAATGGTAATATCCTCGCCGCTCTCGACATCGGTGATCGAGCGTTTGTTTACCGCATCAGCAATCGATTCCTTGATCTGCTGTTTATGGCGGCGCAGAAAACGCTGACGGTTCACCGTGCTTTTGTTTTTACCGTTGAGCCTTCGGTCTATAAAATGCCCCATAAGCTCTCCCCTTATTCATCCCATAATTCCGTGGCAGGCTACGACGACTTGCGTACGCGCAGATACCATTCGGATAGCAGGCGTACTTGCTTGCGGGTGTAGCCTTTTTCCATCATACGAGCCACGAAGTCATCGTGTTTTTTCTGCTCATCGGTGGATGTCTTGGCATTAAACGAGATGACAGGAAGCAGCTCTTCGGTATTCGAGAACATTTTCTTCTCGATTACGGTACGAAGCTTCTCGTAACTGGTCCAGTTCGGGTTCTTGCCGGCATTGCTGGCACGGGCACGCAGGACGAAGTTAACGATCTCATTACGGAAGTCTTTCGGGTTGCTGATTCCGGCAGGCTTCTCGATTTTCTCGAGCTCGTTATTCAGCGCCGAGCGGTCAAACAACTGACCGGTTTCCGGATCGCGGTATTCCTGATCCTGAATCCAGAAGTCGGCATAGCTGACATAGCGGTCAAAGATGTTCTGACCGTATTCGGAGTAAGACTCAAGGTAAGCGGTCTGGATTTCTTTGCCGATGAACTCGACATACTTCGGTGTCAGGTAACCTTTTAAGTGCTCGAGGTATTTTTCTGCCATTTCCTGTGGGAACTGCTCTCGTTCAATTTGCTGTTCCAGTACATAGAACAGATGAACGGGGTTGGCTGCCACCTCTGAGTGATCGAAGTTAAAGACTCGCGACAGGATCTTGAAGGCGAATCGGGTCGACAGACCGGCCATCCCTTCATCGACACCGGCGTAGTCACGGTACTCTTGGTAAGACTTGGCTTTCGGATCCGTATCCTTCAGTGTTTCACCGTCATAGACACGCATTTTCGAGTAAAGGCTGGAGTTCTCCGGCTCTTTCAGGCGAGACAGTACGGTGAAGCGTGCCAGAATTTCCAGGGTGCTTGGTGAGCAAGGTGCCGCAGACAGTTCACTGTTCTGAAGCAGTTTTTCGTAAATGCGGATTTCTTCCGATACACGCAGACAGTAAGGCACTTTGACGATATAAACTCGGTCAAGGAAGGCCTCGTTGTTTTTGTTGTTACGGAACGTCTGCCACTCAGATTCGTTGGAGTGAGCCAGAATAATACCGTCAAACGGCAATGCTGAAAGCCCTTCGGTACCGTTGTAGTTGCCTTCCTGCGTTGCTGTCAGCAATGGGTGCAACACTTTCAGTGGTGCCTTGAACATCTCGACGAACTCCATCAGACCCTGGTTGGCCTTACAGAGCGCACCGGAATAGCTGTAGGCATCCGGGTCATCCTGAGAGAAGTGCTCAAGCTGACGGATGTCGACTTTACCGACCAGCGATGAGATATCCTGGTTGTTTTCGTCGCCGGGTTCGGTCTTGGCGATACCGACCTGATCGAGAATCGACGGACGGACTTTGACGACTTTGAATTTAGTTATATCACCGCCAAATTCGTGCAGGCGTTTGGCAGCCCATGGTGACATGATGTTGTTGAGATAGCGCTCAGGAATGCCAAATTCTTTATTGAGGATGTCTCCATCTTCATTTTTATCGAACAGGCAGAAAGGGTGGTCGTTAACCGGGCTGCGTTCGCCGTTTGCTGTCAGTACATAAACAGGTACTCTCTGCATCAGACTCTTAAGCTTTTCGGCCAGTGATGACTTACCGCCACCTACAGGACCTAATAGGTATAGGATTTGTTTGCGCTCTTCCAAGCCTTGTGCCGCGTGCTTGAGGTAAGAAACGATTTGCTCAATGGCATCTTCCATGCCGTAGAAGTCTTCAAACGTTTTGTAACGGGAAATGACGCGGTTGGAGAATAGACGGCTCAAGCGTGGGTCTTGAGCGGTATCAATCATTTCTGGTTCGCCGATTGCCATCAGCAAGCGCTCTGCCGCATTGACGTAAGCACTGCGGTCATTACGACAGATTTCAAGGAATTCTTGCAATGAAAGCTCTTCATCCTTGGCTTCTTCATAGCGTTGACGATAGTGGTCAAAAATACTCATGGTATGCCCCCTGAATCGTTCATCAATCAATTAGAAAGGACGAAAACAATTATCTTTCACATCCCTCATATCTTAAGACTAGACCTAACTGATCAAATTGCTTCACTGAGTTGTTGGTTTATAAACTAAATTTCCCTTTTGTCCTTGCCTAACGAACTGAATGTTTTTTGAACATATTCTTACTATCCTCCTATAAATCGGGAATCGCAAGCGGATTTGTTTAAAAAATAGCGTCGATTTTGTTGCGATATTGTGATCTCGGTCGTTGCAGGAAAGTTGAGTCGCAAATCAGGGATATTGTTTCATTACTGGTTATACTGCCTGAATGTAAAGCTTTTCATTGCGCAAAAATGTGCCATAAAGTGCTTTGTTTGGCTTTATGTGGTTTTTTTGCTCAAAGCCAGTTTGTGACGAACTGTTTTCCTTTTACAGAACAAAATTTGATGATCGTGGTGAAAGTAGCCTGCATCCAGGCTGTCAAATATTTGCGATAACGGCCTTTTGGGAGGGCGAAAACGATCCCCCTGACATATGCTAGAGAAGTAATTTGTGGAACGGGGGAGCTTGATTAATGGGGATTTCACGTGTTGATACAGTTTCGATTCCGGTCTCAGACCAGAGTCAGGCCTTGCTCTTTTATCGTGACGCCTTAGGGTTTGAGCTGATACGCGATCATCACGCCGATAATCATAAGCGCTGGATCCAGCTGGCACCGAAAGGGGCCGAGACGACAATCAGTCTAGTCATACCATTTGGCGGCATGAAGGCAGGCTCGGTTCAGGGGCTGGTTGTGCAAACAGATGATATCCACACCACGCACAGCGAACTGACAGGCAGGGGAGTGCCTCTTTCTGAGATTGTCACCATAATTGGCGGGCGGTTTGCGACGTTTGCCGATCCGGATGGCAATGGTTGGGTACTCATTGAAACAAACACGCATATGCTTGCCTAGGGACGAAGCTCAGTGAATGTGTGCACTCTGGCATCGCGTTGATTGCGCTAGTGTTGCTGGTTAAGCCAATGCCGCCGAGATGGCGGCATTGAAAGCAATCTCTGCTATTACTTCTGCACAGTTATCTGCGTGCTGAGCGTGTGGGATTCACCCGGCGCCAATTCGATTGCCTGCTCGTGGATGGCGGATTCGACACAGACCATAGTCTCAAAGCTGTTGTCTGCCATATCCCCCATGCTGACAGATAGCGCCTGCCATGGATTCCAGATGACGGCGGCATCATGGCCATGATTAGTAACCTGAAGTTGCCTCTGGTGGGCTTTGTCATCAATGACAACCGGATTAGCCGGCGAGGTATAAACACGATCTGTTTCAGTGTTGAATGTCAGCGTATCGCCACCAGTACAGGCTTCGTTGCCTTTGGTGCTATCCAGGTAGCCTTGACCCATGCCCGTTACAGCAACGTCGCTGATAGCAGCCACGTTAAAGTAGGTGTGCAGGGCGCCAGTGAATGACCAGGGATGCTCATCGGTATTGGTCGAGGTCAGGCTGACTGTCAGTTCGCGACCAATCTCAAAGGTAATCTCATTGTGGAATTGGTGAGGCCAGATAGCGCGAGTCGCCTCGGTGTCTTCCAATGTCAGTGACACAATCACACCGTGCTCATTTTCACGATGCTGATTTAGCGTCCACTGACTGTTACGTGCAAAGCCGTGAGAAGGTGTCGCTACCTTGCCGAACCAAGGCCAGCAGACAGGTATACCGCCGCGGATGGCCTTTGTCGTATCGAACTCGGCCTTTTCACTGAGCCAGATGACGTCTTTCTCTCCGGCAGGCTTGTACCAAATCAGGTGGCCGCCGTGGAGGGAAATTCCGGCTTCGGCCAACTGGTGAATCACACGTACAATTTTGATGCCCTGAAACTCACAGATCGTGACTGCGTCAGATAGTGCTGAAATTGTTGGAAGGTTACGTAAATCCATAAGATCTTCATTCCTCACAGGTTGTAATCGGGTCAATGCTTATTTGATTGGCACCTCGACGAGATGAAAGGAAATACCAATGAAATAGGAACTTAATTTTATTTAAAAAATATCAGTAAAAATTAAAATAAATTTGTTAAATATGTAGGCACTTTTTTGTCTTTGCTGTATATGTTGAACAGGACCCCGAACTCAACATACAAAAAAGGCGGCTATTAAGCCGCCTTTTGTCATTCTTGCTAAAAGCTTACATTACTTAGAGATGTGAGCGATTAGGTCTAGAACTTTGTTTGAGTAACCGATTTCGTTGTCGTACCAAGATACAACTTTAACGAAGTTATCAGTTAGAGCGATACCAGCTTTAGCATCGAATACAGAAGTCTGAACTTCACCGATGAAGTCCTGAGATACTACTGCATCTTCAGTGTAACCTAGAACGCCTTTCAGCTCGCCTTCAGAAGCTTCTTTCATTGCTGCACAGATAGCTTCGTAAGATGCGCCAGTTTTCAGGTTAACTGTTAGGTCAACTACAGAAACGTTAGCAGTTGGTACGCGGAAAGCCATACCAGTTAGTTTGCCGTTTAGTTCTGGAAGAACAACGCCTACAGCTTTAGCAGCACCAGTTGAAGATGGGATGATGTTCTGAGAAGCACCACGACCACCACGCCAGTCTTTAGCAGAAGGACCGTCAACAGTCTTCTGAGTAGCTGTAGTTGCGTGAACAGTAGTCATCAGACCAGACTCGATACCGAACTTGTCGTTAAGAACTTTAGCGATTGGCGCTAGGCAGTTAGTAGTACAAGAAGCGTTAGAAACGATGTCCTGACCTGCGTAAGTGTCTTGGTTAACACCCATAACGATCATTGGAGTTGCGTCTTTAGAAGGACCAGTTAGAACAACCTTCTTCGCACCAGCAGTGATGTGCTGACGAGCAGTTTCGTCAGTTAGGAAAATACCTGTTGCTTCAGCAACAACGTCAACACCGATTTCGTCCCACTTAAGGTCAGTTGGGTTGCGCTCTGCAGTTACGCGAACTGTTTTGCCGTTAACGATTAGGTTACCGCCTTCAACTTCAACAGTACCGTTGAAACGGCCGTGAGTTGAATCGTACTTCAGCATGTATGCCATGTATTCAACGTCGATAAGGTCGTTGATACCAACAACTTCGATGTCATTGCGCTCTACTGCAGCACGGAAAACGAAACGTCCAATACGGCCAAAACCGTTAATACCTACTTTGATAGTCATTACAGTTGCTCCACAACTTAATTTCTAATGAAAGATAACTGGTAGTAAAATTACAGAATCTTGGGTGACCCTGCAAGCCAAAAACGAACTTAAATTGCGTAAGGTCAAAAAAAAGTTCGGATTTTTTTTACATTCCCACTACAACGATGCAATTTCGTACAATACTTGTATGAATATCCATCATTGCTGTTGTTAACTTTTAATATCCACACTCAGCTCATCTAAAATATGCTTAAATGAACACGTACATGTAAAATCCTTTCGAGCAGGAAGTATGTGCTACAGTTCGAGTGATTGGCAAATAAATTTGCTTGGCCAGTGATGGAAAAATACAGATAGGATAGGTAATGTCAGATAAATCAGATGCTTATTGGCGCGATAATTTAACGGCGGAGCAATATCATATTTGCCGTGAACGAGGAACCGAGCGTCCATTTTCTGGAACCTTGCTTCATAACCGCGAAACGGGGATATACCACTGTACTTGTTGTAACAAGCCTTTGTTCCAATCAGAGAACAAATATGACTCAGGATGCGGATGGCCAAGTTTCGATGCACCGATCAACACTGATGCAATCCGCTATCTGGAAGACAGCAGCCACGGCATGCAGCGTATCGAGATCCGTTGCGCCTCTTGCGACAGTCATTTAGGCCATGTATTTCCGGATGGACCGAAAACAACGGGTGAACGGTATTGTGTCAATTCAGTGTCACTGGCCTTTCAGCCTGACGCTACGATTGAAAAGTAATTACAGATTTGATTGTTTGAAGAAGGGCTCGTTGAGCCCTTTTGTATTTATCCCCCCAGCGAGAGAGGCTTTAGATATCAGTCAGCAGACTTAATTGACCATGCTGGCTCTGAAGTTTCCTTTCTCCAGCGCTTTGGATATCTTCTGAGCTTGAATATCTATCGCTTGTCGCTCGTCGTCAGGCATCGGGTAGAAGCTGATCAGCTTTTCCTGGCTGACGACGGAAGCCCCGAGCTCGGTGCCGACTCTGGCCCACAGGTAGGCGTTGGTGATCGATTTTGTCTGATGGGACAGCGTTGCCAGAGATTGGATGATTTCTGGTTTTATAGTCTGTCCGCGCTCGTATAGCTCCAGGGCATGCTTGAGCAGCTGGATTGTTTTAGCTTTGTCTTTGTCGGTGTAGTAGGTTGCCAGTGCAAGCTGCATCTCGGGTGTTTCAAGGGCTGGTGTGTCTTCAAGCTGCAAGAACTGACGTAATGCCCCTTTTTCGCCCTGGCTCCAGCGGTAATAGATAATTTCAGGATCATCGGACTTTGCGAGTTCCTCGGACAACCTTCTAATCGATTTATAGCTATTTATGAGGGCTCTTGTTCGTAGGGTTTTGCGCTCTTTCAGTTCTGTCGGCTCGATTCGAGCTGCGTATTCCAGGCACTTTTGGTAATCGTAGGTGAATTTAAGCTCTTTAAATTTCTCTTCGGCGACAGGATTTTTCAGCACATCATAGCGCTGCCAAATTAGGTTGGTGCGCTGAAGACGACACTGCCCATCATTCAGGTTAGTGTTCTCGCAGATCTCCGGATACTTTTCGCATAGGCTGTCTGTTGAACGGTGGCGTTCAAGGCAGCCGCTAAGCAGCGTGAGGCTTGCTGCTGCCAGCGATAGTTTCATTAATGTTGTTGATCTACGGGCAATGCTCATATTGGGTAATAGATTACTTTGAGTGTCTAATAGAATTTAGCGACTGATATGGTGTTATCTTAACCGATGTATATTGAAAAAAAGCCAAAGGCCCAGATTTTTTTCGCATTGTGATCTGAGGAGCAAAAAAACCGACCGGTAGTTGGCGCTTTGGGATGTAATTGGTATTACTGCCCCTCCTATACTTGTATAGAACTAATTAGAATCAAACTGATGAGGCTAACCTCATCAGATAGGAAGCCTGCATATGGAACTAGAACAACTATTAAAAGTGATGACCCCGGAAGTGTACCAGCGCATCACCACGGCAGTAGAGATTGGCAAGTGGCCCGATGGTACGCCGCTCACTCAGGAGCAGCGTGACTCGGCGATGCAAGCCGTGATGATTTATCAGTCCCGCCACAATACCGATGCCGAGCATATGTCCGTCGAGGCCGGGGGAGAAATTAAATTCAAGTCGAAAGCCGAGCTGAAACGTGATTTTGGCGTCAAAGAACCTGACCATGATGACATCGCACGCTTTGACCATAACCAGCTCTGATATGTGAAATCCAATATCGTGTTGTTGGGCTAACCGACATGGTTGTCAAAGATCATGGGTTCACAGTAAAAACTGCTGAGCTCGTGATCTTCTTCGCTGATTAAATTCGCTATCCAGGGCTCCTGTTCAATATTGGCAAGATAGGCCTGTAATTTCGGATAGTGGGTTAGTCTTAGCCCGGCCATCCAGCCACTGCGAAATACACTCCATAAACTGATTTCAGCCATCGAAAAGTGTCCGGCGACATACCCTTCAACCGGCAGCTGCTCTTCTACGTAATCCAGGACCTGTGGCAGGTGGTGCTCAAGGCATTGCTTGATGGCCTGTTGGTCCACATCTTTGTTCAGCATTTTTCCGCGCATGATTTTTTGGTAGAAAAGCACCCCGCCGATGAGCGATGTCAGTCGGGTATCGGCATATTCTTCCAGCCAGCGTACCTGGGCGCGTGCCGTCGCCGAGCCAGGATAGAGGGGAGGGACCGGGAAAATATCATCAAGATAGTGGGCGATGACCGTCGAGTCCATGATGTTGCTGCCGTCATGCTCGAGGACCGGCACCTTGCCCATCGGGTGGCGCTTCTGAGCCAGTTCTTTTTCTAGATAGGGGTTAAGAGGCTGCAGATCATAGGCAATCCCTTTGTAGGAGAGCGCGAGCATGATTTTTCTGACAAACGGAGAAATGGAGGCACCGTGTAGAATCATAGTATTGTCTCGGGCTAATTGGCCTGTAGTGCTACAGACATGAACAGGTGAATAGACGTAATTGTTATAAAGTGTAGCCGAGATAAAGGATTAGAGGTGTGGTCTGGCAAAGGCCAGCTTGCTGGTTTACGAGTTAGCCGGAGAACTTCCTGCGAATATTGCCAAAATTGGAAAGTACGGGCTGAGTGACATACCGACCCAAGGCGAACCGTATGGGTTTATTGACGTTTAGGCAGAACGAGTTTTCTTGATAAAAACAGCCCTAGCCAAAGGCTAGGGCTGTAGTCTGTAACGGGAGCCGCGCTTGTGTTTCCAGAGGCGAAACTAGTGCGTCAGCTCACCACGTAGATCTTGCTGCATCATACTACGTACCGTTTCAATCGGTAGATCCTGACTGAGCAGGTAATGTAGTTTGGCAAGAGTTGCTTCCGGGGTCATGTCATAACCACTGAGTACGCCGGCATCAGCCAAGGCACATCCCGTGGCATAGCCACCCATGTTCACTTTTCCGGATAGGCACTGCGTCAGGTTCATCACAATGACACCGCGCTCGGTTGCTTCCTTCAACTGGGCTAGAAGGTCTGGATTCTGCGGTGCATTACCCACACCAAACGTTAGCAGAATCATCGCATTGACCGGCTGACGTAAGGTATTACGGATAACTTCCGGTGAGATCCCCGGGTACATGGTGATCACGCCAATTGGCTGTGGAGTGATCGCATGTACTTTAAACTTGCCTTCAGGCTGTTTGCTCAGCTCGACATTATTGAGCTGAATGTTGATACCGGCTTCCAGAAGAGGGGGCAGGTTTGGTGAGATAAACGCGCCGAATCCGTCAGCATGTGCCTTGGTACTGCGGTTACCACGGATCAACTTGTTGTTGAAGAAAACAGTCACTTCATTGATCGGGTAGTTCGCCGCGATGTGAAGAGAATTCAGCAAGTTGCTCTGGCCATCGGAACGCAGTTCGGCCAATGGAATTTGAGAGCCGGTAACAATGACAGGCTTGTCCAGATTTTCAAACATAAACGACAGTGCCGAGGCGGTATATGCCATGGTGTCCGTACCATGAAGAATGACAAAACCGTCATATTTGTCGTAGTTTGCCTTGATATCATCTGCAATGCGCTGCCAGTCCGCTGGCGTCATATCTGATGAGTCGATAAGAGGCTCGTACTCGTGAATCGTAAATCTCGGCATTTCTGGACGATGGAACTCAGGCATGCTTTCCAGCTGCTTTTGCATAAAGCCCGCAACAGGGATGTAGCCATGGTCTGACTTCTGCATACCAATGGTGCCGCCGGTGTAAGCAATGTAAATGTGTTTTCTTTCCATAATCGGGTACAGACATTACGAGTTGGTGGCCGCATTATACGGTTAACGCGCAGTAAAAAAAGCCCGGCGTGTGCCGGGCTGCTCTCACTTTTCGATATTGCTGCAGTTTAGGCAGAAGGCATATTGACCTTTTGGATCGTTAAAGTTACTTAGCGTTGTGAAGTCTGTTACAACTTGTTGCGTAACAGGCCGCAGCGCCGCAGGTACTTGGCCAAATACCATGGTTGCCAGTTTGGCGCTTGCCTCAGAGGCAAACTCCTGCAACAGCAATTCAGCCGGGCTGAGAGGCTCTTCCATCCAGCGAAGCTCGTAGCTGTCTAGCTTGGCAAGTTCAACAGCAGCGGCGATAGCGTCATCAAAATCACCCAACTGATCAACCAACCCGAGCTCAAGGGCGTCGTGACCGGTCCAAACTCGTCCCTGGGCAATCTTGTCGGCCTGTGCCAGTGACATATTGCGATACTGGCTGACAAGGCCGATAAAGCGCTGGTAGCCATGTTCGACGCCGAGCTGGAAGACTTCGGCTACGCCCTCTGGCAGCTCACGTGTCACACCGACACCAGAGAATGGGGTGGTACCGACTCCGTCGCTATATACGCCCATCTTTTCCAGTCCCTTCTCGAAGGTTGTCAGGATGGCAAAGATCCCGATAGAGCCGGTGATAGTGGTAGGCTGGGCCAGGATCTTGTCGGCACTGGATGAGATCCAGTAACCGCCCGAAGCGGCCAGGCTGGACATTGAAACAACAACCGGTTTTCCGGCCAGTTTCAGGGCATCGACTTCACTGCGGATCACCTCGGAGGCAAAAGCGCTGCCGCCTGGGCTGTCGACGCGCAGAATAACGGCTTTGACTTCGTCATCGAGGCGGGCTTCACGCAGCAGTGCCGCTGTCGAATCACCGCCGACAGTGCCCTGACGCTGTTGTCCGTCCACAATTGCCCCACTGGCTACAACGACGGCAACTTGGTTCGGACTTGGCAGATCGTTACTGAACAGCGTTGGCTGGTAATCGTAGTAACTGATCTGGTTAAAGCTGTTTTCACCGTCACTGCCAAACTGTTCAATCATTTTTTGGTTTAGTAGCGGGCGGTTGACGAGCTCGTCAACCAGTCCCATTTCCAGGCTCAGTTTGGCAAAATCACCGTTTACCGCCTTGAGCTGCTTGACGAACTGGTCAAGTTCCGGCGTCAGGGCAGCAGCGTCGATGTGGCGATTCTTGGCAACATCTGTCGTGTACGCGCCCCATAGCTGGTTTAGCCATACTGTATTTGCTTCGCGTGCCTGTGCTGACATACCGTTTCGGGTATAGGGTTCAACGAAAGATTTATAGGTGCCGACCCTAAATACATGGGTGTTGACATCGAGCTTTTCGAGCAGGCTTTTGTAGTACAGGGTATAGCTGCCGTAGCCTGTCAGTAACACGCCGCCATCTGGCGACATGAAGATTTTGTCTGCATAGCTAGAGAGGTAGTACTGGCTCTGTTTGTAGTTGTCACCTACCGCATAGACAGGTTTGCCCGCTTGCTTGAATTCCTCGACGGCCTTGGCAATGTAGCGCAGTTTGGTGAGATTGGTCTCAGCCATTCCTTTCAGGTTCAGTACCAGGCCCGTGATGCGGTTATCTGTTGAAGCGGCGCGGATAGTATCAACAATATCGAACAGGACATTTTCCTGCACAGGCGGCTGGCCCAGGGCATTGCTGGCCAACTGGTCAATCGGATTAATGTAGGTGCGTTGTTCGACGATCGGGCCAGACAAATCCAGCACCAATGCGGCTTCTTTGGGGAGTGCCGGTTGCTCTCCGCTCTGGTTAAATGCGAAGAAAAGCAGGCCGATAACAAATAAAAAAATCAGATTAAGTATCAGCTGCCGGGTGAAACTGATCAGTTTCCAGATAGCTCGGAATAGTTTTCCAATTCCTTTGAGTACCACTTTCATGAACGTTCCTGATGATGCGATCGGTATTATTTCTATCCTAACTTAGTAAACAAGGAATTACAGTAATAATCCTTGTTTACCATGTATTCCTTCCCTTAAGTATTGCGTGCTTCAACGGTTGTTGTAAGGATAGTTCAGCTTAGATCCCAGGGTTATGAGTTACCACATGTAGAGATGAGTGTTGTAATAATGTAAACAAGTGTTTGATAAAAGTTTGAGCAGTTAATATACTGGTCAGACCATAACAACAAAAGAATGGAAGCCATGGACGATAAATCTTACCCTCATTTGTTAGCGCCCCTAGATCTTGGTTTCACTCAGTTACGTAACCGTGTGTTAATGGGATCTATGCACACTGGCCTTGAAGAGTCGCGAGACGGCTTCAAGAAACTGTCTGCGTTCTATGCAGCCCGAGCTCGAGGCGGGGTCGGGTTGATTGTCACCGGCGGTTTTTCGCCGAATTTCCGTGGCAGGCTGCATCCACTGAGTGCCGAGTTCAGTTCGGCGCGCGCTGCCCGGGCCCACAGGGTGATTACCGATGCGGTTCATGAAGAAGGCGGCAAGATAGCCCTGCAGCTGTTGCATGCCGGTCGCTATGCGATGCACCCGTTTGCCGTGAGTGCGTCAGCCATTCGCGCGCCAATTTCAAAGTTTACCCCGAGCAAGATGAGTACGCGCCAGATCAACAAGACGATCGAGGCTTTTGCGCGTAGTTCAGAGCTTGCACGTGAAGCGGGTTATGACGGTGTTGAGCTCATGGGCTCGGAAGGATACCTGATTAACCAGTTTATCTGTAAGCGTTCCAACCATCGCTATGATGAATGGGGCGGAAGTTATGAAAACCGTATTCGTTTTCCGATTGAAGTGGTAAAGGCAGTTCGCAAGCGTGTCGGGCGAGACTTCATTATTGTTTTCCGTCTGTCGATGCTGGATCTGGTCGAGCAGGGCAGTACCCATGAAGAAGTGGTCCAGTTGGCGAAGGAGCTCGAAGCGGCCGGGGTGACAATTCTAAATACCGGTATCGGCTGGCACGAGGCCAGGGTGCCGACTATTGCGACCCAGGTCCCGCGTGCGGCATTTACCTGGGTGACCGAAAAGCTCAAGAGTGAAGTCAATATTCCGTTGGTAACCTGTAACCGGATCAACACTCCTCAGGTTGCCGAAGATATATTGTCCTCGCAGCAGGCGGATATGGTCTCGATGGCAAGACCGTTTCTTGCCGACCCGGATTTTGTGGTCAAAGCAGAGCAGGATCGAGCAGACGATATCAATACTTGTATTGGCTGTAATCAGGCGTGCCTGGATCATGTGTTTGTCGGTAAGCGCGCGAGTTGCCTGGTCAACCCGCAGGCCTGTTACGAAACCGAGCTGGTGCTGACCCCAACGGCTAAACAGCGGCGTGTGGCCATCGTCGGGGCCGGGCCAGCCGGGATGGCTACCGCCGTCGCAGCGGCAGAACGTGGTTTCGAGGTTGATCTGTTTGAGAAGAACGACCATGTCGGTGGCCAGTTTAACCTTGCAATGCAAATCCCGGGCAAGGAAGAGTTCAAGGAAACGATCCGTTACTTTACCCGCCGCCTGGAACAGACCGGCGTTAACGTCAAGCTGAGTCATCCTGTCGGTGCCGATGAGCTTAAAGGCTATGACGAAGTGATCGTTGCAACCGGGGTTCAGCCGCGAAATCCGAAGATCCCGGGTGTTGAGCATGAAAAAGTGATCGATTATCAGACGTTGATCCGAGATAAGGTCCAGCTTGGTCAGAAAGTTGCCGTTATCGGTGCCGGCGGTATCGGTGTGGACGTCTCGACCATGCTGACAGAGCCTGAAAATCAGGATCTCGACAGCTGGCTTCAGGATTGGGGCGTCGACAAGTCGATTGAACATGCCGGTGGCCTGTATCCCCATGATGAGTATGTGAGTCAGCGCCAGGTGTGGCTCATGCAGCGTAAGCCGGGCAAAGTCGGTAAGGGACCGGGGCGCACCACAGGGTGGATTCATCGCAAGGTACTGGAAAAGCGCGGGGTGGAGCTGCTCAGTGGCGTCAGCTACGACAAGATTGACGATCAGGGTTTGCATATTACGGTCGAAGGTCAGCCCCGCCTGCTGGAGGTCGACAATATCGTGCTCTGTGCCGGTCAAACCTCGGTGGAGGTGCTGTCTGACAAGTTGAAGGCGATGAATGTCAACGTGCATGTCATTGGCGGTGCCGATGTCGCAGGGGAAGTTGATGCCAAGCGGGTTATCCGCCAGGGTATCGAGCTGGCCGCGAAACTATAAGATAGTTGGTAAGCTAAGCAGCCAGTGCCGAGATGTTCGGGGCTGGCTGCGAACCCCCTCCCAGCCTCCCCCTTGAAAATGGGGAGGAGTATTCTTCCACTAAATTCCATAATATTACTGCGGTTTTACTGCGTGTTATTTATGATATTGTAAAACAATAATTATTATCATCACGAGGTTGTTATGGATGCTCTGTCATTATTGTTAAATCGTCGTTCGTTACCCAAGCTGATGGAGCCGGCTCCGCAGGGCGAGGTGCTGGACAATATCTTCCGGGCCGGCCTGCGTGCACCGGATCATGCCGGATTGACGCCATGGCGGTTTATCGTTTCGCATGGTGAAGGCCTGAATAAGCTGGCGGGTATTTTGGTGGAAGCGGCGAAAGCGGATGGTGCCGATGAGGCGACCATTGAAAAAGCCGCGAGAGCACCATTTCGCGCCCCGATGGTGATCACTGTGGTTGCTAAAGTGACCGAGCACGAGAAGGTGCCGGTGATTGAGCAACACCTGTCGGCAGGTTGCGCTGCTCAGGCAATGCAGATGGCGGCGGTCGCGCAGGGCTTTTCCGGTTTCTGGCGCACCGGCAAATGGGCCTACCATCCGGTCGTACGTGAGGCATTGGGTGTACAAGGCAATGACCAGATTGTCGGATTTTTATATCTTGGTACGCCGGGGTGTCGCGAGGCAAAAGTCTCTGAACGAGATCTGGGCCAGTTTGTTGAATACCTCTAGCCTTAGCTTGAAGTCTTGTTCAGGTGCTGAACGCTAAAAATCGTTTATCGGGAAGCTGATACTCTATCAGTTTCCCCTCTTTATTGATCCAGAGAGGTGACAGGGTTTGACCGCCGGAGTAGAATTCTCTGCTCTTGTTATTATTCCGGAGCGTGTCATGGAAAATGTCCGCCTTACACAATACAGCCACGGCGCAGGATGCGGCTGTAAAATATCCCCTCAAGTTCTTGATACTATTCTCCGAACTCAACTCGCCCCATTCTCGGATCCTAACCTGCTGGTGGGAAATGAAAGCAAGGATGATGCTGCCGTCTATGATCTCGGCAATGGCAGTTCGGTGATCAGTACCACTGATTTTTTTATGCCGATTGTCGATAACCCATTTGATTTTGGCCGCATTGCCGCCACGAACGCCATCAGTGATATCTATGCGATGGGCGGCAAGCCGATCATGGCAATCGCTATTCTTGGCTGGCCGGTCAATGTGCTGGATCCAGAGATTGCCCAGCAGGTGATCGAAGGCGGTCGTTCGGTATGTCGTGAGGCAGGGATTTCCCTGGCTGGCGGACACTCTATTGATGCGCCGGAGCCTATCTTTGGCCTTGCCGTAACGGGTATTGTTGATACCGATCGCGTGAAGCGAAATAATCAGGCCGAAGCCGGGTGCAAACTGTATCTGACTAAGCCGCTGGGGATCGGTGTACTGACCACGGCCGAGAAAAAATCCAAGCTGGCCGAGCAGCACCAGGGACTGGCGCGTGACTGGATGTGCAAGCTGAACAAGCCGGGTGCAGATTTTGCCGATGTTGCAGGCGTTAAAGCCATGACGGATGTGACCGGCTTTGGCCTGATGGGCCACCTGAACGAAATTTGTGAAGGCAGCGAGTTAAAGGCCAAAGTATGGTTTGATCAGATCCCGCATCTGCCGGGCGTGTTTGATTATATCGAGCAGGGTTGTGTACCGGGTGGTACGGGACGTAACTTTGATAGCTACGGCCATCGCCTGGGTAACATGAGCGAGCAGCAAAAAGCGTTGCTATGTGATCCGCAAACATCTGGCGGCCTGCTGTTGGCTGTGAGCCCGGAAGCCGAAGCTGAGGTTCAGGCCGTTGCCGAGCGCCACGGCATTGAGCTAAACGCAATTGGTGAGTTGCTACCGGCTGATGGCGATACTACCTTGATTGAGATTTGTTAATGTCACGTCCGAATTGCGAAGATTTTCGACAGTTATTTGTCAATGATACCCCGTTAATGGATATGCGTGCCCCGGTCGAGTTTGAACAGGGTGCCTTTCCGACATCGGTAAACCGCCCTTTGATGCAAGATAGCGAGCGTGAGGCTGTCGGTATCTGTTATAAAGAACAAGGCCAGGAGGCTGCAATTGCGCTTGGCCACGAGCTGGTTCATGGTGATATCAAAGCTGAGCGTATTGCCCAGTGGAAAGCTTTCTGCGAAGCGAATCCCGATGGTTATCTCTACTGCTTCCGCGGCGGCTTGCGCTCCCAGATCACCCAGCAGTGGCTGAAAGAGGCAGGCATTGAGTATCCGCGAATTGTGGGTGGTTACAAGGCATTGCGACGCTTCCTGATTGATACCATCGAGCAGGTTGCCCAGCAGCCTATGACCCTGATTGGTGGCAACACCGGCTGTGGCAAGACTATTATGGTCAACGAGTTGGAAAGCGGCCTTGATCTGGAAGGCGCGGCCAACCACCGTGGCTCCTCGTTCGGACGGTATGTGACCAAACAGCGAACCCAGATTGACTTCGAGAATGTACTGGCTGTGTCAATGCTGAAAAAGCAGGCGCTTGGTATCAACCAGTTTGTTCTTGAGGACGAAGGGAAAATTATCGGCTCGGTCAGCGTTCCTTTGCCTATTCATGCAGCAATGCAAGAGGCACCGATTGCTATTGTTGATGATCCACTCGATGTGCGTCTGGCTCGCTTGACGGATGACTATGTCGTGCGGATGCAGCGGGATTTTGTTGCTCACTACGGTGAGGAGCTGGGCTGGACACGTTTTGCCGAGTACTTGGAGCGCGGGATGTTCAGTATTCGCAAGCGTCTCGGTCTGGAGCGTTATGAGCAATTGCTGCAGGTACAGCAAGATGCGGTTCGCCTGATGCAAAGCTCGGGCTCGCTGGACGGCCATGAAGGCTGGCTCAAGCCCTTGCTGGAGCAGTATTACGACCCTATGTATACCTACCAGCTCAGCAAAAAAGCTGATCGTATTGTATTCCGCGGCGAATACGATGAGGTAAAAGCCTGGTTGGTTGATAAAACGGCGTAAGCTGAAAACGAGAAGCGGGGGATACTGTCCTCGCTTCTCGCCCTGTATTTATATCCAGTATTTTCTTGTCCTTTATTCTTCTTTTCTCTATAGTTCGTGTTACTAAGAACTAGCCAACAATTTTCATGACCCGTCTATATATTGCTGAAAAACCAAGCTTAGGCCGAGCCATCGCTGCGGTATTGCCGCGCCCCCATAAAAACAACAACGGTTATATCGAAGTCGGAAATGGCGATATTGTGACGTGGTGTATCGGCCACCTGCTCGAGCAGGTCGAACCCGATGCCTATGACGAAAAATACAAGAAGTGGAACATGGCTGATTTGCCGATTGTGCCACAGCAATGGCAGCTGGTGCCGAGGAAGACGGCCAGGCAACAGCTGGGCGTTGTCCGCAAGTTGGCCAAGCAGGCTACCGAGGTTGTTCATGCTGGTGACCCGGATAGGGAAGGGCAGCTGCTGGTTGATGAGGTGATTGACTATATCAAGCTCGCTGCGAACAAGAAGGCCAGCATGCAACGTTTGCTGATTTCCGATCTTAACCCGGCTGCCGTGAAGCGGGCGCTGGGCAAGATGCGAAGCAACCGCGATTTTATTCCGCTGTCGGTTTCGGCGCTGGCCCGTTCGCGGGCAGACTGGCTGTACGGTATGAATATGACTCGTGCCTATACCTTGCTGGGGCAGAAAGGGGGATACCGGGGCGTATTATCGGTTGGCCGGGTTCAGACTCCCGTATTGGGGCTGGTAACACGACGGGATGATGAAATTGCCAATTTTGTTCCCAAGCCCTTTTATGAGTTGTTCGCCCTGATCCCCTATCAGGACAACATGATCCGCGCCCGCTGGATACCCAGTGAGGCATGCAAGCCGTGGCAGGATGAAGATGGTCGGATTCTGAACCGAAAGTTGTGCGAAAACGTCGTTAACCGAATAAAGGGTCAGCCTGCAGAGGTAACTGAATCAGAACGTAAGGAAACGCGCCAGTCTGCGCCTTTGCCGTATTCGCTGTCGGCGTTGCAGATCGATGCCGCCAAGCGATTCGGCATGAGTGCGGCCGACGTACTGGCAACCTGTCAGTCGCTCTATGAAAAGCACAAAGTCATCACTTATCCGCGTTCAGATTGCCGGTACCTGCCATTGGATCACTTCAGGCAGGCGGATGAGGTCTGTCAGGCCATAGCCAAGACTGCCGCAGCGCTTAGTTCGGCCGTCGACGGTGCCAATACCACATTAAAATCGAAGGCATGGAACGATAAGAAGGTGGACGCTCACCATGCAATCATCCCGACTCCCAAGGCCGTTAACAGCAATGCGCTGAGCGCCGGGGAGAATAAAATCTACCAGCTTATCGCCAGACAGTACCTGATGCAGTTCTATCCAGCCGCTGTCTATAGTGAGGCGAAACTTGTCTTTACCATTGCGGGGGGGATGTTTGTGGCCAAAGGACGTCAGCTGATGAGTGCAGGCTGGCGAGAGTTGCTGGGACGAGAGGACTCGACCAGTGAACAGGATCTGGCCGATAAGGTTCCACCGCTTGAAAAAGGTATGGTACTGACCTGCCAGGACGGTGAGATAAAGGACAAAATGACAGAACCGCCCAAAGCGTTTACCGAAGCGACATTGTTGCAGGCTATGACAGGCATCGCCCGGTTTGTATCAGATCCGTCACTGAAAAAAATTCTCCGTGATACCGACGGGTTGGGGACTGAGGCCACCCGTGCCGGGATCCTTGATATTTTGTTCAAACGTCAGTTATTAACACGGCAGGGCAAGAGTATTCATGCCACCGAGGCTGGCCGGGGGCTTGTCTATGCGCTTCCCGATGAGTCAACCTATCCGGATATGACGGCGCACTGGGAGCACCAGTTGCAGGATATGGCGGAGAAGAAATGTGCCTATCAGCCGTTTATGGATGCACTGCAGGTGCGGGTCCAGCAGATCATGGAGAAAGTGAAACATAGCGAGGTCCCCCCGAGTTTGAGAGAGCTGAAATCGCCGGAGCCTTTTAAAGGCGGCAAGAAGCGGCGTTATAGCAAAAACAGCAAGGGAGGAGGCAGAACTGGCACCAAGGCCGGCAGCAGCCGGGCGGGAGCGAAACGTAAGCCAAGAAAGAAAGCCGACTAAGCATGTTCGTAATACTGGTTGCGGCCCAGTGATTTGGCTTCATATAGCGCCCCATCGGCCTGTTTGAAAAACTCGCCGGGGGAACTCTGCACCGAGGGAACCGCCGTGCTGATCCCTATGCTGATGGTAACTATGTCTGGCGCGCTGCTGACTCCCTGGCTGCGGGGCAGCTGCAGTTCACGTATAGCATGGATGGCACGTTGGGCGGCGTAACGAGCTGCACTTTTGTCCTGGCCCGGAAGCAGCAGTACAAATTCTTCCCCGCCGTAGCGTGCAAAGAGAGCTCCGGCACGCTTTTCCAGCGTTGCCAGGGTGTTGGCAATGATTTTCAGACACTGGTCGCCAGCGGCGTGACCGTAGCTGTCGTTATAGGCCTTAAACAGGTCGACATCGATGATCAGCAGGGAAAGCGGAAGCTGGTGGCGTTCGGCGCGACGCCACTCTTCGTTAATTCTTCTATCGAAGACCCGGCGGTTGGACACCGAGGTGAGCGGATCCAGCCGGGATATCTTCTCTAATTTTCGGTTTACCTTTTCCAGCTCGGCGGTACGGTCGGATACTCGCTGCTCAAGCTCTTTGTTCAGATTGATTAAGTTCTCTTCTGCCTGGCGGCGAACCAGATGCTGTGAAACGATGAAACCAAATTGTTTTAACAGTTGCTGATGATAGTTATGGAGCGGAGTACCGGTTAACAGGTTGTCACAGGCAATCCAGCCTACCGGGGTGTCTTCGTCCCACAGGGAAATATAGGCGCTCCAACCAAATCCAACTTGCCTGAGTTCATGGAAAAGCGGCGTATCTTCTTCAATGGCCAGGTACTCTTTGCGCCGGTAGTCTTTGTTTATCTTGGTAAACCACAGATCCGGAATTTCTTCCTCGAAATAGTGCTCGTTCACGGTATTGCCGTGAATATCTGTGCCATAGGTGCCCTGCATGCGGTTCTTCCCTTTGAACAGAAAGATGGCCATGCGGTCGATGAGCAGTAGCTTTTTTGCCTCATCGACGGCGGTAAACAGCATATTATCCATGGAGCCGGCGCGCCAGAGTTTGAACGAAATATCGTGTAGCGCCTGGAGCTGCTCTTTGAGCAGTTGCTGTTCCTGTTGGCTGATCTGCAGTTCACGTTCAGCAGAGCGGCGGCCGTCATGTTCATCCTGGATACTTTCGCTCAGCAGGCAGGCATCGAGCTCAGAGGCCATGAGGGCAGCCAGGAAAGCGAATTCACTGCCTTCCGTGATTGAATGCTCCGGAAAGTCGACGATAAGGCAGCCGATGATATGGGAACGGTGCTCCAGCGGCAGGCATAAGCGCGCGTAACCGTCACGTAGTTCAACTTTGGGCGTGCGTTGACGAATAGCCCTGGTTACCTGGAAGAATGGAATACTGTTACGGTCAGAGATGTCGACAGGCGGGAATTGGTAGTGGATCCCGGTGTCATTCATTTCGAGAAGAATTTTCCATCGCGACTTGTAGGCAACGACCAGCTGGGCCCGGTAGGCTGAGAAGCTTTCGCTTAGGTTTCGGCAGGTGAGTTCGCAGACAGTACGAAGTCCGTGGGCCTTCCCCCATTGCTCAAGGATGCGTTGATAGAAATTGTCTAACCGTTCAGTTTGGGTCAATACTGGTTGTCCGTGTGAGAGTTAAATGGTTGAGCACTTATTTTTATCAATCGCAGAAATAAAGCTAGGCACCAAGCCCGCATTATGATCAGAAAGTTGGGCAGATTTATAAATTTGCGACTCAAAACACACCGATCTTCAGTATGTAAGGAGGATTGTGTCAGGATGGTTGGCCGTCGTGGTGGAATGTTTATTTTATCAATCAGGTGATGAGGAAAGTGAGGCTTTATAGTGAGCCCAAAAAGTGGATCATTCATCTTGAGACTAGGGCTGATAGCGGAATAAATAACCTCAAGGTATTAGCTTGAGGTTATTAGCGTGTTATTAGTAGAAGTTTGCTGAAGTTAGTTCGGTGAAGAGTTGCTGTCTGAGCTTTGTGCTCCCCAAACGGGTGCGCAACCAGGGTGTGTGGCTGGTGACGCGCCAGATCCTAACTGCTGACACTCAACTCCCGCGTATTGATGGCTAGTTGTGGTTGCCTCGCACCCTGTTAGGGCGGCCGCCATTACTAATAGAATAACTGTTGCTCTATTCATACTGTTTCCCCTTTTCCTTGGATAGGTTCAATCCCGAAAAAACAGAACAAAAGACAAGTTCTATATCGCCATGTCTGAGTTGACATGGTTATCCTGTTGCATATGTAATGGTAGTACATATTTGGTTGTATTAACCAGTCATTATTGATATCACCACGGGATCACTGAACCATCGTAGTTATAAAACCCACCACTTCTTTCTAAAGTAAGGCAATCAATGACAGCCTTCAGCCCTTGCGCAGACTCAGATGCTGTTATTTTAGCATTTGGCCCGCCCATCTCAGTTTGTACCCAGCCAGGATGAAGGGCTACCGAGATGATCCCCTGGGGGGAAAGGTCGTTAGACAAACTCTTGGCCACCGAGTTGAGCGCGGCCTTGGAAGAGCGATAGATATAGCCGCCGCCGCTGGTATTTTCGGTCATGCTCCCTACCTTGGATGAGAGGTTGGCAATGGTACCGGGTTGGTTGGCCAAGAGCTGGGGGTAGAATGCTTCGGCCAGCTTAAGCGGTGCGATGGTGTTTATCTCGAGTACTTTTCGCCATTCGTCGATATCGGTGTTACCAAAGCCGTAGCCTTTGGGACCGTAGTAGCCTGCATTGTTGATGAGCAGATCGAGAGTAACATCGGCCATTTCCTGGCTGAGTGCTGTTACTGCCTGATAGTCAGTGACATCCAGCTGATGCAAGGTCAGGGAGGTGTTATTGGCCTGTAGCTGCCGAAGCTCTGCTGCATCGGCGATATGACGGCAGCAGGCAAAGACTCGCCAGCCTGCTGACAGGTAGGCCTTTACCAGTGCGAGGCCGACACCTCGGTTAGCCCCGGTTATCAGTGCATTTTTTTGCATGGTTCAATCCTGTTAGTTTTTTGCCAAGTGTATACCAATCAAATCGTTTATGTAGTTGGCTATTTATTCAGAATCAGTATCGGAACTAAGACAGCGCTACGCCGTCAAGCTAGCCTATTATGTTCATTGTTGCCTATGATTTTCGATGCAATTTAGGGTGGTGTGCTATGACTCTCATAATGCGCGGGAGCTGGGTTGCCGGCATCCTCATTTTGGTTGCCAGCTGTGCAGATACTCGCCATGAAAGGCTTGTTGAGCTGGGGTTTACCCGTAATTACCTTGATGGGTACCAAGATGGCTGTAGCAGCCGGAAAGAAGAAGCTCAGACTTACCATGACGGCTTTCGTCGTGATCCTGAGCGGCTGATGACTGACAAGAAATATGCCAATGGCTGGAATGACGGGTTCGAGCAGTGTTATGCCGATAATTCCAAGTTTTATTAGTTTGGGCATAGAACAAAGGCAGCTCGGAAGCTGCCTTTGATAGGTGATGGATTAGTTGTGACAGCCGGTGACTGTAGGATCACTCCGGCTGATAGAAGCGCTTCAGCTCATGCATGACCTGCATCAGGGTTGAAAGCTTCGGTTTGCCACCGCTTTTCAGCTTGTAGTCCTGATCATAAACCCGGTAGTTACCGTGTTTATCCACGACTGTCGTCGTGTTTTTCTGCAGTACGACAATGTCCCGGTCACTCCCAGCCAGTACCCAGCGGCGCTTGGGGCTAGTCTCGAACAAACTGACACCACTGCTGTAGTCTGTGACCGGCGTGGTTGTTGCCAATAATGACTCCATCAATGTCGGTACAAGATCCAAATGGCTTGTTGCACGCGTAGTCTGGGTCGGTACAGTTCCCGGCCAGTGCATGATAAACGGTACTTTTAGCTGGTAGCGACTGTAGTTGGTTTCTGCCCCCCAGCTATTGGTACCTGTTTCATTAAATTCGTTGCCGTGGTTCGATGTGATGACAACCACGGTATTGTCCAGCGCATTGTTGGCAACGAGTTGATCAAATACATCAATAAGCAGCTCATCAACATAATAGGCGGCATTGCGGTAACTGTTCTTCAGCAACTGGGTCGTATCGACATTGGCAGGATTTGAGTCGGTACTGCTCAGAGATGGTTCAAATTGCGGGGAAAAGTCGCCATCTTCCTCGAAATTCTCGATAGATGCCAGTTCAATATAGCTGAACCACGGTGAGTCGTTGGATTGGGTGTCAAGCCAGTCCTTCCACTCCGCGATGGCTTTCGTGTCACTATTGGTAACGGTTTCGTCTGCTATTTCAGCCAGCTTGCGGCTGGAAAAAATGGCTTCCGAGTAGATTGATGTCTCGAACCCGTTACCACTGAACAAGCCAAACTGGTAACCGCGCCTTTTGAGCGTATCGAGTAATACCGGTGACGAGTTCGCAGAGCGGACACTGTTGATATAGCCGGCCGGCAACCCGTAGAAGAGGCCGAAGACACCCCCGGCATTCTCGTTACTGGCACTATAGTGATTGCTGTAGTTCAGGTTTTGCTGGGCAAAAGCGGTTAGATACGGCATGGTCTCTTTGTTGACCATATCGCTACGCAGGCTATCAATCATCACGATCAGCACATTCTGACCCGTGCCCTGATCGTTGAATGCCAGCTTATTCATTGGATAGCGGATATGTTCGCTTTCGGCAATGCCCTGGGCATCAAGGCGTTTGGCATATTCCTGTTTATCCAGCCAGCCATGCTTTTCCATGAAGGTCTTCGCAGTCATCGGATAGGACAGCGGGAAGTTGGAGCGCTGCACGGTCACAGGGCGGTATAGGTTCGCATCCGCCCAGATATAGATCAGGTGGCTGCTCAGGAAACAGAAACCGAAAATAACAGCGATAGGTACGCCGACATGTTTTCGAGTCAGCTTCCTGAGCTTGCGCCACAACCATTCCGACAGAATTAACTGCATAAGGAATATCGCAGGGACAGCAACAAATAGGTATTGCCAGCGGGCGTTAAGATCTGTTTTCTCACCGCTTAACAGCAAGTCCCACACCAGTGGACTTAGGTGCAAATCCAGAGACTCATAGGCATGGGTGTCCAGAAGCAACCCTGTCAGGCCAATGGTGCCGACCAACACCGCAAACAGCCGCATCAGGCGCTGTGAGGGGATCAGAAAGCTGGCCGGAAAGAGAACCAGAATATAAAAACCAAATACAAGAAACCCGAAGTGTCCGACCCAACTTAATCCAAGATAAAGTTGGCCCAGGATAGTTTCAGGCCATTCAGAATGGGCAATATAACGGGTGCCAAGAAGCATGGCCGCGATGATATTGAAAAAACTGAACCAGTGTCCCCAGCTGATGAGCTGTGAGACTTTGTCTTTATAATTGTTACCGCTGTTGACCATAGATGTCAGTAATTCCCAGTCATAGTTGCGACGCCAACAAACAAATTAATCTTCCTTAATCGAGGAGAGCAGAGCTTGTGAGAATTTTTCTGCGATTGCTTTCCTTTGCGATGCTGGAACGTCGGCATTGATCACGTTGGTAGCGATGTTACCTACGATCATCAGTGCTAGTTCCGCAGAAGCATCATGCTTCTCTAGTACATCGAACACGTCATCAATGATTTGTTCAACTTTTTTATTGGTGTATTTTGAAGTAATTGGCATAGGAAGTCTTGTTTAATGTTAAAGAAAGCGACTTATAATAACCTACACTTTAGATTAACTGAAACTTTTCCATTATGAGTCTTACGCTTTCGAACGTCATCCTGCACCAACTGACAAAAAATGATCAGGATGAACTTGAAGTTCATCTTAGAAAACAAACGCTTGAAAATAGCCAATCGACAGAGGATTTGGTTGCTGAACTACACCGGGTCTACAGCAGCAAGGGCGCGAAAGGCTTTGCCCACTTTGCCGAAGACAGTGAGTTTAGTCATTGGCTGAAGCAAATTCGCTCCGGAGAATTAGATTTCCTGTCATTTTCTAACCAATCGGCGAAAAAACTGCAGACCGAGCTGGCTAAATATCCGTTTGCCGATGCTGGCACCCTGGTTCTGGCCGAGTACCAGTCTTTGGCAACCGACTATCTGTTTATCGGTTTGCTGCCGACCTGTCACAGTATGAAGGTGACCGAGCAACTAGATATCAGTGCGACTGACTATCTCGATGTCGGCAAAATGGACATTGTTGCGCGCATCGATCTCTCGTCCTGGGAAACGGATAGCGAATCCAACCGTTACCTGACCTTCATTAAGGGGCGTGTCGGTCGTAAAATTGCAGACTTTTTCCTTGATTTCATGCAGGCAGAAGTCGGGCTGGACGTGAAGGAACAAAATCAGGTGCTGATGCAGGCGGTAGAGGACTACTGTGCTGACTCGCGTTTGGAAAAGGATGAGAAACAGCAATACCGTAAGCAAGTCTACGATTACTGCAATGGCCAGCTACAGGCCGGCGATGAGGTGACGGTGAAGGAGCTGGCGGGAGAGCTGCCGACCACCGAGGACGGGACTGACTTCTATCAGTTTGCTGCCAACCAGGGGTACGAGTTGGAAGAGAGCTTTCCGGCCGATCGTACCGCCATGCGCAAGCTGACTAAATTTGTCGGTTCAGGTGGCGGGATTTCGATTAACTTTGACAGCATGCTACTGGGTGAGCGCATTTTTTATGATGCCGAAACCGATACGCTGACAATTAAGGGAACGCCACCGAATCTGAAGGATCAACTGCAGCGACGTCTAAACACTGATAGCTAAATTACGCTGACGAGCAGACAGCCACCTTTGTCTTTGATGGAGGTGGTTTTTTTGTAACTTAGTTATGGGTGTGCCATTGTGTGCATAAGGTCTAATGGAATATGGTGAATATCTTGACTAAGGTTAATGTTAGTGTTGCTAGGCTATGATGACTTGGTTTTTATATAGTGTGTAAAGTGACTTAGCGTTGGAAAGGGGTGTACCAACAGATCTTGTAATACCGTAGATAGGGGTGAGTATGAAAATAGAAGAAAAGCCTGTATCAGAGTTTGCTGTTGCACCTGTAATGCCAGAACGAAGTCGGCAGGCTGAAGAGCAGGGCAGAGACTCGTCACCTATTATTCTCGTGTTGGGTTTATTGTTATTGTTGGTCGGAACGGGCGTTATTGCCTATCTGTCTATGCTATCGGCATCGACCCTGAGTTTCATCAGTTCTACCTCGCAGTTGCAAAATGAGGCTGAGCAGTTGCGGTGGCAAGTGATTACCGTACCTGCCGACTCATTACGGCCCGTTTCAGAACAACAAAGTGAACTGACAGCGCCGTTTCGTAGCCGTTTGACCGAGTGGCAATATGGCGATATCCCGGCTTCAGTTCAAGCCAAGATCACCCCGTTGGTTAAGCAGGGTAATCAATTTGCCGACCAGGCCGAATATGCCTGGCTGACTCGGCATTATGTTTTTGATAAGGAGACTCTCCTTGCTAAAGGTCAGGTTACCGCAGACCTGACGGCGATCAAAAGCGTCGACATGAACCCTTTCCTTGCCTCCCTACAGAAGTTGCAATCTGCTTTGATCCAATCTGAGACAACCCTGACCTGGTTGAGCTTGTTGCTGGCTGTTCTGGTAGCGCTCGTGGGTATTGGTGGGGTGAGCTATGGTGTTGTCGGTCGCCGCAGGAAAGTGCAAGCCATGCAGATCACGGAGGCAGCACCTCCATTGTTAGTACCGGAGCGTGATATAAGAGAGGACGACGAGGTTAAGGGCTCGGATGTGATTGCTGAGGACCCAGAGCAAAAAGCCCGCACTGCGGACTCTGTACTTGATACGGAACAGATGCTCGACAGCATGGACGGTGACAGGGAGTCAGTGGTGATGCTGCTGGAGGTTTTCCTCAAGGAGCACATTGATGATGCCAAGCGCCTATCTGCCAGTCTTGAGCGCGGTCAGTGTGATGAGGTCAGTTTAATCTCACACAGCCTCAAAAGTGTCGCTAGCAGTTTTGGCGCAGGCCGGTTGCGCCAGCGTGCTGAATATATCGAGCATTGTTGCAAACAGGGTATTGCCGTTCACGCCGAAGATATTGAGCGATTAGATGGGGCGCTTAAAGAGCTGAAGGCGGCCATCGTGGCATACCTTGCCGAGGAAGCAGAACGCGAACAAGGTGCTGTTGTGGTTGAAGAGATGACATGTGATGAAGAGGTGGCGAATGCTGAACAGATTAGGGTTGTTGCGCCTGACGTGATTCAGGATGCTGAGATCCAGCCTGTTGAGACTGATCATTCTCAGATCAAGTATTTTGAGGCCAACTCTTCTGAGATACCTGATATTACCGAGCGCGGTAGTGCGGCCAGTGAGAGTTTGGAGGCTGACGCCCAGCAGTCAGGACCTAAGAGAGAGGATGAGCAGCTAGACGTGCTGAATGTGGCGTATGTGATGGAGTCTATGGATGACGATGTAGAATCAGTCAAAATGTTGTTTGAGATATTTATTGAGGAACATGCACTTGATGCCAAAAAGCTGCAGCAGATGGTCTACCAGCGTGCGCCCGATGACATCGATGAGGCTGCTCTGAGGCTGGTTCACTCTCTTAAAGGGGTCGCAAGCAGTTTGGGTGCTGCGTCTCTAAAGCGGCAGGCGGAGATCATCGAGAAGCATTTCAAAAAGCAGCAAGTTGTTGCCGATGTTGAATACAGGAAACTGGAGAGAGTATTGAATGATACTGTTGTTGCAGTTACGCATTACCTGACTCAACAAGCAGCGGTGGTTGCTTAAATCTCGTTCGGATAATTGGGATCTGGATAGGCTAAAATGGTGTTTTTTGACCCAAATCTGAGAGGTGAAAGTAATTATTGCAGAATAACAGCTGTCTGGTTTGAGTTTGGCTAGATATTTATACTGCGGGTATGGTTGATTTGGCGGAATAATTCAATCGACAGGCAAAATTGATCTTTATCAAAGGTTGTTTTTGGCTGCGATGGATAATACCGCCCCTATGATAGTTCAAACGAAACATTCAGTTCGTAAGCAGCGTGAACTGGACACAGCAAAAGCGATGATTCGCCTATATTGTAAAACGCTGCACCGTGGGGCAATCATTTGTCCTGAATGTGAAGGGCTTATTGAATATGTCGAAACGCGGGTTGCCAGCTGTCGCCTGGGAGAAGACAAGCCTAACTGTCTGCAATGCAAGAGTCAGTGTTACCACCCTGCCAAGCGACTGCATTTCTCTCATGTGCTGCGTTGGTCTTCGCCAAAATTCGCCTGGCGGCGTCCGTTGCAGGCCTTAAAGTTCAAACTCGACAGTTATCGCTCTGTAGGAACGGTTGACGCACAGTCAATGTCGACAAGATAACAGCTTCGAGATAAATCACACAGAAGTGTTCGATACATTTTGGCTATATACGACAAAGGCTGCATGATGCAGCCTTTGTTTGTTTTGCGCTATTATAACGTCTGGTACATGTTAAGGCGTTAAGCCGAAAGTCCCAGCGTGTTTAACCAGGTTGCGATACGGTCATCGGTAAGCTCAGGCTGGCGGTCTTCATCAAGAGCCAGACCGACAAATTTGTCATCCTTTACCGCGCGCGAGTCGTTAAACTCATAACCGTCCGTTGGCCACTGACCGATGATCTCGCCGCCTGCTTCAACAATCAGATCGGCCAGATCACCCATGGCGTCCTGGAAGCTATCCGGGTAGTCCACCTGATCGCCCAGACCAAATAGTGCTACTTTCTTTCCGCTTAGATCAGCATCTTCCAGCTCTGGTACAAAACAGTCCCAGTCCGGCTGCATTTCACCATAGTTTGCAGTTGGCGTACCGAGGATCAGCAAATCATAGTCATCAAAAACCTCGTTGCTGCAGCCGGCAATATCGTTGGTCTCCAGCTCTAGTCGGGTCGCGATTTTTTCAGCAACTTTCTCGGTGTTGCCTGTGTCACTTGCGAAAAAAATACCAATATTTGTCATGTTCATCTCCAGCTAACTTGTATTGCTGATGGTTCAGTCTGTTTATGTTCGGTTAGACGTAGCAGAGAGCTGCCACGCCAAATGTTTATTTCTTTTCAGGCTTCCATTGGCCTAGTTGCTCCAGCAACAGGTGCTTGTGAGCAACTTGCTGGCGCAACCGTTCCAGGTTGGCCTGATACTGTTCAGGGTTGCGGCGCAGGATCTGCGTAAAGCGAGCTTCACGGCTGATCAGCTCCTCGACATCCTTTTTCGGTGCTTTAGAGTCCATTTGCAGAGCGGCCCGGCCTTTGTCTGTCCGTCGCGGATCAAAGCGGAACAGTGGCCACAGACCGGTTTCTACCAGTAACTGCTGGTGCTCGACACCCTCGGCCATGTCAAAGCCATGGGTAATACATGGTGAGTAGGCGATAACCAGTGACGGACCAGGATACGCTTCAGCTTCCTGAAGAGCCTTGATGGTCTGGTTCATATTGGCACCCAATGCAATTTTGGCGACATAGACATTGCCGTGCATCATCATGTTTAGCGCCAGATCTTTGCCGTTGCTGGTTTTGCCCTGGGTGGCAAATTTGGCCACAGCACCGGTTGGGGTTGCTTTGGACTGCTGGCCACCAGTGTTGGAGTAACCTTGGGTATCCATGACCAGTACATTGACGTTATCGCTGCCAGCCAGGACATGATCCAGGCCGCCGAAGCCAATGTCATAGGCCCAGCCGTCTCCGCCGACAATCCAGTTACTTTTGGCAACCAGGTTGTCTGCCCGTTCGTTGAGCTGACGGTGGCTGTAAGGCAGCTCGGCTCGCATGCGGCTAAGGTTCTGGCGCTGACGAGTAACAGCGGCTTCGCTGCTGTCAAAGGCATCCTGCTTGATCTGCTCCTGTAGCTCGGTCGGTAAGATGTCAGCAGCTGTCTCCAACAGGCTTAGCGCGTTGTTACGTTTGCTGTCGAGTGCCAGGCGCATACCTAAACCAAATTCGGCGTTATCTTCGAACAGAGAGTTCGCCCAGGCCGGTCCGCGTCCGTGCTTGTCGACGGCATACGGTGTGGTCGGCAGGTTACCGCCATAGATTGACGAGCAGCCGGTGGCATTGGCAACCAATAGACGATCACCAAACAGCTGGGTTAGCAGCTTCACATAGGACGTCTCCCCGCAACCGGAACAGGCTCCGGAATACTCGAACAATGGCTGCAGTAACTGGCTGGTACGGGCATCGATACGTTTGATATCAATACGCTCAAGCTCTGGCAGGTCAAGGAAGAACTCGTAGTTCTTGCTTTGTGATTCCAGTACCGGCTGCTTCGGTGCCATGTTAATGGCCTTGCGTGATGGATCGGCCTTGTCACTGGCCGGGCAAGCCGTGGTACAGAGGTTACACCCGGTACAATCCTGCGGTGAAACCTGCAATGTGTATTGTTGGCCTTTAAAGTCTCGCTGTTTGTACTCGGCGCTCTTGAAATCAACTGGCGCAAGTTCCAGAGCATCGGCACTGACAGTCTTGGCACGGATTGCTGCGTGCGGGCAGACAAGGGTACAAATATTACACTGGGTACACAGGTCTTCTTCCCAGACCGGTACTTCCTGGGCAATGTTGCGTTTTTCCCATTGACTGGTCGCCGTTGGCCAGCAGCCATCAACAGGGAAGGCACTCACTGGCAGCAGGTCACCTTTATCGGCCATCATCATGGCACTGACACGCTTGACCAGTTCAGGGGCCTTTTCATTAACGACAGGCGGACGGCGGAACAGGCTGGTGGCCTGCTGCGGAATTGCCACCTGTTGCAGACGGGCAACCGTTGCATCGACGGCCTTGTGGTTGGCCTCAACAATGGCCGGTCCACGTTTGCCGTAGCTTTTCTCAATCGCCTCTTTGAGCTGGGCAATAGCCTGCTCGAGTGGCATCAGCTCGCTGAGGGCAAAGAAAGCCGTCTGCATGATGGTGTTCAGGCGGTTTTTCAGCCCGAGCTCACGGGCCAGCTCTACGGCATTGATAACATACAGGTTGAGCTGCTTGTCGATGATAACTTTCTGGACTTCCTGCGGCAGGTGCTCCCAGACATCATCGGCGCTATGCGGGCTGTTGAGCAACAGGATACCCTGCTCGGCAGCGTGCTCGAACATCTCCAGTTTGTTGACAAACTGGAACTGGTGGCAGGCAATAAACTCAGCCTGTTCAATCAGGTACGGCGCTTCGACAGGCATGGTGTCAAAACGCAGGTGCGAAACAGTCGTACCGCCTGATTTCTTGGAGTCATAGACGAAATACCCCTGCGTATGCAGGTCGGTGTTTTCACCAATGATCTTGATAGTGTTTTTATTGGCACTGACCGTACCGTCGGCACCCAGACCGTAGAATAGGGCACGTAGTCGGCTGCTTGGCTCGGCATCAATGGCAGGAACCGGCGGCAGAGAAAGGTGGGTGATATCATCACAGATCCCCACCGTGAAGTTATGGCTGAGCTGCTCGTCGGCCATCGCATTGAAGATGCTGACGGCATGGCCCGGATTGAATTCTTTCGATGACAGGCCGTAGCGACCGCCCATTATTGCTGGCAGGTGCGGGTATTGTTTCGCTGCATGTGCCTGTTGGATGGTCGAAACCACATCAAGGTATAGCGGCTCACCGACGGATCCTGGCTCTTTGGTACGATCCATGACGGCGATCTGCTGAACGCTAGCAGGCAGCACGGACATGAAATGCTTGAGCGAGAACGGACGATAAAGGTGAACACTGACGATACCGATTTTACGGCCGGTCGTCAGCAGGTGATCAATCGCCTGCTCAACAGCCGAGGTGGCCGAGCCCATAATCACAATGACATCGGTGGCTTCCGGGTGTCCGTAGTAATCAAATAGCTTGTATTCTCTTCCAGTCAGGCTGGCAAACTGGGCCATTTTATCGGCCACGATATCCGGGCAGGCCTGATAGAAACCATTGGCGGCTTCACGTGCCTGGAAGAAAGTGTCCGGATTTTGCGCTGTACCGCGAATGCTTGGCGCATCGGGTGTCAGCCCGCGCTGGTGGAAGCTATCAACATGATCTTCGGAGATCATCTGGCGAATGGTGTCATCGTCGATCTTGGCAATCTTGTTGATCTCATGCGAGGTGCGGAAGCCATCGAAGAAGTGGACAAATGGGATCCGGCTTTCCAGTGTTGCCGCCTGGCTGATCAGGGCAAAATCGTGGGCCTGCTGGACAGAGTTGGCCGCCAGCATGGCAAAACCGGTTTGGCGTACTGCCATCACATCAGAGTGATCGCCAAATATAGATAGAGCATGGGTGGCAAGTGTTCTCGCAGCGACATGCATAACAAACGGTGTCAGTTCACCGGCAATTTTGTACATGTTCGGGATTTTAAGCAGCAAGCCCTGAGACGAGGTAAAGGTGGTGGCCATCGAACCGGCCATCAATGCACCGTGAACCGCACCGGCTGCACCACCTTCAGATTGCATTTCAATGACCCGCGGTATTTGTCCCCACAGGTTTTTTTGTCCCTGGCTTTCCCAGATCTCGCATGCTTCCGACATCGGGGAAGAAGGTGTGATGGGATAAATACCGATGACTTCATTGCAGCGATAGGCGACGGAAGCAGCGGCTTCGTTGCCGTCCATCGTAGCATAGGTGATGTTTTGGTTATCAATCCGTGGATTTTTAGGCATAACTTACTCCAGCGAACAAGCACTGTCTGTTCAAGCGAATACTGATGGCGTCTGAAATGGGGTACCGTCAGTGATTAAGCTTGGCTGTCTTATTATTTTGAATCGGACCGACCTCTGTGTGGGTAGGGTGAGGCCGGCCCGGTTGAGCGAAGGGAGCGAAGCGACTTAGGCTTCGACTACCTCAATCTCTGGCTGAGGGTTCAGCATTTTGGCAAGGTCATCTTCAACATTGCCAGTTAGCTGCAGGTTGAATTGCTGCTGCAGGAACTCGAAGATTGCCTCGTTGACAAATTCTGGTGGGTTGGGGCCCAGGTAGATGTTCTGGATACCCAGGTTGAACAGGGCCAGCAGGATCAGAACGGCTTTCTGTTCCATCCAGGATAGAACGATGTTCACAGGCAGCTCGTTAACCGGTACACCCATCGCATCGCTCAGTGCAAGTGCAATCATGACTGCACCATAGCTGTCGTTACACTGGCCAAGGTCAAGGTAGCGAGGGATCTCTGTGCCCGGTACGGTACCAAAGTCGTGGTCATTGAAGCGGAACTTGCCACAAGACGAGGTCAGGATAATGCAGTCGTCCGGGATAGACAGTGCCAGATCACGGAAGTAATCGTTCGGCTTACCTGGTTTGTCACAACCGGCAACGACGAAGAACTGCTTGATCTTGCCAGCGTTAACGGCTTCAAGAATTTGCGGAGCAAGGCCAAGAATTGTCTTGTAGTTATGACCTGTCATTAGCGTGTCGTCGCTGTCGAAGCCTTCGATATCCGGCAGGCTTAGTGTTTGCTCGATCAGCGGTGCAAAGTCATCTTCCAACTGGCGGCAGTTGTCGATACCTACAATACCGTAGCTGTACAGACGGTCGGCGTAATCGGCACGGCCTGTAGGAGGAACGATACAGTTAGTCGTTACAATAATGGTACCGTTCCACTTCTGGAACAGTTGTTTCTGGTCAAACCAAGCTTTACCGATGTTGCCTTTAAGGTGGCTGTACTTACGTAGCTCAGGGTAGCCGTGGGCTGGCAGCATTTCCGAGTGGGTGTAGATGTTGATGCCTTTGCCTTCAGTGGCAATCAGCAGGCGCTCTAGCAGCTCAAGATCGTGACCGGTAACAAGAATACCTTTACCTTCGGCTTTGTTCTGCGGTACGCATACAGGAGTAGGGATCCCAAGGCGACCATGGTGAGCTTCACCGAGGCGAGACATCATTTCGCTACCGGCACCGCCGATTTTCATTAGCTGGGCAATATGCTGGTCAAAGCTGAAGTTAACGTTTGTTAGTGTGAAGTACAGTGTTTCGGCGATAACATCGTCAACCGATTTGGTATCCGCGCCAAGATCGTCGGCATGGGTACGGTATGCTGACAGGCCTTTTAGGCCGAAAATCATAATATCCTGAAGGCGAGACAGGGTTTCATCCTTGCCGCATGTACCCTGAGTTTTACCTGTGCTGCCACAGCCGCCGCTTTGGGCCATTGAGCACTGGTGACAAAACATTGCTAGGTTCGACATTATTGCATTCCTTAAAGGTGTATTTATTGTGCAACTTTATAATAGGGGAGGAGGATATAGGTACTGAATGCCCCGGGTCATTGATCCGGATCATTATCTGCCCAATAACCTACATTTGAAATGAAACTTTTGATGCCGAGCAGGAAAGCATCAGCTTGTATGGTTTTGTCAGGATTGAGTCATATTGGTTGAGAGGGACTATTCGCAGTTATATTCTATTGATTGAACCGTCAGGAATTCATTGCGAGCATAATGGTCGGAGTGAAATAGCATTGCTATCAAAGATGTTGAGTACTGATGTGACCCTGATAGAAGTCTGTATCGAGGTTGGCAATGAAAGCGTGCAAACTAGAAAGAAAGCTACGAAAAGAAGTGCTTCATGAGTCTCAACGGCACTTGTGTGCGGTCAGAGCGAAATTTATGAAAAGGTATACGGGTAACCGGCACCGAAGCTCCCAGCGAGATCACGAACGGCAGGATAATCATTATTAACTACACAGGGCGCGGATATAAAAAAGCGCCCTTAGGCGCTTTTTTAGTTTATGTGCAAGGTATTAAGCGGTTTGCTGCTGGGTAATACCTTCAATCTCGTCTTCAGCATCAGCCGTTGCTGATGGTGGACAGCGGTCAACGAACCAGCCCATGTAAGAAGACACAATCGTGACGATGATACAAACAAAGCTTAGCCACATGAATGGTGCGTAAGAGAATGTCGCCACGCCCAGGATACTTGCCATGTAGATACCGTTATCACTCCACGGCACCATACCGGAAGTTAACGTACCACCGAACTCGGCGTTACGAGACAGGTTCTTGCGCTGGTAACCCAGACGGTCGTAGTTCTTGGCACAGATCTTAGGCGTCAGGATAAGCGATACGTACATCGCCGAGCCGAACACGTTACCCAGGAATGCCGTTGCAATGGTCGATACAGACAGGCTACCTGCAGAGTTAACACGTTTTTCAAATAGCTTGGCAATGGTCTGCAGCACGCCGACTTTGTCCAGCAGGCCACCAAAACCAAGACCGAAGACGATAACCGCAACCGAGCCCAGCATGGATGACATACCGCCACGGTTCAGGATCGCATCGATGAAGTCTACGCCGGAGCTGATAGAGAATGGTGCCCATGCCGTGTTGAACGCAAGTAGCGGATCCATATCCTGAACCATCACTGCCCAGACGATACCTAGCAGAGAGCCAAGCGAAATAACAGGGAATGAAGGCAGACGCATGGCTAGCAGTGCCAGCACGATAATGACAGGAACGAACGAGAACGGAGAGATAACGAACTGCTGATCCATCGCGGCAATAACAGACTCAACCTGAGACATGTCAACATTGCCTGCGTAGTGGAAGCCTACCGCGGTGAACAGAATACCTGTAATGATGTAGCTGATCAGTGCAATCGGCAGCATGCCTTTAATGTGTTCCATGATCTCTACGTTAGACATAGAAGAGGCAAGGATCACCGAATCTGACAGCGGAGACATCTTGTCACCGAAGTAACAGCCAGACAGTACCGCACCTGCAGTCATTGGTGCCGGGATCCCAAGGCCCTGACCAATCCCCATCATGGCGATACCTGCTGTACCGGCAGCTCCCCAGGAAGTACCTGTAGCCAGCGCCGTCAGGGAACAGATGATCATTGTTGCCAGAAGGAAAATGGATGGGTGAATGGCTTTAAGACCATAGTAAATGATGGTTGGAACAATACCGCCGGCAATCCAGGTACCGACCAGCGCACCCACGGCAAGCAGGATCAGTACGGCACCCAGGCCGTTGGAAATACCTTTGGTTGCAGCCTGTTCCAGAGATTTGTAGTCATGACCCAGTTTAATGCCCAGTGCCATGATAACGAACCAGCCGATATAGAGAGCCAGCTGGATAGGTAAATCTAGTTTTGCGGTGAAAGAGAATGCCAGCGCAAGAAAAATACCCAACGCTACAATGACTTGTAACAGCGATGGCAGTTTCACAGTCTGTTTGTTCATACTTCTAACCTTGTTAGTTCGAGCCTGTAAAAAATGGAAAGCCTCTGAATTAGCAATTCTCAGAGGCAAATAATAATAATTCTTATGACTTGTGAGTCATTTATTTAGGTGCTCATGTCGTTTCGGCGCTACTCTATCCGAATGCACTGAGTCCCGCGATAAATATTGTGCCTTTCTGTGACCTCATCCAACCAGTTGGCTGAATAAAGAAAAAATACATATTAACTCTTTTAAAAAGTGTTAATTTTTAGTGTTTGTGTTGTGCTTTGGTTGTTTTTTAACTGTTCTCAAAGGTTGATCTATTTGTCTTAAATTCCTTGTTTTGTAGCTTTATTTCTGGTTATTTGCTTTGTTGTTGAAGTAAACGACCAGTGTTATGGCTATTTTTAGGTTATCAGGGTGTGAGCAGTATTTCAAAAACAGTCGTATGATACAGTTTGTTTTGTTAAATGTGCTTTTCTCTTATTGGTGTATAAAAGGGTCACTTTTAGGCTGTTTATCTGGCGTTTTACTGCTAAGTAGATTGTTTTCTGGCCCGTAAAGGGTGTCTGAACTGGTGGTGGCTGTTTTGTTTGGTATGAGGCATTTTTACCCAGTAAAAATGCTCCTTATTCTGCGATTAGGCATTTTTTTGCTCATTTCATGCAGATTGTGCTTGTTTTTCATCGCCTAAATCTCTATAGATGAACTACTGCCAGTAGGCATAACTATCTGCAGCTAATGCTGTGAGTGGTATGGCCAGATAGTTCTGCCGATTGGTATGTCGAATATGAAATTCTGAACAGGGAGTGTAGTAACAATGATGAAAGTTGGTCTGGTTGGTTGGCGTGGTATGGTGGGTTCGGTGCTGATGCAGCGAATGGTTGAAGAAGGAGACTTCGACGTTATCGAGCCAGTGTTCTTTTCTACGTCTCAAGTTGGTATTCCGGCGCCCAATTTTGGTAAAGACGCTGGTGTATTGCAGGACGCATTTGATATCGAGAGCCTGAAAAAACTCGACGCCATTATTACTTGTCAGGGTGGCAGCTATACCGAGAAAGTCTTCCCGGCTTTGCGCCAGGCAGGCTGGAAAGGTTACTGGATTGATGCTGCTTCAACGCTGCGAATGAAAGAAGACTCGATCATCGCGCTTGATCCGGTGAACTTCGATCAAATTAAACAGGGTATTCACTCTGGCACCAACACCTTTACCGGTGGTAACTGTACGGTCAGCCTGATGCTAATGGCGGTAGGCGGCCTTTATCAGGCCGGGTTGGTTGAGTGGATGACCTCTCAAACTTACCAGGCTGCATCGGGAGCCGGTGCCAAGAACATGCGTGAGCTGATCAGCCAGATGGGTGTGATTAACGATACGGTGTCTAGCGAAATGGCTAACCCGGCAACATCAATCCTGGATATTGACCGTAAGGTGGCAGATACAATGCGTGCTGCTGATTTCCCTGCCCAGGAGTTTGGTGTGCCGCTGGCAGGCTCGCTGATCCCATGGATTGATGTGAAGCGTGATAACGGCCAGAGCAAGGAAGAGTGGAAAGGCTCGGTAGAGACCAACAAGATCCTTGGTTTGGACAATAACCCAATCCCGATTGACGGTACTTGTGTCCGTATCGGTGCCATGCGCTGTCACAGTCAGGCGCTGACTCTTAAGCTTAAGAAGAACGTTCCGCTGGATGAAATTGAAGAAATGATTGCGTCCCATAACGATTGGGTGAAGGTGATCCCGAATGAGCGTGATATCACTGTTCAGGAGCTGAGCCCGACCAAGGTAACCGGGACACTGTCTATTCCGGTTGGTCGCTTGCGCAAGCTGGCAATGGGTGATGATTACCTGAATGCTTTCACGGTGGGTGATCAGCTGCTATGGGGGGCGGCAGAGCCGTTACGTCGTACGCTGCGTATCATTTTGGCCGAGAAACAATAACGCAGGCAGTACCTGCAAGTTGTTCTAACGGTTAAGCATCAAAACGCCTGCATTTGCAGGCGTTTTGAAAGTATGTCTAATTTTCTAACAATTAGGCAGCCAGGTTCTTCGCAACGAATTCCCAGTTAACCAGTGCCCAGAACGCATTCATGTAGTCAGGACGAAGGTTACGGAAATCGATGTAGTAAGCGTGTTCCCATAGGTCAACAGTCAGAAGCGGAGTTACGCCTTCTTCTGTTAGAGGAGTGCCTGCGTTAGACGTGTTCACGATGTCTAGAGAACCGTCAGCTTTCTTAACAAGCCAAGTCCATGAAGAACCGAAGTTGTTGATTGCTGAGTCTGTGAACTTCGCCTTGAATTCTTCGAAAGAACCGAATGCTTTTACAATTGCGTCTGCCACTTCGCCTGTTGGTTCACCGCCTGCGTTAGGGCTTAGGCAGTGCCAGTAGAAAGTGTGGTTCCAGATTTGAGCTGCATTGTTAAATACGCCGCCAGTAGAAGTTTTGATGATTTCTTCCAGAGACTTCTCAGCTAGCTCTGTACCTTCAACCAGGCCGTTTAGCTTCACAACGTAGGTGTTGTGGTGCTTGCCGTGGTGGTATTCAAGCGTTTCCTGAGAGATGTGTGGCTCAAGAGCGTTGATTGCGTACGGTAGAGCTGGTAGTTCAAATGCCATTGCTCGGTTCTCCATTCTGATTTTTTTGGGGACAAGCCCCCGACATTGCTTCCAGTAGACTTCGGTCTACTTATTGTTTTGAAACTGACTGATACCAATCATATTAGGTCACTATACTCATTGGTATAGAGGCATAATGTGACTGCTGAGCTATTTTAGCAAGTTTTTACTTTATTAAAACCCCCATCTGTTAAAAAATAGCATCTCAAAGAGGGATATGCCGGGATCTCAAGTGATATTTTTCATTCAGACACTTGCCTAGATTGCCATTTAAAATATCCATATAAATTTTAGGCGTTTTTTTCCTTGGCATGACCAAGTAGAATGATGTCTGTGAAATTCAACTTATAAGTAAGTGTCGTAAGAGGAAGCTATGGAAACCATCGACAAAATTAAGCAACAGATCGCTGAAAACCCAATTCTGTTGTACATGAAGGGTTCGCCAAAACTGCCTAGCTGTGGTTTTTCATCTCAGGCATCTCAGGCGCTAATGGCATGTGGCGAGAAGTTTGCGTATGTCGATATTCTGCAAAACCCGGATATCCGTGCAGAACTTCCTGCCTATGCGCAGTGGCCGACTTTCCCGCAGTTATGGATTGAAGGTGAGTTGATTGGCGGTTGTGACATTATTCTTGAAATGTTCCAGAAAGGCGAACTGCAGCCTCTGATCAAAGAAGCGGCCGAGCGTCGTGACGGTGAAGCGGCTGCGGAGTAATTCTCCCGTTTGCTAATACTGAGTTCAAGAAGGGCCCCGCATCTGTCGGGGCTTTTATTGTCTGTGTTATGTCTGCTGGCTTGCTTTATGGTGACTACGGTCAGAGCTCTCTTCTTGTTGCAGCTTGGCAGTAGCTTCTTTTAAGGTGACATAAGCAGTACAGTCGGCGCTGAACTGTGCGCGTTCCGCATCTTTTTCAATCGTAGCCAAAGGAATTGCCAGCGTGTCGCACTCCAGCATCTGGGAGGCGCCTTTCATCCGGTGGGCAATGGTTTTTATCGATTGCTGGTCACCTTGCTCGATTGCCTTATTCAGCAGTCTGAAATCTTGCCGGTGGTTGTGCTTAAACTCCTCCATCAGTTGACTGACCACCTCTTGGTCTTCAAATAGCAACAGGATCTTTTGTTCGTCGAGTACTGCTGACGATGAGCTTTTATTTTGGTTGATATCATCTGCGTTGCTGGTTTTTCGAGGTGAAGCGTCCAGAGACGCTTGCAGATCATCGTCGTCAAGCTGTTGGTCGACAGCGCTGAACAGATCGAGGAATTCGCTGGCACTGTGGCTATCATCGTCTTGGATTTGGCCTTGCTCTTCTGTGTTCATCGGTGTAACCGGGTCTGCGTTAAGCCATTTCAGCAGAACCTGTTTGAGTTTGGCTATTGAGACTGGCTTGACCAGAAAGTCACTCATACCCATTTCAAAACAATGGCTGTCCTCTCCCTGAATCGCATTTGCTGTCAGGGCGATGATAGGAAGTCCTGATTTGGGGAGTCCTTTGACGCTGTGTCCGGCATGCATTTGTTGGTAGGAATGGCTAATGGTCGGTCCGAATTCCATGATGAGTTGTTCATGTGCCAGTTCACCTCCGTTGTCAGTGTCAGTGGCGCGACGTTCTTGTTGTCGAATTGTGGCTGAGAGGGTATATCCGTCCATCTCAGGCATATGGCAGTCGGTGAGCAGCAGTCCATAGCGGTGGTGTTTCATCGCTTCCAGGGCCAGGACACCGTTGTCAACGATGTCGGCATGGAGGCCAATCTTCTTCAGTTGCTTGGATATAACCTGCTGGTTGACGGGGTGATCTTCGGCAACGAGGATCAGCCGTCCGTTGGCCTCGGCAGATTCCCGGCTCTCCGTCCAGTTTTCAGACTCAACAAGTTCGATGAGTCTATTCTGCATGCTACTGACCGGCATGGTAAGAACATGCCGCAGGTTGTCTGGAAGGAGTGGATTGACAGACAGACACCACTGCTGGCCGAGAGGTTCCGGAGAGAGCATCGGGTTCTGGTTGATGATAATAATATTGATGTCCGGTAAGTGTTCTTCCAGCCATTGGTCATTGAGCTGAAGCTGCTGCCAGATCGACATGGCAATAAAGATATGTCTGGGCTGGTGTTTGTCCGCTTCATTTTTTAGTTCGTAACGGTGTTTGGCAGCAACGATCACCGGGGTGAGTTGCAGGTGCTGCAGGTAGCGGTACAGGGCTTCCCGCTGCATAAAATAGCCGATAATCAGGCTGCTGCCGCTAGTTATAGAGGCGGGGACATCAGTATCGTTTGCCGTATGAGAAGGCCTGTGTTCAGGCTCCGGCTCACCCAATGGAAGAGTCACTATGATACTGAACTCACTCCCTTTGCCTAATTGGCTGTTGAGCTGGATACTCCCATCCATCTGTTCGACCAGTTTGCGCGCTATCGCGAGTCCCAGACCCGTGCCGCCAAACCGTCTGCTGGTGCTTTGATCGGCTTGTTCAAACGGCTTGAACAGGTTCTTTTGTTGTGCCTGTGAGATACCTATACCCGTGTCGCTGACGGTAAAGCGTATTGTTTGTTTCCCGGAAGAGAGCTCAGAGTCAGCCGGGCTGAGTACATCGACAGCCAGCCCGATCGTGCCTTGTTCGGTAAATTTGACCGCATTGTTCAGGAAGTTATTAAGGATCTGGTGGAGGCGAATATCGTCGGCGAGTACCCAGTCAGCCAATCTGGGATCCTGCCAGTATTTAAAGGCCAGGTTCTTTTGCTGAGCATGAATGGATTGAGGCTGGATGATACGGGCCAGCACTTTGCCGAGCTCGATATTGGTTGGATTAAGATCCAGTTTTCCGGCTTCGATTTTAGAATAATCCAGAACGTCATTGACGATGTGGAGCATATTCCTGGCCGATTGGGTCAGGCCGCCATGCAGGTTAACAAGCTCATCATTGAGGGGCTGGTCTGCCATCAATTCGAGTAGACCCAGAATACCGCTGATGGGAGTACGTACCTCATGGCTGATAGTGGCAAGAAACTGTGATTTTGCGGCGGTAGCGATTTCTGCCTTTTGCCTTGCATGTTCCAGAGCGAGTTGTTGTTGTTTTAGCAGGGAAATGTCGGTGACAACCGTATTCCAGTAAAATCCGCCTTCTTCATGGGGAGTGACACGGCTCTTAAACTGTATCCACTTAAGCTGGCCTCTGTGGTATTTCAGTTTTTGTTCGCTATCCCAGTGACCTTGCTTGGTTGCCTCACACATACTCTGCTTAAGTGCGGGCATATCAATGTCGTCGAGCAGGTTGAGCAGGTGCTCGGGATGGAGCTTGATCGAGGTGGCTGAAACCCCCAGCAGATCTTTAACGCCCGCACTGACAAAGGTGTACTGGATGTTCAGAGGCTGTTCCGGGTCGGGCTGAACATGCTGTAATACGACACCGTCCAGGTTGTCGGCAAGGTGTTGCAGGCGTCGTTCGGCTCGTTTGGCACGTTTCTCGGCCGTTTTCCGCTGTAAAATCTCCTCGGCCATTTTACGGTTCCACCAGGTGATAGTAATGATTACCGTCAGCACCAGTAAGGTTATGATGCCCGCCCATTTCGCGACCTCCTTGGGGGCTAATCCTTCCTGATATTCAAAGGTCAGCCATTTGTTCTCAAGCCGGGTCAATTCTTCCTGCGGTATGGAGCCCAGCGCTTTGTTGATGATATTGAGTAATATCGGCTGGCGGAAATTCACCGCAAAGTGTAAGGGAACGAGGTTTTTATCTTCGATCTGGCCGACCATTTTAAACTGGCCGAGGTAGTCCGATTGCAGTAGCGGGGAGGCGTGGTGCAGCGAGGTCAGCACGCGGTCGACCTCTTCTTTTTGCAAGGCCTGAAAGGCTGATACCTGATTGATGTATGAGACCGACGAGCAATTGTTACAGAAATCAGTGAGCAGTTCCGATCCCGAAGTATCGGCAATGATGCCGACAGTGAGCTTGCTGTTGTTAAGCAGGGAGTCGATCCCTTCCTCGGCGGGTGCAAACAGTACCCAGGGTTCGTCAATGTATGGGCTTGAGAAGTACATCAGCTTGTCTTGAGTCGGCGTTTCAGGCAGCGCTGAGAGCATCATAAGCTCACCGTCATGAAAAGCGCGGTTGAGCTCCGAATAGGTTTTGTTGCTGCTGATTTCAAATTTGACGCCCAGCTCGTTACTGATGATATTCAGTAAATCTGCCGTCAGGCCGGAATGGATCTTATCGACATTTATATAGTCATAGGGCGCCCAGTCACGATGAACGCCAATGGTGATGTAGGGATTTTTGTCTAACCAGCTTCTTTCTTCCGGGCTGAGGCGAAGCTGTCCATAGTTCGTGAACATATTAATTTGCCCGGGGTTTAGCCATTGGTTATAAATCGCTGTCAGGCTTTGACTTTTTATGTCTTCCAAGGCGAAATTGATCCTGCTTAGCAGTTTGTGCTTACCCTTTTGGGTTGCGAAATGTAAATGGTTGGTCGGCAGGCCGGGAAGGATCGACAGTTCCAGTGAAGGATCATTATGTTGCCGGAGCAGGTCGGATAGGACGACGGCATCGCCGATATAGCCATCGGCTTTAGACTGCTGGACTGATTCAATGGCTTGCAGGCTGTTGCTGACGGGAACTAAGGTTGTTTTCGGCATCAGGCTGGGTAACAGCTCCATTAGGGCAAAGCCTTGCTCTACGGCAATTTTCTTGCCCGTTAATTCCTGAAACTGATTAACCGGCTGTTGCTTGGTGATCACTCCCCGCCGTATTGAAAACATCGGCTCGCTGAATGCCATATATTGTTGGCGGCTGAAGGTGGAGGTTACTCCGGGGAGGAGATCCAGTTCACCGGCTTTAAAGGCTGTGACGACCTCGTTATAAGTCGAATAAAACGTAATCTCGTAGGTAAAATCGGCATGTTTGGCGACCTGGTCGAGGATCTCAATTAGCAACCCGTCAACCTGAGTTTCTGTCTTTGTCGATGTGCGGGTGCCAGGGGAGGCATCTTTATTCTCGGTAACGAAAATATAGGGAGGAAAACTGAAACCGGGGAGACCGACTCGAAGATGGGGTCTGTCACTTACGATCGTTAGTGATGATTGTGGATCTGCCTGGCCGGGAATTGGCAAGATACTCAAGAGCAGACAACAGGTAATAAAAAAACACCTGGTCCGTTGAAAGAACTGTTCGGTCATCATTCCCTACATCCTTTCCGATGTCGTTGTCGTTAACCCGCCTCGTTAACCCGTTACTGTCATAGAAGGGGCATTAACATTTCCCATCTCCTTCAAGGCCAAAAACTGAAGTCGTGAGAGTGCAGGCGTTGTCGTGGTAAGTATGTTCAGTTCATTCAATTTGAGCTTCATTTGGTTAAGCTGTTCATTGAGCCCAAGTTCGCGATAACCAAGACAAATTAAAAAGCCGGTTTCAAAATCGGTAATATCCTGATCGGGGATTTGGCCTAATAGCTCAGCTGCCAGCTCGGCATTGCCCAATCGATTCTGCCGCAGTGCCTGCAGCGCCTTGAGGGTTGCTTTTGAAGATAACTGACTTTCGTTTCCCTTGCTTAGCCGGTACCAGGCGGCATCAGTCCGCCAGTTTTGCAGTGGCTCTAGCTCTGTATTGAACATGTCGGCATAGACAGCCAAACCACGGCGGCCCGAGTTGTCCCACATCGAATAAGGCAGTAGATGGGCAACATGCAGCAGGTGTGGTATTGCTTTGTCGAAATGACCGTTGGCAATATGCAGCCAGGCAATATTCAGTGTTTGTTCAATGCTGCTGTTATTTAACTTCAACGCTCGCTGAATGGTATCTTCGGCTTCCGGCCACTGGTTTGCCTCGATACAGATTTCCGTTTTGAGATATAGCAGGCGAACATTGAATTTATTTTCTTTGATCAGGGTGTTCACTTGTTGAAGTGCCTGCTGGTGCTGCTGCTTGCGTAATAATATTTCGACTTGCTTGATTTTAGCCGGTAGGTGGTTGTGCAGTTGCAGTAATCCGGAAAGCATTGCCTGCGCTTCGTCATATTGCTGGTTTTTACACAGCAGGTTGACGATATGAAGAATGCCATTTTTTAACGCCATCGTATCCGGTGCACCGGCAAACAGCGGTTTGACGTCTGCCAGTCCGTTTCTGTTGAATGCCTGTTCGAGAGTTTGGCAGAATTCGCGCCTTAATAGCCCGGACGACACACGCTTGATAATGTCATCTGAGCGTATGGGTTTGATCAGGTAACCATCGGGTTCAAGCTGTGAGTAACCAAGAAATACATCCTGGCTGTCGTTGCCGGTTACAATATAAACCAGTGCCTGTTGCTTGAGCATCTCCTTGTAACGCAAAAACTCGAGCAGGTGCAATCCGGTGCTTCCTGTCCCGAGGTTATGGTCGATGAGCAGAATGTCGAACTTCTGTTTGTTGCAGGCAGCAATGGCACCTTTGGCGCTGGCCGTACTAATTATATTATTCATTGGTACTCCGAGCTTCATAAGCAATGCACGGGTAGCACTCTGAATAATGTTGCTGTCGTCAATGATCAAATAGGTTGATTGAGCAAGTATTTCCATATAGAGCCCCATCACGAAAAAACACGTATCCGTATGAATCAACTATAGTTTAGAAAAATGACATATGAAAACAATTGGCTATGTTTTGAGATAATTAACAGAAGTGAATGTAATTAGGGCGAAACAACGAAAAAGACCGCTTTCGCGGCCTTTTATTATTGTATTTCGTATTGATTTGTTGTTCTACAGGATCATCGATGCCAACCAGCCAAAGGCAATCAGCGGCAGGTTGTAGTGGATGAAGGTCGGAACAACGGTTTCCCAGACGTGCTCATGCTGACCGTCGGCATTCAGACCTGCTGTCGGGCCTAACGTCGAGTCAGAAGCTGGCGAGCCCGCATCACCCAGAGCGGCAGCAGTACCGACTAGGGCAACGGTTGCCAGGGGTGAGAAGCCAAACGTCAGACACAGCGGGACATAGATAGTTGCCAGAATTGGGATGGTAGAGAACGACGAACCAATACCCATAGTTACCAACAGGCCGACAACCAGCATCAGAAGCGCAGCCAGAGGCTTGTTATCACCAATCACGTCGGCCAAAGAGCTAACCAGTGTCTCAACACCGCCGGTTGCTTTCATTACCGAGGCAAAGCCGGCAGCTGCGATCATGATAAAGCCAATCATAGCCATCATGTGTACACCCTTGGTGAATACATCGTGGGTTTCTTTCCACTTGATCACGCCACCGAATGTGAACACCATGAAACCAATCAGGCCACCGATGATCATAGAGCCGCTGTATAGCTGGGCACCCAGTGCCGCAATAATGGCACCTACGGCAATATAGACATGCTGCATGTTGATTTCAGCGTGCTCTGGCTCGCTGGCCAGGATTTTTTCCTCAGAGTACTCGCGAGGTTTGCGGTAGCTGAAGAACGTAGCCACAAGTAGGCCGAAAATCATGCCCAGTGCCGGTAGCAACATCGCATAAGGCACCTGGCCGGCAGTGACATCCAGACCATTGTCATGCAAGTTTTTAAGCAAAATGTTGTTGAGGAATATCCCCCCGAAGCCGACAGGCAATACCATATATGGCGTAACCAGACCGAAGGTCAGCACACAGGCGATCAGACGGCGGTCAAGCTTCAGCTTGGCAAATACATGCAGCAGGGGCGGGATCACAATCGGAATAAACGCGATATGAACCGGAATGGCGTTTTGAGAAGAGATGGCTAGAAGCACTAAAATGGTAAGAACGGAGTATTTCACACCTGTTGCAGCCGCTGCATTTTCATGGCCGCTGATTCGCTTGATAACTTTCTGCGCCAGTACATCTGTGATGCCCGAGCGTGAAATCGCGACAGCAAACGTACCGAGCATGGCATAGCTCAGGGCGGTAGTGGCACCGCCACCTAGTCCGCCTTCAAAGGCAGAAACGGTTTCTGCCAGCGGCATCCCGCCGATAAGGCCACCTAATATGGCACTGAAGGTAAGCGCGACGACAACATTGACCCGCATTAATGCAAGGACAAGCATGACGCATACCGATATAACTACTGGGTTCATAAAACTAAGATCCATCCGTTGTGTTATGGCATATGTGTAAAGTTTATTATTATTTTTGGCTGTTTCGCTCAAAAACATCCAGTTTCCTGAAATTTAACGACATGTCGAGAAAAATTTGATGTCGGTAAGGTATTTTATTTTTTTTGCTGAATGTCTCAGCCTTGCCATAAAGCCGTGTCTATACTGATTCTGCAATGAACGCTATGTATAACCGTTAGCGATAACAATATGTTAGGGCTAATTTTCGAACGCAATGCCTTGTTGTCAATAACCCGACAAGGCATTCACTAAATGGAGTTTGTTATGAGTGTACTAGTAGGTCGTCCTGCCCCTGATTTTACTGCTGCGGCAGTGCTTGGAAATGGTGAGATTGTCGAGCAGTTTAATTTGAAACAGCATACCCAGGGAAAAGCGACGGTGCTTTTCTTCTATCCGCTGGACTTTACCTTTGTTTGTCCTTCTGAGCTGATCGCTTTTGATAAGCGCTTTGCTGACTTTCAGGCCAAAGGCGTGGAAGTGATCGGGGTGTCGATTGATTCTCAGTTCTCTCATAACGCATGGCGTAATACAGCCGTTGAAGACGGCGGCATTGGGCCGGTTAAGTATCCGCTGGTTGCCGATACCAAGCACGAAATTTGCCAGGCCTATGATGTTGAACACCCTGAAGCTGGTGTCGCCTTCCGCGGTTCGTTCCTGATAGACAAGGAAGGGGTTGTTCGTCATCAGGTGGTGAATGACCTACCGTTGGGACGTAATATCGACGAGATGCTACGGATGGTTGATGCCCTGCAGTTCCACGAGCAAAACGGCGAAGTGTGTCCGGCACAGTGGGAGAAAGGCAAAGAGGGTATGGATGCATCACCACAAGGGGTGGCGAAATACCTGTCTGAACATACCGATGATTTGTAATTCAGTTACAGGATAGGCTGAAGAAGACAGATAAAAAAAGGCTAGCCGCGAGGCTAGCCTTTTTATGTATTACAGATAGTTAAAAGCCATATTGCTTTGTAGAAGGATCAGGCAAGGTTGCCGAAAGTACAGTACCTGTATTCGGTACTGAAAGGCTATTGCCGTCACCATTGACCAAGTCGGCGATGTGATCTTGCATTTCGCCTGTAGCGGCATCTGGGTTAGCAGCGTTTCTGTCTTTCTTCTGGCTGCCATGGTCTCCGGCAGTGAAGTAAGTAACATGCTTGACTAGAGATGCTACATTGCTGTCGGTGACAGTTAAATTTAGCAGGCCTTCGTCAACCAACGGCAAGGTACCACCAAATACCGAATAAGGCTTAGCGATACTTGTACCAGTGACAGTACTTCTGAATGTAAGCTGTGTCGGGATTGTGCTGTCATCTTTCACCATTGATAAGTAGACAGGTAGCCCGCTGCTTATCTGTGGTGCATGGTTGAGTGGATCAACAGTATCCAGAATTGTCTGTGCGGCATAGGCAAAGTTACTGAAGTTTTTGTATATCTCAGTTAAAGTTGCTATGGAAGTCGGATCACCATTGCCAAGCAGGCTTGCTTCATAACCGGTATAGCAAGTTTTGTAATCTAAAGTCTGAGCATCACAATTAGCCTTGAATTTAGCACTGGAGCCAGCTAGCAGGGCGCCTTTTACAAAGTTACCGTATTCACCCGATTCCATGAGTAGGTAAGGAATACCGGCTCCTGGGTTGGCTAGAGCAAGTTTATTGATATTAAAGAACAGTGCATCGCTCTGCTGGTCTGCTGCAGATGTTCCGAGTGGGCGGTTGGCTACGTTACCTAATGCAACCCCAGTCATTGCACCAAGAGAGTGGCCGATAAAGCTAACGCCATTAGCTGGGTTTAGCCATCCAAGTTCATCAATTGTACCAGCGCCTCCTTTGCTAATCGTAAATAACTTCTGGCCGATAGCAACACGTAGATTGATCTGGTCCATGACGCTTTGGCGCAGGTTGTCCCGTCCTACTGGTAATGTTTCAAGGTTTAAGAAGATCTCAGGCTTAGTTGAAGCTGTAACATTTCCTACACCAGGGATAGTTACGCCACGTGTACCATGTAACGGCAAGTCTATGGCAAAAATTGCATTACAAGTACTGCCGATGATGGTATCCGCCAACGAACTAGTTGTGAGCTCCTCTTTATTCGCAGTGATCCCATGTTGGTAAATACTGACTGTATTCTTTCCAGCAGCTTTGCAAGTGTTGTCAGCCGGTAGGATTAGAGTGTACTCAACTTCTTGTACGGATTTGAGCTTAGGTACTGGGCTGTAGCGTGTGATTAGGCGTTCGCTATCTAGCTGACTGCCATCGGATAAAGTGATTGTTTTGCCTGTTAGCAGCGGAAGAACTTTGAGCTGAACGGCCGGATCGGTACTGACTTTTTCAAGATCGTCCAAGGTAATGCCCCAGCTTGTCAGCTTTTGCATAACAATGGCTTTGTCGGTGCTGCTGGCCGTATCATCTCCCAGTATATATTTAATTGCAGCCAGGCTCGGCATGCCGCTCTGCCATGGTGTCGTTGAAAACTTGTCTGCGGCTGTTTCAAGGAAATAGGGTAGATATACGGAACCGGTATAGATATCGTTGTTTCCCCCAACAGTTTTTTGGATGAATGTTGGGCGATCCATATTATAAACTTTCGAGAGGTCAACATTGTCAGCGATCGCTGAACCTTGCCATACGGTTGAGGCTCCATTTTTCAGCGCAAGGGCTGAAGCGGCTTTTCCTGCGAACAGAACATCACCGGCTGAAGCGGTCGTAAACCAGTTGGTAAAGATAATCTTGTTTTTATCAACCCCAGTTGCTGCAAACGTTGCTTCACTGGCACGGGCGAGGCGCTGTGCTGGTTCGAGTTTTTCGCTCGGTGGTCGGGTGGTTGATTTTAATACCGCGTAGCTGTTACTCATGCCAACTTCATTGCCATTGATATCCTTTAAATCAGAGGTAATAGCAAATTGGTATTGGCTCGCCGGTTTAAGCGGTTTGGTCAGCAGTACCGTCAAGGTTTTTCCTGAGGCAAAGACTTTGAAGTCACCGTTAGCTTCAGTTAGTGGTACTGGTTGGGTGTTAGCATAAGTACTGGACGTTGGATCCCCTGTTTCTAGCAAGTAGAATCCATCTGCAGCAGTGGTGCTATCTAAATTATTGCCAATAAACTCAATTGTTATCGGTTGGTTGGTGCTCCAGCCATCAGTTTTACCCATAGTCACAAGTGGGTCTGACCATTTAGTTGGATCTGCAGCTAAACCTTCGGTCGCTAAGGTTCCATCGTTTTTATCAACCGCCAGGTAGGTCGGTTTGACTACGATAGGCGCACTTGGGTTGGAAAGAATGTCAAACTTGATCTTGGTATCCGCTTTCAGGCTTCTTTCGATAATTGGATCAATGGTTGGGTTACCGACGACTTCGCTTTCATTCCCGCAACCAGCCAAGCCAATACTAGAGGCAATCAGTACCGCTAAAATATTCTTTTTCATGTTATATCCCTATCTTTCAAATCATGTTGCAGCCGAGTGGCTAGCGAATCCTAAAATTTGTAGTTGATTTGTGCGGCGCTGATAATTGCACCACCAGTAGAGGTGAATGAGCTGCCGTCCTCGGTAAAGGTGGCTTCTTTGCCGTCGAGATAGGTCAGGCCAACATCAAATGTCATCTTCGGACTATAGGTATAGGTTGCACCTGCCGAGTACCAGTAACGATCGGTATCAGGGATACTCAGGGTTGATTTACCGGCTTGCTCGTCGAAGGCAAAACCGGCGCGAAGGGTCCAGGTTGGATTGAGGATATAGGTTGCCCCGATGGAGTAGCGGGAGTTATCGTCGTAATCTTCGTCTTTCAGCAAGCAAACCCCGGCTTGGCCATTATAACCAGGGGTACACTGATCACCGGTACCACGTAACTCTTCGAATTTACTGTACTGTATCCACTGAATACCATAGTGGACGGCCCATTGGCTATTTAGAGCGTGATAACCGGAGAACTCGGCAATCGCAGGTAGCACAACAGAGAGTGAGCCGGGAACGGTATTATTGGGAGTTCCTGTAATAACGCCGAGATAATCGGTAAAATCACCATCAAAATCAAGGTCAACTTGCGAGCGATAGCTCAGACCGAAACGGTGATCATCATTGATTTCATAGAGAGCACCGACATTCCAGCCCCAGCCAGTGGTATCGCCTTCCATTTTTATACTTTGATCACTCGGTTTTCCACCATCAACAGCAGTAGCCATTGACCCTAAAAAACGTGTGAGCTCGGCATCGCCATAGACGAGGCTGACACCTGCGCCGATGCTGAAATGTTCATTGATCCGATAGGCAATATTCGGGTTGAAATTCAGTGTAATAAGGGAGGTCTCACCAGCTGAGGAGCCAGCATTAAAATCTGCCGGATATTCTGTTGCTACCCCGTAGTTGGAAAACAGTGCCAATCCGACAGCGAAGCGATCGTTGATAGGATGAATATAGTAACCCGCCGGAACGATTCCTAAGGGTGCCACGTCTTTTGCTGTCTGACCGAAATCATTATCTTCAACATCGATATCAGGGTCAACGATACTGATCGCACCTGAAAATTCTGCGGTTTTGAAAAGGGTCATTGCGGCAGGGTTACGGGCCAGTACCGATGCATTATCCGCTACGGCGGCTTCGCCGGAGAACGCCCTACCTAAGCCTGAAGCAGAATGTTCGTTAACCTGAAAGCCAGCTGCGTTGACATTGACAGATATTAATGCCGCGGTTACGGCTACGGCAGTGAGTGTTATTTTTCTGGACATTATTATATTTGCCTCTCTGATCTTTGCTTCTTGTTCTTCGTTCCATGAAGGAAAAACAAATTAATGAAATACGGCTTCATGCAGAATCAGAAAACACCGGCTCTATGCTTAACGCGCTCAGAACAAGGCATGTTGTTCAGGCATAGTGGCTTCACATCATTATGATACGAGGTGATTACGTAGGCGCGACCAGTCTTCCATAGAATCAATCTGAAACAATATGAAACAGTATTACGCAGTATAAGGATGAAAAATATAAATGTTAAGCCGTTGTAACACGTTGTTTTTGTGAGAAATGAGCAATTGAATGGTATATTATTAAATTATGTTTAAAACACATGTTTTAAATAAATTGGGTGTTTGAAAACATGTTTCTAAAAGCCCAGCACAGCTGGACTCATAGGAGGTCTGATGAGTTTTGCGTGTTTAATTTTTAAGACACTTCATTTTTTTCTGTTTGAGGTTTAAAAAGTCGCTGTTTGCCTAATTCTTTCATTTGTTAACGGACTCACAAAAAAATATCAATCAGGCGTATTGAGTAATTACTCTAAAATGCCGAAAAGATAGCTACTAGTGTGGTCCGATGAGTTTGTTATTCTTTAAGCTTGAGGTTCTTCGCTTTTTTCTTCTGCAGAATCAAAAAGTGGCCATCCACCTAATTTCTTCCATTTGTTAACAATCTCACAGAATAATTCTGCTGTGCGTTCTGTGTCATAGAGCGCGGAGTGAGCTTCCTTGTTGTCAAACGGGATCCCGGCGGTGCTACAGGCCTTGGCCAATACTGTCTGGCCGAATGCCAAGCCGCTCAACGCTGCCGTATCGAAGGTCGCAAATGGGTGGAAGGGATTGCGTTTTAGCTTGGCTCGCTCAGAAGCCGCCATTACAAAGCTGTGATCAAAGTTGGCGTTATGGGCAACCATGATTGCACGGGAGCAACCTGCCGCTTTTTGTTCTTTACGGATCTGCTTGTAGATCTCTTTTAGCGCAGCATCTTCAGAGACCGCACCACGAAGCGGACTGAACGGATCCCGGATCCCGTTAAACTCCAGCGCCTCTTTGTGGATCACTGCGCCTTCAAATGGTGTGATGTGATAATGGATAGTCGAAGCAGGCTTTAGCCAGCCTTCTTCATCCATCTGCAGGGTAACTGCACAGATTTCGAGCAAGGCATCTGTTTTGGCATTAAAGCCGGCAGTCTCTACATCAATGACGACGGGAAAGTAGCCGCGAAAGCGACTTTTAAGGGTGTTTAGTTCGTTATCTTGGCTCATAGCACTGCGGTTGATAAAAATGAAGAGCGCATTATGTCAGATTCATTCCGGGAGCTAAACCTTAATTCATAGCGGGGAAACTGCACCTAAAGATTTTTTCGTCAGATCCGATACAATAGTCAGCATTACGATTGAGCTGGTGGTAGGAATATGGGCAATACAACAACATCATTGTGCTTGGCAGGCGCATTGCTAGCCGCTGCGACAGTATGTAGTCCGGTGATGGCAAGCAAACAATATGTCGCTACGCCTGCGCAATCGAGCTGGAAGGTCGCTGTTGATACCCCGCTGGAATGTCGTATGCTGCATAAGATACCCAATTACGGTGAAGCTCAGTTTACCTCCCGAGCGAGTAAAAAAATCAACCTGGATTTTGAACTCAAGATGCGCCGCCCCATGGGGGAAACACGCGATGTGAGCCTTGTCTCGATGCCACCGCGCTGGATGCCGGGTGATGCGGCTGAGCCGATCACTAAAATTACCTTCTTCAAACAGTTTGATGGCTATATTGGTGGGCAAATGGCTTGGACTATGCTTACCGAGCTTGAGAGCGGGCGCTATCCAACGCTAAGTTATCAGGACTGGCAGCATAGAAATAAGCGTATTGAAGTCGGGCTTTCTGCGGTATCGTTCCAGACACCCTATCAGCAATTTAGTCAGTGTATAGATAATTTGCTGCCCTACAGCTTCGATGATATCGCCTTTACTGTTCTCCATTATGATCATGATAGCGATGAGCTGAATAAAGCCTCGCGCAAGCGCCTGGCTCAGATCAGTGACTTTGTCCGATATAGTGATGATGTTGATTTGGTATTGGTGGCGACCTATACCGATTCGCGAGGTGGCAAGAACGTCAATCAGGCCTTGTCTGAACGACGGGCCAAGAAGCTGGAAGAGTATTTTATGGCAATGGGTTTGCCGAAAGATCGGATCCAGGTTGAGGCTTACGGCAAGCGTCGACCTATTGCCGATAATGAAACGCCAATCGGGCGTAATCAAAACCGCCGGGTAGTGATTTCGCTTGGCCGGACATTAATCTAGCTGAAATCTAAGCCCCTAATATAGCAAAGCGAGATACTCAGTGTATCTCGCTTTTTTGATCCTAGTTCATAGTACCTATCAGGCTATAGTGTCATTCAAGTTCAGCCGTCTCAGTGAAGACGGAACTTGGCGATCAGCTCGCACTGATTGCTGATATTGATATGCTCAAGCTGCCGGGCAACCGCCGGGTTAGGATGTCGCTTTAGGAATGAGATCAAAGCGGATTTACAGCATCCAAGAGTATCAATAAATGCATCACATTCCTTGCGAGGACACTGAGGAATAAGTGCCATTACTTGCTCAGAGGCAAGCTGTAAGTACTTAAGCTCATACTCGTTGTCGCCAGCTTTTCGCCAAAAAGAGGCCAGATTATGACAAGAGGTGATTTTGATGGTCAGTAAGTCCTCAAGCTCTTCGCGCGTCCCCTGAACCGGTTCTAGCTGTTGTGATTCGGCCAAAGCGAGTTGGTAATGAATCACTGACATCATTGGCTTGTTATTCTCTTCGGCCTCTGCGGCCAGCAACGTATGCCGTTCCCAGCGTGATACATCCATGATTCTTCCTTAGATTATTGCTGCTGTAATGCCTCGACAAAATGCTGTTCGACTTGCTGCCAGTCAACAACATGCCACCATGCGTCGATGTATTCCGGACGTTTGTTCTGGTAGCTGATGTAGTAGGCATGCTCCCAGACATCGAGTGCAAGAATCGGCTCCCCGCAATTATCGACAACATCCATCAGCGGGTTGTCCTGGTTGCTGGTGGAAGAGATTTCCAACCGCCCGTCGTTGACGCACAGCCAGATGAATCCAGAACCGAAGTGGTTGGCCGCTGCCTCGGAGAAAGCTGTTTTGAAATGTTCAAAGCTGCCGAAGTGGCAGTTAATCGCTTCGCCAAGTAGGCCGCCGGGTTGCCCGCCGCCATTGGGGGACATGCACTGCCAGTATAGGTTGTGGTTGAAAAAGCCTCCGCCGTGATTTCTGACAGCGGGAGGTTGTCGGGATACCGTGGCAAAAATCTCATGAAGAGGTTGTTGTTCCAGCTCGGTGCCAGCAATCGCAGTGATAAATTTATCGAAGTAGGTTTTATGATGGCGGCTATAGTGAATTTCCATCGTTTTGGCATCGATATACGGTTCGAGTGCATTATAAGGATAAGGTAGTTCTGGAAAGTTGAATGACATGACCGTTCTCTCTTGGTTTTTTTAGTATACTAATGAGAATAAATATCATTATCAACCCTGCTTTTTATGATGCCTTTCCACTTTCTTAATTTTGGAGCTGAAGTAACTGCCGAAAGAGCTAAATTGAGATGGGTATAGAGATAAACATACTAAGAAAGGGCGGTGGTAGTTATGAAAAAGCTTTTGTTGGTACTCATGTTCGGTTCTGGCTTGGTATTTGCCGATGACTCGGTGATAGACAGTGATGCCGAAAGAGTCAAAGAGGAATTAGCCCGTGAAGTGTCGGCAAAACAGATTACGTTAGAGCAAGCTGATGAAATGGAGCTTAATCGCGCTGATACGTATGAAGTTACCAGTACAGTAAGTGTTGAAAATCTGGAGCTGCAAATTGCCGAGAAGCTGAAAGATAGTGTGATGCCTTTCTACTCCATAGAGTTTAATGACCCTAATAAAGACAATGAATACCGCGCGACTGTCGTAGAGTACTTCGGTAAAGTGGAGTAGTGATGGTATGTGTAAGCAAAGCCTGTTCTAGCAGGCTTTGCTGTTTCTATTAGCGGTGCTTAACTGCGCTGAATTAACTCGATTTTGTAGCCATCCGGGTCGGTAACGAATGCAATGTGTGTATTTCCGCCTTTCACCGGGCCAGGTTCACGGCTCACGTTGCCCCCTGAAGCTTTAATGGCATCACAGGTTGCGTAAATGTCTTCAACACCAATTGCGATATGGCCGAAAGCATCACCCATTTCGTATTCGGTTGTTCCCCAGTTATAGGTCAGCTCGATGACGGCACCTGTTGATTCATCGCCATAGCCAACAAAGGCCAGGGTATATTTATAGGCCTCATTGTCACGCTTGCGAAGTAGCTGCATACCCATGATATCTGTATAAAACTGAATAGAGCGATCGAGATCGCCTACGCGCAGCATAGTATGAAGAATGCGTCCGTTAGCCATAGTGCCTCCAGTGTGTGTGGTGCTGAATCCAAGTATTATAATAAAGCAAGTTAATGACGTTCAATTGTCGTTTAGATTTTAAAACGTTCTAAATGTTCTTTCATCACTTGCATTTGCCTGTGAGAGTTGTCGGCAGTATTTGTTGAAGCAATGGCCTGGTCTAAAGACCCTTGAGCCATTTCTGAAATACGCTGTGTATTGGTATTAATCTCATCACTTACGATACGTTGTTGGTTTGCAGCTGTCGCTATTTGCTCATTACCTTCTTTAATTTTTTTTATCGCTGCCACTAGGTGTTGAAAGGCTTCTTTTGTTTTATGGGCTTCACTGAGTGTTATTTCTGATGAAGACTGGCTGGCAGTCATTTTATCTACTGCTTGTGAAGCCGACTGTTGCAGGTTGTGAAGCATCGATTCTATTTCGCGAGTGCTTGTCTGCGTTTTAGAAGCCAGGCCTCGAACTTCATCAGCAACAACCGCAAATCCGCGGCCATGTTCTCCAGCCCGAGCTGATTCAATCGCGGCATTCAGCGCTAATAAATTGGTTTGTTCGGCAATGGTGCGAATAACATCAATAACATGAGTTATATCGGAAATGTCACTTTCTAATTGCCTGACCATTGAGGATGATTCGCTAATATCCAGCTCAAGTTTGGTAATTGCATTGAAAGTCATATTAATTGCATCATTACCAATATTTGTTTGTGTTTGGGCCTGCTCTGAATATCTTTGGGCATTATTAGCCTGGGTTGTGACATCTTGGGCAGAGTTGGCAAATTCATGAACGGATAACAACACATTTTGAGTTTCATTTTGCTGAACCGTCATTAAGGAATTGGTCTGATGTGCCTGGTGCTGTAGTTCAATAAGGTTTTCTGAAACTTGTTTGCTTTCATCTACAACATTTCTTAAAGTGTGGTGAAGTGAGTCAATAAAATAATCGAAATTATGGCAAAGTTGGCCCAGTTCATCGTTATTGGTGACGGCAAGACGAACGGTTAGGTCTCCATTACCTTTTGTTAGGTCAATTACTTGATTACTAAGTAGTTTTATACGTTGACTGAAGTAGCGAGCTGTACAGACGGCGGTTAGAATAACGATGAAAGCGGTTAAGAGGCCAATTATCAGGATGTAATAATAAGATTGAGTTGACTCAGAGGCTGACTGCATTAGTAGTATCTGCTCTGAGTCTAATAACTCTTTGTGAACTACTTTTGCCGAAGAAATTGTGGTGTCTAGAGTCTTATTGATTTTATCAATTCTTTGTTTGTATATATTTTCGGACAGTTCATGAGGAGTGTTCATGATAACGTCCATCTCTTGTTTTAATTGCTCAATATTACGAACGGCCACCTCTATAGCATCAATTGAGATAGAGGTTCCTGGGATCCCTGCGGCTTCTTTGGCGAAGGCAATACGAGGAGCTGATTTATAAATATTGCTATCGTAATCTTCTTTAGCTTTTTTTCTCTGCTTATCTGAAGAGGCCAAAACATAGCTTTTCATGGCATCCATTGCCTGAAATATATCTTTGTTTCCATCTTCATGACGAAGTAGAGCCGGGCTGATTGTTGCGAAAATATACCCGGTTATTCGGTTCTGTTGCTCGATTTGTCTGGTACCGATAAAGCTGCCAAGCAAAATAAGCAGAGAAATTAAAAGGCTAGGGAAAAGCAAGCGTTGAGATATTGATAAGTTATTGAACATAATAACACCACTAAGGCACCTCTACACTGAAGGTAGAGTAAGAAAAAACGATCATTTTTCAAATTGTATGACTTATGCTGGTGCTTTCATATTGAGTGAGGAATAGTGAATTACGTTGTGCGACAGTTGCCTCGCAATTCACAGAACTCCTTTTTAGATGTGTCACATTGGGTATAAAAACAGGTTAACGGCTTCTTAATGACAGCCGTTAACGGTGGTTACTCGCCAGGGTAAACTTTATCTTTGAATTCGCACAGGTCTTCAATAACACAGCTGCCGCAGCGGGGCTTGCGGGCCACACAGGTATAGCGGCCGTGTAGTATCAACCAGTGATGGACATCAACCTTGAATTCCTTCGGAACCACTTTTAGTAGCTTCTGCTCGACTTGATCAACGTTTTTACCCATTGCGAATTTGGTCCGGTTTGAGACCCGGAAAATATGGGTATCGACGGCGATGGTAGGCCAGCCGAATGCGGTGTTAAGGACGACATTGGCCGTTTTACGGCCGACACCTGGCAGAGCCTCCAGGGCTTCGCGGTTTTCAGGGACTTCCCCGCCGTGTTGTTCGAGCAGGATCCTGCAAGTCTTAATGACGTTCTCAGCCTTGGAGTTAAACAGGCCGATGGTCTTGATATATTCCTTTACGCCCTCGACACCCAGATCGAACATGGCCTGAGGAGTGTTGGCGACAGGATAGAGTTTGTCGGTGGCCTTGTTGACGCTGACATCTGTGGCCTGTGCTGACAGAAGAACCGCAATCAGTAGTTCAAAAGGTGAGCTCCAGTTGAGTTCGGTTTCCGGGTGCGGATTCTCTGCCCGCAGACGTTCAAGGATCTGAACGCGTTTTTCATTGTTCATGCTTGCTTCCTAACAACTGTTGGCTGTTGCCGCAGTAAGCTATTCCTCTGGTGTAGGGCCAGAAACAGGTTGAGCCGCCTGTAGGTATGTAGCTAACTGCGGTTTATAGTATGTTTTGTAAGGTTGAACGTTTAGTTGGCCGAGGTAACTCGTGCCCGTTCAATTTCTGGTTTGGCTTCAGCATCAGCCGCTTTCTGTTCGCGTTTTTTATCAATTACATTCTTGAGTGCGATGATAAAGCCGACACCAATAAAGGCACCGGGCGGTAGCATTGCCAACAAGAAGTTACTGTCAAAGCTGAATACTTCGATTCGCAATGATGCTGCCCAGTCACCCAGCAGGCGGTCAGCACCGTCGAACAAGGTACCATTTCCCAGAATTTCGCGCATTGCGCCTAGCACCACCAGGGTTGAGGTAAGACCCAGCCCCATCCACAAACCATCTAACACAGCAGGCATAGGTTCGTTTTTGGAGGCGAAAGATTCTGCGCGGCCAATAATAATACAGTTAGTCACGATCAACGGGATGAAGATCCCCAGTGACTGGTAAAGCCCGTAAGTGAAGGCATTCATCAGTAACTGGACACAGGTAACCAGTGCCGCGATGATCATTACGAATACCGGGATCCGAACTTCTGACGGCACCCATTGACGAACCAGTGAAACGATCAGGTTCGATCCGATGAGCACTGCCGTGGTAGCAAGCCCGAGGCCAAGGGCATTGGTGACAGTTGCCGATACGGCCAGAAGAGGACAGAGTCCCAGTAACTGAACGATAGCCGGGTTGTTATCCCACAGGCCATTTTTCATCAATTCTTTATTTATGCTCATGAGTGGCCCTGACAATTCAGAGGTTGATTAAACAATTCCTGTTGGTAGCGCTGGTAATACAGCGATACTTTCTTCACAGCACCGACAACAGCACGCGGAGTAATGGTTGCACCGGTAAACTGGTCAAAATTACCGCCGTCTTTGCGTACTGCCCAGCTGGCATCTTTTTCACCCTGAAGTTTCTTGCCGGTAAAGCTGTAAATCCAGTCGGTTATCCGGGTATCAATTTTATCGCCAAGCCCCGGGGTTTCATTGTGGCTTAGGACACGCACACCCGTGACGACACCTGAGGTATCAAGGCCGACGATAATTTTGATGGCTCCGTTGTAACCGCCGGGCGCAATAGCTTCAATCGCAACACCCGACACTTCACCTTCTTTTTCAGCCAGGTAAGCCGGCATTGGCGTAGAGGTGCCGAGATATTGCTCATTGGTGACTAGGGTGCAGCTTTTGTAGAGCTCGTTGTCATGGTTTTCAGCAGGGATCACCTGGTTCAGAACCTTAAGCAGCTCCTTTTGTTGCTGCTCTTGAATTCTTCCGGCAGTCAGCAGTTGGGTAACAGATACTAGCAGGGTAGCAAGCAGGGCAAATACTGCCAGTACACCGCTGTTTTTTTTCATTGCAATCAGCATGCTTGCTCCTATAAGTGGCCGTATGTTCGTGGGCGTGTGTAGTAATCGATCATAGGTACACACATGTTTGCCAGCAACACGCTGAACGCGACACCGTCAGGGAAGCCACCCCAGGTTCGGATGAGGTAAACCAGGATCCCGATTAAGGCACCAAAAATCAGACGACCTTTGACTGTGGTCGATGCCGATACAGGATCGGTGGCAATAAAGAATGCCCCGAGCATAGTAGCACCAGAGAATAGGTGGATGATGGGTGATGCCGTACCGTCTGGGTTGAACAGGAAGGCAATGGTGCTGATCACAAATAATGCGCCCAGCATACCGACAGGGATCTGCCACTGAATAATGCGTAACTTCAGCAGTAGCAAGCCACCCAGCAAGAAGCCAACATTTACCCACTCCCAACCAATACCGGCAATCATACCGAAGATTGGGCTCGCGAGAGTTTCAGTAGTGGTATGGCCGGTTGTCAGTGATGTCTTTAGAGTGTCCAAAGGGGTTGCCATGGTTATCCCGTCAACGGACATCCTGAGCTGATGTACACTGAACCCGTCCTGGGTAAAGCCGGTAAATACTGTATACAGGCTATCAAGCAGCGACACTGGAGCGGCGCTGATTGAAGAGGGAGGAAGCCAGGTTGTCATCTGCACCGGAAAGGAAATCAGCAAGACAACATAGGCTACCATCGCAGGGTTGAAGAGGTTCTGTCCGAGACCGCCATATAAGTGCTTGGCGATAACAATTGCAAAGACAACACCGATCACCGTGATCCACCAGGGAGCCAGCGGTGGGATTGAAATACCAACCAGGATACCGGTAAGCAGCGCACTGTTATCGCGCAGATAAGGTAATGCCGGGCGCTTACGCAAAACCAGTATTGCAGCTTCAGAGGCGAGCGCTACCAAAGAAGCCAGAATAACCTGGATCAATACACCCCAGCCAAAGAAGAACCATTGGGCAGCAATACCCAGGGCCGAACAAAGAATGACAGTACGCATGATATCGCTGGTACTGCGTCGGCTATGTGTATGGGGTGAGCTGGCAATATTAAAAGCCACGATTAGTTATCCTCGTTATTCTGTTGTGTATCTTTTGCTGCCTGTTGGGCAGCCTTGCGGGCTTTGGCGCGGGCAACAGCAGCAGCGACAGCGGCTTTCTTCGGATCGACGTCTTCCTCAGTGACTGTGCTGACTGGCTCGTCCTGCGTTTGCTCCGCCTGTGCTTCAGYTTCTTTGGCAGCCTTGCGAGCCTTGCGRGCCTTGGCGCGGGCAACGGCAGCAGCGACAGCGGCTTTCTTCGGATCGACGTCTTCCTCAGTGACTGTGCTGACTGGCTCGTCCTGCGTTTGCTCCGTCTGAGCTTCAGCTTCTTTGGCAGCCTTACGGGCCTTGGCGCGGGCAATGGCAGCAGCGACAGCGGCCTTCTTCGGATCAGCTTCGGTAGCTGCAGGCTCTGGTGTTTCCTGAGCCTGCTCAGACGCTTGAGCGGCTTTACGAGCTTTGGCACGGGCAATGGCAGCAGCGACAGCGGCTTTCTTCGGATCAGCCTCAGCTTCGGTCGCTGCAGGCTCAGGTTTTTCCTGAGCTTGCTCAGACGCTTGCGCGGCTTTGCGGGCCTTGGCACGTGCAATGGCAGCAGCAACAGCCGCTTTTTTCGGATCAGCCTCAGCTTCGGTCGCTGCAGGCTCAGGTTTTTCCTGAGCTTGCTCAGACGCTTGCGCGGCTTTACGGGCCTTGGCACGTGCGATGGCAGCAGCAACAGCTGCTTTCTTCGGATCAGCCTCAGMTTCGGTCGCTGCAGGCTCAGGTTTTTCCTGAGCAGCTTCAGACGCTTGCGCGGCTTTACGAGCCTTGGCCCGTGCAATGGCAGCAGCAACGGCAGCTTTCTTCGGATCAGCCTCAGCTTCGGTCGCTGCAGGCTCAGGTTTTTCCTGAGCTTGCTCAGACGCTTGCGCAGCTTTACGAGCCTTGGCACGTGCGATGGCAGCGGCTACTGCATCTTTTTTAGCATCGCCTGTTGTTTCCGATGCTGGCGTATCAGCGGTACTTTCTGCCTGTTTGGTAGCTTTTCGCTCGCGAGCCAGGCGCTTGCGTTCTTCGCGAAGTTTTGCCATCTCCGTATTGTCAGGCAAAGTCTCTTGAGAAACTTGGCTGTCACCGGACTGGGCTGCAGCCTGCTTGGCTTTTGCCCGGGCAATCGCTGCTGCAACTGCTGGTTTCTTGTCGGTGTCGGCATTGGTGCTGGCCGCTGCTTGTTTGGCTTTAACACGTGCTATAGCAGCAGCAACCGCATCATCGCCTCCGGAAGCTGCCATTTCTTTGCGGCGATCATCAGCTGCTTTCTTAAAGCGGTTCTCTCGCTCAGCCTTGTCCCGCTCTAAACGGGCTTTCTTGGCTTCAAAGCGTTGTTTGGCTCGCTCGGCATTCTCTTCATCTTGCTTACGCTGACGAATTTCAGCTTTGGCCTGGCGATAGTATTGAACCAGCGGGATTTCACTTGGGCAGACATACGCACAGGCTCCGCATTCAATACAGTCAAAGAGATTGTATTCCTCGCATTTGGCATAGTCCTGATCTTTGGCATACCACTGTAGCTGTTGCGGTAGCAGGGAGACCGGACAGGCCTCGGCACACGCTGTACAGCGGATGCAGGACATTTCATGGTTTGTCGGAGAAATTTCCTTGCGTGTCGGAGCCAGAATACAGTTGGCAATCTTGGTGATTGGAACATCACAGTGTGGCAGGGTAAAACCCATCATCGGGCCACCCATGATCACGCGTGGTAGTTTCTTATCGGCTTTATAGCCAAAACGCTCCAGCAGGAAATTTACCGGTGTTCCTAGCAATGCCCAGGTGTTGCCAGGCTGTTTGAACGTTTTGCCGGTGACGGTAACAACACGCTGAATCAAGGGTTCGCCGTCAACTACGGCACGCTTGATTGCATGCGTGGTTCCCACATTATGCATCATGATGCCAATGTCGGCAGGTATCCCTTTAGTCGGAACCTCTTTGCCTGTCAGCACCTTGATTAACTGCTTCTCGCCACCGGAAGGGTATTTGGTCGGGATTGCACGAATAACAATACCGTCATCTTCGCTGATACAGCGTTGAAGCGCCTCGATTGCTTCCGGCTTGTTATCTTCGATACCGATGATAGTGAGCTTGGGGACAAGGATATGATTCAGGATCCGAATGCCTTCAACGACATCGCGAGCGTTATCTTGCATCAGGCGATCGTCGGCAGTGATATATGGTTCGCACTCAGCAGCATTAATGATCAGGATATCTGTTTTTCCCAAACCACTTTGAAGTTTACGGCCGGCTGGAAAACCTGCACCGCCCATGCCGGAGATCCCTTGGAGGCGGATATGATCAATCAGATCTGCTGTTTCAGTCTGGCGATAGTCAGCGATGATTGTTTTCTCACCCCAGGTATCATTGCCATCCGGCTCAATAATGATACAAAGATCAGATAAGCCGGAAGGGTGGGCGATAGTATGAGGTTTTACCGCCTTAATTGTGCCTGAAGTCGGGGCGTGAACCGGTACACTCAGTGCTACGTCGGCATGCGTCAGTGGCTGACCTTTGAGTACTTTGTCTCCGGCTGTGACTAAGACATCACCAACGGCGCCGATGTGCTGTTTTAGGGGCAGCACCAGCTCACCAGGGATCTTGGCTTCGGCAATTTCAGAATGGCTGGACAGGGCTTTTTGCTCTGGTGGGTGAATCCCGCCCGGGAAGTCCCATAGCTGACCCTGTTTTATTTGTTCGATGATTGACAGCATGGTTACTCTACCTTGTTGGCGCTTGTATCAGCAGGAATATTGACGACGGGGATTTTGTTAAGCTCCCACTTCCAGCTTTCCGGGGTCATTTCTACCGGAACCATTTCGATACAGTCGGTCGGACAAGGTGCCACACAAAGATCGCAACCGGTACACTCATCTTTGATGACGGTGTGTAGCGCTTTAGTGCCGCCGACGATCGCATCAACAGGACATGCCTGAATGCACTTGGTACAGCCGATGCACATGTCTTCATGGATAAATGCGACTTTTTTCAGGCCTTTGTCATCATCGTGAGCCGAATCCTGAACATCTACCCCCATCAAATCAGCCAGTTTCTCTATGGTTTGCTGGCCGCCGGGAGGGCATTTGTTAATATCATCACCGTTGGCAATGGCTTCCGCGTAAGGACGGCAGCCAGGGTAACCGCACTGGCCGCACTGAGTTTGCGGCAAAATGCTATCGATTTGCTCGACAATCGGATCGGCTTCTACCTTGAAGCGGATCGAGGCAAAGCCAAGGACCAGACCGAAAATCGCGGCAAGTACTGCGATTGCAATAACTGCAATTAATATTCCGCTCATTTTATAGTTTCACCAATCCAGTAAAGCCCATAAAGGCAAGAGACATTAGACCGGCTGTGATCATGGCGATTGAGGCGCCTCTAAAAGGACTCGGAACATCTGCTGCGGCAATGCGCTCACGCATAGAAGCAAACAGCACCAAGACCAGCGAGAAGCCAATAGCAGCACCGAAGCCATACACCACAGATTCAATGAAATTGTGGCGTTCGTTGATATTCAGGAGCGCAACCCCCAAAACCGCACAGTTTGTCGTGATTAGTGGCAGGAATATTCCCAGCAGACGATAAAGCGTCGGGCTGGTTTTATGGACGACCATCTCGGTAAACTGAACCACGACAGCGATCACCAGAATGAAGCTAAGTGTTCGAAGGTATTGAATGCCAAGAGGGACGAGGATATAGGCTTCAACAAGATACGCGCATACGGATGCCAGGGTAAGTACAAACGTTGTTGCCAAACCCATGCCAATTGCTGTTTCCAGTTTTTTAGACACGCCCATGAACGGGCAAAGGCCTAAAAATTTTACCAGTACAAAGTTGTTAACTAACACTGTACCGACAAGTAGTAGTAGGTATTCAGTCATACCGTCTTAATTATAATTTGCTAGAGATCTGCATATTATCTTCCTTTGCACAAGCTATAACAACTCTTGTCTTGCAGGGTTTTTCAATATTGCTGATTTTTTCATCAGTTATTACTTGGTTAAGCCCGAATTAAGAAGAAAGGTTTATGGATGCCATGCACAATATCGTGTGTATTGTCTGATTGATATTTGCAGTGTGTCGACATGCATTCAGGGCTACTAGACATGATTGTTGAGCATATGTATGACAATTGTGATTGCCTTTTGAATATGTGTGCCTGCGGATGTAAGTGTGTTGTTTTCGTTTTTGATTAACGGCTGTACTTTAGTGATAGGTACTGCATAAATGACCGTTCAGTGGTTTTATATGTGGCAACTGGGCGTAAAATCAAAAAAACAACACCAGCGTTCAACACCAATGAGAAACAGTATGCTGGTGCATTGGTGCTGGCCGTTATCAAGTATTCGTAAGGGGATAAAGATGGATATCTTAATGTTGAGCAACGGCAAGATCGCCGGAAACGAACATGTTATGGAATTTGCCGGTGAAGCCATCATCGAACAGGTACAACGCACCGGCGCCAAAAACTGGGTGCTGATCCCGTATGCGGTTATTCGTTCAAGTCATGATGATCGTGTGGCCATGGTTCAGCAGACATTTGATGCTCTCGCACTGGACTGCCAGGTTACAGGCCTTCATCAGGCTGATGATCCTGTTGCTGCGCTACAGGCGGCAGATGGCATTTTGGTGAGTGGCGGAAATACTTGGGTCCTGAACAAGACACTGCATGACTTGGGGCTTGTCGGTCCAATACGCAAAGCTGTGCTTGGCCGGGGTGTTCCTTATATCGGCTGGAGTGCCGGTACGAACATTACCTGTCCGACGATTCGTACTACCAACGATATGCCAATTATTACCGGTGCCGTATTGCCGTCACTGAATTTGGTACCGTTCCAAATCAACCCGCATTATCTGGAAGCGAAAGTAGAAGGTCATAACGGGGAAACCCGGGATGAGCGCATTCAGGAGTTTCTGGAGGTGAACAAGCACGAACCTGTTATTGGTATTCCTGAAGGGACCTGGCTGCATTTGCATAACGGTCAGCTTAGTTATCACAGTGCAAACGGCAAGGATCTCAAGCTCTTTAGCTATGGAAACGAGCCAGTATATTATTCTGAGCAGGAGGATATTCAGTTTCTGATGGCGCACAGCTGCTAGATAGCTTCTAAGCATAAGATAACGGCAGGCTACGGCTTGCCGTTTTTTGTCGAGGCGAGTGGATACCGATAATAACAGTGCAAAACTGATTTCTAAAATTGCGATTAAAATTCACTTGATTTTGTTCGGCCCAGACTTGGCAAGGGGTTAGGTGAGTTATCCACGGAAACTGTGGATAAGTGTGTTGATGGATGCTTGGAAAAAGCCGTGATGGCGACAGGTAGAGCGCTGTGGTTATATTTTGTACAGCATGGTCGTAGGAAGAATAAATAGTTGTATTATAGCGATATAGGAATAAACGGCAGAATATATATGAATCAATTAGAATAAATACTTTAGAGAATGCCAAGTATACGGTTGCTTGTGAATTGATTTGAATCAATTGTGGGAAAAGCTGTGGATGATCGCTCTTGAAGAGAGTGTTTTTGAGGGATTTTATAGGCTTTTAATCGCCAACCTGAAGTATAGCTGAACAAAGTCATTCTTGTTCGTGGGCGGTGATAATACGCCTAAGGATAAAATTGTTCAATCCCTGATTTTAAATTTTTTGCGCTTTTTTCTTCCCGCTGAAAAGCAATCGTTTTGACTGAGGGGAAATGGACAGAGGTGGGGGGATGGGAAGGTGAACAAGCCTGATTATTGACAAGCCTTGTCATAACAGCAAAATGTCCCATAAGTCCTCCTTACTACGGAACTTCAGTATGAGCAAAACGTTTAATTTATCTTCCCGCTTTTCTCCTTCCGGCGATCAGCCCACAGCAATTAATCAGTTGCTGGAAGGCTTGGATGCGGGGCTTGCTCACCAGACATTACTGGGGGTGACGGGATCGGGGAAGACTTTTACCGTAGCCAATGTCATAGCAGAAGCGGATCGGCCAACCTTGATCCTTGCCCCCAATAAAACACTGGCGGCTCAGCTCTATGGCGAAATGAAGGAGTTTTTTCCGGATAACGCCGTGGAATACTTTGTTTCGTACTATGACTATTACCAGCCGGAAGCTTATGTTCCGACGACCGATACCTTTATAGAGAAAGATGCGTCGGTGAATGCCCATATTGAGCAGATGCGCCTATCGGCAACCAAGGCTCTGATGGAGCGACGTGACGTTATTATTATTGCTTCCGTCTCTGCGATTTATGGCCTCGGTGATCCGGACTCATACCTTAAGATGATGTTGCATGTTCGCCGTGGCGATATGTTGGACCAACGGGATATTCTTCGCCGACTGGCTGAACTGCAATACACCCGGAACGATATTGCCTTTGAGCGAGGTACTTTCCGTGTCCGGGGCGAAGTCATTGATATTTTTCCGGCTGAATCGGAAAAAAATGCGGTACGGATTGAACTGTTCGATGACGAGGTGGATTGCATCAGCGCATTTGATCCGCTGACGGGAGCCGTACTTCAGCGTGACCTGCCTCGCTGCACTATTTATCCAAAGACTCACTATGTCACACCGCGTGAACGTATTCTTGAAGCGGTAGAAAAAATCAAAGTTGAGCTCGAGGTACGTAAAAAACAACTTTTAGAAAATAACAAGCTAGTGGAAGAGCAGCGCATAGCTCAGCGCACCCAGTTTGATATTGAAATGATGAATGAGCTGGGCTTTTGTTCGGGGATCGAAAACTACTCGCGCTACCTCAGTGGCCGAGCGGAGGGAGAGCCGCCTCCGACATTGTTTGATTACCTGCCGGCCGATGGCCTGCTTATCATTGATGAGTCGCATGTTACCGTCTCGCAAATTGGTGCCATGTACCGTGGTGACCGCTCTCGTAAGGAAAATCTTGTCGAGTACGGTTTTCGATTGCCGTCTGCCCTCGACAACCGTCCGCTTAAGTTTGAGGAGTTTGAGTCGCTGGCACCGCAGACCCTCTACGTTTCTGCAACGCCGGGAAACTATGAAATCGAGCAGTCGGGTGGTGATATTGCCGAGCAGGTTGTGCGCCCGACAGGACTGCTTGATCCACAGATTGAAGTTCGTCCGGTGGCGACCCAGGTTGATGACTTGTTGTCAGAGATTAGGATCCGCGAGGCCAAAGGCGAACGGGTGCTGGTTACGACACTGACAAAGAGGATGGCAGAGGATCTGACCGAGTACCTGGATGAGCATGGTGTCAGGGTACGTTATCTTCATTCGGATATTGATACGGTTGAGCGGGTCGAGATCATTCGGGACCTGCGTCTGGGTGAGTTTGATGTACTGGTAGGGATAAACTTGCTGCGAGAAGGCCTGGATATGCCTGAGGTTTCCCTGGTGGCGATTCTTGATGCTGATAAAGAGGGGTTCCTTCGCTCGGAGCGTTCGCTGATCCAGACCATCGGACGTGCAGCCCGAAACCTTGAAGGTAAGGCAATATTGTATGCTGATCGCATAACGGGCTCGATGGAGCGGGCTATGAACGAAACCAATCGCCGTCGAGAAAAGCAGCAAGCCTATAATGAAGAGCGCGGCATTGTTCCTAAGGCGCTTAACAAGGCGGTATCGGATATCATGGAATTAGGTCAGCCGGGTAAGCGTCGCAAGCCAAATAAGGCGGCCCAGCTTCATCAGGTTGCCGAACAGAAAGGTACGTATACGACGATGTCACCACAGCAGCTGGAAATTGAGATTCAGCAGCTGGAATCAGAAATGTATGACTTGGCACAGAACCTGGAATTTGAGAAAGCCGCTGAATTGCGCGATAAGATCCACTCGATGCGAGAGCAGTTCATCGTAAACAGCTAACGTCACAAGGGCCTGGTTAGGCTCTTTTACTCCTCCCGACCCCCATAAAAAAAAAGCCAACCGAGAACAGATTCGGTTGGCGTCATTGTTTTAGTGAAATAATTCCACAAACAACGTCAGTTGGCTAGGTTGACTCTCAGGAAAGAGTCAATTTAATTAATGCAGACTCCGTGCCAACTTTTTTGACCCCGATAATTGGACTTTTTTGCGACGCTTCACGAGTAATTTGTCACCGTTTTCTTTATCTATCGCGTTGTTATTTGCATTTTGCAAATCAATATGCGATTCATAATAGGAGTTTAGAAAATTTGAAATTTCTCATAACAGTTTTTTTTCTATTGATTACAATTAGTTTAGGAAGAAAGGCTTTGGAGGGGCAATGGAAAGCAGGTCAACTCAGCGACAAGTATTAATGGTAGAAGATACCGCCTCGGTTGCGGCCTTGTACAAATCTTACCTAAACCCCCTGGGTTTAATGGTCAGTATTGTCGGGACCGGGACGGAAGCACTCAGCTTCGTCAAAGATATTACTCCTGACTTAATATTGCTTGATCTTCGACTGCCTGACATGACGGGCATGGAAGTGCTGGAATCTGTGCGTCGAGATCACGGTAATATTCCGGTGGTGATCATGACGGCACATGGTTCTATCGACGTGGCCGTAGAAGCCATGCGTCATGGTGCGCAGGACTTTTTGATCAAGCCGTGTGAAGCGGACCGTTTGCGGATCACCGTTAACAACGCGCTAAAAGAAGAGAATAAAGCGCCGAAAGAGCGCCAGAAGTCCAAACAGGGCGGGGCACAGTACCAAGGATTTATAGGTAACAGCCTTCCAATGCAGGCTGTGTATCGAGTGATTGAGTCTGCGGCTTCTAGTAAGGCAACGGTATTTATTACCGGTGAAAGCGGCACAGGTAAGGAAGTCTGTGCAGAAGCTGTGCACGCGGCAAGCCCGCGAAATGATCATCCTTTTGTAGCCTTGAACTGTGCGGCGATTCCGAAAGAGCTCATAGAAAGCGAACTGTTTGGCCATGTAAAAGGGGCGTTTACCGGTGCCTCGACCGAAAGGCAGGGAGCCGTAGAGCTCGCTAACAAGGGGACACTGTTTCTCGATGAGCTTTGCGAAATGGATTTGGATTTGCAAAGCAAGTTACTGCGTTTTATCCAGACCGGCACCTACCAGAAAGTCGGCTCATCCAAAACTAGCAGCGTGGATGTTCGCTTTGTGTGTGCAACCAACCGCAATCCATGGGTTGAGGTTCAGGAAGGGCGTTTTCGTGAAGACTTGTATTATCGCCTGCATGTGATTCCCGTTACCTTGCCGCCGCTCAGGGATCGTGGCGAGGATGTCATTGAAATTGCCCATGCTTTACTGGCTCTGATGTCAGTAGAAGAAGGCAAGAACTTTAGCCGCTTCTCTCCAGAGGTCATCAACCTGTTTCAGCGCTATAGCTGGCAGGGGAATGTCCGTGAACTACAAAATGTGATCCGAAACATAGTGGTACTGAATACCGGTGAAGAGGTCACGTTGGATATGGTTCCGCCGCCCATATCTGGTGGAGATGGCGCAGAAATTGCACGTACTGTTCAGCTAACTGCTGAACCGCAAAATAATGCGGACACTCGTGATGGGGTTTCTCACAATCATTCCATCGATAAATCGCAAATTGAGCCCTTGTGGGTTGTTGAGAAACGCGCCATTCAGGCGGCGATTGATGCGTGTGAGGGAAATATTCCCCGAGCAGCGGGCTTGTTGGAAGTCAGCCCATCGACGATATATAGAAAATTACAGGCCTGGCAGGAAGCGGCAGGTAGTAACAGGGAGATAAAATAAATGGCAACGAGTATTAATGCATCTACAATCAAGCGCTTATCTGAAGAAGTTGGTCAGGACACAGTAACACTGTTGCTTAATGTCTTCAGTGACGAGCTGGAGCAGTACTTACGTCAGTTATCAGATCAACCTACTATTAGCCAGGTCAGGGAAATTAGTCATGCGATAAAAAGCAGCGCTGCAAGTTTTGGTGCTGATGAGCTAGCTGAAATGGCGCAAGAGTGTGAATCTCGGGTGAAACAAGGTCAGGAGCAGTGGATGAATGACCACCTGTGTGAGTTTACACAGATGGTCAAGGGAATGGCTATAGAATACAAACAGCTAGCTAGCAACGATGAGCTTATCAACCGCATGCTTTAGTTTCTCGCGATCATGACGCCACTCGTGGTTGCTCGAGGCCAGATCTTCAATCACCTGGTGATATCGCGCATCTAATTCAGAACGGTATTGATCCGACAGGACGCCATCAACCTGGCGTCCTCCCATTGCCCTCTCACACCAATGTAGCATTGTTTCAAGGGACATCATCCCGGCAGGTCCGTTCTCTTTATCCAGATTAGTGACAAAGACGATATTGGCGTTGCAGCTCTTAAGAGCAAGTTCAATTTCTTTGAGTAACAGTGGTGGCATGACACTGGTTAAGAAGCTACCTGGCCCTAGTAAAATCACGTCCGCTTCCTCGATGGCGGTGACGGCTTCCCTTGTGGCAGGAACGGCGGGTTCGACATAGAGTCGCTGCGGCACTTCCTGTAACTCATCCACGCTGGTTTCGCCGCTGATTATCTCGCCACTTTGAATCATGGCTGCCAAATCAGCAGGGTGCTCAGACATGGGCACAATATGGGTTTTCACCTTGAGCATGTCACGGATCAGGTTGATAGCTTCTAGCGGGCGAATAGAGAGGTTATCCAGAGCTTTAAGCATCAAGTTACCCAGATTATGGCCACTTAGCTCACCGTTGCCCCGAAACCGGTATTCGAAGATCATTGAACCTACCGAGGGCTCGGTAATGAGCTGGTTGATACAGTTTCGGGTATCTCCCCAGGCAATTCCTCCCTGGCAGGCTCGAATACGGCCGGTAGAGCCTCCATTGTCGGTCGTGGTGACAATTCCTGTAACCTGAGAGCCATAGTCAGAGAGCGCAGACAGGATCCTGCCAAGGCCATGTCCGCCGCCAATGGCAACAATTTTAGCATCAGCAATATTTGTTGTAGTCATAGCCGTAGTTGCATAAATCCGTTATCAAAATAGAGTGGTCAGTGTAAACAAATCGCTATGTGAATTACAAATAGGCCGGGACGAGATGGAGTATAAGTCACGTATAGTGCTAATTTCATAATAAAAAAACCTCCCGTACCGGGTACGAGAGGCAAACACATAGAACGACAGTGTATTGGGATGAAACGCGGCTAGTGCGGTTTTTGCATGATACTCATCAGGTAATCGTAGGTATCCTGACAGTTAGGCGTGTTAAGCAGCGCTTGCTTCTCGCTGGCAGGCACCGGCAGTATTTCCAGCCAGCGCTGACATAGCCAGCTTAAATTATTGAACTCTTTCTTTAAGTTAAGTTGGTTGAGCTCAGGATGCTTGTTGAACATTTGCTTGAGTTTGTCCGCCAGAACAATTTGGTCGTTGCGAATTTCGACTTCCGGCCACTGAGGAATAATGTCATATTCCCCGGAGAAGACACCGCTATCGTCTTGTTCCAGAGCATTGATTCGGAAGTTTTCATGGCCGTATACAGTAACAATCAGTGAACCGTCCAGGGCTGAAGTATCTAAATCCTCAACCGTCACTCGGGTTCCGATATGGAAGAAGTGGTGGCCGTGTTCAGCCTCGTCAAACATACATATACCAAAGCCAATGTCTGAGGTTAGCGCAGCCTTGAATGCGTCCATTTGTGGCCCAGGGGCAACCCGTATTGGCATTCTCCCACCAGGTAGCACATGGCGCTGTTGAAAAAGTAGCGGTATAGACTGTTTCATAATCGGCTCCAACTGTCGTTATAGTTGTCAGGTAACTTAGACAATGCAATTGTGATGCCGGAATTTATACCGCTATTTTGGCTGTGCAGTGGTGCTTTAAAGTTGAATGGGTGCATGTAATTGCATATTGCGAATCTCACTGCAATTTGCATTGTGCATTATGCGAATTATTTCTGATTCGCAATGATTTTCAGCGCATTATCACTAGGCAATAACTCAAGATGGCTTTGTTCGTTAAAGTACCAGCCTTTAATGATCCCCTTTTCCATCATGTCGTTGAAGCCGTCTATGACACGCATCGCCTGCTCACGGGCACGCTTTGCATCCAGTCCTTCTTCTCGCTGTAAATAGAGTGCAATATCGTCAACAGTCGCAGATTCAATAATGTTGGACATAATTCCCCCACTTTTTATGAGAATTTTTAACTATCTTCCCTTTAGTAGTATTGTCGTGAATTCTTACGAAAGGTAGAATGCAACACGTTTTTTTCAGAGATTTGTCAATAAAGCACTTTCTCTGATAGGTTATAATAATTAAGCCGCTGCACATGTCGCTAGGCGATATAATAATGTGTGTAGCAGCCATAACTCCGAGCTTTATTCACTAAGTTGCAGCCTTTTGGGGATGACAATAGGTGGATGAAGACAGTGACAGGTAGTCACCAGGGTCGACAAAGAAATGCATCGGCCTCCCGTATTTGGAAAGGTGTTCCGTGGCGAATCAATTTGAAGATAATTTTCATCGTAAGTTTTATTACTTACGACTCTCAGTGACTGATGTCTGTAATTTCAGATGTACATACTGCCTGCCAGACGGCTATCAACCTGCAGAAAGGAAGAAGCCTTCTTTTCTGACGCTTGATGAAATCAAGCGTGTAACAGGGGCGTTTGCTGACTGTGGTACGACGAAAGTGCGTATCACAGGTGGTGAACCGAGCCTGCGCCGTGATTTTACTGATATTATCGGTACTGTGGCTTCCCAGCCAGGTATCAGTAAAGTAGCGACAACTACCAACGGCTATCGCATGGCGAAGCACGTTGGTGAGTGGCGTGATGCCGGGCTAACCCATATCAACGTCAGTGTCGATAGTCTTGACCCGAAGATGTTTTACCAGATCACTGGTGAAAATATGTTCCATCAGGTGATGGCGGGTATCGATGCTGCGTTTGAAGCTGGTTTTGAACAGGTAAAAATCAACACTGTCCTGCTAAAAGATCTCAACTCACAGGAGCTGCCAAAGTTCCTCGACTGGATTAAGACTCGGCCGATCCAACTTCGATTTATCGAGCTAATGCAAACGGGTGAAATGGACAATTTGTTCAACAATCATCATGTTTCCGGTGTCAGTATCCGTAACCACCTCATCGCGAACGGTTGGCTTCTTAAAATAAAAAGTAACAACGACGGGCCGGCTCAGGTATTTTGCCACCCAGACTACCAGGGCGAGATTGGTCTTATCATGCCGTATGAAAAAGACTTCTGCCAAAGCTGTAACCGCTTACGTATTTCGGCCAACGGTAAACTTCACCTTTGCCTGTTCGGCGATCATGGCGTTGATTTACGCGATTTGCTGGAAGCTGATACTCAGCGAGCAGACTTGATCGATCGTATCCAAAGTGGGTTGCAGCAAAAAGCCGTTGGGCATTTTCTTGATGACGGTAATACGGGTATGACGCCGCACCTTGCCTCAATTGGTGGATAATTTCCGGTTCTGATCGGTACGTGATACTGATCAGACTGCCTACATTTCAATTTATTACTACTTCAGTTTGGGAATTACTGTAATGGGTCATGCAGAAACTGCGTTTGAACCAGCACATGTGGCTGTATTGACGGTGTCAGATACGCGCACCGAACACAATGATACCTCGGGCCAGTACCTTGCAGAGTCACTGCAAGAAGCTGGTCACAAGCTAGCCGATAAAAAAATAGTGATTGATGATGTTTATCAGATACGCGCGGTTGTCTCTCAGTGGATTGCTGATGAGAAGGTGCAGGCGGTACTGATCACTGGCGGAACTGGCTTTACCTCAAGAGATAATACGCCAGAGGCGTTGATCCCTTTGTTTGATAAACAAGTTGAGGGTTTTGGTGAAATTTTCCGCATGGTGTCTTACCAGGAGATCGGCACTTCAACAATCCAGTCCCGGGCGGTTGCAGGTATGGCCAATAAGACCGTTATCTTTGCCATGCCGGGTTCAACGGGCGCCTGCCGGACAGGGTGGATGAAAATCATCAAAGAGCAGCTGGATGCCAGCCATCGTCCATGTAACTTTATGCCTCATCTAGGAAAATAAACAATGAACCAATTTACACATATCAATGCTTCCGGTGAGGCCAACATGGTCGATGTCTCGGGTAAAACGGAAACCGTACGGGAAGCACGCGCGGAAGCGTTCGTCCACATGGCGCCGGAGACACTTGCTCTTATCGTGTCCGGTAAGCATCATAAAGGCGATGTATTTGCAACAGCGCGTATTGCCGGTATTCAGGCGGCCAAGAAAACATGGGATTTGATCCCGCTTTGTCACCCGCTGTTGTTGTCGAAAGTCGAAGTGCAGTTAGAGGCGATAGAAGCCGAGAATATGGTACGTATCGAATCTTGCTGTAAGCTGGCGGGCAAAACTGGCGTGGAGATGGAGGCACTGACTGCGGCTTCCGTTGCTGCGTTGACCATATATGATATGTGCAAGGCTGTGCAAAAAGATATGGTTATCGGTCAGATCCGGTTGCTTGAGAAAACAGGCGGTAAGTCAGGTCACTTTAAGGTGGAAGCATGATTAATGTACTTTTCTTTGCTCAGGTAAAAGAGCTGGTAGGCGTTGATCGCCTTGAAATGGATGCCGGGTTTGCGACGGCTGAGGAGCTGCGTACTCATCTGTGCGAGCGTGGTGACAAGTGGCAACTGGCATTGGAATCCGGCAAGTTGCTGGTCGCTGTCAATCAGACTATTTGTCCGTTAGATACTGTTATCAAGGATGGGGATGAGATTGCCTTCTTCCCGCCGGTTACCGGAGGCTAAATATGATCTCTGTTCAGTTTGAAGATTTCTCGGTTGCGGATGAGTACGCCAAGCTGGCCGAAGGCACTGATGCCGGTGCTGTGGTGACCTTTATCGGTAAGGTGCGAGATTTCAATCAGGGCGATACTGTCACTGGTTTGTCTCTGGAGCATTATCCGGGAATGACGGAAAAATCGTTGGAAGAGATCGTCGAGCAAGCCCGTGAGCGTTGGCCATTGCTGCAAACCCGGGTTATTCACCGGGTCGGTGATTTGGAGTTAGGCGATCAGATTGTCTTTGTCGGTGTGTCGAGTGCCCACCGTGGCGCCGCTTTTCAGGCGTGTGAGTTTATTATGGACTACCTGAAAACACGTGCCCCGTTCTGGAAAAAAGAGCAGACACCCGAAGAGTCACGCTGGGTTGATGCTCGTGAGACCGATACCTCTGCTGCTGATCGCTGGGTAACAGATCAGTAAAGCCATGCGGGTACTTGGTTTTCTTGCTCAGGGCAGAACTTAGGTTCTGCCCTGTTTGTATCGGGTGAGTGTGCCTCCCTTCTCTCTTTTGCTGCATAACTCTTCGTTTTGGCATCGCGCCAGTATTGAATAACTACCACCTTTGATTATTTGGGTTGTTTGGCCGCTCTTGTGTGGTTGTTTCTTGAGTCGCCGCCGGCTGGCAGCTTCGTTACCGTGAATAATCTTTCTCTAATATTCTTATGTTCTTTCATCCTATCCTGTGCTAATTTCAAATTAACGGAATAATTAACCTTTCAAAGTGAATGGTTATGGTTTTTACGCTGTTGCTCGGTGCAGCAGTTTGGCAATAGGGGGATGTAGTTATGATCAGGAGCGATCGATTACTCTATGAATTAGCACCAGATGGTTTTGGTAGTCGGCATTGTGAACCTTGGGAGCAATGGCGCGAAAGAGTACATGGTGTGTTACCCCAGTTTCCGGAAGAAGTGCTTGAGCAGTGGGTATATCGTCATTGGAAAGGCGTGCTTTGTAATTGGGGCTGGTTAGATTTTCAGGCCATGAGCTTTACAAAGGAGCGATGGAGTACCGATGACATTATTAACCAAATCAAAACACCGCATGATGATGTGGTTAGTAAGTTCTCGAGTCGAATGAATAATCCGTTGTTTCAGCGTAGCTGGCTTGTTCAGAATATGCAGGATAATGGAACCTGGCCTGTTGCCCCCATTGTACTGCAGTATGAAAGAGACCTGTATGCGACGAACGGACGGATATTAAAAGCACCATTTAATTTGCTTGAGGGCCATCATCGCCTCGGATATTTAAAGTCAATCGCAGAAAATGGTGGATATTTACAAGACCATCATAATATATGGTTGGTGCGTATTGCGCTTCATTAGGAAATAATCTATTCGTAATTAGAATATAGTGGCGTCCAATTATGGGACGCCATTTTTTGTTTGGCATTAACTGTCGCTTTCTCCTTATTATAAATTAGTTCACTTTGTCCTAAAATTGACTCAGATTTAGATCTTTTTAGTTATTGGTAAAAAATAAATTATATTTTTTTTCCTCTTTTGTTTATGTCCTATTCCATTTGGTTATCGATATAAAGTTCCCTTTTTTTCAAGTTTTATGAATTAAATTTCAATATTGGGTCTTATTTTATAAAGCTACTGAATAATCATTCTCTGTATGTGCTTGTTATGATGGATCAAGATGCTGCTTATGTGGTTATTTATGGTGTTTTGTGGTGTTGCGGTGTTTTTTTGTTGTTGATATGTTTCTTTTCGACTCAGGAAGGGTTGAAAAACACAACAAAATATTACAGGAAAGTATAATGAAAAAAACATTATTAGCAGTAGCGGTTCCTGCCGTTATCTTTAGTAACGCTGTTAGCGCAGTAGAACTTCTTAAAACTGAAGAAGCCATGGTTGATTTTTATGGCCAGCTTCGTACTCAGATTGAAAAATATGAAGATAAAGATGTCACTTTAAATGCGGGTTCTTCGCGTGCAGGTGTAAAGGCTGAATATACACTTACCGAGACAGTGGATGTATTTGGTAAAGTGGAGTTTGGCCTGAACTTTAAAGCTGATGGTTCTGATTACACGATGAAAAACCGCCTGCACTATGTCGGGTTAGATACCGATTTTGGTAAGTTTTCTATCGGTCGTCAATGGATTGTATCGGATGACATGTATGGTGCTGAATATTCATATTTCTTTGGAGGAAACGGAATTCTCCATGCCACGCTATCGAAAGCACGTCATGACTCGCTGGTTAAATATAATTATGAAGGCGAAAGTTTCCTGCTCGCGGCTAACTACGGTTTGACAGAAGATGACAACAACCAGGAACTGGCTGAATTGTTCGTCTCTTCGAGCGTCGGTAATTTTAACTTTCACTTCGGTGGCGGTGTTAACCGTGATAAGTCATTCAGTGTAGGCACAAAAACGGTAACGCCTAACCCGGCTGTTCCGGAGTTTACCAAGGAAGAGAAAATCACTGCCGATATCGAAAATACCTTCTTTGAAGGTACGCTAGAATATACCGTCGGACCGGTGCTGCTGGGTTTCACCTACTATAATTCGGAGCTGGCGAAAAAAGGGTCTAACGTTACTATCGATGGAGATGGCTTTAGCCTGGGAGCAACGTATAGCTGGGCAGATAATGCAACGGCGTACACCGGTGTTGGCTATGCTGCACAGGAGTCGAATGCTCTGCAGGAAGACGGTGACGGAAAAACTTATTACATAGGTACTGATTACAATTTCAATAGCTGGTCACGTATCTATGTGGAATACGGCTATGAAGACGGCGATACGCTTGGCTATACCAATAAGGCAAGTGATAGCTTTGTCGGGGTTAAGTCAACTGACTCTGAAAGCAAATTTGCTATCGGCGCACGAGTTTACTGGTAATTGATACCTTTTCCAGTGTTTAGCCCGGCCATCGCCGGGCTTTTTTGAATTGAAATCAGTATTTATTCCAATTTGCCGAGCTGCTGATAACAGCTGCGCTCAGCTGAATTGAGTTCCATCATGACAGAGTGAATATCGGCTTGTTGTTGCTGTAGGAGTTTTTGCCGATGCTGGATAGTGTTCAGCATGGCTTGTAGCTGCTTCTTGTTTCGTTTTTCAGAGTCGTAGAGATGGAATAGCTCATGAATATCGGTAAGACTGAAGCCTAACCGCTTACCTCGTAATATCAATTTCAGGCGAGCACGGTCCTGACGTGAAAAGATCCGTTGCTTTCCCTTTCTGTCAGGTTTTAGAAGACCTTGATCTTCATAGAAGCGGATACTTCTGAGTGTCACCGAGAACTCTTGTGCCAACTGTGAGATGGTATAAGTTTCTGCATTATCACGCTTATCTTTTTTCATCCGTTGTCGTTCCATTTACAATCTAGATCCACGTCCCTGGATCGGCGAAAAGATCATTTCACACCGTGCTGAAATTGACAAGCCGGTTTGCTGACGGGGCAGCAGATAAGAATGAAAATAGCCCCTATGAGAAGGGGCTAGGGTGGTGTTTTAAGCTTAAGACGTGGGCTTACTTGACACCGTTAGTGTCGCCTTTGGTCTTATGTGACGGTGGCACATAGCCGTGACGAACACGGGAAGGACTTGGACGTGAGAAACAACCAGCTGGTCTCATATATCAACTCTCAAGATAGAACGGAACGGGAACGGAATATTGAAGTACACACCTGATATCTCTGGCTTGGCGGGTCGCTTCAATAGAAACGATAGTAGCGTTATTGGCCTGTTATAGGTACTTGAAAATTGTTAATAAATGCCTTTGTGAAAAGTTAATCTATCAGTGTTTTTTTTATTCTGTTTCGTTATTAAGTGTGTGCTACAGGCGTAGTTATCTCTTTTGTGCCATATTTAAAACTCGGCTTGAAAGCTTTTCGATGAAAGAGACTTTTTGCCGGGAATAATTATTCAATTTGGCTGTTTGCATCGATAGCCTCTGTTAGCTATCAGCTTGCTTAGGTTTTATTGAATTTCTGTTATTGAGGTTAACAGCGGAGGGTTTTATGAAGCACAGACGCGTATCAAACCGACGAATTAAACAGATTCTGGGTGAGATTCTTTATGAAGATATGCATACTGAATCGCATAATAGTGATAATGATCAGACATTAGTTGAAAAGAAAAAACAGTCAAATCGTGATATGAACCCAGGTTTAGATATAGATAGTGAAAATAAGTAAGTGTCAGTTTTTTCCGAAGCACCCTGTTTAGGGTGCTTTTTTGTGCTTGCTTGTCGAGGTTTTGCAAAAATGTTATTGACTCGAGCTTGTTTTGTTACCCCCTATGAGTTTTTTATGCTGAATATTTATTCATGCCTACAATTTTTCATTCAAAAAAGACATTTTCTTGGCGTTTTTGGCGGATTTTTCTCTATAGTTAGGGTTTTCTGATAGATTGAACTGCAAGCTTGATATTGATTGGGTGAATTAACTGGTTTTACGCTATTTATTAAGCATAATATCACTTTTTGTAATCAAATTGTGGCAAATTGCTTCAATGCCTGATAAGGTTTTGACCAATTCTTCGGTTTGCTCTGTATTGTTTAGGATTAATAATGCAGATATTGCTGACATTTTATGCGCCTGCTGAAGACCGTCATGGACGTATCGATAGAATGTATTGGAGTTAATGCATGTATAAGAATAAAATTACTCAGGCGCTACTATTAAGCGCGGGTATGGCCGTAGCCGCGACCTCATTTTCTACTCTTGCGGCTGATGTACCAGCTGGCGTCAAGCTAGCAGCGAAACAAGAACTGGTTCGCGGTAACGGTACAGAAGTTGAATCTCTTGACCCTCAGAAAGTCTCAGGTGTTCCAGAATCCAATGTATTGCGTGATCTGCTTGAAGGCCTTGTTAACCAAGACGGCAATGGTGCGCTGGTTGGTGGTGTAGCAGAGTCATGGGAAACCAAAGATAATAAAACGTGGATCTTCCACTTCCGTAAAGATGCGAAATGGTCAAACGGCGATCCTGTTGTCGCTGAAGACTTCGTCTACACCTGGCGTCGTCTGGCTGATCCTAAAACTGGTTCGCCTTATGCCTCTTACCTGGAAATGACTACCATGGCTAACGCCGGTGACATTATTCTTGGCAAGAAGAGCCCAGAAACTTTGGGTGTTGAGGCAGTCGATAAGCACACTCTTAAAGTTACCCTTGATAAGCCAGTTCCTTACTTTGCATCAATGACGGTTCACACCTCACTGAAGCCGGTAAACAAGAAAGTTGTTGAATCACTCGGTGACAAGTGGACAAGCCCAGCCAATTACGTCGGGAATGGTGCTTATACACTGGATAAGTGGGTGGTTAACGAGCGTATCGTACTTGCCCGAAGTGAAACATATTGGGATAACGATAAAACCGTTCTGAACCAAGTAACTTATTTGCCTATCGAGAACCAGGTTGCCGAAATGAACCGCTTCCTGGCAGGCGAGGTAGACGTAACGTATGAAATGCCAAACGAGCACTTCAAACGCTTGGTGAAAGAATATCCGGAAGATGTAAAAGTTACGCCTTACCTGTGTTCGTACTACTACGAATTCAATACCACCAGAGCGCCGTTTGATAACGAAGATGTGCGTAAAGCACTATCTTATGCCATCGACCGTGATGTGATTGCCAAGTTTATTGTGGGCAAGGGTGAGACACCAGCTTATAACTTTACTCCGCTCGCGACTAACGGACTGGACGTTGATATGCCTCAGTACTCGGAGTTGTCGCAGAAAGAACGTGTAGCCAAGGCGAAAGAGCTACTTGCTAAGGCGGGTTATGGTTCTGACAACCCTCTGAAGTTTGACCTGCTATACAACACCAGTGAAAACCACAAGAAAGTTGCTGTAGCAATTGCCTCAATGTGGAAAAAGTCATTGGGCGTTACAGCCGTTCTTGAAAACCAGGAGTGGAAGAGCTACCTAGACACCAAGCGTCAGGGTGATTTTGATGTATCACGTGCTGGCTGGTGTGGTGACTACAACGAAGCGTCGACTTTCCTGGCGATCCTTCGTGATGGCCACTCGCAGAACTATCCGAAGTACTCGAGCAAGTCATACGACGCCCAGCTAGACAAGGCGTTGGCTGCTGCATCTGATGCAGACCGCTCGGCTGCCTATAAGGGTGCTGAAGCACTGTTGGCTAAAGATATGCCTATCATGCCTATCTACCACTATGTGAATGCTCGCCTGGTTAATCCTAAACTAGGTGGCTACCCAGAGAAAAACCCTGAAGATAATATCTTCAGCAAAGACATGTACATCATTGCTGACTAATAAACAGCAAGATAAATAATTAAGCGCTGCTCCGAACTCGGGGCAGTGCTCATTGTTCGTACTTGATACTTACAATTTTTTTAACTGTCACAGACTTAAATATACGGTGGAGTTTATGATTAAATTCATCGCTAAACGGATTTTTGAAGCAATACCAACTCTGTTGGTATTAATTACAATCTCGTTTTTCCTGATGCGTTTTGCACCAGGCAACCCTTTTTCAAGCGACCGCCCGCTTCCTCCGGAAGTGATGGCAAATATCGAAGCCAAATACGGCTTGGATAAACCTGTATTTGAACAATATACGACGTATCTTGGAAATATTGTTCAGGGTGATTTTGGCCCATCCTTTAAATATAAAGACTTTACGGTGAACGAGCTGGTCTCCAAGGCTCTGCCTGTCTCCGCCAAAATCGGTTTCTTTGCCTTCATCTTTGCATTGGTGATGGGGGTCACCGTCGGCACCATTGCCGCGTTGAAGCAAAATAGCTGGATAGACTATACGATAATGTCTACCGCCATGGCGGGGGTGGTCATGCCATCCTTCATATTGGCTCCGGTGCTTATCTATATTTTCTCAATCAATCTTGGCTGGCTGCCGGCTGGTGGCTGGAATGATGGCTCAACCAAGTACATGCTGCTGCCAATGTTCGGTATGTCACTGTTGTATGTTGCGACCTTTGCCCGTATTACCCGCGGTAGCATGATTGAGACGTTGAACAGTAACTTTATTCGTACTGCTCGTGCCAAGGGCCTGAGTTATCCCTACATCATTATCAAGCATGCGCTAAAGCCTGCGCTGCTACCGGTTGTTTCCTATATGGGCCCGGCCTTCGTCGGTATTATTACCGGTTCTGTTGTCATCGAGACCATCTTTGGTTTGCCTGGTATCGGAAAGCTCTTTGTTAACGCAGCCTTTAACCGTGACTATTCACTGGTATTGGGTATCACAATTCTAATCGGTACGCTGACTATTATCTTCAACGCCGTTGTTGATATTGTCCTTGCGTACATTGATCCGAAAATTCGTTACTAGAGGGCCGAACAAATGATGCTTACTAAAAAAGACAATGTAGAGGCCGTCGAGAAGTTTTCCGAGCAGCTGGAAATTGAAGGCCGTAGTTTGTGGCAGGATGCCCGTATTCGTTTTATGCGAAATAAAGCGGCGATGATCAGCCTTGCCATTCTATTCTGTATAACGCTGGCGGTTATTTTCGGTCCGATGTTCAGCTCGTATGCTTTCGATGATACCGATTGGTATGCACTGCATGCCGCTCCGAGTCTCGGTGCAGAGGGACATTTCTTCGGTACCGATAGCCTTGGTCGTGATTTGTATACCCGAACACTGATCGGCGGGCGCATCTCCCTGATGGTGGGGATTCTGGGCGCCTTGGTTGCGGTGGTGATTGGTACTCTCTATGGTGCAACATCGGGTTTTGTCGGCGGCCGCACCGACCGCATTATGATGCGTCTTCTGGAAATCTTGTACTCAATTCCGTTCATGTTCTTCGTGATCGTATTGGTTACTTTCTTCGGTCGAAACATCATGCTGATTTTTGTGGCGATCGGGGCGATCTCCTGGCTTGATATGGCTCGTATCGTCCGGGGGCAGACCTTGTCCCTGCGAAGCAAAGAGTTCATCGAGGCGGCACATGTTTCGGGCGTTAGCCGTTGGAGAATCATTACCCGCCATATCGTGCCGAATGTTCTAGGTATTGTTGCTGTGTACTCAACCCTACTGGTACCGTCGATGATCCTGACTGAATCATTCTTAAGTTTCCTCGGCCTGGGTGTCCAGGAGCCAATGACGAGCTGGGGGGCCTTGCTACAGGAAGGCTCACAAACGATGGAGGTTGCCATCTGGCAGCTGATGTTCCCGGCGGCATTCATGGTTGTAACTTTATTCTGCTTTAACTATGTGGGTGACGGCTTGCGTGACGCACTGGATCCAAAAGACAGATAAGAATGAATCGTTCTTTGGCTCATGGCGGATGAAACGAGGCCGTGAGTCAAAGGCGAGAGAGTATAAGGAAGTATTATGAGCTTATTAGATGTCAAAGATCTACGCGTAGAATTTACAACACAAGACGGTATTGTCACCGCGGTTAACGATCTTAATTTTTCTCTAAAACAGGGTGAAACCCTGGGTATTGTGGGCGAGTCAGGTTCGGGCAAAAGCCAGACTGTTTTCGCCATTATGGGCCTGCTGGCCAAAAACGGTATCATCGGCGGTAGCGCAAAATTTGAAGGTCGCGAGATTCTTAACCTGCCTGAGAGCAAGCTGAATAAGCTTCGCGCCGAGCAGATTGCGATGATTTTCCAGGATCCGATGACGTCGCTTAACCCCTATATGAAAGTCAGTGATCAGCTGATGGAAGTGCTGATGCTGCACAAAGGAATGGGTAAGTCCGAAGCTTTTGAAGAAAGTGTACGTATGCTGGAAGCGGTTAAAATTCCGGAAGCGCGTAAGCGTATTACCATGTATCCGCATGAATTTTCGGGCGGTATGCGCCAGCGTGTGATGATTGCCATGGCATTGCTGTGTCGTCCGAAATTATTGATTGCCGATGAGCCGACGACGGCACTGGATGTAACTGTTCAGGCCCAGATCATGGAATTGCTGAACGAGCTAAAGAGTGACTTCAATACCGCGATCATCATGATCACCCACGATCTGGGTGTTGTTGCCGGTAGCTGTGACAAAGTGCTGGTGATGTACGCAGGCCGTACGATGGAATACGGTAAGATCAATGAAATCTTCTACAAACCATCGCACCCGTACACAGAAGGTTTGCTCAAAGCGATCCCTCGTCTTGATACGGACGGCGAGGAGTTACCGACGATTCCGGGTAACCCGCCTAACTTACTTCGCCTGCCTGTTGGCTGCCCTTATCAGGAGCGTTGCCACAGGGTGACAAGTCGCTGTACGCAGGAAGCTCCTGCGTTGAAAGACTTTGCCGAAGGTCGTTTACGTGCGTGTTTTTCTGATATGGGGACGTGGTAATGGAAGCACAAAAGAACCTGCTGTTAGATATTAAAGATCTTAAAGTTCATTTTGATATTGCCCCTAAGTCGGCATGGCCGTGGAGCAAGCCGTCCAAGCTAAAAGCGGTCGATGGCGTTGGTATTCGCCTCTATGAAGGTGAAACGCTGGGGGTGGTTGGCGAATCCGGCTGTGGTAAGTCGACGTTTGCTCGTGCTGTGATTGGTCTGGTTGAGGCTACTGCGGGTAATGTTGTCTGGCTGGGGCAGGATCTGACCAAGCTAGATCAGGTCCGCATGCGTGAAAAGCGTAAAGAGATCCAGATGATTTTCCAGGATCCGCTTGCATCACTGAACCCTCGGATGACTGTCGGCGAGATCATTGCCGAACCGCTGAAGGCGTTCTACCCGGACTTGCCTGCTGACGATGTGAAGCAGCAAGTCAAGGCAATGATGGCTAAAGTTGGTCTGCTGCCAAACGTGATTAACCGCTATCCGCACGAATTCTCCGGTGGTCAGTGTCAGCGTATCGGTATTGCCCGTGCACTTATCCTCAAACCTAAACTCATCATTTGTGACGAGCCGGTATCGGCCCTTGATGTATCGATTCAGGCACAGGTTGTTAACCTTCTTAAATCATTGCAGAAAGAGATGGGGTTGAGTTTGATCTTTATTGCCCACGACTTATCAGTGGTTAAGCATATATCAGATCGCGTGCTGGTGATGTACCTGGGTAATGCGGTAGAGATGGGAGAAGGTGAGGCGTTGTTTGCTGAGCCTAAGCACCCGTATACCAAGGCGCTAATGTCTGCGGTACCAATCCCGGATCCTGATCTGGAGCGTAATAAACATATTGAATTGCTGGAGGGAGAGCTTCCTTCACCAATGAATCCACCTTCAGGCTGCGTGTTCCGTACCCGCTGCCCTCAGGCTACGGCGTCGTGTGCTGACAGCAAGCCTCAGTTAGAAGGGGGAGACGTTCACGCGGTAGCCTGCCTGAATGTTCATTAATTCAAGCCTGTGACAGGCTTTAAGCGCGGTGTCAAAGCCGCGCTTTTTTTCGCCTGTTGTTTTGTCAAATAATTGTTGCCGACAGTCAAATTTATGACCTTGTCTGCATGTTATAAAATATTGATAAAAATGTAATTTGTCATTACATTTTCGACTGAGTAGTACGAACAAGGATTGTTTATATGCGGTCACTATCGGTGCAGTGGAAGATCACCCTGATGGCAGGGGTTGGTCTGTTACTAACAGTTTTGGTGTTAACCAGCCTATCATTTTACTTTTCTGGCCAGAGCCAGCAGCTAGTGAGTGAGCAGTCATTCACTTCTCTTCGTAACAAATCCCAGGATGTTGTCCAGGCTCAAGCAGAGCGTCAGGCGATATATGTTCAGCAGTATTTCGATGAAGCCATCTACCGGGCAGAAATGCTGGCCCAGAGCGTGTTGTTCCTCAAATACAATGCCGAGGAAAATTTTACCAATAGTTCTGAGCTTCGAGGCTCGATCAATGAACTGTTGCGGCGATCCGTGAATGAATTTTCTAATATCTACGGTGCTTTCGTTGTCTTTATCCCTGACGGGTTGGATGCCGAAGACAGCAACTATCATGGGGCGGACTATGTCGGTGCCAATGGCAATGGGCGTTTTGCTCCATATTGGTCGAAGGCAGGAGCGGATGAAGCCGAGCAATTTATTATCGCTGAACAAGAAATTGTAGATAGTGGCTCAAACCAATGGTTCAACTGTAGCCTGGATGCCAAGCAGACCTGTGTGCTTGATCCTCAAATAGCGAAAAGGGGAATCGGCGGGCAGCTGGTGAGTACGATTACCATACCGCTAAGCGTCGATGGCGAAGCTGTCGGTGTGATGGGCATCGATATCCGTCTAGATGCGCTGCAGGCTGTCATCAGCGAAGTTGATAAAAATCTATATCGTGGGGCTGGCAAGGTATCTTTGCTAAGCAAAGACGGAACTATCGTTGCGTGGGACCAGGCAAATAATCGCCCCGGTAGTCAGTTTACCAACAGCGATGGCCTACCGGTCGAGTTAAATAGCTGGCTATCGACAGGAAACGATTATGTCGGCTGGAGCCAGGATCAGCAATGGCTTCAGGCATATACGCCGGTCGAACTTGGCCTGGTGAGCTGGGGAGTTGTTATTCAGCTTCCGAGCGAACAGGTATTGGCAGAAGCTATCGCTTTGGATAAAACAATAGCGATTCAACGCGATGAGTCATCAAGGATTCAGGTTATCGCCAGTGTCGTGATCGCTTTTACCGGCCTGCTGGTTGTCCTGTTGGCTGCCTCCCGCCTGGTTGCGCCTATTAAGCAGGTGGCTGAGCGGCTGAAAGATATCGCTTCCGGTGAAGGTGACTTGACCCAAAGGCTCCATGTTGCACAGCAAGACGAGGTGGGGGAGCTTGCTCTTTGGTTTAACCGCTTCTTGGATAAGCTGCAAAATACCATTAGCCAGGTCGTAGTTGCCGTGGACGAAGTGAGTAAAACGGCGACAGAAGCAGCTGATGTGGCCAGTCAAACCCGGGATGGCAGCCAGTCTCAGTTCAAAGAGGTTGATATGGTTGCAACGGCAGCCGAGGAAATGGCCCAGACTGCCGAGCAGGTTGTACATCATACAGAAACGGCGGTGGTTGCTGCTAGCCAGGCTGATATTTCTGCCCAGGATGGCCAGACTGTTATTCAGACATCCGCCCAGTCGATGGGGACACTGGTCTCGCAGATGGAGGCGGCTGTACCTGTTGCTAAGGATCTGGAAAACAACAGTGAAGACATCAACCAAATCTTGCAGGTGATCGAGGGTATTTCCGAGCAGACAAACCTGCTGGCGCTGAATGCCGCAATAGAGGCTGCTCGCGCTGGTGACCAAGGGCGTGGATTTGCGGTTGTTGCAGATGAAGTACGCCAGCTGGCGAGCCGCACACAGGACTCGGTAGGGCAGATACGTACTGTCATTGAGGTACTGCAGCAAGGTACGCGGGATGTGGTTGGTGCTATCGAACAGGGCAACCAGCTGGCCGGGAATACGGCGCAGCAGGTAAGCCAGGCCGTTGACAGCCTGAATCAAATTTCGAATGCGGTGAAGGCGATACAGTCGATGAATGAGCAAATTATGCATGCAGCTCAGGAGCAACAGACTGTTTCGGCTGAAGTAAACAGCAACGTCGCCAATATTCGTCAGTTGAGTGAGAATATCTTAGATCAGGCTGAGAGCTCTGCCGGTATTGGCAATCGGCTGACCAGCCTCGCCAAGCATCAGCAAGAGCTGGCCGGGCAGTTTAAGGTTTAGTCGCGCTCTTTATTACCATTGCTGAAATGATGACAAGACGGCGCAGCTAGCCAATTTCTTTGGCAGCTGCGCCTGTTTTTATTTCGGATACTACTCGACAGGGTACCAGTAGCCTAAATTAACCAGTTGGGTTAGTAGGGCAATAAAGGCGGGGTGGTCGAGTTGCTTGCCCAATGAAGCACTGGTGACCTGTTCATTGTCGCAAAGGTAAGTGGCGGCAAAGCTGCATTCTTCGGGAAGCTCAAACCGTTCGCCGTTGATGTAGAGAATGTATGGCTGTTCTGGGTAGTAAAATGCCCGCAGGCCGCCTAGGCGTTTCATGGTCTCGCCGTTTTCAAGAAACTGGTACGTTTCGCTATTTTGCCAAGGTGGCTCGGCTGAAATGATATCCAATTCATGGCGGCTGTTGCTCAGGTGCTCTCCCATCCACTGTTTCATTAAGTGGGGATGTGCGAGTAAGCTGCGCATCATGGCTTCCAGATCCTGATATTCTTCGTTAAGGATCGCACCACTATTCGTTCGTGTTGGTAGATCAGGGTTATGGTAATGAACATCACCCATTTCGTTGGCAATGACAAAGTCGGCTAAGCTGCTTAGAAGCTCTTGCTTTTTAGGGGAGCGGAAGCCGACAGAGTAGCTCATTGACGTGTCGATGGCATAACCGTCATGGGGGTAGCCCGGTGGGATATATAAGATATCGCCAGGCTCCAGGATCTCATCAATGATTGGTTCGAACCCTTTGATCTGGCGTAGTGCCGGATGACCGAATTCTTCTTCATAATCGTCTTTTTTGGGGCCGACGCGCCAATGTCGTTTGCCGGAGCCTTGGATAATAAAGACATCGTATTGGTCGATATGCGGACCGACACCGCCCCCGGGAGTGGAGTAGCTGATCATCAGGTCGTCGAATAGCCAACTAGGCAGCTGGTGAAACGGAGTGACAAGTTTCGCAGCCCCTTCATGCCAGTGGTTTGCTGCCTGAACAACAAAAGACCAGTTGTCCTCCGGCATATTGTCGAAGCTGAGTGGGCCATGGGAAACCTCCCACTTATTACCGCGTTTGGCAATATATCGCGAGTCTACCTCTTCTTCCATTGCTAGCCCGGCTAGCTCATCAGGGCTAATTGGGTCAACAAAGTCTTTGAAGCCCCCTTTTATTACAGTGGGTTTCTTCTGCCAGTACTCGGACATAAACGCTTCAAAGGAGAAAGTCAGCTGGTACATAGTGCCATTTAATCGAGGTGCATTTGTCGCGATTATAGCGCATTCCGCATCACAGGGTGACGGGGAATGCGCAGCTGAAGTCAGTTTAGTTCGGGATGATAGGCTGCAAATCTATTGCTGCTACTCGGCAGGCAGTTGACGAAGCAGTGGGAAAGCGGCCTTTTGCTGCTCGTGGCTAACAACGAAGCCGACAAGTTTCTCCGTGCCTTTTTCAAATGCCTTGGCAATATAGCCATCGTTATCTCGAGTGATTTCCCAACTCACATCAGAACGCGCCGTTTGCCCCGACAGATTAAGCGGGAACCACGGGGTTTTGGCTTTGACCAGGCTTGCAGGTAATTTTACCGGTGTTGGGTTGCCTGACAGGGTTTTCGCCAATGCCATGGCCGAGAGCATAGTAGGCTGCAGAAATGCCCTGATTTTTCCACCCAGCTCGGCACAATCACCCAGTGCGTAGACGCTATCTGCCGATGTTTTAAGGAACTCATCAATTACAATTCCCCGGTTGACAGTAATGTTAGCCTGCTCGGCCAAGACAGTGCTCGGCTTTAGCCCCATGGCAGCAATCACGACGTCGGCTTCGACGATGTTTTTGTCATCAATTTGGACAAGCAGCTGCTGGTGGTGACGGTTAACCCCTGTCACGGTAGCGGAGAGTTTCACGTCGACCCCTTTTTCTGTCATGGTCTGAAACACCTCGGCACCCATAAATGAGGGAAGCAGTGTCGGCATTAAACTGCTGGCCCGGTCACAGATGGTGACTTGTTTACCGGCCTCGGCAAGATCCATCGCGATCTCCGTACCAATCAGCCCGGCACCGAGAATAATTACTGACTTGGCCGTTGCAATCTTGTCCTGATGACTGGCATATTCCCCCAGGCTATTAAGCGTTACGATTTCATCTGTTGCATTACCGTCAAAAGGCGGTACGAAAGATGAGGCACCTGTGGCCAATACCAGCTCTGAGTAGCTGACAGTTTTATCTGACAGCTGGACTGTTTTTGCCTCTGTATCTATGGACTGAACCCGGGTGTAGGCAAGCAGCTCGATGTTGTGTGTGCTGGCAAAGTCTTCAGCCGATTGCTTGATTAAGTCACTCGCGTTCTGCCTGCGGGAAAAGACATGGCTCAGCTCCGGCTTGGAATAGTCGTCACCACTGTCCGCCGTAATGACGGTGACCGGTGTCTCGGTATTAAGTTTACGAAGCGACTTCACCAGCTGGTAAGCGGCAAAGCCGCTACCAATAATCACTATATGTTTATCCATCAGTCACGTCCTCAGGCTATAGGTTCAAAAACTTCTTTACCGATACCGCAATCCGGGCACAGGAAGTAGTCCGGTACGTCATTCCAGGCGGTTCCCGGTGCAACGTCTTGGTTCGGCTCACCTAGTTCTGGGTCGTAAACCCACTGACAGACAGTACAAATCTGCTTTTCAGTGCTGTCGCCAGTTGTGTTTTTTTCTGCCGGGGTGTCGTTATTGCTTTTCACTGTTGCAGGCTGAGCAATAGAGACTTCAGGTTTTGCCTGCTCTGCTGGCTGCGAAGTATTTACTTCGCTTGTTGGAACTGGTTGCAGTGCCCATTCGCGTGCGATTTTACGTCCGTGCTCGCGGCATTCTTCCAGTGCATTGCCATCAGGGCGCCATTTGGCTTTCATACCTATGGTGGTAAAGAAGCCTGCGTCTGTCAGGCGGGCATGGATTCGGTCAACAGCCCCGCCGTTCCAGCCATAGCTACCGAAGGCTCCTGCTTTTTTGCCCTTGAAGCGCAGACCGGTAATCTCTTCTAGCATCCCCGCAATTTTAGGCATCATGACGTTGTTCATTGTTGATGAGCCAACCAGGATACCCTTGGAGCAGAACACATTTGCCAGGATTTCATTCTTGTCATGACGGGAGACATTGAAGATTTTCACGGCAACATTCGGATCGGCTTCAGTCATACCTTGCGCAATGGCATCAGCCATCATACGGGTGTTGTTTGACATAGAGTCGTAGAAGATAGTGATTTTGTCCTCTTTGTACTCATCAGCCCATTCCAGGTACTTTTCGATGATCTGCGTTGGGTTGTCACGCCAGATCACACCGTGAGAGGTTGCTACCATATCGACCGGTAGGTTGAAGCCAAGGACTTCATGGATTTTTGCTGTTACCAATGGGCTGAATGGTGTCAGGATGTTGGAGTAGTAGCGCAGGCACTGCTCCATCAGTTCGTTGTACTCTACTTCGTCGTTGAACAGGCGCTCGTCGCAGTAGTGCTGACCGAAGGCGTCGTTACTGAAGAGTACTGCGTCTTCAGTCATGTAAGTCATCATGCTGTCCGGCCAGTGCAGCATCGGTGTTTCGATAAACACCAGTGACTTGCCGTTGCCGATATCAATGCTGTCACCCGTTTTTACGGTGTTGAAGTTCCACTCGGGATGATGATGATGACCGGTAATAGAATCAACGGCATTTTCTGTACAGTAAATAGGTGTATTGGGGATCTTCGACATTAGCAGAGAGAGTGCACCGGCGTGATCCTCTTCTGCATGGTTAATAACAATCAGATCGATATCGTTCAGGTTGATTTCCTGCTCCAGCTTTTGTACGAAATCGTAGCTGAATTTATGGTCGACGGTGTCAATTAGCACGTTTTTACCTTCACGGATCAGGTAACTGTTATAGCTGGTACCCTTAAGGGTTTTGTATTCCGTGCCGTGAAAATCACGAATTTCCCAGTCGCGTTGACCAACCCAGTGGATATTGTTTTTAACGTGAATAGACATACAACTTACCTATAAAATGCTTAACATGTATTTTGAATGCATGTTAAGTCGCAGGGTGATTTTGGTCAAGTGTAAAGTTGTATTAAAAATGCATCTTTAAGGTATATTATTGATATTAAAAGAAATAAAGTGTTTTAAAAAAGGGGGGGCGGATGGAAGCATCGCACACAAAAAAGGCCAGCATATCGCTGGCCCTTGAATTGGTCTCAGATAGTGATTAAAGCTTATCTGTTAGCTTGACTGCATCACCGATGTAGTTAGCAGGCGTCATCTCTTTCAGGCGCGCTTTCTCGAGCTCTGGAAGCTCCAGACCGTCAATGAAGTTACGCATGCCTTCGCCGTCTACACGCTTACCGCGAGTCAGCTCTTTCAGCTTCTCGTACGGCTTTTCGATGCCGTAGCGACGCATCACTGTTTGTACCGGCTCAGCCAATACTTCCCAGTTTTTGTCTAGTTCAGCTTCAAGTGCCGCTTGGTTGACTTCTAGCTTGCTAATACCTTTCAGGGTCGAAGTATAAGCAATAATCGCGTAGCCACAACCAACACCCAGGTTACGAAGTACTGTCGAGTCAGTCAGGTCACGCTGCCAGCGAGAAACTGGTAGTTTCTGCGCCAGGTGAGCGAAGATAGCGTTCGCCAGACCCAGGTTACCTTCGGAGTTTTCGAAGTCGATTGGGTTGACTTTGTGCGGCATAGTAGACGAGCCGATTTCACCGGCAATTGTCTTCTGCTTGAAGTGACCCAGAGCAATGTAGCCCCAGACATCACGGTCGAAGTCAAGAAGGATAGTGTTGAAGCGTGCAATCGCATCAAACAGCTCGGCGATGTAGTCGTGCGGCTCGATTTGTGTTGTGTACGGGTTCCAGGTTACGCCAAGAGACTCTGTGATGAATTCTTCGCTGAACTGGTGCCAGTCAACGTCAGGATAAGCGGAAAGGTGAGCGTTGTAGTTGCCTACAGCACCGTTGATTTTCGCAAGAATTTCAATGCTTTCGATTTGCTTGTACTGGCGTTCCATACGGTATGCCACGTTCGCCATCTCTTTACCCATGGTTGACGGGGAAGCTGGCTGGCCGTGGGTGCGAGAAAGCAAAGGCACTTCACGGTATTCGTTGGCAAGACCTTTGATCGCATCAATAACGTTGCGAATTTCAGGAAGAATAACTGTCTCACGTGCTTCATGCAGCATCAGGGCGTGAGACGTGTTGTTGATATCTTCAGACGTACATGCGAAGTGAATGAATTCGTTCACAGCGTGCAGTTCTGGTACTTCAGCTACTTTTTCTTTCAGGAAGTATTCAACAGCTTTTACATCGTGGTTAGTTGTGCGCTCGATAGTTTTGATACGTTGCGCATCTTCTTCACTAAACTCAGCAGCAATGCGGTCTAGGAACGCGTTTGCTTCGTCGCTGAATGCAGGAACTTCCACGATAGCGTCAGTAGCAGCCAGTTTTTGTAACCAACGGATTTCAACGATTGTGCGATATTTTAGCAGACCATATTCACTGAAAATGCTGCGCAGTGCACTAGTTTTACTTCCGTAGCGGCCGTCTACCGGGGAAACAGCAGTCAATGCTGACAGTTCCATGTTGCTCTCTCCTGATTAATTAGAGGGGTTAAACAATGTGTTGCTGTAACCGCTAGCCACTGTGGTGTTGCTTGCTGAACACTACAGTGAACTAAGCCGTTATTATTCAGGGTATTTACCGAAAGCCCGGTAAATACCTGGTGTCTATTTAGCTGCGGGCAAGTAAGATTTTTGCCTGTTCGACCATCTGTTTGCGGCCAAAAATCAGGTGGCGGCGTTTACCGCCTACCTGGCGCCAGAGCACGGCTCCGCGTACTGCTGCAAGCAGCAAGGCACGGACCTTATGCTGGACGCTCTGTTGCTGCAGGTGAGCCGGGGTACCAGTTACCTGAATCCGTGGCCCGAGTGGGCTGATGATGTCCAGGTAAATGTTGGCTAGGTTGCTCACCATTTGATCATCGAGCAGCTCGAAATGATCAATCTGACGTTTGGCGGTATCAATACGGTCGCCCAGCTGCGCCATGCTGTCACGGCGGCTCGATAGCTTACGCTCCAGCGCCATGACACTGACTAGATAACGGGTGATCTCGTTTCCAGACGGCGTGCTGTCAATCTCTGCAGACAGCGTCTCAAGACCCATACGCAGATTGGCCTCGCAGCCGTAGATTTCAATTGTGTTGGAAGGATCTGTTACCACAATACTGTTTAAACAGGCTTCCAGTGCATCGCGATCACAAGTGCCGTCACGGGCAACCTGCTGAACAAGTTTCACTGCCTGGCAAATACCGGCAAACGCGATGGTACGGTCATATAAAGTTTGTGCCACGTGCGCAACTCCCTTAGATTCGCTGCTCAATAATACCGCCGCCCAGGCAGACATCGCCGCTGTAGAATACAGCTGACTGGCCCGGCGTAACGGCAATTTGAGGTTCATCAAATATTACTTTGATGTTCTCATCATCGATAGGGATGATGGTACAAGGAATATCTTGCTGACGGTAACGAGTTTTTACCGTACATGTGAGCGGCTCACGGATTGGTTGACGATCAACCCAGTGAAGCTGTGCCGCAATCAGCCCGTTTGATTTCAGACGAGGGTGATCTTTACCCTGACCGACGATAAGTACGTTACGTTTGACATCTTTATCAACAACGTACCACGCTTCTTCGTTGCCGCCGCCACCTTTCTGGCCACCAATATGCAGGCCTTTACGCTGGCCCAGGGTGTGGTACATCAGGCCCTGGTGTTCGCCGATCACTTTGCCGTCTTCAGCTGTTTCGATATTGCCTGGCTGTGCTGGCAGGTATTTGCCAAGAAATTCGGTAAATTTACGCTCACCGATAAAACAAATACCTGTCGAATCTTTCTTCTTCGCCGTTACCAGTCCCTGTTCTTCAGCAATACGTCGTACTTCTGGTTTCTCCAGTTCGCCAACCGGGAACAAGCTGCGCGCGATCTGCTCATGGCTAAGGGTATACAGGAAATAACTCTGATCTTTATTGTTATCTACGCCGCGCAGCATCTGAGGCTTCTCGCCCTCGACAGAAGGAAAGCTGCGGCGGGTGTAATGACCCATAGCAATGTAGTCCGCTTCCAGAACCTCATCGGCAAATTCCAGAAACGCTTTGAATTTGATTTCTTTGTTGCAAAGAATATCCGGGTTCGGGGTACGGCCTGCTTTGTACTCCGCAAGGAAGTATTCAAACACGTTGTCCCAGTATTCAGCTGCAAAGTTGATGGTATGCAGGTGGATACCCAGTTTGTCACATACAGCTTGTGCATCAGCGAGATCTTCTGCGGCGGAGCAGTATTCTTCGTTATCATCTTCTTCCCAGTTCTTCATGAACAGGCCTTCAACTTGGTAGCCCTGTTGAAGTAGCAAGTAAGCTGATACAGAGGAATCAACGCCGCCGGACATACCGACAATGACTTTTTTCTGGCTGTTATCTGACATATTTCTCTTCAGTCGTTAATAGTGTTAAGGGCGCAATTCTAACAGAAACCTTTTTCACGAAACAGAGCGAGAGCAGAATCACACTTTAATAATTTTATCGTCTTTTCAAATTACCGACCAGATATCCGGAAATGGATTCAAAAAGAACGTTATAAACGACAATGTCATTGCAAAATTGTGCTGCTGTCAGCAGTTTGTCCTCTGAGTTGAGATGCTGACGCAAACGTTTGCTTTGTGGTGCGTATCATAGATGAACCCGGTGGGAATGTGTAGCTTTTTCGGTGTCGTTTTTTGTGGGGAAGCCTGAGAAAGTGTTTTAGGCCGGCAGTTGTGGCTTCGACTGCCGGCAAAGCAGTGGTTAGGTGGTTTGCGAAAGCTTGACCTCTCGCCACTCGCCCGGGGCGAGGCCTTCGACAGTCCAGCTGGCCATTTTGTGGCGGATGAGTCGCAGGGTCGGAAAACCGATATGTGCCGTCATACGGCGCACCTGGCGATTTCGCCCCTCTTTTAAGGTGATAGCCAACCAGGTGGTCGGAATATTTTTCCGCTCACGGATTGGCGGGTTGCGGTCCCAGATGTCGGGGTGCTCAATGCGTTCGATCCCTGCTGGCAGGGTCGGGCCATCTTTCAGAGTGACGCCTTTACGGAGTTGGTCGAGCTGCTCCTCGCTCGGGGCCCCTTCAACCTGTACCCAGTATATTTTCGGCTGTTTGGATTGTGGCTGCGTGAGGCGGGCCTGGAGTATGCCGTCATTGGTCAGTACCAATAAACCCTCGCTGTCTTTATCAAGCCTTCCTGCCGGGTAAACGTCCTTCACCGGGACGTAATCAGACAGTGTTTTATCTCCCGGTTCGCCACTAAACTGGGTCAAAACGTTATAAGGTTTGTTAAATAATATGATCTTTTGCGGGCCGCGAGGGCGTTTGGGTTTATTATATTTTCTTGATGCTCTACGCTCATTATTAGAACGTGTCGGTTGACGTGACGAGGTGTTTGGCTTCATAAATAGCGTGCTGTGCTGGGGGTGACTAAATTGACCCGCCTATTATACGCTAAAAACAACCCGAGTGGCGTATCGATAAAATTTCAAGTATGATTTGCCCGCATCTTACAAAAAGATAACAAATGGACGCTAGGAGATTTAAATGGATAGTAAAGTAGTTGTACCAGTTGAAGGTCAGAAGATTACTCTTGACGCAGAAGGTAAACTGGTCGTTCCTAACAACCCGGTAATTCCATACATCGAAGGCGATGGTATCGGTGTTGATGTAAGCCCTGCTATGATCAAAGTTGTCGATGCGGCGGTAGAAAAAGCCTATGCAGGTGACCGTAAAATTGAGTGGATGGAAATCTACACAGGTGAGAAATCAACTCAGGTATACGGCGAAGACGCATGGTTACCGCAAGAAACTTTAGATTTCATTCGCGAATATAAAGTGGCCATCAAAGGCCCGCTAACCACTCCTGTAGGTGGTGGTATTCGTTCACTTAACGTTGCTCTACGCCAAGAACTAGACCTGTACATCTGTGCACGTCCTGTTCGTTATTTTGACGGCGTACCAAGTCCTCTTAAACGCCCAGATCTAACGGATATGGTTATCTACCGTGAAAACTCGGAAGATATCTATGCCGGTGTTGAATTCCAGGCGGGTACCGAGGAAGCAGACAAAGTTATCAAGTTCCTGCAAGACGAAATGGGTGCGACTAAGATCCGTTTCCCACAGCAGTGTGGTGTAGGTATCAAACCTGTCTCTGAAGAAGGTACTAAGCGTCTTGTCCGTGCAGCACTGCAGTACACTATCGATAATGATCGTGATTCTCTGACGCTGGTTCACAAAGGTAACATCATGAAGTTCACCGAAGGTGCCTTCAAAGACTGGGGTTACGAAGTGGCAGCGGAATTCGGTGCAGAGCTACTAGACGGTGGCCCTTGGATGACCCTGAAGAATCCAAATACCGGTAAAGAGATCGTTATCAAGGACAGCATCGCCGATGCCTTCCTGCAGCAAATCCTGCTTCGTCCTGCGGAGTATGATGTGATTGCAACGATGAACCTAAACGGTGACTACGTTTCTGATGCTCTGGCAGCGCAGGTTGGTGGTATCGGTATTGCTCCGGGTGCAAACATCGGTGACGGTGTGGCGCTGTTCGAAGCAACTCACGGTACTGCGCCTAAGTATGCCGGTCAGGATAAAGTTAACCCAGGCTCACTGATCCTGTCTGCTGAAATGATGCTTCGCCACCTAGGCTGGACTGAAGCGGCAGATCTGATTATCAGCTCGATGGAAGCGGCAATCAGTAACAAGACTGTGACTTACGACTTTGAGCGCCAGATGGAAGGTGCAACACTACGTAAGTGTTCTGAGTTTGCCGATGACATGATCGAGCAGATGAAGTAATCAAATATATCCATCCGGATAGACAAAGGCTCAGCTTCGGCTGAGCCTTTTTTATTGGAGCCGTCTGGCTATTTTGTGACGGTTAGCCGCTTTGTCTGTAACTCCCTGAAACAGCTGTCGAGTCCCTCATTTCTGATATAGGGTTATCGGCGCAAGATGTTCGTCAGCGATTTTTTAGCTTATGATAGAAGATAAGGCTGCAAAGAGCGTGTGATTGTTAATAGAAATGTTAATAGTGGTGAGGTTGCTTTATTCAGTAACTATTCACTTTAGGCATGAGGAAAACAGGCCCGGATAAGATGGCGCAGCATGAATAATGAGCGGCGGAGTAGCAGGTTTGGGGCGACAATAAAAAAGGCGAGCCTCGGCTCACCTTAGAAATTGATGTACAAAGTTGATCGCGGATTATTTTGCCACTTCACCTTCGACAGGGACTATCTCTCTGGCATGGAAACCCTTAGGACCCGTCTCGACAGTGTAGTTGACCTGCTGGCCAGCCTTGAGAGTGCGGTATCCATCCATTTGGATAGTTGAATAGTGTGCAAAAATATCGCCTTCGCCACTTTCAGGGCAAATGAAACCGAAGCCTTTTGCGTTATTGAACCATTTAACTGTACCTGTTGCCATGCTTTACATCCCTCTTTGCATTCAAGATCCATTTTGCATTAGTATGCCGTTCCTTTTTACCACGACTTGCATACTAATGCTATTTTGATGCAGTTATTATCTACTACAGGTTACACTTTAGTAAAAAGAGCTAGACAGTCAAGTGCATACTATAACATTTTCATAAAATCCTTGTTTCTATGCAGATGATGTAGCAAGCCCTTGAACAAATGACTAAGATGAGATTATGAGCAAGTTATATGAATGGATTATTCCTGAGTCTGACGTACTAGACGAGGAGGATACTCAGGTTAAGCCACCATCGATGTATAAAGTTATTTTAAACAATGATGATTACACTCCGATGGATTTTGTGATAGAAGTGTTACAGAAGTTCTTCTCCATGGATCTGGAGAAAGCCACACAGTTGATGCTTACTGTGCATTACGAAGGGAAAGCAGTATGTGGAACCTTTACCGCTGAAGTCGCCGAGACGAAGGTGGCACAAGTGATGATGTATGCGAGGGAGCATGAACATCCGCTACTGTGTACGAAGGAAAAAGCTTGAACTTTTTCCGGCACACCATTTTGAGTGGTATTTAGGGGAGGTGCCTTATGCTAAACAAAGAACTTGAAGCAAGTCTGAACGGTGCATTCGCAAGAGCAAGGGAAAAACGCCATGAGTTTATGACTGTTGAGCATCTGCTCTTGGCATTGTTAGATAATGCGGCAGCGCAAGAGGCGTTGCTGGCTTGCCGAGCTGATCTGGATACATTACGTAAAGAGCTCGATTCGTTTATTGAACAGACGACACCGCTGATCCCGGCTGATGATGAAAGCCGCGAGACGCAGCCTACGCTGAGTTTCCAGCGCGTGCTGCAGCGTGCCGTGTTCCACGTCCAATCTTCCGGCCGCAGTGAAGTTACCGGTGCCAATGTGCTGGTCGCCATTTTCAGCGAGCAGGAGTCCCACGCTGCCTACCTACTGAAGAAGAGTGATATTAGCCGCCTTGACGTGGTTAACTTTATTTCTCATGGAACAGTCAAAGACAGCGATAACGATGACCTGAACGGTTCTGATGTGGGCGGGGACGAACCGCGTGCCGAACAGAATTCCGAGGATAAGCTAGAAAACTTTGCAACCAACCTGAACCAACTGGCCCGTGCAGGCGGAATCGACCCGCTGATAGGCCGAGATCACGAGCTTGAGCGTACCGTACAGGTTTTGTGCCGCCGCCGTAAAAACAATCCGCTGCTGGTAGGTGAAGCCGGTGTCGGTAAGACAGCCATCGCCGAAGGGCTGGCATGGCGCATTGTTGAAGGCCAGGTGCCGGACATTATCAAAGACTGCGTCATTTACTCGCTGGATATTGGTTCCCTGCTTGCCGGTACCAAATATCGTGGTGACTTCGAGAAGCGCTTCAAAGGCATTCTGAAGCAGCTGGAAAAAGAAGACCACGCGGTTCTCTTCATTGACGAGATCCACACTATTATCGGTGCTGGTGCTGCCTCTGGCGGCCAGGTTGATGCCGCTAACCTCATCAAGCCATTGCTGAGCAGTGGTAAAATTCGCTGCATGGGGTCGACGACCTATCAGGAATACAGCAATATCTTCGAGAAAGAACGGGCACTCTCACGCCGCTTCCAGAAGATTGATATTGTCGAGCCGTCGCTGGACGATACCACCAAGATCCTGATGGGGCTGAAACCTAAATACGAAGCGCACCATGAAGTACGCTTTACCAATAAGGCCATTCGTGCGGCTGTTGAGCTGTCGGCGAAATACATTAATGAACGTCACCTGCCGGACAAGGCCATTGATGTGATTGACGAGGCGGGAGCGCGTTGTCGCTTGGCTCCGGCTAGCCGTCGTAAGAAAACCGTCAATGTCAGTGATATCGAGGCAATGATTGCCAAGATGGCGCGAATTCCCGAGAAGTCGGTATCATCAAGCGACCGCGATGTCTTGCAGAAACTCGATAACAAGCTGAAAATGCTGGTGTTTGGCCAGGATCCTGCCATCGATGTGCTGACAGAGGCGATCAAGTTGAGCCGTGCAGGTCTGGGTGCCGATAACAAACCTGTGGGGTCCTTCCTGTTTGCTGGCCCGACAGGGGTCGGTAAAACCGAAGTAACGGTCCAGTTGGCACGAACACTCGGTATCGAGCTACTGCGTTTTGATATGTCCGAGTACATGGAGCGCCATACGGTAAGCCGCTTGATCGGTGCACCTCCGGGCTACGTAGGGTATGACCAGGGTGGTTTGCTGACCGATGCCGTGATCAAGAATCCGCATGCTGTCGTTCTGCTGGATGAGATCGAGAAGGCGCACCCTGATGTGTTCAACCTGTTGTTGCAGGTGATGGATAACGGTACGCTGACTGATAACAATGGTCGCAAGGCGGACTTCCGCAATGTGATCTTGGTGATGACTACCAATGCCGGTGTGAAAGAGACAGTACGTAAGTCAATTGGCCTGATTCAGCAGGATCACAGCCTGGATGCGATGTCGGAAATCAAGCGTATCTTTACCCCTGAGTTCCGTAACCGTCTTGATGGCATTATCTGGTTCAATCACCTTGAGAAAGATGTTATCTCGCAAGTGGTTGATAAGTTCATCGTTGAGTTGCAGGCCCAGCTGGATGCCCGTGGCGTATCGATGGAAGTGTCGTCCGAAGCCCGTGAGTGGCTGGCGAATAAAGGGTATGACAAAGCAATGGGCGCCCGCCCGATGGCCCGTGTTATTCAGGATAACCTCAAGAAGCCGATGGCAAACGAGTTGTTGTTTGGTTGCCTGGTAAACGGCGGCTCGGTACGCGTTGATATCGTCAATGACGAATTGGACTTCCAGTTCAGCAGTGAAATGGAACCAGCTCACTAGGTGCTAGCGTTTCTTGAACAAAATAACCGCCAGATGGCGGTTATTTTTTATCTGGCAGAAAAATAAAACCCGACACACAGGCCGGGTTTTATTTGCATTCTTTAATCTTGGATTAAGATTAACGCGCGCGGAAGACGATGCGGCCTTTAGTCAGGTCGTATGGAGTCAGTTCCACAGTTACCTTATCACCAGTAAGAATACGGATGTAGTTCTTGCGCATTTTACCAGAGATGTGAGCGGTAACTACGTGACCGTTTTCCAGCTCAACGCGGAACATTGTGTTAGGTAGTGTATCTAGTACAGTACCTTGCATTTCAATTACGTCTTCTTTTGCCATTGAATCCTCTTAGGCTACCAGCCATGCTTCTGATCGGGCCGGATAATGCCTTGAAACTGTTTGAGTGTAAAGTTTAGGCCGCAATTTTACCCTTGCCGTTACCCTTTGTCAGCTATTGTGACGTATTAAAACGTATTTTCTCGTTTTTTTATCAGATTCTGAGACGAATCAGAGCGCTAATATAGATAATCGATGGCTTATTTCCAGCAACCATCGATCAGCTTCTGGTAGGGTTTGAAGCGAACTTTGTAGTTCATGGCCTTGCAGCGATCTATCTGATAGCCGGGGTAGAGCCACTTTCTGCCGGTTTGCCTGCCGTATTGGATCTGGTACAGCACGCAGAGTGTACCGAGCGAGAGTGAAGATTCCGGCTCAAAGAAACTGTAGACGGCGCTGAGTGCATCATCGAAGACATCGGTGATGGCAACTGCTATCAACTTGTCGTCCTCATAGACGTGCAAAAATAAGGTATCCATCCAGGCGGCAGTACAAAAGTCAAAGAACTGCTCTTTGTTGGCTGGGTACATAGTTCCCCCGGCATGCCGCAGACGGATATATCGTTCGTAAAGAGCAAACCAGTCGGGGTCAAGGTTGGGTTTAAATTCCCATCGCAGCTTTTTCATCTGGTTTAGTTGACGCTTCTGGCTTTTGGACGGGGCGAACTGCTCGCAGTTTACGCGCAATGGTGTACAAGCCTGACAGGATTGGCACATCGGCCTGTATAGCGCAGTACCACTGCGTCGATAGCCTGAAGCGATGAGCACGCCATAGCCCAGAGGTGTCAGCCACTGGTGATCCATGACCACGCCAAGTTGTTCCTGCTCATCGGGCAGGTAGTTACAGTCAGAGGTCGGGGTCAGACCGATTCGTAGCGACAATTTATTATAGCTGGTCATGAGTTTACTGATGCAGCTCCCGAGGTTGGTAACAGCTTTCTTCTAGTATGGCATCTCTTTGCTGTTGCAAAAATTGCATAAATGGAGAGCGTTCAATTTCAACCGCCCCTAGCGAAGCTAAGTGATCATTCATGATCTGACAGTCAATCAGCGTGCCGCCGTGAGCGTGAAAATGCTGACAGAAGAGCCACAAGGCAATTTTAGATGCATTATCGGCCAGGGAAAACATTGACTCGCCGCAGAACACAGTACCAATCTGAATTCCATAGAGACCGCCTACGAGGGTGCTGTCCTGCCATACTTCTACTGAATGACAGTAGCCGAGGTTATGCATTAGCTGGTATGCCTGCATCATATCGGCAGTGATCCAGGTTTCTTCCGGGCCACGGCTGTCGGCACACAGGCGAATCACATCGTGACAGGCTTTGTTCAGGGTGACTTGGTACCCTGATTTTCGGAAAAACTTGCGTAAGCTTTTGCTTGGCCTGAATTTATCGGGAAGGAAGACGGCACGCGGGGCCGGGCTCCACCAGAGGATGGGCTCGCCTTCTGAATACCAGGGGAAAATACCCTGGCGATAGGCAGAGAGCAGGCGCTCAGGTCTCAGGTCGCCGCCAAATGCCAGCAGTCCGTTGGGGTCGTCCAGGGCGGTTTCCGCCACCGGAAACTGTGTATTGACCGGATCGAGTTCCGGCAGATAGATAGCCATAAGTACTGTAGTCGTTGGTGCTTAATACAAGAATAAATAATATAGGTAGCTAGATATACAGTTACCCCCATTGAGGAAATTATATGATGAGAAAGTTCTTAATGTTACTGCTATTGCTTCCTCTTGTTGCGACAGCTGCGCCATATAATCGAAACGAGGCCCGTACGGTTAATAAAATCGTGTTCGGTGATGTCGATTCGGTACGTTATATTTCTCATCAGGAGGTCATTAACTCCCAGCGCAACGGGTGGGAAACCCTGCTTGGTGGTGTTGTTGGAGGGTTGATCGGTAATCAGTTCGGTGGTGGCACCGGGCGTGAAGTAGCTACCGCAGTGGGTGTTGTCGCCGGGGCTGGTATTGCCCATAATCGTCAACCGGTCCAGAAGGTCGTTGATTATCGATTGGTTGAACTTCTGATTAAAACGGAGGATGGCAGGCTCATCGATGTGATTCAGGATGTCGACCAGCAAATGATATTCCAGCGTGGAGACAGTGTGCGGATCCTCTATTTTGACGAAGGGGTCAGGGTCGATAAGGTTCTGTAACGTAAGGCTCAAAATAAAAAAAGCGAGGGACCTGTATCCCTCGCTTAATCTTTTCTAGTTTCTAGATCCGGTTGCACAGTTCGGCATAGCGGCCGCCTTCGGCCAAGAGCATATCATGCTGCCCGCTCTCGATGATTTTCCCTTCATCCATCAGGCAAATCTGATCCATCTGATCCAGCCCGACAAGGCGGTGTGTGATGAACAATACGGTTTTGTCTTTGGCATGATCAAGCAGCAATTTGATGATCTGCTGCTCTGTACGACGATCCAGCCCTTCGGTGGGTTCGTCCATCAGCAGGATGGGCGCATCATGCAGTAGCGCGCGGGCAATACCGATCCGGCGGCGTTCGCCCCCCGAAATCTGACGGCCACCTTCTCCCAGCCAGGTATCCAGCCCTTTGCCTTCAAGCAGGGCCTCAAGACCGACTTTTGCCAGTGCGTCCCTGAATTCATCATCAGAGCCATCCGGCTTGGCAAGAACAAGGTTTTCACGCAGCGAGCCATTGAAGACATCCACTCGTTGGCTAACGACAGTGATCGCCTGGCGCAGTGAGTCTTCGTGCCATGCTGGCAGGGCGATACCATCAATACTGATGTCGCCTTGCTGCGGATCCCAGTTACGGGTCAGCAGTTGCAGCAGTGTCGATTTGCCACAGCCTGTACGGCCAAGCAGAGCCAGTTTTTCGCCCTGTTTCAGTTCAAGAGAGACATCTTTCAGTACCGGCTCGTCGCTACCATAGTAGGTGTAGGTGATATTGCGAATACTGATATCACCGTTGACCTGCGCTTGATGACCGTTCGGATCAAACGGTGTGTCGGGTGTCGCTTCAATAATCTCATTCAGGCGGCGGGCAGAGGTCAATGTCTGCCCCAGGTACTGGAAAGCACCGGCAACCGGCATCATGATCTCGAAGCTTGCCATGGTGGCAAAGGCAACCATGGCAACAAACGGATCGGGGGCTGCACCGCCAATACCGTCGGCAGCAATCCAGGTGATCAGGACCAGTGTCCAGCCTGTTGCTGCCATCAGAATCGCATTAGCAAGACCGGTAAGGCTTGCCATCTTGCGCTGTGCAGCAAGTAAGGCGTCTTGTTCGGCAATAGCCTGTTCACGGTAGCGCTCTTCGGCATTGAACAGCAGCAGTTCGGCATGGCCCTGGATCCAGTCGAGTAGTTTTACCCGATAGTTGGCCTTGGCATAGGTCAGTGCTTCACCATTGGTTTTACCTAACCGATAAAAGATAACTGGCAGGGTGAACATCAGCGCCAATAGAATGAAGCCCAGTGTCAGGCCGATAACAAGATCAAACCAGGCCAGAAAGCCGGTGATCGCCAGCAGGGCAATGACGCCGATCACCAGCGGGCTGACAAGACGCAGGTACACATGGTCCATAGCATCTACGTCGGCAACCAGGCGATTGAGCAAATCGGCATCCCGCAGGTTTGCCTGGCGGCCGGGGATCAGCGGCGTCAGTTTGCGAAAGAAGAACAGACGCAGATCGGCAAGCAGCTTGAAGGTGGCGTTGTGGCTGACTACGCGTTCGCCCCAGCGACCGGCAGTACGTGCCATCGAGAATCCCCGTACACCGGCTCCCGGTAGCATGTAGTTAAAGGTTTCCCGGGCAATAGTCAGTCCGGCTACGGCAGAGGCGGCGATAAACCACCCTGAAAGCGTCAGCAGGCTGAGCGCTGACAACAGGGTTGCCAATCCAAGTAGCATGCCGAGTGTCAGGCCAAACCAGTGTTTGCGATAGAGTTTCAGGTAAGGGATTAAATCACGCATCGAGATCCCTCTTGTCTGTGTGGGCGAGCATATCGGCGAGCAGGCCGTGCTGGCGGATGTGATCAAAATGACCGTTCTGAACCAGTTTGCCGTTTTCCAGCACCAGTACACGATCCATGGCCGCTAACTGGTCAAGGCGGTGGCTGACCATTAGGGTAGTCTGGCCTTTGACAGCCATTGTCAGGCTTTCCAGTACCAGGTGTTCACTGTTGGCATCCAGGCTGGCTGTCGGCTCGTCCAGTAACCAGAAGGCACCGTTTTGTAACATGGCCCGTGCGACAGCGATACGTTGTGCCTGACCAACAGACAGGCCACCGGAGCGGTCGCCGACCTGATGGCTGTAGCCTTTCTCAAGGCGGCTGATAAATTCATCGGCATAGGCCTGCTGCGCAACCTGAGTAACATGCTTATCGGTCGCCAGTGGGTTGCCGAGGGTAATATTGTCACGCACGGTACCGTGTACCAGCAGCGGGTTTTGCCCCACCCAGCTGATTGTCTGGCGCCATTCGCTATGGTCAAGCTGCTTGAGTTCTACACCGTTGATTTTCAGGCTGCCACGATATGGCAGAAAGCCCAGTAGCGCATTGAGCAGGCTGGTTTTACCGGCACCGCTCGGGCCGACAAGGGCAACTTGCTCATGGGCCTGAATGTCAAAGCTCAGTGGGCCAGCCAGAATCTGGCCCTGCGGACTCAGTACTTCCAGATCCTGAACGCTGATCCGGATGGTTTCAGGTGACGGTAACTCCTCGTCACCTTGGGTCATCTCGTCGGCTTCCGCATTGAGAAACTCGACAATCGACTCTGCGGCACCAATGGCCTGGGCCTTGGCATGGTAGAAAGTCCCTAAATCGCGCAGCGGTTGATAAAACTCAGGGGCCAGTACCAGCACAAACAAACCGGTAAATAGCGATAGCGGGACACCGTAGTTACCGAAGTTCAGCTCGCCGATGAAGGCAAAGCCAAAGTAGACGGCAACGATGGCCACCGAGATGGCAGAGAAAAACTCCAGCACTGCCGAGGAAAGGAAGGCGAGTCGCAATACTTCCATCGTACGCTTGCGCAGTACATGCGAGGCAGCGTGTAAGTTCTCTGCTTCGGCTTCTGCGCGGTTAAACAAACGAAGTGTCGATAATCCCTGCAGGCGGTCGTAAAAATGCCCTGAAAGGCGTTGTAGGGCCTTAAAGTTGCGTCGGTTGGCATCAGCCGCACCTAAACCAACCAGTGCCATGAAAATCGGCACCAGCGGGGCGGTGATCAGGAAAATCAGACCGGCAGCCCAGTTCAGCGGAAAGACGGCAAACAGGATAACCAGCGGAACCAGCACCGCAATAGACATCTGCGGGATATAGCGCGAGAAGAAATCTTGCATTTCTTCAACCTGTTCCAGTACCAGACTGGCCCAGGTACCTGCCGGTTTGCCCTTGATGTAGGCCGGGCCAAGGTTGTGCAGGCGGTTAAGGATAAGCTGTCGAATATGAAGCCGGATTTGTTCGCCGCAGCGGTAACCGTATATTTCACGTCCCCAGCTGCAGCCTGCGCGGAGTCCGACAATCAGGATCAGACCGAGAAAACTGTTTACCAGCTCATATTTATCAGTCTGTTCGATAATAAGTTGATGGAGAATGTGGGCAAGCAGCGCAGCCTGGCCGACGAGTAGCACCCCGGAAAGAAATCCAAGCCCGACACTGAACATCAGCCAGCGTTTGGCGAGCTTGCTTTGTGACTTTAACCACTTGGTCAAGTCTCGTTGTAATTGTTTGTCCATAAGATATCTTGTGCCGTAAATGGCAGCGAGCAGAAAGGTAGAAGGCTAAAAGCAGCCGCTACGGGGTAGCGGCCGATTTTGATTATTTTTGTTCTTCTAGTGCGTCCAGGAAGCGCTCGGCGTCAAGGGCTGCCATACATCCTGTACCTGCCGAGGTGATAGCCTGACGGTAGGTGTGATCCATGACGTCACCGGCGGCAAAGACACCTTCGACACTGGTTTGGGTCGCATTGCCCTCGGTGCCAGATTGTACCTTGATGTAGCCGTTGGCCATATCAAGCTGACCTTCGAAGATCCCGGTGTTTGGCTGGTGGCCAATGGCAATAAAGGCACCCATGACATCGATGGTCTCAGTGGCATCAGACTTGGTGTCCTTAATGCGAACAGCCGTCACCCCCATATCATCACCCAATACTTCGTCCAGAGTGCGATCAGTATGAAGAATGATATTGCCGTTCTCTACCTTGTCCATCAGGCGTTTGATAAGAATCTTCTCTGAACGGAATGAGTCGCGGCGGTGAATAAGGTGGACTTCCGACGCAATGTTTGACAGGTACAGTGCTTCTTCGACTGCGGTATTACCGCCGCCAACAACGGCCACTTTCTGATTGCGGTAGAAAAATCCGTCACAGGTCGCGCAGGCGGAAACGCCACGGCCCTTGAAGTTTTCTTCTGATTCCAGACCGAGGTACTTGGCTGAAGCTCCGGTGGCAATGATCAAAGCGTCGCAGGTGTATTCGCCGCTGTCGCCTTTCAGGCGGAATGGGCGCTGGCTAAAATCGGTCTCGTTGATATGGTCAAAAATGATCTCAGTATCGAACTTTTCAGCGTGCTCTTTCATTCGATCCATTAGCGCAGGGCCGGTCAGGCCTTCTGCATCACCTGGCCAGTTTTCTACTTCGGTTGTCGTCGTCAGCTGACCGCCTTGCTGCATGCCGGTTACCATTACAGGATTTAGGTTAGCACGTGCGGCATAGACAGCGGCAGTATAGCCAGCAGGACCAGAACCAAGGATGAGCAGTTTACAATGTCTTACGTTACTCATTACTTCTCCAGGCTGAAATGAGATTATTATCATGTAGAAGGGTGATTGTAGGTAAATTGAGGACGTAAGGAAAGTGCCCCGGTGACGTTACTCCCAAGATAACGTGTACGGGGAAGTCAGTAGCCTTGAATTGAAGATCGTTTGAACAGGGAAGCACTTAGTCAGGCTTCCCGCGGGTAAGTCACAACACCTTAGTATTGTTCCGACTCACTTATTTCTAGTGGTTCTAATAAGTGAGTCGCATATTTTAATGCATACTGATTGCAACCTCTGGGTCGGTATAGTGCAAATCGAACGCTTCGGCGACTTCTTTGCAGGTGATTTTGCCATGGATCACGTTCAGTCCGGCAAGGAATCCCGGATCGTCCAGCAATGCTTTCTTGTAACCGCTACTGGCAAGTTTGATCACGTAGGGCAAGGTTGCATTATTGAGGGCAAACGCCGAGGTGCGGGCAACAGCGCCGGGCATATTGGCAACGCAGTAGTGAACGACATCATCGACAATATAGGTCGGATCGGTATGGGTCGTCGGATGCGATGTTTCAAAGCAGCCGCCCTGGTCGATGGCCACATCAACCAGCGCCGAGCCTGGCTTCATCTGCTTCACGTGCTCGGCGGTGATCAGTTTCGGTGCGGCTGCCCCCGGGATCAGTACGGCGCCGATAATCACGTCTGCATCGGGAACCAGCCGGTCAATCGCTTCGTGGGTAGAGTAGATGACTTTGGCCTTGCCCTGAAATTCGACATCGAGGGCACGAAGGGTATCGAGGTTACGGTCGAGGATCGTGACATCGGCTCGCATGCCAATGGCCATTCTTGCCGCGTTAGAGCCGACGACACCACCACCGAGGACGACAACTTTAGCAGGTTCTACGCCGGGAACTCCGCTGAGTAACAACCCGCGTCCACCATTAGAATTCTCTAGAGTTTGTGCTCCTGCCTGGATAGACATTCTGCCGGCAACTTCAGACATTGGTGCCAATAATGGTAGTCTTCCTAGATGATCTGTGACCGTTTCATAAGCTATACAGATAGCTTTGCTGTCAATTAGGTCTTTTGTTTGTGGAAAATCTGGGGCAAGATGGAGATAAGTGAATAAAATTTGTCCTTCATTCAGCATGGCTCTTTCTGCTGCTTGAGGCTCTTTTACTTTGACAATCATCTCTGATCTGGTAAAAACTTCTTTAGCAGTTGAAATAATTGAAGCGCCAGCAGCTTGATAGTCTGAATCAGATAGACCAATTCCACTACCGGCATTGGTTTCGATGAGAACCTGATGGCCTAATGAGACCAGTTCACGAACGCTGCTGGTAACCAGCCCGACGCGATATTCGTGGTTTTTGATTTCTTTGGGTACACCAATGATCATCCTGCTTCTCCCTTGGCATCATAGTACGATTGGCTATTGACAAGGTTGTAAATGCGGATCTATTGGCAGTATAGTTTGACTATCAGAGTATTTGATTCTAAATAATAGAAAGTTGTAGTATATTTTTTTGCAAGGAAGTAAGAAGGTGGAATAAAAAATGGTAGATACCAAAAAGAAACCATCCAAGGAATTGGATAGAATTGACCGTAACATATTGAATGAACTGCAAAAAGACGGTCGTATCTCAAATGTTGAGTTATCAAAACGTGTAGGCTTATCTCCAACTCCGTGTCTCGAACGTGTTCGTCGACTGGAGCGTCAAGGGTACATTAGCGGCTATACGGCTCTGCTAAATCCCCAATTTCTTGATGCATCACTGCTGGTTTTCGTTGAAATTACGCTTAACCGCGGTGCGCCAGATGTATTTGAACAGTTCAATAAGTCTGTTCAAGAGCTGGAAGACATTCAGGAATGTCACTTGGTATCTGGTGATTTCGACTACCTGTTGAAAACTCGCGTATCAGATATGTCAGCGTACCGTAAGCTGCTGGGTGAAACCCTGCTACGCTTGCCTGGCGTAAATGACACCCGTACCTATGTCGTCATGGAAGAAGTGAAGCAGACCAACAACCTGGTTATCAAGACTCGCTAATCCTGCATGACATTGCCGTTCTGACGGTCATAAATTAAGCGGCCTAGGCCGCTTGATTTGTTTTATCCCCTACAAAACTCACCGTATGCACAATAATTCGCCACCTGCCGCGCTGAATTAACACTCTGATGAATCTTTCCTTTCGACAAATGTTTACAATGGCATTTGCTTTTCTGCGCGACAGAGAAATCTCGTGAGTTTAGTGCTTTGCTCCCACTTTTCTTGTAATAGTCAAAAAAAGACGACAAGTGGTATAAGATAGGGCACTAGATTTAAATTGACCTGACCGACAGCCTTTTGCACCAGTTAATCACCATAATCAATAGTGCAAAGCCTTGCGCATCGGCTGATAGGGAACCAGGCGACAACAATTGTTACACCGGAGTGTTTTTTGAGGAAAGTTAAAGGCACACAGCAGCCAAAAATACGCCTTTCTGGGGGACAGCGTCTGCTAGAAAGCTTTCTGATCATAGGCATATTGGCCGCGATATTTATCATGGTTGCCCTGGTAAGTTTTGATCCAGCCGATCCTTCGTGGTCACAAACGGCCTGGGAAGGGCCCGTGCAAAACAAAGCCGGTGCACTGGGCGCACTGGTGGCAGATACTTTTCTGTTTACCCTCGGCTCGCTGGCCTACCCGTTGCCTGTGGCGATTGTATTGGGGGCATGGGTGATTTTCCGTCGTCGTGGTGAGCGCGAGACCATCGACTTCATGATTTATGGCACCCGGCTGCTGGGCCTGTTGCTGTTGTTTCTGACCAGCTGCGGGCTGGCTGATCTTAACTTCGATGATATCTGGTACTTTTCCTCCGGTGGCGTAATAGGCGATGTCGTCTCGAATATGGCCCTGCCGATGCTTAATCTGCTTGGAACGACATTGGTGCTGATGTTTATCTGGGCGGTGGGCTTTACGCTATTTACCGGTATTTCCTGGCTGACCATTGTCGATACCTTGGGGGAGACAACTCTGGGAGCATTGGCCTGGTTGCTTAACAAGGTGCGCTCGGATAAATCAGAGGTGCTGACGCCATTTGCCGCCGATATTCCGGATGAGCAACAGACTGCGTACGCCGCTCAACTTGCCCAGGAAAGCCAGGCTGAAGCGCCGGATGCCGATGATGTTCTGCTGGCGTCATCGAGCAAGCCAAGTGCTGCAGAGAGTACTGCTGAGCGCAGAGAACCACGCCGAGAGTCTCGAACAGAGCCGCAGTTTTCCGAACAAGCGTGGAGCGATGCGCCGTCCTCGCCCAAGATTGTTATGCCAGAGCGCTTAAAACCTAGCCCGGTCGTTCACTCTGATGCAATTACCGTTGAGGATGTGCTGGTCGACGGTCAGGTAGAAGAACTTGTCGAGCTGACTGCGGCGCATTCGGAATTGGGTAGCATTGAGCCGCCAGTACAGCATGAGTCTATATTTTCAGAGAATAGGCAACCTGAGCCGATAACGAGCAGGCAGCCGCAAAAGGCCAAGGGGCTCACGATTGCTGAGCTTGAGCGAGAACTCGATAAAGACGAAAATTTCACGGTCTATATGGATGAGCAAGATACCTTGCCGACCATTGACACGGACGCTATGCAAAGCGTAGTTGCTGATGACAGCACCACTTTCGCTGAGCCTTTGCCAGAGCCTGTTGTCCAAAACGCCTCGCAGCCTGCAACACCGCCTGTAGCAACACAATCTGTCACAATGCAGCCAGTTACACCGGAGCCTGTGATAACAGAATCCGAATTTGATGAACCTGAAGTCTTGCAGCCACAGCCAGCGGTTATTGAGTCGGCAGCTACCGAGCCAGGTTCACATTCAGTTCAGATGGGATCCGTAGTATCGGAAGAGAGTCAGCCGGTCCCGAGCGTTGCAGACTCGCAGCCTGAAGCTGTGACGCCGGAGGTGATGCCTGTCTCCGATGATATTGAGATTGGTGTCCACGACGGCATGTCGGAACTGGAGCGTGCCGAGCAGGAAAGCGGTGTTGCAGATGATAGCGATGTCAGTGACGAGGAAGCATTCTTGCAGAAGATCCGCGATGCCCAGAAGGCACAGGCTCATGCGGCAGGGTTGGATAATCCGTTTCTGATGAAGAAAGAAGCGGATTTACCGGTGCCGACAACACCGATGCCGACCCTTGATTTGCTGGCTCCGGCGCGACAGACTGTCGAACCGGCCAGTGAAGAGGAACTGAAACAAACGGCCATGCTGGTCGAATCAAAATTGGCTGACTATAAAATTAAAGCCAAGGTCGTGGGAGTCTATCCGGGGCCGGTAATCACCCGTTACGAGCTGGATTTGGCGCCGGGTGTGAAGGTCAGCCGGATTTCCGGCCTGGCGAAAGACTTGGCCAGGGCACTGTCGGCTTCAGCCGTACGTGTGGTCGAAGTTATTCCGGGCAAGCCCTATATCGGTCTGGAGCTGCCAAACGTCAATCGCGAAACTGTCTACATGTCGGAAGTGGTGGGCAGCGAGCGGTTCCAGGATATGAAGGCAGCCCTGCCGATTGTGCTTGGCTATGATATTGCCGGGGAAGCGATTGTCGCCGACCTGAGCAAGATGCCGCACTTGTTGGTAGCCGGTACCACGGGCTCGGGTAAGTCGGTGGGTGTGAACGTCATGATCGTCAGCTTGCTGTATAAGTGTAAGCCTGAAGACTGTCGTTTCATCATGATTGACCCGAAAATGCTGGAGCTTTCCATTTACGAAGGTATCCCGCACTTGCTGACCGAAGTTGTTACTGACATGAAAGATGCCGGTAACGCCCTGCGCTGGTGTGTCGGGGAAATGGAGCGCCGATACAAACTGATGGCTGCGGTCGGAGTACGTAATCTGGCCGGTTACAACGCCAAGCTGGCAGAAGCGGCGGCGGCTGGCCACCCGATCCACGATCCGTTGTGGAAACCGGGAGACAGTATGGATGAATACCCGCCAATGCTTGAAAAAATGCCAAGCATAGTGGTTATTGTCGATGAGTTCGCTGATTTGATGATGGTCGTCGGCAAGAAGGTTGAAGAGCTGATTGCCCGTCTGGCCCAGAAGGCCCGTGCGGCTGGCATCCACCTGGTACTGGCGACTCAGCGGCCGTCAGTTGATGTGATAACAGGCTTGATCAAGGCGAACATTCCTAGCCGAATGGCCTTTACGGTATCAACCAAGACGGACTCGAGAACCATTTTGGACCAGGGCGGGGCGGAGTCCTTGCTGGGCATGGGTGATATGCTGTACCTGCCTGCAGGTAAAAACCATCCTGTCCGAGTTCACGGCGCATTTGCCTCTGATGATGATGTCCACAATGTGGTTAATGACTGGAAAGCTCGCGGGAAGCCGCAGTATATCGACGGTATTCTGAATGCTGATCAGGGGGCTGAAGGCTTGCTACCGGGCGAGGCTGCTGGTGGCGGTGACGATGATCTCGACCAGTTGTTTGATCAGGTGGCGGCGTTTGTTGCCGAATCTCGCCGAGGCTCTGTATCGGGCGTGCAGCGTAAATTTAAGATTGGTTACAACCGGGCTGCGCGAATTGTCGAGCAGCTGGAAGCGCATGGTATCGTCAGTGCCCCGGGGCATAATGGCAACCGTGAGGTGTTGGCACCACCGCCACCCCCACAGGACTAGGCTATATCAGGAAGTGATCTGAGAAGGCGGGCCTGAGTGAGAACCGAAGTCAATAACTGTTTCCGAGCGGTTTTGGAGACAGTTCACAAACGATTTGAACAGTTTTGAACCGAAAAGGTTAAGTCATAATGATAAAAAAAGTATTAGTAAGTCTGCTTGTCGCAGCCCCTGTTTTCTTATCTTCCGCTGCATGGGCAACGCCGCAGCAGGAGCTGAGCACAAGGCTGGGTAAAGTGAATGCTTTCAGTGCCGAATTTAAGCAAAAAGTCATTAGCCCGGAAGGTGATTTGCTGGTGGAAGGGGAAGGGGATGTTGCGATTCAACGTCCGAACCTGTTTCGCTGGAATACGGTGATGCCGGATGAAAACCTGCTGATCTCGGATGGCAAGACACTCTGGTATTACAGTCCGTTTATCGAGCAGGTGACGGCAATGTGGCTTGCCGATGCGACTGAACAAACTCCGTTTGTACTGCTAACTCGCAACAACACGGCTGACTGGGCGAAATACAATGTTGCCCAGACCGCCGATACTTTTACTCTGACACCGAAAGATCGTACCTCTTCGATGGGCAAGTTCGTGGTAACGGTCGCCAAGAGTGGTGAAGTACGCAGTTTCTCGGTGGTTGAGCAGGACGGCCAGCGCAGCAACTTCTCGTTCAGTAAGTTCAGCGGCAAAGCGCAACCGAGTGACCTGTTTAAGTTTACACCGCCAAAAGGTGTAGAGCTTGACGACCAGCGTAACTAACGCCGGAACTGCCGTTCGCACTTTTCTTAGGTGGCACCCTTGTGCCGCCTAATTTCGTTTTAAGGAGCTGTTATTTTGAATAACTTCAGCCTCGATTTCTCGTCAGATTTCCGCCCGCTGGCTGCACGTATGCGGCCGCGTAAGGTTGAGGAATATATCGGCCAGCGCCATATTCTGGGCGAGGGAAAGCCACTCAGGCGTGCGCTTGAAGCTGGTCACCTTCATTCGATGATCCTCTGGGGGCCGCCGGGGACAGGCAAGACGACATTGGCCGAAGTGGCTGCTAATTATGCCAATGCTGAAGTTGAGCGTGTGTCGGCCGTTACCTCCGGGGTGAAAGATATCCGGGCCGCCATCGACAAAGCCCGCGATAACAAAATGGCCGGGCGACGGACTATCTTGTTTGTCGACGAGGTGCACCGTTTCAATAAAAGTCAGCAAGATGCGTTTTTGCCGCATATTGAAGATGGCACCGTGACGTTTATCGGTGCAACGACAGAGAATCCGTCGTTTGAGCTCAACAACGCACTGTTGTCACGGGCCCGTGTCTACAAGCTCAAGTCGCTGGAGTCGACAGATATTCTCGAGGTTATCGAGCAGGCCCTGACGGATACTGAACGCGGGATCAGCGATACCAACCTTGAATTTGTCGATGATGTGAAAGAAAGATTGGCTGATCTGGTATGTGGTGATGCGCGTATGTCACTGAACTATCTTGAGCAGCTCATCGACATGGCAGAAGAGAACGAAAAAGGCATCAAGCCGATCACCCTGTCGCTGCTTGCAGAAGTTGCAGGCGAAAAAATAGCCCGTTTCGACAATAAAGGCGACCTTTGGTATGACATGATTTCTGCGGTACATAAGTCGATCCGCGGTTCGAGTCCTGACGGTGCCCTGTATTGGTTTGCCCGTATGCTGCAGGCTGGTTGCGATCCGCTTTACGTGGCTCGTCGCCTGCTGGCAATTGCTTCCGAGGATATTGGTAATGCCGATCCGCGGGCGATGCAGGTGGCTATTTCGGCCTGGGACTGTTTTACCCGGGTTGGCGCTTACGAAGGGGAGCGTGCCATTGCGCAGGCAATTATCTACCTTGCCAGTGCACCGAAAAGCAATGCAGTCTATACAGCATTCAAGCAGGCGAAGGCGGATGCGATGAACCATCCTGACTACGAGGTCCCCAATCATTTGCGTAATGCCCCTACGCGACTAATGAAGGATCTGGGCTATGGTGCCGAATACCGTTATGCCCATGATGAGCCGGGTGCCTATGCGGCCGGTGAGTGTTACTTCCCGCCGGAAATGGAAGGTACACGCTACTATCACCCAACAAATCGCGGTTTGGAAACTAAAATTACCGAAAAGTTGGATTATCTTGCTTCTTTAGATGCAAAAAGCGCATTAAAGCGCTACCAATAATAAGGCTTTTTGGGTATCGTTGAACTATTGACGTCAGATTGACTGGCGTTTCGTAAACCTAAGATTATTTTGACAAGAATTGTCTAAATAACGTGCATTTCAGAATATTAAGAGCACAGGATTAGCATGCTAGATTCTAAATTACTTCGAACTGAGCTGGATGAAACAGCTGCAAAACTCGCACGTCGTGGTTTTACCCTTGACGTAGAAAAATTACGCAACCTAGAAGAGCAACGTAAGTCCCTTCAAGTTAAGACTGAAGAGCTACAGGCTTTGCGTAACTCGCGATCGAAGTCGATTGGTCAAGCTAAAGCTACAGGCGATCACGAAGCTGCTGAAAAGATTCTGGCTGAAGTTGCCAACCTTGGCGGTGAGCTGGATGAAGCGAAAAAGGCGCTAGCTGAGCTTCAAATTGAGCTTCAGGATATTACGCTTTCTGTGCCTAACCTGCCGGATGACAGCGTTCCTGCGGGTAAAGACGAAGACGAGAATGTTGAAGTGTCTCGTTGGGGCCAGCCTAAGACTTACGATTTCGAAGTTAAAGATCACGTTGATCTTGGTGAGCTGGCAGGCGGTCTTGACTTTGCAAGTGCAGTAAAGATCTCGGGTTCGCGCTTTATCGTGATGAAGGGCAAATTTGCCCGCCTGCACCGTGCGATTGCCCAGTTCATGCTGGATCTTCACACTGACGAGCATGGCTACACCGAAATGTATGTACCATACCTGGTGAACAAAGACAGCCTGTTCGGTACTGGCCAGCTACCTAAATTTGGTGAAGACCTGTTCCACACCAAGCCTGCAACTGAAGAAGGCGTAGGTATGTCACTGATCCCGACTGCGGAAGTACCAGTGACCAACATGGTTCGCGATACCATTACAGACGAAGCTGAGCTACCGCTTAAGATGACGGCACACACGCCGTGTTTCCGCTCAGAGGCGGGTTCTTACGGTCGTGATACCCGTGGCCTGATCCGTATGCACCAATTCGACAAAGTAGAGCTGGTACAGATCACCAAACCTGAAGATTCAATGGCGGCACTGGAAGAACTGACTGGCCATGCTGAGAAAGTTCTTCAGTTGCTAGAGCTTCCTTACCGTAAAGTGGTTCTTTGTACTGGTGACATGGGCTTCGGTGCAGCGAAAACATACGATCTTGAAGTATGGGTTCCTGCTCAAGAAACTTACCGTGAAATCTCTTCTTGTTCAAACATGTGGGATTTCCAGGCTCGCCGTATGCAGGCTCGTTTCCGTCGTAAGGGCGAGAAGAAGCCAGAGCTTGTTCATACACTGAACGGTTCTGGTCTGGCTGTTGGCCGTACCATGGTTGCGATTCTTGAAAACAATCAGGAAGCAGATGGTCGCATTATGATCCCTGAAGTACTGCGCAAGTACATGAACGGTGAAACACATATCGGTTAATTGCCGCTTTTGTTTAATAAAAACCCAGCCTAGGCTGGGTTTTTTTGTTTTGAACTGTCAGCAGCCTGAACAGGCTTAGGTAGCTTGACTACATTGCTGGCATCGACAGGGAGTTCGGGAAGCCTGATCGAGACTTCTTTGCCGATATCACCGAGAACCAGATCGAATAGGTTGAAGATTGCCTCAGAGACCTGCAGAGAAAAATGATAAAGCTGCTCTTTGACCAGACCCGGGTCCGGGTTGTCCAGGTCAATCTTGTCGAATTGCTCAAACAGTGCCTCAATGATGAGTGGCGGAGCAGGGTTGCTGCTTCTAACTGTCATCTGGCCGAGACGTCGGCGCAGGATCTGGGTATGTAAACCGAGTTCGCGCTTTATCGCCGTACTGTTCGGATGATAGCTGTGAATAGTGTGGCGAAAACGGCTCAAACTGTCGATAGCGTTTAGAGTGACAGGCCAGGTCGACTGGTATTGTTGAAAGACATGTTCTTTGTCAGCAGCCAGCAGGCTCTGGGTGATGGTGTCATCAATCAGGTACAGGACATGACGGATAGCCTTGCCGTGAACGGCTTGATTTCGCTGTAAAGAGTACCGCGGCCACTCGTCCAGTAATGATGTAATGCGCTTCATTAATATCCGGTACATGGGCTTTTGCGAGTGCTCAGCCTGGCTGATTAGAGTCCGAAGCAGGCTCTGGATTGCCAGTGATTCGTTTAAAGGTTGCTCCTTTCCAAGGAAAGTCCCGCTGCTACTCAGCAACTGGTGAGTCTGTCGACGGTGAAAGCGTAACAGATGAATAAGCTGGCGTAGGCCGATCACCTGGTTAAAGCGGTTTTGCAGCAGTGAATTGCTCTGCCTTACATGGTAGGTGTAATAGCCGAGACTAAACACAACTCCAATAATCAATGACATGATAAGCATTTTCCCTCCAGCATCAATGGTGCTTCATAGAGGGAATAACGCAATAAGTGTGCCGTTGAATAATCTGTCGGCATGGTTTATTTTTTAATATTTATCAGCTAGTTACCGTTTGATTGTTTATCAAGATCACAACCTTGGGCGTTGATGGGGCAAGTATGTTTCCTAATGGTGCAAAAAAGCCCCTTGCGGGGCTTTTAATGGGATTTGCTATGTTGCCGCTATAGTCAGCGTTGACTGTTAGTCGAAGCTGGCTGTTTTGGCTTGCGGGTGAAGATGGACTTCTTCATCTTTCTCGCCTGCTGCCGGGTCATTGAATCGATTAACATCCAGCTCACCTTCAGACTTGGCCACAATACAGGTTACCGCACTGTCACCAGTGATGTTGACGGCAGTACGGATCATATCAAGTAGTCGATCGACACCCATGATAATCGCGATACCTTCAACTGGCAGGCCTACCTGGCTCAGTACCATTGCCAGCATGATCAGGCCGACGCCCGGAACACCAGCTGTACCGATAGAGGCAAGTGTTGCTGTAACGATGACTGCCATGTAGTCACCCATTGTCAGGTCAATGTTGAAAGCCTGAGCAATGAACGCTGTCGCAACACCCTGCATGATTGCAGTGCCATCCATGTTGATGGTTGCACCTAGTGGTACGGTAAACGAAGCGATACGGTTAGAAGCACCAAGACGTTTGGTCGCTGTTTCCATCGTTACCGGAATGGTTGCGTTTGACGAAGCCGTGGAGAAGGCAAACATGATTGCATCTTCCATCTTTTTCAAGAATGTCTTCGGGCTCAAACCGGTGAATACCTTCAGCATTGTGCTGTATACAACCAGACCGTGAATCAACAGGGTACAAGTTAGGACCACGAAGTAGCCAAACAGGTTGTAGATGGCATCAAGGCCGATTCCTGTGAACAGTTTCGCCATTAGGAAGAAGACACCGTAAGGCGCAATATGCATTAGCAGCGCGACCAGCTTCATGATGACTTCGTTAAGATCGGCAAAGACAGCAGCAATACGCTCACCTGGCTTGCCGGCAGCACTAATGGCAATACCGAACAGAATAGCAAACACGATAATTTGAAGTGTATTGCCTTGAGCCATAGAGTTGATTGGGTTCGTCGGGAACATTCCGATGATGACATCACCCAATGAAGGGGCTTCTTTGGCTGCAAATGTTGTTGCGGCAGAAAGATCGGCACCGGCTCCCGGCTGGAACAGGTTACCCATGGTCAGTGCAAGGGTGATGGCAATCGCCGTTGTTGTTAGATAGAACAACAAGGTTTTGCCCCCGAGGCGACCTAGCGTGCTGATATCGTTCAGCGTACTGGTACCACAAACCAAAGAAACAAATACTAAAGGTACAACCAGCATTTTTAAGCTAGCAATGAAGATCGCACCACCAACGTCAAACAGGCCATTCACTAGATATTCGTGTACAAATGAAGTCTCAGCAAAAAGGGAGCGAATAGCGAATCCTGTCAAGATGCCCAGCAGCATGCCGAGAATTACTCGACCAGTCAGGGACATTTTCTTTTTTTGTGTTGGCATGAAATGAACACTCCTTATAATTATTCACTCTGTAAATCATTCACCAGAGCGCGGAGCAGGTTAACAGCAGTTTAGGTGTTAAAGCGAAGTAAAATGCTGTGCAAAATTCAAAGGTATGTTTCAGATCACACTTTCTGATGCAGAATGGTATTCCGAAAACATTAAATTTAACCAAATATTAACCTATCGGTTGATATATATACAGTTTTTGTGCTGCTTCATCGGTAATAGCGAATTTCAGTGGCGTTTATACCGAATAAAAGCGAAATTTATCATCATGATAAAAATAGTCGTTAACATCTGCTTTTGCCGAGAAAATATCCTATGAAGCTGTCTGCAGTTTGGTAGGTAATGATAAGGTTAATAAATTTAGAATATCTACAGATAATCAGTGAGTTGGAAACAATTAGCCAGTGGTTCCCGACCATTGCGCGCGGAATAAAAAAAGGAGCCGAAGCTCCTTTATTATTGCGTTAATTGTGCATAAAAATTACATCACACGCATACCAGGCTGCGCACCTTCGTGTGGCTCAAGGATCCAAAGATCTTCACCACCAGGGCCCGCTGCCAGTACCATACCTTCAGACATGCCGAATTTCATCTTACGCGGCTTGAGGTTAGCCACCATTACAGTGTGCTTGCCAATTAGGTCTTCAGGGCTGTAGGCCGACTTGATACCTGCGAATACTTGACGAGTCTCGCCACCTAGGTCTAGCTCAAGCTTAAGTAGCTTGTTGGCTTTAGGCACAGATTCGCAAGACACGATTTTCGCAATGCGAAGATCCACTTTAGCAAAGTCATCGAACTCGATTTCGTCTGCGATTGGTTCTTTACTTAGCTCAGTTTCTGTCTTCGCCGCTTCTGCTTTCTCTTTAGCTGCCATTTCTGCTGCGGCATCTTCTTTTGAAGATTCAACCATAGCTTCAACTTTCTTGGCATCGATGCGGTTGAACAGCGCCTTGAACTTAGTCACTTCGTGGCCAGTCAGCGGCTGGGCAATACCTTCCCAGGTCAGGGTCTCGTTCAGGAAGCCCTCTGTGCGCTCAGCAAGCTGAGGCATAACAGGCTTCAGGTAGGTCATCAGTACGCGGAACAGGTTAATGCCGACAGAACAGATTTCCTGCAGCTCCTGATCTTTGCCTTCCTGCTTGGCAACGACCCAAGGGGCTTTTTCGTCAACGTACTGGTTGGCCTTGTCTGCCAGTGCCGTGATTTCGCGGATTGCACGGCTGTATTCACGGTTCTCGTAAAGCTCAGCGATGCGATCAGAGGCGGCAACAAACTCGGCATATAGCTCAGGCTCGGCAAAACTGTCTGACAGCTTGCCTTCGAAGCGCTTGGCAATGAAACCGGCATTACGTGATGCCAGGTTGACAATCTTGTTCACGACATCGCTGTTCACGCGCTGGGTGAAATCTTCGAGGTTAAGATCCAGATCGTCGATACGGTTGTTCAGCTTGGCCGCGTAGTAGTAACGCAGGCATTCTGGATCCAGATGCTCCAGATAAGTACCCGCTTTAATAAAGGTACCCTTAGACTTCGACATCTTCGCGCCGTTTACAGTAACGTAGCCATGAACGAAGACATTGTTTGGTTTGCGCAGACCGGCACCGTCAAGCATCGCAGGCCAGAACAGGCTGTGGAAGTAGACAATGTCTTTACCGATGAAGTGGTAAAGCTCGGTTGAGCTGTCCTTGTTCCAGAATTCATCGAAGTTCAGGTCGTCACGCTTGTCACACAGGTTCTTAAATGAGCCCATGTAGCCGATTGGTGCATCCAGCCATACGTAGAAGTACTTGCCTGTTTCACCCGGGATCTCGAAGCCGAAGTACGGCGCATCACGCGAGATATCCCATTGCTGAAGGCCAGACTCGAACCATTCCTGCATTTTGTTGGCGGTTTCGTCTTGCAGTGCACCTGATTTGGTCCACTCTTGCAGCATGCCTTCGAACTGAGGCAGGTCAAAGAAGAAGTGCTCGGAATCCTTCATTACCGGTGTCGCGCCGGAAACAGCAGATTTTGGTTCAATAAGGTCTGTTGGGCTGTAAGTCTCGCCACAGTTGTCACAGTTATCGCCGTATTGGTCTTCCGCCTTACATTTCGGGCAGGTTCCTTTTACGAAGCGATCTGGCAGGAACATTTCTTTTTCAGGGTCGAATAGCTGAGAGATAGTACGGCTGGTAATAAAGCCTTTCTCTTTTAGCTGAGTGTAAACGAACGACGCCAGCTCACGGTTCTCGTCGGAATGTGTGCTGTGGTAGTTGTCAAAGCTAATATCGAAGCCAGCAAAGTCGGCCTGGTGCTCTTTGCTCACTTCGGCAATCATCTGCTCAGGTTCCATACCCATCTGCTGGGCCTTAAGCATGATTGGAGTGCCGTGTGCATCGTCTGCACAGATGAAATGAACTTCGTTGCCGCGAAGGCGCTGATAGCGCACCCAGATATCCGCTTGCACATGCTCAAGCATGTGTCCCAAGTGGATAGAACCGTTAGCGTACGGTAGGGCGCAGGTCACCAGAATTTTTCTTGGATTTGCAGCCATAATTACTTATTTCGCTCATGATGGGTAAAAAAATGTAGCCTCAAATAGTACCTGATGGACAGCGTATTGCCTAGCGTCATCCAGTGATAATCACGCTAAATAGCGGCGATAAATAGGCTTTGGTGGTACGATGGATGGGAACAACCATAATGGAGCGCTAAAAACGATGAGTAGTGATTCAATGATCCGATTTGAGAGTGTGGCTGATATCTGCCGTTGGCTGAATCAGTTCGAGCATCCATGGCTGCATCATGAGTGGGCCGACACGCCAAATGTTGTGTCGGTTTCGGCTCAGGGCGTAGTGTCGATCACGCTGCCGTTTGCCGCCAACTCGGTGATAGAGCTGCTAGAGCATTGGATTATTACCCAGCAGCAGCTTCATCATGTTGCCCAGAGTATGACGTTTGCCGTAACGACCCGGGTTGCGCCTCTGGCAACCGGCGAAAAAACACCGCTGCGTGGGGTAAAGAATATTATTGTGGTCAGCTCGGCCAAGGGTGGGGTGGGTAAATCGACAACCGCGGTTAACCTGGCATTGGGGCTGGAGAAGCAAGGTGCAAAAGTGGGCTTGCTCGATGCCGATATCTACGGTCCGTCGGTGCCTATGATGCTGGGAACCGTGGATGAGAAGCCACAATCACCCGACGGCAAGATGATGTTGCCGATAGAGTCGTGTGGATTGTTCACCAACTCGGTGGGCTACCTGGTGCCGGCTGACAGCGCGACGATTTGGCGCGGACCTATGGCTTCCAAGGCGCTGACCCAGATTATTACCGAAACCTGGTGGCCGGACCTGGATTATTTGGTCGTCGATATGCCACCGGGCACCGGCGATATTCAACTTACGCTGGCCCAGCAGATCCCGGTTACCGGCGCCGTGGTGATTACGACACCGCAGGATTTGGCGTTGGCCGATGCCATCAAAGGGATCAACATGTTTGAGAAGGTCAACGTGCCAGTGGTCGGTGTTGTCGAAAACATGAGCTACCACATTTGCAGTAACTGTGGCCACCATGAACCGATTTTCGGTACTGGTGGTGCCGAGCGTATGGCGAAAGACTATTCTGTTCCGTTGCTGGCGCAGCTGCCGCTGCATATCAAGATCCGGGAAGATATCGACAGCGGCAAGCCGACGGTTGCCTCGTCGCCTGATTCGGAGCAGGCTGCGGCCTATATCGACCTGGCGGGTCAGGTGGCTAGCCGTTTGTTCTGGCAGGGAGAGCCGATCGCCGAGCAGATAACAATACGCACAATGTAATCCTTTTATTGCAACAATTATGTAAACTTTGTAGTTAATCGTGCCAGGTGTCGCATTTTTGCTGGCATCTGGCCGTACAAATCCATATAATCAGGCGGTTTAATTATACCTATTCGCACAATTATCTGGTTTTCGATGTAAAAGCAGATAGTTGTTTAAATGAGTATTTCCACCTCGCTACGTTGTCTTACAGGTGCTTTCTGATATGTCTGAAAACTCACACCAATGCGTCATTATCGGTATCGCAGGCGCTTCTGCGTCCGGTAAAAGTCTGATTGCCAGCACAGTTTATAAAGAGCTAAAAGAAAAAGTCGGCGATCATCAGATCGGTGTTATCACGGAAGATTGTTACTATAACGATCAAAGTCACCTGACCATGGAAGAGCGGGTCAAGACTAATTACGATCACCCGAATGCCTTGGATCATGACTTGCTTTGTGACCACTTGCAGATGCTGGTTGAAGGTAATGCGGTAGAAGTTCCGCAGTATAGCTACAGCGAGCACACCCGCATGGAAGAAACCACACCAATGACACCCAAGAAGGTGATCATTCTGGAAGGTATCTTGCTGCTGACCGATCCGCGTCTGCGCGAAATCATGCATGCGAGTGTCTTTATGGATACACCGCTTGATATCTGTCTGCTACGTCGTCTTCAGCGTGATGTTGCTGAACGTGATCGTACGATGGAGTCGGTACTTGAGCAGTACCAAAAGACGGTACGCCCTATGTTCATGCAGTTTATTGAGCCGTCTAAACAGTACGCTGATATTATCGTTCCACGCGGTGGTAAAAACCGCATTGCCATCGACGTGCTTAAGGCACATATTGCTCGATTGCTGAAATCGTAGCATTGGCAATGAGGCAGGCAGCGCCTGCCTTGATTGGAAATGACAATATTTGATAGGCAGCCTTAACGGCTGCCTATTTTTTTGCTCTAATAACAGATAATTAAAAACTAATACATCTATTTGCTGTCGTATAGCCAAGTTACTTCAAATGACTGCTTGGATATATCAGGAACGGGCTCTGGAAATACCCACAGGCTTGTAACCTTATTTAGAGTGGACGGATAACACGAGGACACGATGAAAAAGCTTTTGTATGCCGTACTGGCAATTGTAGTTGTTATCGTTGTGGGGATCGGTGCGTTACTGGCACTGGTTGACCCTAATCAGTTTAAGCCATTGATCACCGAGCAGGTGAAGAAGGCGACTGGGCGTGATCTGGTGATCAGCGGTGATATCGGTTGGCGCTTCTTTCCAAGCATCGGTTTTACCCTGGGCCAGACCGAGTTTCGCAACCCGCAAGGCTTTGCCGAGCCAAATTTGGTTCAGCTGGGCAGTGCCGAGCTGTCGGTATCCGTTGTCCCGCTTTTTTCCCGTCATCTTGAAATAGGGCATGTCAGCCTGCAAGACGGCCGTGTCTTTATCCAGACTCGCAAAGACGGTGTGAGCAACCTTGACGGGCTCGGGCAGCCAGCGACCCAGGAGCAGCAGGCGGAGACTACGCCAAGCCAGCCTGCGACAGCGTCTGAGACAGGAACAGCCTCTGAGCCAGCGCCATCATCTCAGGATACCACTCAGCCATGGACCATCAGCCTTGAAGGTGTCGAACTGGTCAATGCCAGTGCTGAGATTCGTGATGAGCAGGCCGGTACCTTTACCTCAATCAGTGCGTTGAACCTTACCCTGAACCGGTTTGCGCCAGGAGAGTGGACTCAGCTCGACTTTGATGTGGCGGGACAAAATGGCGAGCTGGCCTTTACCGCCAACGGTGCTACTGAGCTATTTATCGTGCCGGCACTGAATAATGCTGAGCTGAAGAATCTGCAGCTGACCGCTACGGCTAAAGATCCGGTCAATGATATTCAGTCATTGAGTCTGGCTGTGGACAAATTCAAAGCCGGTGACTGGTCGGCTGTGACATTTGCTGCAAAAGGTGAAGTGCCTGATCTGGTATTTGATGCCAAGGGCGAGACTCGCTTGAAGTTAAGCGAGGCCTTTGATTTGGTTCAGCTGCAGGCGTTGGCTCTGGAGTCCGGCTTGAAAGGGGCGGCATTGCCTCGCCCTGAGATGGCTGTAAAACTTAATGCTGATGCGAAATATGACGTCAGCAAGGGCATGGCAACCCTGTCGCAGTTTAAGGCAGACGTTGATGAGCTCAGTGTCAATGGTGAAGGTTCGTTCAAGGCGGCTGACATTCCGGTTATTCGTTTTGCGATTAACAGCGACAACATTGACCTTGATAGTTTCCTCGGTCTAGACAAGAAAGAAGCGACGCAGAAAACTGGTGACGAAGGTACGGGAACGACTACAGCCGGTTCCACGCCGCAGACGGCTCCGGCTGCAGACAAGAACCAAGAGCCGGATCTGTCGGCATTGAAGGGGCTGGATGTTGCCGGTACCGTCAAGCTGGGCAAATTCAAAGCAGCGAATGCTAAGTTGGCCAACGTGCTGGTAGATATGAAAGTTGCCAAAGGTGTACTAAAGCTTAAGCAGTTTAATGCTGATCTGTATGACGGCAGTATTACAATGCAGGCGACCCTCAATGCCAACGGCAAGCTACCTACGTATAAGGTGACGAACCAGATCCGTGGTGTTCAGGTTCAGCCACTGATGATTGATGTTGCCGACAACGATGTATTGGCGGGTAAGGGTGATATTACGATGAGCCTTGCGGGCACCGGGTTGGCCGAAAAGCGTATCCGTGAAAATATAGCCGGTACGGTCGATATTCATTTTGCCGACGGAGCGATTTACGGAGTGAATGTGCCTGAGATGATCCGTGAAGCCAAGGCGAAGTTGAAAGGTAAGCGAGCTGAGTATGTTAAAGAAGAAAGAAAGACCGACTTTTCGGCAATGGTAGCAACCATCAAGTTGGGTTCAGGCAAGGCTTCGACTTCGAACCTGGATTTGGATTCTCCGCTGCTGCGTATTGCAGGTAAAGGCCATACCAATCTTGTCAGCGAAGCGATCGACTTCAAGGTGAACACCTCGGTTGTCGCGACCAGTAAAGGTCAGGGCGGCAAGCAGGTGGACGAAGTGGCTGATCTGACGGTGCCGATTGATGTCAAAGGTAACTGGACCGAGCCTAAGTTTTCGATGGATTTGGCCGGTCTGCTGAAGCAGAACAATGAGCTGGAAAAGAAAGCACAGAAGGAAGTCGAGCGCGGGCTTGAGAAGTTACTTGGTGACAAGGCCGAAGATGACGAGGTGAAAAAAGTGGCTGATAAGCTACTGAAAGGGCTGTTTAACTAATCAGTCTGTATATTGGATCTCGTGTCATACTGAAAGGCTTGCCATCATGGCAAGCCTTTTTCTTGTGACCCTTATTTTCTATTGCCTGTGTGCTTCTAGGCGTCAGGCCAGACTTCTGTTTTTCTTGTTCGACTTTTGCGTTTCCAGGGTATTCTGAAAGGCTTTGAGTAGGTCAACGGCTGATAGCATACCGACTAAATCGCCTGTTTTATCCAGTACAGGCGCAGCCCCCACGTGGTAGTCGAGCAGGGTACCGACGGCTTTGGTCAGGGTGTCATAGGTACGAACGTGCACTATATCTCTGATCATGACATCACCGATATGCAGATCGTCGGTCAGGTCGTATTCGTGACCGATATCCGGTGATTCATCAACCCAGCCCGGACGGCGCAGCTCGCGGTCACTGACAATGCCTATCAGCTCGCCTGCTTCATTCGTTACCGGTAAATGGCGGATCGCTTCGTCGCGCATCAAAAAAAAGGCTTCGCGAAGGCCGGCCTCTGGCTGGATGGTGATGACTTTGCGTGTCATGTATTCAGAAACTTTTGTTGGCATATACATCTTCCCTTTGTCAGAGTGAATTGATGTTGCCTGATTTAAAGTAGCGAATTCAGTGGTGCTGAACTGCGACCAAACCCATAGTTTTACTTTTGTTTACTTTACTTGCTGTATGCACTTTGTCCTTTGCGGCCTATTTTTGATAAGGTGTGCCGAATTAGCTGAGAATAACGGCCAGATAAAAAACGATATATATTCATATAAATAACCTGGCTGAAAAGGAGAAAAAGTTGGATTCAGTGACTCAAGCCGCATTAGGTGCCGCTGTAGCGGGGTTGGTGGCAGGAAAGAAATGTTCGCCCAAAGTACTTTTGGCTGGTGCTGCTCTTGGCACCCTGCCTGATTTGGATGTGTTGATGAACTATGGTGATCCCGTGTCGGATATGGTGAAGCACCGGGGTTTCAGCCACTCAATTTTTGTTCTGCTACCGTTCTCGTTGTTACTGGCGTGGTGCTGGCAGAAGTGGCGGCCTACGCAGTTTGGCTTTACGCAGCTGTGGCTACTGATTGCGGCGTGTCTTATTACTCATCCGTTGTTGGACGCCTTTACCTCGTACGGCACTCAGTTGTTGTGGCCCCTGCCGGTCAGTGTCGCGGTGTCCAGCATCTTTATCATCGATCCCCTCTATACAGCGCCGTTGCTCGTCATGGTGGCCGGCAGTCTGTTGTGGCGAAGGAAGATGGCAAGGTTGTGCGGTATCGGGCTGGCGATATCCAGCTTGTATCTGTGTTGGTCGGTTATCGCGCTTAATGTTGTCGAGGGGCGAGTACAAGACCAGTTAGCCAATACGCCGATGGCGGACAAGCCTGTATTTATTGCACCGACGCCTATCAATACCGTACTGTGGCGTGTTGTGGTGTTAGATGACGATACTTATTGGGAAGGGTTAACCTCCTTGCTGGACGAAGATAAGACCATCGATTTCATTGCCAAGGATCGCGGTCACTGGAAATTGGACGAGAAACCGCAGCACCTGGTTATGCTGGAAGACTTTACCCGTCAGTTTGTAAAATATGAGCAGGAAGGTAATAGCCTGACAGCTACGGATTTGCGACTGGGGATGGTGGAATATTTGCCGTTCAAGTTTGTGTTTGCGACGCTGGGCAGTAACGGGGCGTGGTCTTCTGCTCTCCCTGTTCAGCTGGAGAGCCCGAATGTAAGGCCTAAGCATCTGCCGGCACTGTGGCTGCGCTTACTGGGTAACCAGGATATAGATGCCAATTTGTGTCATGCCAAGGAATGCCCTAAACCTGCAAAGTCTGACGTGTAGGTAAGAATATAAGCACAGTTTGCTGATGCGTTTAAGCCCGGTTCAAGCCGGGCTTATTGGTACTTACGAAACAGATATTGCGTAGTCATATAGTTATAGCACAAATTTACCGTACTACTATATGTTGCATACAATTGAATACTCGGTGAATATATGCAGCAAAACATGTAGCACATTTATCTTTACGGTATGCCATTTTATAGCTGATCTTCACACATTAGTGAGCCATTGATTAATAGCTGTTTTAATTTGACTTTCATCAAAAGCAAAGCTTAATCCTGCTGGCAATCTACCCCTAAAGTATTGGTGGTCTCATAGTGAGACCCGCATTTTTCGATATAGGGAGATAACGGGTATGCTGTATTTGGAATTCTTATTCCTTCTTCTCGTGTTGTATGCCGGTAGCCGCTTTGGTGGTATCGGTTTAGGTGTTGTTTCCGGTTTGGGCCTGCTGGTTGAAGTTTTCATTTTCAGGATGCCGCCGACATCGCCACCTATCACTGTGATGTTGATTATTCTTGCGGTTGTAACCTGCGCCTCCATTCTGGAAGCGGCTGGTGGTCTGAAGTACATGCTTCAGGTTGCCGAGCGAATCTTGCGTAGCAATCCCAAGCGCGTCACGATTTTGGGGCCGTTGGTAACATATACCATGACATTCATGCTGGGTACCGGCCATGCTGTGTACTCGATTATGCCTATTATCGGTGATGTTGCGCTGAAAAACGGTATCCGTCCGGAGCGCCCGATGGCTGCGTCGTCAGTGGCGTCTCAGTTGGCGATCACGGCTAGTCCAATTTCCGCTGCGGTTGTGTATTACCTGGCGCAGATCTCCGGCATCCAGGATAATATTCATCTTTTAAGCATTTTGATGGTGACAGTACCGTCGACCTTGATTGGTACTATTTTGCTATCATTGTATAGTCTTCGTCGCGGTGCAGAGCTAAGTGAAGATCTTGAATATCAACGTCGCCTGAGAGATCCGCTATGGCGCGATAAAATTTTGCACACAACCTCGACATCGCTTGATGAAAAGCTGCCAGCTACGGCAAAACATGCTGTGCTACTGTTCATTCTTGCTCTGGCGTCGATTGTTGTTGTGGCGATGGTACCTGAGATCCGTACGATCGGTGATGCCAAGCCAATCAAAATGTCTGTTATTATCCAGATGATGATGCTGGCATTTGGTGGTTTGATCTTGCTGGTTACCCGTACCAACGTGCAGAAAGTTCCTGAAGGGGTGGTGTTCAAGTCCGGTATGGTTGCGGCGATTGCAATCTTCGGTATTGCGTGGATGAGTGATACCTATTTCCAGTATGCGATGCCTTCGTTTAAATCTGGCATTACGGAAATGGTGCAGGATTACCCATGGACCTTCGCCCTGGCATTGTTCATTGTGTCGGTTGTGGTGAATAGCCAGGCGGCGACGGCACGTATGATGTTGCCGGTTGGTTTGGCAATGGGCTTGAACCCGGCACTGCTGATTGGTCTGATGCCAGCTACCTATGGTTACTTCTTTATCCCGAACTACCCGTCAGATATTGCTACCTGTAACTTTGATGTTACTGGTACGACGAAAATCGGTAAGTGGTATTTTAACCATAGCTTTATGGCACCAGGTCTAATTGGTGTCGTCTCAGCATGTACTATTGGCTATACCATTGCGCAAGTGATTGTATAGAAACAGTAAAAAATTTAATTACAATGCCAGTCGGGTTGATCCCGCTGGCATTTTTTTGTTGCTATAAACTGAATTTGTATTCTGTTTTGACATACTGCTCTTGTTTCTTTTCTTAATAATGAAGAAAAAGCCATATACTTCAGTATTTTATACTAGGCTTAGTGATGTTGGTTGAATGTTCTCTGTTGCATTGTAGGGGGAGCGTGTGGAAAAAAAAGTCGACTTCGAAAAACTAAGAGAAAAGATGCATGAAAGGGCAGTAGAGCGGGCGCTTAACTATTATAAAAAGAAGCTGCAGAAAAACGTGAGGCAATGATCGTGTACGAACGAGTAAAGGGAGCCGCTGCTCCCTTTATTTTATCCTTTGTTAGTATGCATTTCTGTATACTTAGTCCTCTGATTGTGTCTTCGTCGGATCAGTAACGCGCTCATACGGCCAGTAATGATGGCCGATGCGGATCATCAGAGTGGCTGCAGCCAGAATAAAGGCAGCCAGTGCCAACCAAACGACAAATATCCCATCCAGTTCTTTCATTCCCAGCGTGATGTATCGCGCAATGGCCATTATCGCTATGTAAATTGGATAGCGCACCGGAATTTTACCGTTGGCCACAAATTGCTGAACCATGGCCAGTACTTCCAGATAAATGAACATCAGCAAGATGTCGGTCAATAGGATTTCTTTATTCACATAGACATGAACAAACTCTGTCACCATGGCAACAACCGTGGCCAGGGTGATGGCTACGAGCAAGATGGCTTCGAGGATGTGAAACAATTTTAAAAACGGGCCGCTAAAGCCTTTGGGCAGATGTGAAGGCATTTAATTTCTCTTATGAGCAAGCTAGTTATGGTTATTATCGATACGTCCATTATATAGGCGTATTTTGCAGTACAAAGAGAATACGGAGAAAGAATGCGGATTAATTGCACACTGTGTTAGAGGCTGGGAGCTTTAGCTTCTTACTTTTTCGGCATCAAAAGCTATAACCTCGGAGAATCAATAATATGCACGCAGATTTATAACATGCATTTCAAATGTTGATTTTGATCAATAATAAAAATGATAATGACTCTCACTTCCTTGATTTACATTCTGAAACATATAGAATGCAAATCGTTCTCGTTTTATGTCCTGTCGGAATAGATTTGCAAGTTCAATTTGTTGCAGATAAATAGAATAAAAAGGAAAAGTAGTGAAGAAGTCAGTTCTTAGCATTGCTATTGCAGCAGCTGTGTTTACAACAGCAGCAAGTGCATCAGCCCAAGTGAAAGTCTTAGATAAAACACACCAACCAGCAGGTAGCTTTTTAGCCTATACCGAGTTTGAGCTGTCGGGAGAACCGCTAGCTGAATCACTCGGTTTGGATCTGGATGTACTGGATCCAAATCTGGCCAATGATCCAACCCCTTTTGATTTTGCTGCTGGTATTGAAAGCTACGAGTACTCTGAAGAGGCGATGTATGCGCTTAACTACCAGTCAACAATGGGTCCGCACCTTGTCAATGGTCCGGTGAACCGTGCGCGTGGTGGCCAGCTGGCCGATCTGGGTAAGCGTGTTATCGAGATGGCAGAAGCCGTTGGTTTTCCTGCTGGCGAAATTCCGCAGAACATGTACCCGATTTCAATTCCTTATGTATCAGGTAACCCTGAGTTCGTACAAAAGCCTGATACAACAACGGTAAACGGTGATGAAGTAGAGATTGTCACCGCCAAAGGCACCAGCAAAACAGTTCAGACTGTCGTGCCTGCGTATTTCCGCGATTACAAAACACTGGCATGGGATGAATCGACTTTCGACAAGTCATTTAACCCGGCAGCAACAGGCGGCATCCTACTGAAAGAAGTCATGTGGTCGCAAGACTTCCTTGGTGGTATGCACGTTACCGAGACTGATGAAGAAGTTGAAGCTGATTCTGCGATGATGGATCACGATGGCAAGCATAGCCTGGGTGTTTCTGCTGCCGATGGCTTCAACGGTATGATGCTGACAGAAATGTCGATTGATAAGCTGCAGATCATGCAGCAGCAGCTTGGTTTTGACGGTAAGAACCTGGGTGTTAAATTCGGCCCGGATTACGACCCGGCCAAAGGCCCTGTCTGGTTTGCACACAAAGTGGCGGTTACCGAAGGCAGTAACAACAGTGTTAAGTCGATTGACGGCCTGAAGGTAACAGACAGCGCATCGACACTGCGTGACACCTGGTCGGTGCTATGGCCAGTGGCAGAATTCTTTGCCTTCAGTGATCAGCGCACAGCAAACAGTGCCCAGAATCCGGCATTCCTGTCCGTCTTTGATGGTGCGCCATTTGCAGCAGCTCCTGCGGCGAATATTGATGCGAATGAAAGCAATGATGTGATAGCGGATGATGCTTTCTCACTGGCTAACAACATCTCTAACCTATTGTTCAAGAATATTGCTGCTCTGCACTACAACAAAGAGCAGGGTACCTTCGTTACTGAATACAAAGACGGTAAGCAAGGCAGCAAAGTCGATACTTACGATGCAGCTTACTCGATTGTTGCCCTGTCAATTTATCAGCGTGCCAAAGATGCATTGCCGGTCGGTTACGCGTCGGCGGAAGCCAGTGATGTGGATCTGAAGTCGGCGGCAGGTAAAGAAGCGCTGGCAATGATCAAAGGTCAGGCTGATTTCATTATCAACCAGCTAACAGGCAAAGACGGTCTGGTATTTGATGGTGTGACGCTGAATACCGTGAACAAGCTAACCAAAGAAAAATCACTGGATGCGCAGTTTGCTGCGATTCGTGGTCTGGTCGCTGCCTATCTTGCAACAGACGATGTGAAATACAAGCAAGCAGCACGTTCTATTTACCTTGCGGTCGAGAAGAACATGTTTGATGAAAACATCGGCACATGGGCAACGGTTCCGGGCAAAGCGACAATCCATACGCCGTATACGGCTGCAGCGATTTCCGGTGGTCTTCGCGAGGCAATCTCTCACCTGAAAAACGAAGAAGGCGAGAACGAACCAGCTCTTGAGCTGACGATGCTGACTGACCGTTATGTAAGCTGGTTCCGCGGTGTAATTAACGGCGGTATGCAGCTTGCCGAGTGGATGGGCGACTCTGGTGAAAATCAAATTAAGGGTAGCAACTCTACCGATACCGATGAAGATGGCGTACACCAGATCATCGCTGCCGGTGGCAAGTTCGGTACCGCTATGACCATGGCCAATAAGGTCAGCGTCAAGTAACAGGTAACGTATCTTGATACTTATCAGGCAGCGATGTGAAGTCGCTGCCTTTGTCGTTTCGTCATTATTAACTTATTGATATTAAATTCAATATTCGCATGAAAGTGCTCGTTCATTCATAGGTTGTTGTTATGTCAGTATCCCTGAGTTCAGATCAAAAGCCTGTCACCGGTGGGGTTAGCCAATGGTGGCAGCGTTTGGCTTACCACCACAAATGGGCGGAGTCATTACTGTATGTCATGTTTTTTAGCGGGCTGCTGCTGTGGGATACGGTTGGTGTCGACTGGCAGCTTGAACGCTGGACATTGCTGGTACATATGGTCGTTGGCGCCACACTCTTTTCCGTTATTGTCGGTGCTTTTTGGGCTGCCCATCGACGCTTGATCACCTCTAGCAACAAGCCATTTTTGCGCCAGACCGGCACGGTGATTGAGTGGCTGCTTGTTGCCTGCTGCCTGAGCGGCTTCTATCTGTTTTTCTATGGTAATCCGGGAAACACAATGGGCCGGCTGATTCAGGATGTCCACTTCTACTCGTCATGGTTGCTGGCCCCCTTGGTTTTTCGTCATGCCATGAGATGGAGCGTATTGAATTTGAACAAGTTTCGTCGCCGATAAGAGCCACAAAGGCCGTATTACATTGAATTTAATTACATTGGGGAACCCATGTTAGCCAGTTTTTTAATTACCCTGCGAGAAGGGTTAGAGGCATTCTTGCTGGTCGGGATTGCATTGTCATATCTCGCCAAGCTCAATGCCCGTCACTACAACAAATATATCTATCTGGGCGTATTTGTCGGTTTGTTGCTTTCGCTTGCTGTGGCGGTGGTTTTTCAGGTGGTCGTTGACCAGTTTAGCAACGAACTTTACCGCAACTATCTGATGGCCGGGATCCTGATGTTTGCCACAGTGGTGTTGACCTACATGGCAATCTGGATGCAAAAACAGGCCAAGAATCAGGTCGCCCAGGTTCAGAGAGAGCTGACAGACATGGTCAGTAGCGGCAACCTGTTTGGTTTAGTGTTTCTCTCGACCCTTGCCGTGCTGCGCGAAGGGTTTGAAACCATTTTATTTTTCTCTGCCCTGATGTACTCAAACTTTGGTGAGTTCAGTACCCAGGATGCGCTGATCGGCGCGGTATCGGGACTGGTTCTGTCGATCGTGTTGGTTTGGATGATGCTAAAAAGCACCCGCAATGTACCGCTACGTTCGTTCTTCCGCTGGACAAGCTTGCTTATTATCATCATTGCTGCTGGCTTGCTGTCATCTGCCGTCAATATGCTGCAGGCGGCTCATGTATTGCCTATTGTCCATGCTCAGCTATTTGATATCTCGCATATTCTCGATGACCGCGGAGTCTTCGGTACCTTCCTGCGTGCGCTGTTTGGCTATAACTCGTCACCGGGTTTATTGCAGCTGGTGGTTTGGGGCGGCTATATGCTGACCTTTGTCTTTTTCTGGAACCGTGGATACAAACAGGCATGAACATGACATCTGACAAACATATCGCAGTACTTGGCGCTGGACCGGCAGGCTTGATGGCTGCCTGGGAACTGGTTGAAGCCGGATATCAAGTGACCATTCTGGATCGTGACGATCATGTCGGCGGGATGTGTGCAACCCAAACCTTCAAGGGGCAGCATGGTGAATACCGGTTTGATTTTGGCGGCCACCGTTTTATTACCAAAAACCCAAAGCTGCTTGCGTTCGTTGATGAGCTGATGGGGGATGAGCTGCTTTACGCTCAGCGCAAGAGTGTTATTCGCTATCGGGGCCGGATTTACCAGTATCCGTTGGCTATGCTCGATTTGATCAAAAATGCGCCGCTGCCGTTGTTGATCGGCGGGGCGGTTGATCTTGGCAAGCAGCTATTCAAAGCCAAGCCGCAGGATCAGTCGACAGTGAGTTTTGCCGAGTGGATTGAAAGCCGTTTCGGCACAACCTTGTACAAGCATTTCTTTGAAGGCTATACCGGCAAGTTGTGGGGAATCGATCCGGCATTTCTATCGGGGGACTGGGCGTCACAGCGGATCAGCCTGATGGACCTTAAAGATGTGGCCCGCCGTCTTCTGCCGGGACGTCGCTCTTCGGTGCGTACCTATGCTCGCCAGTATCGCTATCCCAAATGGGGCTTTGGTCAGCTGTATACCCGTTTGGCAGAAGAGCTGGAAAAGAAGGGCGTGAAAATTGTTCTGAATAGCGATGTCTGCGGGTTAGCCTTTGATGCCAATAACCGTATTGAAGCGGTTGAATACCGGCATCAGGGTGAGGTTAACGCGCTAAGCTGCGACGAGGTGATATCGACCTTGCCGTTGCCGTTGATGTGCCAGCTAACCGGTTTTGACAGTGGCTTGGAGTTCAGGTCATTGCGCTTTATGAACATGCCAATGGAAACAGAGAATATTTCTGATAACACCTGGCAGTACCTGTCTGATCCTGAAATTTTAGGGACACGCCTGCAAGAGCCTAAACGTCGTTCTTCCTATATGGCACCGGAAGGACGCTCATCAGTGATGATCGAAATTCCGTGTAATAAAGGTGATGAGGTATGGACGATGGAGGGCGACAGTCTCCAGCAGCGAGTCTTCCTCGATCTTGAGTCACTCGGTGTCGATCCGAAGCTGGCAACAGGTGAGTATTTTACCTCTTATACCGAGCACGCTTATCCGCTGATGGATATGACCTATCAGGCTAAGCGGGAAAAAGCGATTGCCCACTTGTCGCAGTTCGACAATCTGATCATGACAGGCCGCCAGGGGACCTTCAGATACATCTTCACCGATACTGCGATGGAAATGGGAATGATGGCGGCGCAATCCATTATTGATGGCAAGGACCGTCGCCGCGAGATATTCGATTTTCGTAACGAGAAAACCGTGATTGAAGTTCAGAGCGTGGCTTAACGCGAGTTGCTGTAGGGAGAACAAGATGAAACTGACCAACTTTACATGTGTATTGCGTACTTGCCTCATTTTGTTGCTGGGGCTGGTTGTTAACACGCCAAGCCATGCGTATTCCTATGCCGCGGCAGGGAAGGAGCCCGTTATTGATGGGCGCGAGGCGATTATGCAGGCGCTGGCAGTTGATGACTTTGCTGCCGCAAAAGTGGCTGTTGACGGTTTGCATGAAGAGTTTACCTATCTGCGGAATGAGCATCAGGTTGATCTGCAAACGCCGATGGCGCAGGCGCTGGCCGAAAAAGATGCCGCCAAGGTTGAAGCTGTGATGGATCGTGCTGTGATTGAGGAAATTATCCGCCGACTGGACGGTGCTGAGAAGAACCTGGGGGATTACCAGGTCGCCAAGGTGCTGGTGGTAAAGAGCAAGTTGTTTCTCGATTTGATTATGCCAAAGCTAGATGAAGCCAATAGACAGCAGGCGGCAACAGCGATCCAGGGTGTCCTCCAGGCGATTGGTAACCCGGGTGTTTTTGGTGTCGGTCAGGCACCTGCCGATCCTGCTGTCTTTAAGCAGCAGCGAAAATTGCTCCTCGGGGCAATCGGCCAGTTGAAATAGCAATAAATGTGGCAGCACCTGAAGGGCGGTTACCTGAATACCAAAACCTTGGTTGACCGAGTGAACCGAGTAGTAGCCTCAATCGCGGCCGGTAAGTTCACCTTTATAACGCTTATTGCGTTGGTGTGCATTGGGTGGTGGACGTGGATTGGCCGTTTTCCTCTGGAGCTCACCAGTGATGATGCGCTTAACTTCTCTCGAGGGGTTGAGCGCTTTTCGGTGCTGGAGTTCAGCCCGCATTTTCCGGGCTATCCCGCCTTTATCGGCTTGTCTCGATTGGCTGCTATCTGGGTTGAACCAGTAATCGCAACAGTTTGGATTTCGCTGTTATCGGCATTGCTGATCCCGCTTTTGATTGCCCGGTTGGTGTACCTGTTGTCGGGATCTATGCCTGCCGCACTACTGGGATCAGCTTTGGCTTATATGCAGCCGTTGCTGGCCTCGATAGCGATTAGCGGACTGTCGGACTCAGCAGCGATGATGCTGTTTATGTTGGCGCTGATTGCTGCGCTTCAGAAAAAAGACGTCATGACCGGGCTCTGGATTGGGCTGATGCTTGCCACTCGGCCATCCTATTTCCCGTTGGCACTCGGCATGCTGATGTTTCCGTTGTGGGGCGGCTATGTCGGCTCAAGATTACGTGCGTACGGGCAGGCGGGCATGGTGATAACGGTGGTAGGGCTTCTTAGCCTGGGATTTATCTGGTTCCATGATGGTATTGCTTATTTCGAGGAAGGAATTCGTTTTACCCGGGGACATTTTGCAATCTGGGGTAATACCGTAGAGGGGGACAGCGCCAGCATATGGCAATGGACTCTGGCGCTGATGAAAGGGTTTGGCTGGCTTGGCGTGCTAGTTGTGATTGGCTCGCTATTACATGCCGTGGCTGGGTTTATCACCAAACCAGTCAAGGTTGACTGTCAAAAGCAGGTGGCCCTGATAGCGGCAATCGCCGGCTTGTATTGGCTATGGATCACAGTTGGACAAAACCCGGATAACTTACGCCACTGGGCGCCGGTGCTGTTTTTGTTTTTGGTTGTATTTCCGGTACAGCTATCCAGGCTACAGAAAGTATCAACAGTTAGTGGCCGTAATGTGTCGTTGGCAGGAGTTGTCGGTATTGGCGCGGTTACCTATTGCCTGCTTACGGGGTATCAAAGCGTCTATGATGTTCCGTCAAAGGCACCGATACAGCAGGCAATGGGCTGGATCAAGCTCAACCCTCAAGTCAGGGTTGTCGGCTCCAACTACAGTGTGAATCTGTTACGTGAGCAGCTCGGTAGTTATGCCATCTATGACATGTATTACCCCAGCAGCAAGCTGGCACTGGTTAATGCCGCCAAGCGTACTCCGCAAAGTGCCTGGCGGATATCGGGAACTCGATTACCCCGACAACAGCTGATTGCCGAATTGAGGCCACGGTTTATCGGGGAAAGGCGTCTCTATTTATATCAAATTAGTCAGTGATCCTGGTTACTGGCTGGAAGTAGTGAGTGTAAAGGCGAATGAAGTTAATAAGTATATATAAGCCTGTGAAGCAACTAATTTTGCTGATGTTAGTGTTGCTTAGCCAGTCGGCAGGAGCAATCGAGAAAAGTAGCTCGATGTTATTTAATCTGAATAAGAGCCAGATTATCAGTGCTAACTTTGATGCGGGAAGTGTCAGTATTCTGGCTCGTGAAGACGGCAAACTTCTTGCCGAGTCGACCATTGGTCGGGATATTCGCCGGATAGCCCTGACTGATAACGGCAAGCTATTGCTGGCGACAGACTACCTGAATGATCAGGTGGTGTTGCTTGATGCCAAGACGCTTGAAACCAAACGTGTCACGTCTGTGCCGTCACGCCCTTTTGGGGTGGTGTTTGACGCGCGCCATCAGCGTTTTTTCGTTACCAGTTTTGAGCGTGACAAGCTGCTGGCTATCGATACCGAGGGCAATATCACTCTGACAATCGATACGGCATCGACACCTCGTGGACTAGCATTGACCGATGATGGTCGGATGCTGGTGACGCATTCACTCTCAGGCCAGGTTTCTATCTATGATGTGAAGGCTGAGCAGCCAATATTACTCAATGTTGTGCAACTGGCAGATACTGCCGCCGATCCGGCTAAAACGACGCCGCAGGGCAAGCCTCGCCTGCTGGATAATATTGCCATTTCACCTGATGGCCGACAGGCCTGGCTGCCGCATGTGCTTTGGTCGTTTGGTCACGATTTTCAGTTCCAGTCGACGGTATTCCCGACTATCTCCCTGCTGGATCTGGAGCCGGGCAATGAGCATGAGATTGTTGATGAGCGTAAGCAGCTATTTAAGCAAATCAATATTATTGAAAGTGGTAACCGAATTCGTATTGTTTCTAATCCGTACGATGCTGTGTTTACCGATGACGGAAAGAAGATTATTTTCACCCTGGCAGGTTCAGAAGATCTGATGGTGTTTGATCTGTCGCGTCAGGGCAAGAAGAATAAAAAACGCCACCGTCGCAAGAAGTTCCAGGGAGGCGTGAAAGCCACCCAGATTTATCGCAATGTACCGGGAGACAACCCTCGCGGTCTGCTGGTTAGCGGGCGCGAACTGTATGTGCAGAACGCAATGACACTGGATATTGCCAAGTTCGATATCGGTGCCGCAGGACCATTCGCCAAGGTGAAGCTAAAGCAGGCACATTTTGCTGATCTGGTATCAGCAGATCCGCTACCCAAACAGTTGCGACAGGGCAAGACCTTGTTCAATAGTGCCAATATGGCAGATTCGCCTGATTTCCCGATGGCCGGGGATTTCTGGATGAGCTGTAACTCCTGCCATCTCGACGGCTTTAATTTTACCAACCGCCAGCTAATGGAAGACGGCAAGAAGGACAGATTCAGTAACGCGCTGACTGGTCATGTCGATGTCCGGAAGATGATCGCCGGTGATCCGATAGGTGCCTATATTGATATCATCCAGAAAACCCAAGGTGGCATGGGCGGAGACCCGCGTGAAGAGTCACTGCCGCCAGTGAGTGTCGAGAATCCGCCGCTGGAGGCGGCCAAGATGATGTCGGCCCTGAACGAATATGTCCGTGCACCGGAAAACCTGCCGTACTTGTCTACCTGGCTGCGACTGGATGACAACAAGCGCTATACCCATCCGGACGAGTGGATTAACTCAGCCGAGTGCTCTGACTGTCACACCACGATTTATGATCAGTGGGCCGATTCCAACCATGGGATGAATATGGACCACCCGTACTACCGTTTTCACGAGGATTTTGCCGCGAAAACGGAAGGTGAGGAGTTCCGTGTCTTGTGCCGTGGTTGTCATGCGCCGCAGATGGTGATCAACGGTGACAACGGACCGCTGACTGACTTTGGTGATATGTGGGAAAAAGGCGGCGAGTCGCTTAAAGAGGCGTTTGCTCACGGCAAGTCAGTCAGCGAACGCGGAACAGGCTGTGTATTCTGCCACCGGGTGACCAAGGCTGAAAATGCCGGAGGTAACACGGATATGACAGTCAATATCAAAGACCGTGATAGTTATGTGTTTGAAGATGCCAAAAACAGCATGTTGAAGTGGCTGTCTGAAAAGCAGATCAATGCCTTGCCGGAGCAGCATAAGGCGTCATACTCCAACCCAGAGCTCTACCAAAGCTCGCTCTACTGTGCGACCTGTCATAACGAGTTCACGACAGGGCAGGGGGCGAATATCAATGATAACTTTGGTGAGTGGCTGGCCTCGCCGTTTAATGCTCCGGATGATCCGAAGTTGCATAAAACCTGTATAGATTGCCATATGACTCAGGATGTCACTGACTTTGATAACAAAGTGGGTGGGCAGTCGACCAATGATGGTCCGATGAAGTCGAACCTGCGCTCGCATCACTTGGTGGGCGGCAACTACTTCTTTACCGGTATGCGAAATGCCGAGCACAAGAAGATGAGTATCGACATATTGAAAACAGCATTGAGTCTGGACGTTGAAAAGAAGGGTAACTTGCTGACAGCCAAGATCACCAATGTGAACTCAGGTCATGATATGCCGGGTGGTGCCCGTCGTCAGGTGTGGGTGGAAGTGATTGCGATTGATGCCAATGGCCGTGAGGTCTACACCAGCGGGGTGATGAAAGAGGGGATTATTCCTAAAGATGCCCGTAAGTTCGTCAAGGTCGGTGTCGATAAAGATGGCAAGCCGGTTGGTCTTCGCTTCTGGCGTTATGTGAAGATCGGGAAAGATACCCGGATTAAATCGGGTGAAACCCGTAATGAAGTGTTCGAGTTGCCGAAAGATGCCAAGTATCCGTTAACGGTCTCAACTCGGGTGCTGTATCAGGTCTTTGCCAAGGCGCTGACCGATAAGGTTCGCAATGCCTACCCGGAAGAGAACATTCCGGATCCGGAAGTGATTGAGCTGCAGAAAGTTGTGAAAACATTCGCATCTCATTAGTCGTAAAACAAAAGCCGGTGCAGGCGATAAGTATCACCAGCACCGGCTATTAGTTAGCGATAGGGTTAGTTACCAGTCAATCCCTTTACGGGCTTTGATGCCGCTTTCGAAGGCATGCTTGACGTTACGCACTTCGGATACGGTATCGGCCAGTTCAACCAGGCTGCGGTGAGCGCCTCTGCCGGTAACGACCACAGACTGCATTGCCGGGCGGTTGCTAATCGCTGCTATCACTTCATCCAGTTCGATATAGCCGTAGGTAACCATGTAGGTCAGTTCATCCAGCAACACCACATCATAACTGCTGTCAGCCAGCATTTTTTTACATTCTGCCCAGGTTTCTTGTGCTGCAGCCGTGTCGGCTTCTTTGTTTTGGGTTTCCCAGGTGAATCCGGTCGCCATGACGGCAAAGTTTACCCCGTGCGATTCAAGCAAGTTTCTCTCACCGCAATCCCAGGTCCCCTTGATAAACTGACCGACGCCACATTTTTGTCCGTGTCCGACTGCGCGGGCAATGGTGCCAAAGCCCGAGGTGGTTTTCCCTTTACCGTTGCCGGTGATGATCAGGAAAAGCCCTTTTTCTTCCTGGGCGGCCTCAACACGTGCATCGACTTCGTCTTTGACTTTCTGCTGGCGTGCTTTGTATCTTTCGTCCTTATTGGTTTGGTCAACCATAGGGCTCCCTTAATTCGATATGTCTAGGTGATTATTATTGTTAATTCTAGAGTAGAGCGAGTAGCGTCATGTACCCGGCAAGCTCTGTGATCTGCTGCGCTGCACCCAGGCAGTCGCCGGTGTAACCGCCTAGCTGCTGTTCAAACCACTTGCCGCACAGAAAGCGGGTGGAGGTCAGAACCAACACGACAGCGAGCGCAGTATTCAATGGCAGTAACAGTAATATAATCAATCCTGTCGCAATTAAAACCCACAAATCTTGTTGGCTTTGCTGATTGGCCAGCGGTTTTACCTTGCTATTCTGATCTTCCCTGACATACGGGTAGGAAAAAATCAGGCTGGCGGCGCAGACTCGGCTAAGGGAGTGCATAACAACCAATAGCAATGCTGGCAGATACGGAGCTACATCAGCAATTGCGGTGAGTGTGACCCATTTCATCCCAAGTGCCATAACGAGAGCGGCGGCCCCATAGGTACCAAGCCGTGAATCTTTCATTATTTCCAGCTTTTTAACCGGCTCCCAGCCGCCGCCAAAGCCGTCGAATACATCAGCCAGTCCGTCTTCATGAAAGGCACCTGTGACGAGCAAGCTGCAGATCATTGCCAGGGCAACAGCGAGGGCTGGCGGAAACAGGGTAACGGCCATTAGGTAGGTGGCCGCGCTGATGATACCGACAATAATCCCTACGATGCCGAAATAGCGATTCGCCTGATTCAGCCGGTTGGTAGAGTAGGGAGTATCTGCCGGAATGGGGATCCGGGTGAAAAACGCCAATGCAATCAGAAAGATTTGCCACTGCTGCCTTACCGCTGTTCGAAAGCCCGTGTTCTCAACATGTTCGTCAGCCTGATTGTCGACATAGGATGAATTATCGCTCGGGGTGCTCACACGGTCACTCCCGCTTCGCTGAAGCTGGCCATATTGTTGTAGAACTCGCAGGCAGAACGGATCATCGGTAGAGCCAGTGCTGCACCGGTTCCCTCGCCGAGGCGAAGGCCCAGATCCAGTAGTGGTTTGGCATCGAGATGTTGCAGCATTCGCTGGTGGCCGGACTCTTCGGAGCAGTGACAGTAGATGAAGTAGTGGTTTGCCTCTGGATGCATGGTGGTAGCAAGCATGGCTGCTGCTGTCGAGATGAAGCCGTCAACAAGGACAGTTATTTTTAGCTCGGCGGCCTTCAGCATGCCGCCTGTTATCTGGGCTATCTCAAACCCACCAAGGCAGGCAAGAATGGCGAGAGGATCATCCGCGCTGACTTGGTGCAAGTCCAGTGCTTGCGTGATCAGCGCCTGCTTACGTTCAAGCTGTTCGTCGGTGATACCTGTACCGCGACCAACACACTCATCGGCAGGTATCTTTAACAGTGCCGCCATGATGGCTGCGGCACTGCTGGTGTTACCAATGCCCATCTCACCGAAGCCAACCAGGTTACAGCCTTGCTCGTGTATCTCGGTGACTAAGCCAGCGCCTAGCTCTAAACCTTGTTGGGCGGTTTCCCTGGACATAGCCGCTTGCAGGCTGAAATCGGCAGTACCGTTTCCAAGGCGCTGTTTTAATAACTGGGGGTGATCGTCAGCCTCCAGCTTTGTGCCGGCATCAATGACTTTCAGTGCCATATCGCTGGTACGGCAAAAGCAGTTGATGGCAGCGCCGCCGGAAAGAAAGTTCATTACCATCTGTGTTGTCACTTCACTTGGTGCAATGCTCAGCCCGTGCTGGGCAACACCGTGATCACCGGCAAAAACTAATAGGTGAGGCTGGGAAACCGTAATCGTATCAGCCTGCTGAATCAGGGCGAGTTGGGCCGCCACGGATTCTAGCTGACCAAGCGCTCCCTGTGGCTTGGTCTTGTCATCAATTTTGTGCTGAATTTGCGCCAAGGCTTCGGTATTGGGTGAAGTGATGGTGAACATAAATGCCATTCTCCCTGTTTCTGGCAATAGGCTGTAACGCGGGTCGTTGCGTCGCCGGCAGTGCTGCAATGAGTAGGCTGAAATTTTGCGTCAGGTCGGAACCTAAGGCAATGGCAAAGCGAGAAAAGTTTCGAGTTGTAGCAAAAAAGAGCTAAGGCCGAATATGAATTATCAATATTAAATGGTATTGTGTTCTGTATATTGGCAAGTGATGTAGAAGCAGCGATGAATAAAACGGCTTTGATGATGTTTATTGTAATTTTGGCTCTTTCCGGTTGTTCTAGTCGATTACCGATGGAGGGAGAAAGGGAAATGAGGCTGATCCAAAATAGCGATAAACTTGTCGAGGTAACTTATACCCAGGATGCAACAGGGCTTCAATGGGTATCGCCCGCACTGGAAATTTCTCAGTACAGCAAGTTACATATAGCTGCCGTTGGCGTGCATCAAAATGCCAAGGCTGTTCATCAGATCCCGGAACCGGTACTTGAAAGAGTATCAGCTCGGCTGACCAGGGTGCTTAAACAAGAGCTTGCTGGAGGTGTGTCTCTGGTCGAAGAGCCCGAGGCTCATGCCGCAACATTGAAAATCATGATAAGTCGTGCAAGTACTGATATGGAAGATCTCCAGACCACCGAGGTACTTCCGTATGGTGCTTTGATCGGCGGTGCGAAAGCCTTGCTGGGGACTCGGGACCGCAATGTCAGGATTCTGGTGGAATCTCAGTTGGTGGATAGCCAGAGCGAGGAGATCCTGGCAGAGCGTGTTGGGGTGATTTTAGCCAAGGGTGTGCTTGAAAATGACAGTGTCGAGCTGGAATATGACCAGATCCGCGATACGGTTGATAGCTTCACCCAGGATATTGTACATTTCATACGGCTTACTGCTTATCAGGCCACAAAAAATGAAACTGAGCAGGGGTAGCCCTGCTCATGTCAGACACTAAGCGCAGCGAAGAATGGCTTCAACGGTGTCGTCGAAGTCGATACCGACTTGTTCGGTTGCCAGAGGAAATACACTTCGTGTTGTCATCCCCGGTGCAGTATTTACCTCAATCGCATAGAAGCAGCCATTTTCATCAGCAATGATGTCAACACGTCCCCAACCTGAGGCGTTGATTGCCTTAAACGCTGATAAAGCAAGGCTACGCATTTGCTCTTCTTGCTCGGGTGTTACCTCTGCCGGGCAGTGGTATTGGGTGTCCGAGGCCTTGAATTTTGCTTCATGGCTGAAAAAGGAGTGCGAATGGGTGATTTCGACGCTAGGAAGGACTTGTTGGTCAAGGATCCCTACCGTGAACTCACGCCCGGAAATGTATTGTTCAATCAGTATATTGCTCTCATACATAAAGGCTTCGTCGATAAACCTGTGTAGCTCTTCGATGTTATGGGCTTTGTTGATGCCAATACTGCATCCTTGAGTGGCAGGTTTGACAACGAGTGGGAAGGTATAATCCTGCAGATAGTCAGTCAGAGAGTCTGGCCGGTAGCTTGATTGTTGCAGCCCGAAGAAGCGGGGTGTTGTGATACCGGAGGCTTGCCATACCTTTTTCGTCATGGCCTTGTCGATGCCCACAGCTGATGCACGGTGATCACTTCCGGTATAAGGAATGTTGAGGAGCTGCAGGGCAGCCTGCAACGTACCGTCTTCGCCGTCTCCGCCGTGTAAAGCCAAAAAGGCTTTTTCTATCTCCATACTAGGTAGTGATGTGATATCGAAGCTTTGATCGACGTCGATATCGACCACGTCATAGCCTTTTCGCTTTAAGGCTTGGGATACGGCCTGGCCGGACATGAGTGAGACGTTACGCTCACTTGAAGAACCACCATATAAAACAGCGACTTTTTTTACCACGATGATGTTCCCTCTTGGATAAGATGAAATGTATAGTGTTTAAATGTTAAGTGAATGCAATTAGTAGCTAAGCAATCATTCTGTTATTGCCAGGGAGGATATTATCATTGGAAATTGATATGTCTAATAATACCTACAAGGTACTTGTGGTCTGCATGGGAAATATTTGTCGTTCTCCGTCTGCGGAGGCGGTTCTTCGTGCTAAAGCGGCAGAAAAAGGGGTTGAGTTGGAAGTCGACTCGGCAGGAACAATAGGCTATCACCAGGGAGAGAAGCCTGATCCGCGTGCGCAGGCTGCCGCCGAGGCGAGGGGCTATAGCTTTACGGGAATTCGTGCCCGCCAGGTGAAAGCCAGTGATTTTGAGCAATTTAACCTTATTCTGGCTGCAGATAAGGCTAACTTGAGAGATTTGCAGGCGATTTGTCCGTCGGAATACCAGAATAAATTGACGTTATTTCTTAGCTATTCATCGGCTGATACCAGTGAAATTCCTGATCCCTATTATGGCGGCCTGAATGGCTTCGAGCATGTACTGGATTTAATCGAAGAGGCGACAGAGAATCTGCTTGAAAAGATTTAGCCTGTTGCCGAGTCTGGTGGTTAATACCTAACCAGTATAAAAACGCCCGCAGTTGCGGGCGTTTTATTCTGAGAAGGTTGATTACCCAAGGGTATCGGTTGCAACCTTGTAGGTTGGATCTTCCAGCATGTTGACCTCAACCAGGTTGCCAGCTTTCTTGAGCAGAGAACGACATTCTGGGCTCAAGTGGCGAATATGCAGTGTTTTGCCCAAGCTTGCGTAGCGTTCGGCAACCGTATCGATCGCTTCGATGGCTGAGTGATCCGATACACGAGAGCCGGCAAAATCGATAATAACGTCGCTAGGGTCGTTTTTGGCATCGAACAGCTCAAGGAAGTGGGAGGCTGAACCGAAGAATAGCGGGCCGTTAACCGCATACACTTTGGAGCCTTTTTCGTTGATGTGGCTCGATGCGTAGATGTGCTTGGCATGATCCCAGGCAAAAACAAGTGCCGAGTAAATGACACCAACGATAACGGCGAGCGCCAGATCCGCAGCAACGGTAACACAGGTTACTAGGATGATAGCGAAGAAGTCGTGTTTTGGTACTTTACGCGCCATTTTAAAGCTCGCCCATTCGAAGGTACCGATGACGACCATGAACATGACACCAACTAGCGCAGCCAGCGGGATCATTTCAATTAGCGCGGAACCGAACAGGATGAACAGCAGCAGACCAACAGCACCGGTGATACCGGACAGACGACCACGGCCACCAGAGTTAATGTTGATCATCGACTGACCGATCATGGCACAGCCACCCATTGCACCGAATACAGAACAGGTGATGTTCGCAACGCCCTGGCCCACACACTCGCGGTTACCCTGGCCACGAGTGCCTGTCATTTCATCAATAACCGTCAGTGTCAGGAGTGACTCAATCAGGCCAACAGCTGCCAGTATCAGTGAATACGGCAAAATGATCTGCAGCGTTTCCATGTTGAAGCCAACATCAGGCACGGCAAACGTCGGCAGGCTACCAGCAAGGGTAGCATTCGCATCACCACTCATGCTGCGAACAAAATCGACAACAGTACGTGAGTCAAGATCCAGGCCATGTACCAACGCGGTTACGGTAATGATGGCAACCAGCGAAGAAGGCACGGCAGTCGTGACTTTAGGCAGGAAGTGGATAATAAACATGGTCAGGGCTACGAGGCCAAGCATGATGAAGAGCTGTGAGCCTTGCATCCACTGCATTACGCCTGCGGCATCAGGAACCTTAAACTGGCCCAGCTGAGCCAGGAAGATAACAATCGCCAAACCGTTTACAAAACCGATCATAACCGGATGGGGAACCATTCGGATAAACTTACCCAGTTTGAATACACCAGCAAGGATCTGCAGTACACCAGCTAGCATGACAGCAGCGAAAAGGTATTGGATACCGTGCTCAGCAACCAGGCTTACCATTACAACAGCCATCGCACCTGTCGCACCAGAAATCATACCCGGGCGACCACCCAATACAGCTGTGACCAAGCCAACGATGAAGGCAGCATATAGGCCAACCATTGGGTCGACACCTGCTACAAAGGCAAAGGCTACGGCTTCAGGTACTAGGGCCAGGGCAACGGTGAGCCCTGAAAGTACGTCATTTTTGACGGATTGACGCGAAAATTGTGGGAATTCAAACATTTTCTTTAGTTTTGTTCCGGTTCGGTTATATAAAGAGCGTACGAAAGACGCGGATCCTACAGAAATCTGTGATTTAGTTCAACTTTCAAGCGTGATCTGAGCACATAATTATCAATAACTATAGGAAACTTTGATGTCAATTAGGTTAATTGTGAAAATACGGTTTAATTTTCATTTTTGATTGCAACAGAGAAAAGGTAAAAAAAAGGTTCATCGCGGCTTTCCGGGGAAAGCTGCTTTTATCTTTAGGAAGAAGTATTCCGTATCTCGATATCCGTATCCCATACGCTTGATGAGTTTTATCTTGTTATTGATCCCCTCCAGCGTACAAGTATTCAGATGATATG
>NZ_RSEJ01000001.1 GCF_009910675.1 Photobacterium alginatilyticum | reverse complement strand
TCTGAAAGCCTTCCCAGAAGGAAGATAGGAAAGTATTATTCGACATGAAAACGGTAGTTTGTGTAGGTTTTTGTTTGGCGACTAAACCATATCACTTACTACCGTTTTTGTTTTCAGTTCCCGCTAATCTGCGAAGAACCTAAAATAAAGCCTCAACTTCTGTCAAGGCTTTGATATATAAATAAGAGTACGGGTAACCAATTAAGTTTACCTCATCACAATTTAAAACGTCCCACAATAGCTGAAAGCTGTTTATTTAAGTTGGCAATATCATCAGCCTCTTGAAGAGCGCTCTTACCATTCTCTTCTAATTCACGAACGATATTGTTTATTTCTGTCATGTTCCGGGTCAGTTCTTGAGTTACGCAGCTTTGTTCTTCAGCGGCAGTTGCGATCTGCGAACTTAAATCATGAATATCATTCACGAAATCGCTCATAGAACCTAAGCTTTCTTCGACCTCACTCGAGCTAGAAATCGTATCTTGACAACGAGATTTTGTGTTATCCATTGATTTTACGACATCTTGAGTGCCTTGAAGTAGAGACTCTAGCGCGGATTCGACCTCTTCTGTACTGTCTTTAGTACGGCTTGCCAAGCTACGTACTTCGTCAGCAACAACCGCAAAACCTCTGCCTTGTTCGCCTGCGCGCGCCGCTTCAATTGCAGCATTTAAAGCTAACAGGTTTGTTTGTTCAGCAATGCTATTTATTACCTCTAAAATGCCATTAATGTTTTCTGTTTTTTCACTCATTTGAGCAACATTGTCAACGGCACTATCAACATCAGTGATAAGGCCAGAAATGGTTTTCTTTGATTGTTCGGCAATAATACGTGAAGTACTACCAACCTCATTGGCTCTTTGCGTAATTTCAGCAGTATTAGACGCATCTGTTGCCATCGCATCCGCTGTTGAATTCATTTCTTCGATTGCAGTAACGACTTGCTCAGTTTCAGCTAAGTGTGAATTTAAATTCTCATCATTTTTTTTAGATTGCTCTCGCATGCGCTCAGTATGGGATTGCAACTCTACCGTTGTACTTTTTATCTCCAGCATCATACCTTGCAGATTTTCAATGAATTGATTAATACCTTGAGATATTTGCCCCAAATCGTCATCAGTACGAACTTCAATACGCTGAGTGAGATCGCCATTACCACTGGATAAGTCAAGAATTGTCTGTTTCAAGGCGATGATGGGGCGATAAAGTATATTTAGGATACCAAAAGTAAGTAGCATGCTGATGATAACGGCTAGAGATGTAATGACTATTGCCGAAGTAGCTGAAGCATCCAATTTTGCAAACGCAACCGATTCATTTATACCAATACAAAAATACCAATTTTTGTCTCCAGCCCTTATTCTCTGTGAGAAAAATATCTTCTCTTCCCCATTAAGTTTATAGGTCTCCGTTGTACTATCTTGATCCACCGCTTTATTAGCCAACGTTGAAAACCACTGGTAAGAGGTCGCTTTCTTCCCTAGTTCCAAATCTGGTGACGAACTTGCCAGGATAGTCGTGTCGCTATTTAAAATGACAGCCGTGGTACCCGGCAGATTATTGGCCCTTTTGACGATTTCATTTAGAAACCCCAACTCCATATCCGTGGAAAAAGCACCATTCTTAATTTTTTCAATAATAGTTATCCAATACGTACTTCCGTATAGATAAGGCTCCGAGACAGTAACCCCTGGCGCTTGGCGTCCTTCTATATACCAGCTTAATTTTCTAACATCACCTGTATACAAGTGATCAGGATAATCTTCTGCCTCAACATTCCAGTACGATCGACCATCTTCAAAGGAAATCGCGGCACTCCCTGTATTAAAGGTTGCAGCTAAAATTTTTGCTTGTTGAATAATTTCATCACTACTACCTTGAAAGTCTTGATTTTTATACAATTTGGCGAGCCCACTCAGCCCATTCACTTTTTCATTAATAAGACTTTCAATAGCAAGACTTTGCCCCTTAACATAGTCTTGACCATTCTTAATAATATCATTGGTTAAGCCCTGTTTTTCTTGCAAAAAAAGTACATAGCTAGAAATAGAAACGGACAATCCAACTAGTAGAACAACTGATAAAATCAGTACCTTTTTTAATCCTAAACTTCTCATCTACACAACCTTTAAACTTTACTCACAGCATCATCAATACCAAGATGAAAGCGCCTTAATATATAAATTCAGTTCTAGGACTAATATAAACACAGCGTAAGGATAAATATGCTTAAAGAAGCGATGCCGTTTTGCTATTTGGAACGTGGAAAGCTTTCTAGCAGGTATATCTCGACCAAATAGACTGGCTCGCTTCTGTCCAGTTCTGAGTTACGCCTTTCAGCTAAATTGTATAACGATGCAGGAGATAATATCGGGTTTGGAGTCCCGTTTTTTGAAAAAATGAGAGGTTATGGGCATAAACAAATTATAAAAAGCAGGCAAGAGGTACTCAGTTCCAGTATCTCTTTGCCTGCCTAAATATCAGAGCGTTTAAAAGTCAGCACATATTTAGCTGTACTTTAGAAGCCGTTGGCAACTCAGAAAGGTGCGTACCGCCGTTGTGCGGGTAAATAATATATTTACCGTGATACTTCCCCCCAAGCTAGAAGCTCAACCATTCGAATCAAAAGCAAAATGAAAGGCCTGACCGTATTCGTTTCATTACCTCTATTTTGCGCGCATTGACGTTAGTTTATTTTTGATACTGCGTGCTGCTCTACCATGAACGCGATCACTTCATCATTTAAGCAAGATTTACTGACATATTGACGCTGTTTACCCATATGAAGGATAAAACCTAAATCGCTTTGTTGAAGTTGGTCGATTTCACTCCAGTCGATGTTACGGGTGTTTTTACCGCTTTTATAACTCACACCCTTAGAATCAACATGAAATACCACTTTGCTGCCAGAGCTCATGCTAAGTGTTTGTCGCCATAACCACCAGGTTCTCTTAAAATAAACACTAAGTGCCTCAATAATACTCAAAACAATAAAGAACCAACCAACGTACCCGCTGGGTAGTAGCTCAAATTTTACTAAAACCACCCCAAAAAGAAGAAAAAGTATTCCTTTTAAATAGGCTTTGGGAAATTCAGCAGGACGACTAGTTTGATCATAACACTCTGCAAAAAAGGTCTTGTCGAGGGTGTATTCTGTGGTGAAATTAAAATCTTTAGACATATGTGGCTACTTTGAGGCTTTCTGTGAATGTGTATCCCATGCTGCGACCTCGCAACTCTAGTATTGTATAGCTTCTCGGTGCTTTTCTTTAGCTGTTTTTATCCTCTTTTGTAAATCATTAATACCGACAGAGTCTACTCACACCATAGCCAGTTGCTATCCAAATTGGTATTAAATGATGCATCAGCCAGCTAAAAACCTAGGCGCTCTGTAATGCTATATAACGCTGATAGCTGGTGCGCAAACACAATGTCAGCAGCAACTAAGCTGACTCCCAGTTGGACAAAACCTCGTTGCGAATTTCAAGAGACAGCGAGATTAGCGGGTTGCTCCTAATGCTGGCATTTATTGGGAAGCTGTTGCGCTTTTTTGGGTGACCACCGTTAGATAGACCTGAGAGATAACAGTCATTGTAACAATTGAGAAAACTATCCTAGCCCACAGAATCATATTTAGGTCAGCGCCAAGTAACATAATCAACGCGGTATCTTCAAATACACTATGAACCAAGTTCAGAAGTAACACTGTGATTACCGCATCATGTTTCGTGAGACGCCCTTTTTGAGATTCATTGATAATCAAACCACCACCATAGGAAAGACCCAATGTGATGCCGATAACAGCCAAGTTAGCCGCCTCCCGACTGACTCTTAGCACCTTCAAAAAAGGCACCATCAACAACGACATTAGATGCTCGATTCTAAAGAGCTTTAACAGTCTCAGCATCACGATAAGAGCAGATATCACACAAAAGATGGCAAAGAGATTTTCAATCTGACCTAACGTCCATTCATAGTAATTGGCATAACCCGCTGTATCATTGCTCCATAGGATCTGAGCAAGCTCTTGGCTTTGTTCTGTATGTGCGTAGTAGATAGCTTGTAGCCACGCAAATAATAAACCGCCGCCAATTCTCACGGCTAACGTTGTCCACATTGGCACGCCAGCTCGCTTAGAGATCATCCCTTCAATGGGAAGGCCATGGCAGACAAGTAATAGGCTGCCAAGGACAGTTACTTGAGCAACACTCAATGCAACATCGGTATTAACTAGGACTAGCATGCCCGCATACAAATTGGTCAACATGGTGGTTGCCCATACAAGAGCCATCGAACTAGGTAGCCCCAACACACTCATCAACGGCTCTAACAGCTCACTAAGAAGCTCCACCCCACCTAACTTATCTGCGATTTCGACCAGAATAATCATAGGGATCATCACCTTAAATAGCGTCAATGTTGTTGACACTATGTCTTTGCATAGCTGTTGGACCTCTGCAAACACTCTATTCATTTCAGTACCTTGGGAAATGTGATTACTTGGTGAAGATGATAATACGAACCTCGATTAATAATGTGTGATCAAGACAAACTCTTCTGATACAACTTACTTCCTACCTGGTTGAATTAATCAGTATTGATGTTTGTAGTGGCATATCCATTAGATATTTTAATCAATCTAAAAAAAGGTCAAAACTCACTAAGGGGCAAAAATAAGTTAGAAAAGACAGGCGAAATACAAGCTCAAATCGAGTATTTGCCTGTCAGAATATCAAAACGTGTACAAATCAGTACTGATGAAGGCTCAAGAAGCTGTCGGCAACTCAGGCAGGTGTGTGCCGCCGTTGTGCGGGTAAATAAGATATTCACCGTGATACTTCACTTTCGACTTATAGTCGGTGACTTTATACATCAAGAGTCCCGCTTTATAGGCAGTGTCGACGAAGAACTGCGCATCACCGCGAACATAGAGCGATATTGGCTTGATCACCTCACCCTGCTCAGAAATCCCTTCTTTAAATTGCTTCGAACACACCACCAGCGAAGCCTGGCCATCGGTATGATGCGTCACTTTCCGGTTTACTTCATACTCTGTCGTTACGAGCCAGTCAGCTTCTTCCAATAGTTCATAAAGAGAGTGAAGCTGCTCGCTTGTCGTCGCTCTGGCAACGTCCTCATCACGAGGAATACCGGAAAAAGTCTGATAAATATGCTCAAACTGCTGCTTTAACTGGGCATTTTTCCCCATACTGCGGGCCTGCTGCTGCCAAGCCAGCAATGTTTTGGCCAAACAGTGATCATAACGCTGCTGTTTGATTGCCTTGGTGACCCAGGCACTCAGGAAGTGAGTCTCACTGACCGGGTTATGAGGCGTTTTACCCGCCTGCTGGGAATCGGCTAGTTCCTGAAGCCCATCAGAGACCAGTGTATAAATTTCTTGATAAAAGTTTGCCATGTGGTGCCTTAAGCGTCTCGGGACATAAACCAATAAAAACCCGCAGATAATACTGCACATGTCGCCATGGTCAATGCCATTGGCCAAACTGTTGCATCTGGCATCATCGCAACCATCCCGCCGACAACGGTTCCGGTACCGAATCGCATCGTTCCTGCCAGTGAAGAGGCCGTGCCCGCCATATGCGGATACTTGGCCAGCAGACAGGCCATCGTGTTACTACCAATAATAGAAATGGTACCGACAAAAAGCATGACAGGAACAACGACGCCCCACAAGCCGAGCGCAAAAAGTTGGCCACACACTAGGCCGATCCCGGCAATTAGCTGAATAGTCAGGCCAAAACGCAGCATCCAGTGCGATCCCACCTTTTTCACCAGCCGACCGTTAATGCTGGTCATCAGGATCAAGCAGACAACATTCAAGCCAAACAGCAAACCGAAGTTTTCAGTGCTGACATGGTACAAATCAATATAGACAAAGGAGCCAACGGTCAGAAACGTAAACATTCCGGCGAAAGAAAAACCGCTGCTGAAAATTAAACCAACCGCAGTAGGTGTGGTGAGCATACGAGCATAATTTCTCAAGGTCGAGCCAAGATGAAAAGGCAATCGCTTTTCAACAGGTAGCGTTTCCGGAATTTTACCCAGTACAGCCACAATGACGATAGCGGCAAACAGGGCCAGTACCCAGAAGATAGAACGCCAGCCAAACCAAATCGACAGATAACCACCAATCATCGGGGCCGCAAGCGGAGCAATTGTCATCACCAGGGTGATAAATGACATGGTACGGGCAAACTCCTCACGTTCGAACATATCCCGCACCAGAGCCTGAATGATGACCGCCGCCGAGGCACCAGCAAAGCCTTGAGCCGCACGTACCCAAGTTAGCTCGACAATACCCTGGCTCATAGCACTTACGCAGGCTGCAATGGCAAAGAGCACCACACCAATAATCAGAATTGGCTTACGCCCATAACTATCGGCCAGAGGACCGTGTAACAGCTGTCCGATAGCAAAGCCAGCGGTATAGGCCGTTAAGGTAGTTTGTACAGCACTTGGGGAAACAGCCAAATCCCTTGCAATACTTGGCATAGCAGGAAGGTACATGTCTATTGCCAGCGGGGTTAGCGCAGCAATGGCACCCAAAATAAGGATCAATTGCAAGCTCAGCTTCTGACTGTCTTGTGTCGTCATAAATTCTCAATACTGGAGGTTCGAACAGGTAGCCGGATATTGTACGACGAATTGACTAATATACCCAAGTAACTTTAAGGTGCTGATTTCAGAGTGAGCTCAGCGAGTTCAATTCAAGGAAAATAAACGTAGGCATGGTTATCCCTTTCAAGATTATTTGACACAGAAGTGAGCTCGCTGACTCACTCCCGAAGGGCGAGTTTTATTGGCCTCTATGCTGTGTTGCTGATTATTGGCGTAGAGCTACTATGCCTTCAAATCAGCGCCTAGCCTAGAAGCCAGTAAATTCTCGCTGAAACTTGCACCTTGAAGACACAAAAAAGGACGGATACACCGCCCTTGTCTGTCGCCCTTTCTGTCTCTGTTACTTCAGAAAGTAGGCTATCTCTTCGTCTGTCAGCGGACGGTACTCGCCCGGCTCCAGTTCTTCATCTAGCTCAATATTACCCACCTGCTCACGGTGCAAGCCGACAACCTTGTTACCCACCGACGCAAACATTCGCTTAACCTGGTGGTACTTTCCTTCCGAGATGGTGATTAGCGCTTCACGTTCACTCAGGATCTCCAGCTTGGCCGGACGAGTAAGCTCTTTCTCGCCGCGCAGCTGTACTCCTTCGGCAAACGTCTGAACCGTCTCTTCCGGTAGTGGATCTGCTAGCTCAACGTAATACACTTTCTCGCACTCGTGGCGAGGAGACGTAATACGGTGCGACCATTGGCCGTCATCGGTCAGCAAGACTAACCCGGTGGTATCACCATCCAGGCGCCCTGCCACATGCAGCTTCTCCGGGCTGACCTCATCCAGCAGCACAAACACCGTCGGATTGTAATCATCGACATGGGAGCATACAAAGCCCTGTGGCTTGTTAAGCATGAAGTACCTTGGCCCGCTGAAGCTCAGAGAACGACCGTTGAACTCGACGTCGCAGTCATCGGTAACTTTCAACGAACCGTTTTTCACGATCTCGCCGTTCACTTCAATTTGTTTGTTTTTTAATAGTTTACCGGCTTCTTTACGAGTAATACCCAAAGTGGTACTTAGAAATTTATCAAGCCTCATTACTGGCTCCGCATGGTGCAAAAACGCGTATCATACCAATTTTATCGAAGCGGACATAGACACAGGTGCATGGCAATCTGCAATCTTTTTTACGAAGAATTTCCGCAACTGAGAGAAAGATCCAGCTTTTCAATCAAACACAAACTAAGCTACAAAAAATAGAACATTTCTGGCTTTTCGTGGTCTTTAATTATGAACATGTTACACATAGGTTACGTATAAACATACAGTATCATCAGAACGGATTTGATGAAAAAACCTACAACAAAGGTCGTACTATGAACATCTCACTTGTTGCGCCAAGTTTGTCATCAACAGATATGCTACTTAAACTCGTTGAGGAACTCTTTGAATATGAAGTCCTCCCGCAGAAAGCCGAACAAACGAGTCAGGCTATTCACCAGTTAATCAGTAACCCGGAGCTAGGCCAGGCCTGGTTTATCGAAGTCGAACAAGAAGGCGAGAAACTGATCGCTGGCCATATCATCGTCAGTTATAGCTTCAGCCTCGAATATGGGGGCCGCATTGGTCTCATCGACCAGTTCTATCTCAAGCCAGAGTGGCGACAGCAAGGTATAGGAACTGCACTGATCCCACAAATCGAGCAACACGTGACCGAAGCAGGTGTACATGCCCTGTCGCTCGAAGTGAACATCGGTAATGCCGGAGCCAGAAGCTTCTATGAAAAACACGGCTTTGTTCCTCGTCGACAGTTTTGCATGATGACCAAGGTGATCAAACAGCAAGAGATGCCGCTGAACATTGCATCTTAACGCTATAAATTGAGCAACGCTCTGAATGTAGCCCTGAACAAAACGGTTTAGCCGCTCGCTATCTCGTTGTTACACATGCTATAGCAATCCAGTCTATCCCGGCTCACTTAATGGTGGGCCGATACATGTCAACAGCTTCCCCTATCGCCATTGGCTACAGCTTTCAGGTACACTCTCTCCCTCGAGAGCAAACTGGCTCATCAGTTGATGTCCATCAGTAGTAGTAAATATGTATACCCTCCGCCCCTATCAGCAAGACAGCGTCAAAGCGACGATACATTATTTTCGCAAACACAGTACCCCGGCGGTACTCACCTTGCCGACCGGCGCTGGAAAAAGCCTAGTGGTTGCCGAACTTGCCCGTATAGCCCGCGGCCGAGTACTGGTGTTGACTCACGTCAAAGAGCTGGTCGAGCAAAACCACAGCAAATACGAAAGCTACGGCCTGAAGGCCTCTATTTTCTCGGCCGGACTTGGACGAAAAGAGACAGATCGCCAGGTGGTCTTCGCCTCGGTCCAGTCAATGGCCAACAGCCTCGACCAGTTTGCCAATGAATTCTCCCTACTGGTTATTGATGAGTGCCACCGGGTGCCCGACGACGAGAACAGTGCCTACCGAAGAGTGATCAGCCACCTGCAGGCGATTAATCCGGGGATCAAGATCCTTGGCCTGACGGCGACCCCCTACCGCCTCGGCATGGGGTGGATATACAAATACCACACCCGCGGGCAGGTTCGCACCGAGCAGGACCGTTTCTTTCGAGACTGTATCTTCGAGCTCCCCATTCGTTATCTGCTGGATGAAAACTACCTCACCGAACCCAAGATCATGGATATGGCTGTGATGGGCTATGACTTTTCCAGTCTCAAGCCTTCGGCTAGCGGCAACTACCGTGAAGCCGATTTAGATAGTGTGATCGAAAAGTCATCCCGTGCAACACCTATGATCATCGATCAGGTTATCGACTACGCAAAAGATCGCCGCGGAATCATGATTTTTGCCTCAACGGTTAACCATGCCCAGGAAATCATGGGCTACCTTGCCAATGAAAATGCCGCTTTGGTGATTGGTGATACTCCGCTCGACGAACGAGACCGGATCATCGAAGCGTTCAAGCGGCAAGATATCAAATACCTGGTTAATGTCTCGGTGTTGACAACCGGGTTTGACGCCCCCCATGTCGACCTGATTGCTATCTTAAGACCGACAGAATCTATCAGCCTTTACCAGCAGATAGTCGGGCGTGGTCTGCGTTTGTTTGAGGGAAAAAAAGACTGCCTGATTCTGGAATATGCCGGAAACTGCTACGATCTCTATCAGCCGGAAGTTGGCGATCCCAAACCTAACAGCGATAGTGAAGTGATCATGGTCCCCTGCCCGGCCTGCGGTTTCAAAAATAGCTTTTGGGGCAAGCTTGATCCTGCCGGTTTTCTTATCGAGCACTACGGCCGTCGCTGCCAGGGCTACTTTGAAGACGATGATGGCGAGCGTGAGGAGTGCGGATATCGTTTCAGGGCCAAATATTGCGAGGAGTGCGGCGCAGACAACGACATTGCAGCCCGACGCTGCCACCTGTGCAATGCCGTGATGGTTGATCCCGACAAAAAGCTCCGCGATGCGCTAAAGCTCAAAGACGCCATGATCATGAAGTGTACTGATCTGCGTCTGGAACCAGGGAAAAACAAGTTCGACAAACCCCAGCTCAAGGTGATTTACACCAGCGACGAAGGATCCGAGATCAGCGAAGTCTGGCCATTGGCAACAAAAACCCAGAAAGGTAACTTTCTGAAAAAGTTTATCAATCCACACCTGGTCGATCGCCACCGTCCGTTTACGGATACGGCTCCGACCAAAGTGGCCAACAGTGAACACCGCTTACGCCCGCCGGAAATTATCATTGCCCGAAAGAATGGTCGTTTCTGGGCAATCCGGGATAAGCTGTTCGATCTGGACCAGTACCAAAAGAGCTAATAAGCAACCAACAAACGATGACGATATTATCTATATAAGAAAGACCGCACTTAGCGGCCTTTCTTTATTTCGCAGGGTTCTATACTCAACAGGCTAGTAACACTGAAATAGATGCCTCATCAGTTTTGGGTAATTAACGATTAAAACGAGGAAGGAATGCACAGGCAGCTGCTAATATAGATATTTAAACGACTTTTCACGGATTTATCTTGCTGGATGCACATTCCAATGTTAGTATCCGCGCTCGATTTAGGACATTGAGTAAGGTCGCATTACTCATAGTAGTCCGATTTAATTAACTTAAAGAGTATTTAAGATGAAATTTGAAGCAGTAGTACGTACAGACCTAGGTAAAGGTGCGAGCCGCCGTCTACGTCACGCAGAGCAGTTCCCAGCAATCGTTTACGGTGGCGAAGCAGCTCCGATTGCAATCGCTCTAGAGCACAGCGTAGTTATCAACCAGATGGACAAGCCTGAGTTCTACGAAGGTATCACTCTAGTGATCGACGGCGCAGAAGTTAAGGTTAAGCCACAAGACATCCAGCGTCACGCGTACAAGCCAAAAGTTGAGCACATGGACTTCATCCGCATCTAATTGCGAGTTCATACTCTTCTAAAAAAGCGCCTTTATGGCGCTTTTTTTATATCTGTGGGTTATTAAATTTAGTATTTCTCGTCAAATAGTGATTGTTGCGGGCTCAAGCCTTGCTCAGACGATAGTTGTTGGTTATCTGCTTTGTTTCTGCGCATCACCCTTAAATAACGCTGTCGGCATAGCCGCAGAGTATTACGTTGTTGATCAGCAGTCATCTTCTGCCAGTTAAAACGCTCATCCCGGCTCCGCATACAACCCTTGCAATACCCGCGTTCATTTACCTGGCATACACCGACACATGGGCTAGGGATTGAGAAAAACTCAAGTTGCTCCATCCTACCCTCCCCGCATCTAGTACCTTAATTGATAATATGCAGAAGCCAACACCACGTCCAATCTTGTTTCGCAGAGTGAGAAACTAGGCTGCCAGTCTGTTTACGCTTTCTCACAAATAGATGAAGTCAGCAGCCATAAAGGGTATATATCAGACAATTTAATGTGCTTGATTATTCAACCATGTTGCCAAGTGTTCCCCTATTCTGTTACTGTTTCCGGGTTATCAGGACTGATAACTTGAATATTTATTGACGTAGATTGACTATAAGTCTTTGCTACGTGTACCAGGAGGGAACCATGGATTTTTTTGTACCATCGGCGTCTAGTCCAGCACAGGCCGAATCTGTTTTTTCATCAATTGCCAATCATGTCTCTGCACCATCTCAGGCCCAACGCGTTTTCAAGCTAGAGTGGGAACACGAAGGCAACAGCTGCACTTGCGAGATCGGCAAAACATTACCAGCGGTCTTTCGCACCGATGAAGTTGTATTGGCTATTTTTGATTGTGGTAATGTGTATAAAGTCTGCACGCCTAATCGCGGTGCTATCAACTTTGATCCGATCCATGCCGTTAAATCATCTGTTAATAGCGTCGAGTTCTTCAGCTGATCACACTTGATCTTTACAGATCTAAAAACGCGCTCTCTAGCGCGTTTTTTTAATGATGCCGTGTGTCATATCCTATCAAGACATAAGCTAAAACAGCCCCATCTGAGGTGCAGTAATATCATCAAAGTGCTTGCCAATAAACGGTAAGATACCATCGGCTACCGGCTTTAGTTGCTTCTCGAGGTAATGGTTGTAGTCAATCGGGCTTTGTGTGAACTCATGAGGTTCCGCCCCGGCAATGGTAAATACGTACTCGATCACTCCCTTGTTCTGATACTGCAATGGGCGGCCTAATTTGGCGTTCATCTCATCCGCCATTCGGGCAGCACGTACCTGTGGCGGGATATTCTTCTGGTACTCATTTAGGTTTCGCCGCAGCCGCTTGCGGTACACCAGCAAGTGATCGTGTTCACCAGCCAGAGTTTTATTGGCATAGTCACGAACATATTCATCAGCATCCTGATCATGGAAGACCATATCATAAAGCGTTTGCTGAAACTCCTGCGCCAATGGTGTCCAGTCTGTACGTACTGTTTCCAGTCCCTTGAACACCATTTTCTCCTTGCCATTCTCAACCACCAGTCCAGCGTAGCGTTTTTTCGAACCCGTTTCGGCCCCTCTGATCGTCGGCATCAGAAACTTCTGATAATGCGTTTCGTACTCAAGCTCCAGGTAGCAATCAAGGTTATACTCCTCCCGCAGTCGTTGCTCCCAGGCAGCATTGATATCGATAACCAACTGCCGACCAACAGAATCAGCGTCTTCTTGCACATGACTTTTGCCCAAATGCACAAAAACAGAATCCGTATCACCGTAGATAACGGTATAGCCTTTCTCTTCAATCATGTCTTTGGTACGCGACAACACTTCATGGCCGCGCATGGTGATTGACGATGCCAGCCGGTGATCAAAGAAACGACATCCAGACGATCCCAGTACCCCATAAAACGAATTCATAATGATCTTGATTGCCTGAGAGAATGCCTTCTCACCATCACGCTTGGCCTGATCACGCGCCAGCCAGAGATCCTCAATCATTTTTGGCAGAAAGTGTTTCTCACGATGGAAGCGGCCGCCACGAAAACCTGCAATAGCCTGCTCATCACCTTTACCTTCTTCAAGTTGAAGGCCTTCCACCAGCCCCATTGGATCAATACGGAATGATCGAATAATGGACGGATACAGAGACTTAAAATCCAGCACAAGTACAGAATCATACAAGCCCGGTTTCGAATCCATGACGTAGCCGCCCGGACTGGCTATCCAATTTTCGCTATCCAGACTCGGAGCAACATAACCGGCACGGTGTAACTGAGGAAGATATAGGTTGGTAAAGGCAGCAACAGAGCCACCGATGCGGTCAAGCTCGACACCCGTCAACCGGCTTCGCTCCACCGCAAAATCCAGCAGGTGGGTATGCTCAAAAATACGCGAGACTAACTTGCAGTCCTGCAAGTTGTAGCGGGCCAAGGATAGCTTGTCGTGACGAAACATATGATTAATTTCATCCATACGATCATTCACATTATGGATCTGCTTTCCTTCGCCAAGCAATTCCTGCGAGACAGACTCCAGCGACCAGGAACGGAAATTAAACGTGGCCGTTTTCAGCGTATCAATACCGTCTAACACCACCCGCCCCGGTATGGTAATGAAACCTTGGTTGGGATTTTGGTTCGACTGGCGCCAATGCGGGGGCTGTTTCCCCCTGCCGATCCGTAAGGTCAACTTGTTCCATTCGGCTCGTTTGAGCAACAATCGGAAATCAAAATCAATGACATTCCACCCAATCACGATATCGGGATCAAACTGGATAAACCATGATTCAAGGGCTAGTAATAGATCTTTTTCAGAATCCACCCATTGCACCCAGCTGTTTTCGGCTTCGTCCCCCGATGGTGCGCCGATCATAATCACACGACTATCGAACTCGTTATGCAGACCTACCGAATACAATACGCCCTTCTCAGAGCACTCTATATCCAGAGAAACCACTGATAGCTTGGGTATGAAATCAGCTGCTTTCGCTTTAACCTGCTGATACTCAATGTAGCCTGCTTTCTGCTGGCTGTGACCGCTAAACGCAATGCCACCACGAATGAAACGCTCCATCAAAAAGCGATCGGCCAATCGGATATCAGCCTCAAACACCTCAATTCCTTCAGAGCGCAGCAACGTCGTCAATTGCAAGCTATCGCGAACCGTCTTGGCATAACAGGCGTACATTGGTTTGTGCTGGAAGCTTTTTAACGGCAGTTGACGCCAGCTGACCGATATATTGCCAGCACGAAGAATAGTTTCCGCATTGGGCTGATCATGACTAGTCACGAAACAGACAGGTTTGTCACCTTGGACAATGAGACGACAAGGCCCCTGTTCGGTTTTGACCCATAGCACGATCTCTGTTTGGCCACGTACGTCTCGGCTTTGCCTTGTTAGTACAAAGCCCGTTGAATGAGTTTGCAAAAATACCTCAAGCACAACAAATTAGATTCCGAGGCAGCACGAGCCTTCCTCATGAAAGGTTAACCAATTTTACGATCGATACGATCAAATTCAGAGACTATCCACCCGCCAAAAGAGTCCATCATAAACAACGACGCCTTCTTGGGTACCTGCTGGCGACTGGCTAAAATAAACAAGCGCTCTACTTCCAACTCTTTCTCGGGATAATACTTAATAAAAGCCTCGGCACATTGTTCTATAGACAGCGCAAGATTTTGCTCCCGGTGCATCACCAAAGAAAAGCAGCTCCACAGCATTTTCTTACTGATATATTCACAGTAGTCCAAATAATTCTGAACAACCTTGGTCGCCATAATTTTCTTGCGATAGCTGCTCAGCTCATCGCCAATATCTCCGTTCAGCGATTTGGCGATATCCCAGCTAGCTTCAAAAAGTCCAAAACGTGTGGATAAATCATCGCCATATAAGCAGATACAGCAATGTTTTAGCCAGAAACCCCAGGTAAATATTGACTCTATAGACAGAACTTCACTGATCTCAACTACTTTCAAATCAACAGCAGGGATAACAGCATGCCGGGAAGCAAGTCGCAAGCGGATAGTGCTCAGCACCGACTGTTCTGACGCATTCAGAGGGCGCTTAACAATGATTGTCAGGTTGAGATCTGATTTTCCGGCGATGGCTTCTCGACGCGCAACACTGCCGAACGCGTAAATACTATGTAGCGTCTCGCCTAATCCGGCTTTAAACTGCTTTACTGCGTCCAGTAATACTGGCGTATAGTCATGTTGAAAAGGCGTATCGCCATCAATTACAGGTAGAGCTCTCGCCACACATTTTTCCTTCAAGGATCTGTCGTATTCAATCTTTCTTCCGCAGGAGTCAACACCTGCAGATGACATTCTATCAAATCATAGCTTTACAGATCGAATAATCTAACTCATTGCACAAGGGCAAAACAATTTTTAAGCATCATTTGAGAGCGTTAATATGTATGGTTTACTGGGCTTAATGTGACATATAATCGGCACAAATAGAATATACACGCCAATAAAATGACTTAATTCAAGTTATATTAATAAATCTTTAATTCTTATATTCAATCCAACAAAACTCATATATCCTCTCACCCTTCATTTAAACCTTTACTTAGCTATTACCTACCATAATGAAGAAAACCCACATCATTAAGCTGCTATTTTTTACTGCTATTATCGGTGTTTTTTTTAATGTCGCATGGGTAAAATATCAAGCCAATAATCGCTCAGAGGAAACTGTCGCCTACCTGATCGATACTATGGACAAGGTTTTGGAAAATGTTGATAACCAACTAAACTCACTCAGTAATATATATCTGCCATGCAGTGAAGAGAGCCGAGATAAGCTTGAAGAGATGGTGTTTAACTCCAGTGTATTACAAGAAATCACCTACATTGAAAGTGGTAATATTCTGTGCGGTGACAGAAACATCGATACCCAACAACTATTAACCCCTTTACAACTGAATCACATTACCAATAACAGCCAGCAGGTAATTTACCGCTCATTCAGTCAGCGAAGACATATTGACGGCGTTTTTTTCATACTTCCAGTCAATGCGGGTTGGTATAAAGTTCTATTTGATATCAAATACATGAGATTCTGGCTTAAGCAACTGACAGATAAAAGATTTTTGTATGGCTGTATGTTGGATAACCTCAACGAGACGTCATATCACTGCGAGCAGAATCTATCGAGTCCTATTTTGTACTCTATCTCGGCCAATTCTAACAAATACCCCTACTCGGTGGTGACTGGTTACACCAATGATATGCTTGTCGGTGTTTACCTTAATCAACTTCCCTATGCGATTTTAGTAATAATAAGCCTATCTGTAATCATCACATTACTCAGTTATGCATATTTCAACTGGCGATACTCATTACGCAGTGATATTCAGGGTGGTATTAATAGAAAAGAGTTTTTTGCATTTTACCAACCTATCGTTAACGCTCAAACCGGTGAGTGGCAAGGTGCTGAGCTACTGGTTCGATGGCTGCATCCTCACGGTATTATCATCTCGCCTGCCGAGTTTATTCCCGCGGCAGAGCAGTCAGGTCAAATTCAACAAATCACACTTCAGCTTCTTGAAAAAGCCGCTTACGAGAAGAAGGTAATTAATGAAATTTCGCCAACATTTTATCTATCAATAAATGTATCGGCATCTATGATTGCCAACAAGAAATATGTTGACTCATTGATAACCATGATAAAACAGCACCCTTCGTTGCAGCATGACATAACGCTAGAGTTTACCGAACGTGAAACCTTCGCCAATGTCGACATTGGTGCACTGCTGGCAGGCATGGAAAATCTTCGTAACGTAGGAGTACGCTGGGCACTAGATGATTTTGGTACCGGTTACGCCGGGTTATCGACGCTACAAATGCTCAGTTTCGACACTTTGAAGATAGATCGCACCTTTGTTGCCTCTTCTGTCACAGATGCCGTCTCCCACTCTATTCTTGGCAACATCGTTGAAATGGGGCATAAGCTTCAGTGCTCTCTGGTTGCCGAAGGCGTCGAGACTGCAGAACAAGCATCGCATGTTGCACAACTAGGGATCGAGTTCTGCCAAGGGTATTACTTCGATCGGCCGATGCCATTCGAGGACTTTATCGCCAAGCTTGAGCTTAGTGGGTATAATAGTGCCTCAATCAATACCAGAGATTTATGTAGTTCATGGAAACTTCAAACCTGATTTCTTACGACGACGTTATTGACGCGGCTTACGACATTTTCCTTGAAATGGCTTCCGACAGCCTGGAGCCTGCTGACGTTATTCTATTCACCGCACAATTTGAAGATCGCGGCGCAGCTGAGATCGTCGAGACAAAAGACGACTGGGCAGGCCATGTCGGTTTCGATGTCGACAAAGAAGTTTTCGCCGAGGTTCGCATCGGCCTAGTCAATGAAGAAAACGACGAGCTGGATGATGTGTTTGCTCGCATGCTCGTTAGCCGCGATCCGGAAAACAAGTTCTGCCATATTCTTTGGAAACGAGATTAATCTCACGACACCCCATATATAAAAGGCGGAACATACGTTCCGCCTTTTATTTATCCGCGGTTTCTTATCCGCTATGCCTGCCGTCTCTTACGCCAGAACAGGTGTATCGTGTTGCTGACTGCGGCGAACCCACAACAGGCTTAGCACAACCAATACTGCCATTACTGTCATCACCGCGCCCAGGCTATACTGGTCTTCTGCTCGCATCAATGATGCTGCCAGAGTTGCCAATCCCGCGCCCAGATTTTGAAGCCCACCTAATACGGCTCCGGCTGTGCCAGCATGATGCGGAAAAGGCTCAATTGCTGCAGTTGTTGCTGCTGGGAATAAGATACCTGCACCAATAAAGTAAACAAAAGCACCGCCAATCAATGAACTGACAGTAACCAGCCCCGCCATACCCGGGATCAAAATAGCCAGCGCACCAGCAACAATGGCAAGCATTCCCAAGTACATAACCCGAGTATTCCCGAGCTGTTTAACCAGTGCCGATGACAACCAAGAGCCGGCCAAATAGCCAGGCAGAGGCAATACAAACAGCCAGCTTACTGTCTTCGGATCCAGTTTCAGCACGCTGCCAAGCAATACGCCCGCAGCCGCTTCAAATACTGCAATCCCGGCAAAAGTCGCAATCAGACACAATACATACCCCTGGAAGCGGCGGTTGCCCAGCACATATCGATAGCTCACCAGTACACGTTCAGCGCGACGATTTTCTACCGGTAATGTCTCAGTAAACATGAACATCATTGCCAGAGTCACCAGGGCACCAAATATCAGCAGGAAGGTATAGCTGGCCTGCCAGCCAAGTGCCGAAGACAAATATCCCCCCAGCACTGGCGCGATCAATGGCGAGAAAATAACGCCCATACTTACCAGGCTATTGGCCCGATGCAAATCTGCACCATCATAACAGTCTCGCGTCACAGTCCGCGACATAGCACCACTACAGCCTGTCCCCAGCCCCTGAACAAAGCTGGCAAGCAAAAACAGCTCAAACGATGATGCAAACAAGGCAGCCAGCGTACCCACTAGGAATATACTCATCCCGATGATAATCACCGGCCGACGACCAACCCTGTCCGATAGCGGCCCGTAGAAAAATTGTGATAGGCCGTAAGGGATCAGATATGCCGCCATAACAGCTTGCAGATAAGAGGACTTAACAGCAAAAAAATCAGACATTGCCGGAATAGATGGCACATACATCGTCTGCGTCATCTGACCAACCGCGGTCATAATGATTATTAAAAATAACAATTTTGCCATTTTGGCAGAAGAAGATTGCTGAGCCACAACCTGTCCCTCATCACAGAATAAAATATTGAATACTTGTCGTATATTAAGAAAAACCGCCAAGACGCAGGATAAAAAAACAAGCAATAAATCCTTTCCAAACAATTAACTTATTAAGAAAAATTATTAGATTCAAGCTCTGTTTTTATGAGCGGTGATAGTAATTGGGAAATCACTATCAAGCAAGAAATTACCGTGCTACTCGCACGAAACATTATTATGAAGTGGATTAGAAAAAGTAATGGATAATTCATCCATATCCTTCAATGAGGTTATATAAACAACAAGTATAGAGCCGTGTTAAGCCTATGCTGGTGTGGATAACCTGGATTCAATCGCATCAATACACAGCCGTACCAATAAGGGAACCGTGCTATTAAAAGCATGTGTCGCATAAACAGAGGTTGGTACAAGATAGGCCCCCGGAATCGCTTCAGCCAAACAGCCTGCCAGCTGTCGCTGGGTATAAATAAACTCAGGAATAATCCCCAGTCCGGCTCCAGCTTCAATCAAAGCCAACGCTGTAGGCAATGAGTCTGCAAACCGGGTGGGATGCATCATCAGTGTCACAGGTTCAGTCTGAGACGGGTGGTGAAGATGGTGCACAACATATTTGCCCTGCCAGACATTAGCAACATAATTGTAGTCAGCCATCATCTCGGACAAATCATCGCAAAAATCGAGGGTATCTGTGAACTGAGCGATATATTGCGGGGAACCACACAACACATCTCTGAACTGGCCTATACGACGCTGACGATAACTGCTTGAGGCTGATTCGCCGACCCTTATCGCAAGATCGATACCGTGCTCAATAATATCAACCCGGCCGTCATCTGCGACAAGGTGAGGAATAATTGCCGGATACACCGACACGAGTTCTCCGATTGCCGGGGCCACAATGCTCCCCATCAATGCATGAGGCGCCGTAATAGTGATTGAACCTGCCGGTGTCAGCTGACTTTCCCTTGCCCCTTCCCATGCTTCTTGCGCCAGCTGATTCATCTGCTGGCACTTCTCGTAAAAAACGGCCCCGGCAGCGGTCAGCGTTTGCCTGCGGGTGGTTCTATTGAGCAGAGTTATGCCCAGCTCTTGCTCAAGCACCTTCAGGTGCTGGCTAATCACTGATTTCGACAGACTCAAATCTTCGGCAGCAGCGCTTATTGAGCCCCGCTCTACCACTTTGGCAAACACAGACATATGGCGAAGGTAGTTCATAGTATTGTTCAGTTTTATCAAACAGTATTTACATATTACTCTGTTTTTCGCCGCTAATATCTGATTTAAGCTTTAATCATCGACTAAATATGAAGCAAAGCAGGAAAAGGCGATGACAACTCAGGCTCCGGAAACATTCAAGACAGGCATTGAACTATGGAAAAAGTTTTTCAATCAACAAGATGCCGCTGGATGCGCCGCGCAGTACACAGCAGATGCCGTTATGCATGCCCGTCCGTTCGGCACATTCACTGGTACAGAAGAAATTCGTGGCTTCTGGCAACACATCATCGATTCTGGTTATCGCGAGGTCGAATACCAGAACACGACATGGGAGAAAAAGGGCAGCAATTGCTTCATTCTTCGCTCTGAGTGGACAATGAACAAGGCCTTCGGCGTTGTACATGAAGAGCACTGGGTCATCCAGCCAGATGGCACCGCCAAATTAACCTACGATGACTTTGAAGTGTTAGGCGAGCGCTGATAACACTTCGCAGCTCCATATATTGCTCTCAAGGTAATTGCTTAGCGGCTATTGTTTTAAGGCTATAATCCTCAAGTTTCTTGAGGATTTTTCTAAAAGTGTCTATTGACCACCATGTCTCTAAATGGAAATTATGATTTAAATCAATAGACATTATGAACCTTCACCCATAATACCTCTGCGTTATCAAGCCAATACACACCATTAAGCTGTTCGCTAATTGTACAGCCATGTCACTGATGTAACTGATAAAAATAAATGGAGATATTATGTGGTTTAAATCTAGTGCTATTAGACTGCTACTCTGTAGTGCATTCGTTTTCGCCTCTCACTCTCAGGCAACAGAACTCGACAAGTTTGATGGCCTTTCGGGAACGGTCAATATTGCTGGCGGTACCGCGCACATTCCTGTAATGAAGCAGGCGGCAAAATCCATCATGAAGGCAAACCGTGATATTAAAATCACCATAGCCGGCGGCGGTTCCGGTGTCGGAGCCCAGCAAGTCGCAAAAGGGCTCGTCGATATTGGCAACACAGGACGTCCACTAAAACCGAGCGAAGCAAAGCACGGACTCGTCTCCCTCCCCTTTGCGATTGATGGTGTCGCTGCAATTATCAACCCTTCCAACCCCGTCGAAGACTTAAGCAGCCAGCAAGTCATTGACATTTTCTCGGGAAAAATCACCAATTGGAAACAGCTCGGTGGCCAAGATCGCGCTATTAACATCTTTACCCGCGACGAGGCCAGCGGCACCCGTGCAGTTTTTTCGAAAAAACTACTTAATAATGCCCCACTGGTTAGCCATGCCAATGTTGTCCCTTCCAACGGCGCTATGAAAACCGCTATCGCCCGTGATCCGGCAGCAATTGGCTATACGAGCGTCGGCTATATCGACCAGACAGTCAAAGCCCCCGATCTAGACAATATCCACCCAAGTAACGAAGCCTGTGCATCTGGCGAATATCCCATCGTCAGAAAACTCTATATGAACACCAAAGGCGAACCACAAGGTCTCACCAAGGCGTTTATCGATTACATTTTCAGCCCTCAGGGTGAATCATACATTCAGGCTGCTGGCTATATCCCGGTTCGCAGTTAAGCATCGATGAAAGCAACAATAACGACAGAACGGGTACTCTTGATGCTTGCCATCACGGTAGCCGTTCTGATGAGCATGCTGTTTGGCTTCTTAGGCTTTTTTGCCCTGCCAGTATTTTTCAGTGCCGGAGACTCGGTTCTTTCCCTTAGCTGGCAACCCGAACAGGGGCAATATGGTATCTTGCCAATGGTGCTGGGGTCGGGAATGGTTGCCACCCTGGCCCTTATTCTGGCCTTTCCGATAGCCATTGGCATCACTAGCTTCTGCCTGCTTGAGCGTTATAAAACCGTCTCTGTATGGGTACGAAGAATAGTCAGATTGATGACAGGGATCCCCACCGTCGTCTATGGCCTTGCCGCAGTATTCATACTCGTTCCGCTGTTAAGGGAGACTTTCCGATACGGCTCGGGATATTGCCTGTTGGCAACGGCAGCAATTGTTACACTGCTTATTTTGCCTGTGATGATCCTGATGCTTGAGTCTCATTGCCGCCCGATGGCTGAACAGCTGCGCCTAAATACCACTGCCTTAGGGTTTACAGATATCCAAACCATACTGTTTATCATCTTACCCAACTCCACGAAGGCGATGGCCACAGCGGCTTTGCTTGGTTTCAGCAGAGCCATTGGTGACACACTTCTGCCACTGATGCTGGCAGGCAATGCCCCGCAACTAACAGGCAATGTACTCGACTCCATACGGACCTTAACCGCTCATATCGGACTGGTTTTAGCAACCGAAAACGGCAGCTCTGCCTATAACTCTCTGTTTGCAGCAGGATTACTGTTGCTCTTAATCAGCACGGCAGTCACTGCTTTGATCAGAAGGTTAGAGCTTTCACACAGTAGAGCCATTACCAAGGAGCAGCGATGAAGCTACGTCTGTTCCACCTATGGTGTTTGTGCTCTACGGTTGGATTGATTACCTGTCTTACTGTATTGCTTGGGTTTATTATTACTCGCGGCACAACGGCCTTTGATTTCACCCTCTTTTTTGGTGATACCGACCCACTGAAGGGCATCTTCGGCATTGAACCTATATGGGACGGTATATGGCCTGCCTGCGTAGGAACACTGACCGTTGTCACCTTCGCACTATCACTTGCTTTGCTCCCTGGAGTCGCGACAGGGATATGGCTCGCGATAAGTCCGGCAACTCGATTCAGCCGGGTATTAGCTTTTGGTATCGATATCCTTGCCGGTATCCCTTCCATTTTGATGGGCTTGTTTGGTTTTACATTAATCCTGTTTCTGCGAAATTGGTTGCTCCCTTCTGCTAACACCTGCTTAGTTCTGTCAGCATTAAGCCTGGCAATCCTTATCATCCCCTATTTGGCTGTCGCTACCCGCACCGCGTTACTTGCACTTCCGCCTTCGCTCGAACATACCGCTCTGTCACTCGGAATGACACGTTGGCAAGCATTACGCTCGGTATTACTCCCACAAGCAGCCAAGGGAATATCGGGGGGCATTATGCTAGCAGCAGGTAGAGCAGCTGAAGATACAGCCGTGATAATGCTAACTGGCGTTGTCGCTAATGCAGGCTTACCCGGAGGCATATTCGAACGCTACGAGGCACTGCCGTTTACTATTTTCTATTACAGTGCTCAGTACCAAAGTGACACCGAGCTTCAAATGGCCTTTGGTGCGGCACTCACGCTCCTGTGCCTCACTGCCACCATCTTTTCTGTTGCTAGTTTTTTGATTCGCACCACCTCACGGCGGCAATAACATGAACTTAACTCTACCCCCTTCACTGGCTGGAAAAATAACTGACCTCAGCATCTATTTTGACAAACAGCCAATCATTTCTAACTTCAGCGTTAACCTGAAAAAAAACCAAATCCATGTGCTGACAGGGACATCTGGCTCTGGAAAAACAACCCTGCTCAGAGCATTTAACCGCCTGAATGACTGCTTCGAAAATAGCCATGCCAAAGGTGAGATCACACTGTCATTAGACGGAAAGTCACTGGCTGTAAATACACTAAAAACACACCAACTACCTAATCTACGCCGAAAAGTTGGTATGGTCTTCCAGCACCCTCAACTATTGCCAGGAACTGTCATTGATAATTTGTTGTTACCACTAAAGGTTGTCAATCATGTTTCCGGGGAGCACGCTCATGCCCAGGCTGTTTCGGCACTGCAGCAAGCCGCTCTTTGGGAGGATGTAAAAGATCGACTTTCGAGGCCGGCAAATACGTTGTCCGGCGGACAGCAGCAGCGCCTATGTCTAGCTCGCACTCTTGCCCTCGAACCTGAAATATTACTACTCGATGAGCCAACAGCATCGCTAGACCCTGATACGACAGATCAAATTGAAGCACTGATCCGTCAGCTAGCCGCCCAATATACGATTGTAATGGTTTCGCATTCCGCGCAACAAACGCAGAAGTTGGCAGATCAAGTGATTCACCTTGAGCAAGGCAGATGGGTTTGATTAACGAGGGGAGTGAAACGAAGAATGAAAGATCTCTTGATCACCACAGTGATCAAGAGACAGATAAGACTCTAATCAGTCGAAGTTAAAGCGGTGCTTACCACGGCTGGCTTTGGTTCTCAGGTAGCTCTCGTTACCGTCTTTCACATGGGCCTTGGTACCGACCACCTCTGAGATAGTAATACCCAGAGCTTCGAGCTCATTAATTTTTTTAGGATTATTGGTGATCAGGCGAATATCGGTTAGACCTAGAGCCTTGAGCATCAAAGCCGCTTCGGTGAAGTCACGTAGATCATCACCAAACCCCAGATGATTGTTGGCTTCGTAGGTATTCATGCCTTGGCTTTGCAGCTCATAAGCATCAATTTTATTGTACAAGCCGATCCCACGGCCTTCCTGGCGCAGGTACAACAACACTCCACCCTGCTCACCCATTTTGTTCAGTGTTTCGTCTAGCTGTTCACCACAGTCACAGCGCGAAGAGTGGAAAACGTCGCCCGTCAGGCACTCAGAATGCATTCGAACCAGCGGAGGTGAAGATTGTTTATCAGCGTCCTGAAAAATCAGGGCAACATGTTCTTTACCTGACTCAAGTCCGTTAAAAGAAAGTAGATCGGCTTCGATATTACTGTTCAAGCCGACTTTGAAAGGCACTCGCGCCCGTACATTAACCATGTTGTTCCTAAGTACTTCTGAATTGCCATTACGGGAATATAAGCCACAAATAGTTCGCTATCACCGAACCGTATCGGGCATGGGTATTATACCTCTACCCCATAAAAGCAGATAACCTTACTTTATACCCAACTACCATAATACTCTGATATTAAAGTACTTGTATGGAATTTGAGCATTCCTCTTTATTGCTTAGATGATATCTAAAATAATTACACTAAAACAGCACTTCTTGTCACAGCATTAACCAGAGCAACACTATTAGTATGGCCGTTACTTACAAGATAAATGTTATATTATAACATTTATTGGCGTTTCTCATTATGCATGATGTGGCAACTACTGAAAAAGCAGTTAATTTAGCCCGTAATGACGTTCAAGCCTGGCATGTAAAAACAGACAGGAAGAAAAAAGCGTAAAGCAGATCACCACTCCCATAATGATGGTCATTCGTTGCCAGTCATCACCCATCATCATTCTGGTCATCAACATCTGATACGTGATTTGCATCCATGTGAATGAAGCCACAACCAGGCTAACTTGCATGAAGCGTGCAATAAAGGCGCTCTTGACAACCAATAACAACGGAAAAGACACCAGTACGGCAAACACAAATAGGTTCCCCATTCGCAAAAAATGTGCAGCCAATAACCAGAAACTAAGGACTACCGGGAGCAGTAGGCCAACAAGACTGAAAGTACCTGCTGAATTTTTCATTTTCCTATCCCAGACATTAAAGTTGCAATATATATACAACTTTAATGTCAAAAAATCCAGTTAGGCAAACGCGCAGCATCCGCCGCTATTGGTTACTGATGATATCACTGTGCACTACCACGCTGTTCAAGCTCATCAGCAAGCAAAATAAGCCTGTCAAGAATTCGCTCGCCGTCAGCACGCAAGCCATTATGCTCGTACTCATTGGTCATCCACGCCTTCGCCTTGTCCATCTGCGCTAACGTCTCGCGACTATAATCAAATTCTACGTACATATCCTCGGCATACACTGCGGCCGCAACAGGCACCCTATTGCGTGACAACTGCTCTAGATCATAGAGTGCAGGCCAGTCTTTCTTCTCGGCAAGTTGATCAGCCGCCGCTTTGAGCGGTTTAAGGCTTTCCAGCTGATCAAACATCCATGGGTAGACCATCTCGCCGGTAAAGCAGAAATCCTTACCGGATTCATACTTACACTGCGGATACTCGGAACGTACTCGGTGGGCCGACCACCGTGAGGCTGTGTTCTGACAATAAATGGCCTCATGCAAAATAGCGTAAATCGGGTTGGTCTGATAAGCCTGCTCTGCCAGCATGGCATTTAGGAAACTGTAGCTTAGCTGTGGTGTCCCTCCGACCTCGGTAAATGCGCCTTCCAGCAAGTAATACATTGCCGCATTTGCCCCGCTCCGGCCCAGGTTAATCCCGATTAGCTGAAACTGCTCAACCGTAAATAGCTGACCGTTGGGTAACCGCACATCATTGGCAAGTAGATGATCAGCAATCCGGTTACACATTTGCTGGGCTTGAGGAAACGCATCGAAAAACGCCTTATTCTTATCCAGCACCCGTTTGTATGTTGCGCGATACACCTCGTCGGCATGACGTGTCAATGACGGGATCCCGCCGGTAATATAGGCTCTCAACAGGCTATCTGGGTAATAAGACAAATAATGCAAGGTACAGAAGCCGCCAAAACTTTGTCCCAGCAAGGCCCATTGTTCGATACCCAACTGCTCACGAATGGCTTCAGCATCGCGGACGATATTGTCAGCCCTAAACTGAGACAAATACCCAACCTGCTCGCTGACTGATTGACCGGCCAGAGTTTGTGCGCTGACAACCTGGCTGTTACCTGTTCCACGCTGATCCAGCAGCAGCACCCGATATTGCTGTAATGCACGCTTTAGCCAACCACTGTTGGCATCGGGGCGAGGAGACGGAAAACCCGGGCCGCCCTGCAAATAAACAAGCCATGGCAGTGTCGCATCACGGTTCTCTTTCGAAACGACTTCACGGGCAAAGACCGTTATCGTTTCTCCGTCCTTGTTGGCATAGTCAAGCGGCAAAGCAAACTGATGCTGGCGGCATAACATATTGTCGACATAAAAAGCTGACTCCACTCTTTTCCCCTTTTATTCGTATGTTCTATTTTATTTCTATGTGCCTGATTGTATAGCAAGAATACTAGCTATTGAAAACAGGGAATAAATTATCTACGGCTTAAACGACAATGCCCGGCGTTTGCCGGGCATTCATCAAATAATCCGTGGTAAAAACGCTTACCTAAGCATTTTTTGCTGCCACTGAGCGTGCCAGAATAGCCAAGGTTGTCCCGTTATGTAATAAGGCACTCGCCGCCGGGCTAAGCATGCCCAACGCTGCAGCTAACATAATGCCGCTATTAACGTATTCTGCCAGCTTGATATTGCTATTAACCAACGACATGGCAACTTGTGCCAGTTGTCTTGACTCGGCAACACCGTATAGCTCGTCTCTCAGCAGTACAACATCGGCCGCCTGTCTGGCCAGTTCTGTGCCTTTGCACATCGCCACACCGACATCGGCTTTTGTCAGCGCCGGAGCATCATTGACACCGTCACCAACAAACATCACGGTACGACCGGACTGGCGCAGTTCCTCGACAATCTTCGATTTGCTCGACGGAGTAGCCTCAGCGTAGACCTTGTCCAGCTTAAGCTCATCCCCCAGCATCTGGGCTTTGAAAGCACGATCCCCGGAGATCATAACAAGCTCGCGTACTCCCGAATCACGAAGCACCTGAAGCGTCTGCGTTACATCGTCACGTAAATGATCACGAAGACCGATCAGGCCTATCAACTTGTGCTGATGCGAGATATAGATCAGGTGGCGCCCTTTTTCCTCAAGATCACGAATAGTTGCTTCGAACGGTGTAAAATCAACTTCTTCATGTACTTCAAGGAAATGGCGGCTTCCCATCACCAGACAGTGCTCATTGAGCGTGCTGCGAAGGCCATGGGCAATTACGTACTCTACCTCGCCATGATCAATATGTGGCAACTCATTATGCTTCGCTGCATTTACCACAGCCTGGGATAACGGGTGACTACTGTGCTCTTCCACCGATGCCGCAATGGCCAGCAGATCCCTGGCACTATTATCACTGCAGAGCGGGACCACATCGGTCACTTCCATATCGCCGTAAGTCAGCGTTCCGGTCTTATCAAAGACACAGGTATCCACCTTCACCAGCTTCTCGATGGCACTCCCGCCCTTGAGCAGAATGCCGTTCTGCGCAGCCCGGTACATGATCGACTTAAAAGTAACTGGCGTACTGAGCTTTAGCGCGCAGGAATAATCGACCAAAAAGACCGAGGCAAGACGGTTGACGTCCTGAGTCAACGCAAACACAGCGGCACCGATCCCCAGGGTGATCTTTACACGGCGATCCGCCATATCCTGAGTCACCTGTTGAATCTCGCTTTTCTCGCTCAGCGACTCATAAATCAGCTTGGCAATTTTAGCCGTGGTTGCTTCGCTGCCGACTTTCTCGACCCGTACCTTGATCGAGCCTTCATGGACAGTCGTCCCTGAATACACCACGGCATCAGCCTCACGACGGACAGGTACGCTTTCACCCGTTAGCGTCGACTGATTGATCAGTGCAGCGCCGGACTCAATCGTACCGTCAATCGGAATTGCGTTGCCGGGCATCAACTCAATCAAATCGCCGGCCACCAGCTCGGAGGAATTACACTGAGTCTTACCATCGGCATCAATGCGCCACACCAGGCATTCCTGTGGCCTCATTAGCTCGGCCAGCAACTGATCGCTGCTTCGGCTGGTGCGCTGCTCCATGTATTCACCAAGGCTGATCAGGCTCTGGGTCATCATAGCGGTACGGTAATCACCCCGCCAGGCGGACAAACCAACAGCAACCGCGTCAAGAACCTCGACTGAAACACGCTTATTCCTAAGCTCGTCGATCCCTTCAAATAACGTTGGTGCTATCAAGCTCGCAGTAGCAAGTGCGCCCCAACGTTTGGGTAGCATTGCAGCCGACAGCGTGCCGATAACGTTCATCGCCACATCACCACGGGTATATTCATGCTCAGAATCAGATGCTTCAGCTTCATTGAGATCCAGAGCCGATAAGCGTGCCTTAATGGTTTTGCAATCCAGTAGCTGCGTCTCGTAGGAGATAACCACCGAGCAGGCATGCTCGTTTACCCGAACCTCGCGCACACCCTGAATGGCCATCAGGCTTTGCTTGATCCAGTCACCGATATCCCGATACGCTTTTAGCGCAGGAACTTTGAATCGGATCCGCCCCGGAAGATGATGTCGAACTTGCAGTCCAATCATTCCTCACCCTTGTGAAGATTGCGGTAGTACTCAAGCTCGGCCTGCGTATCTTCCAGACGCTCTTTTAACTCTTCGACTTCGCCACGAACCGCTGACCATGCCTTCTCACCTGTCGCCGCGACACCTTGCTGAAATTTCTTGTTGGTCAGCAGGTACGCAACCGCGGCACCAGCAGCCACACCCATAACGAAGTGAGTCTTGGTGTTTTGCTTCTTATATGTTGGCTCAGCAGCAGGCTGTTGTTGGCCACCGTAATACGGGTAGCCATAATAAGGGTTGTATGGGTTATTATTGCTCATTTTTTTTCTTTTCCGCATATTGTTCCATCATGTACAAACCGGCTGCCCCTGCACTAAGTACAGTAAGCATTGAAAGTACCGGTCTGCCTGCCATTTTTTCAGCGATGTATGTTGTCGCACCACTTGCCAGGCCCGTTTTGAGCGAATCTTTAGCGACAACCGATACCAGCTGATTGGTATCGATCTCACCGGACTGATGCGCCTTCCACTGATTGGCCGCGGACGCCGTGCCGCCAAGAATGGCACCGACCAGCATGGCTCGACTCGCTGGGTTTAGCTTGTCAGATGAATTGCTCATAGATTTTTACTTTTCAAAATCGTCGTGCGCAGGAAATTCATCATCATACTCAGTCTCTTGGGCAGATGCCTTTTCGTGGCTATGGCGCTCAACTGACTCTCTGAAACCTTCTTTGCCAGCTTCATAGGTATCACGGAAAATTTCTCCGCCTGTAGATACATTCTCCTTAACGGAAGAAGCTGTCTGGGTTGCGGTATCTTTTACCGATGCACCACCGCTTTTCAGCATGTCGCCAGCGTTAGATACCATTCCCATCAGGCCCTTACGGACATTTTCGTTGCTTAGGATTAGTGCAGCTGCGGCACCAACCATTGCGCCTTTCCAAAACTCTTTATCATTCATACCCATAGTTCCTAATATCTGCTTAAACATCCCGGCTTCTTCACCGAGAGCACCTTCGAGCATTGCCTGTGCCTGCTCGAACATTGGATCACTTTCCTCTGCCGCCTGCTCTGCCTGTGGTGGCGTCATTCCAGGGTGCATGTATCCCGCATGGGGTGGCGGAGCCATTCCCGGATGCATCTGGCCGGGGTGCATCTGGCCCGGATTCATGTAGCCAGGATGCATATGTCCTGCTTGTGGAGGCGGTACCATCCCTGGATGCATTTGGCCCGGATGCATGTGACCCGGATGTACATTTCCATGAGGATACGCGTGGGGATGCATCATGCCAGGATGCCCGTGATAGTACGGATTCATCATATGGGGGGGATAACCGTAATAACCCGGTGGTGGCACTTGCTGGGCCCACTCCGGCGGCTCGCCATATTGACCGTAAGGGTTGTCAGGCTGCCCCTGGTTTTCTTCATTACTCATGATTCGCTCCGTCTATTTCTAAACAAGCACCAAGTGCATAACAAGCTCGCTCTGCATCTTGTTCGGATTGTGAAAACAATGCGTCTATCAAGTGTGGCTTGACGATGGAAGCGTCATACTCAATGAGCAAGCTGCCAGTCGCATTATTCAGTTTGTAATTTTTAAACGCCGGTATATTCTGCAGTGCACGTTCAATCTCTGAACTGTTGAATGTGGCAAGGTGGGCCAAGATGCCCAACTTGTACTTCAGTCTCACTCGTCCAGGAATATGGTGCCCAACTGTCACCCAGCGTCTTAGCTTTAATGCTGTATCTATATGTTTTTTCATAAGCGGATTATATATATAAAACTATAAATTCAATCACTTAAGGTTAGCCTGAAGTTATTTATTCGCTTTTTCTTTGCGCTCCGTCAATTGGAGTGATAATGTTGCGAATGAAAATGATTTTTATCTACATAAGCATCTTGGTTGGCACTTTTTATGAACACGTATATTCACAAAACAAATCAACGTTTACGGGTGCGCTCAGACTTCATTCGCCAAAACCCTAAAGCCGTCAAAGCGCTAATTGCTGATTTACAACAAATTGATGCCATAGGTGCAATCAAGCATAAGCGCTATGCCGGTTCGGTTGCGATTAGCTTCGACGACAAGGAACTAGATTGCGAGAGCTTACTCGAGATATTAGATAGTCATGGCTGGACCCGTGCTTCAAGCAGACCCACGTTTATTGAAAATGCAGTGACAAATGGGACTAAGACCTTTGCCAGGGGGATGGCGGTAATGGCGCTAAAACGCCTGGTTGGCCCGTCAGTCAGTCGGGTAATAATGAGCCTGTAGAAATTTGCGGCTAAAGACGCTAAACGCGAATATTAAACTTCTTTGCTGCACACTTACAGACGCCGTTATTGAGTGCCGGGCAGCGCTTGCAAGCCGGAGACTTGAGCGGAACACGTACCAATGCTTGCTTTGCATTCAAAGAGCTCGGCAGTTTTATCACAGAACGGAATGAGGGCAAGGAAGACGCAGAGAATTGAAGCTCGCCGCCTTCACGAAACCATGACAAAACCGGATTAAACGGGGTTGCTAACTCCGAGACAGCACTGAGCATCGCCTGCTGTGAAATATCTATTACCTCTCGCCTGACGTCCTCATCAACCCCGGCGACGGACGCTGCTGCCTTGCCAAGCTGCTTTAGCTGCTCTGTCGAACGGTTGGGCACTTTCTCTACTTTCTTCTTCAGTTTTTTCAGTGCTTTTTTGGCATTCACGGCAATAACTTCTTTCTACATTTGTTAGCCGCTAAGCTATCAAAATACCAAGGAAAAATACATATATCCCCCCCCCCCCAACTGAACATCCTGATTGTGCAATGTCACAATCGCCTCATCCACCACAGGCTGAGACACTGTGTTGGTAGACCGGCGCAGATATACCCCACACATATCGCTAACGGGGTAAATTAGGTGCGGAAATAGACAGCCACATCTTTTTTACACAACTTCAATTGTTATTTCTTGTAAAAGCTCTAAAATTGCACGGTTTACTTTTTCTGTCCTGATCTTGAGCCCAGCTCTCAGGCAGATTTTTTAATTCAGTCTTGCAGCCTCCGGTGCTGCAGTCGACGCAGTGAAGGAAACATCATGATTCAAGTAGTAGGGCACAAAAACCCTGATAGCGACAGCATCTGTTCAGCACTAGTAGGCGCAGAGCTTCTTAAAGCACGTGGTTTGGAAGCAAAAGCGGTTCGTCAAGGTGAACTAAACCGCGAAACTCAGCACATCCTGGAACAAGCTGGTGTTGAACAACCAGAAATGTGTACCGGTGTTGCTGGTGAAAAAGTTTGGCTTGTTGACTACACCGATCTGGCACAGGCACCTGACGATATTGCTGACGCAGAAATCCTAGGTATTGTTGACCACCACCGTCTGGGTGACGTGATGACAACAAACCCGCTTGAAGCTTGGATCTGGCCTGTTGGTTGTACTTGTACCATCATGTTCAACCTGTTCAAGATGGAAAACACTGAAATCACTCGCCCACTGGCTATCCTTATGATGTCAGCAATCCTGAGTGACACCGTAGGCTTTGCCTCTCCAACTTGTACTCAAAAAGACAAGGATGCGGTAGCTGAACTGGCTCAACTTGCAGATGTACAAGATCTAGATGCATTCATCAAAGATCTGCTGATTGCTAAAACTGACATCGCGGGCCTTTCTGCTGCCGAGCTGGTAGAAAAAGATCTTAAAGCTTACCCATTCAACGACCGTAACGTCGTTGTCGGTCAGATTGAACTTGCGACTCTTGAGCAAGTAGACAGCATGATCAGCGATCTTGAAGCTGATCTTCAGCGTCGCTGCGACGAAGATGGCCTGGCAATGGCTGCCCTTATGCTGACTGACATCACTACCAGCACCACACGTCTGCTTTATAAGGGCGAGTGGAATGCAACGCTTGATCAGTTCGCTGACAACGGCATGCTGATGATGGAAAACACGCTAAGCCGCAAGAAGCAGGGTTGGCCGTGGCTACAGAAGGTTCTTGCTTAATTGCAACCTTGCTGAACAACAAAAAAGGAACGCCACGGCGTTCCTTTTTTTGATCGAACTAAAGCATAAATCCGCTCAATATTAGTGCTTGGGAGTCAAGGTCGTCGTTTCATTGAGTATGTCGGCAAAATGATCAACAAAATACCGTCCCACCACCTTGCCTTCTCGGTAATCCACTTCTAGATCGTCTTTATCACTCAATAATGCCCGGCTGCGTAATGCTTTTTCCGGGGCTATCTGGATAACTTTCAGGCCATCTGGCGGATTAAGCAAAAAGCCATTAAGTTCATCATAAGAGCGGTAGTAACGGTTAAGCATCTCTATGATTTCTGCACTTTTACCTTTTCCAGTAATCGATAAGAATCGCTCTATATTGTCTGCTGACAATAATCGCCAATTACTGTTTCGAGGTGTAATGATTTGGCTGCTGTCATCGCCGGATTCAATCGATTCATTGCCAGAATCATCATCCGGTTTGTCATTCCACAACTTCCACTGTTCAAGCCGCTGGGTAAGATCACTTCTGATAGCTTTGACCCGATCAATCGACTGGTTCAGGCTCAGCCTGTCAATATAATCAGGCAGCACAGTTTCAATCTTTTCCCGCCAGTCATTAAAGGTACTAGTCTCTCCCTCCGGCACCTGTACCGGCTCAGTCCGGACCACCACCACCAAATCAGCGCCCCGTTGCCAGGCCTCTTTGACGGGTACAGCCGCACTTACCCCGCCATCTACCCATTCAAGATCACGTAAATTTACAGGCTGATTATAGATAACCGGAATGGCACAAGATGCGCGCAGCACTTCACGCCAGTCACTATTGTACATCGGCAGGTAGATATCCTGAAGCGTATCTTTGCGCGTTGCACAAGCCAACGCAAGTCGATGCCTGAGTACCTGCCGGGCGGTCTTAACATCAAGCTGCAATGAACCACCAGGCGCTACTGTTTCCAATGCCCAGTCCAGATTCATCGGCTTTTGCTTGCTCAGGTATTTATATAAGTTGAAGAACTCATTGTCAGTGGTGTAATCGACAATAAACTGATAACCAAACTTGTGTTGACGGCTTATAAACGAGGAAAGATTCAACGCACCAGCAGAAGTGCCGACATAAAGTTCAAACGGGTCAAACCCAGCTTCCAGAAAGGCGTCAAAAACCCCGGCGGTAAAGATACCCCGCTGCCCGCCTCCCTGAACGACTAAGGCAATTCTTTTCTTCCTGGCTCCAGAGAGCTGCGAGGAAAAAGTGTTAACAAGTTGTAGATCGGAATCACTTAAACTAAACGGCAGATGATTCACCATAATCTCCCCACATCAAAGAATACGAGAATTTACTGTCGACACTGTACTATCCTTAGTTTAACCGAAACGGAACACCACTCTTAAAATAGCTAATTTATTAACCTGTTACGCAGTAACTGAGACGATGCCGAAGCTCAACAATACCGTCATCACGACAGCAACAGTACAAAGCGCTAACTTTAGGTCGGTATCCATAATTATATCCCCACTCCCTATAATGTTTTAACATAGTTTTAACTCTAGTTTAGGGTGAGTTCAAGCTTATGACTAATTTAAAAGCATCATTTTCAGATTACTGTCACAATAAGTTATATGTTGAATCAGAGGAATAGAGTCAAAAAATGAAGCTATCAATAATTGCAACTCTCATTGGCGCAGTATTTGCCTCCTTCGTTTCAAGCTCAGCTTTCGCTGAAAATACCATTTACCTTACTCCCTATATCGGCTATAGCTTCTCAAACCAGATCACGGACGAAAACGGTATCGAGATCCGGCCGGAGAGTGATCCCCACACTGCAATCGCAATTGAAACCGATATGGATCTCGGGCGTGTCGGATTATTCGTTAGCCACCAGCCTAATGAATACAGAGATATCGAGGGTGATGGTTCATTTACATATGTACACCTTCAAAGCAGCCTTCGCTTTGACGCATTTACTCACTGGGACTCTTTTTTCGGCGCCAGCCTCGGCGCGACTATCGTTGATGCCGAATGGTCAAAAGACGATCTGCTGTTTTCTGCTGGCCTCCTGGGTGGCCTCGAATACCATATCAACAACAACACACGACTTGTTTTTGAGGCCCGGTGGCTTGCCAACCTCATAGATGGCGATACTTCTGCTGTCTGCCAGCTGCCAACGGGGGCACAAACCTGCCTAATCAGTATTGATTCGGAATGGCTTAGCCAGCTTCAAACAAATGTTGGTGTTACATTTTCTTTCTGAGTATTTGTTCTAAAGGCCGGATTATCTGGCCTTATAGAACCAGACAACCTTTAAGCGCTGTATTTTGATGATTTATCAGTCAATATCGTCAGCCAGAAAAAATAATATTTCACCCTACCCCACCTTCTAAATACAGTTATTTCCTCTACCTACCTATGAGAGTGCAGTAATCTTTGCGCGGCGTATCGCAGTTTGCACAAAAGTTAACACTAAAGCATCACACAATTAACAAACCTACAGTCTATTGCTTTACATATTTTCTATGGTTAATCTCAAGTTATTAACGTGGTCTTTCAATCCAGATCCCACGTTTCAGGAAGTAAAAATCTAGAATAATTCACTTTAAATTACTTGTTTCATAGAGTATTGCAGTACATAAGGAGATGTTTATGAAACGCGAACAATGGGGCTCTCGTGCAGGGTTTATCCTTGCAGCAGTAGGGTCTGCTATCGGCCTTGGGAACATTTGGCGTTTCCCCTATATGGCATACGAGAACGGCGGCGGCGCATTTTTTATTCCTTACCTTTTCGCCATGTTAACTGCCGGTATTCCATTTATGATTATGGAATTCAGTCTTGGTCATAAGCTTCGTGGTGCTGCACCCCGTGCCTTTTCTAAAATGGGCGGCAAGCTAGAGTGGCTGGGATGGTTCCAGGTGTTTATTGCCGCGATTATCGCTGTTTATTACGTTGCGGTTATCGGTTGGGCAATTTCTTACCTAAGCTTTTCCTTCAACCAGAGCTGGGGAAGCGATACCAATGCCTTCTTCTTCGGGGAATATCTAATGCTGGGTGATAACTCACCGAGCAAGCTGGGTAGCCTACAGATCCACATTGCTATTCCGATGGCAATTGCTTGGGCAATTACATTTGCAGCCATCTTTACCGGTGTAAAAGGCGGTATCGAGCGTGCAAGCAAGATCATGATGCCGTTACTATTCCTAATGGTTCTTGGCCTGATCACCCGTATCGTCTTTTTGCCTGGTGCTCTAGATGGTCTTAACTATCTATTCCAGCCTGATTTTAGCAAGATCCTGGATGCCAAGGTCTGGTCTGCAGCCTACGGTCAAATCTTCTTCACTCTGAGTGTCGGGTTTGCCATCATGATTGCATACTCTAGCTATCTGCCTGAAAAATCAGATATCAACAACAATGCCTTCATGACAGTTTTAATCAACTGTGGCTTCTCTATCACAGCAGGTGTTCTGATTTTCGGTGTACTAGGTTACATGGCACAAGAGCAGGCGAAACCGCTAACTGAAGTGGTCTCAGCAGGGGTGGGGCTGGCATTTGTCACCATTCCGGCAGCTATCAACCTGCTACCGGCTCCGTATATCCTTGGTCCACTGTTCTTCCTGGCGCTGGTTGTTGCAGGCTTGAGCTCTCATATCTCGATTATCGAGGCTGTCACCTCTGCCATCATTGACAAGCTGAACTGGTCACGCAAAAAAGCCGCTTCTATTGTCTGTGGTACCGGCTTCGTAGTATCAATGGCTTTCGCTACCAACGGCGGCCTGCTGCTACTGGACTTGGTCGATTACTTCATCAACAACGTAGCACTGCTAACAAGTTGTCTGATTGAACTGGCGGTTATTGGTTGGCTGTTCAAGGTTGCCGATGTTCGAAGCTATGTGAACAACATCTCTGAGTTCAGCATCGGCAAATGGTTCGAGGTCTGTATCCGCTTCCTGAGCCCTGCAATGCTGGCGGTTATTTTGGCAACGAACCTTGTCAACACATTCAACGACGGATACGGCGGCTATGCGATGTCTGATCTACTCGTACTGGGCTGGGGACTGGTGGCAGCAATGTTTGTTGTTGCGGTCATTATCAACCTGGCATCTAAACCACAATCTCATCAGGAGGCATAACTATGACATTCGGTGCAATCATCATGATGTTATTTGGTTTGGGCATCACATGGGGCGGAGCAGCATATTGCATCTCTGTTGCCATGAGAAAACAAAACCAGTAGCAGTATTCGCTTGATACAAACTTTATAGAGGCTCTTCGGAGCCTCTTTTATTTATCTGACTACCCTACCCTTTAACTGCCGCTTATTGTTAAACATCTCAATACAGTTCCGAGTTAAAAACTTTGCTAGCTGTGATTCATTCCTGTAAAGAATCCTTTTCCTTATCTCTATCATATCGTTACAATTGCACCCACAAGCAAATATAATTAACAAAGTCGCACTCAAGGAAAGGCAATGAAGTTATCTGCTATTTTACTCTCTCTCGCTCTACTCCCGTCGTCTGTGCTAGCGGCATCTACCAGTTGTGAAAGCGACAAGTACCATCAGTATGTCGATGCTTCCCTATCGTGGTATCAGAGCCTGGTTGAACTGGCCGTAAAGAAAGATCAAAACCTTGAAGACGTCGGTAAATGGTTCCTGGAAGGTCGCAAGCACCATTTTGAATTGAACAGAGAAGCCGTTGACTGGTATCTGGAAAACGACCAGCAGCAGCTGGATCTGAAACAACCCATCGAAGGCTGGCTAAAACTAACCCAGCAAGATGTTAAGAACCTTGCCCAACAAGATAATGAACTCGGCCGTTTTGCCAAGAAATCTTTCGATGATCGTCAAAGCAAGCCACACCCAAAAAACTATGCGCTACGCAGTGCATTTGCTGATTTGCTGACTCATCCGGGCAACATCGACAAACCGTTAAATGCTTACAATGAAAAAATGACGACCATTGCTGCCATTGAATGTAAGTAACCCTCTACGCTAATCACCGGGAGTTTGTCCTCTTCCCGGTGATACTCTCAGCGCCTTTTGAAAATATCGTAGCATACGATTCCTAATAGCAAATTTGTGATTTGACCTTTCAATGACATAGCGTATTCTAGATTGGCGTATAAGTGACTTTTTGTTAATAAAGTCATAACCTTAAATATCTTATGGCTTTGCAAGGAGCAATAAATGAAGCCTATAAAACTCTGCCTCGTTGCCGGTTTTGCCTCAACATCAGTCTTAGCCAATCAAGGACCTCCACAATGGTCACCGGGGTTTGGTGGTGACATTTCGATACTGGCGGGCTACACCAATACCACATCGCAATTTAACACGGACAATAGTGTCACGGCAGATCTGGACAGCAACGGTGAGTCACAGAGTGATGGCTTCGTTAGCCCGCTTGGAACAATTAGCTACACCATGGAGCAGGCGGACAAACAAATCTACTTTGGTACCAGCCGGTCCGATGTTGCTCTGGGACGTTTTCATGTCGAGCTAGGCTATCGACAACGTATTCCTGATAACGGGCAAATCAGTATCAGCTATGTGCCCGGCCTGCTCTCAAGTGATACGTGGGAAGATCCTTTCGTCACCAACAGCCCACGTACCGAAACCGACAGTACGATAAAAGGCGTACGTCTGCAGTATGATCGTATTCTCGGCTCTAACTTTTCTGTCGAGCTCTCAGGCGGCAAGCAGGAAATTGACTCAGAAAAAAGTGGTCAAACACTGACCTCTGAACAACAGGCACTGCTAGAGCGTGAAGGAGACATCCTGTTTACTCAGCTCAGCTACCTCAAGCCCATTAACCGGGAACAGATTTTCCGTACAGCGGTCAGTTACACGCGTCTTGCAGCCGATGGCGATGCCATGGCCAATGACACTTACGGCGCTGAGGTTGGTATCATTCAAATGTTACCAAGTTCGAGCCTGGCTTTGACTTTCAGCTATGATCTGGCTGATTTTGATGAAACTAACCCCGTATTCAATGAACGACAGAAAGATAACCGCTGGGGTGTATTTCTTGCCTACGAATACCAGGAACCATTTGGTTGGGAGAATTGGGGGCTCGTTTCTCTGGCAGGTTATAATGAGAGTAACTCCAACATTGACTTCTATGACGAAGACGCCTTGCTGATTAGTGCAGGTATTAATTATAAGTTCTGATGCGAACCCAAAATTGGTCAATTAAGGCCGATTTTTACCCCTGACTCTCTTATTACTGATAAGTTGAACAGAGAGCTGGCATCATTTTTTTCGGGACAAGCATGGCAAATTGCATTAAATTAGCAACAATTTGCCAACTTTCACCTTAAGTAACAGCTAAATATGGCAGTTGATAACAGACAAGCCGATGCTTCCGAAGAGTCGCTGCATCGCATATTTACCGTGCCGGAGGCACCCGATTCGACATTAGGCCGAATTGAGAAAGAGATATCGGAAAACCTCAATGCGTTTTTGCAGACGCACATTGCGGCCCGAGAAAAACCACTTGCAGAGATCGAGAAAGACTTCTTATCGGCTGATATACCGGAGAGCCCATCTTTCGTCTCTGAGCATACCCATTTTCTGCTCGACAAGCTCGTGGCACAGTCGGTACATACCTCTGCCCCAAGTTTTATTGGTCATATGACATCGGCGCTACCGTACTTTTTGATGCCGCTGTCTAAGATTATGATCGGGCTGAATCAGAATCTGGTAAAAATTGAAACCTCCAAAGCATTTACCCCACTGGAACGCCAGGTGCTGGGTATGCTTCATAACCTGATATTTAATGAGGAAGAGGCTTTCTACCAGCAGTGGATGCATAGCGCCAACCACTCTCTGGGTGCATTTTGTTCGGGCGGAACTGTTGCTAATATCACTGCCCTTTGGGTTGCACGCAACAATGCCCTCAAGCCTGACGGGGAATTTCGCGGAGTTGCTCAGGAAGGTCTTTTCCGAGCAATGAAACACTATGGTTATGATGATCTGGCGGTGTTGGTATCAGAGCGTGGCCACTATTCATTGAAAAAGGCCGCTGATGTCCTGGGTATCGGCCGAGAGAGCGTCGTCTCAATCAAGACCGATGACAATAACCGGGTTTGCCTTGATGAGCTAAACAAAACACTCGACTCACTCAAAGCGCGTAACATCAAGCCCTTTGCCATCGTCGGCGTCGCCGGTACGACGGAAACAGGCAATATCGATCCGCTTGAGCAACTTGCTGATATCGCCGAGCAACACGGTTGCCATTTCCATGTCGATGCCGCCTGGGGTGGTGCAACCCTGATGTCAAACAAGTACCGACCGCTCCTCAAGGGCATTGAGCGCGCAGATTCGGTAACGATTGACGCCCATAAACAGCTTTATGTCCCTATGGGCGCTGGCATGGTCATATTCAAGAACCCTGCGCTGATGACCGCTATCGAACACCATGCCGAGTATATCCTGCGTAAAGGCTCAAAAGACCTTGGTAGCCATACCCTGGAAGGTTCTCGAAGCGGAATGGCAATGCTGTTGTTTGCCAGCATGAACATCATTAGTCGCCCTGGCTATGAGATGCTGATAAACAACAGCATCGAAAAGGCCAAGTACTTTGCCCAACTCATCGAGTCGAATCCAGATTTCGAGCTGATTTCAGAACCCGAGTTGTGTCTACTGACCTACCGTTATGTTCCTGAAGCCACCCAGCGAGCGCTTAAAATCGCCACGCCGGCGCAAAAAGAAGAACTACTGGACGCACTGAACGATCTCACCAAGTTCATTCAGAAAAAACAGCGTGAATCAGGTAAGTCATTTGTCTCGCGTACTCGCCTGACTCCGGCGAAGTGGGGCAGGAAGATCACGACGGTACTTCGAGTTGTCCTCGCCAACCCGTTGACTACAGATAAAATTTTGAACGATGTGCTTTGCGAGCAACAGACGCTTGCAGCTGAAAGCGAATTTAGTTTTCCAAAAATTATCTCACTGACTAAGACCATTTTAGACAAACAATAACGGCTTCCGAAATTGCTAAAAGAGAGATATAAAATAGCCAGGAAATAACGCCTGGCTATTTTTTTATTAATGCCGAATGCTCACTTTTTAACCACTCAATCGTCTAAAATTCACCCAACCCAATCTATCGACAACAGTTCGCAACTCACGATATAAACGGCTACCAGTCAAATAAGTGAAAAACTCGACATTTATTTCTATGTGTAACATATAAATTTATTTAAAAAACACACGGCTTGCATATTGATTTTTAAAATTTAAACCGTTGTGACATCAACACTTTCAATAAAAACCACAATTAGTTCACAACCTGCTTGTTAATAACAATTAACAACCATTGACCAAGATCAATAAAAGCACCTTTATTAAGCCAATAAAAAAGCCGATATACTGTGTATATCGGCTTTTATATTTCAAATTGTTTCAGCCTGCCGGAATAATAATTTGAATATTCATTCGACAATCATGACTGATTTAGTCACCGGCAAACATATAACCTTCACCGTGGACTGTGACAAAGATTTGCGGATTTTTGGGGTCAATTTCCATCTTGGATCGCATTCGTCTAATCAGTACATCAATGGTGCGATCATTGGGGGCCTCGACGCGATGACTGAGCATATTCAGAATACGTTCGCGGCTAAGAACCACATTAGGATGGGAAGAAAATGCAACCAAAAGTTCGTACTCAGCCTTAGTGAGTTTAACAGGCACACCATTATGGGTCAGTGCTCGTTTGTTAATATCGAACTGCCAGTCACCAAAACGAATGATACTGTCTTCCTGCATTTCAACCATGGTTTCATCGCGCGCTTTTTCTACTAAAGATATGCGCCACAACAAGTTTTTCACTCGTACAAGCAACTCGCGTAATTCGAAAGGCTTGGTAACGTAATCATCAGCGCCCATTTCCAAACCGACGATACGATCAATACTGTCGGTACGTCCGGTAACCAAAATGATACCGACTTCTGAACGGCTTCTCAGCTCACGGGTTAATAACAGGCCATCTTCACCTGGCAAGTTAATATCAAGCATCACCAGGTCAATTTTCTCGCTCACCATGATCTCACGCATTTGATCACCGCTCTCGGCCTGGCTTACTTTGTAACCTTCATTTTCAAAATACCCGACAAGCTTAGTGCGGGTAACAATCTCATCTTCTACAACAAGTACGTGATGACTCATTTTTATCTCTTTATTTATTTCGGCAGTCTTTAAAACGGTAGCACAATACGCGGTTATTAACAATTTGTCATAAAGCCGACTATCCTGTTAACCGCCACCCATATCCTTATTCATATCGCGGAATTAAGATTAAACCATAAAAAATTATACGTCACCGTTATTTACGGCAGACACTCATTCTTTTATGGAATCTTCCACTATGAAAAAACTTTGGCAAAAGTTGATTAAACCAAGCAGCAAGTATCCAATTCTTGCACTGGTTTTAGTCGGTATCGGTATTACACTTGCGGGCACTTTTGTTGTCCACAAGGGCTTTCAAGTCACTTCGACTATCGAATTCTGTACCTCTTGCCACACCATGCAGCAGAACTACGACGAATACAAAGAAACCGTTCACTTCAAAAATGCTTCTGGTGTACAGGCAATCTGTGTTGACTGTCACCAACCGAAAGACTTCCCGGGCAAAGTATTCCGCAAGCTCGAAGCAGCCAAAGATCTCTACCACCACTTCGTGACAGGTAAGATTGATACCCCTGAGAAATTCGAAGATCACCGCCTCGAAATGGCCCAGGCGGTATGGGATCGAATGAGTGGACAGAAATCCAAAACCTGTAAGAGTTGTCACTCTTACGACGATATGGATCACAGCAAGCAGTCTGCAAAAGCAGCAATGGAAATGAAAAAAGCCGCTGCTGCCGACATGAACTGTATTGAGTGTCACAAAGGTATCGCCCACGAACTACCGAACATGGCTGGCGGTTTCCAGAAAGACTTCCAGGAGCTTCAGGCGACAGCAAACGCACAAGGTGGCGCATCCGAGACATTGTACTCGCTGGGTGAGAAAGACCTGTACGCTTCTGCCGATGCTAACGGCAAAGCCGAAGGTAAACTGCTTCCTGCATCGGAAGTGACAGTACTTGAGCGCCAGGACAACATGCTGAAAATCAAGGTTGACGGCTGGCTTGAAAAATCTGGCAAGGGCCGCGTAATGACCGAATACATGGGCAAGCGCGTCTTCAAGGCCACCATCCGCGGCGATGTTAAAGCCACTCAGCAGCTGATTGAAGAGCAAACTGACAGCGCTACTGACATTGAATGGCAGCACGTATCGGTGGAAGCCTGGATCACAGCTGAAGACATGATCGACAACATCCAGCCAATCTGGAACTACGCAGAAGACATGTACGGCTCAACATGCAATGCCTGCCACGCAGCTCCAGACCCTGCACACTTCACAGCTAACGGCTGGATCTCTGGCCTGAATGCAATGAGTGCCTATTACCGCCTTAGTAAAACCGAAGAGCGTACTCTGTTGAAGTATCTGCAGAACCACGGTAAAGACACCGGCGGCGCTGGCGCGCACTAATTCCTGATGCGCGGTGGGTAACACTATCCCACCGCCTTTCGAAAAAGAATTTTAATTTAAGGATTTAACTATGGCGACTCAAATTCTAAGTAAAGGCGTTTCTCGCCGTCGCTTCCTGTCCGGTATGGTTGCAGCAAGTGCTGCCACTGTGGTTGGCACAAGCCTGCTTGCTCCACGCAAAGCCATGGCTGCAACTGACACTAAAGCAACATTCACCGGAGACGTACTTTCAGGCTCTCACTGGGGTGCATTCCGTGCAAAAGTTGAGAATGGCGTCTGGGTTGATACTGTTCCGTTCGAGAAAGACAAGCACCCGACAACCATGATCAACGGTGTCCGCGAAGTTGTTTACAACCCGGCTCGTGTCAAATATCCAATGGTGCGTATCGACTGGCTGAAGCACGGCTATAAGTCAGATACGACCCAGCGTGGTGACAACCGTTTCGTGCGCGTGCCATGGTCTCAGGCGCTTGACTTCTTCTATCATGAAATGGAGCGTGTCCAGAACTCCTACGGCCCTAGCGCACTTTACGCGGGTCACACAGGTTGGCAGTCAGTAGGTAAACTGCACTCTGCCGGGACCATGATGAGCCGCGCTATCGGTCTTCACGGTACTTACCTGGGTAAAATGGGTGACTACTCAACAGGTGCGGCGCAGGTTGTCCTGCCGTACGTTGCCGGTGCGATGGAAGTATACGAGCAGCAGACATCATGGCCGCTGGTCCTTGAGCACTCTGACACCATTGTTATCTGGGGCTCGGATCCGGTCAAAAACCTACAGGTTGGCTGGCTGGTACCGGACCACAGTCCGTATGCCTACTACCATCAGCTTGCCGAGAAAGTGAAGAACAACGAGATCAAGGTGATCTACATTGATCCAGTTCGTTCTGATACTCAGAAACTTGTCGGCGGTGAGCAGGTGCCTGTTAACCCGCAGACGGACGTTCCGCTAATGCTGGCTATCGCTCATACTCTTTACAGCGAGAACCTGTACAACAAAGACTTTATCGCTGACTACACGACAGGTTTCGACAAGTTCGTTCCGTACCTGACAGGCGAGAAAGACGGTGTCGAGAAAACACCGGAATGGGCAGAAAAAATCTGTGGCATCAAGGCCGACGAGATTCGTGCCCTTGCTCGCCAGATGGCTTCCGGCCGTACGCAGATCATCGGCGGCTGGTGTCTACAGCGAATGCAGCACGGTGAGCAGTACGCGTGGATGCTGGTTGTTATTGCTGCCATGCTTGGTCAGATTGGTCTGCCTGGCGGTGGTTTCGGCTTTGGCTGGCACTATAACGATGCTGGCTCGACAACGTCAAACGGTCCGTTGATGTCTGGCTTTAGCGGTGTGACTGGCGTTGATCCTATCCACAACGGTTCATTCAAAGGCTACTCGACCTACATCCCTGTCGCGCGCTTCGTTGACTGTATTGAAAATCCAGGCAAGACCATTCAATGGAACGGCCACGATGTGAAGTACCCTGAAATGAAGATGGCGGTCTTCTGTGGTAACAACCCGTTCCATCACCACCAGGATCGCAACAAGATGATCAAGGTGTGGCGCAAGCTTGAAACGGTTGTGTCTGTTGATCACCAGTGGACGGCAACCTGTCGTTTTGCCGATATCGTTCTGCCAGCAACAACAACGCACGAACGTAACGACATCGAACAGTACGGTAACCACTCGAACGCAGGTGTGATTGCCCTGCCGAAAGTTGTCGAGCCTATGTTCGAAGCCAAAGACGACTTTGATATCTTCCGTGAACTGTGCCGTCGCTACGACCGCGAAGAAGCGTTCACTGGCGGTAAAACGCAAATGGAATGGATCGAGCACATCTACAACGGCGCTCGCCTGCAGGGCCGCGGCCTTGGCGTGCGTATGCCAAACTTCAAGAAGTTCTGGGAAGGCGAAGGTTTTGTCGAATTCCCGGCTGGTAAAGAGTGGGTTCGCCACGAGTCTTTCCGTAAGGAACCGGATCTTGAGCCACTAGGTACAGCCTCTGGTCTGATCGAAATCTACTGTAAGACCATTGCCGATATGGGCTATGACGACTGTCAGGGACACCCTATGTGGTTTGAAAAGAACGAGCGCAGCCACGGCGGTCCGCGTTCTAACAAGTTCCCGATCAACTTGCAAAGTACGCACCCGAAACACCGCCTGCACTCGCAGCTGTGTTCATCAACCGATCACCGCGCAACGTATTCTGTTGCTGACCGTGAACCGATCTACATCAACACGGTAGATGCAAAAGCACGTGGTATTAAGTCTGGTGATATTGTTCGCGTATTTAACGATCGCGGCCAGGTGCTTGCCGGTGCTGTTGTTACCGATGACTACAAGTCGGGTGTTTGCCGTATTCACGAAGGTGCTTGGTACAGCCCTCTGGAAGGTGGCAAGCCGGGTACAATCTGCACCTACGGTGATCCAAACGTTCTGACTCAGGATGTGGGTTCATCTAAACTGGCACAGGCTACATCAGCGGCATCTGCGCTGGTCGATATCGAAAAATATACCGGTAAGGTACCGGCTGTCACCGGCTTCAACGGCCCGGAAGAAGTAACGGACATTAACCCGTTATTCCCGGCTATGGACCTGGCGTAAGCTGACTTTGGCTGCCGGGGGCTAATTGCCCCCGGAGCCTATTATGTTTACGGGAATAGCCCCGTTTTCATTACCTTTTATACCTATAAAGAACCTATTCACATATAATCATTCAGTAAGTTAATGTTCTATCTGAATATGTTTTATGCAAACCGGCGGGATCATAATTTAAACCTTATAAGCCGGAACGCTTTACTCTGGAGTGCCCATGCAAGAGTTTATTGCTTTCAACGAACAACGTGCAGAAATTTACTGGTGGATGTCTTCTCTTCTATCTCGTGAACTCACACAAGAAGATATCACTGAATATCATGGCGGAGAGATGTACACATTCTTGTCTGGCCTTGGTATGACACCGGAGCTGAAACAACCTGTCGAAGCATTTCGTGATGCTTTGAAAAAGCTAGAATCCCGAGAAGATGCGCAACTTGAGCTGGCAGCAGATTTCTGTGGCTTGTTCCTGAGTACACCTAAAAACGGTGCCCTGCCCTACGCGTCGATGTATGTGGGCGAAAGTGGCCTTCTGAATGACAAACCAGCGCAGGATATGAACAAGCTGATGGCTGACTACAATATTGCCCAGCGTAAGGAGTTCAACGAACCCGCCGACCATATTGCCGTCGAGTTAGACTTCATGGGCAACCTTATTATTCTGGCCAACCAGCAGGAAGACGAGAAAAAAGCCGAAGATGTCATGCAGGCACAGCATCAGTTCCTTGAAACCATGTTGCTGAACTGGTTACCAGCCTTTAGCCAGGCATGTAGCGCTCGAGATAAATTTGGTTTTTATGCTGCAGCAGTCAATCTGCTGTTGGCATTCTGTAAATTAGATACCGCTTTCCTGGCGGGAGAAGAACAATAATCCAATCAGCCCATCACCAAGGCTGAAATCACTATCTCATGTTGCCGGCAGATGGATTGCCGGCTTTTTTCTGCCTGTTTCACTTCACGCGGCTTCCCGCTTCCCGTTCAGCTAGCGCACAGCTTTCATGACATTTAACTGACATTTCTCGCTCTGCGCTCCGTTAAATTAAGGACATACAGACAACAAAGAGATATCAGTAATGCATAATATCAATACGATTACGAAACCATCCCCTGTCATGAAGAGCTGGTTTGTTAAAATGTCTTTGCCTCTGGTACTTTTATCCATGATGCTGCTGGCCCCGCAAGTAAATGCCAGCAATGTATCAGCTGACTCACCGGCAGCTCAAAAAGAGACGGTGAACAGAATTAACGCCATACAGCGTGATCTTACCAGTATCAGGCAGCAAACTCTGCAGGAAAACCCAGAGCTTGCCGAACAGGCCAAACAGCTTGAACATGACTTTAAGAAAAAAGCCGATGAAATTGGTTATGAGCCAGAAGAGTTCATTACCAAGGCCCAGGAAATCCAGGAACAGGTACGAGATACTTCGCTCAGTGAAAAGGAGCGCAGCGAACTTATCCAGGAATTTGCCGCCGCCAAGCAAAAAATGGCCGAACAGCGCAAGGCTATTCTTGACGACAAAGAACTAATGGCTAAGCAAGATCAACTACAGGAAGACATGCTAGTCGCCATGAAGGCGCAAGATCCGAAAACAGAACAGCTTGTCGAAGAACTCAACACGCTCGTAAGAGCCATTCAGTAGTGCAACACACTCTGAACCGGTAAAAACGAAGCAACCTGTCAGTTTTAATCCCTTGTTCTGACAGGTTGCTTTCATTTTCTGATACTCGGCAATTCAAAACCCAATCATACCAGCCACCAAAAGCCCTAACTCAGTAGTTCAAGGATCCTTTGCCCTTCAAAAGCAAGTTGAATACCCGAGGACACCCCCATCTTCTTGAATAAGTTATGGCGATGAATTTCGGCTGTTCGTAATGCAATACACAATTCATCAGCAATAACTTTATTAGTTTTGCCCTGAATAATGAGTGGAACAAGATCTTTTTCTCGCTCTGTCAAGGTAGCAACTTTCGCTTTCAAATCGTCGTTACTCTGTCTTGACATTGAAAGGTTAAGGGCCAAATCCTGTGCCTGCGTAACCGCATTGCAAAGCTCCTCGCCATTAACAGGCTTTTGCAGTAAATCATTGGCTCCACGTTTAAACGCAAGTTTAGTAATTTCCACATTGGCATGTCCGGTAAGAAATACAATAACCAAACATGTTTGATGTTCACAGAGTGTTTTTTGCAACTCCAGACCGTCAATACCTGGCATATTAATGTCTAACAGCACGACACCGGGATTAGCCGTATCAACTTGGCTTAAAAAACTCTCGGCATCCGAAAACGTAAATACATCCAACCCTTCCCCTTCCAATAACCAGGATACCGAATCGATTATGGCGATATCATCGTCGACCAAATAAACCGGGCAAGACATAATTATTCCTCTTCTACTGTTAGTGGCAAGGTGATATGAAAACGAGTCCCCAGTGCTTGTTGGTACGCGCTGATAGTGCCATTATGCGACTCGATGATCCGCTTACATATCACCATCCCAAGCCCTAACCCTTCAGGCTTGCTGCTTTGGAAAGGCATGAATAACTGTTTTAGTTGTGCATCAGAAATACCACAGCCACTATCTGAAAGCTCAATAGTTAAGACCTGTTCATCATCATCAACACGTATAGCAATCTCCTTTTGGCTATTAGAAGAAACTTTTAGCGCATCAATACTATTTTGAATAAGGTTGGCAATAACCTGCTGGATCAGTACGGGATCGATATAGATACACGTATCACAAATATCCGTGTTAATTTGAATATGCTGACGTTTAAGAGTGTGCTGAAAAGTCAGCAATGTGTTGTTAATCAATGACCTAATTGAAACGTTTTTTTTGTCATGACTATGGATTTTCATAAAGTTGCGCATTCGCTGAATGATTTCACTAGCATTCAGTGTCTGTTGTTCAATCTTTTCTAGCGCTAGCAATAGTTCCTGCTGGTTGAGCTTTGAGCGTTCGACTCTCCGTCTACAGCCGGTGGCATAGGTACTGATTGCCATTAATGGCTGATTTAGCTCATGGGCCACACCCGAGGCCAATTCGCCACTCAATAAGATACGCTGCGCCTTAAAGAGTTGATTTGTCTCTCTCTCTAACTGGTCAGTTGTCTGCTTGTGTTGCTCAATCTCCTCGCGAAGCTGGGCTGACCGAACATGGACAAGGTAGTTAACACGCAGGTGATAGCAGACAAACAGTAATAGCAAACCAATAGAAACCATGAACCAGCCTCGATATTCCATCCAGATGCGGGTCAAATACGAAGGCTGGATACTCAGTCCAATCTCATCCATCAACTGGTAGATCGCGCTGTCATCAATAGGCACAGACCAGCCACCATAGAGTCCAGAAACAGCTATTTGGCTTGTCGGAGGTATCGTGAGCAGAATTCTGGCAATATGGTTAGCATAGTCTGCCGGAACGTGCTTCATACGCGCCAGTGTCCAGTTTGGATAGAGCTGACTGGATGTATGGCAAGTAAATGCCGATTCTGGAACCTGCCGGCGCACCACTTTTAATGCATTCGCGGGAATAGTGCCATCCCGAACTTTCCTTTCTAACAGGCAAGTCGGTGCAATAGCAAAATCAGCCTCACCCTTTAGTACCTCAGTTAACAAATTCTGCTGTGGGTATCCAATAAATGACAGTTTCTTTAAATCCCCCTGCTCAACCCCCTCAGACATAAACTCCCTGAGCATAACTTTAAAGCCGCCAAAAGCATTCTCGCTGACCGACACAATGGAGCGATTACGTAATGCTTTGAGAGTTACAATTTCCGGCTCGTCTGCCCTAGCTATCAGAGCGGAACCGATAGCATGTTTAGCATCACCATGGAACGGATTTAGGTTGAGCATTTTCACTGCCTGGTGATTGTACTTATACATCAGGAATTGAATGCCGTTGGTTAGGGTGAAATCAATAAGACCACTACTTACCAGGTTATCTAAAGTCGGAATGTCAGCAGGAACTATCACAAAGTGATAATCCGGTAGTGCATAGTTGAGGTAGTCAATAGTCGGCTGCCAGCGCGTTAACGTATAGGCAGGCCCGTTAAATGCGAGCACACCAATTCTGACCAGTTTCTGCTCGGCAAAAGTCGAAAAACTGAGAAACAAGCTCACTGCGAATATCAGAAGGTTTGTTTTCAATGGCGTAGCCTTAGCAAGCGGTTGTTCAAATCTGTGTTTAGCCTCTCATATTGATAGAAAGCTTTTTTGCTGTAGATCAATCATCAAAGGGAACTGCGGTTTACCACTATAGAGGTACTCGCAGCCGCTGCGCACAATGCTCCATATCTTATTGAGAACAACAGTACGCAGCAATGTACATGGAGCAAAAGTTATGTCTGAAAGTAATTCACGTCGTAGTTTCTTAAAACTGGGTTTAGGTGCAGCAGCCATAGCCCCGGTATCAGCGCTTGGCCTTTCATCAGCAGCTTTTGCTGCCACTAATCCTAACGACATCCAGTGGGATGACGAGATGGATGTGCTAGTCATTGGCTCTGGCATGGCCGGAATGATTGCTGCTATTCGCGCAGCAGAAACCGATGCAAGCGCAAAAGTTGTTGTAGCGGATAAAATGTCACGGCTGGGCGGTTCATCGCTGATCTCTGGCCTGAACATGGCTGTGGTCGGTTCTGATCTACAGCAAAACATCGGTGTTACCGATGATTCGTGGGAGTTGCTACTAAAAGATATTGAACGAGAGGCAAAAGGCTACAACCACCGAGAACTAACCGAAGTAGCAGCAAAAGGAACGTTAAAACTGTATAACTTCCTTAAAGAGCATGGTGTGAAATATGACATGTCGATTGGTGGCGGAACGGGTGTTAAAAAGCTTGGCGGTCACTCAAAAGCTCGTTGCGTCTGGCCCCAGGGTGGTGGCACCGAGGTTATCAAAAAGCTACAAGGGTACTGTAGTAGTCAATTGACCAATGTTGAGATACGCAAAAAAATCCTTCTTGACGAGATCCTGCGAAATGGTGAAGGCCGGGTCATTGGCGTAAAAGTCCGTGAGAAATATCGCTTTAGCAGAAAACATGACGATCTGGGCGACAACGACAACCCGACCATCAATAGCTCGGGCAAGGTGAAATACTACAAAGTTAAACGTGGCCTGGTCATGGCAACAGGCGGTTATAACCAAGACCGTAAGTTCCGTGGAGATGAAGTCGGTACTATGTACAATGCCGCGTCAACCACCCAACCTGGAGCTACGGGGGGTGCAATCAAAGCGATGATCATGGCCGGATTTAAACCAATCCATATGACCCTGTTCCGTTTTGCTTTCCCTATTCCAACCGAGGACATTCGATGGGGAATCCTGGTAAATCCTCGCACCGGTGAACGTTTCGTTGATGAGTACAACAACAATGACCGTCAAGCTATTGGTATGGCTATTTTGGAAGAACGCCGCCACATTGATGGTGAGCACACAGTGCTGATTTATGATCAGAAAGGTGCTGAGCATTACCATGACCAACAGCGATTCCACCTGTCTCTTGATGGCAAAAACGGTATAAACGGTACTATCTGGAAGTTCGATACTTTAGAAGCGCTGGCTGATAATTTCAAAATGGATACCAAGCTGCTTAAAGCCAATATTGACAAATACAACAAAAACATGGCAATGGATCAGGACGAATACCATAAGCCAAAAGGCGTGTTAAAAGAAGCCTCTTCTATCTCTCAGCCACCTTTCTACGCAATGCAACTTAACCCTCGCTACAACTATGCGCAAGGAGGAGCAATGATCACTCCGAAAGCAGAAGCGGTTGATGTGGTAACGGGTAAACCGATCGAAGGGGCATTCGTTTGTGGAGAAGCATCTGCTGGTACCTACGGCTATATCCGCTTAACGGCATGCTCAACAATCGATTGCGGGACATTCGGTATGGTTGCTGGTGAAAACGCAGCAAAAACGACACCGTGGGCATAAGCCTAAAACTGGGTGGTGAAAGCCACCCTTCATCCGAAAAAGTATTGCTTATGAAAACCATCCTTACTGCAATGTTAACGTTACTGCTTACAGTAACGGCTTCTTGGGTGTACGCCGATGCTAAACCAGACGGGAAATCATTGGCTGATGAGTACACCTTAAAACCCCATCATCAGAAACTGAAGTTTGACTGTGTTATGTGCCATCAGGGAAATGATCCTGAAGCGTTTGAACCGTTGGAAACAGAAAGCTGCCTGTCATGCCATGGCAGCGCAAAGATAGTGGCCGATCGTCTTCAGTTTATGGATCCCAATCACACTAACCCGCACAACTCTTTTCACGACGGGCTATCACTGGATTGCTATGAGTGCCACGCCGAGCACGAACCATCTACCAACCTTTGCGCCGATTGTCACACCACCACCTCGTGGATGGGCAAGGTGCCATAAGGAGATACTATGAATAGAAAGTGGTTTATTGTGATCCTGCTGGCTATAGGTGGATTACTTGGTACGGGCGCCAGCCTTGTTACAGCTGAAATCGCCCACAGTACAGGTGATGCGGCTTTTTGCGGTTCCTGTCATTCAATGGAACCAATGGCGAATACCTTCAAGCTTGATGTTCACGGAGGTAACAACAACCATGGGTTTGTAGCGCAATGTGTTGACTGCCACCTTCCGCAAGACTCAGTTTTCGGTTACATGGTGGATAAAACTAAACACGGCATCAACGATGTCTTTGTCGAAAACTTCACTAATACGGATGAGATTGACTGGATAGCTCGCAGGGAGGAACGAGAGCGGTTTGTATTTGACAGTGGCTGCTTAAACTGTCACCAAGCGTTATTAGACAGACAAGAAGCTGAAAACCCCAAATCGTTGCAAACACATGCTCACTATAAAAATCAGTTAGCATCAGGGGATCCTATCCAGTGTGTCTCTTGTCACGTTACCGTTGGGCATAATGGAATGCTAAGAAGTGAACTGAACAAGCGCTATCCCGAATACTCTTTTGAGTCCAAATAACCTGATATAAGCCGCCATATATTCTTCTATGGCGGCTTTTTACGCTACGCTAACGCGGCGTGATGGTATACAACCGATCTGCACTATCGTTAACTTGATAGCCGTAAGCCAGAATCTGGTCTCGAATACTATCTGCCTCATCATATCGGCCTTGTTGCTTCAAACTCTGTCGCTGCTCAGCAAGGCGTTGTACCTCATCAGGGATAGTCACCCGCACGACCTTACCAAGATCCAGACCGAAGATTTGATCGAAATAGAGCAACGTTGACTTTTTATCTGCCGGCTCGATTTCACTCTCTATCACTTTCCAAACCAGGGCGAGTGCCTGCGGCATATTTAAATCACGGTTGATATACCCGAGAAATTCCGCTTTGAACTGGCTATCGATATTGCCACCAGCAGGCAGGCTTGTGATTTTATCCCTTAGTCGACGGAGTGTCTTTTGGGCACCCGCCAGCCCCTCCCATGAAAAACTCAAGTGACTGCGATAGTGGCTGGTAAGCGTTAGGTAACGATAGGCCAGCGGTTCATAGCCGTGTTCTATCAGACTCTCCAGACGCAGAGATACCCCGGACTTGGAGATCTTCTCATTGTTAATATTCAAGAAGTAACCGTGCATCCAATAATTTGCCTGCACCTTGCCATTTTTAGCCTGGCACTGAGCGATTTCATTGGTGTGATGGACCGGAATATGGTCTTCACCACCAATATGGATATCGAACGTTTCTCCAAGGTATTTCTCGGCCATCGCTGAACATTCAATATGCCAACCAGGAAAACCTATACCCCACGGACTTTGCCACTCCATTTGCCGCTTCTGCCCGCCACTGAACTTCCATAAGGCAAAGTCCGTCGGATGCCTTTTCTCGGCCATATCAACGCGTATACCCGCCAGCAGCCCTTGCTTGTCTAATCGGGCAAGCTTACCGTAATCAGGCAATTTTTCTGTATCGAAATAGATGCCGTCACTGGTTTGATAGGTATAGCCTTTCTCTTCCAGTGACTGAATAAAAGATATTTGCTCTTGAATATGCTCTGTTGCCCGGCAGGTAATAGAAGGTTTTAGAATATTAAGCCGTTCCAAGTCAGCTAAGAAGGCACTTTCAAAGAAGGTAGCAATCTCCCACGCCGACTTGTGCTGGATACGCGCTCCTTTTTCCATCTTATCTTCGCCGCTGTCTCCATCGGACACGAGGTGTCCAACATCGGTGATGTTCATGACATGGTTTACCTGATAGCCGTTCAGTTGTAACACGCGCTTTAAAGTATCCACGAACAAATAGGTACGCAAGTTACCGACATGGGCGTAGTCATAAACGGTCGGGCCACACGCATAAAGACCAACTCTGAGCGGTCCTATCGAATCAAACGGCATCAGTTGCCGGCTCAGGGTGTTATAAAACTGCAGTGTCGTTTGTGTCATCGTTCATTTCCTTATAAATACAAAAAGGCCGCGGATGTAAACATCAACGGCCTGGGAGATAGTGCGATATATTCGTTAGCTGATAGCTTTTCTAGATAATAGACTTGCTAGATGATAGCTACACGAAAGCGGCCGTAAATTAAGTATTTACAGCAACAACATAGAGGGTAAGCAAGCGTAGTCATAATAGTTTCAAGTTAAAATAGCTAATATTCAAAATCAACCGTTTATTTCTCAATACTTTAATCTTCAGACCATACATCCTTAATTGAAGGCCACTGAAACAATGGCAATCCCTCACCGCAATAAATATTGCGGTGAGTACTCTCAAAGTTTCAGCTATGAACAATCATCTTCATAGTCACTCAAATTGATTCCCATTTCTTCCGCCACCTCGGCCCAATATGGCTCCGCCTCGCAAACACAGCAATCACACCATGGTGCTATCCCTTCGTGCATGTTCTTGCGCTTATTGCGATCCAATTGACGGGAAACTTGGCGTACTCTTTCCTTATCGAGACCAACAGACAAACTTGCCATAAGATACCTCCTCCCACCTTTACAGGGATATCAATGAAAATATAGCCCGACTCCGGCAAGTAGGTGATCACTTCCACGACAGTGGTATGAACATAAAAAAACCGGAACGATGACTCGTTCCGGTTTTCAGTGTTTCATATTGCGTTGCTTATAGCTCTATCGCTTTATTCTGACTAAGCAATTTCATCCCCTGGATATGCTTGACGAACCATTTGACGATTGCCAATGCAGCAATAACAAGCCCAACAACCGGAATGGCACTTAGTAGCTTATCGAGAAAGTCGCTCCGCACCCAGTACTCTGCACCGGCAACCATACCGCTGGTCGTTGCTGCCGTTACACCCAATACCACAAAGAAAGTGAAGAACAAAAAGAAGGTACGGATGATGGTGTAATAGTGGCTGTATGTCAGCTCATCAGTGCCTTTATTCAGCTTATAAGCCGAGTAAAGAACGGCAACGATGCCCGAAATCATAAAGGTTAAAGGGGTTAGAAAACTAGCAATATACGCAAAACGTACACCACTTTTAGTATCACTAGACATAAATAAAACCCGAAATATCTGACGTTAATACATTAATTATCACACGATTTTTCCGCGCAGCAAGCTGGCCATCATATTACGATGATCCGGATCAAGCGTTTCCGCCAGAGTCCGGAATAACGACCTAAACGAACAAAGGCCTGTCGATTACCAAGCAGCGATATGCTGCCAGAATAACCGTCCTGCCATCTGATTTTCTATCTCTAATCTTTACAGCTCTTCGCTCGGTGTTGTGATCTCGCTACCGTCCTTGATTCGCTTATGCCCTTCCTGCATGTGGACAAAATCAACCAGATCGTCACCGCTTACCTGAAATGCCTGGCCAAATCCCTTCACAAACAACCCCTGAGTCGGTTCAAGGCGGAACAAGGTAAAGTCTTCCAACCCGCTCAGACCATCAACTATCTCACCAAAGCGTGCTTTCAACTCTGCAACCGCAGCAAGCCAACGTTTGCTATCTCGTTCAACCACCGCCACATTGGCCTCAAAGGTCAGTCGCTTGCGCGCATAAATAGTCTTTGAAGTCCCTTCATCTTCAATCATCATCAATGACACCTGCGGATTTTCAAGCAGGTTACGGGCATGTTTGGCAATTTGACTGATCAACACATAGTAGCCATCTTCCAACAGGGCAAACGGCGCATAGCTTACGTTGGGCTTACCTTCAGCATCTACCGTTGCCAATTGCAGTGTCAGGCATGATTCTCGAAACTCTTTGATTTCAGGGCCAAGTCGATTTTGAAGGCGTTCTTGCTTTACTTGATTCATCTTTACTTTTCTCCAAGGTATTGTTGTTTTAATTGTTTGAATTTTTCGATTTGATCCGGAAATAGCTGACGTTGCTTGTCACGGCCCAGATACACTTTAAAGACACACTCACCGCCTTTGGCAAAAAAGCCGATAAAATAGCTTTCCTGCCCCATAAACGGTTTGCTGACCAGCGCGATATCTGTGACAAGATCTAAGCGTAAGTGACCGTGTAACTCACCTAACTTCCCCATTAAGTTGTAATAACCACGCGCTTCCTTACCTTTCGGAAACGGTGCTTTCACCTCAAAAATAGAGCCCATTGAATGCACAATAGTCGTTACTGGCCCCCAGGTTGGTAAATCTTCAAGAATTGCTTTAGCGCTCTCTCCCGGAATAGGAACAACCAGTTCGTCAGGAAATGCCATGACGACTTCGCCTTCAGTGATACCAAGTGTGTCAGCAATCGCCATAGCATGCAGCTTGGGATCGGATGTCAGTAGTTCAGCGACTTGGGACTTCATTGCTTCAAAAGACTTATTCTCGTACACAGTTTCTCTCCAGGTAAGGTCATTTCTAAGCTAACTCACGATGCCGTATTCAGAACACCTTCGATAACTTATTTATATAGCTAAATATTAGGCGGCTTTCGGCAATGAATACTTTTGCAGTACTTCTATCATCGCTTGTGCCAACGAGACCGACCAGAATTCGCCAGCCAATGTGAGTAACAAATAGTCACCTTCAAGGTTTACCAATCCGTTGCGCTGCCAGATAGCAAACAGCGGTCGGCAATAATGGAAAATGTCCCAGCCGAACTTGTTACTCAATTAAGCCGCAGACAAGAAGCCCCGATCAAAGCTTGCTTTGACTTCAGAATGCAACACAGCCTGCGGGGCAACACGCGTCATCATGACTACCGGGATCTGCTCCGTTTTCGCCAAACTGTTATAGATGCTCCGCTCTCTATTATCGCGTGCCCAGTGGTTGACACTTAAGCGACGAAGGTGATGCTTGGCCATAAAGTTCACACCATTTTCGAACATCGTTGCTTTCGTCGGGGTATCGGCAGGCTCTGACCGGTGAAACGATCAACAGAGTTTACGGCTGGCCTGTGCACATCACAGCACATCCGACAGATGATTATCTGGTAGTCATATCTTCTGATATAGCAACGGTCTACTCGGAAGCTATCTGAATCTGATATGCATCCAATTGGTGAAAAATCGCATTGAGTTTGTTGATATCTATCAAGAATTTCAAGGTTGGGATACAGAAACGTTGCACTGTGCGCTACACTCAGTAGAATGTGAACGCAAGCGATTACACAATGAAACGCCCGGTAAGGCAAGAGAACAAAGCCGCTCGTGAATGAAGCGGCTTTTTGGCGTTTTAGACGCTGTACCAAACAGACTAATTATCTAATGCAGTCAGATAATTACTCTGTTTGGTACTATTGATGACAAGTGATTATGAAATGGTCGGTTCTGACCTCTGATCTTAAATTATTAGAAGAATAAATATGGCAACGATTAAAGATGTTGCACGTATGGCTGGTGTATCAACGACAACAGTATCTCACGTGATCAACAAAACACGCTTTGTTGCAGAAGCAACACAGAAAAAAGTATTAGCGGCTGTAGATGAATTAAATTACGCGCCAAGTGCTGTTGCACGAAGCCTCAAGTGCAATACTACCCGTACTATCGGCATGCTGGTTACCAAATCGACCAACCCTTTCTTTGCCGAGGTTGTACATGGTGTGGAAGAGTATTGCTATGGTGAAGGCTATACGCTGATCTTGTGTAATACCGAAGGCAACCTTGAAAAACAACGTGACTACCTGCGCATGCTGGCAGAAAAGCGTGTTGATGGCCTGCTGGTCATGTGCTCTGATCTTGACGAAAAACTCCTCGAGCTACTTGAGCGTAAGAAAGATCTGCCTATGGTGATCATGGATTGGGGCCCGGAAAGCCCGCACACAGACAAAATCCAGGACAATGCCGAGCTCGGTGGCTATGTGGCTACAAAATACTTCATTGAGCACGGTCATACCAAGATTGGCTGCCTGTCTGGCCACCCGGATAAATCAACATGTCGTGAACGCCTGAAGGGCTTCTATAAAGCGATGGACGAAGCAAAGCTTGATGTCAATGAAAACTGGCTGCTTGACGGTGACTTCGAGTGTGAATCCGCTGTTCTTGCCGCCAACAAATTCATTGCCATGGAAGATCGTCCAACTGCGATTTTCTGCTTCAATGATATTATGGCAATGGCGCTAATCAGTACCTTTGAACAGGCAGGTCTACGGGTTCCTGATGATATCTCTATCATCGGTTACGACAATATCGATCTGGCTCCTTATTTTTCACCGCCTCTTACTACAATCCACCAGCCTAAGCGTCGATTGGGTAAAACAGCGATCGAAATCCTAATGGAGCGCGTCAAAGATAAAGAACACGAACGACGTATTTTTGAGATGGCACCGGAGCTTGTTGTACGCAAATCAGTAAAAGACCTGAACGCGTAAATGGCATCCCTCAGCCCTTCAAAAAAACCGATATCTGATATCGGTTTTTTTATCTTTAACTCTTTTTTTGCTGTAAACATTTTAAGGCATTTATGCTGCGCTCATCCCATAACCGGGATCTATTACTTGAAGCAAGATCACACTTTTCAGAATGGGAGCAAGTTCAAAAATATTATCTGAGATATTCTTAAAAAGTCACGAACAAGGCAAACCATCCGAAAGGATGGGACGCAAAGCTTCCGGCCTAAAAGTGGTTAGTTTATCAATAACTAAGTTGCTTATGGTAGCGGGGTTGCCGATGGATCTAGCAATAAGTGATGTCATGAATCCTGACATTTTCCTGACATAACTTTTTTGTGAAATTTGCTAATCTGAAATCCTCGCTCTGTTGTTAGGTGACTCAAGATATTTTTCACCGAGAAGAAGCATGGACAAACCAGTACTTAAAGAATCACTACGATTATTCAATTGTTTCGAGAATGTAAAATCTCGCTCGATGTTTGGCGGTTTTGGTATATTCGCGGGTGAAACCATGTTTGCACTTGTGGTAAACGATAAGTTGCACCTCCGAGCTAATGCCGACAATGAAGAAGAATTTAAGCAGGCAGGTTTAACTCCTTACGTTTATAAAAAACGCGGGTTCCCTGTTGTGACCAAGCATTACGCTATTCCGCAGGAATGGTGGGATGAACCTGGAAAAATTCTTTGCCAAGCAAAGCGTTCCTTTACTGCCGCTAAACAGGATAAAGAAACCAAAAGCAAATCAGGTCCTAGTCGTATAAAAGATTTACCGAACCTACGTTTAGCTAACGAACGTATGCTGAAAAAGGCCGGTATTACGACAGTTGAAGAGCTCTTTGAAGCCGGTGCGCTCAATGCCTATAAAGCATTGCAGCAAACCCATCAAGAGTCGGTAAATATCGAGTTGCTATGGGCCCTTGAGGGTGCAGTTAGCGGCCAGCATTGGTCGGTAATTACTAAGCAGCGTCGTTCGGAACTTCTTTCTGAATTACCGTGAACAGCCTAATAGATATTTATAAAAAGAGGTGCTAAGCACCTCTTTTTTTATTGTCTATTTTCAGCATACCCAACTAATGGAAATAAAAATATACGCATAGCCACTCATGCATAATTATTTTATTACCACTTTTTTGCACCTCCCAATGACAATTTTTTGTCATATAACGTCAAATATTGATACCTCTCACAAAGCTGTTCATAAAAGCATCAATATCCTTTTCATCAATGTTGTCATTAGTAGAATTGGGCTGTCATTCTAGCAGGAGGTTGTCATGCACTGTTCCAAGCCTTTTCCTGGACAAGCTGACCAGATGTTCAAAGACAAGTTTTGCAAGTGGCCCAAGCTTATGCGTGCCTTGGTGATCATTAGCTTATTTCCACCCGCTGCTGCCTTGTTTATGGTTACCCGACAACTGGCACCAATAGACGCACTTGATGACACCCTGTCGCTAACGATTGGCTTTAATATCATATTGCTGCTTTGGGGCATATTGCTGAAAATACGCTCCAGAAAATACTGGTACCGCAACTACCATATCGGCAAAACAATGGCCTTGGCTGTCATGCCACTTATCGCATCCGGCTATATATTGTTACAACAGCCTGAAGTGCCGAGTATGGCCAAACAACAAAAGAGCCAAACTGTTTACATTTCACTCAACTAGTCGAAATTAAAGATTTTTTCCTAGTTTTTTGAAATTAATTTGCCCTTTATTCGGTCTCTGTCTCATACCAATCTCGTATTTTATTTGATCATTGCATCTACCAGATTGATATACTCGTTGTAGCATAAAGTTATAACCAGACAGGCATTATTAAGGGGCTCATGTGCGTATTCCAGCCAAACAACACTATTCTTTACTCATCAAGCCATTGCTTTGGCTACAGAAACGCCACTACGGTAATGTACTAAACCCCGCTCTGCTTTGGGGACGCCGCCCTACTCTATTCTGGCTTGTAGCTGGCTTTTTTGGCTACCTGGACCGAAAGTCATCACCTGTTACGCCAGTTACACGTTCTTTGGTCTGTGTGCGGGTGTCGCAACTCAATGACTGCGAATTTTGCGTCGATGCCAATGGCATGAAGCTAGCCGAACGTTGCGACTCTGTCGAAAAAATCAAAGCTCTCGCCAACTGGCAGGTCAGTGATCTTTTCGAACCGCAGGAGCGTGCCGTGCTCGCCTATGTTGAAGCCATTACCATCACAGGCCAACGTGTCGATGAAGAAATGATCGCACAGCTGAAACAATGGTATGACGATGATGCCATTGTCGAACTCACCGCCTTGATTTCATTCCAGAACCTGTCCGCAAAATTTAACACGGCCCTTGATGTACCGAAACAAGGATTCTGTTCGCTACCGATTCAGCCAAACGAGATCCAACAACCGGCAGAACAGCCAATTGCCTCTCCTTCGGACGACGATAAAAGGTAAAGTCATGGATAGAAAAAAACTCCTGTTACTGGCAGCAATAACCAGCCTTATTGGCCTATGGTTTGCCCTCGATCTGGGACAATATTTTACGCTTGAACAAGCAAAGGCCCAGCAAATTGCACTGCAAGACACCATTGCCCAGCAGCCGCTACTATCAAGCGCGGTCTATTTTGTCCTCTACGTTATTGTTACAGCTCTGTCGCTACCTGGGGCTGCCATAATGACGTTACTTGGGGCAGCTCTATTTGGATTCTGGTGGAGCCTGCTGCTGGTTTCCTTTGCCAGTACGATAGGCGCAACCCTGGCCTTCCTTTTCAGCCGCTTCATTTTACGCGACTGGGTTCAGAGCAAGTTTGGTCACCGCCTGGCGCCAATTAACGCCGGGATTGCCAAAGACGGTCCTATTTACCTCTTTACTCTGCGCCTGATCCCCGTGTTCCCGTTTTTCGTGGTCAACCTGCTAATGGGCCTAACCCCGATCAGCACCCGTATGTTCTATCTCGTCAGTCAGGTCGGGATGCTGGCCGGTACCATGGTTTACATCAATGCAGGTACCCAGCTTGGCGAAATCGACTCGCTCAGCGGCATCATTTCAGCACCTGTACTTATTTCGCTGGCGTTGCTTGGGATCTTCCCATTAGTGGCCAAATTCGTTATCAACCTGATCAACCAGCGCCGTGTCTATGCCAACTGGCAACGTCCTTCGAAATTCGATCAAAATATGGTCGTTATCGGTGCCGGTGCTGGCGGGCTGGTCAGCTCTTATATTGCAGCGGCGGTAAAAGCCAAAGTAACGCTTATCGAACGGCATAAAATGGGGGGCGATTGCCTCAATACCGGCTGTGTGCCTTCTAAGGCGATCATCCGTGCCGCCCATACTATGGCCGAAATCTCCCGAGCAAATGAGTTCGGTATTTCAACCGGAAAGCCTGAAGTCGATTTTCAAAAGGTGATGGCACGTATTCACAAGGTGATTGCCAAAATTGAACCCCATGATTCGGTAGAGCGCTACTCCAAACTCGGCGTCAACTGCATCAAAGGCGATGCCAGAATCCTCTCGCCGTGGGAAGTCGAGGTAAACGGGAAGCGTATTACAACAAGAAATATCGTTATCGCTACCGGTGCACGTCCACTGGTACCGGCTATCCCGGGCCTTGATACGGTCACCTACCTGACCTCTGACTCGATCTGGTCGCTTAAGGCACAGCCGAAGCGCCTGCTGGTACTCGGTGGCGGGCCTATCGGCTGTGAACTGGCGCAGAGTTTCAGCCGTTTGGGCAGTGACGTTACCTTGGTTGAAATGGCTGAACAGCTCTTGATCCGCGAGGATAACGATGCAGCTGAGCTTGTCAGGCAAAGCCTGCACAACGACGGCGTAGATATCAAGCTGGGCCACCGGGCCATGCGTTTTGAATCTGTTACCGAACAAGACGGGAAAGTGGTTCAGCGGGCATACCTTGATTTCAACAATGAAAAGCAAGTTGTTGTCGAGTTCGATGCCGTCATGCTGGCACTCGGCCGTGTCGCCAATGTTCAGGGGTTCGGGCTTGAAGAACTCGGCATTACCACAACGGAGCGTGGTACTGTACAGGTAAACGAGTACTTACAAACTGAATACCCGAACATCTATGCTGTCGGTGATGTCTCCGGTCCGTTCCAGCTCACCCATGCTGCAGCGCACCAGGCATGGTATGCCGCAGTCAACGGGCTGTTCGGCCAGTTCAAAAAATTCAAGGCGGACTACTCTGTCTTGCCGGCGGCCACCTACACCTCGCCGGAAGTTGCCCGAGTAGGAATAAACGAAAAAGAGGCTGAAGCCCAAGGTATTGCTTATGAAGTCGTTACTTATGGGATAGACGATCTTGACCGTGCCATCACAGATGGGGAAGATCATGGCTTTATTAAAGTGATTACGCCGAAAGGAAAGGATAAAATCCTTGGCGCGACCGTTGTTGGAAATAATGCTGGCGAGCTACTGGCCGAATTTACACTTGCGATGCGTCACGGGCTAGGGCTGAACAAAATACTGGGAACCGTACACCCCTACCCAACCATGAGCGAAGCGGTCAAATATACTGCTGGCGTCTGGAAACAAGCCAACGCGCCTAAAGGCCTGCTTGCATGGGTCGAAAAATACCACGGCTGGATGCGCAAGGAGAGCAGCGAAAAACAGCCAGATTCCGAACCAGCCAATTCTGTATTAAAAGAAGAAAGGGATAGTTAAACATATGAAGAAATTACTGTTGGGTGCAGCCATTTCGCTTGCTACCAGCCTGACACCGGCCCAAGCCTCTACCGAGGCTGCCGGTGACACATGGCAGCAAACTGTTACAAAAGCCCAGGGACAAACAGTTTATTTTAATGCCTGGGGAGGCAGCCAGGAAATCAACGACTATCTGCGCTGGGCCGGGCGTCAGCTTCAGGCTCAATACGGGGTGACGCTAAAGCATGTCAAAGTGGCCGACATCGCCGAGACAACCCAGCGGCTATTGGCAGAAAAAACCGCCGGCAAAAACAGCGGCGGCAGTGTCGATATGGTTTGGATCAATGGTGAAAACTTCCGCTCCATGAAGCAAGGTGGCCTTCTGTACGGTCCGTTTACCGAGCAGTTGCCGAGCTGGGAATATGTCGATAAATCTCTGCCGATCGACGAAGACTTTACCGAGCCAACCAACGGCCTTGAGGCGCCTTGGGGCGTCGGTCAGCTCGTCTTCATTCATGACAAGCAAACACTGAATAATCCACCCCAAAACTTCAGCGAGTTACTGAGCTTGGCGAAGGCCTTTCCCGGTAAGGTCAGTTACCCGCAACCGCCGGAGTTTCACGGCAGTAGCTTCCTAAAAGCAGCCCTTATTGAACTGACTGATAACAGAGAGGCTCTATACCAGCCACTTGACAGCAAGAAGGATAAAGCCAAGTTTGATCAGGTTACTGCCCCGCTGTGGCAATATCTGGATCAGCTTCATCCGGTATCATGGCAGCAAGGGAAACGCTTCCCGTCCGGCACCAGCGAAACGATCCAGTTACTGGATGACAAGCAACTGTTACTGGCAATTACCTTTAACCCCAATGCTGCGCGGGCTGCCATTGAGCACGGTAATCTGGTCGAAACCGCGCAAACCTATGCCTTCAACCAGGGCGCATTGTCAAATATTCACTTTTTGGCCGTCCCCTGGAATGCCTCGGCTAAAGAAGGAGCCCTGGTCGCGATTAACTTCCTGATGAGTCCGGAAGCGCAGGCTCGCAAAGCTGACTCCTCGATTTGGGGCGATCCGTCTGTTCTTAAGCACAGTGCACTCGCCGAAGGAGGCGCACAAGGCTTCTCACTGTTTAAATCTATACCAGAGCCTCACCCGAGCTGGCTGACTGCGCTGGAACTCGAGTGGCAAAAACGCTACGGTAGCTAAAACTGTATGGGTATTGGCCTTAAACAACGGAGCCAATACCCATTCATTAGGTTGTTTATGATTCGTTTGCTATACCTTTTCACCCTTGCTCTCTGCGCGCTGCCATTTGTACCCGGGGTACTAGGTATTTTAATTCCCGCCTTTTCCTGGCTTCCGCCTTTAGGACTAACCACCCCTAATCTGTCTGCTTTCGACGCAGTTATCCAATGGCCGGCTCTAACACAGTCCCTTTGGCTAACACTGTTTACAGGCCTTGGCAGTACCGGACTGGCGGTTCTATTTTGCTTTCTGATCCTTCGCCAATACTGGAATAGCCCTCACTGGCAACGGGTGGAACATTCTCTATCTCCCATGCTGGCGATGCCTCATGTCGCCTTTGCCATCGGTTTTGCATTTACTTTCGCCCCTGCAGGCTGGTTCTTCCGCTTGTTTGAGGCCATTGGCCTGGATACCCACGGCTGGTTCAGCTTAATCAAAGATGAGTATGGCATTGGCCTTCTGCTCGCCCTTGCTATCAAGGAAACACCATTCCTATTGTTGATGAGCATTTCTGTCCTTCAGCAGATTAAGGTCAACCGCCTGACCGCCGTAGCATCCGGGCTGGGATATAGCCACAATGAAAGCTGGCTCAAGGTTATATTGCCCCAATGGCTACCGGGCATGCGACTGCCGATTTTTGCCGTCGCGGCGTACGGTATTTCGGTTGTCGATGTGGCACTTATTTTAGGGCCAGCCAGACCCCCTACCTTCTCGGTACTGGTGTGGCAGTGGTTCAATGAACCTGAACTGACATTGCTTCCGCGAGCCGCAGTAGGTGCTATGGTATTATTGGGCCTGGCTCTGCTAGCTCTCGGGTTAATCCGTCTACTAGAGTGGCTAATGCTGCAGCACTGCCGCCAATGGCAAATCGACGGCCCTCGCCACTTAAGCTCAAAGGCTCACCGCCGCTTACACCAGCCCCGTGCTAAGCTGCGCTTTCCAAGCTATGCGCCGTTTGTTCTGATACCTATCCTGGTGATTCCGGTATTAGTACTCTGGTCTTTTGCCCATCGCTGGCGGTTCCCTGACTTACTGCCGAACCGATACAGCCTTCGCTTCTGGCAGCAAGAGTCTCTGTCGCTGGTAGAGCTTGCAGCCAACAGTATCAGCCTGGCGCTGGTGAGCAGCCTCTGCGCCCTGGTTTTGGCCGTTGCCTGCCTTGAGTATCGCCAACAGTACCAACGAGGAATACCGAGCTGGCTTATTGCATTGCCAATGGTACTTCCTCAACTATCACTGTTGTTTGGTATTCAGATCACCACCTATTTAATTCCCGGCCAGTGGTATTGGCTGTGGGTCGCATGGAGTCATCTGTTTTTTGTTTTCCCATACCTGTATCTGGCATTGGATGGCCCATGGCGTAATTACGATATACGCCTTGATCAGTCCGCCCGAAGCCTGGGCCTTAATGGCTGGCAAACCTGGTGGCGTGTCAAGCGCCCGCTACTATTGCCTGCGATTTGGCTGGGCCTGGCTGTCGGGGTAAGTGTTAGCCTTGCCCAATACCTGCCGACCCAAATGCTCGGTGCGGGCCGTATCTCTACCCTCACCACAGAAGCGGTAGCACTTGCCAGTGGGCAGGATCGCCGCGTCAGTGCAATATATGGCCTATTGCAGGGAGTATTACCTTTCCTTTTCTTTACCTTGGCTATCGCGGCAAGTCGTTACTCAGCCCGCTATACCCGACGAACTCAGCAACAACGGAGAGAACGCCCAGATGACATTATCTGTGGAAAACCTCACTATAAGTAATAATGAGCAACACTTGTTTCAGCCGATAAACTTTTCAGTTGAACCGGGCAGTATTCTCACCCTGATGGGACCCAGTGGCTGTGGCAAGTCAACCTTGCTCAGCGCCATTGCCGGCCACCTGAGCCCGGAATTCCTGCTCGATGGAAAAGTTACCCTTGACGGGCAAAGTATGGCTGAAATGGCCCCCGACCAACGGCGTATTGGCATCTTATTCCAAGATGATCTCTTGTTTCCGCATCTCAATATCTGGGAAAACCTGGCATTCGGCCTGCCCAAGAGCATCCGAGGAAATGAGCGCAAGATAAGAGCGTTGGAAACCCTGCGACAAATTGACCTGCCTGAACTGGCCGACAAGATGCCGACAGAGATATCAGGCGGCCAACGTGCCCGTATTAGCTTAATGCGTATGTTACTATCCAAACCACATGCAGTATTGCTTGATGAACCGTTTAGCAAGCTAGACAAGGCCCTACGCTGCGAGTTCAGAAGCTTTGTCTTCAACCAGATAAGACAACAACAAATCCCTGCGTTGATGGTTACCCATGACGATGATGATATACCCGAAGGTGGCAGCGTACTGCGCTGGCCATGGATCGATACCCCTCAGGACTGAAGAGAAACACTATGTTAGACCGCTATGCCATCAAGGTCATTCGATGGCCACTACAAACCTTTTCTGCCCTGCCGGACAAACTGGGGATCACAGCCAACCAAATCACGATTTCAGGTTTCATTCTTGGCCTGATGGCGCTGCCAGCATTGATGCTGCAGGAATACTATTGGGCGCTGGCCTTTATCCTGCTCAACCGACTATTTGACGGGCTCGATGGGGCGGTAGCCCGGCGTCAGGGGATCTCCGATTGCGGCGGTTTTTTGGATATTACCTTTGATTTCCTATTTTATTCGATGGTGCCATTCGGCTTCGTTCTTGCTAATCCAGAAGCCAATGCCGTTGCCGGGGCTTTTTTGATCTTTTCGTTCATCGGAACCGGTTCGAGCTTTCTCGCCTTTGCCATAATGGCCAGCAAACGTAATATCGAAAGCCCGGTTTATAAACAGAAGTCGCTTTATTATATCGGCGGACTGACAGAAGGCACCGAAACCATTAGTTGTTTTATACTGTTCTGTCTCCTTCCCCAGCACTTTGCTGTTATTGCCTTGATATTCGGCACGCTCTGCTGGATCACAACGGCCACTCGAATTTGGGCAGGTTACCAAACGCTTAAAGATACCCTTCCCTGATAGTATCAACACCCTTATCAAATAACATACAGCCCCGTTTCGCCGGGGCTGATTTGTTCCCGGTTAACGATTGATATTACCCACCACGCCACGCTAACGTATGCCCTAAAGGGCAACTCACTTATCCGTTGTAGATAAAAGCCGAGATTCCACTTGTCTTCGATCTGGATACCGCTACAATCACCGCCTTACTTTGACAAGCGAACCGACACGATGAACCGAAAGAAAAAAATCAACGAAGCGTTAAAAAAAAGAAAGAAGAAGACAAACGCAAAGCTTCACCGCAGCAACAAGCCTCGTTACATCTCCAAGGCAGAGCGTGCCAAAATGGAAGCGGAAGAAGCCCAACAGCAAGATGCGACGGCCGAATCACCAGAACAGTCTCCGTCAACTGACAGTGAACAAACTGATTCTGAGAGCAAATAGACATCAACCGAATAATGAATAGCTCGCCGTATCGGCGAGCTATTCGATGTGTTCAGCGCATCCACTCGCGGTGAAGCTGCTCACTGTCGCCCAGATATTCCAGCAACCAGTCAATCGCCGGGTTACGGCTCTCCTTATTCCAGGCCAAGCAACACGGGCTCACAGCAGGCTTTGTTGCCAGCTGTTTTTCAACCAACTCACCGGCCTCAACTCTCGGCAGGGCCATATGTTCGGGTACGACGCCGATACCCAATCCAGCTTTCAGACACTGAATCGCACTGTACCAATTTGGCACCATAAGTCGGCGCTGGTTGTCCATCACCCAGGTAACACGCTTCGGCAGCACCCTTGCCGTATCCTCAATACAGATAGCCGGGTATTTCACTAGCTCTTCAGGCTCTATATCATAGTCAGCGGCAGCCAGCGGGTGCTCGGGGGCAACCACAAACTTCCAATACAGCGTCCCCATATCCCGATAGTCAAACGAACCGCTAACCGGTACTGCTGCCGTTGCGCCAATGACCAGATCCGCCCGACCGTCAGCCAGGGCATCCCATACCCCGTTGAACACTTCCATCGACAGATGCAGCTCAACGTCGGGAAACTCACGGTAGAAATCTCGCACCAGGGTATTTACCCGGCTTTCCCTCACAACGGTATCGAGGGCAACCGACACACTCTGGGACCAACCATTGGCAACACGCTGAGTTTGCGATTTTATCTGTTCCATCCGCTTTAGCAGAGCACGTGCCTCTTCAACAAAGTACTCACCAGCAGGTGTTAGCTGTACTTGCCGGTGCAACCTAACAAATAAATCAACAGCAAGACGCTCTTCTATTAGCCTTACCGTGTAACTGATTGCACTTGGAACCTTATGCAACTCTTCCGCAGCGGCCGAAAAACTACCTCTTCTGGCAACAACATCAATAACTTGCAAATCATTGTATGAAAACATATCAAATCAAAATTTTTGAAAGCAGTGTTTAAATATTACCGTTTCACAGTGAAACAAAGCAAGATTAAACTGGCCGCAAATGTAATACAGATAAAGTCTTCTTTTATGAACAAACAACCTTCAAAAATCACCACATTCTGGTTTGCATGTCTAAGTATGCTGGGTTTCCTTGCAACTGACATGTACCTGCCTGCTTTTGAAACAATGCGGTCAGATTTTAATACATCACAGTCACTTATAGGATTGTCATTAAGTATTTTCTTACTTGGCATGGCCTTAGGGCAACTTATCTACGGACCACTCTCCGATCGTGTCGGCCGTATTAAAGTTCTGATGGGAGGAATGATTTTATTCAGTATCGCATCCGTGCTTTGTGCTTTCGCTCCGAACGTCGAGTTCTTGCTGGTTGCCCGTTTTGCACAGGCGCTAGGTGCTTGTAGTGCAACAGTTATTTGGCAAGCCGTAGTAGTAGATCGCTACGAAGGTAAAGTCTCCGAGCGCGTATTTGCAACCATTATGCCTCTTGTGGCATTATCTCCTGCTCTTGCTCCGCTCGCCGGTGCGTTACTTGAACACCAATTTGGCTGGCGCAGCATATTCGTCGCACTAGTCGGTTTTGGGGCAGTTTTGTCCGTTATGACACTAAAAGAACCTGAAAGCGCCAATTTAGAAAAGAAACAGGATAAGATCAGCGTTCAGCTACGTCGCGATTACCAGCAAATCCTTAGCTCAAAAAAATTCATTGGTAACATGATGATTTTTGCCGCCTGTTCTGCGGCTTTCTTTGCCTACCTGACAGGCTCACCGTTTGTCATGTCAGAGATGGGCTACTCAGGCTCTGACATCGGCTTAAGTTATGCACCTCAGACTGTTGCCTTTATTATTGGCGGTTATGGCTGCCGCACATTGCTGAACAAGTTCGACAGCCAGCAGCTTCTTCCTTGGATCCTGAAGCTGTTCATTACCAGCGTTACCGTGATGTTCCTGATTTCGGTCAACACTGAGCCGACAACTATTTGGCCTATCTTAGTCCCATTCTGTCTGCTCGCCGTGGCTAATGGTGCTATCTACCCAATCATTATCAGCAAAGCACTGGAAGACTTTAAGAACTGCAGTGCAACAGCTGCAGGACTGCTGAACTTCCTGCAAACCATGGTCTGTTTCGCAGCCAGTGGTATCGTATCGGCACTTTCCGCATACGGATTGCTTACTGTCACCTCGACAATGTTTGCGACCGCCTTTATCGCGCTGACTGGTTATGCATTGGTTGTCCAAGCTCGCAGGCAGTTGCTTCAAAACGCACAAACTGCATAAAATTCCATTTGAATCAGTTCCCCCTCTCTTGGCCACCTCTGGGTGGCCTTGTTATATCTGGCCTAACCTCCCTTTCCAACAAGACAAAAGATGACTAAAATCTCACCCCTAGTTAGCCTTTCCTTTTTCCCTTCGCGCCATTGTTTAACAAGCTACCTGCAACAGACTGGTTTAATCAGATAAAAACACCAACAATCGAACAATTAATAAACAATCGTATAACACATAAGATTATTTATACATTTTTCTTGCATAAGATCCCACTTTGGGTAATATAAAAAACCAGTGACGATTAATGCAGTATGTCAGCATGAGTATTCAAGTAACCAATATCAATAAATTCTACGGACCCACGCAGGTTCTTCATGATGTGAACTTCAGTTGTGACAAGGGCGATACCCTGGTATTGCTCGGGCCTAGTGGTGCCGGTAAAAGCTCATTGCTACGCATCCTGAATCTCCTTGAAACAGCCAGCAGCGGTGAATTACATATTGCCAGCGAGCAATTCAATTTCGGTGCGTCTGTCGCTGAGAAAGAAGGACTGAAACTGCGCCGTAAGGTTGGCATGGTTTTTCAACAATACAATCTGTGGCCTCACCTGACGGTATTAGAAAACTTAATTGAAGCCCCGATCAAAGTAGCAGGGATTAGCAAAGAAGCAGCAGTAACTGATGCGCTGGCAATCCTTTCGACTCTTCAGCTTGAAGACAAGGCTGATGCCTGGCCGTTACAGCTATCAGGTGGTCAGCAGCAACGTGTTGCGATCGCTCGTGCCCTGATGATGAAGCCAGATGTTTTATTGTTCGATGAACCAACAGCTGCACTGGATCCGGAAATCACCAACCAGGTCGTCAAGATCATCAATCAATTAAGCGAAACCGGTATTACTCAGGTCGTGGTAACACATGAAGTCGATTTTGCCCGAAAGATTGCCAGCCATGTTTTGTACCTTGAACAAGGTCGAATCGTCGAACACGGCAGCAAAGAGGCATTCATTAATCCGACCACACCGGAATTTGCCGAATACCTGACACACTGATTTATCCCCTTTATTTTTATTACCTAATTTCCTGCATCATTCTTGCCAACGATGCAGAGCACAGTTACGCACGGAGTATCGCGATGAAAAAAGTTCTACTAGCTTCCCTAATCGGCCTGGTTTCATTTCAATCAGCAGCTCAGGAAGAAATCAAGTTTGCCATGGAAGCCACTTACGCCCCTTTCGAGTATGTTGATGAAAACAACCAGATTCAGGGCTTCGATGTCGATCTGGCTAATGCGCTATGTGAAGAGATCAAGGCAACGTGTTCTTTCCATAATCAGCCGTTTGACAGCCTGATCCCGGCGCTGAAATTCCGTCGTTATGATGCAGCCATTTCCGGTATTGATATCACCGAGCAGCGCTTGCAGCAGGTCAACTTTACTAATGCCTACTACGAGAACTCTGCGGCTTTCGTTGCTATTGAAGGCAAGGTTAACAGCCAAAAAGCACTGGTTGGTAAACGTGTTGGTGTCCAGAACGGTTCAACCCACCAGAGCTACCTGATGGAACAAATGGACGGTGTGACTGCTGTCCCTTATGCCAGTTATCAAGATGCATTCATCGATATGCAAAACGGCCGTATTGATTCTGTATTTGGTGACACAGCTGTCGTTGCTGAGTGGTTTGAAAAGAACAATAAGCTTGCCTACGTGGGAGAGCAGGTCACCAATGCACAGTATTTCGGTAACGGTTTCGGTATCGCCGTAAACAAGAACAACCAAGAGCTGGTAGATAAACTAAACACCGCACTAAAAACCGTGAAAGCGAACGGTAAATACCAGGTGATCTTCGACAAGTATTTCGGTAAGTAATATGGCGTTATCAGGTTATGCGCTTACCCTGGCAGAAGCTGGCTGGCTGACATTGCAGTTGGCTTTTGCCAGCCTGTTGGTAGGACTTGTTTTAGCGGTACTTTTTGCCGGTGGCGAAATGTCCCGCTACCGCTTTATCTCATGGCCGACAACCGTACTGGTTACTATTCTGCGTGGTCTGCCCGAATTACTGGTTGTGCTATTCATTTTCTTTGGCTCGACACAGGTATTGTTCATTGTGACGGGTGATTATGTCGAAGTCAGTCCGTTTCTGTCCGGCGTTATTGCCCTGTCGCTGATATTTGCCGCCTATGCCGCGCAAACATTGCGTGGTGCATTAAAAGCCGTTCCTAATGGGCAACGTGAAGCCGCCAGTGCCCTGGGGATCAGCAAGTTTCGGGCATTTATCCGGATAGTGCTTCCTCAGGCTGTTCGCCACGCGCTGCCGGGGCTAACCAACCAATGGCTGGTTCTCCTCAAAGATACCGCGCTGGTATCACTCATTGGTGTGACTGATCTCCTGAAGCAAGCCCAGTTAACTGCCGCCGCTACCCATGAGAGTTTTACCTGGTACGCCTGTGCAGCAGCCATTTATCTGGTGATCACCCTGATCACTCAAAAAGCAGTAAAGGTAATGGACAAGAAGTTTAGCGCGCAGGGAATGAGCAATGCACAAGGAGCAGCGGCATGAACCAACAGCATCTTTGGCAATTACTTGAAGGCCTTATTACCAGCATTGAACTCACCGCCGTTTCTCTGTTTGTCGGCTGTCTGCTAGCGCTGTTAATGACATTGACGCTGATCCTGCGTACACCTTTTGTTCATTGGCTCAGCCGCGGTGTGATCACTCTTTTTACCGGCACACCGCTGCTTGTACAGATTTTTCTCATCTACTATGGGCCGGGACAATTTGATGCAGTTCGTGAAAGTATCTTCTGGGATTGGCTAAGCCAACCCTGGTTTTGTGCAATGCTTGCACTGGCGTTAAATACAGCAGCATACAGTACTCAGTTATTTAAGGGCGCTTTTAATGCCATTCCACCCGGCCAATGGCATGCCTGCCAGGCATTGGGTATGGGAAGAAAGGCTACCTTGGGTGTGCTCTTGCCTTACGCAATACGGCGGGCTATTCCAGCCTATTCAAACGAAGTGATCCTGCTGTTTAAGGGAACATCCTTAGCAAGCACAATCACCATTATGGACATCATGGGTTATGCCCAGCGTATTAATGCCCAAACCTATGACACCCTTGTGGTCTTTAGCGTCGCCGGACTTTTTTACCTGGCAGTAAACGGTCTTCTGACCATAGCTTTTCGTCAAGTTGAAAAGAAAGCACTGGCTTTTGAAGCTGCTCGTTAATAGGACTCATCGCTGGAATTTATTATTAAACCAGTCGCAAATGCGGCTGGTTTTCTTTTTATTTGAAAGCAAAACAATTAAGATATTAAGTTACAAATGAGATTTGTTATTATTTAACCTCATAGCTACCACCCACTTTATCTTGATATGCACATTTACACTTATTCATAGTTGATTCACATCTCTCATTTCCTTATGGTGATTGGAAATAACCCGTAAATTGCTAATATCATTAACGCATAATCATAAGCTGATAGACCCCGTTTATAATCAGTAAGAAATAACACTCAGACAACACAACCCACACATTGATAACAATTATCAAACACAGCCCAGCCTGATTATATTTTATTTATCCATTAACATTTATTAATAAGAAAATATAAACAATCACAACTAATTTATTCTTATTCATGTTTCCGTTGAGGATCAAAAAACATAACGATTAAATATATTAATAACGCCAAGCTAATTGAATTGCTGCAAATATATATTTTATGATCATCCTAAAAATAGAATTGTAAAATTCCTCCTTTGTTTTTTGTTAAACAAATAATATACAGGTAGCTCTATGAACAATGGCATAAGCACAGCGAGTCAAGACAAGCGAAAGCTTGAGTGGCGAACTTTCTTTTTAATCACAGTCGTTCTCTTCCCTGTTCTCAGTGTTATGACAGTAGGTGGATATGGCTTCTTTGTGTGGATGATGCAGGTGTTTTTCCTGGGTCCTCCTGGTCACGGCGGCTAACCCCTTCACGATACTAACCAGAATCAACAATAAGAGAACCCGATATGAAATCATTATTAACCAAAACTTGGCAGACCTTGTCCCGCCCAAGTATCCATATCAGTCTTGGTGTACTAACGCTAGGCGGCTTTCTAGCCGGTATCATTTTTTGGGGTGGATTTAATACTGCACTGGAAGCGACCAATACCGAAGAATTCTGTATTGGCTGTCACACAATGGAAAACAATGTTTACCAGGAGCTGCAGGAAACTGTTCACTGGAAAAATACCTCTGGTGTACGTGCAACCTGCCCTGACTGTCACGTTCCTCATGACTGGACAGCAAAAATCGCCCGTAAAATGCAGGCAAGTAAAGAAGTGTTCGCCCAACTTTTTGGTGATCTAGACACCCGTGAAAAATTCGAAGAACGCCGAATTACCCTAGCCCAGCACGAATGGGATCGTTTCTCTGCCAACAAATCTCTTGAATGTAAAAACTGCCACAACTACGAGAGCATGGATTTCGATAACATGCGCCCAACCGCTCGCATTCAGATGAAGCAGGCTGCAGAGCGCGACCAGAGCTGTATTGACTGTCACAAAGGTATCGCGCACAACCTGCCGAAAAATATGGACAGCACCGGCGGCATGATTTCTCAGCTTGAACAACTTGCATCTAACACCAAGTTCACGACCGGCCAAGAGTACATCAGTGTTCGTCATCTGCCGCTTTATGAAGAGAAAAGCCTGTCAACAGAAGCCGGTCTGCTAAACCCGGCGTCTTCGGTAAAAATTATCGACCAGTCTAACGATGCAATCCAGGTTGAAGTATCTGGCTGGCGTAAAGATAAAGGCTTTGGCCGTGTTATCCAGGAAGACTTCGGTATGAACATCGCCGTTGCCTCGCTGCTTAAAGAATCAGCCACCAACGATCAGATCGTCGAGAAGTTCGAGCGTAAAGAAGACGACCTGACCGGTCTGCCTTGGCAGCGTGTTACCGCCAAGCTGTGGATGAAAAAAGAAGCATTGCTGGACGATGTACAACCAATCTGGGATCAGGCGAAACAGTCATACCAAACGAACTGTTCTGTATGTCATACCCAACCTGATGAGGCACACTTTGATGCCAACACCTGGCCTGGCATGTTTAACGGCATGATGGCATTCGTTAACTTCGATACCGATAGCAAAGCGCTGGTACTGAAGTATCTACAAAAACATTCATCAGATTTTTCTGACGGCCACCACTAAGAGATTGATGGAGTATTTTGAGTATGTCTGTTAGCAGAAGAAGTTTTCTTAAAGGTCTGGCAACCACAAGTGCCGTCTCCGTCATTGGCCCTAGCCTACTGGCTTCAGCCAAGGCAACTGCCGCGGAAACCACCGGTACATGGAAAATGTCGGGCTCACACTGGGGAGCTTTCCGTGCCCACATCTATGCGGGCAAGGTTCAGGAAATCAAACCATTAGAGCTTGATAAGCACCCAACCGATATGATGAACGGCATTAAGGGCATTATTTATAGCCCATCACGTGTCCGTTACCCTATGGTGCGCCTGGACTGGCTGAAAAAGCACAAATACAGTGGCGAAACCCGTGGTAACAACCGCTTCATCCGTGTTACCTGGGATGAGGCGCTGGATCTTTTCTACCGCGAGCTAGAGCGAGTTCAGAAAGATTACGGTCCTTGGGCACTCCATGCTGGTCAAACCGGCTGGCGCCAGACAGGTCAGTTCCACAGCTGTACCAGCCACATGCAACGTGCTGTTGGTATGCACGGTAACTTCATTACCAAAGTGGGTGACTACTCTACGGGTGCCGGACAGACGATCCTGCCTTATATACTCGGGTCAACCGAAGTCTATGCACAAGGTACGTCTTGGTCGGAGATCCTTGACCACAGTAAGAACATCGTGCTTTGGGCAACTGACCCGGTTAAAAACCTGCAGGTTGGCTGGAACTGTGAAACTCACGAGTCATATGCTTACCTGGAAAAATTGAAAGAGAAAGTAGCGAGCGGCGAGATCAACGTCCTTTCAGTTGACCCGGTTAAGAACAAAACTCAGCGTTACCTTGGTAACGACCACATGTACATTAACCCGCAGACTGACGTGGCATTCATGCTTGCAGTAGCGCACACCCTGTACACCGAAGAACTGTACGACAAAAAGTTCATCAAAACATACTGCCTGGGCTTTGATGACTTTGTGCCTTACTTCATGGGAACGAGCAAAGACAAGATCGAGAAGACGCCTGAATGGGCGGCTGAGATCTGTGGTGTCGATGCCGACAAGATCCGTGAATTTGCCCGTATGCTGGTTAATGGCCGCACCCAGATCCTGTTTGGCTGGTGTATCCAACGTCAGGAGCATGGTGAGCAACCATATTGGATGGGTGCTGTTATTGCTGCAATGGTTGGCCAGATTGGTCTGCCTGGCGGTGGCGTCTCCTACGGCCACCACTACAGCTCTATCGGTGTTCCTTCAACAGGCTTCGCTGCACCCGGTGGTTTCCCGCGTAACGTTGACCAAGGCCAAAAGCCTAAATGGGACAACAATGACTTCAATGGCTACAGCCGTACTATCCCGGTTGCTCGTTGGGTTGACTGCCTGCTAGAGCCTGGTAAAGAGATCAAGTACAACGGCTCTAAGGTGATTCTGCCGGACTATAAGATGATGGTGATCAGCGGCAACAACCCTTGGCACCACCACCAGGATCGCAACCGCATGAAGCAAGCGTTCCAGAAGCTGCAGACAGTTGTCACCGTAGACTTCGCCTGGACGGCTACCTGCCGCTTCTCAGATATCGTACTGCCGGCCTGTACGCAGTTCGAACGTAACGATATCGATGTCTACGGCTCATACAGTGGTCGCGGTCTGATTGCCATGCACAAACTGGTTGATCCACTGTATCAGTCTAAGACTGATTTCGAGATTTTCACTGAGCTCTCTCGCCGTTTCGGTCGCCATAAGGAATACACCCGTGGTATGGACGAGATGGAATGGGTACGCAAGCTATACGCTGATTGTCGCGAGGCAAACAAAGCGTCATTCGACATGCCTGAATTTGATGAGTTCTGGGAAAAAGGTGTTCTTGATTTTGGTGAGGGTAAACCATGGGTTCGTCATGCCGACTTCCGTGAAGACCCAGAGATCAATGCACTAGGTACGCCATCAGGCTTCATCGAGATCTCCAGCCGTAAAATCGACCGTTTCGGTTACGAGCACTGTCAGGGCCACCCAATGTGGTTCGAGAAAAGTGAACGATCCCACGGCGGTCCGGGCTCTGAAAAACATCCGTTCTGGATGCAGTCTTGTCACCCTGACAAACGTCTGCACTCCCAGATGTGTGAATCGGAAGAGTACCGCGCAACTTATGCAGTAAAAGGTCGTGAACCGGTTTACATCAACCCGAAAGATGCAGCGGAAAAAGGCATTAAAGATGGCGATATTGTTCGCGTATTTAATGACCGTGGCCAGCTACTTGCGGGGGCTGTGCTCACCGACAGCTATGCACGCGGCGTGATCCGAATCGAAGAAGGTGCATGGTACGGCCCGCTTAACGAGAAGGTCGGTGCAGTTTGTACTTATGGCGACCCGAACACCCTGACTCAGGATATCCCGTCATCCGAGCTTGCTCAGGCAACCAGTGCCAATACTTGTCTGGTTGATTTCGAGAAGTTCACCGGCGAGGTACCACCTGTGACGTCATTCGGCGGACCAATCGAAATACACTAACGTCTGTTGCCAAGAAGTTAGCTAGAAAAGCCATGTAGTAAAAATCTAAGCCCCGAACCCGCTAATTCCAAGCCTGGGTTCGGGGCTTTTGTAAATCAAAACCCTAGTAAACTCAGAAGTAGGACAGCTAGCTTTTAACTGGCGACGTAATCCTGTTCACCCCATTTTGCCTTCTTAACAGCAGGACCAAGCAATAGGAAGATAAAAACAGCAACCAGAGATTAACTCCCCACCAGAATGGATCAAATTCGCTATTAATCGCCCAATACGAAATAGCCATCAGTCCTGCACAAAACATAAGAGAAAGCGAAAACACAGAAAGATAAAGCTCGTTCGCTCGGCTAACATTCCCGAATCTGGCCACCAAGCCAGTTAAGGCAAAAATGATATCTATTGGGAAAAACGACCAATTCCATGCAACGACCAATGGGTTTGTATAATCAGAATACATATACTCCGGTGGAATATACATAACATCTAAAACAACCAAAGATGCAAACACCCAATAGAGAACCATGCCAACTTCGGTAATGGTTAATACAACCCTCTCAAATATCATTAAAGCTCATCCAAAAATACGAATATAATTGCTGGTATAGACAGACCTGCTAAATAGACACAGACAACAGGTGTGTTATTTCCGCAAATGTAACAGCTACAACTTCGCTGCCAGTGCAAAAACCTGCTTACTCCATTTTTCTCGCTGCTGCTCAGATGAGCTAATAACAGGGCCGATATAGGTTGGCGATCCGACTTTGATGCCACAGAACTCCAACACTGTTCTCTTAAGTTGTTTGTAGACCGGATTACCCTGAATCCAACGATAATAAAGAGGCGGTGTATCCATAGTAAGAATAATATCGGCACTTCGCCCGCTAAGAAGCTTGTCTGGAGTCATCTTGCCTTCTTGATATTTAAAGGCAAAACCCGATAAAAAAGTCCTGTCTATCAGCCCTTTTAACTTTGCAGGCATTCCTCCCCACCACACCGGCAAAATAAAGACCACATGCTCGGCCCATTTCAGTAGCGATTGAAATTCACTCAGATCAGCTTCAAGGGGCTGGATTTCATCATAGCCATGGTGCAAGTCAGGCTCGAACGTCAACTCACTGAGAGAAAGCACCTTCACTTGATGCTTATTCTGGCTTGATAAAACATATTGCTCAGTTAACTCATGGCAAAAACTGCTTGCCTTCGGATTTCCATTGATTACCAGTATTTTTCGGCTCATAACGCTCTTCCTCTATAACTGAGGGCAGCATAAACCTTGTCCCTAGGGGAAGAGTCAATAAGCTTTTTACGATTGGTTTATGGATGATTTAAGGCTCTGAAGGCAATACTCAGTTTCAGCACGATATAGAGATATCCGTTCACTCAACGCCTTCAGAGCCTCGTTATCCGTCTTTAAGAGTCAGTGACTTCCTCAGTAGATCCGTAACTCAACACCTGCAGGAGCTATCATCTCGGGACCTTGCCTCAGATGCTGGTCAAAGAATTGAACCAGCAGAGCATTGCTGGCATTGTGCATCACTTTCGAGTCGATGCTGCCAAGAATACCTGCATATTTTAGATATGGGAGGTGGTTCAGAATGCTGAAATTCATGTGCGCAGCCCCCGTAAACACGGCCTCACACCCCCCCCCTGAATTCGCCTTTGCTACCTGCTGATCCATCCAGGAATAATCATGAGTCACGCCTTGCAGCTGAGTGTCAGTCGTATAGACGAAACAAATCGGGGTAGCATTATTTGGGTTTAGCGAGAAGGAATAATGCTGACCGTCTAGGTTAACACCAGCTTTCACACGCTCGTCATTCATTGCCAAATGTGATGCCATAGAGCCGCCGAATGAATGACCAAAAGCGGCTAGTTTGTCGAGATCAAGGTGTCCAGTTAACCGCGTTTGTTGTGTGCCACTGGCAATACTTGGCAGTGCGTCCAGTAATAACTGATTGTTCTCCAGCCACGGTTGGAAATTACTCACCGCCTTACTCATGATCTCTTGCTCATATTGTTGCGCTTTTTGCTGCCATTCAACCAGCGATTGGCTCTGACGTATACGCTCAATATATGTCGAAATACTGTTTGCGATGTCGACATTAAAATCATTAGCACTAATTGCAACGCTCCGCTGCTGAGGCACAAGATCACCATTAACACGCTTCATAATCAGACTATGGCCAGGATGGCCAAGTGCCAGAACCACAAAGCCATGACTGGCCAGCTGCTCCACATTGGTCAAGTTTTGTTGCGCAAAAGAACCGTATCCGTGGTTAAAAAGCAGTACTGGGTGTTGTCCGGCCAGCACCTCTGCATCAATAATCGACTCTGTAGGGCGTTCATCCGTCATCAGCTCTCCGGGAAAACCTTGTTGCTCACCTAACGCTTCGGCTAAATAGGCAGGCATATAGGGTAACCGTTCACCATCTGCATTATTTACTGCAGGATACCAGGCTGTCACATGGACAAAACGCCCCCCATCTTGCACTTCGAACTCCGTTACTCCAACTTTATGCTCACCCTCGGGCTCAGGTATCTCCGGAGGTGGTAACAACAGAACAACTCCCACCAGCAATGCTAAAATGCAAACCAAACCCGCGCTAAGCCGGACAAACCACTTCATATCATTTCCCTTACACATCAATTTGGTAAGGAATTTGACAGCAGTTCCCGTAAGCAGCAAGCGCAATTACGCGTCTACTTTCTGTCTTATCACTTGCATCGAAAGTCTTCGGGTCATTTCACAAAACGTTGGCCAGATATGCATAATTAATCATCAACATCTGAACTCAAATGCGCTTTTTTGCCCCAAATCTTTGTGGCTATCACTTCTTTACCTGTGCAGAAGCTTGCCTCTTCGTGGAAATTAACGATACACTTTTTACAATTCGCTATTAGGGCCGACTAGGTGTTCTTAAGGCACTCATCAATTTCAGTCCGATACATAGATATCTGTTTGTTCATCTCCTTCAGCGCTTCGATTTCGGCATTAACCTTACGTTGCTTATGGTCCAGTAGTTCCATCACTGCATACCAATCGAGCGTGTTGCGGCTAACCACCAGCTGCTGTAACTCCGACAAACTAATCCCTAACTGTTGGGCCTGCTTGATGAGTTTGACAAACTCAACATCCTCGGCATTGTAGACCCGGTAGCTTCCTTCCCGACGGACATGGGTAAGCAGCCCAATGTTTTCGTACAAACGAATGGCCTTTGGCGAGGCACCGGTCCGCTTGGCTATTTCACCGATATACAAAGTCATTTTCCTTATCAAAGCTGCATCAACAACAAATAGTAATATCAGTTTTTAAATCAACAATATACCTATCATTCTCATCAGCAATAGCTTCAACTCCATCACAAGATAGCAGCATGATTTCACTAACCGTCTGAACATTAAAGTGTTTTCACGGTAACTGAGATACCAGCTCGTAGTTACCTACTTTAGGTATACACTTCTTTAAGAGCGCCAACGAGGCATTGCTACAATCTAAGAGGAAGCTGGAGCATGGCAAAAGCATTAATTGTATTGACCAGTCACTCGCAAATGGGTGAGACAGAAGAAAAAACCGGTTTTTGGCTATCAGAACTTACCCACCCCTACTACGCGATTGTCGACCGCGGTATTCAAACCGATATCGTTTCGATCCAGGGCGGCGAAGCCCCTGTTGACCCACGTAGCTGGGACGAAGAAGACAAACTTAATGTACGATTTATGTCGACGCCAGAATTGACCCAACTACTTAAAAACAGTCCTTCGTTGGATGATATCGACCCAAATGACTATCAGGCCATTGTCTTTGCTGGTGGTCACGGAACCATGTGGGATTTCCCCGATGATCCTGATGTACAGGACAAAGCGGCAACCATTTACGAACAAGGTGGAATTGTCGCAGCTATTTGCCATGGCCCAGCCGCTTTGCTCAATATCAAGCTATCTGACGATACGCTGCTTATTGATGGCAAACAGGTCGCTGCTTTTAGCAACGCTGAGGAAGAGGCGGTACAGCTAAACAAGGTTGTCCCGTTTTCTCTTCAGGATGAACTGATTATCAACGGTGCCAAATATATTGAGCAACCAGCATGGAATGCCAATGTCGTTACTGACGGTCGGCTTATTACAGGTCAAAATCCTCAATCTGCAGCGGGGGTCGGAAATGCCGTCTGCGATTTACTGCAGGAGCTTACCTGTTAGGGAGTTGAGTTCAATAGAATTAAGAATTGATGGCAAAGCAGAACGCTCTGCTTTGCCATCTGTCTTATCGATTATTTCTCAGCCTGCGGTTTATAGTAATCATTCTGATAGGCAAGGCTGCCCCAGAGGGCATTGGCTTGCGCCATCTTCACCATCTTTTGCGGCTGCGCCTGTTCAATGAGATCGGAGGTATCCTTATTGTATTCAAAGCCTTTCGGCCCCTTGTCCGGCTGGAAAATAACGACATTGTTATTATCATCCATCCAGGCAAAGTTTTTGTAGAACTGCATCATTGCCCGCAAGTCTTTGCTCTCGATATTTTGGGTCATATCATGACCTATCATCGGGTTATAACTGTCAATACCAATAAGGGACAACAGCGTAGGAGGAAGATCAATCTGGCTGGCCAGTCGCGCGTCCTGTTTCGCCTCGATATCCTTACCAACAATAACAGCTGGAATATGGAAGCTGTCAATAGGCACCAACTGACTGCCATACGCCCGTGAGTCATGGTCAGCGACGACGACAAAAACGGTATCATTCCAATAGTCAGATGCTTTGGCCTGCTTGAAGAACTCCCCCAGAGCATAGTCTGAGTATTTCGCCGCATTTTCTCGCGTTTGTTTCGGTTCATTGTACGGCGTAATACGGCCATCCGGATATTCAAACGGACTGTGGTTTGAAGATGTAAATACTAAGCTGAAAAACGGCTTCTCTGACGTAGCCAGTTTGGTAAATTGCTTATGGGCTTTCTGGTACAAATCTTCATCAGACGCCCCCCAAGAACCAACAAAAGTCGGGTTTACAAAAGTCGGAAAGTCCTGCATGTCCTCAAAGCCGTTACCGAGGAAGAAGCTCTTCATATTATCGAAGTGGCTCTCTCCGCCGTATATAAACTGGGTATGATAGCCCTTACTTCGCAATAAACCCGCAATCGTAAAGAAACCTTTCTGACTCTTGCCCAGTTTAACTACGGCACGTGAAGGTGTTGGCGAGAAACCGGTAATAACCGCTTCAATACCTCGTATCGAACGGGTACCTGTCGAATACATTCGGGTAAAGTTCCATCCCTCTTGCATCAAGCCATCAAGGTTTGGCGTTAGCGGCATGCCCCCCAACCCGCCGACATAGCGAGCCCCGAGGCTTTCCTGCAGCAAGATTACAAGGTTCTTGGGCTTCCCCTTATAACTCGCAGAGTGATAAGCCATTGTCGGGATGTCATCGGAGATAAACGCTTTGCTCTCTCGGCCTGTAGATTGACGGACAAGATCTATAACATCGTCACGATCCATGCTGTCGTAATATTTGCTCGCGCTATCTTCCGCTGACATTTGCTTCACGGCAAACACCATTGAATAAGACGAATTCAGCACTAAATCATTGACTAGCGGATCGGTCGAAAACGAAACCATGGCAGGATTAAGCGGACGGTGACCAAGCGTCGACCTTGCCCCCATAACACCCAGTGCAACAACCAGGAGCCCTAAAGGAATACGCCAGTACCAACGAGGGAAAACAAGCCCGGAGACCAGGTGGCGAGTCAGCTTCCAGCCGAAAAAGACAGTTGCCATGCTAACAACAGCGCCAATGAACAACTCTAATTTATAGCCGCTCCATAGCATACCGAACACTTCTTTCGGATAGGTAAGGTATTCGACAAATAACCGGTTAGGACGAACATCATATTCCATAATAAATGATGGCGTCGCCAGCTCCATGTATACCAGTAGCCATAAACCCGCAACTAGCCATAACCTCAGTATAAACAACCAGGTTCTGCCTATAACGCCCTTACCAGCTAATATACATGTTAATAGTCCGGGTAATATCAGCAGATAACTAAGTGTTGCAATATCTATCCGAATACCGCTAATAATTATATTAAGCCAACCATTTGCATCAGAAACCCGATCGCTTTGCCATAAGCTCAAACCAATACGGGAAAACGAGAGAAGCAAAAGGAAAATTAAAAAAGCGGTAGCAATTGGGTAAATAACACCCAGCCGCTTTCTGACAATATTTGTCATTGTTACATCCTGTAATTTAACCGGGTGTTAAAGAACCATGGTTGAAGAAACGATATACACCCAAGTTAATATCGCCATAATAAGGGTTAGCATCACGGCAGCAGAGCCCATATCTTTCGCCTGGCCGGAAAGTTCATGCTTTTCCATGCCGATACGATCAACAACAGCCTCAATAGCGGAGTTTAATAACTCGATTACAATAACCGCGACCACAGACCCAATCAGTAATAACTTTTCCAGCCCAGATACGGGCAGAAATAGAGCGATAGGAGACAAAATCAAAAATGCGACCAACTCTTGCCTAAATGCAGCTTCGCTGCGCCAGGCAGCACACAGACCTAACCAAGAGTATTTCGTTGCGTAGATTAGGCGAATAAATCCTGTTTGTTTGCTTTTCACACCACACCTGTTTTATACACGTCATAAATATACCTTAATGGCATTATTGGGGTGGAAAATAGGTGAAAAGTTCCCGGCAATATACTTATTTATTCCAGAACCTTTAATCCTGTACCAAATTTAGAAGCAGAATAAAGCATGCAGTTTCATATTAATTCTTATAATTTTCATACATACTGTATAATTCATACTAACTTCTCGTGGCTAGTTGCTGTCAAGGAAACTAAACATGTCAAGTTTGTAACTGGCCGCACGCATTCCTTCTCCTCTTCCTTAGCTCCTGCCTAGCTGTCAGAGATCACTTCACACAGACTTGCATACCATTCATGTGATCATGACGATAAATTCCCGCTATCGATATGCGCCTTTTTTCATTGCTACACTATACTGTTAGCAGATAGGTGTTCAATGACATCATGGATGATATATGAAGCTAGCTTTTCTCCGCTTTTTGGCACTGCTACTGCCGTTATTATCAATAACAGCAGCGGCTGCTTTCTATATCTATCATGGTGATGTGATCCAGCTAGAGCAACGGATACAGGAGAGAGAACGCAGTCTTCACCAATCGGCCCTGCATATCACACGGCTGCATTTCGCCCCCATTATTGATGATCTTCGCTACCTGACTCAGAAAGCCAATGAAGTCAGTATCAGCACTCACAGTAGCAACGAAAAGAAAGATATTCTTGCCAATACCTTCAAGCGCATGACCCAGACTCGAGCCTATTACGATCAAATAAGACTAATTAATGCTCAAGGCCAAGAAGTTATTCGTATCAATATGAAAGACGACCAGGCATATCGTGTTCAGGAAAGCCAGCTTCAGAATAAAAGTCGACGGCCATATGTACAGGAGTCACTGAAGATCAATCCCGGCACTTTCTATACTTCACAGTTTGACTTAAACATAGAAAATGGTGAAATTGAAACGCCCATTAAACCTATGCTTCGCTTTATCAGTCACTTTACTATCAACGGTGAAAGCTGGCTAATCGCACTTAATTATCTCGGGCGCGATTATCTGACTGAGCTGGATAACCAATATAACTGGAACAGCGGACAATCTTGGCTTATCAATAACCAAGGGCGCTGGCTGCTGGGCCCTACATCAGACAGTGCCTGGCAGTTCATGCCATCACGGCAGAAAACAAACGGACAAGACTTCTTCGAAGCCCACCCTAAGCTGTGGGAGAAAATCCAGAAAGGTGAAAGCGGGCAGATCCTCCAACAGGATCATCTCTATACCTTTACCCGATTTTTCTCTGGTGACAGGTTCTTAGGAGATGAGCTTTTCACGCTTCCTTTTGATGGTACAGATCTACCATGGACAATCATTTCGCACATCAACATGAATGAAGCGGTTTTTGACCTTGCATTTTCGCAACAGCGAATTGTGAAGTTTACTATTTTCTCCCTCTTGATCATGACATTGGTTTCGGGCTGTATTGTCCTGGCCTGGCATCTTTCGCAAATGCTCCGTCATGAAAAGCGGCTAAAACAGAACATCGAGGATGTTGCACTTCAATATGCCACTGTACTGGAGCATGCCCCTGACGGGCTCATTACAGTCAATCAAGATATGACGATCAATACCATCAACAAAGCTGCAGCGCATATTCTTAATATCAATGACCAGTCTGCCAAGGGAAAGAGCCTTCTAAAACTCATCAGCGGACACAAAAACCGCGAACAAATCAGGCAACTGGTTGACGACGTTCACGAAAATAAGACCAGAAACAATCCGCGGCCGGTAAAAACACGCATCCAGCTAAGAAATCTGAAGACCCGACACATAGAGTTTGTAGCAACCGAGACAACCTACAGTTCAAGCAGTGAAATCCTGCTGAACTTCAGAGATGTGACTTACTGGATTGAACGCGAGGAAAAGCTTAAAAGCATGTCTCGCGCTCTAGAACAGAGCAATGATTCGATTATCATCACCAACCATCGCGGCATTATTGAATACGTCAACCGAGCTTTTGAAAAATTCACAGGCATGAAATCCGAAGATATCATTGGTTCCCAGTCATCCAACCTTCTCAAGCGAACACTGAATGATGAAAAAGATGTCAGAGAAGTTCAGAAGCAATTAAAAGATGGTCAGACAATCCAGCGTGTACTCGCACGAAGACAGAAGGACGACTGTATTCTCTACGAAGAAAAAACCATTTCCCCTATCCTTAACAACCGAGGAAAAATAAGCCACTATATTTCAACAGGGAAAGATATCACTGAACGCGTACTGTTCGAGAGTAAGCTGCACAAACTCGCTCACTACGATATCTTAACCGAGCTACCCAACCGAACGCTGCTCCAGCAATATCTGGAAAAAGCCATCGAAGATGCCAAAACAAGCCACAGCAGCATAGCTTTATTCGCCATCGACCTTGACCATTTTAAGAAAATCAACGATTCGCTAAGCCATGAAACCGGAGACAAAGTCCTCCTCGCGGTTTCAAAGCGCATCAGCAATTCGCTACGCGGCGATGATCTTCTCGCTCGATTAGGTGGAGACGAGTTCGCCATCATCATCAAACAAGAGGTGGAGCCCGAGAATCTGGTCAATATGGCAAACCGTATTATTCATCATATCAGCGAGCCACTTTGTATAGACAACAAAGAGCTGTTTATTACTGCCAGCATGGGAATTAGTCTGTACCCCGATGACAGCGATAGTGTGGAGACCTTATTCAAGAATGCTGACATTGCCCTATATCGTGCCAAAGAAGAGAGCCGTAACAAATTCTGCTTCTTTACCCAGCAAATGGGGCTGGACAGTATCAAGCGTATCCAGCTTGAATCTGAGTTAAGAAAAACAATTGGCACCCCTCGATACCAGTTCTACTACCAACCCAAAGTGAATGCGATCACCCACGACCTCTGCGGTATCGAAGCCCTGCTTCGTTGGGAAGACGAAAATGGCGAAATACAGTCTCCACTTGATATCATCCCTATTCTTGAATATTCCGGGCTCATTATCGAAGTGGGAGAAGACCTGATCCAACGAGCATGCCGTCAGCTAAAACAGTGGCAAGAAGACAACCATTTACTTCATTTTGCCCTCAACATTTCTGCTCGCCAGTTACTGAACTCCAACATAGTCGAGACGGTAAGCATGGCGATCGAGGAAACTGGCTGCGACCCGCAATATCTAGAACTTGAAATCACGGAGAGCGTAATCATGGCGGATGTCAAAGCAGCACTGAGTAAATTAAGAGGGCTGGAGGCACTTGGCGTTAAAATCGCTATCGATGATTTTGGTACCGGTTATTCATCGTTAGCCTATCTCAGCCGTTTCCCGGTCCATATCCTGAAAGTTGATCGTGAGTTTGTTAAGGATCTGCCTAAAAACAAGGATAACATTACGATTACTCGTTCTATCGTTGAGCTTGCCCATAACCTCGAGATGATTGTTGTTGCCGAGGGTGTAGAAACCGAGGCACAAGAGCAATTCCTAGCCAGCATTGGGGTAGAAGAATTTCAAGGATATTACTTTGGCGCCCCAATGCCACTAAAAGACTTTGAGCAGCAGTACCTCACCTTGCCAGATCCACAGCTTATCAGTGAGCAGATTTGTCAGGGTATATAATCGGCGAATAGCATTTGTTGCTTCCCACGTTCAAGCATATAATCGATGTAATCGCACCAAGTAATACCAAATAGCCTGACAGGTAATATTATGAGTTTTAGTGACCACTTAGATAACTTCCTTAAACAACGTGACCAAAAAGCTCAACCTTCTGCCAAGGGGGCATTTCGCCGCCAGTATACTGTCCAGGAGCCAACCAACCAAAGTGTAGCCCGCGAAGCGATAGCAAAGGCACAAGAAGATGCTTCTGAGCAAGCAACGATAGACACCAAGGCCCCCCATATCAGGGTCAATGGTCGATGTGTGACTGAAAGTGAAGCACAGGCACTTGAACAACTAAAAGTTGACGCAGCACCAGCCAACCCAAATCGCATTGACTATATTAAGCGGCTTAGAAAAGAGCTGAAACTTAAAAAACGCTCTTAGTCGAAATATACCGTGCTTAAATCATCGCGCTAATCAGCAATTCAATCGTTATACCTAAGCGAGTTAGCGCTCTTCTCTGCACTTCACCTCCCTAATGCTTCAACTCTTTCAATTCATCAACCATAATACTTGTATCCAAGCGTAAATTTTATTAATTGAACAATATACAACCCGCAAAACCGTACAAAAAACAAACAGAAACTAGTGAAGCCAAGGATAGATTGAATGCTAAGAAAATATTTCGTTGAAAATTTCAAAAATAAAACCGACTAAAAATAAAGCTATCTGAACACTTTTCATACTTGCAAGTAAATATACGCTTTTTTTATATTTCCAGCACGCCCATCAACAAAACACTCACATCAACAGTTCATCTGCTTTTTTTTATCAAAATGAGCATCAAGTTGATAGTTTTTATCTAAGCCATTGTATATAAAGACATTTATATATTTTGATATGTTCACACACGTGTGGTTCATGAAATATCAAATTTCATTCAATTATTTACAAACACCCTTTCAACAACACAAACATAATTACAATTAAAAACAATACCAAAACAACACACACAAAACACAAAACCAGCAAGCCACAAAAAGCAACATTACACACAATTCAACAACCAAGCATCTACACCAATTGCTATTCAATTGCAATATAGGCAGGGCGCTTTTTAAGGGTTAAAATTGCCGTCTAAAAAAGTATGTAAAGACATTATCATGAACTCATTAATTCAAATTAACGAGCTGGAATCTCTGCTCATTGCAATTATCGTACTTTTTCTTGGCTACTTTATTAATAGCAAAGTTAAGGTTCTAAGAAAGTATAATATTCCAGAACCCATAGTCGGTGGCCTCATAGTCGCTGTAATTATTACTATCCTTCATCAGCAAGGTATTGATGTTTCATTCAAGTTAAGCATCAAAGACACTCTGATGCAGATGTTTTTTGCGACTGTCGGACTAGCAGCCAGCTTTAAACTGCTAGCCAAAGGTGGGTCGCGCGTATTTTTGTTCCTCGGTATTGCGACCCTCTATATCACCATCCAGAATGCTGTCGGCGTTAGCCTGAGCTCTCTGCTGGGCCTAGACCCCCTTCTCGGCCTCATTGTTGGCTCTATTACGCTTTCTGGCGGCCACGGTACTGGGGCTGCATGGTCACAAACATTCGCGGACAGCTTCGGGCTGCATACGCTTGAGCTCTCGATGGCGGCTGCAACATTTGGCCTGATTATGGGCGGGATCATTGGCGGCCCGGTCGCTCAGCGACTGATCAACAAGCACAAGCTGAAGTCCGAATTCGGTGGCGGTGAACATCACCATATCGAGCACCCGGATCTGGTTACCTATAGTGATCACGAAGAAGACCGCATCACGGCCAAAAATACAATTGAAATTCTCTTTATCCTGCTTATATGCGTTGCCGGTGCAGCACACGTTAAAGAGTTTATCGACGGATTCGGAATAAGCTGGCTTCGCATCCCAGACTTTGTCTACGCCCTCTTCATCGGTGTTTTCATTACCAACCTATGCGAAACCACCAAGCTCTACAAAGTAAACAACGAAACGGTTGATGCGCTGGGAACTATCTCCCTGTCCTTGTTCCTGGCCATGGCTCTAATGAGCCTGCAGCTTTGGGAACTGCTTGAGCTTGCATTGCCGATGTTGCTGATCCTCTCGGTGCAAACAGTAACACTGGCCATTTTTGCCTACTTCATTACCTTCAGACTGATGGGCAAGAGCTATGACGCCGCGATAATCGCCGGTGGCCACTGTGGCTTTGGTATGGGTGCAACACCGACAGCCGTGATGAACATGGGATCACTGGTATCCAGAAATGGCCCTTCACCACAAGCATTTATGGTGGTGCCAATCGTTGGTGCATTCTTCATTGATATTGCCAACCTGATTGTGCTGCAGACTTATATCAGCTTCATCCAATAATCTGCGCTAAATCACAAAAAGGCCAAGTGACATTGTCACTTGGCCTTTTTTGTTCGCTCTGCTGTCGCATCAACGATTTTTCGTTCTATTATTAATAAAAACAGAACAACAAACTTTCGTGATTCACACCAATAATACGGATTATCATTCTTTATTTGGTTAATTATGCGCAACTAAACTCTTATATCATCGGGCTTTTGCAAGTTGGTATGATCATAACAAAACCAAAGAAAAAGCAGGGCTTCACACACAAATAGTATGGAGTATTAAGATGTTAGGTGAAAATCACGCACTCTACATTGAGTTTCCTGAACTACAAGGCAAAATCCAGCAGCTAAAAATGGCTGATGAAAACTTCAAAGCTATGTCAGACAGATACCACAAACTCGACCATAGGATACGAGGACTAGAAGGAAACAACATCCCTACTGAAGATTCACATTTTTCCCAACTCAAACTGGAACGGGCTCAACTGAAGGACAGAATCTACAGCATCTTAACCAATTAGGCGTTTGCTAACAGGCTAGGTGGCAGCAGCAGCTGTCGTTTCCCTTACTTAGATAATCCCCCATTCGTTAGAACGGGGGGTTATTCACTTCCCCTACTCGCACCAGCTCTGGCCATTCGGGCATTCAGCAGACCAGAAGCATTTGTAACAATGCTATTTCCAGCCATTTTCAATTCAAAAAAAGTTGATAGAATCCGCGCACCTTATCGAGGTTGCAACTTTTGTTGATAAAGCGATGCAGATCCTGCTTGTCGCAGGTGTCCTGCAAGACCGTCTGGGGCCACGCCTCATCCTTATCTTGGGCACCATTAGGTTAGCCTTGGCTGGTTGTTGCCACGGTTGGCGTTGATACTGTCGGTTTTTTATTTCTCAACTTTATACAACCTAGGACTTAGGAAAATCACTTTTTTGCTTAACCTCTTATTAGTAATACACCTTCTTATTTTCAATTACCTTTCATATTAATGTTTTATAAATAACACGGCTCATAAATAATAAATTGTCTTCAATTTATTTATATTAATCACCACTGATAAAAATTCACCAAATCTAAAATTTTTGCCTTACTCCATGTCTTTTAATTCCCACATTTAATAACAACATTTATGTGGTTTCCGGTCATTATTAAATGGCAGTACACATTTAACTCTAACTATAAACACTTCAAGCAACCCATTGGGGATTTTTCAGGAGCAAACAATGGAAAATAATAATATGCGAAAACGCGCCCGGCTAGGCGTATTTATCGCAGCAACGGGTCTGCTCGCGGCTTCCATACAACAAGCCGTGGCAGCATCCCCCGAAAAGCCAAGCAGTTATCTTCCCGATAACCTCCCCCCTGTTCCCGGCATCGAAGAATACATAAAAGACTATGATGCTGCGATTAAACTCGGGAAAGCGTTCTTTTGGGATATGCAAACCGGTAGCCAAGGCCAGAGCTGTGGTAGTTGTCACTTCTCGGCAGGGGCTGACATTCGCGCCAAAAACCAAATAAGCCCTGGTGTACTCAGCACCATAGTCGAAAACCAGGACAAATTTAACTACGACGGTTACCCTGAGCTACCTTCAGGGGGTAAGGGCGGACCTAACTACACGTTAACTAAAGATGATTTCCCGTTATACCAACTCGAAGATATCAGAGACAGGGATTCCAATGTCGTTTACGAGACTGATGATGTTATATCATCACAAGGTGTTTCCTTTGCCAAATTTAAAGACCTCGAAGGTAACCACTACGGGTCTGAATTTGAAGACGGCAAAGAGCGTTGCGAGAACCTGACGGATATCTTCCACGTCAATAACCTCAATACTCGACGGGTTGAGCCTCGAAACACACCAACTGTTATTAATGCCGTTTATAACTTCCGTAACTTCTGGGATGGGCGGGCAAATAACATATTTAACGGTGTCGACCCGTTTGGACCTCATAATGAAGACGCCTATGTCCTTTATTATGATCGGAAGCATGGCAAAACAGTCCCTAAAAAAACACACCTTATTAACTCAAGCCTTGCCTCTCAGGCCGTGGGACCTCCAGGCAGTAACTTTGAAATGACCTGTGACGGCAAACCGTTCAAGGCCATGGCGAAAAAATTGCTTCGCTTGATACCATTAGGATTGCAGGAAGTACATCCAAACGACAGTGCCTTGGGTTATTTGAGTGCCTACCCCGCCAAAGGGTTGAAAACTGACTACCGTACACTTATCAGAGAGGCCTTCCACGAAGAGTATTGGATGAGCCCGCGCCATGACGAAGATGGCTATACCCAGATCGAACATAACTTCTCGCTATTCTGGGGACTGGCAATCCAGATGTACGAAAGTACTCTTGTCTCACTCGGCCATTCGAAGTTTGAAAAAGGAGAAGATCTAACTCCGCTCGAACTGCAAGGTGCGCAAATCTTCAGTAGCTTTGGTGGTCCCAATGCAGGTCGCTGTATCGGCTGTCACGGAGGTCCGGCATTTAGCCAGGCAACTCTGCACCTAACCGGAAACACAGGCGCCGTTATCACTCAAGGACCTGTAGGTCCGACATTTGCGCAGGCAGTCCGCGATAGAGGATTTATGAACATTGGTGTAAGACCAACAGTTGATGATCTCGGCCTTGGTGGACTGAGTAACTTTGGCTATCCATTGTCATTTACTCGCCAGGCGCAAAACGGTGAAACTCCGGATGGCGAGCTTATCAGCGGGCCTGTCGATCCATCAGCAAGAACAGCGATAGATGGTGCGTTTAAGATCCCGCTTCTGCACAACATCGAGTTAACCGGGCCATTTATGCACAATGGTAGCCTGGCAACACTAGAGGAAGTCGTCGACTTCTACTTCCGCGGAGGTAACCGCCGGCTGGATCCAAACAACCCTATCGGCGATAATTCTGGCCATGGTGGCACGGCTTCCAACCTAGTGTTTAACCTAGGTCCACTACCTCACCTGAACGATGATCACAAGAAAGCCCTGGTGGCCTTCCTGAAGTCACTGACCGATGAACGTGTTCGTTGGGAAAAGGCACCATTTGACCATCCACAGCTATTCATTCCTGTCGGTCACGTAGGTGATGAATACAGTGTACAGGATGACGGTACCGGTAAGGCTGAGGTACAGTGGGTAGAGGTTCCAAGTGTTGGTAAAGAAGGCCGTTATGCTGAAAACCTTCCTCCTATTAAAGGATTCCTGGAAGAAAGCAGCGAAGAACCGGAAGCCTATGATGACTATGCCGAAGTCAAATACCCTCATGAGGTTACCATCAACCTGATGGCAAATGACAAGGCAGGTAGCGCACCACTAGACTACTCATCTGTGAAAATTGTTGAAGCACCTGACATGCGTTACGGTGTGCTGACAAATCACGGTGACGGTAAAGTGAGCTACCGCCCAATGCGGAACATGGATACGAGCTTTACTTATCAAATTAAAGATAAAGATGGCTTATTCTCCAGCCCTGCCAAGGTTGAGATAAAAGTTTCACGTTAAACTACAGTAATGCTTAACGCTAATAAAAAGCCCGATATATAAATATCGGGCTTTTCATTGCTGCGTACTTAGCTTGAAGTAGGCATTAACTGATAGCGATACCAGCATAGTTTCATTAACCAGCTCTTCTACATCAAACGTAATATCACCATCAGTATTAATTCTGTCTAACTGGGTTTGAGTAGCTCGTTTATTCTAGATGTTTCTTTAATTGCTTCAGGCACTGTTCAAAACCAAGTAACTCGCTGTACTTTTGGGTTTTATCAACCAACTGATGACGAATAATAGGAGCCTCAACGGAACCATCAAGCATCAGATTATCGATTAATCCAAAGTTTTCCAGTGTCATTTGCTGCTGGTCAACAAATAGTTCATCAGACAAGCGATTTACACCCGGCAGTTCTTCGATGTTACGTTGCAGGAAAAAACGCTCATCATTGGAATAAGCAAAAACAGGTTTGCCTAGCCCTCGAGCTAATCCCATTTCATAGGCTGTACCGACATCACAACTGCAACCTCGAAAAGGGGTAATGTTAGCGATGATTGCATCTGCTTCTTGGATAAGCTTTTCATTGGCTCTTGCAATCATGAGACCGTTTTCCTGTGGATTATTTGCGTTAAGTTCAAGCACATTGTCCAGCGGGTAAAGCCCTTGGAATCCATAAAGTCCACAGAGTTTTTTCTTATATTCACCAATTTCAGTGGCATTTTGTAGAAAGACTTCAGGGCCGGCCAGATAGATTTTATTCATGATTTCACTTGTTGTTTATTATAATAAATAAAAATTAAAGTACTGCGTACTGCTTATTGATTGCATTCTTTAATACACGTCAATGAAATAGTATCTAGTATTTTACCTTTGCCCTAATGAACATATCTAAAAAGCTATTAGTTTAATTTTCATTATTAAACAAAGCCTTAAGATAGAGTAATTACTCTATCTTAAGATGAGATTGATCAATTGATTTCATGAGAAAATCACTATATTTTACTTGTATCCTTTGACTCAAGCCGGCTATTGAGGGAAGCAGCAATCCATGTATTTCCACCAGAATACCACACCATCTGTTGGCTGCTACGAAGCAATCTGCAGCTTCCATAACCTAGCATAAACACCGTCCTGCAACAGCAATTCATCATGAGTACCTTGCTCGACAACCTCTCCGTGCTCAATCACCAAAATCCGATCGGCATACCGTAGTGTATTCAAACGATGCGCAATACTGATCACAGTCCGCCCCTTCGAGATCGCCCCCATATTTTCCATAACCGCAGCTTCCGACTCGTAATCTAGTGCACTGGTAGCCTCATCCAACAACAAAATACCCGGATTGGTCAGCAATGCACGGGCCAAAGCTACCCGCTGCCGCTGACCACCCGACAGACGGGCCCCCTTCTCCCCCACCTGGGTGTTATACCCCTGGGGCATATCACGAATAAAGTCATCAGCACCGGCCAGCATAGCAACTTCAACCACCTCGCCCTCACTGGCTTGTGGACGGCACAGCCGGATGTTTTCAGCGATGGTGCCGGAGAAAAGTAAGCTTTCCTGAAGAACCACACTCATATTACGACGCAGCGCCACGGGATCAGCGATCGCCAAATCAATTCCATCGACCAAAACCTGTCCATGCTGGGGCACATACAGGCGCTGTAACAAACGGGTCAAGGTAGATTTCCCCGAGCCGGAAGGTCCGGTAATACCAACAAACTCACCGGGTTTAATCTCAACGTTCAGGTTGCGCAGCACTTCCTGAGCATCCTCGCTGTAGCGGAACCGCACACCCTTGAATGTGACACCACCACGCAACTTAGGTACCGATGCCAAACCACCGCAACCTTCCTCTGTCTCTTCATCAAGGATATCACCCACCCGGCGCAAAGATATCAGCGTATGCTGGAAATCCTGCCACATCTGTGCCAAACGCAGGATCGGTTGAGTCACGTGACCGGATAGCATATTGAATGCCACTAACTCACCAGGGCTTAGAACCCCATCCATCACCAGAGTAACCCCCCACCAAAGTACCAAAGCCGAGGTCAGTTTTTGAATCAGCCCAATACCTTGTCCGGCCCAAATACCAACAACCTTGGCACGAAACGAAGCACGCACAAAACTCGCTAACTGTCGCTCCCACTGGTGCAAAAAGCCAGATTCAGTCGCAGTAGTCTTGACGGTTTCAATCCCGGTTACAGACTCGATCAAGAACGCGGTATTATCAGCACTTAGCTCATATTCTTGCAGTACACGAGCTCGCAGCACCGGTCCCACCCCCAACCAAAACAAAAAATACACCGCTAGTGAGCCGAGTACTATCCAGGTAAGCTTTGGGGCATAACCAAACATAACCGCGACAAACAGGCCGATAAACGCAAGATCAAGCACCATAGTCAGTGCCGAACCAGTCAGGAACTGGCGGATCTGATTCATCTCGCGAACGCGTGCAATAATCTGACCTGTCTGACGCTGTTGGAAATAACTCAATGGTAGCGACACAAGGTGCTGGTAGAGCCGACTGGACAGCTCTGAGTTCACCTTACTGGCAAGATTCGCGAACAACCAGGAACGCATAAAGCCATAAAGCGGTTCGAACACTGCCAGTGCCAGCATCGCTATCCCCAATACCTGCAGGCTGGATAAACTACGGCTGATCAAAACCCGATCGATCACGTTCTCAAACAACATTGGCGTTACCAGTGCGATCACCTGCATCATTAAAGACACCAGCAACACGTTACGGAATTGAGCAACGTGCTTACGCACAGACGGAATAAACCAGCTAAAACCGAATTTCTGCTTCTTCGGGATATCGCCCATCTCTGCCAGTAACACCGCCTCTCCGTGCCAATGTTTGGCAAAGGCCTGTAACGGATAGCTACGGCATTTATCTGTCGTCGGGTGATACAGGGTAACCAAGGTGTCATCAAACGACTCCAGCACCAGCCAACCTTGATCGGTATAGAGCAAAATCGGCAGCGGCAGCGCCTGCAAGCGATCAAGACCAGTGGTGATGCGCCGCGCCCGAAGACCTATCCAGCGTGCACAGCGACAAAGGTCTTTGCTATCAACGTCCCCTTCACTAAGACCTAGTTGATGGTTCAGCTGGGATGCCTCTACCGGTAAATTAAAGCTATGAGCTGCGCGTACCAGCGCCAGCAATGCAGGATCTATCGATTGCTCGGCCTTGGCAATCACCGCATCCATCTCAAACTGTTCGACCGCCGACATTAGCGTTCCCTCATTGCTTCGGATTGATATTGCTGCAACGGACTTAGCAGGTAGTCAATCACACGGCGATCACCGGTACGGACCTCCGCAGTAATACTCATCCCCGCCTGAAGCGGTACTTCCCTATCTTCTACAACAATACTGTTGCGCGCAATTTTTATCCTGGCAGGAAAAACCAGCCCGAGCTGCTCATTCTGAACCGAGTCACGCGACACATGGGCCACTTCACCGGCAATAGTGCCGTAACGGGTGTACGGAAATGAGTCCACCTTAATTTCCACCGGCTGCCCGCTGTGCACAAAGCCCACATCTTTGTTCAGTAGCATCACCTCAACTTCCAGCACCGCGTCATCCGGGACAATTACCATCAACTGCTGGGCCGGTTGCACAACACCGCCAAGAGTATGCATCGCCAGTTGCTGAACAACACCGTCAACCGGCGCTCTGAGGCTCTGCAATCGATGCTTCTCATTGGCCTTAATCAGCTCCTGGGCCATCACGGCGAGCGATCCCCGGGCGTCATTCAGCTTGTCGTAATATTCACGGCGGTTCCGGGCAAGATAGCTGTCACGCTCCTCCTGTTTGCTCTCATATTCAGCCTGCAACACATCGATTTCGGCATACTGCTGAGACAATGAACGTTCGATTTCCAACCTTTCCCGTTCCTGCTCCAACAGCTCTACCCGCGGGATCAACTTATTGGCTGCCAAAGTACGACTTGCATCAAGGCGATCGCGAATATTGACTGCCAGATTTTCTAAAGCGGCAATCTCCGCCTTCCTCGCCTGCAGGCTCGCGCGGTTAACGCTCATCTCTCCGTCGATAGATTCAAGGTTGGCAATCACTTCCTGCCACTCACTTATCAGGTGCTCTCTGGCCATGGCAGCCTGCAATGGGGAGGCCTCGGCCGGAGCCTTAAAGTTCGCAATGGGGTTATCAGTCAGTAGTGCCTGCAGGCGTGCCTGCTCAAGGCGTTTAAAAATAAGCTTTTCCTGTAATTCGCGGACTTCAGCTTCAACGCCAATAGGATTTAAGCTTATTAACACGTCGCCTTCTTTCACACGCTGACCGTCACGCACGTTGATCGCTGCTACTTCCCCCGGTTCGAGCGACTGAATGACTTTCGAGTGACTGGAAACAATCAACCGGCCTGTAGCGACGGCATGAATATCCAGACGTCCAATGATCGACCAAATCAAAGCCCCCAGCAGTAATAAGGTCAGTGCCATTGCCGTACGCCTCGCCCAAGGCGCTGGCGGGCGTTCTACAATCTCCAGATAGCCCGGCTGAAACTCGTACTCATCACTGGAACGTTTTATCGCTTCAGGTTCCCTGCGCACCTTTAGCCATGCCTCTCGGAAGGTAATCAAGTGCTTCATAAACATCAAACGGATTCCTTACGTAATTCTTGCTGTAGTTGCCATAACCGGGCGTAACATCCCCCCTTTGCCAACAACTGATGGTGGCTGCCAGACTCGCTAATTTGCCCCTGTTCCAAAGTAATGATGCGGTCACAATCACGCACCGTGGACAAACGATGGGCAATAGTAATCACTGTCCGGCCCCGGGCAATCTCAGCCATATTGGCCTGGATCAATGCCTGGGACTCATCGTCAAGCGCACTGGTTGCCTCATCAAAAATCAGGATTTTAGGATCTGCCATCAGAGCACGGGCGATAGCAATACGCTGTCGCTGTCCACCAGACAGGGAACTGCCGCCTTCGGCTAGTACCGTGTCATACCCCAAAGGCAACTGCAGAATAAACTCATGGGCACCCGCCAACTTTGCTGCGGCAACAACTTTCTCCAATCCCACAGTCGGATCTTTCACGGCAATGTTTTTTCGGACACTACGGTTGAACAGGTAATTCTCCTGTAACACCACGCCTATCTGACTGCGCAAATAATTGGGACTCAGGCTATGTAACGGCATTCCATCTATCAGGATTTCGCCGCTTTCAGGGGTATAAAGCTTCTGCAGCAGGCGTGTCAGGGTGGATTTTCCTGAACCGGAAGGACCGACAATCCCCAGACTCTCGCCAGCCTTCACATGTAAATCAATTCCTTGCAATACCGGCTGCAGATCAGGCTGATAGCGGAACACCACTCCCCGCATCAACAAATCACCGTTGAGCGGATCTGTTGGGCTATGACAGCCCAGATCCTGTTCCACTGGCTGGTTGAGCATATCGCCTAGCTTGTCGACCGCTACACGGGTCTGCACGAACTGCTGCCAAAGTTCGATTAACTTGGCAACCGGCTGACTAACATGGGACGTCATCATGTTAAATGCGATAAGCTGGCCGATAGTCAGCTCAAGCGACATCACAAGGCTGGCACCAATCCAGATCACGCCAACACTGGTAGACTTCTGTAACAAGGTGACAAGGTGGTTAACTAGGCTGTTCAGCGTCTGGGTATGAAAGCCAGCTTCCACCATTTCTTTTGTTTGGGACTCCCAACGGCGCTGCATACGAGGCTCAACGGCCAGACTCTTGATTGTCTCCGCACCGCTGACAGATTCATTTAAAAATGAAGTGTTTATCGCCGACGTCTGGAACTGGCGTTCGATACGCACCTGCAAGGGCCCGGTGCTCCACCGAGCCAACAGGAAATAAAGCGGCAGAGATGCCAGCACAATGCAGGTAAGCTGTGGCGACAACCAGGCCATTACACCAAAAAATACCATGGTGAAGGCTACATCAACACACAGCGTCAGCATGGAACCAGTCAGGAAGTTGCGAATGCTATCTAGTTCTTGCACCCGGGTGATAATTGCCCCCACTTGACGGTGCTTAAAATATAACAATGGCAAGCCGAGCAAATGTCGGAACAGCTTGATTCCAAGACCAATATCAATCCGATTAGAAGTATGTGCAAACAGGTACTCACGTAATCCTTTGAGTACCACTTCGAATACCCCAACAACTACCAGAACCAGCACCAGTACATCCAAGGTCGAAAGGGCGTGGTGCACCAGCACCTTATCCATGACCACCTGAAAAAAAAGCGGCGTCGCCAATGCCAGCAACTGCAACATCAGCGAGAATATCAGCACCTCTCCGATCAACTTCCGGTGGCGAACAAACTCGGGGATGAACCAGGAAACATCAAATCGCAGAGCGGCCCCCTGCAAAGTCACCACTTCACCGCCCCACTGGGCATAGAGTTCTTCGAGTGAAACAACCTGCGGCGACACTGCATCAGAAGCCTGAATCAACGCCTGCTCATCAGAAATCCGCGCCAATACGACGAAATCCCCATTTACTTTACGGTACGCCAGCGGAAGATGCTGCTGCGAAATGTCGGCGCACTTCAACCGACCTAAGCTCAGGTTGATCCCATGCGCTCTGCCATATTGCTGAACGAGCTTTTTTAACGGCAGTTCGAGCGCTGGATCTCCCTCGTCCTTTTTCAGCTCAATCCCAGCCAGTTGCAGCAACAACCGACTGCAGGCTAACGCCGATTGTTTCAACCCGGAGCCTGATAATGAATTCACAACTCTTAAATACCTGATATTTTTTATCTGTACTGAATAAAAAAAACCACCTCCATGGGAGGTGGTACAAAAAGACAAGACAAACTTGCGTTATCAGACATATTCAAATGAACATGCCCAGTAACTTTAAAGCTGACTGATTAGAAAGCAATTTCAAGTCTGCTTCGAGAATACTACCTCCAAGGCGCACAAAAACTGCCATTAAATTCCATAAAAAAACACCAAATAAAAAAACCACTTATATCAATGAATTAAAATAGAGTAATTACTCAAAAAGAGCAGTTATAAGCTTAACAAAAATCGGCTTACCGATGGCCCACTCGCTGATCATCAGGTCAACGCAAGGCTTCAAGGCAGGCCGGGAGCTTATACAGATGGAATTGTTAGGAGGGAAACAGAGGGGGCAAGCCCCCTCATCCTATCGAAGCCTGTTAGCAAACAGCCACTTCAGGTATGGTTATCACTGGCTGGGTGCTCTTCACGCTATCTTGCGAAGCGCTTCCACCTTCACCGCCAGCATCGCTGCCGAACGTGGACATTGCGGCAGTCAACTGCGCCAACCGAAGAGTGTCGACGTTAGCATCAACGGCGTTGGTCTCAAACTTCACCGACAGCCCCTCCAGGCGCGCGCCATATTGACCAGCCCACCACTCATTATCCTTACCGGCGTCAGTCACTTCGATATAGTGTACATCACTGCCATAATCCTCCAGGCTATGAGTCACCAACTCAGATTGATCTCCAACTGTCCGGTCACCGGTACTCCAGCTATATAGCTCATTGCCGTTGCTGTCCAACATCCGAACGCTTAGCCTGTAGTTGTCATCGATATGACCGACCTTATGAAAGCTCTCACTGACACTGATCGCATTGGCACCGTAAGTATCGATAAGTCCTGAAACATCAAAGCGGCGAGTCCTGCTGCACCATTGATAAGATGTGTACAAACCATCCTCACCAACCGCAAAGCCGTTCCCGCCATTATTCACGTTCCAACCACTCAACGAATTGGCATCATCCACCAGCTCGACAAAACGCGGTACAGGTGCTGCAGCCTTCTCAGGCAGTTCGGTAGACTGCACTCCAGTTTGCAACAATGCCGTGTACCGGGTCAGCACGTTGATATCTGCTGCACTGTGACTCTTACCGTCCGCGGCCTGTACCGTCATATGCTGATATGCGTTACCTTTGAACCAGTCCTTCACCAGGATCTGAGACTTGGCTTCACTGAGATTACCGTCATCGCCCAATTGCAGCACCAGCAGGTTGTCACCCTGTCGCTGGTAGCTCAAACGGCTCAGCGTAGCCGCGTCCCCCAGCTTCAGGGTATCTTGGCTACCGTCGGTGTCATAGTTGTAGATCACCTTGGTTCCACCGTTGCCAGCCCCGACCTCATAGGTATCGGCCCCTTTTCCGCCTTCAAAGTAGTTGAAATGACCGTTGGCGACAAAAGTGTCGTTGCCGCGACTACCAAGCACTGAAACGGCCTCAGAATCCGCCGCATAACCAATATTCCAACCATGTGAGGTTCCGGTGGCCTCATAGCGGCCCTGAGATAGATCCACACGATAGGAAGCCAGATCGGTTCCGGACAAATCCAGAGATTTCAACTGCTGCCTACCGTCCTGATAATCCCACACCAGCTCTCCGAGGTAACGGTCCTTGCCAAAGCTGAACTCCAGCTTGTCGGTGGTGCCATTAAGATTGATGTGAATATCAGTACCGTTATAGTTCACCGCAACGTCACGATACACAGAGCCGCCGTAGCTTACCTGCTTATAACCAGACGACAGCACGATCCGATCGGTGTTCTTGCCGTCACCCTGCGCGCCGATAAAGATACGCCCCTGACCTTCACGGATCAGGTAAGTATCCTTGCCGTTGCCACCGCTCATACTCACGCCGTAGTCACCGGCAACACCAGCCACGAGGATATCATCGCCGTCCCCACCGTAAAGGTTATCGTTTCCGCCTCGGCCTTGGATCACATTGTCGCGGTCGTCTCCGAAGATATTGTCGGCATGGCGACTACCGATCACATCGACCACATCACCATTCAACAGTTTCGTCCGCTTATTCTCGTTACCACCTCCAACAGGGTTTTCATTGATCTCGCCGCTATACAAGTTGACCTCATACCCGCAGCGAGATTGCAACTGCAAAGTGTTCACAGTTATATTGCCATCTTTGTCGGCAACATAGTCCCCGGTGGCAAGATCATTCGGCAGATAAAGATTACCCAGCGAATCCATCAGCGTCAGATGGCGGTTTGCACTATCCGCGTAATAGTCCTTCACCTTGATCACATCATTACGATTTGGATTCTTCTCCCGGAATGTCTGCGCCAACTGTTCTACCAGCTGTTTTTCCTGCCACGATTCAAGGCTGGTGAAACGCTCCATTGCCGACTCAAGATCTACATCATGGATGGTTTCGCCACACTCTCTCAATGGAACAACGTATTTCTGAGTAAACGCACTTATCGTCTGTTCGTACTGGTTCCAGACTGTCTGGTTCGAGAAATCTTGCAGCGCATCATCCAGCAAATTCTTCAGCGCTTGCAGATCCACACGCAGCTCACTGAAGAAGCGATTGGCAGCCTGCCAGCCAGCATTGACACTGAGCAGCAGATCATCCCCTTCCCTGCGCATAGCCAGTGTATCGACATCCAGCATCAGCACATCCTGATCCTCACTCGGGCTGCCGTCTTCATCCGACCAGTTTGAGTAGTTATCGATAGTGTCCAGATCACCTTCACGGATCAGATCGTCCACAGAGAAAATGTAGCTATCCATTCCCCTGCCACCCCACAGCAAATCGCTGCCATGGCCACCACGCAACTGGTCAGCACCGAATCCACCATACAGCTCATCGTCGCCGCCATTACCGATCAAAAGGTTATCGGCATCATTACCGGAGATAATATCGCTCCGTTGGGAACCGAACACATTCTCGATATTTTTCAGGCTGAGATTAACGTTCTGTCGAGTATGCGAGTCATGCTCGCGGTTAATCACACGGCCGTAATCAGTGCGATAAACAGGAGACAACCGGACATCGAACCCTTGCCCACCATCCTCGGCGTAATAGGACTGCAACGACAAAGTATCTTTGTCAGCTCCACCATCGAGCTTACCAGTCACCCAGCCCCCGACTACTTCAAACGTATCGTTCTTATCTGCACCGGCAAAATCAACTTCAGCCGTCTCATTCATCAGGAACACATTGTTTCGGCCATGGTCGCCCCTGGCGACATCATAACCGCCACCCAGCGCAAACAGGGTAGTTCTGACACCCCCGCTAACCGCTCCTGGATCTTCCTTCACACCGGCATCGTACCCGGTAAAACTTTCAAGCATCGGCTCAGGTGCGCCGGCCATCTGTTTGGAAAACGCCAGCAGTTGCTCGACATCATCATTTGGGTAGAGACAACTTGCAAAGAATCTTGCAATATCCTGATCGTAAGACACCCCAAGCTGGTGCAGTGTATTTGCCAGATCCCATGCTTTCTTACGCTCATTATATAAGGCCATTCCCGTCGACTTAGATGCAGCGCGTTCCTCTTCGGAAGCATGGTAAATATCGTTGGCCTCCTCGACACGCGCCGCGCTATTGCTGTGGAATTTTGTTCCTACCGCTTTATGGGAATAGACGAACTTATCCACTCCGAGTTGTCTGTAATAGTCGAAATTCTCTTTCGCTGCAGATTCAAGTTGCTCGCGAGTGGTGTTAATCGTTGCCTCTTTTGCAATCCGCTCAGGGATCGGGAAACCAAAGAAGCTGACAAATCCTGCGAGGGCACGATCACCGGCACTGATCCCGGCATCCTTGAGACCTTCGCACAACCGCACCGCATTGTAGATCCCCGTTGCCAGAGAAATCGCCACCCCTACAGCGGCACCTATAGGCCCGAAAGCCGAAGCCGCAACCGCTGCCGCAGAGCCTGCAGTAGCAACCGCAGAGACAATGCCGGCAATCCCGCTGGCCACCGAAAGTACCGCGCTGCCGACCTGCAGGGCACCGTTAACAATCAGATCCGTACGGCGGTCGCCGTCCGTCTCAACGTCCAGACCCTTAAAGGTATCCACTGCAGCCCAGATACTGAATGGTGCAGAGAGCAAGCCTCCCAAGCCACCAGAAATCTTGCCCAGCACATTGGAAAACTTCGATGCCACCGAGGCAATCTTCGTACTCTCTGCCAGTGTATCGACCAGCATATCGACGCCGTCAGCGAGCATTCCCCCCAACTCCCGGCCAGCTTCGTAATCGTTGCCTTTAACAAAGCCATCAACAATCGCAAATGCCGAGCCGGGGAACATCGCCATCGATAAGCCTGTGGAGAAGCGGCTTATTCCTTTGCACAGGGCTTTCAGAGGAAAGCGCGTTCGCACGTTTTCCGGACCAAACATCCGATCCTGGCGATCAGCTTCGTACAAAACGGCATCCTTCAGGACATCGACATTCGCCGCACTGATATCTGCATCGGTCAGTTTACTGTTAACCTTATTCCATGACTCCATCAACGCTGTCGTTTTGCTGCGTGACTCATCACTACCAGCCAGGAATGAAGTATCACTGTCATCACCATTCAATCGTCGAATGGCGTCAAGTTTTTCTACCAATTCAAGGCGAGTATCACTTGAGTGCACCGGAGAAGCCATGGCATCAGCATTCAATGTCAAGCGACCATCATTCAGAAGCTTGTTCAGATCCATCTCAGCCAGCTTCCAGTCCAGGCTGACAAGTTTCCCGTCAAGCTTAGCCCCCATCATCAGCAGATCACCGAGGGTCAGCGTCTGATCGCCCAAGGTGACTTTCTGGCCGGAATCGTTCAGGCGTTCCACTTCAGACTGCAGCGGCTTCGCCAATAGCTCATTCAGGCGCGCGGCCTGTGCACGGCAATCGCCCTCTCCCCCGGCTATCCCTGAAAGATCCAGTCGATCGATGTTCACCATGTCATCGTAGATCTTGCGTAGCTGCAGATCGTCATTCTGAACGACAAACCGATTATTTTCATCGATCTTCAGGATAGGCAACTCAAGGCGATGGCTGATTCCCGGTACAGGGCTATCCATTCCCGGATGGGATTTAAGGTGCGCCTCACCGAAGACCACCACGAACTTCTCACCCTCAGGTAGCCCGTTCAGCTTTTCAACGGCGACGTTGTTGGCGGCACCGGCGCGGTACATTAATCCATGTTCATTTGCGTAGCGTGCGGTGCTGTTCGCGTCCAGCGCTATGATCTTCATACCATGCGAATGAGCCTGCTCGAACAGTTGCATCAAATGCCCTTCCGACTTGCTGAGGATCATCGCCTCGAGCTCGGCCGACAATACTCCTGTTTTCAGATAGTCGTCGATGAGCGGCTGCGCCAGATCGGCTCGCAAATGTTCCAGGCCGATCGTCGTCACGCCCTGCTTTTTAAGCGCATCAAGATGCTCGACGATGAAGCGCTGACCGTTCAAATCGGAGCCGTGAGTCTCGCTGATCAACAAGCCTTTCTGATCGTTCAGCAGTACAGACAAACGACCGTCGATATCACTCTCAGCGTTTAAGCGACGGTTCAACTCGTTCAGCGCATCTCCAGAGAACTTCTTATCCCATTGCGAGAAGTCGAAATCCTTACTACTAATGAAGATCTCCCTGGCCTGGTCAAAGCGCGCGACCTGAAGCTCTTTAATGTAGCCGGGATCGCCATACTTGCTTAGCAGCTGTATCTCAGGCTGCAGGGTAGACGCAGAGTCCTTGGCACTCTCCTTGATGAAATAAAACGTCATCGACGCCACTTCACCGAATTTCTGACTGGGTTTTCCGCAGATATCCTGCATTTCCTGATAGCTGTAACCCAAGTGCAGAATCTTACTGTCGGCATCAATGGTCGCCTTCGTCAGTAGCCCCTGTTGTTGGGCCTTGCCCAGAAAATTGGTAATCTCTGTATAATGCGCACTGATGTCTATATGGTATTTGGCTTCAAAACCTAACTCAGCCGAGCCCGGCGTGTTGCCAGAATAGCCCTTCATACCAGCCAGCATCGGATCTTCGTTGACCCAGCGGATCAGGAAGTCGGTGATACCTGCATCTTCCCCACCCAGTTCGCGCTGCGCATCAGAGTAGATAGCTGCCGCCAAGTTAGGGCGATCACCAGTGAGATCCGTCAGGGAACGCTTTAGCGCAGCAGAATCATCGCCGAACAAACTTGTCTCCAACTGCTCCTTCAGGATCCTCAACGCATTGTTGCGGCCCGAATTCGGATGATCGGCCGTATAGCTGTCAATTAAACCAATTAACTTAAACGCTGCCTCTGGTTGCGGTTGAGACTCACTCTTGAACGTCGACAATACGTCGACAATGGCATTGTACGCATCGCCCCGGCGTTTGCCGAAGACCGACGCTTCTTTGACCAGTTGTTCACTACTCATCACCCCGTCCATGTCCATCAGGGCAACCTCGGGTTTAAGCCCCGATAACGACCAATCCCCTTTGTCTTTCAGGTAGTCCGCGGCAAATTGTGTCATCGCGTCGAGGTTGGCAAAGCCTTTCACCTCACCCTGCCCGGCGATATAAACCGCATAGCGATGATTAGCTGCATCGCATATCACCGCCAGTGACTGATCACCAACAGTCAGTTTGTACTGCCCAATGCCTGCAGCTTCCAGTGCACCTTTCAGCCCGATGGCGCTCTGTTGCCCATCTAGGGTGACATAGCTGTCTTTTTCAAGCGTTGCCGCTGTCAGAATCTTGCGTAGCTCACCAATCTGCAGCAGCTCGTCGTCCGTCGCCAATCCCAGCTTTTCCCGGCGCAGGATCTCGTTAGCCTGGTGAATATTCTCCAGCAGAGCATCGCTCCCCTTACCGGATGCCTGCAGGCGGAGGTAGGCGTCTACCGACGCATTTTTCAGGCCATCGTCGCCCAGCAATTGGTCGGCGAACAGTCGAATTGTGGCGTTGGCATCATGATCGCGTACATCTGTAACCAGATCACGGGCGTTTTGCACCGCTTTTTCAGGATCGACCGCGGCCGGCGCCTTGTCCGCTGCCGGTTCGAAGATCTCCCGGTTCAAAGTATCCAGTACGCTAGGCGAAAACGGACCAGTCTTGAACTTTCCAAGCTCGTCCGCGTTAAAGCTAGTCACGCACTCAAACAATGGGGTCTTGCCGTCGGTATCCAGCCCCATTTTATACTTCCCGGCAAAGTTCATCCCATCCTTGCCGAAGTGTCCGTGCATATATTCGGAAAACTTCGCGCTAGAACTGAATTCAACCAAGCCGGTATTAGGATCGTAGAAGCCGAAAATCCGCTTGCCATCCTCGGTACGGGACCAAGCCGACATCGCATGAAACTTGGTATCCACCTCTAGAAAGACCGGCACATGCGTCAGATCCAACTGCCCATCGGCGTCGGTCGGCGTCAGCTTCGCCAAAACACCATCCAGCGTTAATGGCTGTTTATTTTCGACGCTCCACTGACCCCGTACGGCTGCCACAAAATCACTGTCATTCTTTTTGTGGAGCCTGCGCACATCGCTCATGAATACCTTAGCGTTCGCTAACTCCTGAGCCGAATACTTATTCGGGTTGTTGATAACGGTGACCACACTGAAAAAATTCTGCAAAAGCCGGGAACCTGCCGTTTTCTGACCCGATGCGGCTAGATTCTGCGCCACCAACATCAGCTTCGACAGGGGATCACAACGTCCACCATTGCCATCGTTGATCAAATTCAGCAAAAAACCCTGCGGTGCCAGTTGTTGACGCGCCCGGGCGTCAAAGTTCCCACCAGCCGGATGCCCGGCTGCATCCCTGAACAGCTTGTTGCTTTCACTGACCGTATCCGGCATGCTTTCCTGAAAATACCGATATTCGATTTCCCGCGCGATTGTCCCCTGCTGCTCTTTGCTCAAACTCCCACCAGTGAACAAGGCGACCAATTTTTTTAGGCTCATCCCTTCCTGAAAACCCGGAACTTTCGACACCTCCCCACCGGTATAACCGTCAAGAAAGTACTGATTCTTACGGAGGTTGACCAACTTACCATGCGCATCAGGCTTCGGTGATAGCGCTTTGATAAAGTCCTTCATCGAAGGATCTGCGCTTGCTTTCTCCTGACTTTGGATACTATTAAGCTCTCCAGCCGAAGCAATCGCATGCTCGTAAAGCCCGCGGATCAATTCAGCCTGGCTGTCCTGCGGCCATTGCTGCAAATATTCGCCAGTTGCCTGCTGCAAGTTAAACAGCGCCAGATTCTGATCCACCTTATCGCTGTTTAACTGGTTGACTGCATCGACGACAGCCAAGTACGCCTGGGCTCTTCCCTTACTGAGCTGGCGGGTGATCCCCGGGGAATCCGGCAGCAACTGGCCTTGTACAAATGCATTTGCTGCTGCTTTTACATCTCCGCTTGCAGGGTCGAATGTATCTGGATCAGCCTGCTCCTGAATAGCAACTGCCAGCTGACGCAAAACATGGGCCTTGCCGGCATCAGCACGGTTTAATCCTGCTAGAGAGCTCTTGCCATCAAAAAAGTCACTGCCCAGTGAGATCATGATACGGTCGGTGCCAATCAATACCCGCTCGCCAACATCCGAACCGGCCACTACTTCGATACGCCGGTGCAGACCTTCGGGAACGCCTTTCAGCTGCTTCAAGGCGGCCCGTACCCGACTTTTGGTCAACTGATAATCTGCATCGGTACTGCTTTTCTGCATGCAGATCCGTACATCAAACTCTCCCACATAGAGCTGCCGCTTACGGCCATAGAAACCTTCACGGTTCATGGCTGCGTCGATATCGGCTCCAGTTGCCTCTCGACGCTGCGTCGCCTGCTCAGAGAGCGCGGTCTCGATACCACGTTTTTGCAGCTCAGCCGCCACCCAGTCCTGCTCAGCTTCCACCTGCTGGAGCCAGTTAGGTTTTTCCGTTGAGCCCTTAATAGCCTCAAGTGACTCAATCTCAAAAGTGGCTGCATCAGCCGATTGGCCGATTTTAGAAGGCCAGTAACCAGCGCGCATCATGCCGTCGAAATATGAGTTCAACAAACGCTCGAAGGCTGCGGGATCAGACGTACGAGTCACCCCAGTATTCGGCTCAAAGAAGCTGTAGACACCATCACGTTTTGTCACCGCCATCGCATGGTTATCTGACGAGATCAGGAAGAATTTATCTTTATCACCTCCCAGCTTACGGGTTACCAAATCATGGATATTGACATCAGCATCGGATTCGAACCCGGTCTGCGCCCCCTCTTTTTTGAATATAGGATCCTGGTTTCGGGTAGAAGCCTGGTACTGAAACAACTTTACAATCGGATCGGCCAGCGCATCAGCGCCCTGCTCGCGTCGATACTGCCGGGTTAATTGCTCACGTACGCTGTTAGCGGTGTCTTTACGCTCAAGACCGCCGAACACTTGTTGCAGGCGATTAAGAAAAGCATCCCCCCCTTTCTTGCGATACACCTCTGCAGCCAGGTATTCAGCCGCCAGCCCGTAACAGACACCATCGCGTACCGAATCGGCATTAAAACCATCAGGCATACGGCGGTTAACCGTTTCAAAAATCTTCAGCTGCTTACCGGAAAGGAACTCACTGACCTGAGAGAGCTTCTGAACATCACCAAAATGCTTGGCGCCTGCTGCTTTTACTGCATCAAGCATCTTATTGCGCTTCAACGTAACAAATAGCAGGATATCCAGTCGTGCATGTCGGGTCACCGGCGCATCCAGCACATCACTGTCGGACAGGCTCTTGCTTCCCAGCTCCGCCATCTCCTGCTCAGTACGTTGCTTCACGTTATCAGGCAACAGCGCCGCATCAGGCTTGATCGTCCAGTGTACCTGTTGGCTGAATGCAAACCAGGTCGGCATTATCTCGAGTATCGCCTCATCAAGCTTAGCCTCTCCGGCCTGGTAGATCTCTTCAAACCGGGAGAACTCCATCTCCTCATTCAGTACCAGATCGGCCGCCACGGCCATCAGCTTGTCCATGACACCTTTAGAGACATCACCACCTTCGGTCAGGATCTGCTTACTCTGCTCAAGAAACTGCTCGCGCGTCATAACATGTGAAACGCTATCATGCTCCTTTGCCAGCGCGTTGCTAAATTGCTCTATTTCATCCTGGCTGAACGGCTTGCGTTCCATCGGATAGATCGTCCGCTCCGGTTCAGCGGCGGGCACCAACATCACATTGCATGATGCTGCCAGAAAATCTGAGAATATCTCCCCCCATTCCCAGTCATAGATTTCCTCCCGCCATATATTCACAGCGCCCTGTTCAGCTGCCCAGCCACGCATCCAGGTCAACATCTCCTTACGCAGATCGTTTTGTCCATCCTGCTCAAGCTGTTCCCAGCTCATTCCCCTTTCTGCGGCATATTTTTGCAATGTCTGCTGGAAAAGAGCATCGAATTCCTCGCCGGGCACCACGCGTACAGTCATGTTTTTTAGTTTTTCACGATCCCAGTGGAGGGCATCGTTATCCATCACCGCGGCGCACACAGCCTCTTCAGGAATGGCCACCTCGGCATCTCCACTAGGTTGGTTCAGTCCCATTTTAAGCATTTGGATTTTGTTGTCATATCCGAAGTCCTGCGTCAGGATTGACAACTCAGCAAAACTCTCGCCCGCCTTAACAGTGACGCTATATCGCCCGAACGCCCTTGCCATTTCCGAGCTGCCGCGCGACTGAAACAGCACCTCTGGTGAAGCCCCCCAATGCCAGTCTATGTAACCGTCCGCGGTTACCTCGAAGCTGATATCCTGCGTTACCGCCTTATCCAAAACAACCCGGAACTGAAGCGACTGACCCTCTTCAGTCACCGCTTGGACGGCCTCCAATCGCGCTATTGCTTTTTCTGACATATAGTCCTCATACAAGCTTATTCTTTTGATTTTCCAATCAATACAAATGTACTAATTATTTTCTCCCACTCCCCTCACTGGATATAGAGAAATTCAAAACTGTCCATTAAAGACCAAGCCAATATAGACAAGAAACATTCAAATCCATGGATGCATGAATATTGAGTGATCTTGTTAGGTTCAATTCAAAAATAGTGATATGAAAGTCAGCTGGTCTTGGAGGGAAAATGGGCGGCGATATTCTACGCTCAACCCCAAATTAACTGTAATCATCAAAAACAAAGTTTTATTCAGAATAATAATCCCTATAAATCATAGGTATAGGGTAGAGTAATTAATCTAAAGACAGACGCAAAATTTATGTCAGAATTTTTATTATCAATAGTATAAGGAAGAATAGCTTAATTCAGAAAGCAAGAAACAGTATCTGTGACATGAGTATTAAGATCATGCTCTTACAAACACGGTGTTAGTTAGAGGGGCTGCAGACTTTACAGCCATTAAAGTGAATGCGACTTCTCAGTCTACGTTGATGATCAGGTGAACAATTTAATACACTTCACTGAATTCGTCAGTAAGCTTGAATAGCAAACAACTTCACGGTCCTGAAAAATAATCTGAAAATACTGCTCTTGAGGATATTCAAGCATATGTGCTTCAGAATAATCAGGTTCATCCTCAGCCGTATAGTCCTTATCCTTGCTTGTCAATTTTATAGAAAACACATCGTCATCCCAAAAATGAACATCATAGCTTTTCTTTAAGGTTTCCTGTTCATCAAGAGACATAATAGTTGTTTTCATTCGATGCGTTCCTAACATACCGTGCTCAATAGTGTGAAATTTCCTGTACCTGTAAACACTATTTTCTGAAAACTTTATCCCATGACCATAGACAATAGGATCAAAATAGCTTTTCATAAACAGTGGTTGGTTTTGAATAGTTTTGATTAAAATCCCAACAAAGACAACAAATGCACAAATAGCATAACAAATAAGTAATTTATAAATATTTCTCATTTATACACGTCTCAGGAAATCAATTTAACGCACTGAACTGAGTCAGTCAGTAAGCTTGAATAACAACACAGGCCGCTATCCTGGAAGATGACCTGAAAGAACTCCTTCTGCGGATACTCAATAAGATGTGACTCTGTAAGATCCGGCTCTTTCTCTGATGTATAGTCGTCATCCTTCTCGATGATTTTTGCTGAAAATAAAGAATCGTCAAAAAAATAGACAGCATAGGTCTTCTTAAAGATCTCCCTATCATCCATGGATGTAATAATTGACTTCATATTGTGAAAACCAAGTGGATGCGAAATAATTGTATGAAGCTCCTTAAACGCATCACTACCACCCTCAAAGAAGGTGATACCATTAGCATATATAATCGGGTGGTCATAACTAAACAGAAAATAGGGGCGGCTAGTATTACTTTTATATACAATACCAGCAAAAACTGCCAAAGCGCAGAGGGCATAACTAATAAGCAGCTTATCGACAACTTTCATTGATATGCTTCCTAATTTCATCTGCTGTGTAATTAATAGTGAATGTCAGATTCAGGATCTGCCTGTCTTGATGTCGTTGTGAATTGAATTCACAAGCAACATAAAACTGTTCGTGATTTTTAGAAATGAACACCCGTGAAATACTACTTATTATTTGACCCGCTAACTCTTGGTATAACATCTCGCTTGCATGGCTACCCTCGATGTAAAAGGTGGTCCCCTCACTTATTTCGATAGACCAGGGCCGCTTTGTAGCCGCCTGCGATTGCATATATATCGAACCTGCCCAAAGGAAAGTTAAGGTCGATACAAAAAACACAGTAAGGGCCAGCACTTTTACAGCAACTTTCTTCATCGCGGGGAACATCTGCTGTGATCCACCTTCTGGCTGTATCGAAACCGATGAATCACTCACAGCACAAGGCTCTGCAGCATTATCACATTTCGTTTCTATGTTTTTTTCCAAATAACAGGCATCAAAACATACACTACCCGATATTAACTGATAACCCTCCTTGGGCAGCGTTTTAATGATCTTTTGTTCTTTGCCACTGTCCCCTAACGCCAGTCGAAGCTGAGCGATAGCCTGGGTTAAACTCGAATCAGAGACAACTCTGTCCCCCCAAGTTTCAGCTACAAGCACGTCCTTTCGAACGACCAGATCCTCATTATCGAGTAACAGTCTCAATATCCGGCACTCTGTCGATTTAATGCTTCTTGATGCCCCAGACACACTGTTGCTCAATTGCACCTTGTTATTAGGATTAAAAACCCACATCAAGTTATCTCACTTTACTTTCACTATTTACACCTTTTCAAATCGCACAATGCATAATCGTGCGCGAGATCGGTACAGGTATTTTATAATAAGTCAAGACATCATACATATATCTTATTATTAAGTCACATAGTATATGCGCAACTTGGGATTTTAAACACTTACAGTTAACATGTTGAGTTTTAAAGCAATACACCATTAAATGCATATTAATAACTCAGGAATCATTGCCAATTACTGCTCCAACAATTAATGCATTTTGCTTCACACTCATAATGTTGACTATTAGCCGCGTACATCATTTATCTTTCGTAAAATAATCAAACATGCTAGTAAACAGCATCAATTAAAGTAATTACTCTAATTTAAATTGTTGATATTTTTCATTTATTTTAATTGGTGATAATTCACTAGATAGATTACCACCTTACTTATAACCTGCCCATCAACAAGCAAATAAAGCTTGTAGTAACTTATGCACATATTGATTGAAGTTATGTTAGTTAAGCAGTTTTGTCAGCCTTCCATTTGCAGACAAAGCTTGATGGTCTCGACAATCATCGCTTTTCACCCTGCTGACTAAACACACAAGTGCATAAGAACCATATAACTAATTATGTGTAGGATAAATAATGCTATATCCAATCCCAGGTACAGAACAGTCCACAGTTAAGTATAAAGAAAAATATGATAACTATATTAATGGGCAGTGGGTTTCACCTGTAAACGGTGAATATTTTAACAATCATTCACCAGCTAATGGACAGTTGATTTGCAAAGTTGCTCGTTCTGATGCAGCTGATATTGAGCTCGCATTAGATGCAGCACATAACGCAAAAGACGCTTGGGCTAATACAAGTGTTACCGAGCGTTCAAATATCTTATTAAAAATCGCCGATCGTATTGAAGCGCATAGTGAATACCTTGCTATTGCCGAATGTTGGGAAAATGGCAAGCCAGTGCGTGAAACGCTTGCCGCGGATTTGCCTTTGGTTGTAGACCATTTCCGTTATTTTGCTGGCTGTATTCGAGCCCAAGAAGGCAGTGCCGCTGAACTTGACAGTACGACTGCCTCTTATCATTTTCCAGAACCTGTCGGCGTGGTTGGCCAGATTATCCCATGGAACTTTCCTTTATTGATGGCTGCATGGAAATTAGCACCAGCAATGGCTGCTGGTTGTTGTGTTGTCCTAAAACCAGCAGAGCAAACACCTGCATCTATTTTGCTGATGATGGAAATTATTGATGACCTGGTACCGGCCGGTGTTCTCAATATCGTTAACGGCTACGGCAAAGAAGCAGGTAATGCATTGGCAACAAGTAAGCGAATCGCGAAGCTTGCCTTTACCGGCTCTACTGAAGTTGGTAACCATATTTTAAAATGTGCTGCTGATAACTTGATCCCTTCAACAGTGGAACTAGGCGGAAAATCACCAAATATCTTCTTTGAGGATATTTTCCAGCATGAAGACAGCTACTTAGATAAGTGTTTGGAAGCGGTATTACTTGCCTTCTTTAACCAGGGCGAAGTATGTACTTGCCCATCTCGCGTATTAATTCAGGAGTCCATGTACGAGAAGTTTATGGATCGCTTGTTAGAGCGTCTTAAAACCATCAAGCAAGGTAACCCGTTAGACACTGATACACAAGTTGGCTCCCAAGTATCGAAAGAGCAGTTTGACAAGATCTTAAGTTATATCGAAATTGGCAAGGCTGAAGGTGCTGAAGTTCTTGCCGGTGGCGAAGCATTCAATGAAGGTGAAGGTTATTATATCAAACCGACTATCTTGAAAGGTCATAACAAGATGCGCATCTTCCAAGAAGAAATTTTCGGCCCTGTAATTGCTGTTACAACCTTCAAAGATGAAGCAGAAGCGTTAGCCATCGCAAATGATACAGAGTACGGTCTAGGCGCTGGTGTTTGGACACGTGACACGAATAAAGCCTATCGCATGGGACGTCGCATAGAAGCAGGTCGCGTATGGATTAACTGTTACCATGCATACCCAGCCCATGCCGCTTTCGGTGGTTATAAAAAGTCTGGTATTGGTAGAGAAACTCACAAAATGATGCTGGATCATTATCAGAATACCAAGAACTTGTTAGTAAGCTACAGTGAAAGTCCTCTAGGATTCTTTTAATTAAACTTTAACTTCTGGGCTGACGATGTCAGCCCGATATTATTCTGGGGATGAGAAATGATAACTTTTACGGTCGATTCCATTAATAAGATATTGCCAATATTAATTAGTGAAACCAAGAAATCTGAAAACAATTTTCTCTTTGATGATGGAGTAGAAACACATCGTGTTTTAGGTTTAGAGCCGACAGTTGATTGCTTTGAATGCAATGGACAATATAACTATGAAACTGTTGGCTATATATTAAAGCTTGCTAATGACATTATGATATCTTTTAAAGTTTGTGATGATGAAATCATTGTTTGCTAAATATGTACTTAAGAGTATTGAAAATATAATCTAATTTTAACTCTGCGTATTTAAAATGAATTATTATAACGTTCACGATGCTACCATTAATGTGTTGGGGGATTTCCCTTGTGCAGGGCAGGAAACAAAACAATTCACATTAGTTAAGGATGATTTCAATATAATCACTCACTCCGAACTATATGGAAAAAGGTGCGTATTATATTCCTTCTTATCTGTTGACATGCCAGTTTGTGCCGAAAGTGTTCGAGAGTTTAATCGTCTTGCTTATAGGATGAAAGACATCGAAGTTGTCTGTATTTCAGTTGATACTCCTTTCACTCTTAACAGGTTCTGTCAAAGAGAAGGGCTTGACTATATCACTACTGCCTCTTGTTTCAGTTCTAGTGAATTTTCATTGGATTTCGGCGTTAAGATTGATAATCCGATGTTCTCTGGCTTCACAGCTCGTGCTGTGCTCTGCTTAAATGAGCATGGTTTAATTACCCATAGTCAAATTATAAAAGATATAAACCACCCCCCTGACTATGACTCCGTGATTTCTGCATTATGCCCAGCCATTGATTGATGCCGAGACAGCCGGGCTTGCGATCAACCGGGGTCGCACCCTCCGGGACTCGATGGTCCGGCATTCCGGCGGGGACGCCAAGTTACGCGAAAAAGTGCGCAGCACTTTCTAGAGCGTTAAATATGAAAAAAGCCTGACGCTTTCGCATCAGGCTTAAATCATTGGCGGAGCGGCCGAGGTCGCGCACGACCGGGATTCAAGCCGAAGGCTAGAGAGAGTCCCGTTCACGAACCTGTAAATAGCAAAAAGCCCAAGTCTTTTGACTCGGGCTTAATATAGTGGCGGAGCGGACGGGACTCGAACCCGCGACCCCCGGCGTGACAGGCCGGTATTCTAACCAACTGAACTACCGCTCCAATTCTGTACGAAACCCGGCTGTTACCCAGTTTCTAGAATGTGGCGGAGAGATAGGGATTTGAACCCTAGATACGCTACAAACGTATGCCGGTTTTCAAGACCGGTGCTTTCAACCACTCAGCCATCTCTCCGTAAGTGCGGTGAATAATACGGATTTCGGATTTTTCTGTAAAGCCTTTTTTGGCAAAAAAATCACAACTGCTCAAAGCAAGCCCAAACGGTTGAAAATATAACGATCACCAATGGGTTAGGTTATTTATTAAGCACTTGTGCAAGATAGGTTCAGCTTGCCTTCCCTTTGATAAACAAGTTATTGGCTCAATCACTCAAATTCGAAAAAAAAACACCATATCTCTATACTTTCATCAGATATTTCACTTAAATATGACATTTCCTATGATTTCATAGAAAACGTAATACTTTAGCCTCGAGTTATTAGCACCATGATCTGTCAGCAAATACAACGGCCTGCATACTGGCTTATACTCGCCCTTTCTTGCTTTTCATTGAATAGTTACGCAATTGAGTCCAGTACAGCAAACTGCAAGGTAGATAAGGTCGAGTCCGGCTGGCAATATCTGAATGCACAGTGCGATATCGGAAAGGGGCTATGGGGCAGAGCCCCCAAAAACAAGGACAGTAGTTTTTGGATTCAATGCCACTATGGTCAGTCGTTACCCAATTCAAGAACCACGGCAACAATCAATAAGCTGTTTAAGAATAATAGCTACCTGGTTCCTGATAATGGGAAATCTCGATGCCTGATAGGGCCATTTCAAAGTCATGCACAGGCTCAGGGGGCCAAACTACAACTCGCCCGCCACCAGCTAAAAGATACCTTCATCCGACAGACCAACACGCGGATCACTTTGCCTGGACAAGTAAAATACTCACCAGCACCTGTCAAGCCGCAAACAACCAAAACTAGTGCAAAAAGCAGCAGCAGCAGCAGCAGCAAAAAAACCTTAGTTGAAAATAGAGTGGTATTAAACTCTGTCATCTACTCGTTTACTTTTAACAATTTAAAATACCATTTACCAAGAAACATCAACTCTACCCAAGATATGCCACCGATGTTTGTGCGTGAACATAACCAGTACTGGTCAAAGGTTAACTATGCTGCTGCGAATAAATGGTGCCAGCGTTACGGGCTAAGGCTCCCGACAGCTGAAGAGCTTAAGGAGCTTCAAACACACGGGCAACATTTCTTGTTACGCAATAACTGGCCGATCAAGTCGAGTTATTGGAGCAGCACAATTAGCCTCTACTCTGGTGAAATAGAATCTATAAACCTGCGTAATGGTCAGCGTGACGAATACCGCCCACTCGCACTGCTATATACCACATGTGTGATTGCAGCTAGCTGACGCCAAACTGGCTACCGCCCCCCTCTTTGTCTCCCCCTCAAGGCTGCGCAACCGCGCGGCCTTTTTGCTTATCTCCTCCAAAGCTGACGCTGTGTATTATCACCCTCAAGATCCGAAAATATGTTGATAACTAGAAGAATTACAATCTATTCCTATACTGAATACTGATACAAATTACATAGTTTTATTGGATAAGTAATTTATAAGAAATCAAGAGGTTTGTTTTCTCCTCATTTGGATCGACGGGACAAAACTATGAAACAAACACTAAAGTTATCTCTGGCCATTACGACCCTGGCGCTATTACTCTCCGGCTGCGACAGTAACAATGCTCAGGACAAAGAACTGATCAAATCACTGGAAGCAAAAGTACAAGCCCTCGAAAAACAGCTTGAACAAGCTGAACAGCCCGAAGCCACGGCAACAACCGACACAGACACTAAAGCACTGGAAGACAAAATTCTCAGCCTCGAAAAACAACTGGCAGCTAACAAGGCATCAGCTGAGCAACCCGGCGGCACCTTGGAGAAAGTAAAAAAACAAGGGTACATCCAATGCGGTGTCAGCACGGGACTACCAGGATTTTCTAACCCAAATGAGAACGGCGAATGGGAAGGGTTAGATGTCGAATTCTGCCAGGCTGTTGCAGCAGCGACCATTGGCGACAAAACAAAGGTAAAATACATCCCACTCACGACCAAGGAACGTTTTACGGCACTCCAGTCTGGCGAAGTTGACCTTTTAGTCCGTAACACAACCTGGACCCTTCATCGTGACACAGCGTTAGGAGTTAATTTTGCCGGTGTGAATTATTACGACGGCCAAGGATTTATGGTCAATAAAAGCCTTGGCGTTTCCAGTGCCACAGAGCTTGATGGTAAATCGGTATGTGTCCAGTCCGGTACGACCACAGAACTGAATCTGGCTGACTATTTTAAATTCCGTGAAATGAAATATACCCCTGTCGTTTTTGACACCGAAGAGAAAACTGTTGGCGGGTTTAAAGAAGGGCGCTGTGATGTTATGACGACCGATCAGTCTGCGCTCTACGCCCATCGCTTAGGCATGGAAGAGCCTGACTCTGTGGTCGTGCTTCCCGAACTTATTTCCAAAGAACCACTTGGGCCTGCAGTACGTAAAGATGACGACCAGTGGTTCAACATAGTGAAATGGACTCTCTATACCATGCTCCATGCTGAAGATTTAGGGGTGTCATCGATCAGTGTCGATGATATGAAGAACTCCAATGACCCGGACATTCGTCGCCTGATTGGTCTCGATGGCCCGAAAGGCAAAGGGCTCGGCTTAAATGACGACTGGAGCTTCCAGGTAATCAAGCAAGTCGGCAACTACAGTGAAAGCTTCGAGCGTACTATCGGTATGAGCTCTCCGCTCAAAGTACGACGTGATGTCAACGCACTATGGCGTGATGGCGGCATTCAGTACGCCCCACCTATCCGGTAACCTCTGCCGTAGTCATCAGGAGGAGCAATCCTCCTGATTGTTTCATCACACGTCCATAATAGTAACTGCAGTGTTTTCTCAGCGCGTTACTCCCCCTCTCCTGTAAATTGTTGTCATTCTCATCAACAAGCCTGGGATTAATTCTCATTTTTGTGAGCCAACTAGGAGTTGAAACATAAATTTACAACTTAGAGCACCAAGATAATGAATTGTTAAGTATTATCTGTGTCAACAACTTACAGAGAGCATATAGCTGATAGTATTCACTCGATTATGTACTAATGACTTGCATTTATAAGTGAATACCCCAATATATGTCTTATTAGCAATCTCCATAACTAACCCTGAAGGGAGTTTTTTATGAACGATCGTATTGTCAATCGTGGCTCAGCTTACGAAAGCGTACTTTCAACCAACAAAGTTCTACGCAACACATACTTTCTACTATCGCTAACCCTAGTGTGGTCAGCTGTAGTTGCAGGCTTCGCGATGGCAATGAACCTACCGCACCCAGGCCTGATCATTACCTTGGTTGGCTTTTATGGCCTGATGTTCCTGACAGAAAAGAACCGCGACAGCGGTTTGGGTATCGTCTTTACGTTCGCTCTAACAGGCTTCATGGGTTATACCCTAGGTCCGATACTGAACATGTACATCGGTGCCGGTATGGGTCATGCCATTATTCCGGCACTTGGCGGTACGGCACTGACCTTTATGGCATGTTCGGCTTACGCACTCACTACCAAGCGCGATCTGTCTTTCCTTGGCGGAATGATCCTTGCGGGCTTCGTGGCTATCGTAGTGGCTGTTATTGCTAACATCTTCCTGCAGATGCCAATGCTTTCACTGGCTATTAGCGGCATGTTTGTTCTGTTCTCATCTGCTGCTATCCTGCTGACCACACAGAACATTGTCCGTGGCGGCGAAACGAACTACATTTCAGCAACAGTAACGCTGTATGTCTCTATCTATAACCTATTCCTTAGCCTGCTTCAGATCTTGGGTGTTATGGGTGGTGATGATTAATCATTACGATTAACTCTTTTCAAAAAGCGCCTTTCGAGGCGCTTTTTTCTTATCTCTGCATTACCTGTTGCGACTTTTACTTGCAGCCTCTCGCCTTAATCACTATTCTTGCCCGGTTCAAAATATCGGGGCGCATCATGCTTGAATTTGAAGGTAAACAAATCGAAACCGACGCTCACGGCTATCTGAAAAATATAGATGACTGGTCCGTTGAGCTTGTCCCTCTTCTTGCCGATGAGGAAGGCATTGAGCTTAGCGAAGCTCACTGGGAAGTTGTTCACTTTGTACGAGATTTCTACAAGGAATTTAATACCTCTCCAGCTATTCGTATGCTAGTAAAGGCAATGGCAAAAAAATACGGCGAGGAAAAAGGCAGCTCACGCTACCTCTACAAGCTTTTTCCAAAAGGGCCAGCCAAACAAGCCACTAAATTGGCAGGGTTACCCAAGCCGGTAAAATGCATCTGAGGCTATCTAGCCCGGTGACTGGAACCTGGTTCCTAGACACGAATCTTCTCGTTCTAGGTTCTAGGTTCTGACTCTACATAATCTCGAAGCCGTCAATATGACGCCACTCAACTTCTTCGGTCTCGACACTGTCCACTCTTGATGATCTCGGACCGGTATTCAACCATTGCAACAGTTGCCCCACTTTCTCTTCGTGGCCGCAGGCCAATACCTCGACACTACCGTCGGGTAAATTCTTCGCATAGCCAGTAAGTCCGTGCTTTAGACCTTCATGCGCAGTATGAAATCTGAACCCAACTCCCTGAACCATTCCCTTGATCATAGCTTTTACACAAATTTGCGACATGGATCACCTCAAGAATTTCCGCACTATCCCGATAAAAAATTAATATGTGCTTTATCAATAAGCCGCTATAAAACACCCGTAAAAAAAATAGGATGCACTAATGAAAGAAGTAGCCTTTCGATGGATCGATAAGTATCTAATTCATATAACAATACAGGAAAAATTTTATCTTCTCTTCCTACTTCCAATCATTGCTATTCTAAGTATCAGTGCAATTTTAGTTGATGCCGCCGATGAACAACGTATTGAAATCACGACTAATCAGCTAAATTCAACGGCGGCACTGCTATCTGAGTACCAAGTCAGCCTGTCCGATGCACCTGTCTTGCTTGCGAAAACCGGTGCCCGTATCGGTAATGGCGAGCTATCTGCCATCGTGCAGGGCATGAACTACTCAATCACTGCAAATGAACATCCAGGCCTTCTCAGCTACCTATCAACAACTCAAATTAGTATCACTGCCATTATACTCGTAGTCGCTCTTGCTGCTGTGTACTACATCATGACTTTCATTGGTGGTGCGATGTTTACCACCAATAAAGCCCTACAGGCACTCGCTGACGGCGACTTAACCAACCGCCTGAATTTCTTCAAGGTTCGGGATGAATTCAGTACCCTGGCCATCACCATTGACCGCGTTAGTGAGAGGGAACAGAAACTGGTACTGGCAACCCAGCAAGCAACTGCACTAATGCAACAAATCAGCAGTGACTTACGCCAGCGTAGCCACGAAAGTGAATCGCTGTCTACGGACCAACAACAGCATCTGGATTCGTTAGCCAGCGCAACGGAAGAAATGGCAACATCGATCCGCGAAGTGGCTACCCATGCCCATGAAACTTCAGAGCAAACCCGCGAGGCCCAGCAGGTTTCGGAACAGGGCCGAGCTCAGGTGAACCAAACCCGTACGGCTATCTCAGTACTTAGCTCCGAGATCAGCCAGGCATCCGATGCAGTTATTGAGCTTGATAGCAATGCGGCCAAAATTGATGACGTCGTCACCACGATCAATGGTATTTCTGAGCAAACCAACCTACTCGCCCTGAACGCAGCTATCGAAGCTGCTCGTGCCGGCGAACAGGGACGTGGCTTTGCCGTTGTTGCCGACGAAGTCAGAACACTCGCAGGGCGAACTCAGGGAGCAACAGTTGAAATTCAGCAAATGATTGAATCCCTGCAGCAAAACAGCCAGCAACTGATGGAAGTGATGAAAAGTACAGTGACCAACGCAAGCAGCAGCGAACAGCTAATGGATTCGGTTGATAGCGAGATCAACCAGATAACCGAACGTAACCAGCTGATTTCTGACCGCAGTACTGAAATCGCAGCGGCCGCAGAGCAACAAGGCGCTGTCGCCGACAATATCGCTACCAGCGTCGAGCAGGTTCGCTCTCAGTCAAATCAGATCTGCGACGTGATCACTCAGTCTGCCAATCAGATTGAACATTTGAACCAACAGGCGGAAGTCCTCGAATCATTAATGAGCGGCCTTAAAGCCTAACTCTAACCAGTAACAATCCAAGGGCGTGCCAGTGTGCACGCCTTGTTTCTTTCAGCTCCCAAAACAACAAACACAAGCCAGGCAAAGAGAGGCAAAACTCATTTCCATCCCGACCACAAGATAAATTTGCTTTTCCTCCTTGCGAACAACATAATACGCGACCATTCCGAACTCCTTACTGGGCATGTCATGACAGCTTCAATTTATCTGGTTAAAGGCCGCGAAAAGTCACTTCGCCGTCGTCATCCTTGGGTCTTTTCTCGCGGTATTCAACGTATAGAAGGTAAACCTTCTCTTGGAGAAACCGTCGAAGTCTTCGACCATAAAGGCGAATGGTTAGCTCGTGGCGCTTATTCTCCACAATCTCAGATCCGTGTTCGGGTATGGACATTCAATAAAAACGAAGCTGTAGATGTTAACTTCTTCGTTAACCGCCTAAACAGCGCACAAGGCCTACGCGATATATTGGCTCAACGTGACGGCCTGACTGGCTACCGCCTTATTGCCGCCGAGTCTGACGGTATGCCGGGGATCACCATCGACCGCTATCAAGACTTCTTGGTGTGCCAGCTATTAAGCGCCGGTGCCGAAGCGCAGAAAGAGGCGCTGGTTGAAGCGCTGAATATCTGCTACCCGGAATGCAGTGTCTATGAACGTTCAGATGTCTCAGTACGCAAGAAAGAAGGACTGAAACAGCGCACAGGTGTACTCTCAGGCGAGGAGCCGCCAAAGTTTGTTACCATCGAGGAAAACGGCGTCAAAATCAACGTCGATATTGTCGGTGGCCATAAGACCGGCTTTTACCTCGATCAACGCGATAGCCGCCAAGGCGCTGTCAAATACGTAGACGGCAAACGCGTACTAAACTGCTTCTGTTACACTGGCGGATTCGGCTTGTACGCCCTTAAGGGTGGTGCGAGCAAAGTGATCAACGTTGATGTCTCGCAGCCTGCACTGGATACCGCGCGCCTAAATGCAGAAATGAACGAGCTTCCTGTTGAGAATGCAGAGTTTGTTAATGCTGACGTGTTCAAGTTACTGCGCGACTACCGTGATCGCGGTGAAGAGTTCGATGTAGTTATCATGGATCCGCCGAAATTTGCAGAATCGAAATCTCAGCTGGTTGGCGCATGCCGGGGCTACAAAGATATCAACATGCTGGCTATGCAAATCCTCAAGCCAGGCGGTACCCTGCTAACTTACTCGTGCTCTGGCCTGATGGACAATAATTTATTCCAGAAGATCATCGCCGATGCGGCACTGGATGCCAAACGCGAGGTTCAGTTTATTGAGCGCTTCAGCCAGGCAGCCGACCATCCATTGGACAGCGCCTATCCGGAAGGCTTCTACCTGAAAGGCTTTGCGTGCTACGTTAAATAGCCGTACGCAAAAATAACAGCCTCGCAATTAAGCCAGACCAACTATATATGGTCTGGCTTTTTAATCACTCAAGGTCGCAGCAATACAGCCGCAGAGTGTCATAATAAATAAAAACCACTTTAAGGTTTCTGGCTTGGCTTTGATGGCCATCTTGACCGCCAAGTTTGCCCCGAACATGGTTCCGAACGCCAGAATCAATCCAGGTCCCCACATGACCAGATCTTCAGCGATAAACAGCCCTAACGCCACAACAGTAAATACCAAGGTACAAAGCATTTTCAGGGCATTGGCACGGACCAAGTCGTAACGCAACGTACCTGCCAAGGCTGCCAGCAGAACAAAGCCTACCCCAGCCTGTACAAAGCCCCCATAAAAACCAGCAAGACCCAGCCCCCACCATGAGCTTGGTGTCTCCATGACTTTTCGACTTAGCGTTCCCGGCTCCGGTGCAACAATTGACGGCTTGACGAGAATAATGAATGCCATCGCCAGCATTGTGCCCAGCAACAAGGGCTTTATCCAGCCGGATGGTGCGTAAGCGGCTGCAGCAGCTCCTAACAGCCCTCCAATGATAGTCGGAACCAAAATGGGCCCCGTATCCGACGTATCAAGTTTATTGTGCTTACGGAAACCGACAACAGCAGTCAGCCCCTGTATGGCTACACCAACTCGGTTCGTGGCATTAGCAACCTCTGCCGGCATTCCCATCACCATCAATGCGGGCAGTGTCAGGTTCGAACCACCGCCCGCCAGGGTATTGATTATCCCTGCTAAAAAACCTGTAACCAGCAGCAGGGCAACTTCAAGAAGCGTGATATCCATATACTTTTCAACTTCCTATTTAAATTTCTATCAGTTATACATTAATCTCTGTGCTATACGCTACAGCATTCAGGTTATATTCAGGCCATCAGCGCCAAACTGCTGTGATAATAGAACCATCAAGGAACTGACATGAAATTTCGTACTGCCATTCTGGCCTTAGCTGCATGTGGGCTAAGTTTCTCTGCTCTCGCCAATGTCACACTAGAACTTCCCTACAGCGCCGAACTCGTTTTAGTTAACGGCGTTGAAACGTCTGGAAACGATCCGCTTTCACTCGAAAACGGTGAAAACCAAATTGCCTTCCGCTATCAAGACAGCTACCGTGAAAACGGCGAGCACCAGATGTTTAAATCTGATGTCGTCATCATGAAATTCTCCGGTCAGGACGGCACTTATCAGCTTAAGCTACCAAAACTACGTACAGAACAAGACGCCCAGAGGTTCAACCGCAGCCCTGCGATAACTTTGACGGATAAGCAAGGCAACTCTGTTGAAATTCAACAAGATAAGCTGATTAAGCACGGCCTGCAATTCGGCCGTGATTTTGAAAAAGAAATTGCACAGTATAACCTAACGGACAAACCTGCTGCGCTTAAATCGGCTATTGCAACAACCACACTACCAGCCATCCTTCCGGCATCTGGCAGCACCCAGCCAACAGCTGAAGCCACACAACAAGGCCAAAACGTTGCAGAAAGTATGCTGAATTACTGGTATTCCCAGGCTGACGAAGCAACTCGAGAGCGCTTTAAGGCGCGGATCAACCAGTCATAATCGAACAGTTCTGGCACCTTACTCGATCAAAAAAGGCTCAGTTGATCTGAGCCTTTTCTTCATCGGCTTATTCCTTAATTGAGCAAATAAGCGTCGCTCTTCATTTCCCTGAGCATTTGCCTGTAAAGCCGAGGGACCAAATCAAATGAAACGCTGCTTCCCTCCGTCAGCTTGGCCAGTTTATTCCAATCTGCAGATTCATAAGCAATAACCATATCGACCACTTGCTGCAGCTCACCGCCGTTGCCTGTCAATGCCTTCTTGATATCATCATGAATCTTAAGCATATCCAAAGCCTCTTCCATATCTAGGCCAAGGATATCAGGCAAATTTGAAAATAAACCACTTAAAAAAGCCCTATCAACAACGGCTCGTCGTCGGCCCATCTTAATAGCCAGCAACTCACAAAAACGCGCACGACTGGTCGCCTTGTTATAGATATCTTCAGGACGAGTATCCGTAAGCTCCTGCGCCGTCAGTAACGAAATGAACTTACGCATTTTATTTTCACCAATAAAACAGATAGCCTGCTTGATCGAGTAAATATTACCTTCTCGTCCATACATGACTGAATTTAATAATGAAATTAACTTATGCGTCAACTTGGAGTCAGAGGCAAGGATATCGGTTAATTCCCGGTAACAATAATCTTCGGTCATCACATGCTGAAATACATTCAGTAATGACCCTTCCTGCAACTTATTTTCTCTAATCTCAAATAAATCTTGCTTAGCAAATACATTACCCTTGAAAAAGTCCACACTTAATGTGCGGTATTGATTAAATTCCTCATCGGAGGCAATGTTTTCAATAATTATACGGACGCCATGCCTTTGTGCCTTATTTACCAGAAGCTGTATTATTTCCTGGCTTTTACCTGCTGCGTTTACTTTTATGTGACTGACATAATTAAGAAACTTTTCATTTCCGCTTAGCAGCGCCTTCTCGTTCAGCACGATATGATATTGGCTCTTCCTGGCGGTTCTAATTAGCTTAAGAAGCTCTGCATCAAAAACCTCATCAGGAGAAAGCTCCAGCACCAAGCTTCTCGAAGAGAAGAAATAGTCAATAATCCCCTTCAGAGTCTCTCTGTCAAAGGTAATGACCATCGTTTTATTATCTGAATAGCTACCTATTCCCGCACGCTCAAGAAGCTCATTGAGGTTACGGGGATCGGACCTATCTTGGAAGACTGCCGCAGGAATACATTTATTACTCAGCTGCTCCCTATTGATAAAACTAACTTGATATGCCACCTTGGCTTTTCTTGCGTTATATATCGGCTGTCTAACCGCAGAGAATTCCATTAATTTCTATTACTCTCTAATACTGACTCGTACCTAGAGAAAATACTCCATCGTTAAGTTACTCAGAAAGAATACCATCACTTTTATACGAACGCACAGTAATCCAGCCAAACTTCCGAGTTGATTTATATGCTACAAGTTGCAATACTTAAACGACAGTCTGCCTCGAAATACTACAGGTTAGATAATATCGTAATTATCTAACCTGTAACTTCATCTGCTATTTTACGAGCAAATTAATCATCCTACAAAATAATTGCTTCATGACGCGAAACAAGAGAGCATTTATTACATGTTATCAGCAGTTTTTTGCGAGTTAACATGTAAAAGACAACAATAACAGGTTCCTTGTTTGGTTATTTTTCTATAGTTATTTCACGGCGAAACTAAAGCATAAACACGCCGAAATTTTAACTTTACCGATAATAGAACAAAGACTTAAGGATGAAAAAAATGACTCATTTGATACACGGAAAGGTGTTAAAGCATACCTTCAGGTTAAGTGCTCTCACCGTTTCATGCCTGCTCGCTTTCAACGCCCATGCCGCAATGGATTGCAGCACTGTAGATCACTGGGATAGCGCCGTTGCTTATAGCGGAGGAGCTCAGGTACAAGAGACGAATAAAGTTTACAAGGCCAACTGGTGGACACGGGGCAATAACCCAACGGCCAATACCGGAGAGTGGAGCTTTGTCGATAACTGTCGTGCAGGCGGCGAGAACGTCTTGCCAACTGTATCACTAACATCACCTTCTGGCTCTGCCAACCTCACAGCCGGTGACACCGTTTCTATATCGGCCAATGCCTCTGACTCAGACGGCACAATCAGCAAGGTTGAGTTCTATATCGGACAAACTCTTCTCGCAACGCTCACTAGTGCTCCTTACACTGCAAACTGGACCGCAGTAGCCGGCGCTCATACCATTAAAGCCAAGGCATTTGACAATCAGGGCGGCGTTTCGGAATCCGCGACGGCTGTTACAGTACAGGAAGGCAACACAGGCAATACCGCTCCGACAGTCGACCTGACGCTCTCCGCTACCTCAGTCAACCTAGGCACCGCCGTCACCTTGACATCTCAGGCCCACGATCCTGACGGCACTGTCGACAAAGTCGACTTTTTCGTCAACGGTGCGCTAGTCGGCACTTCAGCTACCGCCCCATTCACTCTGGCCTATACCCCGGCTCAGGCTGGTACGCTTAACATTCATGCCCGTGCAACAGATAACTTAGGTGCAACCTCAGACTCAGCAACTGTCCAGCTTGTCGTCAACGGTGGCACAACAGCCAAGGACTGTCGTCCCGACGGCCTCTACCAGACCGAAGGCATTAACGTGCCATACTGTACGATCTATGATGATCAGGGCCGTGAACTGATGGGGACTGATCACCCACGACGTGTTATCGGCTACTTTACCAGCTGGCGTGCCGGTGGTGATCCTCAAACATCCTACCTTGTCAAAGATATTCCCTGGGAACAGCTGACGCACATTAACTACGCTTTCGTTAGCATTGGTTCTGACGGCAAGGTTAACATCGGTAATGTCAATGATCCGGCCAACCCGGCGGTCGGCATGGAGTGGAACGGTGTTGAAATAGATCCAGCACTAGGCTTCAAAGGTCACTTTGGTGCCCTGGCCACAGCGAAAGCCAAACATGACGTCAAGACGCTGATTTCGATCGGCGGCTGGGCTGAAACCGGCGGCCACTTTGGAGCCGACGGCAAACGTGTTGCTGACGGCGGTTTCTATACCATGACCACCAATGCCGATGGCAGTATCAATCATGCGGGCATTCAAAAGTTCGCTGATTCTGCCGTCGACATGATGCGCAAATACAAGTTTGATGGCCTTGATATCGATTATGAATACCCTACATCAATGGCTGGTGCCGGTAACCCGGATGACAAAGCGTTTATGGAACCTCGCCGCCAGTACCTATGGGCGTCATATCAGGAGTTGATGAAGGTTCTTCGCCAGAAGCTTGATCAGGCCTCAGCGCAAGATGGCATTCACTATATGCTGACCATTGCTGCACCTTCGTCTGGTTACCTACTCCGTGGCATGGAGACGTTTGATGTCACCAAATACCTCGACTACGTCAATATCATGTCTTATGACCTACATGGGGCATGGAACGAGCATGTTGGCCACAATGCGGCACTCTTTGACACCGGTAAAGACTCGGAGCTGGCGATGTGGGACGTGTACAACACGGCTCAATACGGTGGAATTGGCTACCTCAATACCGACTGGGCCTACCACTACTTCCGCGGTTCAATGCCAGCAGGTCGAATCAACATTGGTGTGCCTTACTATACCCGTGGCTGGCAAGGGGTTAATGGTGGTGAGAACGGGCTGTGGGGACTAGCTCCGCTGCCAAATCAGGCAGAATGCCTGCCGGGTACCGGTGAAGGACAGAAGAATAACTGCGGTAATGGTGCAATGGGCATCGATAACTTGTGGCACGACAAGGGCGCTGCAGGTAATGAAATGGGAGCTGGCTCCAACCCTATGTGGCACGCTATGAACCTCGCTCAAGGAGTCTATGGTTCATATACTGCCGCTTACGGACTCACTCCGGCAACCCATCCGCTAACCGGTAACTATACCCGCCATTATGATTCTGTTGCGGTCGCACCTTGGCTGTGGAACCCTGAGAAGAAAGTATTCTTGTCTACTGAAGATGAACAGTCCATTAATGCCAAAGCTGACTATGTAATGAACAAAGAAATCGGCGGCATCATGTTCTGGGAACTCGCTGGTGACTATAACTGTTATGTCCTTGATGCCAACGGTAACCGTACGACAGTTGATGCTACGGAAAATGCCTGTAAGACCGGCAATGGTGAATACCATATGGGTAACACCATGACCAAGGCTATCTACGATAAGTTTAAGTCTGCGGCTCCGTATGGCAATAAGATTGCCACCGGCGCAATAGCGACTGAAGCACTTGATATCACTGTTGCGGTAGGCGGCTTTAAAGTTGGCGATCAAAACTATCCTATCAATCCGAAGCTAACTTTCACCAACAATACCGGGCAGGAAATACCGGGAGGTACCGAGTTCCAGTTTGATATTCCGGTGTCAGCCCCTGATAACGCAAAAGACCAGTCAGGCGGCGGCCTGAAAGTAATAGCCTCCGGCCATAGCCGAGCCAACAACATTGGTGGTCTGGACGGTGTAATGCACCGCGTCGCCTTCAGCCTGCCAGCATGGAAGAGCCTACCTGCAGGCGGTACGTACGAACTGGACATGGTGTACTACCTACCGATTTCCGGACCGGCAAACTATAGCGTGAATATAAACGGTAAAGACTATGCCTTTAAGTTCGAACAACCCACCCTGCCTATCGGTGATATCACGACAGGTGGCGGTGATAATGGTGGTGGCGAATGTGTAACAACCGGGCTCAACACCTACCCTAACTGGCCACAAACAGACTGGGCAGGAAACCCGAGCCACGCTAACCAAGGAGACAAAATCATTCACAACGGCGTTGTGTACGAAGCCATCTGGTGGACAAACTCTGTTCCCGGCAGCGATAATACATGGTCGACAGTGTGCGCAATTTAAGCACTTGTTAACCTAACAACCAGGCGCGGGATATTTCCCGCGCTTTTTCTATGGAATTGTCCACTTTTCGACCAGTTACCTGCCTGTACCTTGCAAAACCAAGCGTCAAAATAACGTCACAAGGTGCAACCTGGCTCTTAACAAAAATTTGACACCCCTATGAAAGCTCAAAATAAATGCGATATTGTGCTCAAAAAACAGACAAACAGTTCAAGGAAGGATAATTCATTCTTTGTGTTCCCTACTCACTGTCTTTGCATTATAAAACAAGAATATATAATCATTTCAAATGTAACAGTCTCAGCTTTAGGATATTTTGCACAATCCTGACACTGACTGCTGATAATAATAAATTCCCATTTTAACGTAATGTATTTAAAAACAAACATCACTTCACGCATCAATTAAACCGGATTTTTTTGCGCATCAGCACACTGGTACAGCAATCATTCAAGTCTAAACTTTTTATTATTTTATGGTAAAGTCTCGCCATCTTAGTCATAAATCAAACAATAGAGTGTTTAATAAGAACAATGAAGAAGGCGATTTACCTGTTCATCTTGGTTTTTTGCTATTTGCCGCTGCAAGTATCTGCCAGTAGTACTCACAGCAACTCATATAGTAATGTTAATAGTCCTGATGTCGTCATCAAGCACGTATATAAAGAAGCAAATTTAAAGGGAGTTATTGATTTTCAAGTATTTAAAGAGGGCTATAATGCTTACTATAATACTAAGGGAAGAAAGAAACAGTTACTGACTATTATTGATTACAGCAAGCCTTCTACTGAGAAACGCTTCTTTGTTATTGACCTGAAAAGGAACAAGCTCGTCTACCACACATACGTATCACACGGTGTGAATAGTGGTGGTCGTGAAGCAACACGTTTTTCAAACATTGTAAATTCTCGACAAACGTCTTTGGGAACCTTCCTAACAGACACCACCTACTACGGTGGGAACGGATACTCGTTAAAACTTGATGGCATGACACACGGTGTTAACGACAATGCGCGCAGGCGTTATATTGTCGTCCATGGTGCTGACTACGCGACGGAATCCTTTATTCAGCGACATGGATATTTAGGACGTAGCTGGGGCTGCCCTGCGCTACCAAAAGGATTGTCACGACAAATCATTGATACGATTAAAGGCGGAAGTGTTATTTACGCTCACGCTTAATAAAAACACTCTAATAGGTGGCTGCTATATATTTAACAGCCACTTAATTACTTTCAATACAATCACAACCAGTGAATGAATAATTAAAAACAAACACTTAAGACTAGTTTAAGTGTGGATTCATTAATACATTTTATAGTTAAACCCCACTCATAATAAATACAACAATATTCAACGCAATTATTGGAATTACTCCAACAGCGCATCAAACACCGCCATGAATGTACCTTTTTCTGTATTTTCGCCCATTAGAAAAGTCTCTTGAACTGCTGCACCTTCGCTTGTCATAAAATCAAATAACGTTAATTTTGCATCAGCAGCCAGGTGCAATCCAAAGCTGTTTCTCCCTTTGTCAGTTCCCAAAATAAATTGAAGGAGCTTCATGCCGAAAGCATATTCACCCTTTACAAAGTGCTCAGCATAAATATCACAAACTAGGCCGCTTCCCTTAGCGGAAAATTGCTTCATCATCTTCAGCGTTTGTCGAACCGATGGTTCATCAAGATACAAAGTGACACCTTCCCACAAAAACAATGTCTTTTTGTTCGGATCATACCCAGCTTCCTCGAGATTTTCGCACCTCCCAAGCTCAGAAAAATCTACTGGTACAAATGTCACCGAACTGATATCGATACCCGCTTTCTTCAGGCTCTCGATCTTAAGCTGCTGAACCTTAAACATGTCCAGCTCAAAACAGGCTAGCTCAGAGGCTTGAAATATGTTGTAGCATCGCGTATCAAAACCCACGCCATACATACAAACTGCACCACACTATGTCGGTGTTTATCTATCAGTGAGTCAATATACACAGTCCGTGCGGTAACAAGATCAGAAAGTCCCTCCTGTTCTGTTGACGGTATTGCAGGATAGCCATAGGAATTAACAGAGTCTGCACAATAACGAAAACCACCAAAGCAACTGCGGGCAGGATGATATAAAAGGGAGGCAAAAAAAATCCCTGCCTGAGCAGGGATTTGAAGATTGTCAGTTAAAGAAGTGGCGACTAAGCAAGAGCTTCTTCAGCTGGTACATATGGCAGGTCAAGAGCAACGGCAACTTCATCACAAGTGATTTGGCCGCGGTATACGTTTAGACCGTTCATTAGGTGCTTATCTTCCTGTAACGCAGCTTTGTAGCCTTTATCAGCTAGTTTCAGGATGTATGGCAGTGTTACGTTGTTCAGTGCGAACGTTGATGTACGAGCAACGGCACCCGGCATGTTTGCAACGCAGTAGTGAACAACATCATCGACGATGTAAGTTGGGTCACTGTGAGTTGTTGCGTGAGAAGTTTCTACACAGCCGCCCTGGTCAATTGCAACATCAACAATCGCAGCACCTGGCTTCATTTTCTTAATCATTTCAGCAGTAACCAGTTTCGGTGCAGCCGCACCTGCAACCAGTACACCACCAACAACAAGGTCAGCTTCCAGTACGTGTTTTTCGATAGCATCTTTCGTCGAGTATACGCACTGTACTGTGCCACCGAACTGCACATCCAGGTTACGTAGAACGTCAATGTTACGGTCAAGCACAACAACGTTTGCACGCAGGCCAACAGCCATTTGCGCCGCATTAGCACCAACAACACCGCCACCAATGACAACAACTTTAGCTGGCTCTACACCCGGTACGCCCGCTAGAAGCATGCCGCGGCCACCTTTAGATTTCTCTAACGCAAATGCACCAGCCTGGATTGACATACGACCTGCAACTTCAGACATTGGCGCCAGCAGAGGCAGACGACCTTTGTCATCAGTCACCGTTTCATAAGCAATACATACTGCTTTGCTGTTCACAAGATCAGTTGTCTGCTCTGGATCCGGGGCAAGGTGAAGGTAAGTAAACAGAATTTGACCTTCGCGAAGCATTGCACGCTCTACAGCTTGCGGCTCCTTAACTTTGACAATCATTTCTGATTCGGCAAAAACAGCTTCCGCAGTTGGAAGAATTTGAGCACCGGCATCAATGAAATCTTGATCACTGAAACCGATACCTGTACCTGCCTGTGTTTCAACATACACAGTATGACCATGTGCTACCGCTTCGCTCACTGAAGCTGGAACCATACCTACACGGTACTCATGAACTTTAATTTCCTTAGGTACACCAATAATCATCTTTGTATCCTTGCTGCCTTGTTTAAAAGTTATATACACAATAATGAAAAACTCTTGGAATGTGCGTCCGTTTTTTAACCTATTTACAACAAATGAATCTAGAATTTTGTTCTGCTGTGGCACAATAATCTGTTTTTGACTTAGCTCACACAACATTTGTTTGTATTTACGAGTGAAATTAGACCAGTAAACCAGCTTTTTGCAAACATCCAGTCATTTGCGCCAAATAGAAAAGAACAAGCAGTGATAATACCTGCCTATAAATATGAAATTGCGTGCAAAAAGCAGCTATATTCAGCGTTTTATCATCTACAATAAAGCATAAAATTCAGAATCTGGGCTTTTTTTAGACAAAATATGCACATGTAAAAAAACGCACGCATCAGATCAAAACACAACACACGATCACAAAAAATAAACAAATAAGTGATATTTTCGTGTAGCAGTGCACAGTTTTCCAGGTATAAAAAAAGCCGCTAAAGCGGCTTTTATAAAATATTATGAAGAACAGTTATTCAGCCTTCAAACTCCCAAGGCATTTCCGGTAACGCATTCAAGTTTTCACTATAACGCTTCAGATCAAAGCTACCTTCATTTTTGGCCACGTCAAAAACCTCGACAGATAATGCACAGGCAATCATCTGAATCGCCTCTTCGCGTGGCGTGCCAGTCATCATCAAGCGCATCAAGGTCTCTTTGACCTTGATCGGATTACCTTCTGCCAACTGATTTTCAACGGTTTCAACCAGCATATCGCCAGTCATGATTTCATCATTTTCCATAATTAAACCTGTTTGTTTCGCTTCCTATACTATACGCGTAATCGTGGGCATTAGGCGTATACAACATCATTTTTTTCCGCAGCGTCGCGAGGGCGGCGGATCAAGTCTGCCACAACGGAATGTGCCTGCGTCATAGTCTCGAAGTAATAGTCGGGCGTGATATGCCAATCGTGCGGCTCAGTATTCACCAACACAACCTTCAAACCAGCGTAGTAGGCCGATTGAACACCGGTAAAACTATCCTCGATTGCGATTACCTGTGAGGATCTAAAACCCAATGTGTTACATGCATGGTGATAGATATCTGGTTCAGGCTTGTTATTGTCGACATCTTCACCGCAAAAAACATACTCGAACAGATCAAGCCAACCATGGTGGTGCAAAATTCCTTCGACATACTCTCTTGGCGCTCCGGTGACAACAGCCATAGGCAACTGACCATGTAACTGGCGAAGCATATTATCGACACCGGTCTTGGCCGGGATCGTTCCTTTCATGAGCGCATCACGTGTCCGATGTTCCATTTGAACAAGCATCTGCTCAATAGACAGTTCTAAAGAAAAGCGGTTTTGTAATGCGGCGGCGACTTTATCCCAGGTAACACCGGCAAACTCACTGAGAAACTGTGCCGATGGCATTTCTATTCCGTTTATTGCCAGATAATTTGACCAGTTATCGGCATGGAAAACTTCCGAGTCTACCAAGGTGCCATCAAAGTCAAAACAAATTGCCTGCATATACTTTCATCCTAGCTAACAACAACTTCAGAGGCGCTATAGTAGGGACTCCCCTCTATTTACGCAAGTTAGCGGGATGCCAGAAAGGCAATACATAAATCCAGCGGGACCGGCTTGCTGAAATAGAAGCCCTGGACATACTTGCACTGTAATTCTCGCAATATCTTTAGCTGCGCTTCTGTTTCAACACCTTCGGCAACCACTTTGATACCAAGCTTATGGCTAAGATCGATGATCAGAGAAACCAATGTCAGGCTATCTTGGCTTGAGCCAAGCTCTTTGATAAACCCCCTGTCTATCTTGATGATATCCGGACGCAGTTCAACCACTGCACTCAACGATGAGTAGCCTGTACCAAAATCGTCCAGCGCTACCTGAATATCCCGCTGCTTGAAATAGCTCAGCAAACTCTGGATATCACTACTTTCTTTGGAAGCCGTGGACTCTGTGATTTCAACGATAATCGATTTATCTGGCAAGTCATATTGCTCAATCACCTCCCAGACCTGGGGCTCGTCACTACTGTTAATGAACTCTTTCACCGAACGGTTGACTGAAATACTCAAGTGACTAAAGCCAGCCTCATGCAGTTTTTTTAGATCCCGGCAGGCCTGATGAAGGACAAAAGCACCAATCTGCTTAATCAGACCGTACTTTTCAGCAACGGGAATAAATTCTACCGGCGAAATGTGCCCTTCGACTTCGTCATACCAGCGCACTAAGGCCTCAAGTTTATTTATCTCGCCAGTTTGAGCATTCACTATTGGCTGATAGTGAACCGTCAGTGCTTCTTCGGCAATGGCCTTTTTCAGGCGATCACGCAACTTGAGCTTTTGGATATACTCCGACTGTAGCTCACTATCATATTCACAGAAACCATTCCGTCCCTGCCCCTTCATGTTGTACATGGCATAGTCGGCATTCTTGAGCAAGGCATGGTGAGTCAATCCACTATCCGGAAAGGCCGATATACCGATACTGACCGTGGTATTGATTTCGATCCCTTCAATATACAGCGGCTTGGAAATCGCGGTGACAATATCCTGGGCTCGCTCCTTGGCATCAGCTGCCGAGATATCCGGTAACAAAATACAGAATTCATCGCCACCATAACGGCATATATTGTCTTTCTCATGAAAGATCTTCTTCAGTCGCTCGGCAATACGGGTCAGTACCCGGTCACCAAAGTCATGCCCATACAAATCGTTGATCGACTTGAAGTCATCCATATCAATAAACAGCAAAGAGAATACGTGGCTGTTCTTATGGATCGAGTTAATCAGCTGTTCGACACGGTGAATAAAGCTGCGACGGTTAACCAAACCGGTAAGGGGATCATAATAAGCAAAGAATGTCAGTTGCTCTTCAGCTTTCTTCCAATGACTGATGTCTCTAAATACCGCGACATAATTGATGATCTCATCGTTACTGTCGCGTATCACATTAATTGACATTTCTTCGGGATAAATTTCGCCGTTTTTCCGCTTGTTCCACACTTCCCCTTTCCAGTGTCCCTTGGTATTCAGGCTAAACCAGAGCGACTGGTAATACTCGTTCTCATGAAGGCCAGAGGATAATACGCTAGGGGTTAGTCCCAACAGCTCTTTTTCCCGGTAGCCTGTTGTTTCTTCAAATGCGCGATTAACAGAAATGATATTGTTGTTCTTGTCGGTGATCAGGATGCATTCAGACGTATTATCAAAGACAACCTGGGCCCGGCTCAGCTGCCGTCTGGCCTCAACAGTATGGGTTATGTCTCGCTGAATACCAGCAATCCGAATCGGGTTGCCTTTTACATCCTTTGCAATCACGCTCCCTTTCAGCTTCAGCCACCGCTCATTGCCATCAGTAAGCTGGGCATAATGGCTGTCGCTTAAACGGAACTCAAACTGAAATACACTTGTGAAGTTTTGCTGGATAAAACGCTGGAAAAAGTTCAGCCCCTCAATGCGATCTTCCGGGTGGATACAGTCCAACCATTCAGAAAAATCACTGCCGTCAGCCGGCTTTTCTCTTTCAAGAATGCTCCAGAACTTAGGCGAGGTAAAAAACTCACCGCTAACAAGGTCATACTCCCAAATTCCTTCTTCGACTGAATTGAACGTCGTATTCAGCTTGTGGGAGGTTTTGGTCAGTTTGGCTGAGATTTGATAGACATCGGTAACGTCATGTACCGTGCCTCGCATGAGAAGTGGTTTGCCTTTGCTGTCTCGTGTCACATCAGCCCGTTTGCGCAGATACTTAATCGTACCATCAGCCAATTGTGCTCTGTGGACAAGGTTATAGCTAATCGACTCTGACTCTATTGAACCAGTAAGCGTACTAATCACCCAGTCTCGGTCTTCGGGATGTATAAACTCTGATAATAAATCGATCGTTGGTGTGATCGACATATCCTCAAGACCATAAATACGGTATACCTCATGGCTCCAAGAAATCGTATCTGATGTTAAATCCCAGAACCAGCTCCCGACTTTACCGACTCGCTGGCCTTCTTCCAGCTCCCACTGCAACTTCTCTTGCTTGGATAACAAGGCCGAATACTTTAATTCGACACCAAGATGATAACTAAGATCGTCGCACCAACTTTGTACTTCCGCTGTGTGTTCATACCGTTCTTCGAATAAACAAACAATAATGCCAACGGCTTCCTCACTTTGAGAAAAAACAGGTATTCCCAAATAGGCCTCAGCCCCTAATTCCTGCAGCGCGATATCATCAGGAAATTGGTTAATCACATCAGATGGGTAGTAACAAGCAGTACTTTTTTCGTTGACGATTTGACAGGGGGTTCCTGCGAGCGGATAAGTGAAGTTCTCTTTTAGGTTACCGGCTTCACGGTACGAAAGGGTTTTCGCATACTTGCGTGATTCATCAAAGCAACCAATAAAACAATGCTTAGGTGAAAGGTGCTCAAACAGGAGATGAGTAATTTGGTCAAAAAACTGATTTCCATGCAAATTTTGTAGCGATTTTTCGATTGTTTTATTCATCACTGGTTTAGTAACACTCTGAACTATAATGCAACTCCAGGAATATGGCCTGGTTATATATGCGAAACGCCTGAAACTTTACAACATGGGTTACCTTTATTAAAGGAAACTCTACAAGTTGCTTATGCGATTATCCAAAAATGTTGATAAACATCACTATATACAGCAAAGACATTCGAGCCATTCCTATGGGGAATGGCCCGATTTTGACTATACCGCAATCAGTGAAAGCGAAAGCATCATTGCTGCCACTAACTAACAACCTGAGTTTTTGGGTGTGCAGGCAGGCGTATTGATATCAGGGTAGTAATCACAAGAAACGCAAAAGAAACCCATAAGCAAGCCGCAAGACCGGAGGTTTGATATATCCAACCAGACAGAATAGTACCAATCAAGCGCCCCATCGCATTGGCCATATAATAGAAGCCGACATCCAGCGAAACTCCGTCATCTTTGGCGTAGCTCACGATTAAGTATGAGTGCAACGATGAGTTAACGGCAAAAACAGCGCCAAAGATAAGCAGTCCGACCACAATGGTGATCTCCGGCTGCCAACCTGTCTGAACGCCAAAGGCTACCGCCGCAGTGATCACCGATAGCAATCCGGCCCAGCCTAGTGCAGCTTTACCGTCAGGAACGACTCCCCTAGCCTTCCCGGTGATCCGCGGCGCGAAACCCTGCACAAATCCATAGCCAATGACCCAAAGGGCCAAAAAGCCACCAACCAAGGTATGATTCCAGCCAAACACCTGCCCCATATAAATTGGCAAAGCAACAACAAACCACACATCCCGGGCACCAAACAGGAACATCCGCGCGGCCGACAAGATATTAATGCTGCTGCTCTTAGAAAAGATATGACTGAATTTTACCTTAGCCTTGGCTTTGCCCATACCTTTCTCAAGCCAAGTCAGGCTCATAACCAAAACCACAAACAGCACTGCCGCCATTGCAATTACGGCACCTTTGAAGCCAATTGTGGCCAATAGAAAACCACCGACAAAGAAACCGGCCCCTTTCAAGGCATTCTTTGACCCTGTCAGGATAGCTATCCACTTATACAGTGCTCCCTGCTGATTTCCGGGTACCAAAGTCTTGATGGCACTTTTGGCACTCATTTTATTCAGGTCTTTAGCAATACCCGATAGTGCCTGTGCCAACATGACCCAAGGTACGGTCAGATAAACGGACGGTACAGCCAGCATTAACAACGCCGCCACCTGCATTGCCAGGCCAATATTCATGGTTCGGTTCAGACCGAGTTTAGCCCCCAGCCAACCGCCAATTAAATTGGTTACCACACCAAAAAACTCATAGAACAAGAACAAGGATGCGATTTGCAATGGGGTATATCCCAACTGGTGGAAATGCAGCACCACCAGCATTCTTAAAGCACCATCCGTGACAGTGAAATTCCAGTAATTGAATGTCACTAACATGTACTGACGGACATCTTTAGATAAATTTGAAAAAGCAGCTAACATGCTCAGTTCTCTTATTTCGGTGTGGCTATATAACTAACGGGTCAACAGCTTCTTATGCCAGACCAACTTTACGGATCAGTTCAGAGGTACGTGTGGCATAGCCCATCTCGTTATCATACCAGGCATAAACTTTCACCATACGGTCATTAACAACCATGGTCGACAACGCATCGACGACGGTTGAGCGCTGATCGCCTTTGTAATCGATCGATACCAGCGGACGGTCTTCAAAACCAAGAACTCCCGCCAATTCACCTTCAGCCGCCTCTTTCAGCAGAGTGTTTACTTCTTCAGCTGTTGTATCACGGCTCACGTCAAAGATAATGTCCGTCAACGATGCATTTGCCAGCGGCACACGCACGGCATGGCCGTTAATTTTGCCTTTTAGCTCAGGAAAAATTTCAACAATCGCTGTAGCTGAACCCGTTGTCGTCGGGATCAGGCTCATACCACATGCACGGGCACGGCGCAGATCTTTATGCGGGGCATCAAGGATGGTCTGGGTATTAGTCAAATCATGAATCGTAGTGAATGAAGACTGCTCAATACCCAGTTTTTCGTGGATAACCTTAACCACAGGCGCAATACAGTTTGTGGTACAAGATGCAGCCGTTACAATGCGATGCTTCTCAGCATCAAACAGGTGATCGTTAACACCTACCACCACGTTCAGCACACCTTCTTCTTTTACCGGGGCAGAAACGACAACACGCTTTACCCCCTGATCAAGGTATTTCTGCAGGAAAGATGTTTTGCGATGAACGCCGGTTGCTTCCAGAACCACATCACAACCAGACCAATCAACCGCATCAATATCGCGCTCTTTGGTACAACGGATGCTGTGCTCACCGATAACAATCGTATCGCCGTCGGTTTTCACTGCGTGGTGCCAACGGCCTTGCACCGAATCGAACTCAAGCAAGTGGCCCAGTGTATGGGCATCACCAGCGACATCATTAATCTGAACAAACTCAACGTCGTCCCAGTCATAAGCGGCACGCAGTGCCAGACGACCGATACGACCAAAACCATTGATACCCACTTTAATTGCCATTGTTACTGTCCTTTTTGATAGTGCTACAAGCAATATAGTTAAAAAGCTGACTATATGGTGAACAAAACATCCGAAAAACCATATATATGAAATTTCAGATATGGTATCGAGTTCTTGCTCATCTGGCTAGATCTTTTTGAAACAAAACCTCAGCGGCTGTGCTGAATTACAAATGCAAAGGTCTTACTAAGACAACATGGTATATAAGGTGTTGATTAAAAAACAAAAAAGCCCCACAAACGTGAGGCTCATTGATACTGTAGCTCGTTAGTCGACTATTTATTTATATTGCTGAATATAATCAATGTGTGCCTGGCGAGTGAACGCACCCGGGCGCAGTGCCTGGATCTTCTCAATCGCACTTTCAAGCTCTACACCACGGTCCAGCATAATACAGGCAGCAATCAGCCCCGTTCTGCCAGAGCCACCCTTACAGTGGATGACTAACGCCTCCCCCTCATCCAGCATAGATTGAGCCGCTTTGTTGGCCTCAGGCCAGTTAGCATCAAATTCAGCACCAGGTGCACAGTCATCTTCAATAGGTAAATGGAACCATTTCAGACCCAGAGCTTTGCACTCTTCTGCCAGCTGAGTCAATCCTTCACCCGGTAGATCACCTGGCTCCAATGCTGTCAGTACCGCCGTTGCCCCGGCATCTTTCAACTGAACCAACGATTCTTTCAGATTGGCCTCTTTGGTGCCTGGACATGGTGTAAGTAACAATTTTGCACCACACGCTAGCGGTAACGTCCAAAATGGATGCGCGTTAGACATAGTATTTTCCTAATAATTGAACAAATTTGTGATTCAGGCGCCAACCTGGTTGTTGGCTTTTTGGCTAAATCCGGGCTTTTTCCTGTCGGTGATCTGAGTCAATTTTAGTTTTTCCTGATTGATCATACCCGGGTTACCATTTCGTACTGTTGATAGCGTGTGACGTATCCACACCGGAAGATGATCGGCCAGGCGATAGAAGATCCACAACCCTTCACGCTGATCTTGAAGTACCCCGCCGTCACGCAATAAGGCAAGATGCCGTGACACTTTCGGCTGACTCACATCCAGTACCTTGGTCAGATCGCCAACACTGAGCGCCTGCTCGTCCTCAATCAGCATCAGGATCCGCAGACGAAGCGGGTCGCTCATAATCTTGAACAGCTCCACCGGACCAACAACACTGTCCTGAGCCTCGCCGTTAAGCATGAGGAATAGTGAGATCCTGTCTCTTAGACCTTCAAAGGTTTCTCGGAAGCTGTCAACTCCCGCCACAGGCTTAGGATCTTTAAAATCCCAGTGAATGAGAGCATCTGAGTCTGCAAACAAGGCACACTCATTGCTGGCCTTGTCGCACAAGGTAATCACGATATCAAAATGTTGATCATGAATATCACTGGCAGACAGACTCTGCAGATTATCTGCACATACCCCTTGCTCAGCCAACACCTGATAGACACGCGGGTCGACGCCTTCCGGCTTCATACCAGCACTCATTACCTGATACTGCTCCCCTGCCATGTGACGCATCAGCGCCTCAGCCAGCTGTGAACGCGCAGAGTTACCAGTACAAAGAAAAAGTATGTTCTTCTTCATGATCATCTCTGTAATAATTTAATCGCCGCCAGTATATACGATTACCTATATATAACAATAGCCATATATAGATACATCTAAAACGGAAGAAGCATAAGGAAGTATCAGCGGTAGCGGTGCAGCGCCCCAGCATAGGGCGCCTGCTGCTGTTAGTTACTAGGGGGGAGTTCGTCACGAGTATCTGTGCTATTCGACAATACCCACTGCTCAACTTTTCCGGTTACCTGCGGGTGCGTTAACAAGTCCAGATGGTTAATACCAACGCCTACCCACTTATTTTCATCAAGATAGTTCAGCGCTTGCTGATTAGCTGTCGATTCGCCCAAAGCACTTGAAACCGGCACCAGCCCATCACCCAACTTGAGATTATTCTCATCTTTCAGATTCTGGCCGAGGCAACTTGCAATAGCACAACAAACAACGCCCTCAGGTAATAACGGACGTCCCTGTAAATGAGGGGCCTGCCCAGCCTTCTCCCAATCCACATGGCGAACGAATCCCTGGCTCAAGTCTTTCGTCCCGCTACTACGAATTTCAGACAACTTATTAAGTGTCTTCAAATATGGAGCATCAGCAAGTCTGCCATCTATCCAGCAGGCCAGCTGCGCCAAGGGGGCACCATTGTGCGGGGTGCCAAGGGTAATGAAAGTACGAAGAGTCGATAGCCAGTCAAGCTCATGTTGCTGGGCATAATAGCACGCGCTGCGGGTTACCAGCCCGCCCATGCTATGACCAATAATCACCAGCTCCTTCACCTGGCACGGCCAGGCTGCAATAAGTCGTTCGAGCATTAACGCGAATGCTTCGCCGTTGGTCGAGATATGCAGGCCGGTGTTATATCGTAAATAAATCGGCGTATATCCGTATTTTGCCAAGCTTCGGCCGTGATCGTGATCCTTGCGCTTCCACTGGACATCATTCATACACCAGCCGTGTACACACAATACAATGCGCTCACTACAGTCGGAAAGCTGCTGACTCAATATGTCAGTTTCAAAGCTTAGAGTCTGGCGCTGATCACGGATAGCCATTTCCTGCTTCAGACGGCTGTCTCGCTGAACCAGATAATCACCGAGAATGCCATTTAATGTGGCAATGACTACGTCACTTTGAACGGGCGGGAGGCCATGCTCTATGAAGTCGCCAAGCTTTTCCTTCGCCACCACTCTGTTTTCAGACACTTTTGACGATAGCTCATCCATCAGCACCTGAAACTTCTGACTTAGGTTATTCCTAGAAATCATACTTCAACCTTTGTTAAGCCACATTTACTAACCATCATTGATTAGCTGAATAATGAAATCAAGCACTTCTCAAGAAGAAGGGGCTTATTTTTAAATATTGAAGAGAGTGGTTGTCAGAAGTTGAATATAATATGAGGGGTTCAAAATAGAATCATAGAAAACTGCAAAACAAGTATGACAATAAAAATTAGAAAAATCACTCTAATTATCAATTTAAATAAAAATAATTTCAGGCTATATATTTACAGCCTGAAATCATGATGATAAATAATTATAAAACCTCGGCGGCTATCAGCTCTTCATTGAGAGACTTTTTTATATAATCGTCCAAGATCATATCCGCCGCTTTCTCAGCAATCATTATTGTTGGTGCATTAGTATTACCGCCAATTAATGTCGGCATTATTGAAGCATCGACCACACGCAAGCCCGAAACGCCCCGGACTTTTAACCTGGGATCCACAACAGCCATTTTATCCAGCCCCATTTTACATGTACCGACAGGGTGATAAATGGACTCGGCTTTACGGCGGATAAAGGCTTCAAGCTCCTCGTCTGTCTGAACCTCTTTGCCAGGAAACACCTCTTCTCCTCGGTAGTGATCAAAGGCAGGCTGTTTAAGGATCTCACGAGAAAGCTTAATCCCTTTTATCATCACAGCAATATCTTCTTCATTGTCGAGATAGTTCGCCTGGATGATTGGCGGCGTTGCCGGATCACTGTCCCGGAGTACCAGTTTTCCCCGGCTTTTCGGACGTAGATTACACGCATGCAACGAATACCCATGTCTGACCGTCTGCCACAGATTCAGGCCATGATTATCCAAAAAGCAGGGAGAGAAGTGAAACTGTACATCCGGTACCGCCTGCTCTGGAGAGCTCTTCACAAAGCCCCCCGCCTCTGCGATATTACTGGTGAAATTTCCTTTCCTAAACAAGATATAATCAAAGAGGCCTTTTATCGAACGCATTAGAGCAACTGGTGAAAACCCGACAGAGTGGAAGGTTTTTTCACGGGTAACCGCAAGTACATCAAGGTGATCCTGCATATTCTCGCCTACACCGGGCAGGTCGCACACAACTGGAATATCATGTTGATCTAATTGATTTTTGTTTCCCACTCCCGAAAGCAGTAACAGTTGCGGGCTATTAATCGCCCCGCCACTGAGCAACACCTCTTTGCTGCAATGAAGCGTATGTGTCTGGCCCTCTTTAAGGTATTCAATTCCAGTCGCTTTGGTTCCCTCAAACAGTACTCTTGTTGTCAAAGCCTCTGTGATTACAGTTAGGTTATCTCTTTCTTCCGCCGGACGCAGATAACCTACCGCAGTACTGCAGCGCTGGCCGTTTTTCTGAGTCACCTGATAGTAACCAACCCCTTCCTGTTCAGCGCCGTTAAAGTCCTCGGTATATCGATGCCCAGCCTGTTTGGCTGCCTTGATAAACGCCTCCGACAACGGATTCTTTATCCTCAAATCAGAAACATTCAAAGGCCCGTGTGAGCCATGGTAGGTATCTCCACCCCGCTCCTGGTGTTGGGACTTCTTAAAGTAAGGCAATACCTCCTTGTAGCCCCATCCTTCATTGCCCAACGAGGCCCATTCATCGTAGTCACAGGCGTGTCCACGTATATAACACATCGCGTTTGAAGCGCTGCTACCACCAAGGGTTTTTCCACGCGGCCAGAATAGCTGCCTGTTGTTAAGGTTTGATTCCTCTTCGGTGTAGTAGCGCCAGTTCATTTTCTTAGAATGCATCATGCCAATGATGCCAAGTGGCACATGGACCATAACACTTGAATCTTTTGGTCCGGCTTCAACCAGGCAAACCTTTATTGACGGATCTGAAGACAACCTATTAGCAAGTACACACCCTGCTGACCCTGCCCCCACAATTATGAAATCATACATAATACCCTCTCAAGTTAATCGCGATGATTTGCCAGCCAATCTATAAAAAACCAGTCATTGATATTGATTATTTCTCACACCTTCAATCATAGATTAATTTAACTGTTTTTGATTTATTTCCTTAATGAAATTGAAATACTTGCCGATTTACAAAATAAAAAGGTGATCTGTTTAATAAAATTAGCCATTAACTAAAGACAACAACTCAGACCAGTGTAAGTTATATTTCTTAAAGGAATAAAGAATATTGCCCATCAATTAAGGAGAGCGAATGGCATATTTTCTAACAGGTGGAACGGGTTTTTTAGGCCGTAATCTCATCACCAAACTGCTCAAACGCGAAGGAACTATCTATATCCTTTGCAGGAATGAAAAGGCCCAGGAAAAACTGACAACCTGTATATCGGAATGGGATGTTCCGGCAGAGCGTATTGTGCCAATCATGGGTGATCTGACACTGCCTCAATTAGGATTAACCAAGAGTACAGTTGCGGCATTAAAAGGGAAGGTTCACCATTTCTTTCATCTTGCTGCAATTTATGACCTGAATGCGACTGCCGAGGCTCAAGAGGCCGTGAACATTGAAGGAACTCAAAATGCTGTAGAAGCCGCCGAAGCATTGGATGCGGGCTGTTTCCATCACATTAGTTCAATCGCGGCTGCCGGGTTATACGAAGGGCACTTCCGGGAAGATATGTTTGAGGAAGCCGAACACCTCGAACATCCTTACTTTTCAACTAAGCATCTGGCTGAAAAGACAGTCCGTGAACAGTGCAAGATACCGTTTAGGATCTACCGCCCAGGCATGGTGATCGGTGATTCCAAAACAGGTGTTGCAGATCGTGTAGACGGCCCGTACTACCTATTTAAAATGATCCAACGAATTCGAGCCGTGCTGCCAGCATGGGTACCGACAATTGGCCTTGAAGGCGGAAGCCTGAACATCGTGCCGGTCGACTACGTCGTCAACGCACTAGACCATATTGCGCATAAGGATGGACTCGACGGCCAGTGTTTCCATCTTACCGATCCGAAGCCTTATCGCTCCGGCGAAATCATGAATATTTTTGCCGAGGCAGGTCACGCTCCCCGTATGGCGCTTCGACTTGATGCCAGATTATTCGGTCTGGTGCCGAACCAGGTCAAGAGCGCCATTTTGTCTCTGCCGACCATCAAGCAAATCACAGATGTGACGCTGAGAGATTTAGGGATCCCTTCGGATGTACTGAAATTCTTCACGTATCCTACTGAGTTCGACTGCCGTGAAACGCAGAAGGCGCTAAAAGGCTCTGGTATCGAGTGCCCTCGCCTGCCAACGTATGCACCAGCTATCTGGGACTACTGGGAACGTCATCTTGACCCTGAGATCTCGGGAGATCGCAGCCTAAGTGCACGCGTCAGTAACAAGATCATTATGATCACCGGTGCCAGCTCAGGGATCGGACAGGCGACAGCATTCAAACTGGCTGAAAATGGTGCTGAAATGATTTTGGTGGCCCGTGATGAAGAAAAGCTGGCTAACACCAAACTTGAAGTCGAAAAACGCGGTGGCATTGCGCACACCTTCCAGTGCGATCTTTCTGCTATCGATCAGGTTGAGCAGTTGGTAGCGGATGTACTCGAAGCACATGGCCGCGTCGATATCCTCATCAATAACGCCGGACGCTCTATTCGTCGCTCGATTGCTAACTCAATCGATCGCTTCCACGATTTCGAGCGGACCATGCAGCTGAACTACTTCGGTTCACTGAAGCTGACTCTCGGCCTGCTACCAAGCATGGAAGCCCAGGGCGGCGGTCATGTAATCAATATCTCGTCTATCGGGGTATTGACCAATGCGCCGCGCTTTTCTGCCTATGTAGCTTCAAAGGCTGCGCTGGACGCATTCACCCGCTGTGCGGCGTCTGAATACTCAGATCTGAATGTGAACTTCACCACCATCAACATGCCGCTGGTTGCAACACCAATGATTGCACCGACCAAAATCTATAAGTCGGTACCGACACTGACACCAGATGAAGCGGCCGATTTATTGGCTACTGCGATTATCGACAAGCCAAAACGTATTGCAACAAACCTCGGTATTTTTGGTTCGTTGCTTCACGCACTATTCCCGAAACTGGCTGAAATCATCATGAACAGCAGTTTCCGAATGTTCCCTGATTCCAAAGAAAGTGATCAAGGGAAAGAACAAAGAAGCGAAAAAGCCTCTTCGGCAGAGCTCATTGCATTCTCTGCCCTGCTGAAAGGCATTCATCTTTAATCAACCAAACACTCGTCTCAAGGGTGTGGCTAGGTAACAACTATTTAAGGACAAAATCATGGCTGATCTAAAAGAAAACTTTGAACAAGCACAACTAGACGTTAAAAAACTGACCAAACGCCCATCAAATGAAGAGTTGCTCGCACTGTATTCTCTGTACAAGCAGGCAACGGATGGTGATGTACACGGTAAACGTCCTGGTATGTTTGATTTCAAAGGCGCTGCCAAGTACGAGGCATGGGAAGGCCTGAAAGGCATGGATGCTGAAACTGCAATGCAGCAGTATGTTGATAAGGTCACTGAGCTGACTGCAGCTTACGCATAATTCCTTCGAATAATGACAGTATAAAGGCCGCTTTTGCGGCCTTTTTTCATAAACGTAATTATTACTGCTTCACTGCAGGCCTGCGATACCAATGCTCATAATCCCATTTTTGAGTCTTACGATCACGATTGATTATCCCTTTGTTATCCCGCCATACCGTCTCATCGATAAAATCCTTGACCGGATTGTTAGCTTCATCCAACAGTGGCGAACCATCAGCCTGATAGAAGGTGGTTTCCAAGCGAGAATAGTATTTACATGCTGGAACAGTTCTATCTAACGCGAAGTCAACAACTTGTTCTACACCTGCAAAAACAACATGTTGCACCTGCTTAAAGCTGGCTTTTTGTTCTGTCGGGTTTAGCAAACTTGCTTCATGATAATGAACTTCTGGTATGAAATAAGAACCCTCAACTGAGCGCTGCTGACTCAAGGTATTTTTATGACCCCAGGCGATATTATCAATGCCATTTTCGCGACCTTCAAAGCCCGCCATCATTCCATTAGCATGCTCGAAATACCGTTCAATGAACGCATAACCACTTGTGAATGTACCTTTTAGCAAACTTTCAACTAAACCTTCATACCCTTGCCAAGATATCCCTGAATCTACCAACGAGACGAATTCGTACGTTCCATATTGCTCTGTTGTCTCAACCTCTTTACTGTTTGCATCTACTTTGCTGCCAGAGCGGTACATATTGAACAGTAGGCTGTCATTTTTCTTCCGTTCATAATCAGCATCAGGGAGATCTGCTAAGCACTGTGCCATCGTAACAGGCTGATCTTCAGGAACATGGCTAGTTACAGGATCCTGACCATACAACACTCCGTTATGAATCATGCCATTCAGCACTTTTACAGAATCAGTATATCCCCAGCTTGGTTCACTCTCTGGCTCCCCCTCGCTATTAAGATTATATTCAAGGTTATCTTTCTCCTCTCTAACCACTATCCGGTCCTTATCCAGATAACGCTTAGCGCTTTCAACTGAATATTTGCCTGCATCATTCCACTTAAACTCGGAATCATGCTGTACTACACAGGCTTCGCGAAGTCCAAATAAAGTATCAATGATTTCTTTTCCGACATAGACAGAAGAAATTTTCTCATGCCTTATTGCGGCTTCTGGAGAACGATGGTCAATGCGGTCCACCCAACTCGTTGTCTTCTCCTTCAACGTCATGTCATTAGGCGCATTGGTCGCAAGATTAATTCCCCACCAGCGGCGGAATACATCTTCATAGCCAAGATATTGTTGGTTATCAGCATCGACGTAAGATAGTTCAAAGCCGGGATTCCAAACCCCTGCTTGTGCCCCCGGTGTTTGAGTGACAATCTGGGTTACATCAATAGTTCTTTCCGCTAGGTTACCATCTGGCAATCCGACGCGCTGACCGACATAACGCTCTGTTTGTGTTGACTGACTACGCTCTGTCTGGCCGTTGTTCAACTTTGAAATAGTGTATAACAGACTATTTGAGCCATCCGGGCGTGCTGCTGTGCCTTCTGGGTAATCAGGCAGAGTTTCAAGGCAGGCATTGAACGTTTCAGGAATAACAAGTTTGTTCAGCGGCTCATTATCCTGGCTATCTATGTAGCCATCGCCATCATCATCGTCGTCACTGTTATTGCCGATACCATCATTATCAGTATCTGCCGACTCATTTCCATTCAGAGGGAAACGGTCATCGGTATCATCCACCCCGTCGCCGTCATCATCGGTATCTTTATTATTCCCAATGCCATCAGTATCGGTATCTGTGTCTTCAGAAGGGTCTTCCGGGAAGGCATCCTTATTATCTAAAACGCTGTCGTTATCATCGTTCGGATCTTCATTATTACCGATGCCATCTGAATCTGCATCCTTGTGCTCGGAAGGCTCTAACGGGAAGGCATCTTTATCATCATCATGCCCATCACCGTCATCGTCGGTGTCTGCATTGTTGCCTACCTTATCACCATCAGAGTCATACCACTCGGTGTCATCGTCTGGGAAAGCATCTAGTGCATCGATCACACCGTCGCCATCACTGTCCGCCTTTTTCACGACCTTAACACTATCGGCAGCATCCGCATCATAAATAACGATCTCATCGCTACCAGCATCTTTCACGCTGCTGGTAACCGTACCGCTGCGCCCCAATACAATATCCGCCTGTGCTGCCAGTTCATCTAACGTTGTTGGCATTGCCCCGGCAACTACCAGTGAGACAGCCGCCTGTTCAACTTTTGCAGCTTCTACTGATGAGAGTTTCTTAAAGTCAGACAGTACAACTTGGGCATTATCGGCGTTAAGGCCAAGCTCTGCGGCAACCTGTTTACTGGCTTCAGTTATAGAAGCTGCACTGGCAGCGGAGCCTGACTGCCTCAGTTTCATTTCGACCAGGGTTGTCAAAGGAGTGACAACACTTGAATAGGTGGCAGATTGCTTGAAGGTGCGCAATTGTACGTTTTCACCAACGATTAGTGGTGCCGTGAGATAAAACGAGTTGGCAACAGTCTTGCCATTGTCTTGATCAATGGTCTTTCCCGCTGTTGCTTTTGCTACCAATACATATTTGTCTAAGGATTCAGGGTCAATGTCATTAAAGACTACTACACCCTGTTTATTGGTTACCGCCTGCAGTTCATCTCCATCTGGCATGAAATTCTGGTTTTCTTTCTTATCCAACCAAACCGTGGCACCTTCCAGATATCCATCTATAACTGTTACCGACAGCGATTTATTCTCAACTTGTGTCGGCACAGTCGGCGGCTTAGGCGTAATTTTTCCACTTTCACCACTGTCACTGCCACCACATCCAGAGATAATAAATGCAGCCGAAATCGCCAACGCAACCTTACTTATATTCATAACCTAACCTATTGAAACAACAATAATTCAATAGATAATTTTAATGATTGAGCTAAATGATATTACGTACGATAAGAACTTGTTCGGCCCACTCATCAAGAAACGAAACACCACTGTTGAGCATGTGCTAATTTCGACTCAACCACAAAACCGCATCATTCTCTCGGCCATCAAAAAGGCCATATAACATAGCGTTATATGGCCTTTATTTACGTGAGTGGGGTGATTCTAGTGAAGACTTGCTGCTTTCCTCTCTGAGTCTTCCAGGCTATCCTGATTTTTTGCCGCCGCCTGAGGATCAACCTCAACAGTAGCTGACAACATTTCCGTCAGCTTCGCCAGTTGCTTTTCAAGCTCTTCGACTTTTTTCTGCTTCTCGGCAAAAAGGATCTCGAACTCTTCATCTTCAGGTGTTAATGAGTAGTTCGCCGCTTCTACTGCCGTCTCGACCGCAAGCGTTTCATCCTCGCGATACTCAAGCTGCTCTGCAACTGCCGATACCGCAGTATTCATCACTTCCGCCTCAATATCTTCCAACGCTTCAACCATGTAATCGGCTATCACCTCGAAACCAGGCAATGACTGGTTACAAGCCACCAGCGAAAAGTACATGATATCGGCATTACTAAAGAAAGTGATGTTAAGCGTCTGGCCTGGCATCAGAAGCGACACCGGGTACTGCTCCTGTACTTTAGCGCCCATGAAATAGAGCTTTTCTTTCGCCCCGGGAACGTTAGAGATAAGCAAGTTACTCGCTGGTGGGATAAAGTTATTCAGACCAAACTTACCACTAAACAGCGAAACCCCATTGACCAGCAATGAATAGTTTACATAAGCATCCGGCGAGATATTCAAAGCTTCTTTCTTTAGATCTAGCGTCGCGTGCTGGATCGCTTCTAGCCTTTCCAAAGCACTCAGGTGGGGCTTGCCCAGTTCCACATGTCCAACCGACATTTTGTTACCCTTGACTTCAACACCGCCGCTACCTTTACCACGCAGGTTGATCGGCATCATCGCAACCAACGGCTTTCTTAGCGGTATAGCACGGTCAATAAGGTAGCGGTTCAACGCGATATCACTCACGGTAAACAAGATGTCATTCATTGATGCACCGGTGATCCGGCTGATATGCTTTAACTGGCCAATAGAAAAGTTGCCCAGACTAACGGCCCGGCTGCGCTTCGGACTCAGGTTGAACGGTGTCTTGGGTGCGGTAAATGGCACTTTCAAATCACAATCGGCAAGTTTCACCGCTTTTAGCGCCAGCTTGCTACCCAATCGAAACATGGACGGAATCAGGGATATCTGCTTCGATGCAGCCATTGCCGTCTTCATCACCATGTCGGTCAGATGCGTTTCTTCACGACGCTGAGACCGGCTCTTGCGCAAATCACATTGCCAAAACGGTTTATTCTCAAACGAATCCTCAACATCGGCCGAACAACTATCGGTAAAGATACGGCTTGCGCGCACACCATCAGCCATTGAGTGGTGGATCTTCATCACTAGGGCGACACGGTTATTTTCAAGTCCACCGATGACCCACAGTTCCCACATTGGGCGGCTGCGATCCAATACCTGGCTGTGAAGACGACCGACAACCTGCTGGAGCTGATGTTCCGTTCCCGGTGACGGCAGCATGGTGATCCGCAAATGGTCTTCCAAATTGACATTGCGCATGACATCCCAACGAGGTTTACCTGTCAGCGACCAATTTAACTTCCAGTTGAACGGAGGAATCGTCTCTGTCTGCTGCAAAAAGTGACTGTATAAGTCCTGGGCATATGTCGCCGCGTGTTCTTCCGGCGGCTCGAGAATGACCAACCCGGTAACGTGCATTGGTGTCTTTGCCGTTTCAAAGGCAATGAAGCTGAAGTCAAGAAGAGACAAACTTGGCATATGATGTTCCTTATCTAGCTTGCTTGGCGGCCAATCTGCCTCAAACAATAATCGGTGAATCAAAACACTCGCAGGTTGTTGCTATTTAACTTCTTTCGCTAGCTTTTCCACTGCAAGCTGCAGTCGATCAACTTTATCTTCAAAATCAGACAGACGATTGCGATCAAGGCCACAAGTTTTGTTTAAGGCGGTATTAAACTGTGATTCTGAGCGTTTCAAAATAGCAGATTGTGTCACCTTGACACGTTCTAGTGTTTCCGTCTCAACCTCCAGGCCTTTTTCAACCAGATCACTAAAACGCTTGGTGGCCAAATGCTGAGCCATGCCAGCCTGCTCGATACCTTTACTGTATGCACCCAAACCTGCCAATACGACATTTTTCAGCGACTTCTCACCCATATTGGCCACAGATTTAATATTCCCCATCATATTCATCGGATTAATCATAACTCTTTCCCTATTAATATCTCGTTGGGTATTTCAAGCGAATTTATAACCAAACCAAAGCGTAACAATCAGAATTAGATCATTCTTTCTAATCTGAATTATGAACTGATAGCAAGATCACAGATTACTGTAAATCTAAAAAACTTACTCATATACCATTGATTTATAAAAACAAAAACAGTTCACCTCAAAAATTAGAATCCTCCACCAAATTGTGTTTTTTTTAGTCTAAATATGCTCACTGTGACTAAGTTCAATTTATTGAGACAGAACTATCATCAAATTATAAAACTAGAGTGACGACTCTAGTTTTAACACGAAGAATACAATTCGATAATAATAAGAAAATGCCTGTCTCCAATAAGAATATCGAACAAGGAATGCAAAATGTCAGTATTAGAGTTAGTTGATACCCACGTTACACCTCTTGCCACCAATGCCGCCTCACAGGCCAAACCAGCAGCCCCGGAATTCGCTGATGCCGAAAAGCTCGTCGATCACATCATTGAGGTCGTCGGTAAGGAGATTGTCCTTGGTGCTCCGTTGGCAATAGGTAAACCTGTCTCCTTTGTCAATGCGCTTTACCAGCGTGCCAAGGCAGATCCAAGTATTACGCTGCGTATCGAAACCGGGATCACGCTGGAAAAGCCTGTTGGTAAAAGCAAGCTGGAGAAAAACTTTCTGGAACCCTTTGTCGAACGCGAGTTCGCAGATGTCCCAGATATCGACTACATCATGGATTTAAGAAAAGGTGAGGTTCCACCCAACATCACCATCAGTGAATTTTTCTTCAAAGCAGGTAGCTTCCTCAACAGCCCGCAACAGCAAAACTATACCAGTACCAACTATACCCACGCCGTCCGCGATTTGCTGGACAAAGGGGTCAATGTTGTTGGTCAGCTGGTCGCCAAACGTACGATAGACGGCGTTACTACCTATAGCTTGTGCAGTAACTCTGATTTGGCTCTCGACTTTGCGCCGGTTCTCAAAGAAATGCAGGACAGTGGTAAACCTGTTGCGATGATAGCGGAAGTCAATTCCAACATGCCTTTCATGCAAAACCATGCTGAAGTAGCTGATAATGTTTTTGATTTTGTCCTCGACCAGAACCTGAAGCCAGACAACAAGGACTACGCCTTGTTCGCCGCTCCCCATGCTAGTATCTCACCAGAAGACCATATGATTGGCTTCTACGCCAGTACACTGCTTAAAGATGGCGGAACACTGCAGGTTGGGATCGGCTCGCTCAGTAGTGCACTGATTTACAGCACCCTGCTTCGGCACCAGAACAACGCTGTCTACAACCAAATCGTAGACGAGCTGAACATTGCCGAGAAGTTCCCGATCACCCGCAGTGTCGGTGATCGCGGTATTTTCGAAGAGGGCCTCTATGGTTGTAGTGAGCTGATGGTCGATGGTTTTATGAACCTCTACAAAGCAGGGATTCTTAAGCGTGAAGTATTCGAAGATCTCACCGTTCAGACCTTACTAAACAACAAAAAAATCACAACTGACGTTAGCGTCTCGACTCTGCTGACTTTACTTGAGCACGACGCGATTCATCAGCAATTAACAGCCAAAGATGTGAGCTACCTGAAACGCATCGGTGTATTCCGCGAATCCGTCGAGTTCTTCAACGGTCAGCTTCAGGCCCAGCATCAAACCATGCAGGCGAACCTGGGTGATGCCGAAGCGCTGCAGTGGATCACCAAGTTCTGCTTAGGCGACAAACTCAGCGGCGGAGCCGTGATGCACGGTGCATTCTTTATCGGACCGAAAGACTTCTATGAAGCACTCAATAACCTGAGTGATGAAGACCATAAAAAGTTCTGCATGACCAGTGTCAACTATGTCAATGATCTCTATGACCACTTCATTGGCAGCCAGCAACTGAAACAGGCACAACGCAAGCATGCGCGTTTCATTAACTCTGCAATGATGGTCACCCTGAACGGTTCGGCAATCTCCGATGCACTGGAAAACGGCCAGGTTGTCAGTGGTGTCGGTGGTCAGTACAACTTTGTTGCCCAGTCCCACCAGCTACCTGACTCTCGTTCTATAATGAAGCTTCGGAGCTGTAGCGTTCGAAATGGCAAGTTGAAGTCGAATATCATGTTTAACTATGGCCATACCACCATTCCACGTCAGTTGAGGGATATTGTCATCACTGAATATGGTATTGCTGACTTACGCGGTAAGCCTGATCACGTTGTATACACTGAGCTGATCAAAATCGCCGACTCTCGTTTCCAGCAGCAATTGCTAGATCAGGCAAAAGCGGCAGGTAAAGTCGCCAAAGACTATACAATCCCAGTTGAGTTTGGCAACAACACGCCTGAGTCCATTCAAGGCATTTACCAGAAGTATACCCAGCAAAATATATTTGGCCCGTTCCCGTTTGGCTGTAGCTTTACGGCCGAGGAGCTTCAGCTAGGCAAAGCGTTAAAAGCCTTGAAAGCTAAAACGGCGACACCTAAGGGTAAAATCAAGTGCATATTAAACGCGATCACAACACCTAAGCCAGATAAAACCATACAGCCATTGTTAAAACGAATTGGTTTGGAAAACCCAACCAGTATCCAAGATAAGCTGACTCAGCGGTTGCTTATCGCGGAACTCAGAGGCCGGTAAACGGCCCGTCAATGTGAGCAAGCTGATAGAGGTAAACATGGCAAAAAAAAATAAGGAAATAGCACTGTGTCCCTACGCCGCTATTTGGGGTTGCCCCAAATGTCCGGTTAAGAAAGTTTGTCCGGGCAAAACTACCATAGGAGATCAGCCTCTTAAGGTTAAGCGCGACAACATCGAAAGTAAGTAACACTGATGTATGCTCCTTAGTACCAACAAGAAAGAAAGCCCTTGTGCTTTCTTTCTTACTTTTTCCCAAACCACCTCACTGCTCACTATTCTGATAAATGCTTCGCACGTTTGTATAATGGTGGTAATAATTTTCCAATCTCATACTCTATGTAACTAATAATAGAAAACAGCCGCGGCTCAAACAGGTACTCAAAGCCCGAGAAGTACTTGAGCTGGCCATAACAGAGCTGGCCGTAGACCATGCGACCGGCGAACAGATTGCCTCTTTTCGGCAGCTGGTTGAAGAAGAACATCAGGCTTTTGAACAAGGCTATATTGGCCGTGGGAACCGCCTGTCGGGAGAGTTCCACATCCAGCTTGGTGATATGGCCAACAACTCCCCTCTGCTCTCCTTCCAGCGCAGCATTGTCTCTCAGACGTCACTGATTATTTCACTGTATGAAGTTGGTACACGCAGCCAGTACTCGTTTGACGAACACAATAACTTGCTAGATGCAATTGAGGCTGGCGACAAAGCCAAGGCAATAAGCCTGATGAAAACCTACCTTGAGCATATCAAGTCAAAGCTAGCCCTCGACGAAGAAGCCATAACAAAAGATCTGCATGCTGTTTTCTCGGACGTGATCAGGAAATAGTAGGCAAAAAATGAATAGTACGCGGACCGTACTACTCCATAGGGATCGGACACCGTGGATCCGCGGCGTAGGTTGCGTGCCTATCTATGTACTGATCGAGGATGTGGCGACAGCCGATAAAGCTCTGGGAGGGAAATTGTAACCTTATGAATTTATAGAAAATAAGAAAAACACCATACATATAAATCCACCAAACCATGCACAGTTATCGAATAACTAAACATTATTCTCTCTCTGTAACGCCAGTCTTCCCCCGTTTTAATTGATGCCCCACTCGTTGGGTACTGCAAGATTATGCGCTTTAGAAACAGTCGATTAGATGTGGCACACTTTTAGCCACCCTGACTATGCTTAATATAAAACAGTTATTTTTTCTCACCTGAAAGTCTAGTTGTCAAAGGTTGAAAGGAGAGCTTATGGAAGTAATGAAAGCATTCATATTCGGCTTCATCTTATCCCTTTCCATCGGACCCATCGCCATACTGGTGCTCAATAACGGTATCCAGCACGGTTATACGGTTGCAGTAAGAAGCGCTATTGGTGCCGCGCTGGCAGACTACTGTTATGCCCTTATTAGCTTCATCATCGGTACCTGGATCATCACTTCGTTTACCGGTTATCACTACCAGATCATTTTGCTATCTTCCTGGGTACTTATCTTTGTCGGCTTCTACATGATGTTCGGCGCACTGCAAAATACCCGGCTGCTGGCCAATTTCAGCCAACCAACCCGTAAACTTGGCTTCCGCGCAGCTTTCTATCTGACGCTTGCCAACCCGATCGCAGTGATCGCGCTCTCTGCCTTTATCGGCCATGTTACCGATCACATTGATCTGCTATTTTCACTTCAGTTGGCAGGGGCGATTTTTACCGGTAGTTTGGTGATTCAGTGCATACTGGCCATTTCTGGCTCATTCTTTAAGGATCACTTTGACACCCTCACCTTTCCATTTTATCTGCAGCTACTCGGCGGATTGATGATCTGTCTGTTTGGTGTCTATAACTTTGTAGAGCTTGCCAAGTGACTTCGATGCCGCAGTGCAATAGCGAGCATATTTAACAATAAGAAACCAACCGCATAATATTGCATTACATGCGTGTTAATGAATGTAATATAACTACAAATTAAACGATTGCGTAATCGCTTTCGATCCCTTTCCCTTATTTTAGTGGTTCAACAGCCCATTCATGGTTGTTATAATTACAACATAATTTATACAAGACCATTCGGGGCAAGGAATCTCCCCCTTTAAATCAATCTTCGATTGATTACAGACTCATGATGAGGTGATTGGCAAAACTAGAGGGTAACTATTATGGAATTTAACACAGTTGAACTATTGGGCTATGCATCTTCTTTGATGGTAGCAATCTCACTCATGATGAAAGACATTGTATGGCTACGTGTTCTGAACTTCGTTGGCTGTGTACTTTTCACCACTTACGGCTTCATGATTGACGCGATGCCAGTAGTTGTAACGAATGGTTTTATTGCTTGCGTTAATGTTTACTTCCTGGCGAAGATGCAGCAAGAGCGAAGCAAACAAGCCGACCTCGCTTGCGAATCAGCATAGCAATCAACTAAATAACGAATTTAAAAAAAAAGCCAACAGCATGCTGTTGGCTTTTTTGTTATGACTTTTTTAAGTGTTTTTTCTTCACACTTTCGGATATTTCCCGGACGAGCCGTTTTACCCTTTCATTGTTATACATTTGCAGGTCCAATGCAGAGAGTGAATACATAATATGTTCCAATAGTACGAACTTTCTCTGAACACAGGCTGTCTACAAATGATACCGCACAACATCACAGTGTAGCGCAGCAAGACTGTTACTTGGCCCGTTAAATTATCTTCGATAAAAACTGCTGCAATCTCGGATGCTTAGGCGTATCAAAGATATGCTCAGGGGTATCACCGACCAGCAGCTCACCATCTTCCATAAAGAGCACACGGTCAGCCACTTCTCGTGCAAACCCCATTTCATGGGTAACGACGACCATGGTCATCCCTTCGGCGGCCAAGTCTTTCATCACATCCAGTACCTCTCCCACCATTTCCGGATCGAGTGCCGATGTCGGCTCGTCAAAGAGCATCACATCCGGCTTCATTGCCAATGCCCTGGCTATCGCAACCCGCTGTTGCTGTCCTCCTGACAAGTGACTCGGAAACACATCCATTTTTTCAGCAAGACCAACCCGTTTCAGAAGCTGCTCGGCCTCAACTTCAACCTCGGCAGAATCGCGCCCCGATACCTTTATCGGTGCCAGCATCACATTGCCTTTTACTGTCTTATGGGGAAACAGATTAAAAGACTGAAACACCATCCCGACATTTTCACGAAGCGTATTGATATTGGTCGCCTGGGCATACATATCCAGCCCATCAACCCATATGTCTCCAGACGAAGCCACTTCAAGCTGATTCAGCGTACGGAGAAACGTAGACTTTCCGGATCCAGACGGCCCTATTATCACCACCACTTCACCACGTTTAATCGTGGCACTGACATCCTTCAGCGCATGACAGTTGTTCGGATAGATTTTGTTTACATTCGTTGCAACGATCATATCGTCGCCATCATAATTCCTAGTCACTGGTCGCCAACCTCTTCTCTATACGCTGAACACCCCAAGATAAGGTAGTGGTTAACAGCAGGTATAACCCGGCTACAACAAACCATACTTCGAATGTGGCAAAACTACCGCTGATCACTTCTCGACCAGCTTTGGTGAGATCCGTAATGGAAATGACCGAGACTAGCGACGAGTCTTTAATCAGTGTGATCAACTGCCCGGCCATTGGCGGTAGCGTGCGCTTAAACGCCTGAGGCAATATGACATATACCATGGCCTTGGGATAACTCATCCCCAGCGAACGCGCTGCCTCCATTTGTCCCGGAGGAATAGACTGGATACCTGAGCGAATGATTTCGGCGATATAGGCACCGGTGAAGATAGACAGTGCGACAATTCCCGCTGCAAACCGGTCTAAATCAAAAATGGTGCCGAGGAAAAAATAGACGATAAATATCTGTACCAGCAGCGGAGTGCCGCGGATCACTTCAACATACAGATAGGCAAAGTTTTTGGTGACCGGATTGTGAGAAATCCGCATCAACCCGGTAATTAAGCCGAGAATAATGGCAAAAAACAAAGAGATAACCGATATTTCAATGGTCACCCAGAGGCCAATCACCAAAGGCCCCATGGTCCATTGCTCGCTACGCGCGATAAGATCCCCTTCAAAAATCAAGTCGCCGTCTTCTACCAGACGTTCGTCATAAGTGGTGATCAGCTGCGGTTCATCACCATAATCGAAATTAATCGTAATACTGTTATCGGCATTGATAACAGCCGTCCCGCTACCACTCGCACGAATCTCTTGTGGGCTGGTATCAACAAGAAACGGTGTGATCCGCTCCCACTGCCAGTTGTAATTTATTTTTTGCGATGACTGATAAACGGCGAAAACTAAGACAGCCAGAATGACCGCAAATACGCCGTGCCAAAGCCACCGGCTCGAGTTCCTAAACATATACATCTTCCATTAGGAGCATTGAAACGTGTCTGAAAAGCCAAAGACGGTAGCCGGGCAAGCAAACCCGGCTCCGAGAAGAGCATTACTGAACCTGGCTTAGCCACTTATCGTTCTTAAACCATTTGTCATAAATACGATCGTAACTACCGTCGCCTTTGATCTGACGCAGGAAGTTATTCAGGAAGTTCAACATATCCATGTCGCCTTGTGCGATCGCCCATCCCAAAGGTTCAAAGGTAAAAGGCTTTTCAAGGTGGACAACCTTTCCGGCATTTTGCGATGCGTAGATTGCATTGAACGGCATATCATAGATAAATGCATCTGCTTTACCGTTAGCCACTTCCAGCACGGCGTCGGCCTGTGTTTCAAATACATTCAGCTTAGCCTTGCTGATCATACGCTTAATCGCTTGCTCACCCGTCGTGCCCAGCTTGGTTGCAATCGTGTATTTGCTGTCGTTTAAATCTCTATAGCTGGTCACTTTCCCTTCCAGCTCAGGATTTAGCAAAATACTTTGTCCAACGACAATGTACGGGTCTGCAAAATTCACACGCATGTTACGCTTGGCATTAATTGTCATACCGGCGTTAATCAGGTGACACTTACCAGTAAGAAGCGTTGGGATAATACCGTCCCAAGCCGTATTAACGGGAACATATTTCACTCCCATCTGACGTGCCATGATTTTACCGATATCAATATCAAATCCGATATAGGAACCATTTTTACTTTTCATTTCAAACGGCATGTAACCGGCATCAAAACACACTCGAAGCTCGCCAGACTTGGCAATATCATCGAGGATCGGTCCTGCGGAAACCGTTGTTGAAGCTGTCATCAAAGCCATAGCTGCGACAAAACCACTGAATAACTTGCGCATAGACATCCTTGTATCCTTTATTATTGGTAAATTGGCTTGTATCAAGCTGATACAAGCTTGGTTATAACAAATAAAATATCTCGGACTCAAACGTCGACTGGAAAAAAGAAATAAAAACCACAATTACCAGCATAAATATTCAGGCCATAACACCAATACAAAGTAAAACTTCAGACCTATCAACTAACCACATCATCCATCTCTATATTTGATCTCCCAAATCAACCAAAAACCAAAATTTAACAAAAAACTTCATTTTTTTGACATTTGGTTAATTGCACCGCTTTATGAGAGATGGCTTTCAGATAGTCATTACGTACCGATCAGCAATTGAACGAGATACCTGAATCGCAACATATTTCCTTATTACGAGCCTAAGTTAGAAGCACATGTAAACCCTGAATGACTATACTTAAGCGGCCTACTGAAACCTAACCGCGGAAGAATCAGCATGAAAAAGCAACTGAGTGAAAAAATTAACAGCTCCCGCGAAAAAATCCGGGAAATAACCCAAGCAATTGACGAAAAAACTGACGAGCTGTCTGGTGAAACCAAACAGCTATGGAGCCACGCCAAGGAGCGGCTTTCTGAGGTAAACCAAAAACTTGGGGAAGCATCCAATCACCTAGCAGGGAAATCAGATGAAGCCACGCTGCAAGCCCATTTAGCCGCCATGGAAGCCCATGATAAATGGCAGCACATCAGCAGTTCTGTCGATAAGTTGGCACAAAAGACAAGTCGCCAGGCAAAGACTGAACTCGATCATGCTGCACTGCAAAGCCACCTGGCGAAAATGGATGCAGAAGACTTCATGGAATCAACAGGAAATAGCATCGTCCATAATTTCAATACTGCACGGCACAAGATCGAAACGACCACCGAGGCGTCCATTAAAGATATGGAAGCGTACTTTGGCCGGATAGCCAAACAGTTTCGCGATAATGGTTAGCTTCCTTTATTGATTATTGACGAGCAACAATTTGCGAGATGGCACTTTGGGGGTGGGCGACAACACCTTCAAACTGGTGCAAGATCTGCCACGCCCCGAATTCAGTGACTAATTCGTTATCATTGAGCAAGAAATCAGGATTATGGGGGCGCCCATAGGCTCTCTGCGCAATATTGAAGGTTTCGTAAATAAGCAAGCCAGAAGGCACAATGCTTGTCTTTATGGCTGCAAATAATGGTCGGTAGAGGTAGCGAAACACAACAATGGCACCAAATTTCTTTCCAGCAAGCGGCTGGCCAGTCTCGAGATCGACATGCCATGTCGTTGCATCAAGTTGCTCTTTCTGAATGGTCTGCTCGATTAGGCTAAGCTTCTCTTCATCTTGATCTGCAAACACGACTGGAATCCCCTTTCTTGCTAAATACAACCCATTACGACCACTGCCACAAGCTAAGTCCAATACAGCACCGTGCTGGGAAGCCAATTTCAATTCGCGCACAAACTTCTCAACTAATGCTGAATGATCCTGATGTTCATTATCCATTGCCATCAATTTAGCCACTCCCAATATTATTATTCCGTTCCATGATATTCATTTTGTTATCAAGTAGGTAGCCTGCCGGTAGTATTTATACCGTCAGGCATAAAAAAACATCATACCTAAGTATGATGAGCTTCTATGAAACGATTAATACTCATTGAGTTATCAAACTCTTCGAATCCAACTGTGTAAGCTATTAACAAAGGTCTCGCATAATAATTTCATATTCTTCCTTGGCTTCATCGATTAACAGAGTCAGGTCTCTGGCATCACTAGGAGTAAGGTCAATATGCCATAATGTATGTGAAGGCGTACAATGCTCTACACAATCCAGACCCGTTATCTTTCCATGTGTCGAAAAACATAAATCGTCAAACTCAGCTTCTAGCTTTTTATGTTCCTCCTCAATTTCAACTGACAAAATCCCAGTCGGATTAACAGCAAGATGCGCATGATGATGTGTGCTCCCTGCAAGCGTATATGAACGATGTTTAACGTACATTTATCCTATCTCTGATCTCTAATAACAAATACAGTTCAAGTATAGATTGCGAATGTAATATTCGGGGGGCATTTGTTTCGAATACCAACAGTGACTTAGATTCACAAGCAGTTCAGGTGCGGAAAAATGCACCTTTTGAGGCCATAATTATAGTTCATTCGAAGCCGGTTCAAGGCTTCAATTATGTGATTGAAGCCTCGGCTCAATTAGGAGCTTCACTGATGAGGATATTATCGATTATCTCAACCCTAACTTTGGTCACTGTAGCTGCATCGCCGGTATACGCTGCGAGCACCGAGTGGTTTGTTGGTGCAGGTGTCGGTTATCAGGAAGACAGCATCAAAGGCAGATTTGATCAGAATGGCGAAGACGGTACTTACCAGTTACGTGGTGGTGCCATCCTGAACGATCATCACCGCCTAATGGGTACCTATAGTTATATTGACAAGTCGTCACAAGACCTGCTTCTCGCTTCGTACGACTATCTTTACCCAGTATCAAAACGTGTTGACATCTATGCTGGTTTATCAGCGGGTTTTGCCGACAGTAAAATCCAAACCACCAGTTCAACAGATTTTGCCTGGGGCGGCCAGATAGGTGCCATCTATGAAATAAACAATAACTGGTCTACCGATCTTACTTATCGCTATATAGACCAAAACTACGAAGAGAACGACACGTCCATTGATTACTCACAACAAATTATCTTGTCGGTAGATTATAAGTTCTAATCATGCCTCTTATATTAGCTAAGCGCCTGAAAGAGGATGTATATCCTCTTTCATACATGGCGATAATATATTTCTTAACACTGCTTGTTATTAACTCCTGCCCTATCAATTATTACCAAACCTATAACTAAGCAATTAATTCCACAGCATCAAAGACCATAAAAAAGTCAACACATTAAAGACATTGTTTTTCATACACTGTCATCCAGAACAACAGACGAAAATTACTATTTTTCACGACTACGCTCAAATAATTGGTATTCACATCCTCTGTCTCTTGAAGTTTATTTCAATGAGTGGGATTCTGACACTATGGGTTGAGCTAGAAATAGCCTGACATCTAGCTAAAGCAATAGGTGAGTAAACGTTATTCCCACTTTTGACAAACGATTTCTGATAGATTCCCACTATGGCGTGGTGATCCACAGAAACTTCACCCCCTTATATGCCGATGATATTTACGCGCAATTCTTCGGCTACCACACTGGCGAGGAAATGCTTGCACTCGACAGTTTACTGCACCTTATTGCACCTCATCAGCGAACTAACGCTATCCAGACATATAACGCCATCATGTCTGGAGAAGAAAAACCCGGCTTGAAAACTTATCGAAATATCGATAGCGAAGGTAATGAATTTGTTGTATTAACTGTCGATCATATTGTTGACTGGCAAGGTGAGTCAGCAATCCAGACAACAGTTGTTGATCTGAGCAATTATGTCGATACAGTGAAAAAACTACATGCCAGCGAACAACGGTACCGTGAGCTTGTTGATGGTTCGATACAGGGTATTCTTGTTCACCGAAACTTCAAACCGCTGTTTTGCAACCAGGCTTACGCGCAAGCATTGGGCTTTAGCAATGAACAGGCGTTAGTCGCCAGCGATTCAATCCTGCCCTTTTACGACCCCGCATTTCATGAACAGGCTCATCGCAATAACCGAGCCCTGTTATCCGGACGAAAAAGTACGATAAAAACCGAGGCAAAATGCTACCGCCTCGACGGCTCAGCTGTATGGTTGGGGTTGCTATCACGACCCGTTACCTGGAATGGCGAACGCGTTGTTCAGGTCACAACAATGGATATCACCAAACAACACCGGCTCCGTGAACAACTCGAGCACCGAGCCAACTATGACGGTCTTACTGAACTTATCAACCGTCGTGCAATGACCGAGATACTTGACCAGCAGTTTCGTAGCCACCAGGCTCTTTCATTACCGTTATGCTGTGTTCTAATCGACATCGATGACTTCAAATCCATCAACGACCAGCACGGACACCATACTGGGGATGAAGTATTGAAACAGTTCGCCGCTACCTGCCGCAATAACATTCGCCAAAGCGATCACATCGGACGCTGGGGCGGAGAAGAATTTGTATTATTGCTCCCTGACACCAGCATCGAACAAGCAGAGCTTATCGCACAGCGACTGCGCAAAGATGTCGCCAGACAAGCCATCACAACCACAAACTCGCAGCTTGGCTTCACTATCAGCTTGGGTATTGCCGCACTTACACATGACGACCATACCATGACACATTTGCTCTCACGCGCAGATAAAGCCCTGTATGAAGCTAAACGTAATGGTAAGAATCAAGCCGTAATAGATTAGGGTTCGATGATAGACCGATAAAACCGATCCACCACCTTCATAACCATACACGCCCTTTAGCTCACCGCTTCTTCCAACTGATACTTTTCGGCATCTTTACGCAGACGGGTAAACTTGGCCACTAATTCGTGTTTCTCCAGTGTCTCGTCACCAAAAAAGAATGCATCACTCGCCCTCAACTGATCGAAGTGAAGCTCAACGAGCTCTAATACCCAATCAGCTTTTTTAAGCGTATAAACACTGCATGACTTGCCATGAAGATCATCGAGTAGGTCGAGCAAACTCGAACGATAACTTTCAACAAGATAAAGCTCATTAAGGGCCTCGTTATTATCCAGCGCACGCTGCCAGCGCAGGGTCAATCCTTCAAGGTGGTCAATCACAGGCTGATCCGCCTCAAGTGCTAACAGTTGTTTCAACTTGTACTGATAGGCCGTCAGGGCACATTGTTTCTCGACCCGGTATAAATCAAAAAGCGCTTCTGCTGATAAGTTTGAGGGGTTCTTCAAAAAATAATCAAACAAGAAACGAGTTTCGAACCGCTCGATACCATGAAATAACGGTGTTGCTCTACCGTTGCTATTAAAGTGCTGCAGGGGATCAAACTGATACATATAGCCGAAATCAAATAGTTTTATTCTTCCCTTGCTGTCTAGCAAGATATTGCCCGGGCAAAAATCCCATTCAAACAATCCATTCAGCTCGAGGCTAACAATAGCTGAGAATATCTGCTGGAAGATATCACCAGATAAGGTGTGTAACCGCTCGCCCTCAATCCACGGCGAAAGAATAATACCATCTTGATAAGATGCAAATTGAGTATCAACGATGTGCTTAAAGCTATCGGGATCACTTTGCTTTAGCTGTGTAATATCTCGTCTTCGCTGAACCTCATTTAAAAATGAAGTCTGACCATCAATATTTTTGACTAAGCTCTCTTCCCTCTTTTGTTTTAATGTCCACTCTGTGTCGCCAATTCTCAGGTGATATACCACTGCAGTCAGACCCGAACTAAAAGTTTCCACCACATAATCGGACTGAGGTGTCGTCGTTTTGAGCTGCTCCAAAGCCATTGGCAGGCCTTCCAAAGTACCGACAGTAATGTTTTGTCCGCTGCTAACAAAATCGAGCTGTGCTTGTTGTCGTTGTTGTTCCATCATCTTTTTCTCCATAAAAACGGGCTTACAACAAGCGGTGAATATATAAATTGTGATGCCGTACAAACAGTGATGGAAGTAATAGAACGGGAAATTTTCCCGCCACTTGGCAAAACAACCGCCAAATATAATGAAAACTCAGTAAATAACATTAATATAGTTAAGGAAATGATGAGCATACACTTTCATAATCATATGGAGCGTCTTACTAATAAAAGACTAAAAGCAAAGTTAAACAAGCTCAGCTCAAACTAAAATTTTAATTAGATTTCCCCTAAAAGCCAAAGTTCAATAATACATTTAAATACATTGTGCATGCTCCATGACAGGGACTTACATACCGCATATTTAATTTCTCTCTTAATTCGACTTTAATTGCATTCAGATTAACTGGATGTCCAAGCGGCATTTTTCACGTTTTATTCACTATACAGCCTTTAAAGTCACTTCGTAAGTAAGCTTATTTGGTAAAGGCTGCCTAACAATACTGAAGAGATTATGAAACCAGGAGAAAAAGGATTAACCCGTATTATTCATGCAACGGGTTATTCTCTACAGGGTCTGAAATAGGCTTTTCTTACCACGCTTATATTTGCGGTTCTTATCAGGACGGTAATTTGACTATAAATCCAAACCATACGATTTGATAACACCATGAATAAATTTATAAATTTCTTATCTTATAAGAAAATATCCTTTATCAGTTTGCCAGTATTGCTGGCACTCTACTTTTCACTCATCATAAACTTTCCGGTATTATCCGAACTGAACGCGATCTTAAGCAAGTTAGATAGCGTAAAGCTTGGCTTCATCATTTCGATTCCGGTGTTCTTTTTTGCGGCCTTTAACTTTATCTTCAATTTATTTAGTTGGCCTTACTTATCGCGTCCTATCTTTACCCTCTTGCTTATTGTATCCAGTATGGTCAGCTACGCTATGTACAACTACGGCGTGATTTTTGACTACGGCATGATAGAAAACATCTTTGAAACAGATACCAGCGAAGCAACATCATACCTTAGCAATTACTCCGTTTTCTGGACAATGGTAATGGGTGTACTGCCTGCTCTATTTCTATGGAAAGTTAAGATTAAGAATGACAAAGGAGCAGTGCACTTCATCGTGATGAAAATGACTTCAATGGCCGCCTCATTGGTTATCATTGCCATCATCGCCTTTTTCTTTTACAAAGACTATAGTTCAGTCGGCCGAAACAACAGCTACCTGAAGAAAATGATCATCCCGACCCATTATATGTATAGCGCTGCAAAATACATCAACAATACCTATTTTGCGGAACCTGTCGAGTACCAACAAATAGGTCTGGATGCCAGGCAAAGCAATGCGGCTTTGGCAACAGCACAGTCTAAGCCTACACTTTTTGTTTTTGTGCTGGGAGAAACGGCCCGGGCTCAAAACTACGAGCTTAACGGCTATGATCGTCCTACCAACCAATATACCCGTGATCTGGGGCTGTACTCTTTCCAGGACGTAAGCTCATGCGGTACCGCTACTGCTGTTTCTGTCCCGTGCATGTACTCTGCACTGCCTAAGCACAACTACGATAAACAACTCGCCAATAGCCAGGATAACTTTCTGGATATCATGCAACGCGCTGGTATTTCACTTCTATGGAAAGAAAACGATGGTGGTGACAAAGATGTAGCCAAACATATTCCAAAGCAAGAAATAGATCGTAACAAACAGGATCATCTGTGTAATGGAAACACCTGCTACGACATGGCACTACTAGAGAACTTTGATAACGATGTCTCTGCTATGAAAGGGAACCGTATGCTGACCCTGCACCTGATTGGCAGTCACGGACCAACTTATTATCAACGCTACCCTGAGGATAAACGCTTCTTCACGCCAGACTGCCCACGCAGTGATATCGAAAACTGTAGCCAGGAGGAGATTATCAATACTTATGATAATACTATTTTGTATACAGATTTCGTAATAAGCCAAACCATTGCCAAGCTAAAACAGCTAGAAGACAAATATAATACAGCGCTCTTCTATATCTCTGATCATGGCGAGTCCTTAGGTGAAAATGGCTTGTACTTACATGGAACACCGTATAGCCTTGCGCCAGAGCATCAAACTCAGGTGCCGATGATGGTTTGGTTTTCAAATAGCTTTTCGAAGAGTAAAAAGATTAATACAGATTGCCTTAAACATGCTGCCGAAAAGAACAGCTACTCACAAGATAATATCTTTCACTCGATGTTGGGCATTATGGATGTAGAAACGGAAGTGTACAATTCGGGAATGGACATATTTTCCCGGTGCCGTAACTAGCCTTCTCTTCCGTGAAAAGGCGGCTTTGGTAACAGCAAGGTCGTCTTTTAATTAACGCTTCTGAACACCATGGAAAGCAAAGCGGTTAAATTCACTACCATCTTCAGTTACTGCTTTATATTTTACAGATCTAGAACTATTTAAAGAAAGTGGAATAAATACACGGCCACTATCATCAGTCTGATAAGTACCTTTCACCTGAGGTTGATTTTCGACGGATACAACAGCATTTGCAGACGGCTGTCCATTGTCTGTTACTTTCACCCAAGCGCCATTTTGCGTGTCAGAAATACTGATATCAGCAAATGACATTGAAGAAAATGCAATCAATACAGACGATAGCGCAATATTTACCTTTTCATCTTAATTTCCCCATCTTTATATTATAGTAACCACCAATAGTCTCTTTAAGTAAAACAAATTAAGCTTGTAATACTTCAGAAACAATCGGCTTAGACTTAGGTTACTCTCTGAAGCTAAACAGAAGTTGAACGTATAGAATTTTTGAAAAAATTCACATTGTGTATATTTAGTTACCGCAATATGATCATCCATCAATTCGGAGATTAAGTTTAATTACGGTATCTATCAATATCTTAAAGAAGTTCTATTAACTAATTCCTAACTTGCTCAAAAGCTTTTTCCATACTGGAATTTGCTTTTGCGGTGCAACATCTTCCTGTCCGATCTTACGGTCAACCACACTCAGGCTATCGAGCTCAGTTTTTGCTTCTGAAATAGCTTTTTCTGCTATTTCAGGCCCCATGGCCAACGCCTCGCCATACACCACCTCAACATCCGTAATGCCGATAAAGCCTAGTACCGTTTTCAGGTATGGGATCATCACATCTGTCGGGCCATCTTTATGCATTCCGCCCCGAGTAGTAACCAAAATGGCTTTCTTGCCTGTGATTAAACCAACCGGCCCGGTTTCTGTATAACTAAAAGTAACACCTGCGCGCGCAACCAAGTCGATCCAGTTCTTTAGCTGAGTAGGAATATGAAAGTTATACATTGGCGCAGCAATGACGATCGTATCGTGGGCTTTCAGCTCATTAATCAATTGATCAGATTGCGCCAATGTTTCCTTCTGACGCTCTGACAAATCATCCCCTCCACGCAAGCCACCAGCGATTTCACCATCCAGTACAGGCAATGGCTGAGCTGCCAAGTCACGCTCTGTAATATCAGAGACATTGCCTTCAAGAGAGCTAACCAGGTGATCGATTAGACCGTTCGACTGAGAGTAATCACCAAGAATGCTTGATTTAAGAACGAGAACTTTAGACATATTGCTATCCTTACTAGATTCGATGCTTGTTGCTGATGGAGTAACTATAGGGACAGCGTAGTGATCAAGATAGCGTAAATTTTAGCTAGAGTTATTCGAATTTTTCGAACGTTTAAGACCCTTATTTATTACCAATAAAAACAAACATTTAATTTCAATACTGTTCATGAAACCTAACTCATCATCACTTTTCATAGTGAGTGCAACAAAAAAAACGGCTATATACCCAAGCTAGCTCAAGATGCAGGATTCAGAGTGAGACCAGCAGAGCCGAAACCTTTCAACTCTATTTTATTAATACTATCGATAGAACATATGCAAACGCAGTCCTATTCGATTGATATCGTTCACGATAAAAAAATCGCTTGGTTTTATCAATGTTTACAAGAGTATCCCGTTTTTGACATTTTAAACTTGCGCTGTTGTCAGACAGAAAGTACAACGTAAAAAATTTCATTAACAACAACCCTTTACCACTAACTAAGAACCAATAATTAAACTGGTTTTATATTTACTGCCCATTAGCAGTAAATATAAATACGTAACCTAATCAAAGAATATAAAACCAGTGGCTTATAAACCTAATCAAGAGAGTCTGCTTGTCAATGACTACTATAAATGAATCACATCTAGACAATGATCTAAATAACCTCCACAAACACAGTCGTTTTCTTCGAAAAATAGCCTGGTTCGTTGAACTTATTGTTGTGTTCATCGGCCTTTGCATCTCAATATCGCTGATATTGAATGGCGATAACCTAATCGGTACATTTACCCTCTCAGCACCGTTTGTCATGATCTCACTGGTAGAACTTACCAAAATTCCATTTGTTATCGGGCTGTGGCATTCAAGAAAATCGTTTATTATGTATCTGATCATGCTCTGCTTCTTATGCCTAATCACCTTCGAAACCCTTCTAAATGGCTTTGAAAGAGCATTCTCTTCAATTAATAACCAAATCAATTTGAATGAGATTGAGATCAGTAAAATTGAAAACCAAATCAAGAACAACGACGAAAACATCCTAATTGCGTTACAAGACTATGAAGTAAAAACGCAGGAAATCTCTACTGACAAAGAGGCGGTTGATAAGAACTACCGGCAGCAACATGCTAGCTTAGTGGCACAAAATGCGCGACTATCTAAGAATGTTCCGGATCTCAGAAGGTCTTTGAGTACGGCACGCAGTGAGCTCACTAAGCTGAAGTTGGAAAAATCAGAGTTGCTAAGAGAACTCTCTCTTAAGAAAGAAGAAAGATTTAAATCTAGTCTTGAGCGATCACAAGGCTCTGTTGATATGGTACAAAAGGAACGTACCCGCCTACTCGATCAGATAAGCTCACTGACTATCGAGAAACAGCAAGCGCTGGACGACGCGAACTTCTTTACTTCTGATTCTGTCAGGAGAGATTATGATGAAAAGATACGCTATGTCGAAGAGCAGCTAAGCAACATAAACGACAAGACTATCACCGGAAAGCAAAACAAGGCCGACTTTGAGTCTGTCGAGTTCCTCGATGGTTATTACTCTGATTTACTATCGCTCAAAGATGACATCATCAAGCAAAAAGAAGATGAAATAAGCTCTCTTACACGTAGCTATAATCAAGCCGTAAGCGCCAGCAACAAGAACCTTGCTATTAGGGAAGCCCGATTACTAAAAGAGAAGAAGTCCGCACTTCAGAACTTAGACAACAAACTTGATGAAATCGACATTGCCTTTTCCAGCGAAAAACAATACATCAATGAAATCAGGCAAGCCAATAACAAGCTTCGCTACGATATTCGCGTTATCGAAATCGAAACTAACACCCTTGCGCTATCTAATCAGGTGTATCGAATGGCATCGTATATCGATAATGTCAACCATTATAAGGACGTTAAGAAAGAGACACTAACGCTTGTCGGTTTATTCTGGTTTGGCACTCTCGCGCTTATTGGCTCCATCACAGGCATCGCCCTAACACTGTCAGGCTTACATTTGCATAGTCTTGCCACTAAGCGCGATAAAAAACAGTCCGTCGAATTAACGCAAGCTACGGCCTAATACTCTAATCTGTTGTAAACCAAAGCCACAAAGAAGAGCCCTAATCAGGTATTGATTAGGGCTCTTAAATTTGAACTACTCATTGTTACAGCACAAGTTTGGCTTATTACAAATTCACAGCCTGATTTATTACTTCCGTGCTACAACAACAATTCCGGCCACGGCGCTTTGCTTCATACAAAGCATCATCTGCAGCCTCCAGCAATTTTCGAGATGAAAATGCCAGATCAGGAACTACAGTAGAGACGCCGACGCTGATAGTCAGATGCTGGTGTGACAACGAAGAGCTATGCGGAATATTCAGCTCATCGATACTTTCCCTGATCCGCTCTGCCGCCAACATGACGCCTTCACGGTCAGTTTCTGGAAGTATAATGGCAAACTCTTCACCACCGATGCGGGCTATTTTATCCATCTCACGCAATGGAACACTTGCCAGCGTACGAGCGACTTCCCTTAGGCAGTCGTCTCCAGCCTGATGCCCGTAGGTGTCATTATAGGCCTTGAAATGATCAATATCCAAAATGATAAAAGAAAGCGGCTGCTGTGAACGTGTTCCCCGCTTCCACTCCTCATTAAGCACTTCGTCGAAACGCCTACGGTTAAACAATCCCGTCAAACCATCAGTGGTAGAAAGCAACAGAAGCTGCTCGTTTGTTTCTTCAAGTTGCTGCTGAAGCTCTTCAAGCTCAACAAGCTTGCGGTCAAACTCCTGAGTTTTTTCGCGCAACGCTTCTTTCTGTTCATAGAGTTCGATAAAGATACCGACTTTACTCTGAAACATCACAGGAATAAGGGGCTTAAGCAAATAATCAACAGCGCCTGACTCATAACCTCTGAAGATATGCGAAGGGGCCTTTGAGGCTGCGGTAACAAAAATAATCGGGATATGTTTATTTTTTTTATTTCCCCGCATTAATTCGGCAACTTCATAACCATCCATTCCCGGCATCTGTACATCGAGCAAAATCAATGCAAAGTCATGATCCAACGTATGCGCCAAGGCTTCGTCGCCTGAGTTGGCTTTTATCAGCTCAACATTAAAAGGGTCAAGCAAGCCTTCCAGAGCCAGCAGGTTTTCTGGTCTATCATCAACAATCAGTATCTTGGGAATAGCCATAATCAGTCAGTGGTACAAAGTGAATTTAAAAAACAGCCTATCTCGTTCAAGGGAAGGATGTAATCAACGTCTGCGGCCTCAATAGCCGCCCTTGGCATAGCTTCAGCCTCTGCGGTCTCAGGAGACTGAACCACAGCCAACCCTCCAAACTGCTTAATTCGTGCCATTCCGGCAGCACCATCTGAGTTTGCGCCGGTTAATACCACCCCGACTAACTCGTCTAAATAAGCATCCGCTGCTGTTTCAAACAATACATCAATAGAAGGGCGGGAAAAATTCACCCGTTCCTCTGTCGAAAGCGCTATTGCCTGGTTGTATTCAACCAGCAAATGATAATTGGGGGGAGCGAAGTAAATCACCCCTCCCTCTATTTGCTCTTTATCTTCCGCTTCTTTAACTTCCAGCAAACATCGTTGGCTGAAGTGAATGGGTAGATAATTTTCTGATGTCGGGCTGACATGCTGAACAACCAAGACAGGAAGCGAAAATGTGCGGTCAAGAGCAGGCAGTATTTTATCTAGGGCAGCCAAACCTCCGGCTGAAACGCCAATGACGACTGCTCGATAATGCCCGCTCGTGCTCATTTCAACATTCCCTAAAATGTGCGTTTTTTCCGGTATATTTTCTCGCGTTCACATACCACTTCAAATTTATCAACGACATCAGAAAACCTGATACTTTCCTTGGAACCCAGACAGAGGAAACCGCCTGGACACAAACTATCACAGAACAACTGTAACACCCTGTTCTGCAACTCCCTATTGAAATAGATCAATACGTTACGACAAAAGATAATGTTCATTTCACCAAATACACCGTCTGTTACCAGGTTATGAGGCGAAAAAAGAACTTTATCCTTAAGCGAACTGTTTATCGCCACGTTATCATAATCGGCGGTGTAATAATCCGAGAAGGAGCCCGTTCCTCCCGCTTTCTGATAATTTGCCGTGTATTCGCGTACGAGATCCATCGGGTAAATACCCTGTTTCGCCTTTTCAAGGATCCGCTCGTTGAAGTCAGTCGCATAGATCTGAACGCGATCCTTAACTCCCTCTTCCTCAAGTAAGATCCCCATTGAATACACCTCTTGCCCCGACGAACAACCGGCATGCCACACTTTGATAAATGGGTAGGTTTTAAGGTGTGGGATCACGGTATCGCGAACTTTTTGGTAGAACCAGGGATCTCTGAACATCTCAGTGACATTGATAGACAGATCGAGCAGCACCTTGTTAAAAAACGGCTCTTCACGGATCACCCGGTGCTGCATTTCAGAGAAGCTTCTCAGCCCCTCATGAGCTCGTCTGTTCTCCAGCCGCCGCTTGGTATGTGCGAACGCATAATTGCGGAAATCATAGCCATATTTACGGAATATGGCCTCTAGCAGTAGCTGGATCTCCAGCTGCTCATCTGAAATTGTTATTGTGTTAGACATTAGTACAACCAAACCCTCAACATAGATAGCAGCTTGTCGGTATCTACCGGTTTAGCAAGGTAATCACTTGCCCCCGCTTCGATACATTTACTGCGGTCCCCCTTCATTGCCTTGGCTGTCAGCGCAATAATCGGCAACTTAGCAAACTCGCGCTGCTTACGAATTTCTCGCATCGCTTCATAGCCATCCATCTTCGGCATCATAATATCCATCAATATACCGTCGATATCATTTTCCTCTTTGAGCTTGTCGAGGCATTCTAGTCCGTTTCTGGCTATCAGCACTTCCATACCTTTCTCTTCCAGCACACTGGATAACGCAAAGACATTACGCATATCATCATCCACCAGCAACATGGTCTTGCCGTTAAGCACTGCTTCCTTGTCATGGATCATCTTCAGCATGTCTCGCTGCTCATCAGGCAGGTTGGCTTCGACTCGGTGCAAGAACAGCGCAGACTCATCGAGCAAACGTTCTGGCGATTTTACCCCTTTGATGATAATACTCTCGGCGTAGTAATTGAGCTCCTTCTCTTCATCGCGGGTCAAGTCACGGCCGGTATAGATAATAATCGGGACACGGGCTGCCGTTTCACTTTTACGAATGCACTCTAGCAAATCAAAGCCAGACATATCCCCCAACCCGAGATCCAGCACCATGCAGTCGTACATACCATTTTCCAACTCCTGCAAGGCTTCGGCACCCGATCCGACAGCAGTGATGCTGACATCTCCGTCGCCAATCAACTCTCTGATACTTTCGCGCTGGACATCGTCATCTTCGACGATAAGCAAACGACTAACCGGCTTGGAGATAATATCTTCAATTTTGCCGAATGCTTTATCCATCTTATTGATATCGACTGGTTTAGTCAGATAACCAATTGCACCCATTCGCATCGCATCCAATGTACTGTCATTGGCCGACATAAAGTGCACCGGAATATGACGCAGCTCGGAGTTGTCCTTCAAACGCTCCATCACCGTCCAGCCATCGATACCCGGCAAACCAATATCGAGAATAATGGCGCTCGGTTTATAAAAATCGGCATAGTGGAGGCCAGATTCCCCATCTTCGGCAACGATACACTTGAAGCCCCGTTCCCTGCCGAAATCGCGCATCACTTTGGCAAAAGCGCAATCATCTTCGATAATGAGCAGGCTCTTCGAGTCAGCCGTTATCTCTTTACGATCATCATCGACAAACTCATTCTCCAGCGGGTGCAATTGCAGTACCTCTGTACCATGTATTGGTGGAAGAGGTTGTGGCTGTGGTCTGTGTTCCACAACTTGCGGTTCAGCCGTCTCTGGTTCCTTGACCAGGTGAATAACCGACGCCATTTCAGTGCTCACTTCCGGTTCCGGGAGCTCATCTATCTGTGTCACTTGCTCGGCCTTGGCAAGCGGCAGCACGATAGAGAAGATACTCCCTTTGCCTTCTTCACTTTCCAGATAAATTCGCCCCCCCAGCAGATGAGTCAGCTCTTTAGTGATAGACAACCCTAGCCCTGTGCCGCCGTAATTTCGGCTGGTACTGCCATCGGCCTGCTGGAATGCCTGGAAGATGGCTAGCTGTTTCTCCTTGGCAATACCGATCCCGTCATCTTTGACCGAAAACTGGATCAAAGACTCAGGTGTCGCATTGAGCGGTTTGCAGACTTGCGCTGAAGGCCTTGATATTGCCAGCTGTACCGCTCCTTCATGAGTAAACTTGAAGGCATTGGTCAGCAGGTTACGTAAAATTTGCTGCAGGCGCTGAGAATCGGTTCGCAACGATTTAGGTACATCATCAGCAATATTCAGCTCAAACGCTACGCCCTTTTCACCCGCAATATCTTTGTAGATACGATTAAGATCGTTGATCAGGCCATCAATTCCCACATCCTCAATAAAGAGGTCGATCTTGCCCGCCTCAATCTTGGAAAGATCCAGGATCTCATTGATCAGAGAAAGCAGATCCGAGCCGGACGAATTAATCGCATTGGCCGATTCAATTTGCTTATCGGTCAGGTTACCTTCTTTGTTATTGGCAAAGAGCTGGGAAAGAATGAGGATGCTATTCAGCGGCGTTCTCAGTTCGTGAGACATATTGGCCAGAAACTCTGACTTATATTTACTCGCCACTTCCAGCTCGCGGGCTTTCTCTTTGACAACTTCCTGCGCCTGAACCAACTTTTCGTTCTTGGTGAGCATCTCGCCTTTTTGCTCTTCCAACGCCTTGGTACGCTCTTCCAGCTCCTCATTGGTCACCCGCAGCTCTTCCTGCTGGGCCTGCAATTCAGCTTCAGATTCTTTGAGTACTTTAGCCTGCTCCTCAAGTTCCTCGTTACTTACACGCAGTTCCTCCTGCTGGGTTTGCAACACTTCTTCGGACTTCTTAAGCGCATAGGTTTGTTCTTCCAGCTCTTCATTGGTTACCCGCAATTCTTCTTGCTGGCGCTGGGCTTTCTCTAACAGCTCTCGGATCACCTGACGGTTGCTGGCAGCATTGAACATGATGCCGGTATTGAGGATCACCTGCTCGACAAACTGCCGGTGCAGCTGAGTAAATTGCTCTGTGGAGCCAAGTAATACCGCACCCAATAACTTGTTATCCAGGGTTATAGGGATGGCCATGAAGTTGTTCGGCACCACTTCACCGGCACCGTAATTGATAGCAGGGACGTTATCAGCCACGTTGGTGAAAGTAATCACTTCCTTTTCCAGTGCGGCCTGACCGATCATACCTTCACCCAGCTTAATGTGATTGAAGTTACCGCGGCGATCAGTAAATGCGTAGCTGGCCTGCAACTCAAGGGAATCTTCACTAGCCAAATACAACGCACCGAGCTGGGCTCCCATATGCTTACTAAAAAAAGTAATAAATCGAGTCGCAAGGTCAGTTGTTTCCAGATCACCACGCAGCTGATCATCAAGGGACTCTTTACCTGACTTAAGCCAATGCTGCTCCTGAAGGTTACTCGCCATATTATTCAGCGCTTTGGCCAAATCACCCAGTTCATCTTTTTGCGGCAACGTCAGGCTTGTTGTTAACTCGCCTTTGGCAATAGCCTGGGCAAACCGCATTCCTTCAATCAAAGGCTGGGTAACTGCACGTGAGATAAAAAAGGCAGCAATAACGATCACAGAAAGCAACAACCCGCCCACAACAAGCATCGTCTGATAGATCTTATAAGTAGGCTGAGTCACTTCATTCTCGTTCATCTTCGAGATCAGGTACCAATCAACACCCGGCGCATTCACCTTGTTATAGCTCACCAATACAGGCACACCAGCACTATCAATATAGGTATCAAATCCACCGTTGAAACCGTTTTCCACGGCTTCGTGCCAATAATCAAGAGGCGGATCCACCGAATAACCTACGACATGGCGACCGTTGCCCATGGTTTCCATGTTGCTACGAAATTCGTAACTACCATCTTTCTTGCTGACACCAATTAAGTAGGATTCGCCGGTCAGCCCCATTCCGATACGAGAATCAACAATACGGGTGATAAGCTCTGCCGACAGCTGTAGCACCAGTACACCTGTCACTTTCCCGTTTTGATCAGAGAGCGGCTGGGCGATAAAAGAGGTTTCAGTACCGTTGAGCGGTTCGTAAGGCGAAAAGTCAATAAAGGCAACCTTTCCGGTATCAGTCACTTTGCGCCAGGCTTCGGCCAATCCACTGCGGCGGTAGATACCATTGCTTAGGTTTGTCCCCTGAATTCCGGTATCGGAAAGGGAGAACATGACATGGCCGTGTTCGGCACCAAGAATATAGAGATCGCTGTAACCGTAAGCTTCAACATAGTCTTCAAAATGGGGGATATAACTTTCGGTTAGCAGGGCATATTCACGAGTCCGGACATCTAACGAGCCTGTCGACTGGGCATCAACATCTTGCTGATACTGGTTTAACCTTTGTACCAGTTCAGTCACACGTTCAGAATCTGCAAGGACGCTAATATCAGCCAAACGTTCATTGAAGAAATCTTCAATATTGCCTTTTCTAATGGATTGAATAGTGGTCAGTCCATCGAAGGATTTATGAATCAAAGCATCAGCAGCCAGTTTGCTACTGAAGTAGACCGCTATCACCATAGGGATAACGCCAGTTACTACCAGTAACCCCACCAGCTTGGGGCGAATACGAAAATCAGCAAAGCGAATCATTGTTACTCCATCAGAGCATTAAAAACGATCGGCTATACAATTAGATACAACTTCACTGTCGTTCAATCCATCGAAGGCAACACAAGCTTAACCAGACATGTCAACGAATTGTCACTCTATTCCAGTCAGGCATCGATCATTGAACAAATGTAATATGAATTCCGTAGAAATGTGATTCAGGCACCCTGCTGCTCCATCAAGATATCAACCGAACATCAGGCTATCTCATCCCCTACATCAATCGCATAGCCAAGGTGAATGAATGTACCACAAACCGTATACAAATTCTAAGCAAGCGACTGTAATTACATATAATTAGGTAGGTATTGATAAGATAACCAGTTTATTTATCTTTCATAGCTATTCATCAAATATGGCTAAAAAATTGAATCAAGTAGCAAATTTGCTTCTGTCTGAACAATACCGTCAATAGAGCGGATGCGTCCCAGCAAAGCACCTAATAGCGTCAGATTTTTGGCTTGGATCTCAGCGATAAGATCCCAATGACCATTGGTATGGTGAAGAGACAAAATCTCAGGAAAATGATGAAGTTGCTCTAGCACTTTATTCTCGTCCTTAGCCACCACACTGATACTCATGATCACCTTAACCACGCTCTCATCCGCGTCTTCTTTTAGTTTCACGGTGTAACCGAGAATAACGCCCTCTTTTTCGAGCTTACTGATCCGGTTTTGAACAGTTGCCCGCGAAACGCGTAGTTCCTTGGCAAGGTTAACTATTGGCATACGGGCATTTTTTCGAAGCAACGACAACAACTGCCTGTCAGTATCATCCATTTTACTCATGAGTTAACTCCCTTTTGATCAAGGCACTATCATATCGCCATATACGACTGACATTATGTCAGCTATGTATAATATTTTGTACATATAGCTGGCTTTTTGTTGGCTCCAATGAGCAGTAAAATGCACACGATCAAGTCAATATGAGTTAAGTTTATTATTGGAGTAAGGGATGACGTTATTTTTAGATGTAACAACGTTGGGCTCACTAGTAGATGAGCGCGGTACTGATGGCTTCATGGCCGGACTTCTTGAATACATGAAGAGTGATTTTTGCCGCTGGGAAGAGTTTGACAAATCGTCTCGAACGGCAGCACACAGTGATATCGGTGTTATTGAGTTAATGCCGGTTGCCGATAACGTCAACTACGGTTTTAAGTTCGTCAACGGCCATCCTTCGAATCCCTCCGTGGGCATGTCTACGGTAATGGCCTTCGGTGCCCTTGCAGATGTGTCGACGGGTTTTCCACGATTACTCTCGGAGCTAACCTTATCTACGGCCTTGCGTACCGCGGTAACATCGGTAATGGCCGCCCAGGCTTTGGCTAAACCAGAGGCCCAGTCAATGGGGATGATTGGGTGCGGCGCGCAAAGTGAATTCCAGGCTATCGCGTTTCACACTATTCTAGGGATCAAAGAACTGCGGATTTTCGATATCGATCCCGAGGCAATGGATAAAGTTGTCGAACACCTGAAAGACTACCCTGAACTGACCGTCATTAAGGCACCTTCGGCCAAAGCCTGTGTCAAAGGTGCCGATATTGTCACTACCGTTACAGCTGACAAAGCCTACGCCACTATTCTGACCCCGGACATGATTGAGCCCGGTATGCACATCAACGGCGTCGGCGGTGACTGCCCGGGTAAAACAGAACTCCATTTAGATGTACTCCTGGCCGGTAAGATTTTTGTTGAGCACGAGCCGCAAACCCGTGTAGAAGGCGATATTCAACAGCTACCTGCCGAACATACAGTTAATCCGTTGTGGAAGGTAATTGCCGGGCTGGAACAAGGACGCGATAGTGCAGAGCAAATCACTATCTTTGATTCTGTCGGCTTCGCCCTGGAGGACTTCTCAGCCCTTCGCTATATCTACGACCAGGCGGTAGAAGTTGGTATCGGAGAGAAGATTGAGCTGATCCCACAGCTAAATAATCCTAAAGATTTATTTGGGTTAACTAAAGCTCAGAGAGCAGCAGCTATCAAAGAAGTCGCATAAATCACAACCATGCCCCCCAAAAGGCACTACATTGTCAGGAGAGGCTCCCCTCTCCTGCCTTCCTGTCACCAGCTAATAAGCAATGATAGCCTTGTAAGCACAGATATCGAAAAGTATAATTACTATCAGTAAGTTATGACGACAGATTTTATTCAGCAGTATTAAGGTACGCAATGTCAAAACGTATGGATAAAGCGGCAAGAAGAGAGCAGCTTTTATCAATAGCAGTATCGATTATCGAAAGCCGCGGTGCAGAAGCATTAACACTCGCCTCGGTTGCGGAAGAGGCCGGAGTCACAAAGCCGATTGCGTACAACCACTTTGAAACTAAAGAAAACCTGTTAAAACAAATCTATCAAGACATTGATAACCGCTTGATTGAATCAATACAAACCGCGAAAAAATCAAGTAACCAGTCAATCGGCGATATTGTTGCTATTCTTTGTGAGTCCTACTTTGACTGCATGCAAGTAAACTCAAAGATTTACGGCCTTACCATTGCTGCACTAAAGTGTTATCCAAGCAATGTTGACCTTTCGCAAAATATTCAAAACTTCTTTGTTAAAGCCTACTCGGAACTTTTTCAACTGCCAGTCTCTGGCAATAACTATCAAAACCGTTTAAAGCTGATTTCTGTTTACGGACTCATTGAATCAGTAGGTGAGGCTGCAATTGCAGGCCTAATCCCACAAGAGGCGGCATTAAGCTACTTAAAAGAAGAGGTTCACCATATTCTGACTAAGTAAACACCGGAAAGGAACATCGACTCAATTAGCTGCAAGCTATCAACTTACGCTTGCAGGTTGCACCGTCAGGCTTATACCCACTTTGCCAAACTACGTTATTGAAAAATAAAATTACACTCACTTCTCTTCTCATCTAAGCATCTTCATGATGTTGATCAAAGATTAATTAATAATCAGCTCAACAAGCATAACTCAACCTATTCATATCGCCAAAATAGTATACCAATCACACTTTTCGCAAGTTACCAGTAGTAACATCAGCCTTAAAAATTAAGTTACCATTGGTAAGATGGCTATATTCCCTGTCTTAAATCCCTATACGCTGATATTAATCTGCAGATAAGACATTGAAGGTTAGCTATCTTTTTAGGCATGAAGAGGTATTTAACAGTATAAAATTTCACAAGTACATTTCGAAAGTTAATTCTCATAATTAAAAGATAAGAGTGAAGGTTCAACATGGAACAATCTTCTATATGGTTAAGCATATTGTCGTATCAATCCGCAATTTCATGGTTATTGATCGCTAGCATTGTGGGTGTCGCCCTGCTGATGGGCCTATTTGTATTCATCAACGGAACATCAAAACTTGAGAGTGGTTTTACTGGCAGGCTAATCCAGCGCTGGTCAATTCGAAGCGTTATAGTCCACTGGTTAGGTGCAATCCCTTGTTTAATATTGATTTTTACAGGTGTCGTAATTGGCGCTGGAAAAGTCATTTTCGAGCCTGGAAGTACTCACTGGGCAGCCGCTGTCAAACTATCTTCAACATTACATGAGTTAGCTGTTTTCCCTTTTATGGCCGGTGCGCTCCTCATGGTTATTATGTGGTGGAAGAAGCAGCTATTTAAAAAATATGATATTGACTGGTTTATTAAAGCAGGAGGCTATATAAATTTTGGTAAAAAACAGCATCCTGATGCGGGTTTTGCTAATGGTGGCGAAAAACTCTGGTTCTGGGTATTTACCATTAATTTTATTATCCTCTCTGCAACAGGCTTAATGCTCTTTTTCTCAGAGATTGCCCCCACGCCTGAAAATGCCCCTATGGTCATTTCACTTCATATTATTTCCGCGATGATTATCGGCGCATTTGCCATTGTTCATATATTCATGGCAACCGTTATTTCCGAGGGTGGTTTAAGCAACATGATCACAGGTAAATGTGATGAAAACTGGGCAAAGCAGCATCACAATCGCTGGTACAAAACAATAAATAAAAATAGTAATGAGGTGGAAAAAAATGGATAGACGTAAGGCGATTAAGTTACTCGCTGGCGGTACCACGGTTTCATTGGTTTCAGCCTCACCCGTCATTGCATCAATAGTCCCGAGCAGCTCTGACAACAATCACAAAAAACTGGCTATGGTCATCGACCTGCGTCGCTGTAACGGCTGTAAAGCCTGCGTCACTGCCTGTGGCCAAGAAAATGGCACGGAACCTGATGAACACCGGACCCAGGTACATCAAAGCAGTACTCAAATTAACGGCAAAGAATATACCCTCAACCTTCCACTGCTTTGTAATCAATGTGATAACCCAGTTTGTACCAAGGTATGCCCGACCGGAGCCACGTTCAAGCGCAAAGAAGACGGAATCGTCGTCGTCGACTCCACGGGCTGCATCGACTGCAATTTCTGTGTCTACACCTGCCCGTATGACGGTGTTCGCTTCACCAACAGCAAAACAAAAACCGTAGATAAGTGTAACTTCTGTATTCAACGAACTTCAAAAGGCTTTCTTCCCGCCTGCGTTGAAACCTGTACCGGCGGTGCCCGTGTGTTTGGTGATTTGAATAACCCCGACAGTAATGTCTCCAAATTACTCAAACAACACGAAGCATTGGTGCTGCAATCAGACAAGAATACCCAGCCTAACGTTTTCTATATCGGCTTGACGGCAGCAGAAAGTGATCACCCGTATAGCTTAAACTCGAATCTTACATGGCAGCGCTAATTATGGACCGAAGACAATTTTTAAAAGCAGGGGCTGCTACAGCTATCACTGGCGGACTGGCAGGCAAAGCAACCGCAGCGACAGGTAACCACGATCATGACATCAGCCGCTACGCCCCATTAAGCCCCGAGCCTGAATTCATAGTAGGGCCTGATAACAAGCTGGCCAACAATCCGGACCAGCGCTTTGCGTTTACCAAATGTTTTGGTTGCTATAACGTCTGCGGTGTTCGCATTCGTATCGACAACAAAACCGGTAAGATTCTGCGTGTATGCGGTAACCCTTACGCCTTATCCACTCAGTCGGGCAGCCCCATTGCCATGGAAGTCTCGCCTCAGGATGCGATGCAGAAATTAATTGGCGAAAAGGGTAACGAACACCGGGCCACACTTTGTGGCAGAGGAAATGCGGTTCCTGATGCTATCACCGATCCACGACGCGTGACTCAGTGTTTGAAACGTGTTGGAAAACGAGGTGAAAACCGCTGGCAATCAATTTCCTACGAGCAACTTGTAAAAGAAGTCGTTGAAGGCGGCAATCTCTTTGGTGAAGGCCATGTCGAAGGCCTGGCACAGATCCACGATGATAAAACCGTTGCCAACCCAGAGTATCCGGACTTTGGTCCTAAGAAAAACCAGCTACTGATGACAGGTTGTTCAGAAGACCCAGCCCGGTGGGGCTTTTACACACGTTTCTCGGAAGCGTCCTGGGGGACACCCAATATTGGTAACAAAGACTCATACTGCGGCCACCAGCAAGTCGCCGGATGTGCATTGGGCGTCGAAGACGGAGCCAACAGTGGTGCCCTTCCAACGACCGATTTTGAGCATTGCGAATTCGCAATATTTATCGGCACCAACCCCGGGCTCAGCGGTATAAGCCTGAACTCCGCCTCCAAGCGATTGGCTGATGCGCGAACACAAAACCCTAACTTCCGTTATGTGGTCGTCGATCCTATCCTTCGCTCACTCACCACATCATCAATGCCAGATAACTGTGAATGGGTCCCTATCCGTTCGGGTGGCGATACTGCACTGATGCATGCCATGATGCAGCACATCATCAACAATGAGCGCTACAACAAAGCCTATCTGGCTTCCTGTAGCCAGGAAGGCGCGTACAAAGCTGGTGAAATCAACTATACCAATGCCCCCTACCTGGTCGTCACCGACAAGAAACATCCCCTTTACCGTAAATTCCTCACAGCCGAAGCCTGCGGCAAAGGCGATGCGGATACCCAAATGGTGATAGACGCTGCAAGTCAGCAGCTAACTACATCTGACAGTACAAAACCTTGCAACATTAAGTTCAGTGGCACAATTAAGACAGAGGACGGCCAGAGCGTTAAAGTAGAAACAGCCTTCTCACTACTGGCAAAACGTGTCAATGAATACTCTATGGCTGAATACGCCAATGAGTGCCAGATCCCTGTAGACAAAATCAAAGAGCTTGCAAACGAGTTCAGCTCACACGGCCGTCGTGTCTCAATCGAGACCAATACCGGCTGTAACGCCAGTGATGGTGGCCAGTTCGGGTTCGCCATGATCATGCTCGCGACACTTGTCGGGGCCCATAACGCCAAAGGCGGGATGCTGCACACCGGCAGTATGGGGTTTGAGAACACTTCTCCGCTCTACGACATGATGGCCTTCGAACACGCACACGTCAGCGGCTTTAATGTTGAACGCTCGGGCGACTACCGGCAGAGCAATGAATACAAGGAAAAGGTCAGCAAGGGAGTCAATCCATTCCCGTCAGATCACCCTTGGAACGAGACTTTCGTTCAGGACAATGCCGGGGAGCTACTTGTTGCGCATGCCAATGGCAATCCGTTCCAGTTCAAGGCCTGGATCGCGTGGGCCAATAACCCTCTCTATGCCTGCTCTGGCCTGAAGGACCAGGTTGAAGAGTCCATCAAAGATCCTAAACAGCTAGGCCTGATCATCGCATCAGACCCGTATATCAACGAAACCAATATCTACGCCGATTATTTTGTTCCGGATCTGGCCCAGTACGAACAGTGGGGCGCTTCTCGCCAATGGGGAAGCGAATTAATGGGGGATGTTGTATCCTTCCCGATTATTACGCCGAGAACACCACTCAATGCTGAAGGCAACCGAGTCTGTATGGAGCAGTTCCTGATTGACGTTGCCAAGCATCTCAATTTACGCGGATTTGGTGAGAACGCTTTCAAGGATGCAAAAGGAAATGCAAAAGCGATCCACACCCCAGAAGACTACTATATCCCGGTACTCGCCAACCTGGCACACAGTGATGAAGTATTGCCTACCCCGACAAAAGATGACATCAAGTTCACCAGTGTCGATCGCATTTTCCCGCTACTCACCGAGCGATTAAATGCAGAGGAAATTGGGCCGACCATGTTCCTGTTTACCCGGGGAGGCCGCTATTACCCGGTAGACAACCGATACGAAGGCGAATTCTTTAACGAGATGATGCGGTGGGATGCGCAGTTCCAGGTGTATAACGAAGGGCTTGCACATATTACCAACTTCCACTCCGGCGAATACCTTGACGGTTTACCGGTCTGTGACAAACAAAGATTCTGGGACGGCACCGCCATTCGAGAGCTTTGGAACGAGAAAGACTACCCGTTCTATTTCTCGACGTTCAAACCTCAACTGCGCAGCCCGTACTCTGTGACACTCAAGGGCATTACAGCCCTGGGCGAGTCAAACTTTATTCAGATGAATAAATCTGATGCGAAACAGTACGGGCTCACATCCGGCGACAAGGCGAGATTAACGTCCCCTAAAGGCACTTTCATTGAAGGCATCGTTCAGGCTGACAATACCGTTTCGAAAGGCTGTATAGCGGTACCGCTTGGATATGGTCATACCGCCTTTGGTGCAAGTGACATCACCATAGACGGCAATACCCTTCCGGGGCTTTCTGAAAGAAAAGGGGGCATGGCCGTTAATGCCTTTAACGCCGTAGACCCTACCCGCCAAGGAGCCAGCCTGTATCGTGATGTAACCTTTGGTTCAACCGCCCGCCACGGGATCCCTGTTGCGATTGAGAAGTGCTAATGGCCTGGTGATGTGTTAATCGATCGATTAACCACTTCAAAGCCGCTCGATTTAATCGGGCGGCTTTATTTCAATAAATCAGGTTCACTCACGATATAGCAAACACTTACTACCCTGCAGCTCTCAAGCGAGTGAATACCGTCCTGTTGTCTGGACAATCTACGTCAACAAACACAGCTCAGCGTTACCTTCCTGTTACCCGGCCTTGCTTAACATAGCCTTGTCCATAGGGTACAAACAAAAGGAAAGGCTTATGTTCAGTTCTCCTCGCAAACTTCTCAATATTGCTATTTTGTGTGCTTCAGCCGGTTTAGTGGCATGTTCCGCCGACTCGACATCACCCGCATCAAATTCCAACGCGACTACAACGAAAACGGCGAATATACGAGTCCCGGCTGAGTGGGAGCCACAAGCAGCCGTTTGGATGCAGTACCCGGATCAATGGGAAGCAAAAATGCGGCCGGCGTTTGCTCGGATCGTTTCAGTTATTCAGAAATATCAGCCAGTGCATATGCTTACCCGTACACAAGAAGAAAAAGACCAAGCCCAGCAGCTTATGGCCAGCCTTAGTGTTACAGAAGCAAACCTCGAGTGGCATATTGTCCCCATCGACAACGCCTGGATGCGTGATAATGGACCCATCTATGTCACTGACGGCAACAGCACCTGGATTCAGAACTGGGGCTTTAACGCCTGGGGCGGCAACTTCGGCGGCGATGTAGGTTATACCAAAGACAACCTTATCCCCGACTATGTCGCCAAGCAGCTCAGCGTCAAATCTGAACAATATCTTGATTACATACTGGAAAAAGGTAATGTCGAGGTTAACGGAGAAGGTATTCTAGTGATCAACTGGGACTGTCAGGACAACCGTAACCCCGGAATGACTCAGCAAGAGCATGAAGCAATCCTGAAAGAAAAGCTTGGTGTGCACACGATCATCTGGGCTTTCGGGCACTACCCCGGTGAAGGGACCACTGGCCACATTGACGGCACAGCAAGGTTTGTAAATTCAAACACACTCGTCGTAACCGTTCTTGATGACAGCAAAACTGACGACCTATTAGTTAGCGATGCAGAGGCTGCCGGGCTTAATGTTCTGCGCTATGATGGCAACCCTAACTGGTTAGTCGGTAACGGGTTTGTTGCCGCCATGGCCGATGAGCAAACACAGTACAATGCGAGCCTTAAAACCCAGCTTGAATCTTTCTATCCGGGGCGGGATGTTTTCCTCATCGAGACCTCCGATATTGCCAACGCCGGGGGTGGTATTCACTGTGTGACCAACGACCAACCTGTCATCTAATCAAACGGAGCCGCAACAATGCAGATATTACTTGTCGAAGATGATATGGACTTGGCAGAATTGATAATCGAGTATCTTGAAGCTGAAGCCATCGAATGTGATATCGCATATAACGGCTCCATGGCGCTCAATCTTATTGAAGAGAATACTTATCAAGTCATTGTCTCTGATGTAATGATGCCAAAAATGGACGGCTTTACGCTGTTAGAAAAACTGCACAACAAGAACATTCAGATACCTTGCCTGATGCTTACCGCGCGCAATAAGCTCGAAGACAAGCTCACTGGTTTTGAAAAAGGTGCCGATGATTATCTCGTCAAACCTTTCGAACTGGCCGAGCTCACTGCGCGCATCAAAGTCTTGGCGCAACGCACTCAGCCGCGGGGCAATAAGATAAAAATATCCGATTTAGTTCTCGATTTAAGGGAGCGCCACGCTTACCGGGCAGGAAAGCTACTAGCACTAAGTGCGGCAGAATGGCAGTTGCTTGAAATCCTCGTCAAACACAGCCCTGCCGTTGTATCTAAAGTCGACATCGAAGACCATATCTGGGGTGGCGACGCACCTTCCAAAGACGCTCTCAAAATGCTGATTTACAGATTACGCAAAGTAGTCGACTTGCCGGAGGTTAGCCCGCTTATCACTACCGTTCGAGGGCGTGGTGTGCTGATAGCGTCACCAGAGGATCAAGCTCAATGTTAAGCCGCAGTATTAGCCGATATATCTCACTACAGATTGCCTTGCTAATCTCAGTCATATTGCTCGTGTTTTATTACATGATCACTGTGGTATACGACTGGGGGCTGGATGATTCCGTTCACTACTTCATGACATTAGAGGCAGAAAGCTACATTGAACACGGCACACCTGCTGCCAGCAATACATCGATCACGGTATATCCCACATACGATGCCCTGCCCCAACCTATCCAACAAGTCTTTGGAAATCAGGCTTGGGAGGAGGAAGAACTGTACTTCCAATCTCAAAACGATCAGTTCTTCTATTTAATGCCTTACTACAACTCCAACGCTGGCCAACTACTATTTGTTCTTCATACCAATTATGAATTATCCAATAACGAGATGGTCGGGCTATCTGTTGGTGAAATCGCCTCACTGTTGGCTTTAACCATAGCCGTACTCACCATCGGAGTAATACGCAACTTAGGCTGGTCATTGATAAAACCGATCAATGCATTACATGAGTGGAATCGTCAGAACTCAGCAACAAAACAGACCTTCACCAGTGCAGATCCCATACCTGATTTTCACTTTAATGAATTGAATGAGGCGGCAAAGCAAATTCGTCACTCGATGATAGAAATCAATCAGCGTAACGATAAAGAAAAACAGTTTCTACGGGTTTTAAGCCACGAACTAAGGACGCCTCTGGCCATTACCAAAGCCTCACTAGAGTTAATCCACAAAACCAAACCACAGTTAGATCCAAAGCTCGCCAATAAACTCAACAAGATTGAACGAGCCAATACCAATATGTGTGCCACCAGCGAAGTCCTACTGTGGCTATGGTCCGATGATTTAACCCAATTTAACACTCAACAGGTCGACTTGAATGAAATCATCAAGCAGGAAATAGAAAGCAATCAATATTTGGCAGCAAACAAAAGTGTAAATGTCAGCCTGTTTGAACACGAGGCGTTTATTGAGGCAAATCCTGTACTGGTGCAATTGTTGGTAAGAAATCTGGTAAGAAATGCCCTGCAATACAGTGCTGACGGCAATATCAATATTGATTTCCAACCTGATTCCGGTTTAACACTCATTAATCCAATCGCCAGCCAAGACAGTTCGATAAATGAACCCGATGATTATGGCTACGGTATCGGACTGTACCTGGTAACAACTCTCTGCGAGAAGATGAACTGGAAATGCGTAATTCAGCAAGATACGGAACAGTTTCAGGTGTATATCAAGAAACTAAGGTAACTGTCAGAGCAGGTATGAGCTAATCCATTTCAGACGAAAAACCCAGCTCTTCTGCTGGGTTTTCTCTCTTCTTTTGCTCTTAACCTACCTGCTTTCTTACTTTAAATTGCTGCATCAATTCTCTTAGCTCTTCGGCCAACTCAGCCAATTGCTGACCCGAGTTTGCCGTCTGTTCTGCGCCGCCAAGCACTTCTCTGCCTGACTGGCTAATACTGACAATACTCTGGTTAATCTCTTCAGAAGCGACCGACTGCTGCTCACAAATTGTGGCAACTTCAATATTCTTATGATTAATTTCATCAACAGACTGATTGAGCATTTGCAGAGATTCACTGGCAATGACGGCTTTGTCTGAACTCTCTTCTACCATCTGACGGCTAAGCTCCATAACCTCTACCGCTGATGTGGCCCTATTCTGTAACTGTTCTATCAGTTTGTGGATCTGAGAAGTCGCGTCCTGCGTACGCATAGCCAGAGAACGAACTTCATCTGCAACAACGGCGAATCCTCTTCCCTGCTCTCCAGCCCGAGCAGCCTCAATAGCGGCATTCAGTGCCAGAAGGTTGGTCTGATCCGCTATTTCAGTAATACTGGTAACAAAATCACCAATATTATTACTTTCAAGTTTTAGCTCATCGAGCTTGCCTGATGCATCCAGGACCTGGCTTGCCAGTCCAGTCACAGCCTGTTGATTCTCAGCGACTATCTGGCTTCCTTTATGCACTTCTTCACTCGCAGTCTGTGTCAGCTGAGATGTATTTAACGCATTGTCAGCGACCTGCTGAACAGTTGTTGACATCTCAGTCATGGCTGAAACGACATGTTCAGTGTTGAGTTGCTGGGCATTCATTGCCTGCGTAGTCTGCTCCGTGGCAGCAGCCATATCTGCCGCAGAAGTTGCAATTAGATCAGAAGACTGAAGAATTCGCACAATGGTCATCTCCATTTTTCTGGCCATATTATTCATGGCTTTTAATAGTTGACCAGTTTCATCACTGTGATCAGCATCAATAATAACTCGAAGATCACCATTAGCCATTTTATCTGATGCGTCTACAGCATATTTCAGAGGACGAGTAATCGTGATGGTAAAGCCGTACCCGCATGCGGCGCCAAAAAGAATAGCAATCGCACCAATAGCTATCATACCAATGATCGCGGCATGCTCATGTTCTTCAACAATGAGCAACGCATCCTCAGTCATCACTTCTACATCAACAAGGAACAACTCCAGATTATGGTTAAGCTTCTTCTGAGTCGACTCAAGAGCAGCAAGCCGACTTTCAGCCTCGACCAGATTGCCTTGCTCAACCTGCTTAATCAAATCATCAACATACTGCTCGTATTGCAAGTGTTGGGAGCGCAACTGCCGTAAACTAGTGCTCAGCGACTTTTCTTCATCCTTTAACCGTTCTGATGTGGCGTGCATCATGGCCTGCGCCAACAGCTTTTCCGCCTCATCTAGCTTGTTATTAATCGTAGCGTTCATGGCTGCGAAAGCCTGCCTGAAATATGTCAGGTTACTCTCTGTATCAGCATCTTTTAATCCCGCATTCCTTAGCGTCCGCTCGACCAACACGGCGGATTCTAACTGCTGAGTTGAAATAATGGTGGCAATATCTGTAAGGGGAATATCCTCAGAAGTAATGCCTTTCAGCTCTTCCCCAATTTGCGACAGCTTTAGATATCCATAGCCCGCTATGCACATCATAAGCACAAGTAGGGTGCTGACCAGAATCAGCATTTTGGTCGCAATTTTCAAATTTTTTATAAATTGCATACTAGCCTCAGTGAATAATTATCACTTTTATTATGTTATTCGGGTTCATATTAAGCGCTTGTAAGCCCCTCATTCAGTTAAAGGTGCTATTCATTGGCTCAGCCCATGTCGTATCTGCACAGAAAATCCCTTATTATTAAATGAGGGATGGGAAGTATGTAACCTTATGATTAAAATTGGTTTTTTCCGCTTCGACCACAGATACTTCTGTGCTCATAAGATTTACAATGAAAAAACCACCCATCATAAGCACCCTGGTGCGCATAATGCGGTTAGCTTATTTTTAATAGTAAGTTTAATCTCTTAACCCTCTGATAATAAAAATATGTTTTCGATATCATGTGATAACTATGCATCACCACTCATTTGCGAGCATAATATATTCTTTCTCTGTAATAATTTGAAACAATTTATTTATTTTTGAACTAAAAAAAAGACGGCGCATTAATTTAAACCTTGGCTATGCTGGAGCGACGATTACGCACAGCGCATCAGTACAAGGAACTGGAATTGGAAGAGAAGAAGGGAAGGCTTCAAGGATAGGTTTATCTGAATGTCAGGCAGAAAAAACCAGCACTCGGCTGGTTTCAATGCGACGGTTAAACTTGTGGACACACTATTCAAGTGTTTGTTGATTAGTACTCGCCTAACATCATAAATACATGTTCTTTTCATGCCACAACGCTATTTTCCAATAGGTTTTAATAGCTGATGGCGGATCCCATGATGAACGACCCAGATCAGCATTACAGTCATGGTTACCGAGATAAAGATTGAGCTAAATCGATATAAAATTGAAAAGAAAGCATCTTTCTGTTCCGGTATTACAGCTGTTGTAAGTGGAACCGAAAGTGCCGACATTGCAGAGAAAGCTATTGCTGATTTGATTTGTCCCTTGGTCTGCCAGTGGCAGAATGGCCCCATTGCAATAGTAAATGCCAACCAATAAAGGATTCCGTGACCAAACCAATTCCCTAATGTTAATTGCACGGCCAACCCAGCAATACACCCCAAACCAGTACCAATGATTCTGACTTTTGCCACAGCCATCGAACCAGCAAGGGTCATCGGTGCAATAATGATAATGATCGATGCCAGTGCCGATAGCGAATCATAGAGATCGGCAACCTGAAATACGATGAAAGCGGCCATAGACACAACCCACCCTAAAGCAACTTGTGCGATATAATCAATATCCTGCTTTACTGGCGTACTAATTTCACTTAAACCTGCATCTTTATCATCCGCAGGAAACAACCAAAATGCCAATGCACATATGGCAATATTTGCCAGCGTAATAACCCATAGATTGACATTGAAGTCTTCAATGTCGAAAAAGTCATAACTTGCAAAATTCAGAACAATTGACCCGACCAATAACCCCGTGAAACCAAATAGATACGTTTTTGGCTTCATCATCGCTATGCAATTAATCAGCATCATCACGCCAACTCCCACAATCAGCAAGGCGGGATACGGCTGAAGTAGCTCGACCAGTAACGTTGCGAGTATTGTTGTCCCAATAGCGGAAGCAACCACCATAAGTAACATGGGTAGATTAAAGCGCTCCAGTTTTCCCAGCACAAATAACGGTAGCATGATGGCAAAAAAACCATAAGACCAATCAAATATTATGCTGAGAGCCAACCCCAAAGAACAGCCAAACCATATGCGTAGTGTCTTCATAAAACCAAACTCAGTATATAAAGTGAAACCAACTGGCCAGATACACTTGAGTTTTTGCCATCAGTGACCAGAAAGTATTGCCTGGTGGGTATAGAACTATGGTTGCTCTTGAGCCAACAAACAGTGAATTTGGCAGACGTTCATTATTCTCTAGGTTAACCCGAGTACGCTGTGCATCACGCACCCACCGGTTGTTTTTTTCTACTTGCGTTAGCGAACCATTGGGTTGCTGCTGAGCTGCAGCCACGCCGTAATCTCGGCTTACGATAGAGAAGCGATACACCTCTCCCGGGTTTGCATCAAAGGTGACTAACGCAGAATAGTTCGCATCAACATCTGCAACGGACTTTTCTCGAAAGTCAGCTGCAACCCACAAAGAGCCTGTCGGAACAAATGTGAGCAAAGGTGAATTCATCCTCGCCGTCGTTCCCACTTCAAGCTGCAGGTTCGTAACCACACCGTCACTTGGTGCCGTTACAACAGTATGCGATAAATCCAACTGCGCTCTGTTAACCATATTTTTCGCTAACAATACCGCCGTACTTTGACCTTTCCCATCCCCCAATTGTGCTTCAATCACTTTAAGATTTTGCTTCTGTGCTCGAAGGGTCGCTCTTGCAATATGATCCTGAGCCGCAGCATTGTCGACCTTAGATTGCGAGATCACGTTTTTCTGCGATAGCTTTTCAAGTCTCTGATACTCGCGGTGTGCATTATTATAGCTGGCAAGTGCTCGGCTAATATCGGCCTGTGCAGCCTCTCTTTGCGAATATAAAGTCGCTTCTTTCTCAAATGCAGACTTTAGAGACAAGTTAGCTTTATCCAGCGCAATGATATATTTGCGATCATCTATTTCAAATAATGCCTCACCTTGCTTTACTTTTTGATTGTTCCGAACATAAACCTGAGTAATTTTACCTGTTACCTCAGGTGCTACTTGAACAACATACCCCAGGACTCGACCTTCTGTTGTTAAAGGGGCATGACGATCAGCAACAATGATATAAGCAAATACTAGAATAAAGCAGACAATGAGAATACGCATCCAATTTTTAAACTGTTGATCAGCATTCATTATGAATTCCATAAATACAAATTTTCGGCCGATTATAGAGAAAGCTATTGAGATTCAGTAGAATGACATTTAGCACACTTATGACCTAAAATCAGAACAATGAAAGTAAACTTCAACGACCTCAGGCTGTTTATTCAAACCGTGGAGCATGGTGGTATTAGCTCAGCGGCGGCTGCCAATAAGATCCAGCGATCAAAAATCAGTCGCCGATTACAAGAACTTGAAGCTGCATTGGGGTGTCAGCTCCTCATTCGCACCACTCGAACCATTGAGCTGACAGAGAAAGGTAAACAACTGTACGAACTGGCATCACAGCCCATCGCCAAGTTAGAACAAGGGATAGGCGTATTTAGCGAGCAGCAGCAAAGCCTCACTGGCACAGTTAGAATTGCGATTCCGACGGCTATCATGACTCTGTCAGCTTTCAAAGAAATCATAACCAAATACACAAGCCGTTTTCCAAACATAAGCGTTGAGATTGAAAACCACCAGGAAAGTGTTGACTTGAAACGACAAGCCTTTGATCTTCAACTACTACCGAGTGTCGCTAAAGTGAGCGATGATAGCTATATCCAATTTAGCCTGCTTTCTTACCGCAGTCATCTGGTTGCATCAAAGCACTACCTATCAGAACATCTCCCAATTACATCAATGGAAGATCTGAAAACTCACCGTCTATTGACCAACCGCTATAACGCCAATCTAATTCCTTCAGAACTCCATGTTTCAGTCAAATCGGATGACCTAAACCTGCTAAGAACAATGGCCATTGACGGTAGTGGGATTGCATTTATTCCTGAAGCTCATTCAAGAAAAGCTGTTGAAGCAGGGCTACTCGAAGAAGTGATGCCTTGCTTTGAGTATCCAGATCATCAAATCACTTTAATCTACCCTTCAGCTTTTTTTCTTCCAGAGAAAATTAAAATTCTGATTGAATTGTTTAGGGAATATTTTTAGCCGTCGCTGATGAGTGCTTGGTGCTCATCAGTCTACTGCCCTCAGCCTGCAAGGATCTATCTAGTCTTCGGGTCTCTCTTTATCTTGCTAATTGAAGCCTAAACAATGCCATACTCCCTTTTTCAACAGACATGCACAATATCATTAGCGGACATCCACCGTCCTATTTTTAGGTTACATGTGTTGAATTATTCACGCTACAGATAGAGAGTGATAACCTCTATAATTGAAATTCATTCCGATGATACCGCTACAAACCTTCATGACAGTTAATACAAGGGTTGGTGAGTATTGAAGTGTTCAGTTCATTGGTGAGATCATGATGTAGCTAACGACAATTACTATCCAATGTTGTAGTAACAAAAATTGAACAAGAACTGGGGTCTTCATGAGAATTGACATATATCAGCTTGCTGTTGAGATACTAGTAATATTTGCCAACTACTTGCTCATTCTACTTTCACCCTACCTAATACTAGGTATCTTACTAAGAATTAGTCGAGCAAAGAGAAATAAAGTTACTAAATAACGACTAATTAATCGTCCATGCGCTTGAACTATACCGATTAATCACTTTATCAGATATTTAAGCTTTTTTTTCTGCTCGTACATGTATCTGTCTGCATTTGCAAGCAACTGCTGAATACTAATATCTTGGCCATGATAAATAGAGTAACCGATACTTAAAGAAGGTTGAATCTGATTGCCACACCATACAAGGGAATCTGACTCAACTGATTGATAGATATGTTTAACAATCTTTTTAATCTGCTCTTGTCTAGAAACACCCCGGAGGACGACCATAAACTCATCTCCTCCAAACCGCGATACTGTATCCGAAACGCGTACAGTATCTACCAGCCGACTTGCAACATATTTTAATAATTCATCACCAGCCTCATGACCTAAATTATCATTCACTAACTTAAAGCCGTTTAAGTCAATGTACAGTAAAGCGAAAGGCTGTTTATTATCGGCAGGTGCCATCAATCGTTCCAGCAGTGTAATAATAAATCGACGGTTGGGTATCCGTGTCAGCTCATCATGTAACGAATCTTTGTGTGCATTCTTATAGCTCCGATACAAAAGGACGACTGAGAAATAGCAAATTAGAGCAACGAAACCGCCAATAGATCGGACGACAGCTTCAGTAAATTGAATCTGTTCAATATTTCTAAGTTGAAAATTTGCTGCCAAAAGCAACTTACCGGTCGGCAAGTTAATTGGGAATTCCAAATCAGAATCGCCAAATGTGCCTGCTTTGCCATAAAAAACCGGTCCTGTAGAGCCATCTAACCTCTGCTTTCGAAGCGAAATCTCTGCGCCCTCAAAGGTTGATAGTCCAGAGTCATCGAGTATTTCCTCATAGTCCATGACCACGCTCACACTCCCCCAATAATCTCCATTCGTAGGATAATCTGAGAAAATTGGATAACGGGCTATTATAGCGACGCCTCCTTGTACTAGCTCGACAGGACCAGCAATGTAGACGCTCTGTAACTCTTTAGCAAACATCACTGTTTTATATTGCTCGGGACGAGTTCTGAAGTCGAAACCAACGGCAGCCTCGTTCCCTTCTAGTGGGTAAACATGAGTGATGACATTGTCAGGAGCAATGCCGACATTACGAACATAACGAGCTTTACCAAGAAGTTTTCCTGCAATAATCGTCCAGTTTTCTTTCGCAAAATCAGGATCAATAGAAACCACTGTTGCAAGGCTATCGGCAAGGTAAGTATCTTTATAAATGCCTGCTTCTATATTGGAGCGAACTAGAGCCAGATTCTGGTGAATGCTTTCCTTCTCGTTACTAATTTCCAGTTCAACAAAAAAATCAGTTACCGTGTTCACGACAAATACAGAAGCAGCTACGAAAATCGCAGTGAGCAACATAAATAAAAACTTTTCTATTGGGCTTGAGCCTGAAAACATGAAACTCCTGAGCTATTAATTCTTAAATTGCGCCGCTTGTCATATCGATAGACAACAAATTGCTGCATTATAACTGATATATTTATCAGCTAACAGCTTTAATAATAACCGCCCGCAATAGCAACCACTTGCACATGAGTATTCAACATTTAGCATAAATTGATTACTATCATATCAGTAACATGCAAATACAACTCCCTAACAATCCACCAACTCATTTCAGTGGATACATTATTCATAACGTCGCTAATTTTCGCCACACTCTAAAAAGGTTTGAATGTTTTATAATAATTCTTAGCTATGAACATTGTCGCTTTACTCAGCGACAATGTTCGAACTCCTCTTAGGAGTAGTTTACCGGAAGTAAGCGACTTGATTAGCTAAATCTACTGACAGCTTCTTCAATTGGCTTGCCCTCTCAGCTGTCTTTTCTGTTGTACTATAGTTGCTCTTATTTAACGAGCTGATCTCATTGACGCTCATCGCGATATCTTGCGTAACATGGGCTTGCTCCTCAGACGTAGCTGCAATAGCTTCAGACTTCACGGCAATCACATCTACCTGACTGGCAATGTTGTCTAACATCTCACCCGCCTGAGCAACCTGCCGGGTGACAGACGTGCCTTTCAGTTGGCTCTCTGACATCATCTCAACCGCACTCGAGGTGTTGATTTTGAGCTGTTCGATAATAGCAACAACATCTTTAACCGAGCCCTGCGTCCGCTGTGCCAAACTTCTCACCTCATCAGCAACAACAGCAAAACCCCGGCCCTGCTCACCAGCACGTGCCGCTTCAATCGCGGCATTTAATGCCAACAGGTTTGTCTGCTCGGCAATATCGTTGATCATATTAGTAACAGCCTGAATATTATCGCTTTCACGGCTAAGTGTCTCGATCACTTCTGCAGTCTGACCTAATTGATGATTCAACGACTCAACGTCAGAAACGACTTTCCTAACCAAAGCCGAGCCACTATTACTGTCCTCATTCGCAGTTTGAACATTATCCGCAATTTCTTCTACCTGTTCGGCAACCGACTGTGCTGACGCAGCTAGCTCTTCAATTGCAGTAGCAACCTGTTCAACCTGTGCTTGCTGAACTTCAGATTGCGATAAATTTGCTCTTGCTTCATCTGAAACACTCACGGCTTGTTGTTGAACCGAATCGCTGGTTTTTCGTATATTGTTGACCAAACGATTTAGCTTGGTAGCCATAGTAGAGGTAGCGTAGCTCAGACGCTCGATTTCATTCTTTGTATCAGCATGTCCTCCCTCCATTGCCATACTGATTTCACCATCACCTAGCCTCTCCATGCCTCGAACCAAAGAGACAAGAGGCTTTGTCAGTCGGTGTATGAAAACATTAATAGCAATAAGTGTGAGAACAGTAACAACAAAAGAAATTGTGACGATTGAGAATAATATCTCACGGCTACCTTTGGTTACTTCGCTGATAAACGTTCCTCCAGCCAGTTTCCAGTTCCAGCCGGGAACATCCGTATAAACTAGATACTTTTCACCAACTGAGTTCAGGTAATGATAAGGGTACATCATCACGCCCGTTTTATGCTCAAATAACTTACCAAACGGTTTATTTCCATCGTAATCAGTAAAATCAAGAATCGACTTCGGTTTTTCAGCAGCTAGCGGATGGTACAGTATTTCGCCCTGATTCTTTATAGCATTGTCCATGACAATGCTATAACCCGTATCGCCCCATTTAACATCAGCTAATGTTGAAAAAATGGACTGGGTTACTGCTTCGATAGGAATCCCAACAAAAGACAACGCTTTTACGCTACCAACTGAGTCCTTAATCGGAAAATAATAAGTTAGATAAAGGTGTCCAAATAGTTCGACCTTCGCATGATATGGCTGGCCATTGCTTAACAGGTTATATCCAGGGTGACTTCTACCCAGCATAGTACCAATAGCCCGGTTCCCATTTTGATCTTTCAATGAGGTAGATACCCGAATAAAATCATCGCCAGTGGCAACGAATAAAGTCGCAATAGCTGATGTATCTTGTGTAAAACGGTCAATGACAGCCGAGTTATTAATCAGAGATTGACCATTTAAACGAACATCTTTTACGGCATGACCTGAAAAATAAAATGGGTCCGTTCCAAAAGACAAGCCATTCAGATAACCTCCTCGAAAAGCTTTTTCCATTTGGCGTGTACTCTCAAGGTAAACATTAAACTCATCTGAAATCATCTCAGCCAAAGCCTCCAACTTCGACTGATGTGCTTTCATAGTTTGTTCAAGAAAAATCGTTGATGTATTTTTGTACACCACGACTGAAATAGAAGAAAATGCAATAACAAGGACAAGACTAATACAGATTCTCAGCTGAAAACGGATACTTCTATTATTCATATTATACCACCGTAATTTTCCAGTTTTATATTAACTTATAATTATGTTTTTAAAATCATGCTCATTAAGATTCATAGTAATAGCCCAAACCAACACAACTTTTTTTGACACGATCATAAATAATTAAAAGTTTGCGCCTTTTGTACATTTCAATATAAATCAAGCAAAAATAGAATCAATACAAGCAAAAATACACTTTGCTCACTCACTCTTTTTTAACTAAACTTCATGCAGGATCGTATTATTCTATCGCTCATAACTCTTCTTAACCAAAAGATAGCAATATAAAGATAAACCTCTGATTAACAACAGAAGTTTGACGAAAGTGACAGGCTAGATCAAAAAAAATCTCTCGTAATTATAATATTTCTATAAAGGCATAAGCGAGAAGAAAATAAAACACAGCCATCTCTAATGTATCAATAATTAGTTGAATGATGTCTACGCTCATGGCTTTCCTTGACTTTTACAAAATATTGCTGTGCTTTAAGATTACAATTATAAAATTACCACACATCATACAAGCAATATATGGCTTAACGTGGAATTGCGCATTTTGTACAATGCTCTATTGAGAGCGGAATTTTATTACATGCGTGTAATTATCATTTACGGTTATTCTCATGGTTTATTAAGTTAAATCTTATCTGATCACATATCAATCGTTGAACGAAATACATCAATAAAATATATATCATACAATATCTAACACATCGAAAAATTATCACCGCTCCACTTAAAAGTATGACAAATAATATCTAAAAATGTACTATCATCACACAAATAACCAATTTAACTAAAGCATTGCAAACAAACAATAAAACAAATAACGCAAACAAAATTGCGCATTTTGTACATTTCCCCAAGACATAAACAATCATTATCAATTTTTATCTATAATTCAAAGATATACATCATGAACTATTTTGACAGACATTTTTATGCCTAAACCGTATTTCACAAAATAATAATTAAGCGGTGGACATTGCTTTTTACATATAATAGTGTGACATTCATTCCAAAAAAAACAGATACCAACTTTGGTACTAACAACATAAAAATGATTATAAAAGATTCTCTTAGTCATAATGATATTGAGCAGTTTGCTGCTTCCTTATCTCATCTTGATCAAACTGTAAAACAATTATCTGGACGCACTTTCAATTTTTCCAATGAGTTGGTTATGTTTCCGAAGGTTATGTTGTCAAGAATTAGTATTGGAGAGCAAGCCATGTTTCATGGTGTTTGTCAAAGTGAGCATTTCGCATTTACCATTCCTAACAATGACACCGCCATAAAAGTTAATGGCATACAAGTCAATGCCGATGATAGCTTGTACATTATGCCACCATCAGAAGAGATTATCGCTTTATTTGAGCAAGAATTAAATGGCTACCATTTTAGTATTGATAGTAAATTCTTGGCTAAACATTTAGGCCATGATTTACATTCTTCATTGATACAAAAGTCTGAGATCATAAGATCAGGGAAGACAAATTTTAATTCGTATCAAAATTTCAAAAAACAGCTGTTCAGAAACATCGACTATTCACTCAAACACAGCGATAGCCTATCCGAAATGGCCGTATTGGACATACAATGCTATATCGCCAACGCAATAAGAATACTCTTTATAAACAATAAAGATGAACTAAAGAAAACAAAAATCCCATACAATAAACGCCATGCAATAGTTACAAGAGCGCTTGAATACATTAACAGCAATAATAACATCTTCCTGTCAGTGCCAGATATAGCAGAGCAATGTTATTGCAGCATCAGAACATTAGAGTATGCCTTTAAACAGTTACTTTCCGTTACACCTAAGCAGTATTTGACGATTAGACGCATGTATATGATTAGGCAGGAATTAACTTTTAAAAATTGTATAAACATCACTCAGGTGTTAAACCTGTACGGTGTCATTAATCAAGGTCGTTTTAGTAAAGACTATTTTAAAATGTTTGGTGAATACCCGAAGAACACACTAAAGAGTCACTAAAGCAAAGTTAACACCTATAAGAACGACAATAATGCAACAAGTATCATTCTAAAAATGATAAAGAAACCCTGTACTTATGGAGAAAAGCTCGGCATCACGGAAATTTATATCTGAGTTTGATTTAGCATAAACTCCACTAATAAAACCACTTAGTGCCGAGTACCCAAAGAGTTTATGCTTAAATAATAATGCACTGATACCAAAATCCTTTGCATCAGCTTTTCGAGAATATAATGGATTTTCGCTATCAAAATCACTTTTGCTTACATACAAATTCTGTACAATAGACCAGTGTTGTGTCGTATAACTATATGTCATTTTAATACCAACACTATGATACTTTTCAGCTACACCATCTATGTCAGCTATCTTGTAGATGAAAGCAGGTGTCAATGTCTTTTGATTCGACAAAGTCCAATAATACGAAATTTCAGACTGAGAAATAGTCCCATTTCGATCAAGCTTTGAAATTTCATTTTCTGTAATCGAGTTACCTTTAATAGTTTTTCCCACTAAACTGTGACCACTTCGTTCCTTATCGACATCTATATTTCGATAGGTGTATGTAAGGTTTACTTTACTGCCTAATATGTCACTCCACGCCAATCGCCCCCCATGGGATTTGCGATCAGTATCATCACGCTCAACATTCGTCTCATAAGGGTCTTGCCATACCTCTCCCGGCATAGCAGAGAAAACAAAACTTCCGGAGATAACACCTTTGTTACCAATTTGCTGTCGAATACCAAGTTGTTGAGTATAATCAAATCGAACAACATCTTGAATCAAGCTACCCAAAAAAAGTTGTGTTCGACTCTCAGCAAAAGTATAGCGGATATCCACATTAAAACTCGGTGTAAAAACACCCTGTGAATTAGGTTTCCCGGATATATTAACCACCTGTTCTTCGCCATCTGGCCCAGTATAATAGTTTGATTTATAATTTGTATAACCTCCACCAGCCATGAAGAAACCTGACCAACCAGTATCTTGCGGAATAGAAAATGGATTTGCCTGTACAAAACAAGAAATAACCAAACACCCTATAACTAAATAACACTTGTACATATAAGCCTCATTTTAACGAACTCATTTGATAAATAATAAGCCGCCGGATAAACTCATAACCACTACATTTATTAAAACACATAGTCTTGCATACTAATGAAACCACAATAAAAATCATGTTACAATTTGCAGATAATATTTCATCGATAATCTTTTTGATATCCTCAGCGACTCGCTTAACCGTTACCAACACTTAATAAATATACAATACCTATTCTTCATCTAAAGAGAAAATGACATAATTTGAGTTGACACTATGAGCATATTGAATAAGATAAATTTGTGCTGGTTTAATTTATTTTCTTACTATTGAATACAACTCAGCTCTCCCGATAGTTTAGTTTTATCAGACAGAATTATTAAGGCATCTTCAAATAAGTTGGTCACTTAAAGAAAAGTAGTCTTTATTCTACTCTTATCAGTATCATCGGTTTACTTATATCTTTAAGCCTCTAACAACATCGATTGATATTCATCATAATTTTTCATTAATGCAACCCTTGCACCTCTTCAGACATAACACTGCAAACTTATCCACCAACAGTGTCAAAGCAGATTACGACTAACTATATGCACCTTACCTTATATATCTTTCGTCAGTTCTTATCATTGGCCAACCGCGCCTTGTCATTCAGATTATTTCCCCCTTTGTCGGGGCGATTCAGGTTTCATTCAACTATATTCATCACAATGTTCCAATACTCACGCTCATGTATGTGAAGTCCATGTTTACCTTTCACCTCTGCAGTACAAACGTGATATTATTCGCAGTTTCAATAATGATAAATATATTAATACAGAAGACAGTCGAAACTGATAGTTTCCAATAAGAACCTATTATTTTTTCCATTTACAATAGATAACGAACATCAATAGAGGATAGTAATGGACCGATTGACCAGTATCGAAATCTTCGTCAGGGCTGTAGAATGCGGCTCATTTGCATCTGTCGCTGAAGAGAAAAATCTTAGCGCGCAAATGGTTGGCAAACATGTTCGTGGGCTGGAGGCATTGCTGGGCACCAAATTACTGTATAAGTCGACTCGAAGCCAAAGCCTGACAACTGCTGGCGAGCATTATTACCACCGATGCAAAAATATCCTTGCAGAGCTACGTGCCGCTGAAGAAGATATCCATCGAACGATAAATGAACCATCCGGTAAACTGAATATTGCATCCAGTGTCAATTTTGGTATCAGCATACTTGCACCGATAATAGCTAAATTCCACAACGACTACCCAAAAATGAATGTCGATATATGCCTAACCAATCAACCGATCGACTTATCAGAAGAGAGCTATGACATTATTTTCAGTGATCATACACAAGGTTATGAATCTTTCATTGCACAAAGAATCAGAAGCTATTCATTGATTGCCTGTGCTTCCCCATGTTATCTCGATCGGTACGGTACACCACAGCATCCAAATGAGTTAGTCCATCATCAGTGCCTAGAAAACAGACTAGGTAAAAATAGTAAACATTGGCGATTTACCGATGGCGAAAAGCTTTACACACCAGAAATCGCATCTCGGTTAGCCATAAACAGTGGACAAGCAATTCTCAATGCAGCTTTAGAAGGCGCAGGCATTACACTCCAGCCAACTTCACAAATAACCGACGCTTTAAAAAATGGGCGATTGGTTCAAATATTAGCAGACTATCCTTTAAAAAAAATAAACATGTATATGATCTATCTTCCGCATCTCCGTAATACGGCAAAACTGAATGCACTTCAAAAGTATTTTGTTGAAGAATGATTTAATCTTAAAATCACTATTTAAGTAGAAGTAATTATCATGTTTTATTTCTACTTTCCCTCCATAAAACGCAGACATATTTTAGCTTTGTGCACATGTATATACGCACTCAATAGCTTAACACTCGAATTTCTCGATTTGATTAATTTCAACTACGCTTTATTCATAATAGATCAATAAATAGACAATCGAAGCTATTTAGACTGCTTTAGGTCCTTTGATTGTTGACTTTAAATCACCTCTCAACATTGTCATCCCAAGTAAAAAACACCTTATATTTTTAGTCAAGCCAATATCAAACTCGTCATTATATAGTGTTAAAAGCACAAGATATCAATAACAAACAACAATTTATATGATTATTAACCATCTTCTAGGTGGTATTTTACATTTACAAACAAATGCAATACCGTGCACAACCTTGTTGTCTTTTGGTGCCAGATGCTTGCCCCCTTATGCCACCAAAAACAAAATGAGACACTCGTCATATTTATTGTTGAATGTACATGTTTATATAAATGCAGTTATTTCATCTTTGTCATTAAATATTTGATTTAAATTTGCATGTAATTTACCCATACTTTATTTCAGAGGCTTTATTTTGAATAAAATAAAAATTGTAAAGGGTGTTGTTGCCGCTAATTGCCATCCAGAAGGGTGTAAAGCGATCGTTCAGCAGCAAATAAATGATGTTAAGAACAGTTCTCCAATTAAAAATGCTCCTAAAAATGTATTAGTGCTAGGTGGTTCCTCAGGGTTAGGTCTCGCGTCGCGTATTTCACTGGCTTTCGGTGGTGGTGCCAATACTCTCAATGTGTCTTACGAGCGACCATCAACAGAAAAAGATTCGGGAACTGCAGGCTTTCATAATAACCTTGCTTTCCAAAAGTTTGCAAAGGAAGAAGGACTCATTGCTGAGGACTTTATTGGTGATGCCTTCAATGCCGATATGCGTGAGAAGGTCATCAACTTCATTCGCGACAACTTCGGGCAGATTGATTGCCTAGTGTATAGCCTTGCTACAGGTGTTCGACCTAAGCCAAACGGTGATGGGAAATGGAAATCTGTACTAAAAACAACAGGTACACCATTTACGGGTAACTTTATTAGCTTTGAACCGGAAGCGATGGTTCCCGTCACACTTGAACCAGCAACGGACGAGGAAATTGAAGGTACCGTTAAAGTCATGGGTGGTGAAGACTGGCATGAGTGGATCGATGTCTTAAAAACCGCAGGCGTATTAGCACCAGGATTCAAGACCATCGCTTATTCCTATATTGGTTCTGATATTACCTATCCGGTCTATTTTGGCGGCACACTAGGAAAAGCGAAGGAACACCTGCATGCAACTGCTGATACGCTGGATTCGAAGCTGTCGGATATCAATGGACATGCTTACGTAGCAGTATGCAAAGCGATTGTATCCAAGGCGTCGGTCTTTATTCCTGGATTATCTACTTATGTTCTTGCGTTAATCAAGGAGCTGAAGGCGCGCGGCGAGGATGAAACAACCGCACAGCACATGCATCGAATTATTAATGAATTCTTATATAACCCGAACGGCACACCAACTGATGAACAACGATTAATTCGAGCTGATAATTTCGAACTTAACCCTGAAGTACAAAATAAAATTAAGGAGATGATTAAACAAATCACACCTACAAATTATAAAGATCCAAATGTAGGTGATTATGAAAGCTACAGAAAGGAATTTTACCAAATTAATGGATTCGAAGTTGACGGCGTTGATTACAACTAACCAGAAACATTTTATTCGCTAAATATTATATCTACGACGAGCAAACATTATGAAAGATTTAAATATTGTACCTATGACCCAAGCAGTTGCTGAAATTAAATCTGGTGATCGTGTATGGATTGGTGGTGCAACAGGCATCTCTTATGAATTCGTTACAACTCTTGAAAAAATGAGCGAAAATCTCAAGGATGTTGAAGTACTGGGTGGGATGGTTTTAAACCCAAAACAAGAATTTATGTCTCCTGCTTATAAAGGTCGTATTTTCTACAAGAGCCTATTTCTAGGACCATTAGAGCGTGCTATGCGCCCATTGGGCAATATGGAGCTAAACACAACACATTATAGCTGCATGAAAGAGCTATTTATCGAAATGAACCCAAATGTTGCCGTGTTAGAAGTTTCTCCACCTAATGATGAAGGTTTTTGCAGTCTCGGTCCAATTGGCGGCATAGGCTCACATGTTTTTGCTCAAAACGCTGAAAAAGTCATCTTAGTCGTAAATGAAAATGTACCGCACTGTGGTGGATTCCGTAACTATATCCATGTTGATGAAGCGGACATGATTACTTCAACTAAAGTGCCTCTGATTGCCATTCCTACCGAAACGACAAGTGATCTCGATAAGCAAATTGGTAATATCGTTGCTGATCTTGTCGAAGATGGCTGTACGCTTCAGATTGGTATTGGCTCTATTTCAAACGCTGTTGGCTACGCTCTGAAAAATAAGAAGAACATCAAGATTCACACAGAAATGCTAACAAGCTCAATGGTAGAGCTTATTCAAGCTGGGGCTGTAGATCCTAACGTAGACGTCACTTGTACATTGGCAATGGGTGATCAAAACCTCATTGACTACCTAAACTCCGCAGACAATTTAATTATCGATCCGTGCTACGAAGTAACCGACCCTTACTTAGTTTCGCAGCATGACAACTTCACCTCAGTCAACACCTGTATTGCTGTCGACCTAACCGGTCAAATTACAGCTGAAGGTATGGGTCATCGACAAATTTCGGGAACCGGAGGAGCATATGACTTTGCCCGAGCAGCCCGAATGTCTAAAGGCGGCAAATCCATTGTTGCGCTGAAGTCAGCCTACGAAAACAAAAACGGTGAGCTTGTTTCTAATATCATGCTTGGTTTCCCAGAGGGTACACCAATTACCTATTTACGTTCAGATGTTGACTACATTGTGACTGAGTATGGTGCCGCTCGACTCATGAATAAATCTTATGAAGAACGTGCTGAGCTATTAATCAGTATCGCTCACCCAGAGCTACGTGAAAGCTTAAGAGAACAAGCCAAAAAATACGGTTTGATTCACTAACCCCTACCCGCTAAAGGGGCTTATGCCCCTTTATTATCACGAAGATATAAAGGATATTAATATGTTGTTTAACGGCACTCATTTTATTCTCACAAAAAATGAAAATAACATCGCAGTACTAGATTTTATCTCGCCTGCTCGCCTAATGTCTAAAGCTGTCATTACAGAATTGCATTCGCTTCTTGACGGACTTGCACTTGAAGAAAATATTAAAGGTTTGGTCGTTACAAGTTCATCAGACAACTTTGCCTACGGTGCTGACATCAACGAATTTACACCATTATTTAAAGGCGGTGCTGGTGATCACCTCGCTTATACCCACGCAGCTTACAATAAACTAGAAGATCTACCGTTCCCTACAATCACCATTATTAAAGGTCATTGCTACGGTGGTGGTGCTGAATTTGCCCTTTCTACTGACTTCCGTATCGGTACGCCAACTCTCTCAGTCGGTTTTCCGGAAGTAAAAATCGGTATTCTTCCTGGTATGGGCGGAACCACTCGCATGCCACGTTTAGTTGGTTTGGACACGTCGCTATCTTGGCTGACATCAGGGCGAAACTTTAAGGCTGACAAAGCGCTTAAAGATGGTTTTGTTAATGGCATTGTCGATACTGAGCATTCGATGGCTGCAGCTATTGACATGATTAACGAATGCACCGACGGCAAGCGAGATTACCAAGTAGTCCGGGCGGCAAAAACCGGGAAATTACCCCTTTCTGCCTATGAGCTTCAAATGTCCATTGCTATTGCAAAAGGTATGATAGGTAAAGCTGCGGGTCCAAACTACCCAGCACCTATGACTATTGTAGATATTATCGAGCAATCGGCGAAGCTTACCCGTGAAGACGCTCTGAAGAACGAAATTACAGGTGTGGTAGAGCGTCTGATTAACACTGGTCACTCTGCTGCTATGTGTCATGTATACCTCGCAGATCTTGGCATTAAGAGCAAAACAAAGAAACTCGCCGGTGAGAAAACAACTGAATGTGCTGTTATTGGCGCTGGTATTATGGGTGGTGGCATCGCTCACACGAATGCAACCAAAGGCATTCGCGTACCTCTAAAAGATATCAATCAGGCTGGTCTCGACCTTGGTTTGAGTACTGCAGTTAATCTACTTGAAAAACCAGTAAAACGCGGAAAACTTAACTTCAGTAAAGCGGCTACCGCGCTAAACAACATCATACCAACGCTGACAAACGAGTCGTTGAAAAACTCAGACATGGTAATTGAAGCTGTTGTGGAAGATCCTAAAGTCAAAAGCATCGTACTGAAGCAGTGTGAAGATGCAGCAATGGATAACGCTATTATTGCATCAAACACTTCAACTATTAGCATCACTCAATTAGCAAAATCTCTCACGCGACCAGAAAACTTCATTGGGATCCATTTCTTCAACCCTGTGAATAAAATGCCGCTGGTTGAAGTGATTCGTGGTAAGCAGACCAGTGAAGAGACAGTCAAAAGAGCTGTTGCATATGTTCAGCAAATTGGCAAAACCCCCATTGTCATCAACGACTGTGCCGGCTTTTTTGTCAACCGTATTCTAACGCCTTATATGCGTGCATATTCTAATTTGCTAGCAAAAGGTGCCGACTTCGTCTTTGTCGAAAAAACGATGAAAAAGTACGGTATGCCGATGGGACCTGCCGAGCTGATTGATGTTGTCGGTCTGGACACATCTGCGCATGTTCTGGAGCTTATGTCGCAGAACTATTCTCACATGCCCCTGCCAGAAAACAACATCGTCCAGGCGTTGGTAGAGAACAGCCTTCTGGGACAAAAAAACGGGGAAGGCTTCTACACTTGGTCAACAGACCGCCGAGGCCGTCCGGTTAAAACACTTAATAACAAAGCGATGGAGCTCATTAAACCGACAGGTAAACTTGAGCTAACCGAAGAAGAAATTATCAATGCATTGCTGCTACCAATGATGTTTGAAGCCAAACGTGCATTGAATGAAGGCATTATTGCCTCGGAGGAAGATGCTGACTTAGCCATGATTTACGGCACTGGTTTCCCTCCATTCCGTGGCGGTTTAGTCTACGAAATGAACAAAAAAGAGCCAGGCCAAATCGAGCAAGAAGCGAATGACATTGCAACCCTACTCGCCGACGAAATTACATACACCGTGCCTGAAATCCGTGCTTAATTGGAGATATTGAAAATGACTAAAGCAGTTATCGTAGACTTCGTACGTACCCCTATGGGTAAATCTAAAAACGGTGTATTCCGTCACCTTCGTGCCGACGAAATGAGTGCTCATCTTGTAAAAGCACTTATGGTTCGAAACCCACAGTTAGCGCCGCTAGATATTGAAGATGTTGTATGGGGCTGTGTACAACAAACACTTGAGCAAGGCGCTAACATTGCCAAAATCATTGCACTTCAGGCCGGTTTGCCAGTTGAAGTCACTGGTACTACTGTTAACCGTCTATGTGGTTCATCAATGGATGCGTTGCACATTGCCGCCCGCCAAATCAAAGCCGGTGAAGGCGATGTCTTTGTTGTAGGTGGTGTCGAGCATATGGGTCATGTGCCAATGACACACGGTGTAGACTTAGCGGGGCCATCAGATTTTGTCATGGCACAGGCCTCTGCCGCCATGGGTCTTACTGCAGAAGCACTCGCGAAAATGAACAAAATTTCTCGCGAAGATCAAGATGCCCTAGGTGTTCGCTCTCATAAGCTTAGCCTCGAAGCACATAACAAAGGCTACTTTGATAACCAAATTGTTCCTACCCCAGGTCATGATGAAACTGGTGCACCAATCATGGTGAGTAGAGATGAGGTCATCCGCGAAGATGCTTCAGTGGAATCATTTAGTATGCTTCGTCCATGCTTTGATCCGTCACCTGCGGGTACTGTAACACCAGCTACTTCTTCAGCATTATCAGATGGAGCTTCAGCTCTCTTAGTAATGAGTGAAGAAAAAGCCAAGAAGCTCGGCCTGATTATCCGTGCCGAAATTGTTTCTATGGCCACTGCAGGTGTTCCAGCCGCTATTATGGGTATCGGACCTGTTCCTGCCTCAGAAAAAGCGCTTCAACGTGCAGGCTTGAGTTTGGATCAAATAGATAAGTTCGAACTGAACGAAGCTTTTGCTGCCCAGGCAATTAGCTGTATCCGTAAAATGGAGCTAACTGAACGTATGGACGATATCAACATGCATGGTGGCGCAATTGCACTAGGTCACCCACTTGGCTGCTCAGGTTCGCGTATTGTTGGTAGTCTTATCAATGTACTGGAAACTCATGGTGGTGAATACGGTCTGGCAACAATGTGTATTGGTTTCGGCCAGGGCATTGCAACTGTACTAAAAAAATACGCTCATTAAACCGGTAGTTATCTAACAAAATTTAAAGCCCATCATAAGATTGATTCATTTGGCAGAATTGAATTCAATTTAGTGATGGGCTTTATCTCAACATAAAACAGGCAAACATAAAAATGGTCAATGTAACGATTACCAGCCCAGAAGAATTGCTTGCAGCGCAAGGGCATAATTTAGGCAGTTCATCATGGCTAAGGATTTCCCAAAAGCGCGTCAACTTATTTTCTGATGCAATAGGACAACAACAATGGACTCATATTGACTCGGTTCAATCTACATCGGACTCATTCGGTGAATATATTGCAAACAGTTACCTAGCTCTGTCGCTAACTACTTACTTTATTGAGCAATTACTTGAAATTCAAAATCTCACAATGGGAGTGAACTACGGCTGCGATAATATTCGTTTTTTAGCTCCTGTCCCTACAAATAGCCGTATTCGAGGTCACGGTAAGATCATCAATGCTGAACAAAAAGGGAGCTTTATTCAAGTTACTATACGTATGATTATTGAACTTGAAGAAACAAAACAACCAACATGTACCGTAGATATGCTTGGAAACTTCATATTTTCAGAAAGACGCAACAAATAGTTCGTAAAGCAAACAACAATATTTCAACTAGAATAGTATAATTATCTTTATGATTTATACGTAAGCACTTTCTGGGGGGAATTATCAAGATGAAAGTACCATTATTTTTTATGATAACCTACGTAGGGAGTATGTTTTCATGACAGACTTAAGCATTTATAACATTCACGAGGGTTGGTTTAAAATTCTGGATCTTAGCGCTATTGAATTTGGGATAGATATTGAAGAGCATATAAATGAGTTTAAGAGTATCAAAGCTGCAAGCAAAAAAATCGATGTTAGAAACGCTCGAAAAATACACTACGACATAATTAACATAACAGGTTATAATTGTTTTCCTATAACAGCAGCAAAGAATATTACCCCCCTTACATTTGGACATTTTTCGCTTAGCTTATGGTCATCTAAAAATATAGCGAGCTTGTTAAAGAACTTCTCAGATTATTCTATTGTACTGGGCTCATCAGTAAGAATTCGTCACATAAAGAACACTGATAACACTGAACTTTGGCTAGTCGATAACGAATTATCTGACCGTGAATCAACCCTTTCGAACGTTGGCATGATATTTTATTTATCCACAATAATTTACATAATATCTAAGGCAGCTTATCTAAATTCGCTCCCCTCTCTCACTGTACATTTGAGAAATAGCCCAAAATCGACAGAGTATGCAAAAAAACTAAGTGAAATTTTTAATTGCAAAGTCAAAATCAATCAACCAGTTTATAAGCTATCATTTGGTAAAAAACTATTAAATCAAAAGCTATATTACCATGACAGCAATATTCACCAACAAAGTAAGTCATCAGTTGAAAATCAGGCAATGCAACTTAAACCGTATGATATAATTTCAAAGATATACGATATATTAAATGGCAAATCGACCTTATCAAATAACTCAAAAGAAGATATATCATCATATTTATGTATTAGTACAAGAACGCTAAATCGGCGTCTGGCCCAATCAGGAACATCTTTCCGAAACTTAATAGAAACATATAAATTTGAGAAATCCCTTCTTTTATTAAGTCAATCAAACATTAAAACAACAGAAATTGCTTACAAACTAGGTTTTTCAGACTGTAGTAGCTTTACTCGCGCTTTTAAGCGTTGGACCAGTGGCATGAGCCCATCTAAATGGCGTTCTTTAAATTTGTAACCTCTTGATTACTCATATAATAAACACCGCATTGGCTAGATAACTAGTTACTAGCCAATGCGGATGTTCCGAAAGTTATCAATATAATACAATTATCATCCTATTGCATTCAAGCAGAAAGAATAGAACCAAGCACTTATCACCGAGGTTAACTTACCTTTTGAACAATAAAGAGGCTATTGAAGCCTGAAACTGCTCAATTCACCACGGACGTCAAGGCCGTGGTTTCCAATATCCTGATGCTGGCAATAACAACCGCGCTGATGGTGAAGAGTATTTTCAACTTATCGCTTCATTCTCTGCAAGTATTCATGGACTTGATTTCACCTTAAAGAATGACCAGCTAAGGTGTCCTAATTGTAGTAGTAAAATCGATATCAGTAGCAAAATACCTGTCAGGGAATAATTCATCACCAGGACATTGATTCAGCAAACCTCAGATTCGACAAAGGTGAATGGCTCGTAAAAATACACGATAAGGACAAACGACAAGCCTGGATAAAGTCACACATTACCATTGAAGCTGATACCACCGAGAACCGGTGAAGCATATTGGGAGGATGGACACCCGAAAAATCACGAATTTGCGAATCAACGTATTTATAGCTGTAATCAACATTGAAAAGCCCTTCAGGTTATCATTCTCGCTCAATCTCCGAGACCGATATTACTCATTATAGGATATTGATAATAAATCGTTATTAATAAAATATTATGATGCAAAAATAGAGTCTCACACAGGTGTAAGTACGGTAAATTAGCTCACAAAGCTAGGTATACCTGAAACACGGCGAGCAGATTAACAACTCGTACAAACAAGAGTTGTCGGTTCTGAATCTAAATTATTCAACAAAACCATTCGGTATTTTCCCAACAAAAAGCTATTTACTCAGGTACATTTTTACTACATCATGAAAACTTCCCTTTAAAATAAAGGGAAGCTCAAATATTAGTAGACATTTAAAATCAGTTTGAGTTAAAAGAAATACCTCACACCTACACGAAACTGACGTTTGTCATCTCTTGCTTCAAATGATACATCTGATACTGCTGGTGTATCTGAGTCTATATCACTAAAGGTTTCTTTATACGATGCTTCAAACCAAAAACTTCTATCATCTGTAAGAGGCGTACCAAATCTTGATTCAACAAGAAGGTCTTGTGTTTTAAAGCTATCGAAATCCAAATAAGTATACTGAGGAATAATCATCAAATAGGTTCCCTTCTTACTTAGATAAACTGAATTGAACACGTTTAACTGGATCCCTTGACCGTCATCACTTCCCGATATAACTTTCTTATATTCGTCTTTCAAGTTTGCTTGGACAAGCGCAATATTAGGGTACATGACATAGTTACTCAGTACAGGAACTTTCGCAACACCACCTATCGCATATATATTATCAACCAGCTCTGAATCATCATTCGAGCGATCAATAACATCAAGAGAATAACCCACTTTAGGCATTACATCATTCCCAGTACCAAAGACCTGGAACCAACGACCACGTATTTCACGAAGGTCAAAACCATCCTCGAATGGGTCACTCTCTTTTTCCGCACCTGAAACTTCTAACATCGTTAAAAAGTTATTATCTTTATTGAATGAGCCAGCAAGTTTCAGCTCAATATCACCAGCAATATTGTTATCATCACTATTCACCCCCATAAAAACCCTTACAGATGTTAATACGCGTGTAACATCTGCAGGATCTGGGGCTCTTTCACTATCATCAGTTGCATGAGCATTCAAACTTGAAAATAAAAATGCAATCAAACACAATGACACTTTAATTTTATTTATCATACTTCTACCATGTTATCAGCTATAAATTATATACACTTTGATTCTACTTTGAATAAATGGACAGGTTATTATTATATATAACCTCAATCATTTTAAATGAATAAACCACAATGAAATTAGAACTATGAACACCTCCCTTATTAACAAGAAAATAGAACCTTAATTATTTGATTTTATATTTATCAAGAAATCTATTTTATTAAAATCATCCCGAGCTAACGTTACTATCGTGGCTTATATTCTAGGTACTCCCCTCTTCTTATTTGAGGGTAAAGGAACTATTTAAAATCACAATGACCGGCCAACTTCATAACCGTCCCATATAGCAGCCATAATTGTGCGGGCGTCTTGGCTATCGCCAATATTAAACACTTCTTCCACGTCTAATTTATTTGCTAACTCTTCATACAAGCCATCAGTCGATTTATAGCCTAAAGCCAAAATGACATGCTCAGCGTAGAGCTCACGAGTTTCAGAGTTACTGTCAACATTGCGTACAATCACACCTTGATCGGTAAGCTTTACGACTCCAGTCGATGTCAACACTGTAACTCTCTCGTGTTGCAATAACTCTTTAAGCATCTGGTAGTTCGCAAAACAGGTACCATGCGGTCCACCAATAATATCGGGGGTAACTTCAACCAAAGTTACATCTTTACCCATTTTCGCCATCCACAGCGCGGCTTCCGCACCTACTAAACCACCACCTAACACGATTACGGTTTTACCTGTGACTAGCTCAGGATTCATCAACATGTTTTCTGCAACAATCACATGCTCTTTTTCAATGCCTTCTAACCACTGTGGTAGATTTGGACGCGACCCTGTCGCAAAAATCACACTATCCGGCTGTTCTGCCTCAATCACTTGCTGGTCTGCCGCTACGCCCATCCGGGCTGAAACGCCTTTTCTTTCAAGTTCACCACTGAACCATTGAATCAATAACTTATCGTCATGCTTAAAAGGTGGTTGGCTACCTGGAATAACGTTTCCACCGAGTGACTGCGATTTCTCAAACAGCACCACATCATGGCCACGCTCTGACGCGATTCGAGCAGCTTCCATCCCGGCCACACCGCCACCGACAACAACAACTTTCTTTACCTTATGTGTTGGTAGTAGCTTGTACTCTTCCTCACGTCCGCAACTGGGGTTAACCGCGCAGGAGACGTTTCCAACTTCAGCCATGCGACCTAGGCAGCCTAAATGACACGACAGACACGGGCGTACCTCTTCAAAACGATTTCGACGGATCTTATTCACCACATCTGGATCGGCTAATAATGGTCGACCCAGAGAAATACCGGCAGCAATGCCATTTTCTACAGCATGTGCGGCGAGATCTGGATTTTCCATACGCCCTGCCATCAGTACAGGAATATCAACCACCTCAGATACCGCCTTGCAATACGGACGATACATACCCGGCTCAAAGTAGTTAGGCGGATGATTCCAGTACCAAGAATCATACGTTCCGGCATCCACATTTAGCGCGTCATAACCAGCATCTTGCAAATATGCCGCAGCTTTTAGCCCTTCTTCAATATCTCGTCCAACTTCCTCAGCCTGCTCATCAGGGAGAATCCCTTCACCAAACGCTTTCATATTGCTCTTGACTGAATAGCGAAGTGAAACAGGGAAATCCTTTCCGCAAACCGCCTTTATACCCTGAACAATTTCAACAGCAAATCGATAACGGTTTTCAAAACTGCCCCCATATTGATCGGTTCGTTTATTGAAGAATGCCATAGTAAATTGATCAAGAAGATATCCTTCATGCACCGCATGGATTTCAACTCCGTCAAAGCCTGCTTTTTGCGCTAACGCTGCAGATTCGACAAACTTAGAGATAAAATACTGAACTTCTTCCGTCGTCAGTTCTCTGTGAGTAACTGCTGAATCAAAACGGTTAGGGGCATCAGAAGGAGCAATTGATTTTTCTACAGGTGTGAAGCCAGGTATACAGGAACGTCCCCAGCCAGCTGTTAGTTGAGCAAATATTTTTGTGCCATAAGTATGAACTCGCTCAGTGAGCTCTTTTGCGCTGCGAATATATGCAGTAGGGTGATTTGTCGGACATGGGAGAGACGGCATAGGAAACTGCTCCAGCTTATTCTCCACCATTTGTACGCCAGTAATAATTAACCCAACACCGCCACGTGCGCGAGCCACATAATATTCAATACCTCGGTTATTATACGCCCCGTCAGCATCGACTAAACCCAATGTCCCCATAGGAGCCATAGAATAGCGATTTTTTAATTTCAATGTACCTATACTCATAGGTTCAAATAAAAGTTTATGAACATTATTTATCATTTCACCCACCCAAATAGAAAGCTTGAAATCCATATATCAACTTAACTAACGATATTGTAAGTAATAGCCTGATTAGATTCTTGACATATCGGGACATCAACTTGACCCAAATACCCGCAAATGTATTTGTATGATGCAGTTCACACCTTTCTTTAATATAAAAACGGAAAATCCCCTCATCATTCAATAGCTCCTAAGCGTAAGTAATACGAGCCCAGCAATACAAACATTTAGTACAATATAAATTACATATACATTAATCTATTCAAGGAAATACGACTCAATTTAAACAACTAGCGAACTCTATCTTTATCATCCAACATGCATAGACTCCGCTTTACTAAAAATAGTTCTATCACTCGTTACTTTGATCTTGCTAGCATTATTACGCTTGCAGTGAAAAATTATATTGAATTGACCTATGCCATGACGGACTATTAAGCATAGAGCTTTAGCTCTATACACAATAGAAACTATCCAGAGGCATACAATGAAAAAAATAACACCAATATGCTTATTACTCGCTTTGACAGTGGCTGGGTGCCAGTCTGATGAACAGGCTACCAATCAATCTCCCACTCAAAATGCCGAAGTCATTGCACAGCACAAACAGGGGCTGGCTAAACAGCTGAGTACCAGTTACGCAGATATCGAACAAACCCTTAAATCTCAAATCTCTGATCAGAACCTAACAATTTCGCTATCGACACTGCTAACCGAAGAACCTGAGTCATCCTTTACCCAGCAAATGTACAAAGCCGATACCAGTATAAGGACGATGAAAGGCGTTTCTGCCTATACAGATGAACTACTTGAAGTCAGACTTGCTGACAAGTCCATGGTACAAGAATGGAAAGACGGCATGAGCCCTTTGTTCGCCTTTGAACCAAAAGGGGATGATGAGTCATGGCAATATATCGAAGCCTACGATATCTACGGGCAGCTTCATCAGCTTGATGCGTACAAAATGCCTGACATGCCTGTGTTTGTTGTCGACAACAACAGTGCTAAAGAGCTAAAAGCAGGTCTGCAGGCAATGCAAGCTGAGATGCAAAAATTGGGGCAACCTGCTGTAATACAGGGTGACAGCGATACCGTCCAGCAAACACAGCTTAAGTCCAGTTTTGGAACTAGCTCAGCTGCACCAATTTCAACAACCGCAATCAAAAAGATTCGCTTAGCGGATGACGAAGAGCCGTGGATTTCCGGCAAGGCCGAAGTCTATGCCATTGTTACCGGTGTTAACCCAAGCCGAGACGAACCGACACTCGACTTGATTGAAATGCCATACCTCGATTATGACAACACCGATTACTATCCGAACCAGATTGCCATCCACTGGTCTCGCTACCGCTGGGGCGCTGCCGACATGATTTTAATGGAGCAGGATGACGGAACGGATTATAAAGAACTGGCTAAATTACTCGTAAAAGTAGCGGAAGAAGTGCTAAAAATGATCCCGGATCCTGAGGTTCAGGCTTATGCCATCATTCCGCAAATTACAGGCAAGATCATTGCCGCCATTCCTGATGGCCTGCTAGTTAATGATGATGACTATGTCGATGTTTACTATACGTTAATGCAAGATACCTCGTATGTTGATCATCCGGGAGCCGGTGGAAACGCCATTGCCACATTTGAACCATTGACTATCTCACCTACCCGTCCTTAATATATGCATCGGCGCTACCGAGAACGTAGCGCCTTTTTTGTGCCCTCTTAGTCTGTATATTCGAGCACCCTGACGGCTTATCAAACTCTTTCTGCATAAATATTCACAACATTATTGACACATTGCCATGTTAGATGTTTGAATCAAGGCATCCCGAAATGATGGGATCAGAAGAGGTGCGTTAACCAGGAAGTCTGTTCGAGGTATCCAAATACCGATGACAGCAGATAAGGGGGATTAACGCCGAGATAGGTTTGCGTTTGGAAGTAATACTTATCGGTTGCTGGGGCTGAATCCCCAGGACTGTCACCTATGGTGGAGAGCTTCTGGTGTTTGTGTGTTTTTTCGCCTTCCTCATGGCACGTGCCATTGGCGCCTTCGCAAAGCCAAGCTCTCTTTACGGATAGCAACAAGTTCGGACAAGAGATGCCAAATCACAATACTACTCCCATTCACGGGAATGAACGCATACAACAGACCACGTTATGGACGGCCCTCATTACTCCGTTCCTGCCTGACGAGTCTATTGATTTTGCAACCCTGAGCCAACTCGCCAAGGAACAAGACGCCGCCGGGAACGGGATCCTACTGCTAGGCAGTACCGGCGAAGCACTGGCAATGACCCAAGACGAGCAACAAGCCATTGTCCGGCATGTTTGTGATATGTCACTTTCTGTACCTTTGATGGTTGGTGTCGGCGGTTTTCAGCTGCTCCAGCAGCTGCAGTGGCTGGATTTCCTGAAAGATTATCCAATTGATGCCCTGCTCTTACCCGTACCACTTTATGCAAAACCCGGCGCAACCAGTCAGCATAAATGGTTTAGCCGCCTGCTCGATGCCAGCAACTGGCCGTGCATGATATACAACGTCCCTTCTCGTACCGGTGTCGCTCTCGATGAGCAAGTACTGGGACAGCTGGCAGACCATCCCAATACCTGGGCAGTAAAGGAAGCCAGCGGGAGTGCCGAAAAATTCAGTCGCTATTACCACTCTGCACCATTGCTCGAGTTCTTCTGTGGTGATGATGGTTTGCTTGTCGACTTTATTGCCAACGGTGCATGCGGCCTCGTTTCAGTGGCCGCCAATGCCTGGCCTGAAGCCACTGCACGCTATGTCAGACAGAGCCTTGATCTTGCTAGCGACGCTAACCAATCCGAACCAAGTTTCAAAACCTTGTGGCAACAAGCGGGGAATAGCCTGTTTTGCGCCGCAAATCCAATTCCGGTGAAAGCATTAATGAAACGTCAGGGGCGCATTGTGAGTGCAGAACTTCGCCCTCCTCTCTACAGTGAAGAGCTACAGGAACTGACCCCGCTCCTAGAAGCAGATGATGCTATTAACCAGTGGGCAGCAAGTATCTAATAATGAAACGGGGAAGCACCTTTATAGATGCTTCCCCGCTGCTGATTAAACATTTAGCCGTTATAAACTATCGATGCTCGCCAAGTGTTCAGTACTGTCCGGATCATATTCACACAAACGGGTTCCTATCGGTTCTATGATCCAGCCTGAACCAACCGTCAATTGAACGGGCGTGTCACTATGGCAATCATCGTCCACCTGTGCCTGAGCCCCCCCATCAATACTCTGGTTTGGTAACCTGCCTGCTTCAATATCACCAATTTGCCATGAGTGCTGCTCCACCGAGCGCATTTGAATACGGGCCAAATCACTCGCTAATAACTCAGGCGGATCACTATCTCCACCTACCCAGCTACATGCCGTAAGTAACAACACCGATGAAATCAAACAGTATCTGAACATATTCATTTAGCTCGCCTCAATCACTCCGTCGGGACCAACATGACTTTTCGCTTCTGTTTTAGTCAGGGAGGCCCCGCCTAAATATTTGCGTATCAGCACATAGAATACCGGCGTCAGCAACAGACCAAAGATGGTAACCCCAATCATACCGGAGAAAACTGCAACCCCCATCGCCTGGCGCATTTCTGCACCGGCACCTGTCGAAATCACCATCGGCAGTACCCCCATAATGAAGGCTATCGAGGTCATCAGGATCGGTCTTAGTCGCTGATGGCTGGCTTCAAGGATGGCTTCCCTTACGGTAAACCCTTCATGCTCCTTCTCGCGGGCAAATTCGACAATCAAAATCGCATTCTTCGTAGCCAGACCCACCAGAACAATAAATCCAATCTGAGTGAAGATATTGTTGTCACCGCCATAGATGATCACGCCGGTAATAGCCGACAATAACGTCATCGGTACAATCAAAATAATGGCTAGCGGCAAGCTCAGGCTCTCGTACTGTGCAGCCAGCACCAAGAAGACTAAAAGCACCACCAACGGGAAAACATACATCGCCGTATTACCTGCCAGCTGTTGCTGATAGGTCAGTTCTGTCCACTCATAGCTCATGCCATGTGGCAGCGTTTCAGCCAAGATTTTCTCCATTGCGGCCTGGGCCTGACCGGAGCTGAATCCCGGTGCCGGAGACGCATTCACCTCGGCGGTCGTAAAACCGTTATAGTGCATGACACGGTCCGGGCCTGCTGAGTGGTGAACTGAAATGAACGATCCCAAGGGAATCATGTCACCGCTTGCATTACGTACCTTCAGCTGAGCAATCTGCTCGGGCTCCTGTCGGAAGCTATCCTGTGACTGGACATTAACCTGATAGTTACGACCGAACTTGTTGAAGTCATTCACATACAGTGAACCAAGGTTAATCTGCATCGTGGCAAATATGTCATCCACCGAGACACCCTGCATTTTGGCTTTTTCACGGTTCACTTCGACATCAATTTGCGGCGTATTTACCTGAAAACTGGTAAATGCACCTGTCAGCTCCGGCGCCTGCCAGGCTTTCATGATCACTTGTTGAGTGACTGCATAGAGTTCCTCGTAACCCAGATTTCCTTTATCCTGGATCTGCAGGCGGAAGCCACCGATATTGCCGAGACCATTCACTGGCGGCGGCGGGAAAATCGCAATAAAGGCATCTTGAATGCTTGAGAACTTACCGTTAAGCGCCCAGGCAATGGCATTCCCCGACAGGTGCTCTTCCTGACGTTCTGCGAACGGTTTCAGCGTTACAAAGACTACCCCCGAACTTGGACTGTTAGTAAATCCGTTGATGTTCAGGCCCGGGAAGGCAACCGACGATTCAACACCGGGATGTGCCAGCGCAATGCTCGACATTTCACGAATCACATCTTCAGTCCGATCCAGCGACGATGCGTCAGGCAACTGAGCAAACGCGACTAAATACTGCTTATCCTGCGATGGTACATAACCGGTTGGTGTTTCAACAAACTGGTAGCCTGTCAGAGCCAATAGGCCGGCATACAACACCATGACAATACCCGCACCACGGATCACTCGCTTCACCGTACCGGAATAGGCATTACTGCCCCAGTCAAAGAAACGGTTAAACGGAACGAACAACCAGCGTCCGAACAGCCAATCAATCAGCTTACTCAAACCGTCTTTCGGCGCTGTTTTACTGCGCAGGAGCAATGCAGATAACGCCGGGCTCAAGGTCAGCGAGTTCAGTGCCGAAATCACCGTCGAGATGGTAATCGTCAGGGCGAACTGACGATAGAACTGACCTGTCAAGCCGGACATAAATGCTGTCGGAATAAATACGGCAGCCAGCACCAAAGTGGTCGCAATGATCGGACCCGTTACTTCCTTCATCGCCTGCCTGGATGCTGCTACCGGCGGTAAACCATTTTCGATATTTCGCTCAACATTTTCGACCACCACAATCGCATCATCGACCACGATACCAATGGCCAGTACCAAGCCAAACAGTGAGAGCGCATTAAGCGAGAAGCCCAAACCATGCATAATGGCGAAGGTACCGATTAACGAAACCGGAACAGCTGCCAGAGGAATGATCGCCGCGCGCCAGTTTTGCAGGAACAAAACTACCACTACAACAACCAGCAATAAGGCTTCAAATAGTGTCTTCACTACCGCATCGATAGAACCACGAACGAACACTGTCGGATCATAGACAATTGAGTAATCAACGCCTTGTGGAAAGTTCTCTTTGAGCTCGGCCATTTTGGCGCGGACACCATCAGAGATCTCGATGGCATTCGAACCCGGACGCTGGAAAATCGGGATGGCAACGGCATGCTTGTTGTCCAGCAGCGAGCGTAATGAATAGCTGTTGGCCCCCAGCTCAACACGTGCTACATCGCTCAGACGAACGATTTGCCCTTGTTCACCAACTTTGATCACGATATTACGGAACTCATCTTCCGTGCTCAGACGACCTTTTAGGTTGATCAGCAGCTGGAAATTATTCTCGGCCGTCGGCTGCGCGCCAAGGCTACCGGCAGCCGCCTGCTGGTTCTGCTCGCGGATCGCATTGACAACGTCCATTGCCGTCATATTCAGAGCGGCAAGTTTAGGCGGATCGAGCCATATTCGCATCGAGTACTCACCGGCACCGAACAGACGAACGCTACCCACCCCCTCAACACGCGCCAGCTCATCTTTCACATTGAGGTTGGCGTAGTTCGACAGGTATAGCATGTCATGACTATCATCTGGCGAGGTTAAGTGCACCACCATCGTCAGATCCGGTGATGACTTTTCGGTGACTACGCCCAGGCGCTGTACTTCCTGCGGCAGCCGAGGCAATGCACGCGCTACCCGGTTTTGTACCAGCACCTGCGCATCATCAATATCTGTTCCCAGCTCGAACGTCACCGTCAGGCTGAGGTTTCCGTCCGACGTAGCCTGCGAAGACATATACAACATGCCTTCAGTACCATTAATGGCCTGCTCCAATGGCGTAGCTACCGTATCGCCGATCACTGTCGGGTTGGCTCCCGGATAACTGGCCGTAACCACCACTGTTGGTGGAACCACTTCCGGATATTCGGTAACCGGTAATTGAAAGACGGCGATGGCACCGGCAATCATGATCATCAAAGAGATGACCCCTGCAAATATCGGCCGTGATATAAAGAATTGAGAAAACTTCATTGTTACTGTTCCTTAGCCGCGCTTACCTGCAAGCGGATCACTGCTGGCTATCGTGACTTCTGCCTGTAGCTCATCAACCCGTTGTTGCTGGCGTTTTATCTGTGCCAATGCCTCGTCGCTGGCCATTGCTCCCGGAGTTGGGTTCACAGCGGCTCCCGGACGAACACGTTGCAGCCCTTTCAGCACAATCGTATCCCCAGGCTGCAGGCCATCACTGACCAATCGTAAGCCGTTGTGTTTTTTGCCCAACTTAACCGGGCGATACTGGACCTTGTTATCCTGATCCAATACCAACACGAATTTGGTGTTTAGATCGGTACCGACAGCTTTGTCATCTATCAGAACGCCCTGATAGCTGGCACTGCCTGCCACTTTGATCCGTGCAAACAAGCCTGGCGTAAATCGACCATCAGTATTTTCAAACACGGCGCGCCCACGAATCGTACCGGTCTGCTCGTTGATTTGGTTATCCATGAAATCGATATGGCCGGTGTAAGGGAAACCTTTATCATCAGCCAGTCCCATCATGACCGGGGATTTGTTGTCATGGGAATCAAGACGGCTACCTTCACGCGCCAAACGCTTGTACTTCAGGTACGTCTGCTCATCGGCATCAAAGTAGGCATAAATCGTATCCGTCGAGACCACCGTTGTTAGCAGGCTCTGCCCTGCCGTAACATAGTTACCTTTGGTGATCAGTGCACTAGACACCCGGCCGGAAATCGGTGCTTTCACCTGGGTATATTCAAGATCCAGCTTGGCCTGATCCAGCGCCGCCTTGCGAGACTGAACTCTAGCATTGGCCTGCTGGAAACTTGCCGCACGGCTATCCAGCTCTTCCTGAGAAATCGCATTCTTCTTAATCAGCTTCTTGCCGCGAGTCAGCTGGCGCTGAGCAAGCAGCGCCTGACTTTCTGCATCAATCAGATCGGCTTTCAATCGGTTTACCTGCGCTTCGAGAGGCTTGGCGTCAATCATGAACAAGACATCACCGGATTTGACCAGTGCCCCTTCCTCGAAGACAACCTGCTCAACATAGCCTGATACTCTTGGTCTCAGCTCAACGGTCTGCGGAGCCTGAAGACGGCCCGTGAACTCATCCCATTCGGTAACCCTTTCACTGATCACTTGCGCTACCGTAATTTGCGGTGCAGGCGGCTGACTCATCCCGGCCTGTTCTTCGCGCTGTGGTTGACAGGCCATCAGCACGCTGGCAGCAACGGTGGCTAAAACCAGATTGCGTAGTCCTTGTTGGGTTTTCATTTTTTTCTCCATGGAATGTCGTTCTTTGGAGGCATTCTATGTCGATTGATACATCACAAATAATTTTAAATCTTTATCATACGTATAACTTTTTGTGATGTATCGAGCAGGGCTAGCCATTAAATACATAAAATACTATGATGTATCGCACCTCAATTGATAAACAGAACGACAGTATGCGCCCACAAGAACTGAACCTGCTGGTGATTTTTGATGCCATCATGACCGAGAAATCGATCACTCGTACTGCCGAGCGATTATCAATGACCCAGCCGGCGATCTCTAATGCTGTCGCCAGAATGCGGGCAGCATGGAAGGATGATTTGTTTGTCAAAGACGGCCGTAACATCCAGCCGACAACCTATGCCAAGAATCTCTGGGATCAAATCCGCGATCCTTTGCACAACCTCAATCAAGCCATTGAGCCTGATGTGTTTGATCCTCAAACAGCCAAACGCACATTTAGGATTGCTGTCAGTGATATTGTTGTAGATACCGTATGGCTCGACTTACGCCGTTATTTTGAAGCCCATGCACCGGGCATTAACCTGCATGCTGTGCCCTATACCATTACCAATGCCCAGCAAGTACTGGATGATGCAGAAGTCGATCTGGTGATGGGTGAAACAATTCCCGTGCCGGAGAGTATCCGCTCGACCCATCTTCTCGATATCTGTCATGTCTGCGCCATGCGCAAAGACCATCCGCTGGCTAAACCGGATTTAACCATTGAAGAATTTGCCAGTGCCGACCATCTGCTGGTGTCGTTATCCGGTGACAGCTATGGTGCTACGGACAGAGCTCTTCATCAGCTAGGTATGACACGCCGCGTTGCTGTTACGGTTAACCATTTTGCCTCGGCCGCACCGCTTCTCATTGATAGCGATCTCGTCGCGATCCTGCCTGCCGCCGCAACCTATAAACACGTTGCCAGCGGCAAGTTATCAGTCACTCACAGTCCAGTTGAAATCCCGCGCGGCTCTGTGTCGATGTGGTGGCACAAACGACAGGACGAGGATGCAGGCTTGCAATGGCTGAGAGATCATATTCAGGAGAAGTTTGTTACTCGCTGGAACCAAAACCTGCGAGAAGTATTTGAGTGCGTGTGCTCGTAACGGCTATAGCTCTCTTGAGACAGCCCTGGAGGTGTTCAACTTAGTTTGAACAAACGACTTAATACGAACGTTACTGTTTGCTATCACGACACCAGATGTTACCAGCACAATCCCAACCAATTGCGTGAAGTGTGGCATTGTTCCCAGTGCCATACTGATCACAAGCGTAAACACAGGAATGAGATTGAACATCGAGGTCACTTTTCGTGGCCCGATCACCTGTGTACCCTGCATCCAGAAATAATAAGCCACCAGCGTGCCGCATATCCCCATATACAAAATTATCGCCATATCGCTTTGGGTCATTGACTTAATGGCAACGAATGGTTGCTCTAGCCAGCTGGCAATTAGCGCCATTTGGATAAACCCTGCTCCCAGCGTCCAGCGCAGAAACTGGCTCAAGGGAATATGCGACACCCATTTCTTTGCCAATACCGTATACAAGCAACCGCTAAATAAGGCTAACAAAGCCAGAACATCCCCGGACTGAAGCGCTAGTTGCTGCCAGTTCCCCCGGGTAAGCACAAGTAAAACACCGGCAAGGCTAACCGCCGTCCCTATAAGGTGATCTCGCGTAATTTGCGTGTTCAAAATCAATGCAGACAATAGCAAACCGGCCAATGGCATATTGGCAATAATGATAGAGGCATTCACCGCAGAGGTATGATCCAAGCTGATGAAGATTGCACAGTTTTGCACCAGCACACCAATAAAAGCCAGTACCAATAAATAGATTTTGTCACGTCGGCTAAGGATAGACTCTGGGCTATGACGCAATAATCTAAGCAGCAACAAACAAACACATGCAACCCCAAACCGAACAGTTGCCGCAACAATAGGCGTCATTGAGGGGCTGAGCCCCTGAATAGCGTTAAAATTACTTCCCCAAAAGAAAATGGCCAAAAGCACCCCAAGCCAGACTTTAGATGTATGCATCATAGAATTACCTACCAATTGAATTTACATTGTCTTGGCAGGATATAGATTGCATAATTGATTATTAATAGCCAATAATAAGAGTGTAGCTATCAATTATGAGAGGCCATTCCCTGGATGATTTACACCTCTTTGTACTTACATCCCAGTATCAGAGCCTGACTCAGGCTGCAGCGAAGATTGGAATGCCTCTGGCTACGCTGAGCCGGAGAATTAAAAAGCTTGAAGAGCAGCTCAACTGTCGCCTGATCGATCGCAGCGCCCACCATTTTGCTTTAACCACCGACGGCGAGCGCTACTTCCAACTCAGTCAACCCTTCATTACCGGCCTCAATAACGTAAAAGACTTGATTGAGCTTGACCGCGAAGAACTCTCTGGACAGTTCAAGATCTCGGCACCTATCAACATGACTCAAGTGTGGCTCAAACAGTGCATTTATGACTTTGCTCTCAAGCACCCAGCCATCCAGATTAACCTGCAGGTGCAGAACGAAAAAATCGACCTGATCTCGGAGCAAATCGATGTCACTTTTCGTGTTGGGGATCCTATTGAACCCGACTGGATTGCGAGAAAGCTGTGGCAAATCCCGTTTGCCCTTTGTGCCTCTACCCTTTACCTGGATCAACACCCGCCGCTTACTCACCCGTCGGAGCTATCAAAGCATCGGTTGTTATCTATCAGCCCTTTGAAGGTCTGGCAAATGTATCACCAGCACAGCGGTGATAGTTTCTCTCTGGACGTTGATTCTCCCTTTCAGTCCAACGATGTGCTGCTAATAAGAGATGCAGCCCAACAAGGACTAGGGATCGCCTGGATGCCTCCCTATTATGTTCACGATGCTCAGCAGCAAGGCCACGCTTTAGTACCTGTATTGCCCGAATGGACAGGCGAAGCGATTGATGTCTTTCTCATGTACCGAGATAAAGATAAGCAACCGGCAAGAGTTAAAGCCTTTATCCAGCATGTATTCGACTGGAAGGCGAAGTTGGCATCCAGTTTTATGACTAATCAAAGTCCAGACACATCTGCATAGATACGATATTTGGTTATTAACTCATTCTTAATCCTAAAAATAGTGACAACCCGAGCAGAATCAGCAAGCGTTTTGGGTATCTACCAATAACTTCTCGGTCATCCCATCAGCCAGGCTTGATACATTCGGCGATAACTCCAAGTTGTTTCCTTTGCGAACCGACTCAGTATGTATGTCACGGTAGATATAATCTGGGAGTACGAAAGGGAGGTTCATTTGTCGAAACAAGCTTTCCAACATCTCAGAGGGCTGGTTAACAAACCGATCATAGTTAAACAGGTGCACTCTATTATGGCTATCCAACCTCTGGGAGAAATAATGCTCGTTTCGAAGGTACCAAAAAAGCGTGGCAGCATCGGCGGGATTCATTTCAGGGTGGTAGTATTGCTCTATTAACTCCTGAGACTCTGTTGATACATTCTCTGACAACCAGGTTCTTGATGAACTTATGGCGTAGCCTGGATCACAGACAGGCCTGATATTATCTCTGGCACCTTCATCGGGGCCAAATTTCTTCAAATTCGAACTCGCAACATCTCTATAATCGCGATAAAGCCATATCGCCTGCGCATCTTCAAAATATTCCATGATCTCTAATGCACGCTGGCTCTCAACCAAGGGTTTACAAACAATAAGCGGAGCGGGTGAAGACTCTATTATTGCTCTGACATTATCAAGTTGGTTCAGGCGTAATCGTTCAGGATCCTTGCTACTAAGAGGACTATATTCACCAAAAACACAAGAGTATGGGAGCTGATCAAAAACATGGGTTAGCAACGTTGTCCCCGATCGCTGGCAGCCAAAAATAAAAATGATTTTCTGTTGATGTGAGTGATAACGTACTCGCTGAAGCCATGGTTTAAACAAGTTATTAATGCGTGACCGTGACGTGATAATGGTTTTCATAGCAATCACTCTTCCCTGGCAAGTAAAAGTCAACTGACTGTCAGTATAGAGTGTCATATCAATCAAACGGGTCAATTAGTCAAAATCATCACTTAGCCCACTATAAATGGTACTAAAGTTTAGAGAATATCAGGCTTGGTATTATGGTGTGTGCCAGTGCTGGCTTAAACTTTCGCCAGCACTAGAATCGTTAGATATGAAGTAAGGATTATTGTCTTTTGTCACTGTGGAAGGCGAAACGGCTATACACATTTCCTTCTTCAGTTACGGCCTTAAACTTGATTGATCTTGAGTTGTTGATTGAGATAGGAAGAAAAACCCGTCCATTTTCGTCTGTCTGGAACGTTTGTCGTACCTGGGGCACATTCACCAGCGACACAGTTGCGTTCGCAGCCGGCTGACCTTGTTCGGTCACTGTTACCCAAGCGCCATGCGACATACTCGAGATTCTGAGATCAGCCAGAGAGACTGACGAAAACGTCATGGCCATTGCCGCTAGAACAAGATGTGTCTTTCTCATTTTATTTCTCCATCACTCTTAACCACACCGGCTACTTACACCACGTGAAATGCGCTCCATGGCATTACATGGTGCTAGCCGAACTTACGTTAATAGTAGCCGTGTGTGAAAACTACTAAGGAGGTGATGATAGAAATCAAATTAGATTCGCATTACAGAGACACAATCTTATCTTTAAATTTAGCCAGCTCAATATTGCTAAGCATATTTACCCCATCCCGACCAGTAATCAAATCGGAGATCACTACCTTACCGTCCTGGTTACTCGATATATAATATTGAGAGGAGTCCCCAGTAAAAAAAACCGTGTTCTTCCCGAAATTACCTGTGATGTGATTATCCAGTTTATTGACAATCACATTAGCATCATTGTTTCCCGTCAAGGTGATATCTTTCAGGTACTGTGAATGATGGGTATAAGGCTTATTCTGATCAAAGCGCAAACTAAAATCACCGCTGAAACTGTCATCGATTCTCGCATTATAAGTAAGATATGGATGAAAGAACTTGTTGCGCATTAACTGCGCCCCCAAGCGGTCCTCTGACATAATTTCATCACGCGTTTTTGCAATATACACGCCCCACATACCATGGGTCTTACTTTCCGTCCATGCGCCCCACAGGCCATAATAAGAATCGACAACAGAAGCTAAATATTCCTGTGACAGGCTATTTTCATCACTCAGCTCTTCAATCCAGTCCAGGCTCTCTGAGCCAATCCCCCAAATCCCACCAGCAAGCGCTGATACCTGTGCATTGCGTATTTCCGCCTGATAGTCAGGTAAAACACCGATAAAGCTCTCATACTGATCAACGCCAATACCGGTATCATGAACCAAGTGGAGTATTTCTTCGAAAGTCGCATCACGGTGTTCATAGTTTTGCTCTATATACCACTGATGCCCCTCAACTTGAATTTCATCCTGATATAACGGCTGTCCGTCAAGTTCAGCCGCACGATTAGTGCCATCATCACTACCATTTAGCAGCAGTAATATCGCGTTGTTATCAGTCATTCTATTAGCTACGGCTGTTTTATCTGCACCATACTCTGAGCCGGGATATGGCATCAGGTAGTGTTCGAGCACCGAACGCGCCCTGATAATCTGATTATCGGAAAGCTTATCCTGTGCAATGATGTGAATTGCTCTCCCGTTTGGCGCAGTCACCTTGGTATAGCGATTAAAGCCAAGTCGGCTGCTATAGGTTTCGGAGAGCTCTTCAGGCACATTGGTGATTCCAAGTGTCAGAGTTTGAGCTGATATTTCGCGGTGAGTATTGGGTTGAGATGCAGAATTTGATTTACAGCCTGAAATAACGGCAACAACTATGGCCAGGGAGCCGGCAATAACTTTATTCACAACACACTTCTTCTTCGAAGGATTTATGACAAGTATGCCATTTTCATTCAATCGTTAAGTATGGGTGTGTATGAATGGCTAGTTGCTGTGTATGGAGTTGTATATGAAATAAAAAACTCACACTTATTCCAAGTAGTGTTGAAAGAATAGCGCCCCATATATGTCCACAAAGCAAACAACAACCGCTCAAAAAACACCCAAAAAGAGTTCAAAAAACAACCTACCACCGATCGATATCAAGTATATAAAGCAACCAAGTAATTAATTACTTTCTATAGCTTGAACCTTACAGATAACTTGATTAGTATTCAGCGCACTTATGTGCATAAGCCTATTATTAATACAGCATAAATTAGGGAATAATAATGAAAAATATCATTGTAGCGGCTACTGTTGCTTCAGCAATTCTTGCATCTCCTGTTTCGTTGGCTGAGGAGAAAGCAACTAAGTCTGGCATTAACCCTTGGACTGACTGTGGTATTGGTGCCATGATCTTCCAAGATATTGCTCCAGCAGCGGCTATCTCTAACATTATTTGGGATTTAGGTACAACAGCAGTAACTTCTGCTGGCCTATCTGAGCAAACCTGTGAAGGCGCAAATGTTAAAACAGCTATGTTCATCCAGCAAAGCTACAACAACATCATTGAAGAAACTGCAAAAGGCAACGGCGAGCACGTAACAGCAATGCTTGATCTTCTTGAAGTGAAGCATGCGGACCGTCCAGCGATCATGGAAAATGTCCGAGAAGACATGGCTCAAGTAGTTAGCCAGTCATCTTACGCAAATGCCACTACTGCAGAAAAAGCAGAAATGTACTATAACTCATTGATTGCAAATACTGCTGTATAATTCACCAAGCTGTATTTTCTGAGAGGGCGGCCTACGGCTGCCTTTTTTATACCTGCTGAAAACTAGCAATTCTTAACTGTAGCTTCATTACTAATGTTCAAACATATCATCACTTCTGCCTTAATAAGTTCAACCCTAATTCCAAGCGCATATGCAGAAACTTCTGCTTCAAATTGGGTAGAACAATCACAATTACTAGACCTGTCGAATAATCGTACTTGGTTAAAACTGATGCACTATGAAACGAGCTTTGGTACAAGTCTAGAAAGTGAAGTTACATCAAATAACTTTTTTATTTCTTCTGAAGGAAAAATCAACCCCAAAATAGAACTTGAAGCAACAATCAGTGCAATGTTAACTGATGAGCCAGAAGATAATAAATCTGCTCAATGCCGGTTTCCAGCACGCAAGCTATGGCTAGATCAAGTGTTGACTGGCATCGCAGATAGTATGCCCCAAGTAAACTGCTCTGATTATCAAGAGCATGCAAAAGAACACTCGGCAACATCGTTAAGCCTGCTATTTGCTACAGGATATCTAGGTAACCCGGCGTCAATGTATGGTCATTTACTAATAAAGCTAAATAACCAAGAAAGCAGTGAACTACTTGAAAATACATTAAATTATGGGGCTATGGTTCCAAAAGATGAAAACAAACTCAAGTACATAACGTGGGGGATTCTGGGAGGTTATCAGGCCAAATTTTCATCTGAAGCCTTTCATCGCCATAGCCGAATTTATAACGAAACAGAGCTTCGTGATTTATGGGAGTATAAGCTCAACTTAAACCAAAATGAAATCGATTTAGTGCTGGCTCATCATTGGGAGCTTCATGACAAAACCTTTACATATTATTTCTTTAAACAAAATTGCGCATACCAGATTGCAAAGCTGCTAGAGCTTGTCATAGATAAACCATTGATGAACACATCCAAGCCATGGGTTATGCCTTACGATATTATTGCAGCTGCATCCAAGCCATATGGTGACAATAAAGATACCGTGACTTCGATTCGCAAACACGAATCTCGACAAGAAGCATTTTATAGCAAATTTCATCAGCTAAGTAGAAGCGAGCAACTTCTCACGCATGACATAGCTGAAGATATTAATATTATCGAATCCAATAGTTACAATGATCTCAACTTAACCAGTAAAAAGCGCATTGTAGAGACTCTTTTCGACTATTATAGCTATCTTGAGGTTTCACTTGGTGAGTTAAACTCTGAACAAAAAGAGAGTCGAAGAAAATTACTTACGGAGCGATTTGCTCTCTCAACCGAGCAAACTAATTGGCTGACGACATATACAGCTCCCCCACATGAAGCCCAATACCCTTCATTACTGCAGGTAACACCAACTTACAACTCTCAAAATGGCGAGGGCTTGGAGCTACGCTACAGAGCTAATTATTATGATCTGTTATCTCTCGATGCTGGACGTCTACCTTTTTCTGAGCTCTCAATGTTTGACCTTCATGCCCTCTACCGAAATGACAGGTTGAGCTTAAAGCGTTGGGATCTATTCCATGTGAAAAATATCAATGTATCAAGTACAGGGTTACCGCATGATGGTGGTTTCAGCTGGTCACTTAAAGCTGGAATTGCTGATGTCGATCTGCAATGCAATAACTGTTTAGTCGGTGGTATTTCTGGATCTTTGGGCCAAAGCTATCGAATAAACAGTCATACGGCAATATACAGCACAGTCGATGGGAAGCTTCAGGCTCCTGACCGTGAAAGAGGGAATTTCAAAGCTGGTATCTCTGCAGGAATAGTTTCACGCCTAACTCCATCGTGGAGAATGTCCTTTGCTACTGGATATTTCTACTACCTAGATAATACAGAGCAACATGGTCATACCGTAGAATGGGAGCAAAGATTCGGTAGGGCTAAAGATTGGGATATTAGAACTAATCTTAGCTATGACGGTGCATCAGAAGTGAGCATATCATACAGCCATTACTGGTAAGTCTTCGTTTTTCATCTACACTTTTTGTATTAATACATAAAGGATTATGCAGTTGTTCAAGCCAGAGAAGCTACTTGTTTATTTCGTCTTCGTCTTATTACTTTCAGGATGTGAAAGTTTATTTTTCTGGCCATCAAAAAAAATGGTACCGTCACCAGAATATTTTAATTTCACCAAACAAGATCGGTTCTTTACTTCTGAGGATGGCACCATTATCCACTCTTGGCTGCTTCCGACATCAAAAGAAAAGCGCGGCACCATTTTCTTCCTGCATGGCAATGCACAAAACCTCAGCTATCATGTAGCCAATGTGTATTGGCTCATCGACAAAGGATGGGATATCGTTATTATCGATTATCGCGGATACGGCCGTTCAGCCGGAAAGCCAAACTTTAATGCGGTTCAAAAGGATGCATTGGCTGGTTATCACGCACTTCTTACCCAACACTCTGACAAGCTCCCTATTATTGTTTGGGGACAAAGTCTGGGGGCCGCTGTAGCAATAAATCTGGCAGCGAACCTTCCCCCCGAAGACTTACCGCAAGGATTAATCATTGATAGCGGTTTCAGTTCGCAACGTAAAATCATGCAAGAGACTCTTGGTAAGTCTTGGATCACCTGGCTATTTCAGTACCCTCTCAGTTGGTCAGTTACAACCGAATATTCCCCTGATGAAGCCATCGTAAAAATTAAGGATATACCACTGCTGTTTGTCCATAGTGCCAATGACCCACTCATTAGTTCTAGCCATGCAGAAACACTATTTGAGCTTGCAAATACTCCCAAACAACTATGGATATCAAAACAGCAAGGTCACATAACAATTTGGAACAATGAAGAATGGCGAGAGAGGTTATCTTGTCAGTTATCTAACTGGCCAATGCTTCTACCTGTTGAGGATGCATGTAAACCTCAAAATTTTGATCCTGCACATAAACAACAATATTATTTTTCTGACATTAATTAAAAATACATTGTATTTCCATCAGTACATTACCCCTCAAGAACCAAATATTATAACTGCATCATAGTAATAATTTTAATTGGCTACATACTAATAACTAGTGATTGAAGTTGTTATCATATTTAGCCCTTAACAGTGAGTTAATATTGGGGCGATTGTGAAAAACTTAGAGTAGTCTATAGATTTCCCATTTTATTATTTATTGCTCGAGAGAAGTTCGCAATGCGTTGAGTTTTACAATACCCAAAGCAAGAAGAGTCCCTACACCAACTACGATTGAACCCATTACTTCATTTATGGTAATTGACTCATCTAAAAAAGTTAAACTTAGTAGTATGGAAACAGGAGGAACGAGGGCTGAAAACAAAGCTCCTTTTGCTGCGCCTAAAATAGATACACATTTTGCATAACAATATAGTGCTAGTATTGCTACTAAGACACCTTGATATACGCCATGCCACACTATCAGATCCACTGGATTATTTTTAATTACTTCTATAGAAAAAGGGGCACATATAATGCCTGATACAACAGAAACCAATGCAGTAGCAGACCACGAGTCAACCTGCCAGTACTTACTGAGTAAAGTAAAGGATGCCCAAAGCGCACCACATCCGATAAACATCATATCGCCAAATATTGTATCAGTACTAATGTTTTGCAAATTACTCAAGCCTATCCAGACGACTCCTGTAACAATAGCAGCAACTCCTATGCACCGACTTAATGTTAATGCTTCTTTGAGAAAGACAATGCTGCCTATCGTTGAAAATACCAACATGGTACTTGGTGCTATCGCACCAAAGTGGGTACTAGAAGACATCTTGATTCCATACATAGCCAAAAGTACGTAGGGCGCACCTGCTCCAATTGCTAGTATAACACCTTTGCTGAAGATCATACGAAGCTTAATAGAATGATATAAAAGAACAGGGAATAGTATTATCCCTGCAATTGTGAATCGAAGTGATGCTATATCTAACGGAGAAAGAGAGTGTGTAATAGCAACTTTCGAAAATACAGGCCAACTCCCCCAAATCAAAGAAGCTAGTATTCCGACCAATATCCCAACACTATTGCTTTTCAGGTTGCATATCATAAGCAGTACTCCTTAATGTTGTTACTTACTCTAGTGTAAGGCTATACTTCTTTCGATCTGCGGAAATCACATCATATAAGAGCATTAATACTGCGATTATTTCGAAATATCGAGGAAAAGCTGCGCATGGATAATTTTGATCGACTAATACTCGTAAACTTACAATCGAATAATAAAGTTACCTCTGAAGAACTCGGACACGAAATTGGTCTTTCGGCTACGGCTGTACAGCGACGAGTTAAAAAGTTGAGAGAAACGGGTATCATAGACAAAGAGATTGCGGTACTTAATAGCAATCAACTTGGCGGATTTGTCACCGTAATTGTAGACGTAGTTATGGTGAAGGGGGGGACACAAATAATTGATGGATTTAAGGAAAAAGCAATAAAAAATCCTGACGTGCAGCAGTGTTACTATGTCGCTGGTGACAAGGATTTTGTACTAGTAATTACAGCAACTAATATGCAGCGATATGAAGAAATCACTCGCGAACTTTTTTTAGACGACGCTAACATTCTCAAGTTTACTTCAAACATTGCTATGCAACCAGTTAAGGTTGGCCTATCTATCCCTATTTAGCATGTTTAAATTAAAGGTTTGCACGTTCGGGCGTATCCGCCCCATGATCCCACGGGGCGACTATTAATGAGAGAAGTTCCAGGGGAGTAGAGAGTCGATATCAGATTCGGGCTGGGCTTGCTCTTCCATACACTTAACCAGATAGTCGTACAGGATTAGCCCGTTAGCTTTAGCAGATTCGATGATACTGTAAAGCATGGCACTGGCCTCAGCGCCCTTCAGCGTATCAGCGAAGAGTTCTTCCGGCCGATGACCAGTGATTTGATGGCGCGTTCCGCTCGGTTGTTGTCGATTGATAAGTAGCCGTCCTCCACATACCGCTCGAGCTTAGACCATTGACCCACTGTGTATTTGATAGCTTTGCCCAACTGACTGGACGCCACGACCTTCAGTGATGTCAGCCACTGGTACAAGTCATCCAGCATTGGCTTCGCCAGTTTCTGCCGTTCGGCCAGCCGCTCTTCTGCGGGCAACCCTTTCAGCCGGTTTCCAACGCATAGAGCTTTTGGGTTTTCGCCAAGGCACATCGGCTTTCCCGGCCTTGCCTTTACCCTGCAGCGTCTTGGCATCCGTGAACTTGCGGCGGGCGAGAGCCAGGCAACCGAGGTGTTTTACCTGCGTTAGCCCACCATAGGCCTCGGTCTGCAGATAGCCGCCATACTCACCAAGGAAGGCAGCAGGACAAGCCCTCGCACGACTATTTTGATAGTCAAACAACACGATATTTTTCATACCTTCCAATGCGGCTTCTGGTGAGTCAGCTCCAGAGCAGTACACCCACATATAACATTGCTTATCTTCCTTGAGGACATTGAGCGGCGTTTCATCGTCCTGCATGACCCAGCGCACCGGAGTTCAGAGCTAAGTCGGTCTCGGATTCAACCAACGCCGCTAGTCCGTTGATAAATTTGCGGAAGTCAACAAACTCGCGATACAGGTAAATGACAGGAGGACTGATTACCCCTTTCATGACTGAAGAGCGCCAATAAGCTCTCCAGATAACCCCAGGAGTTCCTTGCGGAATGCTTAGCTCGATATCATTGATGCTGAGGGCCATATTTGCTAGGCCGAGTTTGGTAAACTGGTAGTGCGTTGTCTGCTCTACCACTTCTGCACGAACAAACCCGCTTTGATGGCAGTCATTGGATAGTTGCAGCGAACGTCGTTTAGCAAAGAAGGTTGAAGTGCTGAGATTGTTCTGTCGACAGAACTCTCTTTGGGTGAGGGAACGACTTTCGTATTGTTGGAATATTGCCATCCATTCTTGGTCGCTACGTCGATTGGCCATGATCCTATCTCCTAATTTTGCGGAATTAAGATCATAAAAGGCTCGTCAGCTTATTTGAATGTGAGGTTTATGGGGCGCTTACGATAGATTCTATCCGTAATCCATCCCTTATGCACACAACAATCACATAACCTATTTATATGTATTGAGTCGCTTATTTGGGGTGAGTAAATAGTACGAATACGAAGGTGTATCTTTTTATGGTTTTGTCGCAAAGTTATGCTGAAGTCCAAGCTAACTAATTTTCAGATACAATTAGTCTGCCAGTACGTAAAACTGCTCCCAAGCAGATAAGCCTTCAGGGTTGTCGAGCTGTCCATTTTTAATCATCACCCAAAGTTCTACACCGGCTAATGTAGCCACCGCGCCTTCGTCAGATTTCCAGCCTAGTACCTGGTTCATATTTCCTTTCACTCTGCGTGACTTTGCTAGACAATATTGTTAAGGTATTTCATTTGAAGGACTTCAATGAGGTTGAGCATCAAGCCATTACACTAAAGCTCAACATTGATATGATGCGGAGCCAACGCATTGGAATATCTTCCATCAATCACCACCTTTTCAGGTAGTCCGTGCTGGCCGATGGCTTTTTGGAAAAAGCTCTCGCTGCCTTTTTGTCTCGCGTATCACGCAGTAGAAAATCGATCACATCACCATATTTATCAACTGCTCGGTAGTAATACTCCCATAGGCCTATTACGTTGATATACGTTCGTCCATCCGCTACGAAAAAGCTACTGGCTTCTTCTTTGCAAGCTCGCTGTTCAAGCAATGGTGCATACTTTATCACCCAGTGGTTCAATGTTGAGTAGTCAACAATGATGCCACGCTCTACCAATATCTCTTCAATTTCACGGTAGCTCAGCTTATCGGAAAGATAGTAACGAACGAACTGCAGTATGATCTCCAAGGAAAAATGATGATCTGTGAATTTTATGATCATGCAGTCGCAACATAGGAAAATGTACCGTAACTATAAAGCATTAGGTATGCGTTGAGGAAAAATCATATAAATCAACACCCTAAGTGCGTACTCGGTAAAGTTGGTTAACTGCATACTGGTTTCCTCTCTCACATCAATGTATAGAACTTTTCCTTGATCTAAACATGCATTTGAGATACAACACTGAACATATATTATAAATACATGTTAAAGGGAAGTCATCATGCTCAACGCTAAAACCATTGAAATCGTCAAAACTACTGCTCCACTGCTGGAGGAAACCGGGCCAAAACTCACCGCACATTTTTACGAGCGCATGTTCATCCACAACCCCGAGCTCAAGAATATTTTTAACATGAGTAACCAGCGAAACGGTGATCAGCGTGAAGCTTTATTCAATGCCATCATCACGTATGCCAAAAATATAGATAACTTGCCTGCCTTACACGAAGCAGTAGAAAAAATCGCACATAAGCACACCAGTTTTCAGATCACCAAAAACCAGTACCAAATTGTTGGCCGACATCTTTTGGCCTCTATCGACGACTTCTTTTCTCCTGGACAGGAAGTCATCGATGCCTGGGAAGAAGCATACGGTGTGTTAGCGAATATTTTTATCGAACGGGAAGAACAGCTCTATCAGGAGAACGAAAATCTTGCAGGGGGCTGGCGTGGCCTTCGTGAATTTGAACTAATTGAAAAGCGCTCGGAAAGCGAAAATATTTGTAGTTTTGTATTTAAGCCAGTTGATGGAAAACCTGTTTCTGCTTTCAAACCTGGTCAGTACCTTGGCATTTACATTCAGAGCGACAAACTTGAGTTTCAAGAAATCCGTCAATACAGCCTGTCATCATCTGTACAGGACAGTACTTACCGAATCTCTGTAAAGCGTGAATCTGGAGGTCTGGTTTCAAACTATCTGCACGATGAACTGAACCTTGGCGATACTGTTAAACTCACTTCACCAGCGGGTGACTTCTTTATGGAAGTCGAAGAAAACACACCGGTTGTTCTTGTCTCTGCTGGCGTCGGCCTAACCCCCACTTTTTCTATGCTGGAAACTCTTAAAGATCATAAAGCCCCGGTAACCTGGGTACATGCAACCGAAAATGGTAAACAACACGCATTCAAACAACACGTCAACCAGATAGTGGACGCCAATGACAACATGAATTCTCTGGTTTGGTACAACACACCAACCGAAGAAGATTGCATAGGTGATGATTATCACTTCTCAGGTTTTGTGGATCTGAATGAATTCGAAGACGCCGTTAAAAGAGACAAGGTACAGATTTACTTCTGCGGCCCAGTGGGGTTTATGCAACACATCGCAAGGCAGTTAGTAGAACTCGGAGTTCCCAGAAAGCAGTTCCACTACGAATGCTTTGGACCTCACAAAATCGTTTAGCCCAAAGCAAGATATCAGCTCCCATCAGGATACGCAGGAACACATATGGCGTTTGAACATTCTCACTATCTACCGGAAACATTTTCGGAAAAACTGGCACTTTTTGTTACGCGGGTACTTAAAAAAACACTTAATTTTTTTTATGGCAAACATTTAGCTAAACGAGCGATGCTTCTGGAAACAGTCGCTGCCGTACCAGGGATGGTTGCCGGGATCTTTAATCATTTGAAAGCTTTAAGACGAATGAAAGATGACGGTGGATGGATCAAGGAATTACTGGACGAAGCTGACAACGAGAGAATGCATCTGATGATTTTCCTTAAAGTCACCAAACCTTCGATCATTGAACGCATATTAGTTATGGCGTTGCAGTTTATTTTTATTCTGGTTTACGGGCTGATTTATCTGTTTTCCTCAAAAACAGCTCATCGAATTGTCGGGTATTTTGAAGAAGAGGCCTGCAACAGCTATTCCGAGTATATCTCTCAGATTCAAGCTGGTTTGTTACCTAACCCACTAGCCCCGAGCATAGCGATTAAATATTACGATTTACCAGACTCAGCAAGTTTTCTGGACGTATTGGTATGTATTCGCGATGACGAAGCCGAACATCGTGACAAAAACCATAACATAGCAGATTTATACAAAAACAATCAGTTACCTGAACACCAAAGCTAAAAACAGCATGTCAAAAAAGGAGAAAGAAATGACTTTTGATGCTCAACCTAAAGAAAACAAAGTAGTATTCATTACAGGGGCAAACTCTGGAATGGGCCTTGAAACAGCAATACTGTTTGCCAGAAATAACTATCAGGTTTACGGTAGTGTTCGCAGCTTAGAAAAAGCAGCCGAGTTAAAAGTAGTGTTTGAACAACATGATCTGCCGATTACACCGGTTGTGTGTGATGTCACTAAAACTCAGGACGTAGAAGATGCAATAAACTTTATTATCCAGCATGCAGGCACACTGGACATTTTAGTTAACAACGCGGGTTATGGTCTGGTGGCAAGTGTCGAAGAAGGTACGGACGAAGAGTTTATACAACAGTTTGATGTAAATGTCTTCGGCATTTTAAGAACATGCAGAGCCGTTATTCCTTTTATGCGCGAGCAAAAATCTGGGATCATTGTGAACGTGAGTTCCTTCCTGGGTAAAATGGGCTTACCCTTACTCACTCATTATAACTCCAGTAAATATGCGGTTGAAGGTATCACTGATTCTCTTCGATATGAACTGGCTCCGTTTGGCATTAAGGTTCACACTGTAGCGCCAGGGTTATTTAAAACTGGCTTTGTTAAAAATGGCCTCCAAGCTAATTCTGTTACAACCAGTCAGGAGTCGCCATATGCCAGTCAGGCAAATACTCTGCTACCGCAGGTGGTAGATAAAATTAATAACGGCCCTTCACCAGCCTCTGTCGCAAAATCCGTCTTATCCATTGTTGAGGGGCAGGAACTCAAGGCACGAGTACCAGCAGGAGAAGATTCTGTTTACTTTGACAAATTAAGCAGGGAGCTTTGTCAGGAGGATTTTGAGCTGGCCGTTTCAAAAGCTTTGTCATTGTAAGATGTATTGCCTAAATAAATTCCGACAATGTGTATGCTTATTATATTGGTATTTTATCTACACGACATAGTCAAGCATAGTGGAGCAATAGGGCATACCATCTAATTACTTAGCACCTGACTTTAATCTTTCTGTTCTTCATACGAAGTTAAAAAACTCTGCATAGAATATATCGGCACCCCCCTGTGTTGTGCCGATATAAATTCCATAGAAAAGAAGTTTTGCCGCAAAGCATTAGGTAGCTTTGCGACAAAACTCCAATGGACTGTTCTTGTACGACTACCTGGTTCAGTGCATGAAAGAACTGGCTAAACCAGAGCCAGATCTCGAATCACTTCTTTCCTGGAACTTCTCACATTAATATTGCGCCCGTGGGATCATGGGGCGCATTCGCAGCTCCCCGTTAGCGGTTAGGTTATTATCCCTCAGACAGAAGTGAAGCTAGCTTTCTTCAAACACAAAAAACCAGCGATAGGCTGGTTTACTATGGTGAAACTATACTCCCAAATTCTTCGAATACACCTTAAACAAACTCAGGAAAGAGTTCTCGGTCTCAAGCAGTTAAACTCGCTAGATTGGGCATATCTTGGATTACAATCAATAAAAGCTCACTTATTCATTGCAGTAGCTCATTTCGGATAATATCGGTTTGAATCAGTTTCATATCAACTTTTGCAGAAGCATAAGGGATCACACCTTCACTTAAAGTTGTCATCTTATGAACTCGTACCAGCCTGTTTTGTATATCATAGAAAATTTCCCCCTTAGTAGTTGCCTTAGGAGAAATATCTGTACCTAATTCACTCTGTTCTGAAGTAATTGTAAGATCTATCTGAATATCACTGACATAACTGATCTGAGCAATGCCATCTTTAGTTCCATTTAAAGTGTAAGTGGTCACCAACTCACCGCGCATTCCCATCACACCGAAAAAATCCTCATCCAACGCATTTTTTACCACATAAGGCTTACCATATTCTAAATCCAAACTTATTCTAGGCTGCATATTCATCAGCTTTGCAAATACCAGTTTCAGAGATTCTTTGGTCTCTTTAGACACTTCATCAGGACTTACAGTATGAAAAACTGTCTTACCTTGATTACTTATCTCACCTTTCATGCTAATACCAGAATAGTCCTTCGCATGCGACTTGATACTTGGTATAAGAATTTCAGAGGTATCGTCTGAAATACGATGTTCCTGGCTGATAAAATTAATCCATATAGGAATAGCTTTATCATTCCCCTCAAAGCCGGTCTTAACATTTGTTGTCACTACTGCCCAATCTTCCGAGTGTAATTGTTCAAGTTCAGTAGGAAACTTCTTCGCATCGGAGGGCAACAGCTCTTTAAAAACAAAATCCTGAACTTTGTGTCGCTCAATAATTACTTCTAGGTTTCTATTCTCGACAGTCTCCCAGTCAATCTTAACTCCGGCAAAACTGACAACCGGAATAAGACATAAAACAGCACTTACCAAACACTTATAACATATTCTGAACATTGTTAATCTAGTCTATATATTTATTAAGAGGCTCAGTCTACTCCGCCCATCACTACACAACTACTCCCGTTTCTGAATATGATAAAGCAATGGAATGCTCAACAAAATTTAACCCAAAATTCGTGACAAGCATCATATCATCCTTGATCATTGATATTTCATATAGGTAAGCACAGAAAAATAACACGAAGAACAAGAGATAAAATGGAGGGAAGATTTCAGAGCGTAGTTTCTCTGAATTCCAAACACAAAAAAACCAGCACTAGGCTGGTTTAATTTGTATGGCTTAGCCATAAATATGGAGGCGCGTCCCGGAGTCGAACCGAGGTCCACGGATTTGCAATCCGCTGCATAGCCACTCTGCCAACGCGCCTTACATTTAGATGGTGCCCCGGGCCGGACTTGAACCGGCACAACGCGAACGTCGAGGGATTTTAAATCCCTTGTGTCTACCAATTCCACCACCAGGGCACGCAATTCTTGATTGCGATGCTCCTAACCAATGTGCTTTATAAAAAAGCGGTTAGACACCATCTTTGATACTGAGTACATCAATATCGCAAAATTTGGAGCGACACACGAGGTTCCTGATCTTCGAGGAACTAGGCGTGACCTCAACCTTGGCAAGGTTGCGCTCTACCAGCTGAGCTAGTGTCGCAAATGGAGGCGCGTCCCGGAGTCGAACCGAGGTCCACGGATTTGCAATCCGCTGCATAGCCACTCTGCCAACGCGCCTTCGTATTACATATAAAAGCAGTCTTTCGACTTACCGCTTAACAAGTCTCCCCGCTGCGGTACGTGGTGTAATTTACTGATTTTAAATAATGAGTCAATGAAAAAATGTCGATTTTCTTTCAACTGCTCAAAAAGCAACAAAAGCAGCGATAAACCACGCAAAAACTGATCAATAACACAACACGCCCTGTTTGCACTGAAGACGCACAGCTTAAAACAATAAAGGCCGCAATGCGGCCTTTATGATTCAAAATCGGAGCTGAACTAGCTGACACTCCACTGTGACAGCGAGCGCTTAAAGTCATCGTAGCCAAACTCGTTCAGTTTTTCGATGTCCCCATTCTGACGCTGGCAGTACACCGACGGCATCTTCAAACCATTAAACCAGTTCAACTTCACCATGGTATAGCCTGCGCTGTCCATAATATGGAGGCGCTGACCAATCTCCAACGGCTGCTCAAACTGAGTCACACAGAACTGGTCGCCCGCCAGACACGAGCAGCTACCAATCACATACTGATGATCACCGCTCTCGCTTGCTTCTGCGATAGAGGCTGGCTCATCGTAAATTAAGGTATCAAGACGGTGCGCTTCCGTCGCACTGTCTACAATCGCTGTCTTGACTTCGTTTTCAACGATATCAACCACAGTAACGACCAAATCCGTCGTCTTGGTGATGATAGCCTCACCCGGCTCCAGATAAAGCTGAACTCCGTGCTTTTCAGAGAAGGCCTTCAATGCCGCAGCCAGCTTTTCAAGCTGGTAACCCGGCCAGGTAAAGAACACTCCACCGCCCAGACTCACCCAGTCTAGCTTATTCAGATACGAGCCAAACTGCTCAGAAATGGCGTCAAGCAAAGCGATAAAGGCATCAACATCTTTGTTCTCACAGTTCATGTGGAACATCACACCGTCCAGCGTTTCAAACACGGACGGATCGATATTGTCTGCCTGAACACCCAAGCGCGAGAACTTACGCGCCGGGTTTGCCAAGTCCTGACCGGCATAGCTCACACCCGGGTTCAAACGCAGCCCCAACGATGCCTTGCCTTCAACAAGATGGCGGTAAGCCGCCAGCTGGCTTTGCGAATTGAAAATCATCTTGTCGCAGATATCAGCCACTTCTTTGACGTCATCTTCGCTGTAGCCAACGCTGTATGCGTGTGTCTCGCCACCAAAGGTTTCATAACCCAGCTTCACTTCATACGGACCACTGCTGGTCGTACCGTCCAAATAAGGCTTGATGATGTCGAATACGCCCCAGGTCGAGAAACACTTCAGAGCCAACACCAGCTTCACACCAGACAGCTCTTTCAGCAGCTTGGCCTTCTCCAGATTGGCAATCAACTTTTCTTCATCAATCATGAAGAAAGGGGTTTTTAGATCAGTTTTCTGCATTTTAATTACCAACAAGCCGATGTCGTGACCGACACCGGCTTTATTAATTCAATTACTTAAAATAATGATCTTACTTAGCTGTGCGCCGCTATTTTGTCTTAGAGCAAGGCGGAAGCGCGGAGTTTACGAACGTAAATGAGCACTTCCAACACAGCTATCAGATAAAAGAGCCAGCACAAATCATTACTTCAGGATGTTGATCAAAGGCTGGCCTACTTCCAGCTCCTGTACATGCCAGTCCAGACCGATACCCGGCATTGTTTCCAGGAACGGATCCGGGTCTAGCTGTTCCATATTGAACACGCCAGCTTCTGCCCAAGTACCGCGGAAGTACTGAAGCGCAGCAGAAATAGCCGGAACACCGGTGGTGTAAGAAATCGCCTGATGCTCAACATCTTCGTAAGCCACTTCGTGATCGGCATTGTTGTAGATGAACACGCTACGCGCTTTGCCGTCTTTCTTACCCTGAACCCAAGTACCGATACAGGTCTTGCCGGTATAGCCCGGCGCCAGAGACGTTGGATCTGGCAGGATAGCCTTCAGTACTTTCAGCGGCTCAACCACAGTACCGTCTTGTAGCGTTACCGGGTCTGGGCTTAGCAGGCCGATATCACGCATGCAGTTGAAGTAGTTCAGGTATTTGTCACCAAAGCCCATCCAGAACTCAATACGCTTGGCAGGAATGAATTCCTTCATAGAGCGAACTTCATCGTGCGCCATTGAATAGACTTTATGACTACCACAGTTCGGGAAATCAAATTCCATCATACGGGTATGACACGGAACCTGCTTCCATTCACCTTCTTCCCAGTAGAAAGAATCGCCCTGGATTTCCAGCATGTTTGTTTCCGGGTCGAAGTTAGTCGCGAACTTCTTGCCGTGATCACCGGCGTTAACATCCATCACATCGATAGTGTCGATTTCATCAAATAGGTGCTTAACCGCATACGCGGCAAATACGCTTACTACACCCGGATCGAAGCCGGCACCAAGAATACCTGTGATACCCGCTTCCTTGAATTTCTCGCGGTAGCCCCACTGCCAATCGTAGGCCTGAGGAACCTGCTGACCTTCAGAGCACAGGTCAACCGCTACAGAGGTATCCAGGTAAGACACCTTAGCCTGGTAACACGCTTCCATGATTGCCATGTTCACCCACGGAGGACCGGCGTTGATAACCAGATCAGGCTTAACTTCCTTGATCAGGGCAACCAGAGCTTCAACATCATCGGCGTTAACAGCACGTGCTTCCAGTTTCTTAGAAGGATCTTTAAGGTTGTTTTTCTTTTGGATCGATTCAATGATCTTTTCACACTTAGAAACTGTACGTGATGCAATCGTAATATCACCAAGTACCTCGTTGTTTTGAGCCGCTTTGTGCGCAATTACCCAGCCAACACCGCCAGCACCAATTTGTAAAATAGCCATCGTTATTTTCTTCCGTTAATAATCAATACGTTTTAGAACGCTGGTGCCGCTACCGCTGTTATCAGCCAGTGCGTAGCAGCACCTATTGTTAGTAAATCAATTAATCAACCAGCGTACGGGCCAGGTCATTAATATTGTTAAGTAAGGTTTCGAAATCAGCCATCGTCAGACACGGGTTAAGAATCGTGAACTTAAGCGCCACTTTGCCGTCCACTACCGTTTCGCCCAATACGGCAACACCTTTCACCAAAGCTTCAATACGGAGCTGCTTGTTGAACTGATCGATATCGACTGTTTGATCGCCAAGAGAGCGGAACAATACCGTCGACAATGCGGGATCGGCCAACAACTCAAAGTCAGTAGACTGATTGATCAGATCGGCAACCTGCTGCGCCTGTCCCAGCAAATGATCATACATAGCGCCAAGCGCCTGGGTGCCCACACACTGCATCGTCATCAGCACTTTCAGTGCATCAAATCGCTTAGTAGTAGCAATCGACTTGTCGACCAGGTTTGGCAGCAGATCATCTTCACGATTCAGGTAATCAGCATGGTGCAGCAGGTATTTAAAGTGCTCTTTGTCTTTGAGCAATACCGCACCGCAGCTGATTGGCTGATAGAACAACTTATGGAAGTCCACGCTGAGCGAATCTGCTCGCTCAATACCGTGCAAGCGCGTCTTATGGCGGCTCAGGATCAACGCACCACCGTAGGCGCCATCAACATGCAGCCACAGGTTGTGCTGCTGGGCAACATCCGCCAGACCGGCCAAATCATCAATCGCACCGTGATCGGTCGTCCCTGCTGTCCCCACAAGAGCAAACGGCATCAAGCCTTCGCTTTTCATCGACTCAATGGTCGTCACCAGCGAGGCCAGCTTGATTGTGCCATCTGGGTTGGTATCCACACACTCCACGGCATGTTCACCCAGACCAAGCAGCGATGCAGATTTCTGTACCGTGAAATGAGACTTCTTAGAACACAGGATACGCAGCTTGCCCGCATAATCCGGCAAACCTTCTTTTTGGATATTATGGCCAGAAATCGTATCTGCCGCCCAGTCACGTGCCAGCAACAAACCCATCAGGTTGCTCTGGGTACCACCACTGGTAAACACACCATCAGCCTGCTCGCCAAGCTCATAAACACCGCACAGCCAATCGACAACTTTCTGTTCCACATAAGTTGCAGAACTTGCCTGATCCCATGAGTCCATTGATTGATTCAATGAGCTGATAAATGCCTCGGCGGCAACCGCTGGCAATAAAGGCGGTGTATGCAGATGCGCAATACAGCTTGGATGCTGGACCATGATCGAGTTCTTGGCGATCAGTTCTCCAGTCTGCTCAATGACTGTTTCCAGCGGCAGCTGCTGATCGTCCAGCTCGATGTTGTTGATCAAGTTTTTCAGTACCAGCGGCTCGAGCCCTGAGTACGGCGCATCAGCCGCTTCGAAAACTTGTTTCAGAACTTGTGTGGTCTGGTTTAGCGCAATCTCAAGCTCATCTGCACCGCCTTCACCAGTGTGGATGAAGTACGAACGCCACTGCTCTTGATCCGATTCCGCATTGGCTTCTTTAATTGTTGCCGGACCAGCGGTAGCAAGAATGGCCTTGCTCAACGCATCGAGGGCAAAATCAATCTGCTCGTAGCTAATAATCAGCGGCGGAAGAAAACGCAGCACAGCACCCTGACGTCCGCCTTTTTCGATGATCAGGCCACGTTCCAATGCAGCGCGCTGGATGTTTGCCGTCATTTCCGGATCGGCCTCTGGCTCACCGAACTTGTTCTTCTGATTGTTTGGCTTAACAATCTCAACACCCAGCATCAGCCCTTTGCCACGCACTTCTGCGATGCAATCGGTGTAACCAGCAATGCGCTCCAAGCCTTCACGCAGGTACTGACCTGCTTTCTCGGCATGCTCTACCAGGTGATCACGACGAATAATCTCTAGTGCCTTGGCACCGGTCGCCATCGCCAACTGGTTGCCTCGGAATGTGCCGGTATGCTCTCCCGGGCGCCAGGTATCAATCGACTTATCGAATAGCAGTACAGACATCGGCAAACCGCCACCAACAGCTTTCGACAAACAAAGAATATCTGGGGTAATACCTGATTCTTCGAACGCAAAACGGTGACCGGTTTTACCGATACCACACTGGATTTCATCAAGGATCAACAGAATGCCATGTTCTTTGGTGATACGACGCAGCTCTTGTAGCCAGAAAGCCGGAGCCGGGATCACCCCACCCTCGCCCTGTACAGGCTCGACAATGATCGCCGCGGGTTTCTGTACACCACTTTCATCATCACTCAGCATACGCTCGATATAGCGAATGCTTTGTTTGGCCCCTTCATTGCCTTTCAGGCCGAACGGGCAACGCAGGCTATATGGGAACGGCAGGAAATGGACATCTGCCATCAGCCCCTGACGACGCTCTTTCGTCCCCAGGTTACCCATCAATGCCATGGTTCCGTTAGTCATACCATGGTAGGCACCATGGAAAGCCGCCATCGTGTTTCGGCCAGTGGTTTGCTTGGCCAGTTTAATCGCCGCCTCTACAGCATCGGCACCGGAAGGGCCACAGAACTGAATACGGGCGTTGGCTGCAAAATCATCCGGCAGGAAGTTCATCACTTCTTTGATGAATTTATCTTTGGCCGGGGTTGTCATATCCAGAGTCTGGTACGGCAGCCCCTGGTTTAGCTGTTCGATAATTGCCTGATTGATTTCTGGGTGGTTGTAACCCAGAGCCAGTGTTCCGGCACCAGCCAGACAATCCAGAAAGAGTTGGCCGCGGCTATCTTCCACCAGTGCGCCTGATGCTTTCTTGATAGCAAGTGGCAGCCTTCTCGGATAGGAGCGCACTTCCGACTCATAATGCTCCTGGCTCAGCAGAAGTTCATCGGGTGTCAAATCGTACAATTCATGTACAACCGGTACGTTTGAGGCTAGCTTGATATCGTCTAAATCAAACACATTACTCATGGGTGTCATCCAATAATTAACACGTCATATGAAACATGACGTTCGGCAGAACATACCTGAGGTACTATCCGACTCAACGTATATAGCATGCAATCAGGTTAATAAATTACACAGCCATATAAAGGGTCAATAGGATGTCAGGTATTCTTTTCCTGCCGGTAAACACAAAGATACCATCAGCCAAAAGCTAATGAGGTAACAGGTTTACAGCAAAAAGCTGAAATGATTTAGATAGGAAATATCAAGGTTCAGTAATAATACTGCAGTTAGGTAAGACTAAGCTGATTTGGGTTTTCAATGTTAGAGTTTTCAATGTTGGGTTCCTTCAATATGCTCCTGCTCTATTTGCTGGCAGGTCCGCGCTATTAATGCCCTTCTACTGACGAAAGGTTCGCCAGTACCTACGGCACGTTGTGACACAATCAGCCTGAATTCATCACAACGCATATGTCTCAGTAATACTGCCCCTGAGATTGCGCAGAAAAGTAACATATTGTGTGTCTGGATGCCAAGTGTTATTTCACAAGCTGCCCGCCCCTATCAAAACTGAGATTATCCTCTCTTATATATAGCGATAACGACACTTTACCTAACCGCATCCGTTTGCACTTTTTTAAAACAATGTGACTCGCCTTAAGGATATAAACCTGATTTCACAACAGAACATGAAGCAGTTCAAAAATCATACAACAGAGTTATGTTAGGTTAATCAACAGGAATCAAAGTTAATTTAAACTACGTCTCGGCATGGTGATCGTTATGAACAGTCATTTTCTGTCAAAGAAGAAGCTATCGGCTTGTATAGGCCAGCTCCTCCCCTGAGGTAAGACTTACGCTGACAGTCTGTCAAGCATGGCTTACTTCATCTCTCTGGCAAAACTCAACTTCCACCTCAAAATCACAATACCCGATCCCGGTTAATTTCAGCTTCTCTCTTCATTCATCTATTAATTTAATACTTTGGGCGTAGCTCTGCTTTCGTTCGCCCTAAAAACAATGATAAGGAAATAATATGGAAATTATCCTCGGTATTGCTGCGCTACTGGCAGCATTGGGTTTGTTTTCAGTATTCAGTTTCAAGGCTCCCAACGGCAGTGCGGCTATGAGTGGCCTTGCTGATGCCGCCATTGCGACCTTTCTGGTTGAAGCCATTCATAAATATGTAATGGGAAACCTGCTTGGCATCGAGTATCTAGCTGATTTTGGCAACATGGTCGGTGGCATGGGCGGTGTAGCGGCAGCTACCCTCGTCATGCTACGAATGGGAGTACAACCTGTCTTTGCCATCGTCACGGGTCTAGCTATGGCCAACCTCGGGATCCTCGAGGGCTTCATTGCTGGTTACCTGTTCTCTTTCGCCACACCGTTGTTTAAGAAATACCTGCCCGAAGGCGTCGATGTCATTGTCGGAGTCTTAACTCTGGCACCGCTCGCCAGACTACTTGGTATCTTCATCAGCCCGGGACTGGATATGCTGATGGGTACACTGGCCAATATGATCACCGAAGCTACCCTGCTATCGCCGCTTGCCATGGGCTTCTTGCTAGGTGGCTTAATCAAGATGGTCTGTACTTCACCGCTCAGCTCAATGGCACTCACCGCCATGCTCGGTTTGACGGGCTTGCCGATGGGGATTGCAGCCATCGCTTGTGTCGGTGGTTCATTCACCAACGGGTATATTTTCCACAGCCTCAAGCTCGGTAAGTCCAGTAACACCGTCAGTGTGATGCTGGAGCCTCTCACTCAGGCCCATATCGTTACCCGTAACCCTGTGCCTATTTTTATGTCGAACTTCCTCGGTGGGGCCATGGCAGGTACCATCGCCGCCTACTTCGGTATTATCAATGATGCCCCGGGCAGTGCAGCACCAATTCCAGGACTGCTTGCCTCTATCGCCTTCAACGATCCGCTAACACTGTTTATGGCAGTAGTTGCTGCTGCTTTCGCAGGCGTTGTCGGTGGTGTAATTGGTAACCAGATCTATAAACGTTTGTTGGCTGACCGTGTCCCATTACAACAGTTTGTAAATGGCTAATCGTCAAAGGTAAGACACAAAGTTGATATAGGCTTACCCTTTGGTAAGCCTTTCTTTTCTTCTGCAATACTTCTTATTAATTCAGTTATCACTAACGTGATCAACAGGGCAAAACGAGCACCTCAATTCATTCATTTACTAAATGTCTGACATTTGATTGCTATAATTCAACAACCCTAGACATTGTTGCAAAAAGTATACTAATAATGCGAAACACTGATGATTTCCTCATTTTCTACCACCTGATTGAACAAGGCTCTTTCAGCAAAGCCGCCGAACAGGTTGGGCTAACCAAATCTGTTGTCAGTAAACGTATCACTCGACTTGAAGAAGAGCTTGGCGTACAGCTTCTATACCGCACGACACGCAAACTTACCCTGACTGAGGCCGGTGAAGTCTTCTTCAGCCATGCCCGCGAGGTTTACCTTTCTGTGCAAAATGCTGAAGATGCGATGAGCGGCCTCGGTGAAAGCCTTTCCGGCAGTATACGAATCACCGTACCGACGATTTCCGGCGAACTGATTTTGCCCCAGGCCATTGCAGAATTCAGCGAGAAATATCCAGACATAACGGTTCATATGGATCTGGATAACCGTTTTGTCGACATAGTCGAAGAAGGCTATGATCTGGCCATCCGCACCGGCGTGTTACCGGATTCAAGTTTTATCGCCCGTCGACTCGCTGATGCCCACTGGGTGATCTGTGGTGCTCCTGCTTACTTCGAGCGTCGCAGCCAGCCAAAGACCTATCAAGATCTGGCAGATCACAACTGTCTTGCCTATTCCTATCAAGAAACGGGAGCCACCGAATGGCTGTTCAAAGGCACATCGTCACCTTTTACCGTCAAAGTCGCCGGCAATTTCAGTACCAATAATGCCTCGGCGCTAAGACGTGCTGCGCTAATAGGACAAGGACTGGTATATGTGCCCAAAGTGCTGGTCGCCGACGACCTGCGAGAAGGAAGACTGGTAGAAGTGCTACAGCACCAGGTCGCGAAGTGTCTGGGTATCTTTGCCATCTACCCCTACACTCGCCACCAACCGGCAAAAATAAAGCTATTCATTGAACACCTTTACCAATGCTATCGACAGCATGAAGATAAGTTCTAGGCATTAAAAAGTGTGGCCATCTCTGGCCACACTCTTATTTTCTTACATTGTCTTTACTTATATCGACACTTTCAGATATCAAACCGCTAAATCAGGGTGCTCATTACCGCAGCGCCAACACCGTAAACCACCATTGGTACAACCGTTCGCTTGATAATAAAACCTTCTTTATTGGCAATACCGAGGATAGTCGACACCGCAATAATGTTATTGATACACACCATGTTCCCCATAGCGCCACCAACCGATTGTAACGCCAAGATAGTTGTCTGCGGCAACCCGACGTTAATGGCGATGGTTTGTTGAATCGCCCCAAAAGTAAGGTTAGACACCGTCGCCGATCCCGAGAAGAAAGCGCCAAGCGCACCAAGATAAGCCGCTACATACTGCCAACTGGTTCCCATCAGATCGGAAAACGCCTGGCCCGTTGTCATAATGGGTGAATTCTCACCGCCCGTCATCATCAGCTTAACCATAATCAAGGCACCAACAAGGGCAATGAATGGCATCTTGATGCGGTTTCCAGTTTCAGCAAACATCTGCTTAACCACATCGGCTGGTAGCCTGAACAGTGGAATTGAGATCAAAACCACCAATAGGAACGGAATAAGCGCGGGTACATACAGTGTCTTATACGCCCAAGACACATCTGTGCCTAGAATATGGCTGAGTTTAAATATCAACGCCTGGCTGATACTAAAATCCCCCAGCGGACCAAAGGACACACTGAACATCTCAGTACTGTCCGTTAACATCCCCTTAATGCCAAACTGCTTGATGCGGGTAACGATCAAAATCACAATCAGCAAAATGGTCGGTGTCATTGCTTTGAACACATCACGTGCCGCAACGGGAACTGACGCCTTGCTATCCACGGATGGTTGCATTGCGACCAAACCAAAACCACTTCGCGCCGTGATCACAGACAGCACCAGGCCGATGGCACCGCCTACCAATGCAGGAAACTCATAGTTCCATTGCGCCAGCAAGAAATAAGGCACCGTACAAGATAAAGTACTTATAAGCACAAACAGGTAATTACGGCGAATTTCACTCCAACTTACGATAAATCGCAATGCCATTGGAGGGATAATAAAGGCAGCGATAAGGTGAATAAGCGCCGTGATCTTGCCCGTTTCTAGCAAAGCGACCTCATCCAGCCCCAAGTTCGAGAAGCCAAACCACGTTGGGGTTCCCACTGCACCAAAGGATACCGGCACAGAGTTCATTACCAATGCCAACATGGCGACCTTCAACGGGTTGAAACCAAGGCCCACCAATATAGGTGCCGCGATAGCAGCCGGGGTACCAAAGCCGGATGCGCCTTCGATCATAAAGGCAAATGCCCAGCCAATGATCATCAGTTGCGCAACCTGGTTACGGCTAATACCTTCCAGCCAACGACGAATAACGTCCTCTGCACCTGACAGGTATATCATTCGATTCAAAAGAATGGCACCCGCAACAATTGAAATCGGCGTGATCGCAGACAACATACCAGCAATGATATTGGCATTGATTAAGGTTATATCAGTGCCAAAATAAAACAATTGCAGTGCACCGACCATTAATGCCGTAATAGGCAAAGCGATATGAGAGGGTACGCCATTCTTCTTTGTCATCATCCAAATCAGAATAACAATTGGTATCACCGATAAAAATAGGGACGTCATTAAAATATACTCCGTGTATTCAGACCCAGTTATCGCCATATAAAACAGCATGTGTATAATAATTCGGGTCTTGCTAACTTTGACGTGTAAACTACACATCCATTTTTATTATTGAAGGCTGAGTGTATTATTATTGTGGGTTGAATATTTTAATGACCTTTTTAATTATTACCACCACCCAAACAACAGTTAATTAACCTATCGCCTACAATTTAAATTTCAACGCCCTATCCATACAACACCTAAATCAGAACAATAGTTATAAAACAGATAGTTAACCATAAACCCCGGAGATATCCATCATAATTGAAGAGGTATATGACACAGTAAGTTTCGCAAACAGTCACTATTAAAAAGATAAATATAGCGTTTTAACCTCGAGTAATCACAATCGTCATCAAGGGTTGAAAAATATAATATTGTAAACTTACAAAATAACGTAGGCAGCAGGCAAGAATAGCCTTAACAAATGAAAGTAAATAACAAACCCAGATATTAGCCCTATTCATTTATATAATAAATAAATGAAAAATTAAGACTAAACATGAACAATAAGAAACAGTGATAAAGTTCTAACAATGCAAGAATTAACCCTAAATACTTATTGAAATATATTTATATTAACAAAGATAATTTATTCATCCATAAAAAAGAGCAAGCTGAACTTCAGCTTGCTCTTTCAAATTACGAATAAGACCAGCAGTTAATTTGTAATTTTAACCGGTTCGCGCCTGACTCACTTTATCGACTAAATAGAGAATAGACCGATATTCAATGCCACTATGCTCTGATAGGCCGATCTCACAAGTACGGCTATTCGAGTAACCTTCTTTACAATTGTCAGGCACCTGAGCCTTAAGTGGCGACAGAGCCGACTCATTGAGTTCTGGCGTCGTAAAGCCCTTATCACCGGCGAAGCCACAACATTGAATATCTTCAGGAATAATTACCTGATTGGCACAAGCCTCTGTCACTTGCTGCATGACTCCGGCCAACCCTTTACGGCGTGATGTACAGGTAATATGCAGCATTACAGGTTCATCCTGAGGTGTAATATCAAGGCGCGGCATCACAAAGTCCGCCACAAACTTGAACGGCTCGTAGATAGTAATGTCCTTACGTAGCGTATCTTTACTCAGGCTTGCACATGGGCTGGTATCCATTAGCACAGGCAGTGTTCCCTGCTCTGATGCTGCCCATAATGCCTCTTCGAGCTGTTTGGCCTTGCTATTGGCTGTATCAACAAACCCTTTGCTCTTATAAGGCATCCCGCAGCACTGGCTATTCAAGTCATTAGGCAGAACGACTTCATAACCTGCCTTTGCAAGCAGCGACATCGTTACTTCTGCTAACGGTCGCGCATCCATAGCCTTCTTCTCGGTTCCCATATTTCTCGAAGCACAGCTCGGGAAGTAGACGACTTTTTGCTTAGACACCGAATGGATGATCAACGCCTCGGGCTTCGGCATCTTGCCTGCCGACCTTGGCATATGCGGCGTCCAAAGCGGAATTTTCTGACCGGATAATTTATGGGCAGCTTTCGACAGTGCCTGCATATTCTTACTGCCCAGCACTGAGTGCATTCCATTCGCAGCACTGAGCCCTACCCGCGTAGCTGCAGTAATGCCATTAAAGTTGTTTGCCGTCCAACGCGCTATGCTTTTCGCCATCCCGGAATGGTCTTCACGTAGCTTGCGCATCAGATCACCGGTATTAATTCCTACTGGGCAACGATCGGCACACAGCCCTGTGGCTGCACAGGTATTTATTCCCTGGTATTTAAAGGACTTTTCCATTTCTGCCAGTCGTACCGGATCTTCATCGGTACGACGCAAGCGGCTGATCTCACGAAATACGGTATTACGCTGCCGCGGCGTTAGCGACAGGTTGCGCGACGGGCAGACTGGTTCGCAGAAGCCGCACTCAATACACTTATCAATCAGGGTATCGGCAGCCGGCATCTCCTTGAGATCTTTAACATGGGCCTGATGGTCATCATTGAGAATAACCCCCGGATTAAGGATGCCGGTACTGTCAAAGATACGCTTGATTTTCTGCATCAGGGCATAACCCTCTGCGCCCCACTCAAGCTCGACAAACGGCGCCATATTACGGCCGGTACCGTGCTCAGCTTTCAGTGACCCTTGGTAGTCAACAGCTACTAGCTGGGCTACCGCATCCATAAATGCACTGTAGCGTTCTACCTCTTCTTCCGTATCAAAAGCCTGAGTGAATACAAAATGCAAGTTACCGGCAAGGGCATGACCAAAGATAATCGCTTCGTGATAGTGATATTTGATGAACAGTTCCTGCAACTCACGTACAGCAGGGGCCAGCTGTTCAATAGGGAAAGCAACATCTTCGATGATAACGGTGGTGCCCGTTTCACGCACCGCACCTACAGCAGGAAACAGCCCTTTGCGGATACCCCAAAGCTGAGCACACACGTTCGCATCACGGCTAAAGGCAACTTGCTCAATCGGTGAATACGCATTAATCAATGAAGTCAACGCCTCGCCCTGCGAGGACAGCGCCTCTTCATTTTCGGCATGAATTTCGATTAATAGTGCTGCCGCCTCGGCATTTCCGTTAGCACCCAATTGTGCAATGAAGTCAGGCATGCCCGGTTCGTCGGCAACAGAAGCCAGTGAACGGCTATCCATCAGTTCGACGGCGGCAACGTTGGTCTTGCTGAGCTCGCTGACGGCCAGACAGGTTTTTTCGATATCAGCAAAGACAAACAGTCCCGACGCCTTGAAAGCATGGTCAACAACTGTGTTATAGGTAATATCGGCGATAAAACCAAGTGTACCTTCCGAGCCTATCATCAGGTGCTGAAGGATCTCGATCGGGTCATCATAGTCCACTAGCGAATTAAGGCTGTAGCCGGTGGTATTTTTCAGGCGATACTTGTGCCTGATTTTATCCGCTAGCTCAGGGGTATCATGGCAATGCTGGGCCAAAGCCGATAGGTCTGCCAGCAACTCCTGGTGACTTTGTTTGAACTGGGCAACACTGTCGGCATCCAAGGTATTTAGGATGGTGCCATCAGCCAGGACAATAGTCATTCCTGCCAGTGTCTTATAACTGTTTTGCGCCGTACCACAACACATACCGGACGCGTTATTCGCAGCAATACCACCAATTTTACAGGTGTTGATAGACGCCGGATCAGGACCAATCTTACGTCCGTACGGTGTCAGGAACTTATTAGCCTCTGCACCGATGACTCCCGGCTGTAACCAGATTTGTTCACCACCGTTGAGGATTTTATGATTGCGCCAGTTATTTGTAAGTGTGATAAGCACTGAATCTGACAGTGCCTGCCCCGATAAGCTTGTTCCTGCTGCCCGGAAAGTCACTGGTATATTCAGGTTGTAACATGCCTTTATCGCGTAAACGACTTCATCCAGAGTATCAAGCTGAAGTATTAGCTTGGGAACCAAGCGATAGAAACTAGCATCAGTACCGTATGCCAACGTTAAGGTGGGATCGGTAATAATCCGCTTATCATCAATCTGATGTTGTAATTGCTCAATCAATGTCTTGTAGGGCTGCTGCATTGTGGCTCCGTGTACTTCCATATGCATAATGCATCTATTGTTATCGGTCGGGCTTGTGCTTCGCGTTGCGATTCACGCATTTATTGTAATAGCCATAGTTTATCGAGGGTGATTTAGTAAATAAATAACCTTTAATTCACAAGTTCGTTGCAAAATGTCGATCAATCGATTGAGCATCACCACAATGCGTTCAATTGCTTCAGCCACGAGCACTACAACTGAACCGAGATTAAGCTAAGTGTGGAGTCTGAGTAAAGTGCGAGGTGCGAGGTGCGAGGTGCGAGGTGCGAGGTGCGAGGTGCGAGGTGCAGAAAGTAGAGCCAGATTTCAGGCATAAAAAAACCAGCTCTAGGCTGGTCTAATACCATCTCACTAGAATGAGATGGAGGCGCGTCCCGGAGTCGAACCGAGGTCCACGGATTTGCAATCCGCTGCATAGCCACTCTGCCAACGCGCCTTCGTTATTACTTCTTGTTCATACCGTCAAAGACATGCCCTGCTCGGTATGGCGCCATTCTACAGAACCCACAGGGGCTGTCACGCAAAAAATGAAAAAATGAAACCGTTTGCTCTAATTTCCACCAATTACAGCAAAACATCGCCACCCCGTAAGCGTTCTGTTGTTGTAACTGGCTTATAAGCAATAAAAAAGCGGCCTGTGGCCGCTTTTCTACAATTCTTTCACGTTTGCTCAGGCATCCTCTGAATTAAGCAAATCGTCCTTTGCAGCCTTCAGGTAAATGTACATTGACCAATATGTCAGCACCATTGCCACATACAACGCGATATAACCAACCCACACTAACCATTCATTTGGGTGCCAAAGCAGAACAAGCAACGCAAACATCTGTGATCCTGTTTTGACCTTGCCAACCCAAGAGACAGCCACGCTGGAGCGCTTACCCAGTTCGGCCATCCACTCACGAAGCGCCGAAATAATAATCTCACGACCAATCATGGTCACAGCAGGGATTGTTACCCACAGAGAATGATAATGCTCGACAACCAGCACCATTGCCGTCGCCACCATTACCTTGTCAGCAACAGGATCGATAAAAGCACCAAAGCGCGTCGTCTGATTAAGCTTGCGAGCCAGATACCCATCAAACCAATCCGTCACCCCGGCTACAAAGAAAATTAATGCGGTCGCGAACGGCGCCCAGGTGTAAGGCAAATAGAATGTGACCACAAAAAATGGGATAAGCAATAGCCGGATGAAGCTGAGGATATTTGGAATCGTTAAACGCATAATTTATTAGTTCTTATGATTGACTTCATTAGGGTGCCGCAAAGCTAACTGTGTTGCAATGCGTCATAAATTTTCTCGGCCAAGGACTTACTGATACCGGGTACCTTAGCGATTTCTTCTCTGCTTGCTCTTTTTAGTTCTTGTAGACCACCCATATACTTCAATAATGCTTGTCTGCGCTTTGGTCCAATACCTTCGACATCTTCCAATGCACTACGTTTTCTGACCTTGGCTCGCTGAGCCCGGTGACCGCTAATCGCGTGATTATGGCTTTCATCGCGAATGTGCTGGACCAAATGCAAAGCCGGTGAATCAGACGGCATCGAGAACTCTTCCCCTGTGACCAAAAGTAGGGTTTCCAGCCCGGGTTTGCGTGTGGTTCCCTTTGCCACCCCCACCAACATTGATCGCTTCGGCCACTCTTTCATCAACGGATTAACTACATCATACGCTCTTGAGAGCTGACCTCTACCCCCATCGATAAAAATTATGTCGGGAATCTTATCTGGATCTAATTGTTTTCCATACCTTCGAGCAAGAACTTGTGCCATTGCAGCATAGTCATCTCCCCCTGTTATCCCGGTGATATTGTAACGGCGATACTCCTGCTTTAACGGGCCATCCTGATTAAACACCACACACGAAGCAACTGTTTTCTCCCCCATGGTATGGCTGATATCGAAACATTCCATCCGCTCAAGAATATTAAGCTTCAGTGCCTCGCTCAGTGCCGTAAAACGCTGCTGAATAGTCATTTTATGATTCAGCTTGCTGATCAGTGCCGTGTTGGCATTCGTTTGCGCCAACTTCTGATAGCGAGCGCGGTTTCCGCGCGACTGGGTTTTCAGCTCAACCTTTCGTCCGGCCAGCTCCGTCAAGGTATCAGCCAGCAAGGTTTTCTCTTCACCCAGATCGGCACCCAGCAGAATCACTGACGGGATTACCCGGCCTTCAGCCTGGTTAAGATAGAACTGGCTGACAAAACTGGATAGTACTTCCGTCAAATCGGCATCATTGGGCATTTTAGGGAAATAACTGCGGCTGCCGAGGATTTTGCCCTGACGTATATACAGCGCATGAATACAAGCCATTCCCCGTTCATGGGCAATACCGATAACGTCCATATCATCTTCGTTGTCATGGCTGACAAACTGCTGCTCCTGGACCCTGCGCAAAGCCTGGATCTGATCGCGATAGGTAGCCGCCTTTTCAAAGGCAAGTTGCTGGCTAGCCTGTTCCATTTTTTCAACCATCGAGGCGATAACCTGACGGTCTTTGCCCTGTAGAAACAGGCGCACAAAATTCACCTGTTCCTGATAGTCTTCATCGCTTACCAGTCCCTTCACGCACGGGCCGAGACAACGGCCAATCTGATACATCAGGCACGGACGGCTGCGGTTGGCATAAACAGAATCTTCGCACTGACGCACGGGAAAGATTTTTTGCAGCAAGTGAAGGCTTTCGCGTACAGCGCCCGAATCAGGATAGGGACCGAAATACTCTCCTTTGCGTTTCTTGGCTCCCCGGTGAATCATCAATCGAGGATGGGCATTCGCGCTAAGGAAGATATAAGGATAGGACTTGTCATCGCGCAGCAATACATTGTACTTGGGCAAGTACAACTTAATGTAGTTGTGCTCGAGGATCAGCGCTTCTGTCTCAGTGTGCGTTACGGTGACATCCACTTTGTGGATATTCTTCACCAAGGCACGGGTTTTCTCTCCCGACACATTGATACGAAAATAGCTCGACAGGCGCTTTTTCAAATCTTTGGCTTTGCCAACATAGATGACCTCGTCAGCCTCGTCGTACATTCGGTATACGCCGGGCTGATGAGTAACGGTTTTGAGAAAGCTTTTTGAATCAAAGCTTTTTTCGTCAACAGATTCGGACACTACAACGTCTCTGTGTCTAACATTCCATGACGAATTGCAAGGTGGGTCAGCTCTACATCACCGTTGATGTCCAGTTTATTGAACAGGCGATAACGATAACTGTTAACCGTTTTGGGACTTAAGTTCAGCTGCTCAGAAATCTCTGTCACTTTCTGACCTTTGGTGATCATCATCATGATCTGAAGCTCACGCTCAGACAGGTCTTTAAAAGGATTCTCAGAATCTGGTGCAAACTGGCTTAGCGCCATTTGTTGTGCAATTTCAGGGGATATATAGCGTTGTCCGCTATTCACCATACGGATCGCATTGACCATTTCATCCGGACCAGCACCTTTGGTCAGGTACCCCGCAGCCCCAGCCTGCATCACTTTGGTCGGGAACGGATTTTCGGTATGAATGGTTAAAACGATAATTTTAACATCGGGATTAAAGCGTAAAATCTTACGTGTCGCTTCAAGGCCACCGATCCCAGGCATATTCATATCCATAAGAATGATATCCGCATGTTCAGCACGGCACCATTTTACGGCTTCTTCACCACTGTCGGCTTCCCCTACCACTTTTATACCACGGACATCTTCAAGAAGACGTCGGATCCCTGTGCGAACCAGTTCGTGATCATCTACAAGGAATACATTAATCAAGCTGTATCTCCAATATGATTTGGCTCTGCACCCAGCCAGAATTGGCGGGATAGCTATTACTGATCTTACCCAATTTTACCCTAACTTGAAATCTGAACTGATGCTGTTTCTGTGTATCAGTGCAAAGTTTCCGCTAGAGTTCATACTTGACAAAAAGGGCTCTAATACTGTTTTTTGCATGTTTGAAACTCAATCATGCTGCACAGCAGTATTTACCATATATGCAAAAAAATAAAGTATAAAATTCAATATATCCAGAAGGTTATCTGCCACAAAGGGAAATAGACTTACATCATATATATTGAGTATGTTCTTAATAGCAAGTTATCACTGATAACACTATGAGGTATAGGAAAAAATCGGCTTTACGCGAACAATTTTCGAACAAATAACAATTATCCCTTTTCATATCCAGTACTTATAGACATGACAAATAAAATAACGTGCTAGAATCCAAATCGCATCATTGTCTAACTATCGATACAATTTTAGCTTAGAAAGCCCAAAAAAAAGATCATCACAATTATTCAATTTTCAACAAAATCTAAAATTTGTATCAATTCTGCGATTAACGATTAACATTTAGACGTCTAGATGTAAGGCTTTCCTTTATTGCTTTGCTTCATGTATGATTGCCACCGCTTATGTCTACCCACATAACCGCACTTGCTCAAAATGGATATTTGCGCACAGGTAATAACACACCACTGGTGTGTTTTTTTGTTCCTGTTGAATAGTTTGGCGGCCGTCTGCTTCTACTAGAGCTTTTCAGGTAGGCATGACAAAGAAAATACCCATAAAGAGTAAATTAAAGGTTATGTCATGAATCTTTCTGCCAAGACAGTGGTTCTTATTGCCATCGGCGCAGCGCTATATGGTATAGGCGGCCTGCCTATGTTTGGTATCCCTGTTTTTGCTAACACCACACTCAAACCGGCTATGGCTGTATTAGCTTTATTCAGCGTATTATTCGGCCCGCTTGTCGGCTTTCTGGTGGGCTTCATCGGCCACTGGGTAACTGACTTGTTTGCTGGTTGGGGCGTGTGGATCACCTGGGTGCTGGGCTCCGGCATTGTCGGGATGCTAATCGGGCTCTACCCGAAAATCACCAAGGAGCGGCTGGAAAAAGGCCTGTTTTCTAAGCTCGATTTCACCCTGTTTATCTTACTTGCCTTTATAGGCAACGTGCTCGGATATGGCTGCTCGGCCTTTCTAGACGCCGTTCTTTACGCAGAACCGTTCACGAAAGTCTTGGCTCAGCTGACCATTATTGCCGCAGGCAACACCGTCCTCATTGCTGTTGTCGGTCACTTCATTCTGACCGCTGTTGCTAAGCGAAAAAAACAGAGCTACAACCTGAAAGAGGCTTACTAGAGCATGACTATTGCGTTTTCCGACTTCTCGTTCAAATATTGGGCATTAGAAAAACCGACCCTTAAGAACATCAATCTCACGATTGAAAAAGGCGAGAAGGTCGTCATTGTCGGCCCGAGCGGCAGCGGCAAGTCAACCCTTGGTCAGTGCCTAAATGGCCTCATCCCGTTTGCAATCAAGGGGGATATCACCGGAAGTCTGTCTATCAACGGCCAAGATACCCGTCAGATGGATCTTCACCAGTGTACCAACATGGTCGGCACCGTCCTGCAAGATACCGATGGTCAATTTGTCGGGCTAAGTATCGGTGAAGATATCGCCTTCGCATTGGAAAACCAGATGGTTGCACAAGGCGAAATGCACAAGATCGTTAAACAAACGGCGAAGATGGTCGATCTGGAGGAAATGCTGAACCTGTCACCGTTCGACCTCAGCGGCGGCCAAAAGCAGCGTGTCTCGCTGGCGGGTGTGATGGTCGACGATGTCGACATCCTGCTATTTGATGAACCGCTGGCAAGCCTGGATCCTAAAACGGGCAAGGCAACCATCGAAATTATCGATCAACTGCACCAGAATTCCGGCAAAACCGTCATCATTATCGAGCACCGTCTCGAAGATGTTCTTCACCGCAACGTCGACCGGATCATCCTGATGGAACACGGGGAAATTGTGGCGAACATGACGCCTGACGAATTGCTGGCCAGTCCGCTACTCGCCCAGCATGGGATCCGTGAACCACTTTATCTGTCGGCACTGAAAGCGGCTGGCTGCGAAGTCACTGCTGCCGATAAACCCGCCCACTTGTCGACGCTTGATCTCGATAGCTTCAAACCTCAGCTACTTAACTGGTATCAGCAAAGAGGTGTCACCGAACAGAGTGAGACCAGTCAGCCTCTGCTCTCGGTTAACAACCTGAGCTATTCATACGATGGCCAGCGCAATACACTGGACGATGTTAGCTTCAGCATCAATAAAGGTGAATTTGTTTCAGTCCTCGGCAAAAACGGCTCCGGAAAATCCACTCTGACCCGCTTAATCATGGGGGTACTGGAACTGGATGAAGGCAGTATTGAGTTTGATGGACGAGATCTTGGCGAAAGCTCTATTTTCGAACGAAGCGAACACATCGGTGTGGTTCTGCAAAACCCGAATCATATGATTTCCCACCATATGATCTTTGACGAGGTCGCCTCGGGCCTTCGCAACCGTAATGTACCGGAGCAAATGGTCGAGAAAAAGGTCAACGAGATCCTGGAACTATGCGGGCTGGGCAAATACCGCCATTGGCCAATAGAAGCCTTGAGCTATGGCCAGAAGAAGCGGGTTACCATTGCCACAATCTTGGTGCTTGAGCCCGAACTGCTGATCCTGGATGAGCCGACTGCCGGACAAGACTATCACCACTATACGGCGATGATGGCATTCATCCGTGAGCTCAACCAGAAGCTTGGGATCACTATCCTGATCATTTCCCATGATATGCATCTGGTACTGGAATATACCGATCGCGCAGTGGTTATTGCCGACAGTCAACTGCTGGCCGATCAGGCTGTCCATACCATTTTCAGTCAACCTGAACTGCTTGAGCAAGCCAACCTAACCGTAACTAGCCTCTATACCATGGCCAAAGAGCTGGGTATCAAGCGTATCGACAACTTTATCCGTTGCTTCATTAACCATGAGGCAAATAAAACTGCATGAAGACAAATAAAATCAAATTTGGTATCAGCTACGCCAATACCGGCTCACCGCTGCACGCATTAAACGGCATCACCAAGTTCATTCTCTTTATGGGCTGGGTGACTATGGTGCTGACTACATTTGACCTCCGGATCATTTGCGTCCTGATCCTGGTCGGTTTCAGCTTGCTGAAACTCAGTCGAGTCCCTTTCGCTACCTACAAGCCTTTGATGATTGGCACGGCATCCGTGTTGGTGATGAATGCCCTGTTTATGTTCCTTATCGCCCCGCAGCAGGGTGTAGAATATATGGGAAGCGAAACCGTACTCATCGCTATGGCGGGAAACTATTCCATCACCACTGAAACCTTGTTCTACCTGCTGACAGTCACGCTGAAGTACTTCAGCATGTTCCCTATCGCACTGGTCTTTGTGTTTACCACCCATCCGACTGAGTTTTCGGCCAGCCTGAACAAGCTTGGCGTTCCTTACCGCATTGCCTATGTCGTCAGCCTGACGTTGCGCTACCTGCCGGAAGTCACCAAAGATTTTGTCAACATCATGCATGCCCAACAGGCACGAGGGGTCGATATCTCGAAAAACGTACCAGTGCTGACAAGAATTAAAAACGTCGCCAAAATCCTTGGCCCGCTGATTTTCTCAAGCCTGGATCGTGCCGATGTGATTTCCAATGCCATGACATTGCGGGGCTTCGGGCGTAACAAGAAGCGCTCTTGGTACAGCCTCAAACCGATGACAAAGGCTGATTATATGGTACTCATCGTTATTGCCAGTGTACTCACACTGGGCTTTATCAATCGCTACCAGTCAGAGCAGCTATTCTGGTACCCGTTCTAGCTGGTCTCCATACTTTTAAAAGCCGCTTCTTGCGGCTTTTTTTTGGTTTATCTCGCCATGTTCCAGGTCGATATCGACAAAATCCAGATCCGCGATAAGTCCATGCCGTTTGAGGAGTTTGTCCAACTAGCGTATTTCAACCAGATTTCGCTCTCGAGTACCGGCTTCTACCGTACACCAAAAATTTACTACGACCATCAAAAAGCACGACGACATCCCTTTTATTATTATGCTTATGGGGCATCATGTTCAGAGGTTGTCATCGACTCACTTACCGGCGAATACAAGATCTTACGAGCAGTTATTCTTCATGGCGTCGGCGCCCGTGCGCGTGCTATGGGCAGTTCAGACGGTCCAACAACCGCAATATACAGAAGTAACCTCAGAAAACCCTGCAGAGGCCACAACGAACATCAAATAACAACAATCAAGATAACAACCGCCAAGGAGTATGACATGTATAACGATAACTGGATCCATGAACTGGCCAAACTCGATGAACAAGGTGAAGCCTGTGTCATGGTAACGGTACTGGCCGACAAGGGATCTGTCCCGCGCGACGCCGGAACCAAAATGCTCGTTACCCGAAACACTATTGTGGCAACCATTGGCGGTGGTCATCTTGAGCACAAAGCAGTAAAAATGGCACGCGACATGCTACTAATAGGAGACAGGCATACCAAAGTTGAACACTTCAACCTTGGTGCCCGCCTTGGCCAATGCTGCGGGGGGATGGCAACGCTCAGTTTCGAGCCTATCGGCCACCAGCAAAACCACCTGGTACTGTTTGGTGCCGGCCATGTTGCCAAAGCATTGCTCCATATTGTGGCAACCTTGCCCTTCCGTGTGACATGGATTGACCAGCGAGAGAACGAATTTCCGGATGAGTTACCAACCGGAGTGAAAAAGCTGGTCTCCGATGATCCCGTGGCCGAGGTCAAGGATATGCCAACCAACAGTTACTATCTGGTCATGACCCATAACCACCAGCTGGATTTCGATCTCGCTAAGGCCATTCTCAACAGAAATGATACCGCCTACTTCGGCATGATAGGGTCATTGACCAAAAGGAAAAAGTTCGATTACCGATTAACAGAGCGCGGCTACAGTCAGGAAACAATCGAGCGAATGACCTGCCCGATCGGTATTAGTGCCGTAAAAGGAAAACACCCGGCAGAAATTGCAGTGTCGGTCGCTGGCGAATTGATTGCCCATTATCAGGGAGTCCCCATGGAGCAAAAACGCCCGACATGTACCACAGCAGCAGAACCGGTAACTCAGGCGAACAACGACAGCGCATGAATGAAATGGTCAGCGAGGACGCCAAGTATGCCGTTATCTTTGCCGGCGAGCTACGTATCCAGCACGGCGTATGTGTCGGGTGCGGCCGCCAAACTGTTTACCCCAAATAACATCGACCGCATCATGTACAACCCAATAGCCTGTCTTGTAAGCAGGCTTTTTACTCAGGCTTCTACCTCTTAATCACAACTGAACTGCCCCTTTAAACCAGCTTTAAAGACAACAGCTGAAATTACTTCACCTGAAAATCCACTTCCCAGGTAGCTCCTGAAGCAAGCGACTTAACGCGGCCCAACGGAAAAATGTGAAAAAAATTGAAAAAACAAGATCTTAATCCTAACACCTTCCTTTCATCACTTAGGTGTACCGTCTCTACCTTTGCGCCAATAGAAACGATAACAATTCTAATTATTGTGTTTTTCATCCCACTCAATGGATTTCAGAACAACAAGCCGCTTTTTTCGTGATTATTCCCTCAGAGTTATTAATCAGCGCCTATGATTAAATTTGGCAAAAACAATATTTATATGTGCCACTTATGGAGGAAGTATTATGCAAGGCAAGACCCAAGTACTCAGTTACTTGAATCAGGTGCTTACCGTAGAGCTAACTTCGATTAACCAGTATTTTCTGCATGCGAGAATGTTCAGAAACTGGGGGCTGGATGAGCTGAACGAGAAAGAATATAAAAAATCAATCAAAGACATGAAGCAGGCTGACGATCTGATTGAACGTATTCTGTTCCTCGAAGGACTTCCCAACCTGCAACACCTCGAGAAGTTGCGGATCGGTGAAGACGCCGAAGAAATGCTTCAATGTGATCTTGTACTGGAGATGGAACAGCTGGCACTGCTGCGAGAAGCGATTGCTTTTTGTGAAACCGAGGCCGATTTCGTCAGCCGAGAACTACTGGAAGATATCCTGGCTTATGAAGAAGAGTATGTCGACTGGATTGAAACCCAGCAGGAACTAATCCGTAACATTGGCATTGAAAATTATCTACAATCTCAAATGTAGAAGATAGGTGACGCATATGAAAGGCAATAGCAAAATCATCGGCACGCTCAACGCACTATTGGCCGGAGAACTTACCGCAATGGATCAATATTTTATCCACTCCCGCATGTATCAGGACTGGGGACTGGAGAAACTTTACGAACGTATTGATCATGAATTTGATGATGAAAAGGGCCATGCATCCCGCCTTATCGAGCGTATTTTGTTTCTCGAAGGCACACCGGATATGACCAAGCGTGAAGATCTCAAGATTGGCAAAGACGTGCCCGAAATGCTTGAAAATGATCTGCAACTGGAATATTCCGTCGACAAGGCGCTCAAAGAAGCCATCAAGGTCTGTGAGGAAGAGCAGGACTATCAGTCACGGGAAATTCTTGAGGTCATGCTAGCCGATACCGAAGAAGATCATGCCTACTGGCTTGAGAAGCAGCTGGGGCTGATTAAGAAAGTCGGTCTGCAAAACTACCTCCAGTCTCAAATGGGCTAAGTTTATTAGCTTACAGGGGGAAGCATCTCCCCCTGGTTGATGAATCATGGAACTGTTTTTCGTCCTTCTCATCCTGCTGGTCACCACTCGTATATTTGGTGAAATCGCCGAGCAACTTGGCCAGCCAAGCCTTGTCGGCGAACTTATCGCCGGCATAACGCTTGGTGCCTTGGCTGCACAGTTCCAAACAGAGCTCTTCCCCCAACTCGACGAACTTGGCAGCAGCCCTGTTTTTAATACGATCACTGAACTGGGCATGTTTTTTATCATGCTTCTTGCCGGCATTGAGCTGCAACCCAGCCGACTCATTGAATACTCAAGGGATGCCCTAGCCGTTGCGGTAAGTGGCATGATACTGCCAATGGCACTCGGTATCGGGCTAGGCTGGCTGTTTCTGCCGGCATCAGATGCTTTTTTTGCCCAATGCGTCTTTCTCGGTACCGCACTTACCATCACGGCGGTACCCGCTACCGTTCGCATCTTGATGGATCTGGGTAAACTCAATTCAAGATCAGGACAGATCATCGTTTCGGCAGCCGTCTTCGATGATGTCCTGAGTTTATTGTTACTGGCCTGGCTCACTGCACTGATCAGTGCCGATCCGCAAGCTAACAGTTTCGAGCTGTTACCTCTTATTGCCAAAGTCGTCAGCTTTTTTGTCATTACTTTCATTGTCGGCGTTTTCGTATTTCCATTCGGCGGCCGTTTTATAGGAGCCATTAAGCAACGGGAGTTCAAGTTCAGTGCTCTTCTTGTCGGTGCCATGGCCTTTTCCGTACTGGCTGAACTCCTCGATCTGCACTTTATTATTGGGGCTTTTATGGCTGGGCTATTTTTTGATCGCCGGACCATCAATGAGTCAGCATACATAGAGGTACGATACAAAACCTCTGCCATGACCTACGGCTTTCTGGCTCCCATCTTTTTTGCATCAGTTGGTCTCCATCTGGATTTATCTGCCGTCTTCACCGTACCGCTTTTCGTCGTCAGTCTGCTGCTTGCGGCCTTTTTCGGCAAATTTATCGCCGCTGGTGCAGCGGCCCGCTGGATGGGACTGTCCTGGCAGGATTCTGCTGCTGTTGGCGTCGGAATGAGTGCACGGGGTGCAGTTGAGCTGGTTATCGCCGATATAGCCCTCAAAGCCGGCTTATTTTCTAACCTCACAGTCAGCTCTCCCGTGGCAGAAAATATATACTCCGCCGTGGTGATCATGGCAGTAATTACGACATTAATGACCCCGATACTGCTTAAATACATTTATTCCAGTAAGACATAAACCAACAAACCTTAAATGGTCATTTAAATAAACGACAAACATTTTCACGATAAGGACTATTAAACCTACCGCTAATTTTAAACTAGCCCAGTTCATTCCCCCCCCCCTAAACAGCCACCATTACATAACAGTTAAACTAATGCTTCAAAATTAACCATCAGTTCAATAACACAAGAACTCAGCATAATCACAAAATAAATCACGAAAGATCTAGACTAAAAACTGGCTTATAACCAAAAACACAAAATTTTTAAACAAATACAACATAAGAAATTCTTTGCACATCAATTAGAATAAGTAATGATTAACTCATTGTTTTTGCGACATAACGCCAATGTTTGATATTGCCAGTAATGTTAATATCCTCCCGCAATTACAGTTTCTAACAAAGATTCGCATTCATTATCCATTAATAAAGAGATGTAGTTATGTGGAATAGACTTAATAAGTCAATGATGGTTTGCCAAATGATGTTTGGCCTATCATTTTACGGCGTGATGGTAATTCTGACTCGATTCTTCCTGGATGATCTTGGGTATAGTGAAGCTAATACCATGATGGTCGTCGGTGCCTTTTCTTCAATTGGTCCACTATTTGCCATCGCTGGCGGATTTATTGCTGATAAATTCCTAGGAGCATATCGCTCTCTGACTATCAGTTTCGGCGGTTTTGCAACGGGTTATACTTTACTAGTACTGGGCGCCTCGGCATCAAACGTTCAAATGAGCCTTGTCGGTATTGCCCTGGCCAGCTACTCCCGGGGCCTGATGTCTCCTTCCTACCCAAGCCTATATAAACGTACCTTTGCAACTGAAGAAGATTTTGAAAATTGCTACCCGGTAAACTATTCAGTAAACAACATTGGCTCCTTCCTGGGTCAATACCTGTTCCCAATGGTTGTACTGGCTATCGGCTTCAATGGCAGCTTTATGCTATCAGCGATTATCGCCTTCTTCGCATTTGCCACTCTGGTTGTTTCTCACAAGCCTTTGGTGGGTGTCGGTGCCGAAATCGATAAAAAACCGGTAAGCCCTAAGAAGTGGCTAGCCTTTATCGGTATCTCGCTATGTATGATCGGCCTGGTATTCTTCATGTTCTCCAACATGGATATCGGCAAGAACATTGTTTATGTTATCGGCGCAGCGGCAATCGGCTACTTTATCTCACTAATGGTCAAGGCTAATAAAGCCGATGCATTGAAAATGGGCACCATTCTTATCATTACTGTGCTAACAACAGCCTTCTTCGTCTACTACGGCCAGATAATGACATCCATGACCATGGTAACTATCAATACTATGCGCGGTGACCTGTTCGGGTTCATTCCAATTGCGCCAGAAGCATCGATGGCAATGAACCCACTATGGTGTATCGTTGGCGGCCCGCTAATCGCGATGACATTCTCTTCACTTGAGAAACGCAACATCAACTTCTCGACAGCAACAAAAGTTGGTTTTGCGTTCATCCTGACAGCGATTGCGTTCGGCATCCTGACAGCGGCTGTGATGGGCGTTGGCCCTGACGCTGTGATCCGCCCAGAAGTCTTCCTGGCTGTCCACTTCTTCCAGGCACTGGCTGAAGTAATCGTCGGTAGTATGGTTGTTGCCTTCATCCTGTCAGTCGCACCAAAGCACATCGAGAACTTCTCTGTTAGCCTGTTCTCTGTGGCCATCGCACTAAGTGGTATTGTGGGTGCGGTATTCTCAACGTCGATTGCTCTTGATAAAGGCCAGGAAATTACTCAGGAAATTATCCAGTCTGTTTACGGTGGCTATTTCAGCACGCTGACTATTTTGGCTGCAGTTATGGTAGTGGTCGCACTGATGGCCTCACGCGTCATCCGCATCATGCTTAAGAGCAGCGAAGCAGCAAACGAAGAGTTGGCACCTGTACAAGCCAAGGGCTAAGCTTTCTAACTAAGTTTCAATATAGGTTTGTTACTATCCAAAAGGCTTCCATCTGGAAGCCTTTTTACAGTAATAATATCAACATTGATGATGTCGCTACTGCTTAAATATATTTATACACAGGACCAATAGCTCAACACCGTATATTAACAAGCTCCAAATACTTATTTAAATAAGCAATAATTACTCTCACAATAAAAGGTTGTTATACAGATAGTTACTTTTAACATTGTTTATTCCATTGCATAAACCGTCCCAAAAACCCGCACTTTAGAATAGCCAAACTAATACTAGGCAACCATTTACCTCATCAGACCACCCAAAGCTAACAGTATAATAATTGCTGAAAACCCAGCCTGACGGGCTAAAATTCGATGTCTGAGCGAAATCAAGAAACTTAACACAAAGACATTCATAAGAAATACTACATATGCTCATTAGAATAAATAATGAATATCTCGCGAATTTTGAGACATAACGCCAATGTTTGATATTATCAGTAATGTTAATATCCCTTCCGCAATTACAAATTCTTACAAAGATTCCCTTTCATTATCCATAGATAAAGAGATTTAGTTATGTGGAATAGACTTAATAAGTCAATGATGGTTTGCCAGATGATGTTTGGCCTATCATTTTACGGCGTGATGGTAATTTTGACCCGATTCTTCTTAGAAGATCTCGGATATAGTGAAGCTGATACCATGATGGTAGTCGGTGCCTTCTCTTCTATTGGCCCCCTATTTGCCATCGCAGGCGGATTCATCGCCGACAGGTTCCTTGGCGCATACCGCTCTCTGACAATCAGTTACGGTGGTTTTGCAACAGGTTATACTCTGCTAGTCTTAGGTGCTTCTGCATCAAATGTTCCAATGAGCCTTGTCGGTATTGCACTGGCCAGTTACTCCCGTGGCCTGATGTCTCCTTCTTATCCAAGCCTATATAAACGTACCTTTGCAACAGAAGAAGATTTTGAAAATGGCTATCCGGTAAACTACTCGGTAAATAACATTGGTGCCTTCCTGGGCCAGTACCTATTCCCAATGTTTGTTCTTGCTATCGGCTTCAACGGCAGTTTTACGCTATCAGCAGCGATGGCCTTCATCGCATTTGCTATCCTGGTTGTTTCTCACAAGCCTTTGGTCGGTGTCGGTGCCGAGATTGACCAGCAGCCAGTTAGCCCTAAGAACTGGGCAGCCTTTATCGGTATCTCTCTGTGTATGATCGGCCTGGTATTCTTCATGTTCTCGAACATGGATATCGGTAAGAACATTGTTTACGTTATCGGCGCAGCGGCAATCGGCTACTTCATCTCGCTGATGATCAAAGCTGAAAAATCAGATGCACTGAAGATGGGTACCATCCTTATCATTACCGTGCTAACAACAGCCTTTTTCGTCTACTATGGTCAGATGATGACATCCATGACCATGGTAACTATCAACACTATGCGCGGTGATCTGTTCGGATTCATTCCAATTGCCCCAGAAGCATCCATGGCAATGAACCCACTATGGTGTATCGTTGGTGGCCCGCTAATCGCGATGACATTCTCTTCACTAGAGAAGCGCAACATCAACTTCTCGACAGCAACAAAAGTTGGTTTCGCCTTCATCCTGACTGCCATTGCGTTCGGTATCCTGACTGCAGCAGTAATGAGTGTCGGTGAAGATGTGGTTATTCGCCCAGAAGTCTTCCTGGCTATCCACTTCTTCCAGGCACTGGCTGAAGTTATCGTAGGTAGCATGGTTGTAGCCTTTATCCTGTCGGTTGCACCGAAGCATATTGAAAACTTCTCTGTTAGCCTGTTCTCTGTGGCTATCGCACTAAGTGGTATTGTTGGTGCTGTATTCTCAACCTCGATTGCTCTTGAGAAAGGCCAGGAAATTACTCAGGAAATTGTCCAGTCTGTATACGGCGGCTACTTCAGCACGCTAACCATGCTGGCTGTGGTTATGGTAGTGGTTGCTCTGATGGCCTCTCGCATTATCCGCATCATGCTAAAAAGCAGCGAAGCGGCACAAGAAGAGATGGCTACAGCAAAAGCTGAGAGCTAAGCTTCTTAACCAGCTTCAATGCTAACTTGTTGAAAAGGCTTCCATATGGAAGCCTTTTCTTTTGGCGGTTTCCCTCTCGATTGAACTATGCAATGTCTCAGAACACTTATTCTGAGCCTCAGCGTCAACCGCGCAAAAACGACTAACCCACCCAACTTGCCTTGACAGCTATAGTCATAATGATTGCGTACTGCATTTGTTAGCTAGAGAGGCGAGCCATTAACATACTGTGTGATATCTACAACTTAAGACGAGAAGCAGACTGAATATGACTATGCTTAACTTAGCTGTAGTAGTGAAATCTGTTGGACGGTATTAATGGAAATCGGGCTAAGAGCAATAGGCAGATCCAGGTGGTGGTGGCCTATTCGAGTTGTACTTGCTGGGGGACTATTAGTTCTTCCTCCATTGGCTGGTGCCTATTGGGCGGGAAAGCCACTGGCTCCCTATCTGAACTTACTGCCCTCGACGCTTTATGTGGAGCAGCCCCCCTTTTCCTGGCCCGTCTTTCTCATGCTCAGTGCACTAATCCTTGCATGCACACTACCCTTTATATATCGCTATTACTGTGTCCCCAAGACTGCCACCTATAAGCCCCCTTCCCGTTTCACCTATCCTTGGTGGGGCTGGATGGGGTTAGTATTACTCGGAGTCAGTTGGGCAATGGCTTTGGCACATAATGATGCCCCTCAGGGGTTACAGCGTTATACCTTCACACCCATTTGGCTGGGATATATCCTGATCATTAACGCGCTAAGTGTTAAGCGAGTCGGATCCTGTCTGATGCTCGATCGACCCAAAATGTTTCTGTTGCTATTTATTGTCAGCTCGGCATTCTGGTGGTTCTTCGAGTACCTCAACCACTTTGTACATAACTGGTACTACCTAGGGCCGCCTATCTCACCGCTGACCCGGGTAGTGACTGCGAGCCTGGCTTTTTCTACCGTACTTCCGGCTGTTCTGAGCACCGTTTACTGGTTAGCAACATTTAAACAGTTTCATCATGCCTACACCGACTATTGGACATTTAAGGTACCGCATCCAAGAGCAATAGCATTGCTGGCCTTGTCCATCTCTACACTGTCACTGTTTGCGCTGGGAGCCTGGCCTGATTCTACCTATCCTATGATCTGGGTGTCACCATTGATTGTTCTGATATCCTTGCAGGCCTTAACCGGTCAGCAAACAATCTTTTCAGTGCTACAGCATGGCGACTGGCGGCCATTTTGCTTCCCGGCACTCGCCGGTCTGCAATGTGGTTTTTTCTGGGAGCTATGGAACTATGGCGGTATGACTCCCTGGAAGTACAACATTCCTTTTGTTGATCGCTTCCACCTGTTCGAGATGCCCCTGCTTGGCTATGCCGGTTACCTGCCCTTTGGGTTGGAATGTATTCTAGTCGCCTCTTTTCTTGGACTTACCGTTCATACCGAACCGCAAACCCAACAGTAATTAATGTCAGGAGCTTACTGTGACAGTGGCCGGTGACGAAACGACCTTAAGTGACAGCGTCAAAGAAAACGTGGCCACTGGCTCATTGCCATCACGCGTCGGGCAAGTCACGGTAACAGAGACGGGCTCATTCACTCGCTTTCCGGTTTGGTGGCTTCTTTCAAGCATCTCGCTGATCATCTTCCCCTGGTAACAACTAAAGACCACATCATCTTCGGGCCTGCGCAAAAACTCCCCCTGGACAGATTTAAAAGCCAGCGACACATTCAGCCCTGAATGGTTGGCCATATCCATCGCCAACAGTCCGGCAGCCACATCGGCACCAATCGCCAATGCCCCGAAATACATACTCTCAAGATGGTTTTTTGTCTTGTCATTGAGCGGGATCTTTAATGACAGATGCTCATCACTTATCTCCAGGATTTCCGGAGTACAGTAATCAATGAGCTTAACTTTTTGTTTGCTAAAACTTTTCAACATCTCATTTGCCTGAGCGACTCTGCTATCCATTGCCTTCTCTCTTTTCCGTTAACTCATTAGACCAGTTAAGTTCGTTGTGCCGAAAAAGTCAAACTTCGATTTAAAAATACAAAAAAAACCCGACAACGTGTTGCCGGTGTCGGTCAAGGCAAAGGTGTTATTCTGTTTGTTCCAGCTTGCAGCCGTTAATTACCAGGTGGGTCAGAAACTCGGCGGCATCGGCGAAGTCCTGTTCATCAAGCTGTTCTTTATCCATCACCTTGCAGATCTGCCAACTGAAATCAGCATAGGTTTGCGTGGCCGCCCATATCGTAAACATCAAGTGTTGTGGTGACACCCGCGCCATTGCTCCGCGCTCGATCCAGCTTTCGAATTTGGCAATGATCATCTGTGACTGGCTGTGAAGTTTATCGGCAATATCGTCAGGAAGGTACTTGGCCCCCGTCATCACCTCATTGGCAAACGCCTTGGAGGCATAAGGGTGGTCACGAGATATTCTCAGCTTTGTCTTGATATATTCGCTGAGTGCTTCAGCCGGATCATCAAGTTCTTCAACCGGACGGGAAGCCTCAAGCAAAGGTTGGGTGACACTTTCGAGCACTGCTCGGTATAAGTTGTCCTTGGCTTTGAAGTAATAATAGATATTAGGCTTGGGTACATCGGCAGCCTTGGCAATATCAGCCACCTTAGTCGCCGCATATCCCTGTTCAGCAAAAAGCTGACAGGCGACTTGTATAATCAGCTCTTGGTTTTTTTCTCTTATCCGTGACATTGACAGTCCCGCCTATCTGACAAATTCAAATACCTAAACCACATATTGCATGCTACCGACACCAGCGTTTTATCAATATGTCTATATATGGTTTTTCTATAGTAATGGATCTCTGATAACGACGAAAGCTCCAAGCTCGGATCAGTTAACCAGATCAATGACTTGCACATCAACATGGACTGTCTGCTTGTCAGTAGCCATCACGCCACTCACTACTGCCAGTTCGTGGCTTCATCGACAAGATGTTGACTGGTATTAATCGCATTAAGTACAGCAAGGTAGAGATCAGAATCCTCTTCACCATATGCGGCCAGTTGGGCTTTGACCTGGTAAAGCTCCTCAAGGTTTTGTTCTTGTTGAGCAAGGTAGCGCCCTACCTGCCCACTGTTTTCGCTTGCCAGAGCGGGCTCGTGATCAACGATTGCAAACAGGACAGTCAATCCCACCGCGAGCGACGCAAAAACACCAGCTTTTGATATCTTCAACATGCCTGAACTCCTTCTACTAGCCACTCCACGTACTGTGTCAAACAATCGAACAGCTTACAATTAATGTCAGCTGAACTTGTTAGCTATTGTTAGTAAACACATGTCGTGAGTAACATCACAAATTTGTTGACCCCGGAGTCAAGTATTGATTAAATAGCCCGCAATTTGATCCCAATCACTTTATTATCGAGAAACTTGCCTATGACAATGACAACCAGCCACACTGCGCACCTAAAAATGTTTGCCTTCACGGCACTGATAAGCCTTTCATTTCCGATTGGTAGTCACATTACCGCGCAGCTAAACCCACTGGTTGTTACTTGGATACGCTACCTCCTTGCCAGCCTGCTGTTTTTGGGACTTCTGCTGGGACAAAAACAGCTCCGCGTACCAACAGCCAAGGACTTTGCCCGCTACACGGTGATCTGTCTGCCCGCACTGACCTATTTTGTCACCATGTTTATTGCACTTCAGGATACCAGTGCGCTCGATACCAGCGCGCTATATACCACAGTTCCGCTGATGAGCGCCGTACTGGCCGCAGTGATCTTCAGACGTCGTACGCCACTGACGGTCATCATTGCTCTTCTGGGCGGAATGCTGGGTGCCGGTTTGATTATTTTCCGAGGCGATCTGTCTGCAGCAGGTTCAATCGCATTAACCAGTTCGAACAAAATCTATCTGCTCGGCTGTTTGGCAATGGCCCTGAACCCAATCGTGGTCAAAAAATACTATCGCGGTGAATCCATTACCCATATGACTTGCTGGACATTAATCTGTGCCACAGGGCTGCTGACATTGGGGGCTGCACCGCAACTCGCCACCACAGACTGGTCTGTCATTTCATCCGACATCTGGTTCGGCATTGGTTATCTGGCCGTCTTTGCAACGGCACTGAGTTTCTTTTTATTCCAGCAAGGAAGCGTGTCGCTGGCACCCGAGCAGGTATCAGCGTATACCTACCTGATCCCGGTGATGGTGTTAATCGTCGATCGCGCACTGGGACATGTCGAGCCTTGGTCACATGTCGGTTACGGCGTGGTAATAGTGATGCTCTCAATGATGGTGATGATTGGAGGAACCTCGATTATCACAACGTTACGTCGTCACAAAATCACACCCTAATTAATTAACCGTAAGCATGCTGAGCCGCTGTCAGCCCGGGGGCCAGTGCATATTGCGTCCGCCAAGCAAGTGCAAATGAATGTGATATACCGCTTGTCCGCCCTGGCGATTGCAGTTCCAGACCAGGCGGTAACCATCCTCTGCCAGAGACAAATCCTTGGCCAGTTGCGTTGCCGTCAGGATCATATGTCCAATCAGCGCTGAGTGTTGTTTTTCGAGATCATTTATGGTCGCAATATGCAGATGCGGGATGATCAGAATATGCGTCGGGGCTTGGGGCGCATTGTCATGAAACGCGACAATTTGCTCATCTTCGTAAAGCAATGTCGAAGGTATCTCTTTACTCGCTATTTTGCAGAAAATACAGTCCATCAGCTCCCTTCCTCAGCATTGTTAGTTTAGCCGTTAACTGACCTGTAAGCCTCGCTGGAACCTTGTTGTATCAAAAGGTCAGTATAAGCATAACTGTATATTTCCTTTTTACCCTCACCCAGCCGGAATAAGTCCACCTCTGTCCAATAAATAAGGCTCTAAGCACTACGCAGGAAAAAGCGCCGTCACTTATGCTGAGAAGTGTCACGCTTGAAGGATCTGTCATCAAAGGAAGGTTTGTTTGTTGGAAGGAGCAACCTATGACCACCGCTTTTATCACTCATGGCGATTATCTGAAGCATGTGATGGGGGCGGATCATCCCGAATGCCCGGAACGCCTGGGAGCCATCACACAATACCTGGCATCCACAGAACTGGGTGATCGCATCAAATGGCTGGCAGCACAAACCGCCTCAGACGAGCAAATAGAGCGAGTCCACCCGGCCGAATACATCTGCTGGCTCGATAGCCTGCAGCCTGAAAAAGGGGTGGTTTATGCCGATGCTGATACCGCCCTAAATCCGCATACGATGCACGCCGCCCGCCTGGCAGCTGGCGCCGTGACTATGGCCACCGATATGGTACTTGACCAACAGGTTACCAATGCATTTTGCGCGGTTAGGCCGCCCGGGCATCATGCCGAAACCAGCACGGCAATGGGGTTTTGCTTCTTTAACAATATCGCTGTTGGTGTCGAACATGCCCTTAGTCGAAATGAGATTGAACGAGTCGCGATTCTCGATTTTGACGTCCACCACTGCAACGGCACTATCGACAGCTTCAAAAATCGCCCGGAAGTATTGGTGTGCTCAACCTTCCAGCACCCTTTCTATCCGCTTAGGTATTACGACATTCAGCGTCCGAACATAGTCAACTCGCCCCTGCGTGCCGGTACCAAAGGCAGTGAGTTTCGCCTTGCGATTAAGCGCGACTGGTTACCCGCTCTGCATAAGCACCAGCCACAAATGCTATTTGTCTCAGCCGGATTTGACGCCCACAAAGACGATCCGCTGGGGCAACTTTTGCTCGATGAGAGTGACTACCGCTGGGTAACGAATATCATCACCGATGCTGCTGCCTGCTATGCCGAAAACAGAATCGTGTCCACGCTGGAGGGAGGCTACAACCTGCTGGCACTGGCACACAGTGTCCACGCCCATATCGATGTACTTGCAGGAAAGACAAGCGATACCTGATCTATACAGCAGGCTGAGAGAGAACAAGAAAGGCCAGCAAGATGAGTCATACTCATACTGCTGGCCTTGGAGACATGGCTCAACTAATGCGCGAAACTAGTCGAACAAGTGACAAGCAACAAGGTGCTCTCCACCCTGTTCGCCGGTATTGTGAGTAGCAGGCCGCTCTTCCTTGCAGCGACTCGACGCATGCGGGCAACGCGTTCGGAAAGTACAGCCGCTTGGCGGGGCCAACGGAGAAGGGACATCACCCTGCAACTTCATTGACTCTTTGCTGGCTGTTGGATCCGGAATAGGAATCGCCGACAGCAACGCCTGGGTGTAAGGGTGCTTAGGGTTACGATAAAGCACTTCAGCCGGCGCTTTCTCGACAATCCTTCCCAGATACATCACGCCAACTTCATCACAGATATGCTGAACCACACCCAGATCATGGGCAATGAACAAGAAAGAAATACCCTTTTTCTCTTGTAGCTCTGCGATCAGGTTAAGTACCTGAGCCTGCACCGACACATCAAGTGCCGATACCGGTTCATCGGCAACAATGAACTTAGGCTCCAATACCAGTGCCCGCGCAATACCAATCCGCTGGCGCTGACCGCCAGAGAACTCATGGGGATAACGATTCAGCACCTGAGGGCGAAGACCAACGATCGCCATCACCTCGGCAATTTTAGCTTCTCGCTCCTCTTCAGTTCCAATTTTGTGGGTATCCAAAGGCTCGCGCAGGATCTCATGGATCGTCATTCGCGGGTTGAGCGAAGCATACGGGTCCTGGAAAATGATCTGGATATCCCGCCGCATAGCTTTAAGCTCACGATTGCTTAGCGAAGAGATATCCACGCCTTCCAGCTTCACTTCACCGGAGGTTGGCTCGTGCAGCCGCAACACGCAGCGTCCCAGTGTCGACTTACCGCAACCGGACTCGCCCACCAGGCCAAGTGTTTTTCCCCGTTCGATAGAAAAGCTGACATCATCAACCGCTTTACAAACCGCTTGAGTACCAAAAAAACGACTGCCCGCCGTAAAGTGCTTCTTAAGGCCGTTAACCTCTAACAATACTTCGCTCATTGGGCATCTCCATTCGGGCTGTAACAAGCAACCTTGTGATTTTCGCATCCACTAAGCTGAGGAACGGCTTGATGGCACTGAGTATGAACTTTGTCACAACGGTCTGCAAAACGGCAGCCGTTCGGCAGGTGCAGCAAGTCAGGAACTACCCCCTTAATCGTTGGCAGGCGCGGGATCTTCTTATCACGTACAACCGGGATCGACTCCAGCAAACCTTTGGTATAAGGGTGCTTCGGATTAGCAAAGATCTCTTCTACCGGTCCTTCCTCGATAATTTGACCGCAATACATCACCACCACACGCTGGCATGATTCAGCCACCACACCCAAGTCGTGGGTAACCAGGATCACGGCCATATTCAGCTCTTTTTGCAACCGGACCATTTCGTCCATCACCTGAGCCTGAATGGTCACATCCAGCGCCGTCGTCGGTTCGTCTGCCAGCAGCAGATCCGGACCACATGACAACGCCATCGCAATCATTACCCGCTGGCGCATACCACCGGATAGTTCATGAGGATACTGATCAATCCTTTTCTCGGGAGAAGGGATCCCGACAGTATCCAGCATATCGATAGCCCGGGCACGAGCCTGCTTTTTGCTGACACTGTTATGAAGCCGGATCACATCGATCATCTGTGTCGAGATCTTCAGCACCGGATTCAGTGCCGTCATCGGCTCCTGGAAGATCATCGAAATTTCGTTACCGCGAACTTTCCGATACTCCTTCTCACTCAGGCCTACCAGCTCACGTCCTTTAAAGCGAATGCTGCCATCAACAATCTTTCCCGGCGGTGACGGCACCAGTCCCATAATCGATAGCGAGCTCACGGACTTGCCGCAGCCGGACTCACCAACAATAGCGACCGTTTCACCCGGCATAACTTTGAAGTTCACTCCGTTGATCGCGCGAACCGTGCCTTTGTCGGTTTTAAATTCAACCGTAAGATTCTCCACCGATAGCAGTGGGGTTTGCTCAGACATATTAAATCTTCCTTGGGTCCAACGCGTCTTGCAGCGAATCAGAGAACATATTGAAGGCCAATACCAATACAAACAACATGCCTGATGAGGCGAAGAAGTTGCAGAAATGGCCGGCTGTTACCTCACCACTGGCTTCTGCGATCATCAGTCCCCAGCTAATGCTGTCTTTCACACCCAGCCCCAGGAAGCTCAAGATAACTTCACTTTTGATAGCGGTAATAAACAACAGGGTCATTTCCACCAGCAGGATATGAGAGGTGTTAGGTAGCAGGTGTTTGAAGATCACCCGGTAAACCGGTACACCCAGCGAACGGGCCGCCTCGGTAAACTCCATGTTCTTCAGTTTGATAACCTCTCCGCGCACCAATCGCGCCGTGCCCATCCAGAAACAGGACATCATGGCGATATGCATGGCATAAGGGTTATCCGCCAGGGCAACGGCAAACGCTGCCACCATCAGGTAGTAAGGGATACAGTCGAGGCAGTTCATCAGCCATAGAAAAAGTTCATCAATCCAGGTACCTGAAAAGTAACCCGTTGTTGAACCCACCAATGCCCCGGTAATCGTTGCGACCACCGCAACGGTCAAACCGACTTCAAAAGCTGTTTTGGTACTGTAGATTGCCCGTTGGAAAATATCCTGGCCGTTGATATTGGTACCGAACCAATACTCAGCCGTTGGGCCCATTTGCCCATCGGCGAGCAGTTCATCCCACCCCTGGGCAATTACGCCAAGCCATACCAGAACCGCGGTAAGCAGGTACAAGCCAACCACAGAAAGGCTGATCATTCCCACTTTGTCACGCGTGAATTTGTGAAAAGCTTTGGTCCATAGGGATTCACGTTTTTCCGGTGCCACCGCGCTACTTACCTGGTCCATTATTGCGTCCGACATTGCTTATTGTCCTTATTTAAGAGAAATACGCGGATCAACAACGCGATACAAGATATCTACCAGGCTAACCACCAGGATAAACATCAATGTGGTCAATACGATAATCGCCTTCAAGACAGGCAGATCACCGGTGGTAATCGCGTCGTAGGCTGTCAATCCAACACCCGGAATACCGAAGTAACTTTCCAGTAAAAGCGCACCACCCACTACTACGAAAGGAATGGAGAATACAATCCGGGTTACTATCGGGATTAGGGAGTTTCTCAGGACATGCTTGAATAAAATCGTGCTCGCACTGTGACCAAACGCCTTGGCTGTACGAACATGATCCCGGGTCGTCTCTTCAACAATCACCGCTCGATAGAATCGAGTGTTATAGCCCAGGGCCACAAACACCGATGATATGGTCGGCACAGTGATGTAGTAGAGGTAATCCGAGAGGGAATTCACTTCCCAGCCATAGACTGGGAAGAGATTCAGGCCATAACTGGAGCAGAAAATCAGCTGCGTCGTTATGATTACAATGAGATACGAAATACTCATCCCCACGACAGAAGACGACATGATCAACTTATCCAACCAACTGGAGCGGTGCATGGCAGCAAACAACGCCAGCATGACCCCCAGCACGTTACCCAGAATAAAGCCGGGCAACTGCAAGGCGATCGATACCGGAATGGTCTTCGCCAGAATCGACGTCACCTTTTCACCGGTTGAATCGGAATACCCGAAATCAAACAAGACAACTTCCTTGATGTACTCAAAGTAGCGTACAAAGAAAGGCTGGTCGTAACCGAGCTGATGCCGGATTTCATTGATCTCTTCGATGGTAGGGTTCCGGCCCAGCAAGTCGTAAGTCTTGTCCGGTCCGAAATAAACCATCAACACAAAGCTGATAAGTGTCACCCCAAAAAGCAACGGGATGCTGTACATCAGCTTCCTGAAACAGTGTTTTAAAATCTCCATAATGACCCAGCTTTAGTTATGATTTGATATCAACGTATTTCAGATAGTTACCCATTACGTCACGCTGTGGCCACATGATGGCGTTTTTGTGCCACATGCGAATACGCGTACGCGAGTAACCGCCGATACCGACACAATCGTCGACAACCATCTGGTTCATCTTCTTGTAGATTTCGGTACGTTCTGGGCTTGGCTGCATTACTGAGGCTTGCTCGTAAAGCTTGTTGAACTCGGGGTTGTTATAGTTCGAGCCATTGGAACCCGGTGAGCGGTTCGGGCCATAGAACAACTGTAGGGTGTTCTCTGCATCCGGATAGTCTAGTCCCCATCCCATAGGAATTAGCTGGGTTTTGCTCATCTTCACGTCTTTGTTGAAGTCGCCGAAGGTCGCATAGGTTTTCTGTCTAACTTTCTTCTTCGGATAACCAATTTTGGTCAGGTTTCCGCGGAATTGCTCAAAGAACTGCTTATTACGGGTACTAGATACACCCGGGTAGTTCAGGACAGGTAGATTTTGCTTGGTCCAGCCATGCTCCTTAAGCAATTTCTTCGCACCAGCAAGATCTTGCTGAATGGAAGACTGATCCATATTTGGATCAAAGCCGTCTGTTCCCGGAACAATAAAGCCAGGATACGCTTCACCAATGCCCAAATAGAAACGGTTCACACGCTGCGGCCAGTTAAAAGATTTCACAATCGCACAACGCAGTGCTTTATTGGCTTCATTAATCTCAGGATCTTTCGAATACCCGAAATATTCATCATCAAAGTTGAAGAAGTTATAAACAAGGCCAGCTTCAGGGTTAACACGGAAATTAAACCGCTCTGCATACTCAGGCTTTAGCTGAACAGGGTGCTTGTTTGCCAGCACTTCGTTCATCTGCTCGTTCTGCAATGTCGTATTGACAATTTCTGTTCCCTTGCTGAATGAGTTCCAGCGTGCAGAGGCTTGCTTAACCCAGTTCAGCTCGACACGGTCAACGATAGGCAGTGTCTTGCCGTCCAAACTTGCGATACCAGTAAAACCATGTACTTTCGCGTCGTAGCCAGAACCGGCCAGATCAAAAGTCTCCTGACGGTAATCGGTATTTTTTTCCAGTACCGTCTTGGTGCTGTTGTGAGACACCAACTTAAACGGACCTGAACCTACCGGGTGAACGGATAGCTCACGACCGTACTTTTCAACCGCTTCGACAGGAACAACACTCGAATAGCCCATTGCCAGGGTATAAGTCAGCTGCGGGAAGGGTTTGATAAGCTTAATCTGTACCGTGTGAGAATCTAGCGCCTTTACACCCTCAATGGTTTTCGAATAGTCAGAACCGTTTGCTTTCCAATCATCGACACCGACTATCTTGCCTGTCCATAGCCAAGAACCCTGAGAGCGGTTTTTAGGATCGAAGTGACGCTTAATCGAATAGACGAAGTCTTCCGCGGTAACTTCACGCCCTTTACCATCGGCAAACGCCGGGTCATCAATGAACTTCACGCCTTTTTTAAGCTTGATGGTATAGGTTAGCCCGTCTTCCGATACCTGTGGCATGTCCACTGCCAGGTTGGGCTTGAGCTCGAAGGGAGATTTTAGGTATTTGTATTCGTAGAGTGTGTCGTATACTGCTGTTGTAACTGTGTTTGCATATGTCGTACCGGCTTGCACCGGATCAAAAGTCGTTGGGGTGCCATCTTCGGAGAACTTCAAGACTTTGATGTCGTCCGCCATTGCCATGCTGGAAACCACCAGCGCCGCCAACGGTAACAAAGTAAATTTTTTCATATAACTTCCTGTTAATTAATCTCATGCTTTTGTTACATCCATGAGCGTTACTTATTGAGCAAAAGTTTCATTTTTTGCTCTTAAACCGGAGGTATCGACTAACGGGCTGCAAACCGGCTCAACATCCAAGTCTCGCCCGCTACAACCTCGGCAGCTCGAAGCTGCCAGAGGGTCAAAAACCCCAATTTATAAAAAGAATATTAAACCAAGTGCAACATGGACAACAGCATCTTGCAGCATAAGTGGGATGTAATGCAAATATTTCTAAACATTTGATACAGTTATATCAGCCTCATATACCAATCTTGACAAACAATATCGCCTAACCCCATTTCAACGAGCCAGTAACCCGTAAGTTAAGCGCTATAAGAATATTTACCATCACTGCAGCAAGGCTCTATCCAGCATCAATTCTCTATTTCCTTGGGTAAACACGAACCCTCTGATTTCGGTGAATAAATGAGATATATTCATGTATAAGCCACAGCAAGAGTTACAGAAAGATGAAGTTAGACGCGATTCTCTGGGATTACGACGGAACCCTTGTTAATTCTGTTCCCAAAAACATTGATATTACCAAATGCATCTTGTCTGAGGTTGCACCTCGTTTGACAGGCGAGAACCTGCCTCACTGGCTACAAAGCGAAGCGGCGTATCATGAGGCCAACCATGCCGCCAAGAACTGGCAGGAACTGTATGTGAAATTCTACGGCATGAGCGAACCAGAGATGCTGGCGGCCGGATCACTCTGGGGAAAGCACCAGCTTAGCAACACCACCCCAGTCCAACTATTTTCCGGCATTGATTCAGCAATACAGGAATTATCCGCCTTGCCACACGGTATCTGTTCGCAAAACGCTTCTACCAACATCATCAATGTCTTAACTGAAGCGCAGGTCGACGCCTGCTTCAAGGCCGTTATCGGCTATGATGATATCGCTCAGCACAATCAAAAACCTTCACCGGAAGGCGGGCTAATCTGCCTGGGTAAGATGTTTGACAAGCTGGAGGATAAAACGCTGATGTATATCGGTGATCATGAAGCCGATGTGCAGTTTGCCCGCAATTTGCAGACTGTATTACCTTCTAGCTCCAAGGTGATTTCGATAGCGGTAGCATACAGTGGCGCCACTCCTGAAAAATGGTCAACCCAGCCCGACTTTATTATTCAGTCTCCGAGAGAGTTAATTTCGCTTTGTCATAGCTCAAAGTAAAAATAGTAATCAATGGCCACCGGATATAGAGCAGCAACAATACAAGTTTGCTGCACTCAATTTGGTGGCTGATTAACGCCTTATCAGTCTTTTATTAAGAGCACACGGTTTATTAATATCGAACTGCCTATTAATAGAGATACACTGCGCCTGAGCTACGAGCACTGTTATCCGTCTGATCGCCACCAATTCCTGTCGCTCCAGAGCCTTCGCCATGAGCCCCGACAGCTAACGTCATACCCTCAGCACTTAGGGACACATCAGAGCAAAAAATATCTCTCACGCCCGGATTGGGGGATTTGATATATGCCTGCTGCTCCCAGGCTCCATCAGCAAGAGTAAATACGTACACCGCCCCTGAATAGCCTATGCTGTTATCCGTCTGATCACCGCCTATTCCTGTGGCACCAGAGTCCTCACCAAACGCAGCAACAGCCAAAGTGGTACCATGAGCACTTATCTCCGCAGCCGTACCAAAGTAGTCTCTTGATTGTGTATTCGAGGCTTTAACATAAGCCTGTTGCGACCATACCCCATCATCACGAGCAAACACATACACCGCCCCAGAGTCAGTCATGCTGTTATCGCCTTGCTCCCCATCAATACCAACGGCATTGGAGTCTTCCCCATGAGCCGTGGCAGCAAGCATCGAACCATCGTTGCTCAGTGACACAGAAAACACCCCAAACCCATCATAGGCTTCAGTATTTGAAGCCTTAATATATGCCTGTTGCGCCCACGCTTGCTCTGAGAGTGTAAAAACATACACCGCCCCCGAGTCAGTGGCACTGTTATCACTCTGATCGCCATCAATGCCTACCGCACTGGAGTCTTCACGTTCTGCCCCGACCGCCAGAGTAGCCCCATCAGCACTTAATGACACTGCAGACCCAAACCGGTCGTCGGCCTCTGTGTTCGAAGCCTTGACATAAGCCTGGTGTGACCACGTCGTTCCGGTCCGGCTATATACATATACGGCGCCTGAACTGACAGCACTGTTATCGACCTGATCACTATCTAGCCCCACACCGCTGGAATCTTCACCGACAGCCGCAACAGCCAAAGTAGAACCATCTGCATCGAGTGATACCGCAATACCGAAGTTGTCATCAGCATCAGGGATTGATGCCTTGATGTACGCCTGTTGTGTCCAGGTGTTGTTAGTGCGGGTAAACACATACACGGCCCCTGAATTGACAGCACTGTTATCGGCCTGATTGCCCCCAACGCCAGAAGCGCCGGAATCTTCCCCAAACGCGCCGACCGCCAATATCGTGCCATCAGCACTTAACGCCAGCTCGGAACCAAAGTAGTCATCAGCGTCAGAATTTGACGCCTTGATATACGCTTGCTGCACCCAGATATTATTAGAACGAATAAATACATAAACGGCACCCGCATTTTCGGCATTGCTGTCATTCTGCTCTCCACCAATCCCTGTCGCACCAGAATCTTCCCTCGAAGCACCGACGGCAAGGGTCGCACCGTCAGCACTTAGGGCAACAGAAACCCCAAAATTATCAAACTGCTCTGAATTCGAAGCTTTAAAGTAGCCAATAGCGGCAGTAACCGCAGCAGGGCCTGGTGTTTTCTCGTTACTTGACGTTTTACCCTGTGTATTAGAAGCAATGACAAAAAAATCTAATTCATCATCAAGTAACACGTCATCCAAGCTTATCTCAGCTTGTGTAGCCGACGTTGGTGCAGCAAGGGGCTCACAATCATCCGGCTTCGAGGTGTTTTTCAGGCAAACCTGATATGAAGTTGCCCCCTGGCTTGCTTCCCAAGTTAAGCGGAATGTTTTAACGCCGATGGCACTGGCCTCAATAGCCTCTAAATTAAAGCTTTTAGGCGCAGGAATGATATTCCCTGACTCGCCCCCTCCATTACAGCCAACCAGTACGGCAAAGAGCAGAGCTAAAATTCCTTTTTTCATGTGAGCACCTATTTATACCAATCTACATAAGTACTTGATCATTCTTGCTAGTTAAAATCACTTTTAACTGCGTTATGAATTTTGTAATTAGAGTAACTAGTTAGCTGCAATTCATGCCTTGTTCTAAGCGACTTTTCCAGCGCAACTATCTGAACAACTACTCATCCAGGTTGGTATTATCTGATATATGAACAACCTGAATACTACTGATTTCAGGCTCAGTTAATTGATTCAAACACGGGTATTAACTCAGGTGGGTAGAACAAATAGGTGAATAATCAGCCATAACAGATCATTATCAATTTAAGCGACAACGAAAATATTTGAATGGCAAATTATCCGGGCTGACTTAGGTTTTCCGTCAAACGCAAACTGGGCAGCCTACGAGCCACCCAGCTTATAATGGAACATAAAGTTCTTTATTACACATTGGTAAATTGCGGCAACCATCGGCGCTGGGCCGCAAACATCTCTTTAAACATGGCATCGATTTGCTCAAGGGTACACACGGTTGCTGTTACAGGATCCAGAGCCAGTGCATAGCGCGCAGCATCAAGATTATTAGTCAGCGCCGCCTCGACAATCAACTCTTGCACGGCAGTGTTGGTTTTGATCAAGCTGGCACACTGCATCGGTAAACGACCCATTTGCTGTGGGTGAAGGCCTTTACTATCAGCCCAAATTGGTACCTCAACAACACAGTTTTCAGGCAGGTTATCAATCAACAACCCTTCTGCTTGGCGGTTCGGTACATTGCCATTTATTCGTGTTCGCTCACCGCTGACCGTCGCATTGATCAGCTTTGGTGCATTGAGCATATTAGGCTCAATAACAAATTTCTGTATACCTGCTAACTGGGCGTCAATTTCCGCCTCGCCCGCGGCATGCACTTTTTCTTCCAGTGCCAACAAGTCCCAGCGTTGAGGCAGGAAGTGGTTAATCATCTCTTCATTTTTACGGAAATAAGGCAGGTAATCACTGCAATGCCAATGGTTTTCGGTGCACCATAATCCAAAGAACTTCAGCACTTCACAACGCACGCCATCAGCGGCATAGACCTTCGGATTATTAACCATTTCACGGATCTTGGGCTGTAAGTCTTTACCATTAGCCACCATCTTGGTGATCCATGTCATGTGATTGATACCCGCAAACTCATAATCAATGTGCGGAGGAACATCCTGATACATTAACCGCTGCCAGCGCTCTGGGGTCGATGGATGATCAACCCAGTCACCCTCCCCCAAATACCCCGCCAGCTGAGCCGTGGTGTAACGGACCCCATAACACAAGCCAACAGACTGTATCGTGCTGTAATCTTTTGCCGCCCAGGTTAACGGCGCAAGAGGGTTAGCATAGTTAATAAACAGTGCCTCGGGACAGACTTCCTCCATATCTCGCAGTATGGCCAGCATTGGCGGAATATGGCGTAGCGCGCGGAAGATACCGCCCGGCCCCATCGTGTCGCCAACCTCCTGTATCACTCCGTATTTGGCCGGGATTTGCATATCCAGCCGCCATGGCTCCAAACCTCCGACCTGAATGGCATTAATAACAAAATCGGCACCACTCAGCGCCTGGCGCCTGTTAGTGGTCATCCTGATCCGAACCCGGCTATTAGCCTGCTCTGCCATTTTTCCGATAAGCTGATAGCTTCTGTTAAGCACTTCGGGATCAATATCCATCAGCACCAAATCAATGCCATTCAGGGCAGGATAAGAGAATAAGGCCGAAGTAATCTGGCGAGTGAACATCACGCTGCCCGCACCGATAATGGTTATCTGAGTCATATCTATCCCTTATTAAAAAGTAACCGCCGCCATGATCCCATGTGCTGTTTCAGCATCATGCTATGGACCATCAACGAAACAAGAATGGTGACACCGTAGATCAGGCGAGTCCAAAAGCCGGCCAATCCGGCGCTAATAATCCCGGCTTCCAATATACCGATAATGCAGGCACCAAATAGGGTGCCAATCAAAGTGCCGCGGCCACCAAGGACAGACGTGCCGCCAATGAATACCGAAGCAAATACCAATAGCATGTAACCCTGCCCCTGATTGGGCCACCAGCTGCTCATCTCAAGGCTGACAAACACCCCGACCAAAGCCGATATCGCGCCCATCAGCATAAATAGCATCAGGCGAGTACGCTCAACCGGTACCCCCATCACGCGTGCCGCTTTTGGGTTATCGCCAATAAAATTGACGTTATCACCGAATACATGACGAGAGAGGATCAGCCAGAGCAAGAAAACCATCGAAAGCGCCCACAGTACCTGGGCCGGGATGAACTCGGCAATACGGCCGACCATCAGAGAGTGAATCCAGCTATCACGCACTTGCGGAATACTCAGCGCAAGGCCGTCAGCCAGCACGGTTGTCAGGCCACCAAGAAAGAACTGAGTGCCGATGGTGGCAATTATTGAAGGAATACGGAAATACACCACCAGTACCCCATTCAGAATACCGCACGCGATGCCCGCAGCAATCGCCGAACCAAATGCCAGTATGGGCGACTGGGTAAGCTGGAATATCTGGGAGAACACAAAACCACCCAGCGCAACAACAGCCGGGAAACTCATGTCGATTTCACGTGCAATGATCAGCAAGGTCAAAGCAAAAGCCAGCATCGCCGTAAACGGGATCGTCGACATGAAAGAGATGTAAATACGACCATGGAGAAAAGTCTCCGGGCTAGATACCGTAAATACCCCCCAGAGAACAACGAGGATAAACGCTGTTAACACCGGAACCCGATGACGTAGCATGAAAGTATTCATCAGGCCCCTCTTCCGACAGCATCCAGCAACGCCAACTGCAGCGAAGACTGGGTCATCTGTGATTTTCGATATTCCGCCACGATACTGCCGCGATCCATCACTACAAACCTGTCGGCAACCCGGTAGGCATCATTCATGTTATGGGTGATCAGCAAACATGCTCTGCCCTGCGACTTTAAGGCCTCGATAAAACACAAAACCTTTTCGACCTCGCCCACCGACAACGCTGTTGTTGGTTCATCCAGGATCACCACCCGAGCATCAAATAACATGGCTCGGCCAATAGCCAACCCCTGGCGTTCACCGCCAGAGAGTGAACTCACCGGCGCATCGATATTGGCCCCGACACCACGAAAATCCAGAGTCTTGAGAAGCTGAGCAGCTTGTCTGCGCTCTTCTTTGTGATCAATAAACCCCAATCTGTTGCGAAAATGCCGGCCAAGAAACAGGTTTCGCCAAACTGGCTGCTGCTCACCGAGAGAGCCAGATTGATAAACGGTTTCAATACCTAACTGGCGGGCCTGCTGTACCGAGTAACGGTGAGTTTGTACTTTATCTCCGCCAATCAGCAACTGGCCATCCTCAATTTGCTCAGCACCGGCGATCAACTTAATAAGGGTCGATTTTCCTGCACCGTTATCACCGAGCAGCGCGCACACTTCACCACGATTGAGCGAAAAGTGAATGTTTTTCAACGCATGAACCGGGCCAAACCATTTGTTCAACCCGGTCAATTCAAGCACTCGCTCCGTCATTAACGAATGCCTTTTGCCGCCAAGGGAGCAATAAAATCAATATTGCTCTGGTTGACAAAACCCGCTCCGGTATTGATATCAAGGCCAGAGAAACCATAACGCTTGCTCAGCACAACCTGCACCACCGACAGGTAACCCATCAAGTACGGCTGACTATCGGCCACCAGCTGGACATAACCGGTTTTAATCGCATCCGCTGTAGCTGGCGAAAGGCTAAACCCGGCGACATACAGCTCTTGCGGACGAACTCCGGCATTGCGCAAGAAATTCCCCATTTGCGAAGTCAGTGCGCCATGATCCACCATAATCAGTTTTACTTTAGGGTTACGCGCCAGATACGCCGTGATCACATTGGTTCCAAGAGAAGGATCTTTATCTGTTTCCGGTGAGATCTGAAGAAAGTCGACAGCAAGCCCGGCGTCTTCAAGCGTACTTATCAACCCACGGGTAGAATCACTGCGCTCGGCGATATCTTTAATGCCCCAAACCAGTGCTTGGTCTCCCGCCTTGAATTGGCCACGGCGCAACGCTTCTTTGGCCAAATGGACACCACGAGCTGCATTACTCACGCCGACATAGCCGAACCCTTTACTTTGCTCGGCCGACATCGTGCCAGGAAGGGCTGTATCCACTGACGTTACCTGTACCCCTTTGCTAAACGCTTCATCAACCAAGCCCTCGTAGGCACTGTCACCCGGATGCCCCATTACCACAATACCCGTTGGTTTGGCCGCCAAAGCCAGCTTGAAGTTCTCGATCATCTTTTGTGGCTGCCAGTCTGAGTACATCACACGCAGATCTACCCCCAGATCACCCGCCGCCTGTGTCGCGCCGTTTTGAACAACCGTTGCGTACGGGCCACCTACCGGACCGCCGACATCAAACCAAATCGACATATCCTTCCCGGAAGGAGCGGCCATCGCTGCCGAAGCGGACAACGAAACTACAGCCGAAAATAAAGCAGACAATGCCACTTTTTTCGATTTACAGGATAAAGCGCCACAAATTTTCACAACCGTAATACTCCACATTGGTATATGCACTTGTTGCGCATGATACCCCTAAAGCATTACCCGGTCTCAAGAGAATAGTCTTTTTATGATTTCTATCTCAATAAGAAGGGAGATTGACCAAAACAATGCGGCTACTAATTTCCTCTACCGACTAACAAGCTTAATACTTAATGTATTATTGCAGCGTAATAAACTTATTATCTTATCCAAGGCACCATCCGTTTTAGGACAATATATTTTCGAGCAAAATGATGATAAAACGCAGCTCCAGCGTGTAAAATAATCAGAATCCAATAAATATATGCACCCGTATTTTTATGGATTGTATCGACAATTGGTTCAAAATGCTCCCAGTCAGTTCGCAACCACTGTTCAACAATAATAGAATACATCGCTGTGTCATTAAATTTTGGAATCTCAAATAGAAAGAAAAAGTTAGTATCTAATTTGGTTTCCATATAGCCGTTATTGGCAGAATAATCATGACAGCGTATAGGCTCCAATGCATGGCATGAGCAGCCATTTTTTCGAACTTGCTTGCGCCTGGTACATCATTGGGTGTCCTATACATAACTTTCCTTTGTATTCCTGAACTTCATTTTTAGCTCCCGCTTCCCATATTTAAAGAAAGTAATGAAAGATAATCTATATAATTTTACCTATTTCGAACCTTAACCATCAGGAGAATTCGACTAAGTTGTTCGATTAATTTGATAGACTAGGGTTATTTATATTAACTAGTTGAAAAATAATATTACGTGTAATCGGTGAGACTACTCAGCACAACTAATATCGGAATAGCTATTCGCCCGTCTTAGCACAACAGGCGAATAAGGTACCAGTGTAATGACCTAATAAAGGAATGATTTTATTGATGACACTCTTTTAGCAATTTCAGGAAAGTAATAACTCGGGGGGCTTGTCAGCATTTTCGGCAAATTCTCTTCATATTTTTGACGAAAGTCTTTTCCATTTTTATATATTGCATAGTAATACTCTCTTTAATGTTGTGGCACTACATGAGCTAAATTCTTAAACATTCCTTTCTTTCGTCATACCAGCTCGTTCAGCATCTCAACGCTGTAAGTGGTTAGCGGCTGTCGGGTACGCACCTTTTCAACGTAATCCGGGTTGGCGATCAGCGGACGGCCGATAGCGATCAGATCTGCATCCCCCTTGTGTAACGTCTTGCGGCCCCGCTCAGCATCATAGCCTCCACACGCGATCACAATGCCTTTATAAAGACTGCGGATATATTGGGTTACCGTGCCGGCAAGATGCTCCTGCTCACTGTCTTCAAACATCCCCGTGTGAACATAGGTAAGATCGTATTGATTAAGGCGTTGCAAGACATAATCCGAGACGGCTTTATCGCGATCATCATGTTCCAAGTGTAAATAGCCCACCGGTGATACACGTAGGCCGACATGGGTAATTTCCTGCTTCACCGCATCCAGTACTTCAAACAGAATACGGGCCATATTCTCTTCACTGCCACCCCAGTCATCTGTACGACGGTTGGTATCCCAATGCAGAAACTGATCCAGCAGGTAACCATTAGCAGCGTGGATCTCCACACCATCAAAACCGGCTTCACGAGCATTAGCTGCCGCCTGAGCGAAGTCCTGAATCATCTGGCGGATTTCTGCCTCTGTCATTTCACGCGGCACATCATATTGCAGATCGTCAGTACGAGGTACGCGTCCCTTCAAGGCAACGGCCGAAGGCGCTATAGGCTTTTCACCATTGAGATAGATAGGGTGTGAGACCCGGCCGGTATGCCAGATCTGGGCGAAAATTTTGCCGCCTTTTTCATGGACTCTCCTAACCACCTTTTTCCAGCCTTCTACCTGTGCCGGAGTGAAAATGGCTGGGGTATTGGGATACCCCTGGGCGCTTGGCGATATCATCAGAGACTCGGTGATGATCAGGCCAGTATCGGCACGTCGGGCGTAGTAATCGGCCATCGCATCGGTCGGTACCAGGTTATCATCAGCCATGCTGCGGTTCATGGGAGCCATAACAATACGGTTGCTCAGAGTAAGATCACCGCTGAGCTCAAAATTGTTAAACAGGATATCTTGGTTCATAGAATACTTACCTTGCTTTAAATCGTTTTACTGGCCTCAGTCCCGGCTAAACCTGGTTTACCCGGGATAACCCCGTTCAGGATTAATTTGCCCAGCGAGTCTGGTTCATACCGCCGGCAATAGCGGCCACTTTACCTTCCGTTTCTTAGTCATAACGGTTTCCTTTAATTTACAACTTCGTATTTAACGTTCACTGGCTGGTGACCAGCGCTTGGCCATGGATATACCATCGAGCTCTGTGCCGACTAAATGATTGGTGTAATTGCTCATTACCTTTAAAGTGATCAGGGCAATTACTTCCAGTGCGTTTTGCTGGCTGTAACCGGACTTAAAAAAAGCGTCAACCAGCGTCTGTGACATCACCCCGCGCTGCTCGACAAGCTTTAGTGCGAAACTGCGTAGCGTGGCTAATTTGGGATTCCCTATCGGCTGGTCATCGCGAATGGCATTGATCACTGCCATATCCACCCCGTGCGTCTCAGCGTACTGGGTATGACCTGCCATGCAGTATCGACATTCATGAAAACGATTGACTGTCATCAGTACCACCTGACGCTCGGTCGGGGTTAAGTCTGTTTTACCGGTTTGCTCAGACAGATAGACATAGCTATTGAGCAGAACCGATGATTCGGCCATGTAACCGAGCAGATTCGGCACAAAGCCCATTGATGCTTTCGCTGCCTCAAGCTGAGCCAGAGAGTCTTGTGGTGCGTTATATTGGCTGTACTTGATAAATTTACTCATTATCCCCCCTCCACAAAGCCGTTGTTTTGCGATGGAAGAAAGATAACCGACATGCTTATCGAATAGAAGACATGGAATATGAATAGCAACTATTCCAATAAAGAATTAATAGAATGGGTAAATTGCACTTATTTGATATTTCACAAAATGGGGAGATCCGGCTCTGTATGCCGGAGAGAATTGTTATTGCCAGCCTAGTAGCCGGCAATTTACTGATAAAGAGTTTTATCAGATAACTTTTGTTTCAAGAAATCGACAAAGCATCGAACTTTAAGCGGCACATAGCGACTTTGAGGATAAATCGCATTAAAAGGAAGTGGTTTTGCTACAAAATCAGACAAAATCTGTTTCAGCTCACCCGATTTAAGATGTTCATCGACCATCCAAACCGGTAGCTGGGCAAGTCCCGTTCCATCAAGAACCAGCTTAAGGATCACATCACCGTTATCGCCCTGAAAGTTGCCATTAACAGCGACGGAGATATTCTTATCCTGATGGAAAAAATGCCAAATGTTGACAGTTTTCAGCATCGAATACACCAGGCAATTATGGCGTCGTAATTCAGTGGGCTCTTTAGGTTCACCGTGTTGAGCCAGGTACTCAGGAGCGGCGACTAACAACATAGGATTGTCGAACAGATGCCTGGCTATTAGGGATGAATCTTCCAGCTCTCTGGCCCGGATTGCCACATCAACACCTTCGCTGATAAGGTCCACATGCTTGTCACTTAATGCCAAATCCACCTTGATTTCAGGGTAGAGGGATAAAAACTCTGACAGTATTGGCGCGATGACAAGACGACCAAAAACAACCGGTGCAGTGATCCTGATAATCCCTTTTGGTGAAGCCACCTGGGAGCGAGCACTTGCTTCCGCTTCATCCAGTTCTCCAATGATAGACACACATTTCTCATAGTATTCCGCGCCAACCTGGGTCAAAGAGAGCTCTCGGCTGCTTCTGGTTAGCAACTTGACACCCAGCATGGTTTCCAGGGCTGCAACTTTTTTACTGATTGTGGCTTGGGTTGTGTTTTTCTCTCGGGCCGCCGCTGAAAAACTGCCAGTTTGCACTACCCGGATAAAAGCCCGCATTGCACCTAACTGATCCATTCACCTTCCTTATTAATTCAAATATCGAATAGATGGTATTCATTTTAGCATTCTTATATTCGATTTGGATAGCACCTATTATTGCTTCAACGTTAGGCAGCAGTCATGACCGACCAGTGAGACCTACTGGCCAGAAATGCCCTGAAGAATATAAAGCAGCCTACCTGAATGGGTGCGACAGGCCCCTGATTAATAGAAAACATAACGTTTAAGAGGTAAACCATTATGTCTAACCATCTCGTATTTTATGTCGAATTTGATGTAAAGCCTGAGTGTGTCGACAAGTTTGTCAAAGGCGCGACCGGTGTCCTCGAGGCGATGTCCCACGAAGATACCTTTGTATCGACCTATTTTCACCGCCACGCCGACAACCCTAACAAGTTCACTCTGTACGAACGCTGGGACGAGCCGTCAATGGATGACTTTATGAAGAACCAGTTGCAAGGCAAATCATACCGCGACGCGTACGAAGCCTACTTGCCGGATCTACTGGCCAGCCCGCGAAAGTTCACCGTACTGGATCCGATTGATGAATGGGAAAGCAAATAACCCCAGCTTTCGTTGATAACATAAACCCGCCTCAGGCCTCGCCAGAGGCGGAAAATCCGAGGAAATAATCATGAATATGCAACAAAAGATGCAAGAGCTGCTCGATAAGCAGGAAATGACAGAAGTCATGTATAAGTTCGCCCGCGCCCTGGACCGGGTTGACGGTGAACTAATGAAGTCAACCTACTGGGAAGATGCGATTGAAGAACATCAGGACCCTATCTTCCCGGATCTGTTCTTTTATAACGATAATGCTCACGCCTTTGTTGAGCCTGCAATGGAAGGGTTCAAAGCCCTGAAAGTCACTCAGCACCGTATCAGCAACCCGCTGATCGAAATTGACGGCGATAAGGCGACAGCCGAGTGCTATGTCTGGGCTTACCATGTTCACGAAGAAGACGGGGTCGACAAAGAGGGCATCTTGGGTGGCCGACATCATTTCCGCTTTGAGCGTCGCGACGGTATCTGGAAGATTAAGCACCGCTCAACCGTATTTGACTGGAACCAGAACCAGAACGCTACAGCGATCTGGGCGGAAAACTACAGCGATAAATTACGCGGTAAACGTAATAAAGAGGATGACAGCTATAACTACATCAGCATCTAAGCTGAAACCATTGTGATTGTTTAGCAGGCACAACATTTTCAAGCGGTAGTGAAGCAGTATATCCACTGCCACTGCTTCACTACTGCCTGATTTGTGCATTACCAGACGCTATTTGTATGCAGACTATGAGAAGGAAAACCCAATGACGGCGAACAAATTTAAGGCTGGCGATCAGTTTCCAATTATCGAGTTGCCCACATTAGACGGCAACAACATTTCCCTTGGTATTCCACAAACCGGCTTTGACTGGAAAATGGTGGTGGTCTACCGAGGCAAGCATTGCCCACTTTGTACCCGCTACCTCAATGAGCTTGAAAAGCTCAAAGAAGACTTTTTTAAGCTTGGTATCGATATTGTCGCAGTTTCTGCCGACAGCGAAACACAAGTAACGGCCCATATGGCAGATCTAACGGTAAGTTATCCCATTGCGTATGGCCTGAGCATAGAGCAGATGCAACAGTTGGGACTCTATATATCCCATCCTCGTTCGGCGCGGGAAACCGATCATCCATTTTCCGAACCCGGCCTTTATGTGATTAACGACAAGGGCCAGGTACAAGTTCTCGATATTTCCAACGGTCCCTTTGTCCGACCTGAATTGGGGGTGCTGCTCTCCGGATTATCATTTATCCGCAACCCGGAGAATAACTACCCGATCCGCGGAACCTATGAGTAAACGCCAACTTAAATGACTTATTGCACGAGTCAATGAGGATATGATGAACATGAAATTACCCCAACAGTTATTAGTCACCACCTTACTATTCAGCTCTATGGTTGGTTGTGCAGCAGAACAGCCGGCAATAGAAAGTGCGGTAGCAGATCTACAGCCACAAAACGTCAGGGAATTTATCGATCCGGCTATCAAGGCTCCGCTAGAACAGCTTCCGCCGGCATTGTCTTTAATCACCAAAGATTCTGTCCTTGATGCCAGAGCCACTGTACACAAAATGCTGAAATTTCCGGACACCCCAGGCGTGAAGGTTGAAAGAAAGGAGATATTAACTGCTGAAGGCGAGGTGCCTGTATTTGTATACCGTCCCGAAAATAGTACAGCGATCACCCCTGCTATCCTATGGATCCACGGTGGTGGCTATATTATGGGACGGGCGGACAGCAACGATTTTGCCGGAGAGTTTGCCAAAGAGCTAAACGCTACCGTGGTCTCTGTTGAATACCGGTTGGCTCCGGAACATCCATTCCCTGCCGGGCATAATGATGTTTATGCAGCCTTTTTATGGCTGGTAGACCACACCAAGGAGTTAGGAATCGATCCTGAACGAATTGCAGTTGGAGGAGATAGCGCCGGTGCCGGCATGGCGGCGGGGATGGTATTGCATAATCGTGATGCTAAGGGGCCGGCAATTGCTCTGCAACTGCTGATTTACCCAATGTTGGACAACTTGCATGATACCCCATCAGGCTCTATCGAAGACTATCCGGTTTGGAACAGGGAAACCTCGTTCAATGCCTGGGATATGTACCTCGGTGGCAGCAATCCTGGTGAAGCGGCATCACCTTATGCGGCACCTGCCAGAGCAAAAGATGTCAGCGGATTGCCTAAGACCTTTATGACTATCGGCGCCGTTGATCTGTTCAGAGACGAAGTTGTCGATTATGCCCAACGATTAATGGCGGCAGGCGTGCCGACTGAACTGGCCGTCTTCCCGGGAATGTACCATGGTGGCCAGGTGTTCGTACCCGATGCGCCTGTTAGCCAGCAAATGCGTGGTGCATACCTATCAGCTCTGAAAGATGCACTCGCCGAGAAATAACCGTCTTTTACACAACGTCTACTCCCTTCACTTGCCTCTAAGCCAGGTGAAGGGATCATCTTCTTCGTGAACCCTTGTCTAGGGGTCGGCACCCTATCTCTAATCACAATATATAGGCGAAAAAAAACCGCTGAAGTTTCAGCGGTTTTCTTAAATATGGCGGAGAGATAGGGATTTGAACCCTAGATACGCTACAAACGTATGCCGGTTTTCAAGACCGGTGCTTTCAACCACTCAGCCATCTCTCCGTAAGTGCGTCGAATAATACACACCCGTTTTGTAAGTGTAAATACCCACTGGCACCGACTGCTTAGTTATCAACCAAATCCGCCAGTTTATACCTATTTCAAAACTCAGAGGAAACAAACCTTGCAGCCGAAGAAAACCGTGTGATACTAAAATGACGAATAAAAAGTTAGGAAGGGAGCCTAAATGAAGTTCGGGTTAACTATCTCTGTATTGATAACCTTTTTATCAGCCAATGTGGCTTCGGCTTCCGAAGACTTACAGGTGTTTGAAGATACAATCAAGCAAGAATGCAGTATTTTGTTTGATCGTGAATTTTCCCGCTATCGACTACATGTCGATCCCTATGGCGCAGAGTCATATGGCATTGCATTTGCCAAAGGGAAATTACGCAGCAGCTCAGGTTTGCGCGCACCAGACTCATCCATGATCTGCATTTATGACAAGCGCTCTCGCCGTGCCGAAATAAGCCAGAGTTTCGACCCTGAACGTCTCAATTAACTCCAAGTATCTAGCCCAATATCTATCATTAGCTTTGAGTCCTAACAGCGACTTGCGCATCTCCGGCAGGAAGCTTCGGCTTACGGGTAACTAGATAAACCGCTATTGCAGCCAGTACAAAACCAATCACGCCATAGCCATCAAATGATTCGTCAAAGACCAGCCAGGCCTGAAAGGCAGTCATTGGCGGCACCAGGTAAAAAGTCGTAGCAACTTTAGATGCTTCGCCATTATCAACCATGTAGAGAAGCAATAAGATTGCAATACCTGACAGCACCACAACCGCCCACACCATGGCGAAGATAAATTCAGGCGTCCAGTCCACCACCATCGTTTCTGTTGTCAGCGCAACAGGCAGAAACAGCATCGCTGCCGCGATATATTGCCACACCGCGCCGCCGACCATATCCACACCCTGACAGAACTTCTTCTGGTAAAGGGTACCCAAGGTGATCCCCAACAACGCAAATGCGGCAAATATATAGGCTGCTTTTCGGCTCCCTTCTTGTTGCCACTCCATATTTCCTTGCAGCACCAGTCCAATCCCGATAAAACCAATAAGCAAACCGATCCATTGTGACAGGCGCGTCTTTTCATTCCATACCATCACGATAATAACAGCGGTAAGAATCGGCTGAAGCCCGACTAGTAACGAACAAAGCCCGGCCGGCATCCCGAGCGAAATCGCCTCATAGGTACCACCAAGATAAAACCCATGAATTAACAAGCCCGACATCATTGAATGGAATAGCGCCTTCCCACGTGGCAAGTGGGCACGCAGTACAAACATCAGCAGTATGAAAAGGACGATGTTGGCTACCATGCGGATCAGCAGAAACGTGGCCGGTTCGGCATACGGGAGCCCAAATCGGGCACCAATAAAACCTGAGCTCCAGAGAATGACAAAAATAAACGGTATCATACGAACAGCCATCACTATTTCCTTTCCTTTTTATTTGTTAGACATTACTTTAATCAGGTACAGAAAAGTTAATAGAGACAGATTTGATTGCTTTTTAGGGTACAGATTGCAACCGAGGAGGTGTGGTGTGTCAAAAAAATACCAGCAAGTTGTTGATCTCATCACTGAACGGATTGACAAGCAAAGCTATCAATCCGGTGACAAGTTGCCCTCAATCCGAGACTTGAGTACCCAGTTGGCAATCAGCAAGAATACCGTTATCCGTGCCTACCAACAGCTCGAGGCTAGTCAGCGAATAGAAGCTCATCCTCGTTCGGGGTACGTGGTCACCCAGCTAAAAAGTCCGGCCACGGCAACCGTCAGTGAGCCCGGCTATGTCGATTTGATGTCTCTGAGCAAGGAGATTATGAGCCTGTCGCTGTCTCATCAGGTACTACCGGCAGGCTCGGCACACCCCGATACCCGCTTTCCGGCCATCCGTTCCCTCTATGCCGAAATCGGCCGCCATAGCCGCTATCAGACCAATATTCCCAGCCACTACCAGCTTCCGCCGGGTAATGAAGTGCTACTTCGTCAGCTCGTCTTTATCAACCAGGAACTTGGCGTCACAACCTCGGCGAGCGACATCCTGATCACCCACGGTGCTCAGCAGGCCATCAGCCTAAGCCTACAGGCCATCACCCAGCCCGGCGACATTGTGCTTGTTGAATCCCCAAGCTACTTCGGCAACCTGCTCCTGCTTGAGTCGCTGGGGTTAAAAGTGGTCGAAATCCCAGCCAGTGTCACGAGTGGAATGGATTTAAACGCACTAGAACAAGCCCTTGAACGCTGGCCTGTCTCGGCCATTATCATCAACCCCAGCTTCAATAACCCAACAGGCTTCATGATGTCCGAACCGGACAGACTCGCGTTTTTGGCTCTCACCAAGGCAATCCCAATCATAGAGGATGACGTTTTCGGCGGCCTAGCCTATGGCCGCAGACAGTTGCCGCTTAAAGCTCTGGATCAGGAAAACCGAGTGATCTATTGCAGCTCACTGTCAAAAACCTTGGATTCCCGCCTGCGTATCGGCTGGGTCATTGCCGGAAAGTACCAGCATCAGATAGAGAAACGCCTGATAACAGACAATATGGGCAGTTTAAACCTGATGCAGTCTGCCGTCGGCCAGTTTCTGACAACAGGTAAATACCGTCAGCACCTCGGAAAGATCCGCAAAAGCTACGCCAGAAGACAACGTCTGTTCTTTAAGCTATTCACAACCGAACTCGATCGCTTCCCATGGCTGCAAGGCCAGTACCACCTCTCCCAGCCTGAAGGCGGTTTTCTTTGCTGGCTCACCTTGCCTGAACACGCAGATTGCACCGACATCTACCAAGAAGCACTACGGCAAAATATCAGCATCCTGCCCGGCAAGATGTTCAGTACACAGAGCCAGCATAATCATTGTATCCGCCTTAGCTTTGCTAATTTTGATGATAACAACCAATGGAAAGCGGGTCTGAAAAAACTCGCGCAGATCATTGCCGACCATAGCAATCAAATCAGTTTCAATGAAAACCACAGCAAATAAGGAAGGCTTGGTCTAAATTACAGGATAAGCCTTACTAACCAAGGACTTTAGCTCATGATTGTCTCTGTTGTCCGCACCATTTCTCTTGTTTTACTTTCCATTTCTGGTGCGCTCCTGTTTGCCGGCGCAGCAAAGGCCATTGAGGTAATAACAGGTTCAAGCAACAGCATGAACTACCAAGTCTCCCTAGTGGCCCAAGACTTGTCTGTTCCCTGGGGAGTGACTTTCATTAGTCCAAATCAATTGCTGATCACCCAACGCCATGGGGAAGCTGTCATCATTGATACTGCCGGGAACAACCGAACTCAGGTTAAGGGCTTGCCAAATGTTGCAGCTGCAGGACAAGGAGGTCTGCTTGATGTTGTGACCGAACCGGGCTACCAACTGCCAAATGGCTGGCTGTATTTTACCTATAGCAAAATGCTTGGTGATCAGGCTGTCACCGTGCTGGCTCGTAGCAAGCTCGACCAAGATACGCTAACCCAGTGGCAGGAACTGCTCGTAACCAATTCTGCCACAACAAGCTATCGCCATTTCGGCAGCCGGATCGCCTTTGATCAGCAAGGGCACCTGTTCTTCTCTGTCGGCGATCGTGGTGAGCGCCCTAACGGGCAGGATCTCACCACCCATGCCGGATGCATTCTTCGCCTCAACATGGACGGGACTGTTCCAGCCGATAACCCGTTTGTCTCCACCCCAGACGTACTTCCGGAGATCTGGAGCTATGGCCATCGCAACCCGCAAGGCCTGGCCTTTGATCTCCGCAATAACCGCCTATGGGCAATTGAACATGGGCCGCGTGGCGGTGACGAAATCAACCTGATCGTAAAAGGCAGCAACTACGGTTGGCCTGTCACCTCCCATGGCAAGGAGTACTGGGGACCTCTGTCTGTTGGGGAAGCCACAGAAAAAGAAGGCATCGTTTCGCCGCATAAAGTCTACATTCCCTCGATTGCCCCAGGAAGCTTACTGCACTATACAGGCGATGCCTTTCCCGGGTGGCAGGGAGACCTGTTTGCCGGCGCGCTAAAACTTGAGCATATCAACCGCCTTTCTTTGAACAAAGACGGAGATATCATCTCGGAGGAACGTTTAGTTTCACCGCTGAAAGAGCGTATCCGGGCACTGATACAAAGCCCCGAAGGCTGGATTTACTTCACAACGGATTCTGGCAATTTATACCTGATTTCACCTGAGCGTTAATCACCTGCTTGCAGCTGTATCTGATCCGCTCCATGGTCAAGGCTGTACAATTATTATCTTCCTTGTTACTGCACAAACCTCACTCTCACCAGGAACAGTAAACAATAACGCACATATGGTAACTGCCTCGCAACCTTAGCAAAGGCTACTGGACAAAACAGCGAGCCTAGGATGATCATTCCCTTAATGAGATAGATAGGCATGACCCCAAGCTCAAGGAATGAAGCACCTCTATGGATCTACAGTCACTCAAGAATTATTACTGTTCAACCCCGGAACTTCTCGATGATGCGTATGCCATTCGATACCAAGCCTATTTGCAACAAGGTTATATCGAAGCCAACCCACGGCAAAGGCTGGCAGACGAATTTGACAGCATGCCGAACAACCATACTTTTGTACTGCAGCACAAAGATCAGGTGATTGCCTCCCTGCGAGTGTCGATCATCAAGCAGCAACCCGGATGGTTAGATATTCCGGTCAAACGGCTATTTCCTGAAGTCTTTACCGAGTTAGAAGAAAAATATGACACCCTTATGGAATTAAACAGGCTCACTGTTTTGCCTGACATCACCGACTTTTCAGCCACGGTTCCCATGGCGTTATTTGCCAGTCCCATGCACTTGACTGACATTTCGGGTAAAACCCTGATCATCTGTGCCGCGAGGAAAAATCACAAGCGATTCTACGAGCGTCTCGGCTTCAGGAAAATCACCGATTACAAGCGGTACCCAACCCTGAAATTCGATACCGCCATGTTTGTCAGCGAATGGGCCCCTGATAAGGATCGTCTGGGCCAATATCCGCTGAAAGCTCATTACTCCCAGCTAAAACCTGCTTTATCCGAAACTGAACTGAGCCGGTTACTTCCCTGATAACCAGAAGCTTCGTAACGTACTGATTAGCTTTCAACCGATGAAAACTTGTCAGAGCAGCGTTGGTTTTATCGGCGAAAAATAAAAAATCCCCTTCGCCAATGACTAAGGGGATTTTTCGCGACAACTACAGGAGCAACAATTACAAGTGCTCACCACGTCGAAGTGCATCAATACGCTTGTCTAGCGGCGGGTGTGTCATGAACAGTTCAGACAGTGATTTCTTGCCGTTAATACCGAATGCCATCATTGAACCTTCAAGCTGAGACTCATGACTGACTTTCAACCGCTCAAGAGCCGCTATCATCTTCTCACGTCCAACCAGATGCGCCGAGCCTGCATCGGCTTTGAATTCACGATGGCGGCTGTACCACATAGTCAGAATACTCGCCAGGAAGCCAAACAGGATTTCCATCACTGTCGAGACAACGAAATACATCATGAAGCTGCCGCCTTCGCCCTCACCGTCTTCGTCACCACTGTTAAACCCGCTTACCGCACCGGCAACCAAACGGGAAACAAAGATTACAAAGGTATTCACGACACCCTGCATCAGCGTCATAGTAACCATGTCACCATTAGAGATATGGCTGACTTCATGCGCCAAAACGGCTTCGGCCTCGTCACGGGTCATGCTGTGAAGCAATCCTGTCGATACCGCAACCAGCGAATCATCCCGCTTGGCTCCCGTTGCAAACGCGTTGATATCTGCCGAGTCATAGATGGCCACAGTCGGCATGCCTATACCAGACTGCTGAGCCTGACGCGATACGGTTTCCATTAGCCAATGCTCGGTTTCATTGCGCGGGTGCTCAATCACCATGCCGCCAACGGAGCGCAATGCCATCGATTTTGACATAAACAGTGAGATTAGCGAGCCACCAAAACCAAACAGTGCCGCCATTACCAGCAAACCGTTCAAGCTACCGGGCTGTAAACTGGTAAAAGCATAGATAAGGTTCAAGACAACACTGAAGACCAGCATCACAGCAAGGTTAGTTGCCAGGAATAATGCAATTCGCTTCATATTTTTAATATTCTCCAATTAGCAATCAAGCTTTCTAGTTCTGTACAAACGATGGTTTACCATAAACAAATTGCATACGGTGCCATCAATTCGATTTGTTATTTATAGTATGGTCGATCAATCTAATTACAAGTAAAAGGGGTAAATTGTTACGTTTCGTTAGTATTGATCCGAGGATACGTCACTGTTATATATTGATATAAGACCACAACTGTACCCTATCATCGTACGCTATCCAAGAATCCAGCCCCGCCGATAACATGCTCGACAATCGGTGATGTTAGTCATAAATGGCAGCTTTAGACTTTAGTCTTATTGAAAGTATGAGAGCATTCCACTATTGTCGAAGGTATAGCATCAACGATGCAGTATACCGTCGTCGAATTTTCAAGGAGGAATGATGGCTGATCACGAAAACTACCAGGTTGCTATTGATATCCTACGCTGTCATCTGGGTATGTCAGCAGACGAAGCCCACAAAGAACTTGGTATTGAACCAACGGCTAGCAAAAAACGTTCTGATACCCAGGAAGCACTTATCGGGCTGACAGGCGAAAGCTAACCTAAGCGTTAACTAATTCCCCAAGACCTCCTCTTTTGAGGAGGTTTTTGTTTCTAACACGCAAAAAACGTGACTCTCATCACCAAATACAGCCTGCATTCAGCGTCCCTGCCGCATAATCGCACCATACAACAATTAATGATAAATCTGCCTGTAACTTCCGGTTTCGCTTATCGCGGTCAACCAGACTACAGCGGGTAAGGATTCTATTATGCAATCGACTCTAATCAAAACAGAAAGCACCTCAGCTAATGTTCAACCATTACACCCATTGATTATTTCATCTGCATACTTTTTCGGAGTGGCCCTGCTACTTGCGGCTTCAGCGTTTGCTATCCACTTCGAGGTTATTAAGTACAACGGCAATATCGGTGAAAATTCACTAATCGAATACCTGCAGGAAGGCTATCTATTCGTTACAGCAAGCCTTTTTGCCGCAGTTGCAATCAAACACCGTGAGCAACGGGGCTTTGCCCTGCTGGTCAGTGCATTTTTCTCTGTCATCTTGATCCGGGAACTCGACAGCCTGTTTGACCAGATTCAGCACGGCTTCTGGAAATATCCTGCGTGGATACTGGCAACTGTCGCTATCAGCTATGCGCTATCCCATAAGGAAACATCAATAAAACCGCTCACCAACTACATCAGACATAAAAGCTATGGATTGATGTTAGCCGGTATTGCAACCCTGTTCGTTTTTGCCCGCATCTACGGCATGGGAGACTTATGGCAGGGCGTCATGCAGGAGAACTACCTGCGTTCAGTAAAAAATCTGGCAGAGGAAGGGGTGGAGCTGCTTGCCTACAGCCTGATCGTATTCGCTGCGGCGTGGTATTGCCTGCCTGAGCTATTCAGAAAGAACAAATAACATCTCATCATTGATGACAAATCCAGCCAATAAAAAACCCTGCCAATGTGCAGGGTTCTTTATATTAAAACTAAACGCGAAACTGTTCGCCAGTAACTGCTTTCAGTTACAGTCCCAGAGGAGAAAGGTCAATGTACTTTGACAAGTCACGCTTCTTAATGCCAGGCATATACGGGATCTCACCCAGCTTTTTCCCTGGCAGATTCTCTTCCAGCATCCGGATAATCTCCGAATAGTTTTCAGTACCTGGATTAATACGGTTTGCTACCCAGCCAACCATCTCCAGGCCGTCATTCTTAATTGCTTCGGCAGTCAGAATTGCATGGCTTAAACAACCCAGCTTAACACCAACAACCAGTACGACCGGCAATTTCTCTTGCTTCACCCAGCTAGAAAGAAAATCGGTACGCGAAACCGGTACACGCCAACCGCCAGCGCCTTCTACCAGTACCACTTCAGATTTCGACTTAAGATGCTCCAGCCCCTGAGACAAGACATCAAAGTTAATCACTCTGTCTTCCTGCTCGGCTGCCAGATGCGGTGACACTGCCGCTTCAAACGCATACGGGTTCACTTCATCATAGGCAAGATCGACTACGGAAGCATCCTGAATATACAATGCGTCTGAGTTACGCATCCCCTCATCGGTCGGCGCACTGCCAGACGCAACAGGCTTATAACCCGCCATCTTAATGTTCGCGCTGCCAGCTGCGTGTAAAATTGCGCGAGAGGCAACAGTTTTACCGACTTCGGTATCTGTTCCTGCTACAAAGAAAGCGTTAGTCATTAATAATTACTCCAAAACAGACTTGGTATGTTGCCGGCAGTTGGCCATTCTCATCTCGGAACTCAGCATAAGCGCTCTCTAACGCCTGAATCGTTTTACGACCGGCCAAGCCTGCCTTGCGCTCCTGCTGCAGATGTGTAGCCCCTATCCCTTTCAGGTCTTTCATGAGTTCAACTGCCGTATTGTATTGCATCGTGATAGGCGTAAATTCTAGGCCATCGCTCGAACAGCCCGCTTGCGCCAGCGCAAGTTTTATCGCCTTTGGCGAAAGAAACTCATTTACATGTTGATACTGATCAACTTGCTGCCACGATTTAGCAAGCTCATACAGCGAACCGTCAGCCAATGTCGAGAACAAGATCAAACCGCCGGGCCTAACCACTCGCTTCAATTCTGCAAGCGGTACCGACAGATCGTCACACCACTGCAGAGCCAGGCTGCTAAAAGCAATGTCGAACTGGTTATCCTCAAGCGGCAGATCCTCGGCATCGGCCTCGATATATGTCGCCATATCGCCACACCGCTTCTTAGCATGAGCCAACATCTGAGCCGATAAATCCGCCGCACTAACCTGATAGCCTCGCTGCAACAATTGCTCGCTGAAGTAACCCGTACCACAACCAAGATCAAGCGCATGGCTGCCCACCGGACTGACAGCCGGAAGTTTGTCTAATAAAAGGTGACCGACCTGGCGCTGGAAGGCCGCCGCTTTATCATAGTGCTTGGCCGCCCGGCCAAAAGCCTCGGCTATCGCTTTTTTATCCTGCGGTTGGATCTCATGCTGACCATGAGTGACTGCATTCATTCCGTTAGTCATGAATCACCTCATTAATAGCTGTTGCGAGCTTGTCGATATCTGCTCGGCTGTGCGCCGCGGTCAATGTAATACGTAGACGCGCGCTGTTGGCCGGAACCGTTGGCGGACGGATAGCACTCACCCAGATCCCCCGATCTTTAAGCGCCCGGGAGGCCGCCATTGTTTTATCACTGTCGCCAATGATCAATGGTTTGATCGGGGTTTGGGTTGCAACAAGATCCACATCCGGAGCAACACGTTCAGCAAGCCGGTCACCCAGATCTTGCAGCTTGTCCCGGCGCCATTGATCCGCCCGGATCAAAGAGCATGCCTTACTTAGGGCAAACGCCTGTGCCGGCGGCATTGCCGTCGAATAAATAAAGTGACGAGCAAACTGGACCAGATATTCCGCCGTTTCCTCGTCGCATAATACTGCGGCCCCTTGCAAACCAAACGCCTTGCCAAAGGTGACAATCAGTACATCGGCCTTGATCCCGGCGTGATCACAACTTCCGCTGCCTTGTTCACCCAAGACACCGCACCCATGGGCGTCATCAACCACCAGCCAGCTGTGATGATTAACACAAAGGCGCTTGATATCCGCCAATGGTGACAAGTCACCATCCATGCTGAAAACCCCTTCCGTGACCACCATTCGGGCCGATTCGGGAGACTGCTGGTTACCGCGCAAGAGCGTGCGTTCAAGCACTGTCATGTCGTTATGGGCGAAACGCCGCATGGTTGCCGGTGACAATATGCCCGCCTCCATCAACGAGGCATGATTCAATTTGTCCTGAATCAGCACATCTTCCTTTTCCAGCAAAGTGAACAACAGCGCCTGATTGGCGCTGAAACCGCTGTTGAAAAGCAACGCCCTGTCGTAGCCTAGCCAATCGGCCAGTTGCGCTTCCAGCTCATGGTGGGCAGAGTGAAAACCAGTCACTAATGGCGAGGCCCCGCTCCCGGTACCATAGAGACTCAAGCCTTGCTGCCAGGCCGCAATCAGCGCAGGCTCCTGCGCCAGACCTAGGTAGTCATTGCTGGAGAAATTAACCAGGGATTCGCCCTGACAGTCGATCATCTGCTGGCGCCGGTCAAGACGAGTACGTTGGCGATACAACCCCTGAACTTTACGATCACTCAGGGCTTGTGTAATGCGGTGCTTAAAGCGAGGCATCGTAGAACAGATCGTCTTTTGACGGACGGGCTGCGACACGCTGAGCGACCTGGCCTAAAAGCTCTTGTTCTTGTATCTCATCCGGTTTTGCCGCTTGCTCCTGACGGTTGATACCGAGCTTGGCAAACAGCTGCATGTCCTTGTCTTCACCCGGGTTCGGTGTCGTCAGCAATTTACAGCCATAGAAAACCGAATTGGCACCCGCCATAAAACAAAGGGCCTGCATCTGCTCGTTCATATCTTCACGACCGGCAGACAGGCGGACTGCCGACTTAGGCATGATAATACGTGCCACAGCGATAATCCGGACAAAGTCAAACGGGTCGACATCCTCTACCGACTCCAGCGGCGTACCTTTCACCTTAACCAGCATATTGATCGGCACACTTTCCGGATGAACCGGCAGGTTGGCCAGCTCCACCAGCAGACTTGCACGGTCACGCGAGCTTTCGCCCATACCGATAATGCCGCCCGAACAAATTTTCATTCCGGCGTCACGGACATGGCTCAGGGTATCCAGGCGATCCTGGTAGGTACGGGTAGTGATAATATTGCCGTAATATTCCGGCGAGGTATCGAGGTTGTGGTTGTAGTAGTCAAGACCGGCACCAGCCAGCTCATCGGCCTGATCGCTAGTGATCATGCCCAGGGTCATACAGGTTTCCAGCCCCATGTCCTTTACACCACGGACCATATCAAGCAGATATGGCATGTCGCGCTCTTTCGGGTTTTTCCACGCCGCCCCCATACAGAATCGCGTCGCACCTGATGCCTTGGCCTTATTGGCCGCATCCAGCACGCGCTCGACTTCCAGCAGGCGCTCGCGCTCGACGTCGGTACGGTAATGGGCACTCTGCGGACAGTACTTACAGTCTTCCGGGCAAGCGCCGGTCTTGATTGAAAGCAAAGTACTAACCTGTACCTTATTCGGCTCATGATGCTGGCGGTGAACCTGCTGAGCTTCAAATACCAAGTCCATAAAGGGCTTGTCAAATAAGGCTTGAACTTCCTTGACGCTCCAGTCGTGACGTACTTCCACGTGTAATAACCTCTTTAGTCAGTGGCTGTTTGGCAACTGGAAAACAAGTAGGGCCAGGCTAAACAGCGACTTTATTCATTCTGTTTTCATTTGAATCAAGACATTAAATATCGATTCAAACAGGTATCAATACTTGGCTAGTCTACTTCGAGTTAGTAAACTGTCAACTACCAACAAGGGCAAAGGTTTACATCTGTGCAAAATTTAATCAACCCAATTGATCTAGAATTTGACCAGCAGCACGTCTGGCATCCCTATACCTCGACACTCAACCCGCTCCCCTGCTATCCGGTAGAGAGTGCCGACGGCGTCTACCTTCAGCTAGAAGACGGCAGGAAAGTGATTGACGGTATGTCTTCATGGTGGTCAACGATTCACGGCTATAATCATCCGGCACTCAATCAGGCCGCCAAGGCACAGATTGATAAAATGTCCCACGTCATGTTTGGCGGAATCACCCACCAGCCTGCCGTCGACCTCTGCAAGAAGCTGGTCGATATGACCCCGGGCCCCCTACAGCACGTATTCCTGGCCGATTCCGGCTCCGTGGCTGTCGAAGTCTCATTGAAAATGGCCCTGCAATACTGGCACGCCAAGGGAGAACGCCGTCCTAAATTTCTGACCGTCAAACATGGCTACCATGGTGATACCTTCGCTGCCATGTCGGTAACGGATCCCGACAATTCCATGCACAGCCTGTACAAAGGCTTTCTACCGGAGCATATTTTCGCCCAGTCTCCGCAGTGTCGATTTGATACAGAATGGAACGAAGAGGATATCCAGAACTTCAAACAGAAACTTGAAGCCAACCAGAATGAGATTGCAGCCGTGATCATCGAACCGATTGTTCAGGGGGCCGGTGGTATGCGGATCTACCATCCGACGTTCCTGAAACGCGTTCGCGAGCTATGTGACCAATCAGGTATCCTGCTTATCGCCGACGAGATTGCCACCGGCTTTGGCCGAACTGGCAAGCTGTTCGCCTGCGAGCACGCCGGGATCAGCCCGGACATTATGTGCGTCGGCAAAGCTCTGACCGGCGGCTACATGACTCTTTCCGCCACCCTCACCACCAAGCATGTCGCTGATACGGTCTGTAGCGGGGAAGCCGGCTGCTTCATGCACGGCCCGACATTCATGGGCAACCCGCTGGCCTGTGCCGTAGCCAATGCCAGCCTTGAACTCTTACTTCAGGGCCAGTGGCAGCAACAAGTCACCAACATAGAAAAACAGCTTGCTCGCGAGTTGCCGGAAATTGCTATGCTAAATAAGGTGAAAGACGTACGCTGGCTGGGAGCAATCGGGGTGGTTGAGCTCTTTGAGCCTGTTGATATGGCAAAAATACAGAAGGATTTTGTAGACAACGGTGTCTGGATTCGCCCTTTTGGCACACTTGTCTACATAATGCCTCCATTTATCATTAAACCACAGGAACTTAGCCGCCTTACTTCCGCAATGTTACGAACTCTGCAGTAGTATCGAAAAGCAGACAATTTCCTAAAATTGTCTGCTTATACTTTTCACTAGCGTTACATCCATTAAATAACGTCAGTAAGGCTATGAATTATGCAGTTACCCCTTTTTCCGTTACAGCTGTATTTGTTACCGGGCGGTATCAGCAAACTCAGGATCTTTGAACCCAGATACACTCGCCTGGTAAAACTTGCAATGGCGTCCGGAGATGGCTTCGGCCTGTGCATGAAAAACGGTGAATCACTTTGTCATTTCGGCACCCGAGCTATTATTACCGACTTTGAACGCCTCCCCGACGGCTTATTGGGCGTCACCGTCAAAGGTGTCGAAAAGTTTGTGATCAATGAACACTGGCAGGAGGATGATGGACTCAGGTTCGGTGATATCACCCTGATGAAGAACTGGTCTCCCACGTTAATGAAGTTTGCCGACCGGGATATCGCAAACAGTCTCCGGGCCTTGTTTGAAGAATATCCTGAACATGCCACCAACTACCCTATTCCAGACTACGAGGACATGACCTGGGTATGCCAGCGCTGGCTGGAAATATTGCCTCTGGAAACAAACCAGAAGCAATGGTTTATGAGTAGAAGTGACCACCGGGCTGCGCTGTCTTTTCTACACAATATTATTGATGAACAACTAAAAAAAGAATAACACGAGATAGAGGATTTCTTGCTGTTATGTCTCAATCTCTGTCTACGGACGTGCCTATTCACAATGACAAGATTGAGATCCTCAGTTTCCGCTAGCATCAGAATAAGTTACAGCTATCACCAAGACACACAACCAAAGCACATAACCAAAGCAACTAAACTCCTAACCTCGGCCATCACGCGCAAGCCGACTATCGACCTGACGTCGGTACCACTGCGACAACCTCCGCCGGATAAACGGTAACGCAATAATCCAGGCCAGGGGCCTCAGCCACCAAATCTTCTGCAGTAGCAGGCTATAGGCATCAAGCTCTCGATAAATCACCCCTTCGGCGTCCTCTACATGCAACACCCTCAAGGCACGGGCGGGATCAATACCGCGATCCATTAAATAGGCTTCCTGATCGGTTATATCAAACCAGCTGACCTGGTCAATGTGTTTGCCAAGCCAGACTTCATAACGAGCACGATCCTCAATGCAGCTCTTACAGGACCCATCGTAGTAAACAATTAGATGCGCTTTGGTCATGGTACCAACCTTAACAATCCGACAACGACTCAGGTGCTGTTTTAAATGTAGGAAATAATGTCTAGTTTTAGCAGTAAATATCAATATTTGTAGTTAAATTACAACAAATCAGGCTTTCTATAATGATAACCATTCTTATGCATGTGAACATTCTGAAAATTTCGTTAAATTTTGAGCTTTTTGATTGGCAAACAATAGCAAAATGATTGTTTCCAAATCTCATCCAATATGAATCACACACTTTTAGTGATGAATATAAGTCATTGATAAAAATCAAAATAAACTCAATGCCAATTTTAACATTCGGAGCAGAATCACAAACAATATATTTGTCATACATATAACAAAACAAAAACAGATAGCCAGATTGATTTTCGCGCCTAGAATACTCCCCCCACAAGATTGCCGGTCACGACAACCTCTACCGACAATTAATAATTAGAAAAATAACTTCACAAACACAATCTGAACACCGACTAATAGAGTGGGATATAGAATGATAAACCTTGCAATATCTGTTGTACCGATTTTGCTTCTTATTTGGATGATGACCAAGAAAGATGCCCTACCTTCGCACATCGCGCTGCCTGTTACAGCGCTTATTATTGGCCTGCTACAACTCTTTTACTTTGGCACTGACATCACCCTGATCTCTGCCAATATTATTGCTGGCTCTTTGTCCGCAATCACCCCAATTTCAATTATTGCAGGCGCAATTCTTCTTAACCGTGTTATTGCCCTTTCCGGTGCCGAAGATGTTATCCGCCAATGGCTAGAAGGGATCAGCCGTAACCAGACAGCGCAGCTGATGATCATTGGCTGGGCCTTCGCCTTCATGATTGAAGGGGCATCAGGATTCGGTACACCAGCCGCGATTGCCGCACCTATTTTGGTCGGTCTGGGTTTCAACCCACTGAAAGTCGCCATGCTGGCACTGGTGATGAACTCTGTACCTGTCTCTTTCGGTGCTGTCGGCACGCCAACCTGGTTCGGCTTTAGCAGCCTTGGCCTGAATGAAGATGCACTGATGGAGACCGGCCGCCTGTCTGCCCTGCTTCATTCCATTGCCGCTTTCATTATCCCGGTGATCGCGCTTAAGTTTGTTGTCAGCTGGCAGGAAATTCGCCGCAACCTGCTGTTTATCCAGCTAAGCGTACTGTCCTGTACCGTACCTTACTTACTATTTGCCCAATGGAACTACGAGTTCCCGTCACTGATTGGCGGTGCGATTGGCCTTACGCTGTCTATCCTGCTGGCACGCTACAACATCGGTCTTGAAACACCGGAGTCAACATCAAGCGTTAAGACAGAGCAGATCCCTTTTAAAACCATTCTAAAGGCCATGAGCCCGACCCTGCTGCTGATCCTTATTCTGATTGTCACCCGTATCCAGCAGTTGGGTATCAAGGGCATGCTGACAGACAACACACCACTATTTAACCTGAGTCTGGGCTTTAGTGATTTGAGTGTCAGCCAGGCGCTAATCATCAAACTGAGCAGTATCCTGGGCACCGAAACCAGCTGGGCATACAAGACGCTTTACGTACCGGCATTGATCCCTTTCCTGCTGGTCATACTCATCTCAATCCCGGTACTGGGTATGCAGCGCAGCACAGTCAAACAAGCTTTTACCGAAACAGCAAGCCGTATCAAGATGCCGTTTATTGCCCTTGTCGGCGCACTGATCATGGTGAAGTTCATGATGATCGGCGGAGACAAGTCGCCAATCATGACGACCGGGCAGGCCTTCTCCAACCTAATGGGGGCCAACTGGCAGTGGGTAGCGTCTTACCTGGGTGCGCTGGGTGCGTTCTTCTCAGGCTCGGCCACTGTATCCAACCTGACCTTCGGCGGCATCCAGCAAACAATTGCCATGAACGTTGCCCTACCGGAAACAACGATTCTGGCCCTGCAATCCGTCGGTGCCTCGATGGGTAACATGGTTTGTATCAACAACATCATTGCTGTTTCGACCATTTTGGGTATCGCCAACAAAGAAGGCTACATCATCAAGCGAACCGTGGTGCCTATGGTGCTTTACGGGGTGATTGTCGGTCTGGCAAGTGCCTTTGTCTAATCGGACAAACTTAAGTCGCAATCTGTGTTCAGCGTGAAATACCACGCTGAACACAAAGAATAACTACCACAATATAAACACGGGTAAACCGTCACTGGAGCAATATCATGAAGGTAAACTTTTTTGCCACCTGCCTGTGCGACACGGTAAAAGCCGAGGTTGCCAAAAAGTCTGTCGTGCTTTTGGAACAGCTTGGCTGCGAAATCATCTTCCCTGAAAAACAAGGATGCTGCGGACAACCTTCATTGAATAGTGGCTACATTGAAGGCAGCAAGCCGGCAATGAAAAACATGATTGCCGCTTTTGAAGAAAATGCTCATCCAATCGTTACACCGGCAGGCTCATGCGCTGCCTCGATCAAACGCTACCCGGAATACCTTGCCGACGAACCAGAGTGGGCAGCCCGCGCACAGAAGGTAGCCGGCCGCCTGTTCGAACTGACTCAGTTTATTGTCAACGAGCTGAGTGTCGAAAATGTCGGTGCCCGCCTGAAAGGCCGTGCCGTTTATCACCCGTCATGCAGCCTGATCCGCAAACTGGGCGTACGTGAGGAACCGCTTCGCCTGCTGGCCAATGTCGAAGGGCTGGAAATGGTGCCAATCAAAAACCAGGAAACCTGCTGTGGTTTCGGCGGCACCTTCTCGGTCAAGATGTCAGAGATTTCCGGTGAGATGGTCAAAGAAAAGGTCCACCACATTAGTGCCGTCGAGCCTGAATACCTCATTGGTGCCGATATCAGCTGCCTGATGAACATTGGTGGACGTATGACCCGTGAAGGGCGTCCGGTAAAAGTACTGCACATTGTCGATGTGCTGATGAGTCGTTAAGAGGGCGTTGTTATGTCAATGAAAACCAGCAATATCAAATTTAAAGACCGTATTGACGTCCAGATGCAAGACGACTTCATGCGTAAATCTGTGGCCAATGCCCAGGAGCGCATGTTTACCAACCGTGCGATTGCCGCCGAGAAGCTCGGCAACTGGGAAGAGTGGCGCGAGATGGGCATGGATATCCGCAACCACGTTCTGGAAAACCTGGACTATTATCTTCAGCAGCTCAGCGACAACGTCCAGAAAAACGGCGGCCATGTATTCTTCGCCCGTACGGCCGAAGAAGCCACTGCCTATGTCGAAAACATCGTCCAGGAGAAAAAAGCCAGGAAAGTCGTCAAATCCAAATCCATGGTGACGGAAGAGATTGGCCTGAACAAAATCATCGAACGCAATGAATGCGAAGTCGTTGAAACCGACCTCGGTGAGTATATCCTTCAGGTCGATGACTGCGATCCACCGTCTCATATCGTAGTACCGGCTCTGCATAAGAACCGGATGCAGATCCGTGACGTTTTCAAAGAGAAAATCGACTATCAGGGCTCTGATGATCCGGAAGAGCTGACCCGCTATGTGCGCGACTACATTCGCCATGATTTCCTGGAAGCGGATATAGGTATCACCGGCTGCAACTTCGCCGTCGCAGAATCCGGCACGGTATCGCTAGTTACCAACGAAGGTAACGCCCGTCTTGCCACCAGCCTGCCAAAGACGCACATTGCCGTGATGGGAATGGAGCGCATCGTTCCGACCTTTGAAGAACTGGATATTGTTGTCAGCCTGCTATGTCGCAGCGCCGTTGGCCTCCCATTGACCGGCTACGTGACGGCCCTGACGGGCCCACGCGAGGACGAGCACTGCGACGGCCCTGAAGAGTTCCACCTAGTGATTATCGATAACGGCCGCTCCGATATTCTTGGCTCAGAGTTCAAGGATATCCTGCGCTGCGTTCGCTGTGCTGCCTGTGTTAACACCTGTCCGGCCTACCGCCATATCGGTGGTCAGTCATACGGTTCTATCTACTCGGGTCCTATTGGAGCCGTGCTCTCACCACTGCTTGGTGGCTATGACGACTTTAAGGATCTGCCATACGCCTGTAGCTTGTGCCGCGCCTGTCACGACGTATGCCCGGTGAAGATTCCGCTGTCGGATTTGCTGCTCAAGCATCGCCAGAAAATGGCGGAAAGCAAACAGACACCATTACTTGAACGTGCCACTGTCAGTGCCTTCAACTTCATTAACGCCCGCCCTCTGCTATGGGGCAATACCGTAAAAGTGGGAGCAACAGTGGCCAGTGGCCTGATCCGAGACGGCAAGCTTCCGGTCAATGTCGGTGTCAGTGCGTGGACCGAATCACGCGACTTACCAGAGCCAGATGGCGAATCCTTCCGCAGTTGGTTCAAAAAACGTAACAAGGGATAAAGGTGGGAATTATGGCTAACAACGACTTAGAAAAAACAATGGTTCACCAGCGCGAACAGCGCATCTATAACCGCGACAGCTTTCTTGACAATATCGCCGAGAAGCTGGGCCGCGAGCGCAAAACAACACCCGTAGAGCGTCCTGCACTAAAATACCGCTGTCACCATGATGTGATGGCCGATAAGAGTCAGGACGAACTTAAAGCGGCGCTGATCAACTATACCGAAACAGCACTTGGTGCTCGTGCGATTGAAACGACTAAGGCCGAGCTGGCTGCGACGCTTAAATCAGCCTGTCTGCATTACGTCAACAACGAGGAAGAGAATTCCGAGCGCCAGGACAGTGAAACCATACTGTCGGCGGATAAAAGGCTACTGGCTCTGGTTAATCCATCTGAACTGGCCGACGAGCAACACACCGTCCATGTCTGGGATCAGTCAGCAGGCTATGAGCCGAATATTACAATTGCCGAACGTGCTCAGGTCGGGGTGGTATTCGCCGAACAGGCTCTGGCTGAATCAGGCACTATGGTGCTCTATAGCAATCCGGCACAGGGACGTGCAGTCAGCCTGCTACCGGAAGCCTCGGTCTTTGTGGTACCGAAGAGCGCGCTGATCCCGCGCCTGACCCAGGCAACAGCGGTCCTGCATGAAAAAGCCAGGAACGGCGAGCGGATCCCGTCTTGTGTTAACTTCATCTCGGGCCCGAGTTCAACCGCCGATATTGAACTGATCAAGGTGGTTGGTGTTCATGGCCCAGTCTACGCCACCTATATCATCATCGATGACATGTAGTCTGTTCTTCGTTTTCTGAAACCGCCCTCCCTGCAAAAGATGCGACCGTATGGTCGCATCTTTTGTATAATGCAGTCAGTTTCGAGGAGTAACCGTTTCCATGCCCCAAATTGATGATCTCGTCTTATTTACCCAGGTGATAGAACATGGCTCGTTCAGCAAAGTAGCCGAGCTAAATACAATCACAAAGTCCGTTGTCAGCAAGCGGATCAGCAAGCTTGAATCCGAGCTTGGTGTCCAGCTTATCTACCGGACAACCCGAAAACTGACCCTGACCGAACCTGGTGAAGTCTTATATCATCGCTCCAAGGATATCCGCCAGATCGCCCATTCGGCATTCGATGCCGTGACCGGTTTTAGCGAAACACTTTCCGGCCATATCCGGATGTCGGTCCCGACCATTTCCGGCGAACTATTGCTGGCTGAGGCGGTATCGGATTTTTGCCAGAAGCACCCCGGCATGACTGTCGATATGTCGCTGGACAACCATTTCGTTGACCTCTTGTCCGAGAACGTCGATCTGGTGATCCGTACCGGCTACCTCGAAGACTCCAGCCTGATCGCCCGCCATATTTTCAACTCGCGCTGGGTCATCTGCGCCTCGCCGAAATATATCGAACAGTACGGGATGCCAATGACGCCGAAGGCTCTCCAGCACCACAATTGCCTTGGCTACAACCAGCAGAGCACCGGCCCGTTCGACTGGCAATTTATCCGTAACGGCGAACTCTATACGCTCAAAGTTGCCGGCAACTTCTCATCTGACAATGCTGCCGCGCTTCGCAAATCGACCCTTGCCGGTAACGGCCTGTCCTACCTGCCTACCTGTCTGATTTATGACGATCTCCAGCAAGGCAGCCTGGTCGAGGTGTTACCGGAGCATGCCGGGAAGGTCGTCGGGATCTATGCGGTCTATCCGTACACCCGCAAACCGGCCAAGCGTATTCAGGCGCTGATAGAACATATTCGCGAGCGCTATCTGGAAATCAAAGACCGTTTCTAATCAGGTCCACCTCAATCAGCGATTCAACAAAACCTTAAGCAAAGAAATGGCGAGCCTATAAAGCTCGCCATTTCTTGTCTCTGATCTCAGCAGGTGTTATCTCTCGGGATTATGAACCGAGAGTTACGCTGCTGAATGCGACATGGCTTTTTTATTCTCCTCATCGACAATTTCCGTCAGGATCTGGGTAAATATATCGCGCAGATTATTCCAGTACTGACTGAAGCGGACCTCGTCGCGAAGGAAGGTTGTCATTACCGCAGAGCGCAGAATATACACCGAACCTTCGGCTTCCCACTCTTGCTCATCAAATCCACGCTCTCGCACATAGATGCTCGGCGTATCGCCATACTCTTCCACCGTCAGGGATGTTGATGAGGTGAGGAAATCTTTGCTGTAGGCACGACCCGACGCATAAGAACAGCGCTCATAAACACGCTGGTTCAGGCTGTTGTGATCAGCCAGACTGTCATTGCCCAGCTCTTTAAACGTAAAGTTGACCATATGAAAGTCCGGATGCATTAACGGGCGAACTTCAAAACTGCGCCCCTGAACAACAAACGGCTCAGCTGTAGCCAGCTTATTGGTAAACCAGTCTGCCGTTACAATACCGCGACCAATCACATGTCCATAGCCACTGATATTTAACGGCACCAGGCGGTGGGCAGCCCATACTGCCGCAGCTGTTGAGCCGGCTTTGGAGCCTTCCATAATCGAAGAGCCCAGCATCACCGGCTTGTCACCGGCATCCTGCTCATCGGACTCTTCAAATACATAGGCTGCATGATAGGAGATAAGATCAACAATACGGCTATCTTTCATCGCAATCGCCCCGGCAGAGTATGGGATATACCCCACTTTGTGCGGATCGACAGTGATAGAGTCGGCTTCTGACATCGCCTGAAACGCCTCATACACATCACGCTTAGGCCAGACAACGCCCTCAGGGATGATTTCCTTACTGCGATAGCTATCAACCAGAGCATCATAGTCCATGAACTGAGACTCTTCATCCAGGAACATAGAGCGGACATAGCCACCGTAGGCAGCATCGACATGAATATAGAACGAGCTGCCGTATCTCTCCTCGCATTCCTGGCGCAGTTTCACCACTTCATGAACGGCATCCACGGAACCTTCTTCGGTTGTCCCCACCACCGACACCATACCCAGAATAGGCGTACCTTCTTCCATGAGGCGGAAGGTTATTTCACGCATTTTCTTCACGTCAGTACGGTAGTTGCTATCTACATCCAGCGGGACAATGTGCTCCTGGCCCAGACCAAGAATATCCATGGCCTTCATCCATGAATAATGCTTTGATCGCGGTACCAGGAACTTGCCCAGCTTACCCGGCTCAACGCCGACACCTCGTGCGGACAATTCTCTAACCTGCTCGAAGATGCCACGTTTCTTCAGCTCATCGGTTAAATCCAGCACGTCTGAACTCTTCATGTTCAGCAATTGCTGCTCTGTTAAACCAGCAACCAGATCTTTTGCCTCATCATGATGGGCCATCGCCAGTGGCATTGATTTCAGGTTTCTGGCAACCCAAATACCTTCATAGTTGGCCACTGTACCGCCCGAGGTAATATGCCCCCATGACTTGCCGACGTCATAACCAAACATCTGGCAAAGATCACGGCCGGCCTCAAGTTCCAAATCTGTTGTGACAGGCGAGGCTTCAACCGCACAGTTATTTTGGTTGTACATCATCGTCATCACGTAGGCCAGATGCGACACCATCAAGGTATCGGCATTCATGTGGCCTAGGTAGCGTGGTGAAAACCAAGGGACTGATTTTGTTTTAAGGCGGGAAGACAAGTCGCGTAAGATATCCTCTGTACGGTATAAGGTATCGCGGAAATCTGGTTGATACTGGCAATGCGGAGTCACCAGAGCCGAATCTTCCGGGTGGAAGCCAGAGCGCCAATGCATATGCTCTGTTATGGCATATTCCATCATCTCTTTATAGAAAACCCGGTTCTCAGATTTAGGCCCCAGGAAAAGGGCATCGACATTTACATCTTTGTTCATAATAAACCCATACTGTAATCGTTTGGAAAACCAATGAAATGGTCCGTGACCATGCATCTGTTGGTCCTCGTTTCCACACTACAATCCAAATTCAGGCAGAGACTTATTCCCTCCGCCAAATCACAAGGTCTGATCGTTTTTCGAAAATTAATGTAATAGCAATCAACAGCAGTTCATCACCACGACCATGACTCAACGCCAAATCTGCCACCTTAAAATTGCAGGTAGCATAAACAATCTAAGGCGTTACTAATTCGAAGACTTCTAACTCGGAATTGGCAGCGATTCTACCGCAATGATCAGGACTTATATATGCAACAAGAAAGGTAAATAGGTATTTTGTAAATCTGGGTAACCAAGTTGTGGGCTTTATCACTAAAACCAACCCAAAATCGAAATATTAAATCCGGCCATAGGATTAATAGGCCGGATTTTTTACTACCAAGGCACCTTGCTGACTCACCTTAAAGCAATTTCTTCGTCTGGCTTGTCAGCGCCTGATTAATGTCTGCTAGCACTAAGGACGAATATGCTCAAAGTCCACTTTCACTTCTTGTAAACCCTCGAAGCCAGCTAACATCTTACCCTTGCTAACCCGAACAATATCAGCTTTATAGTAGTAAGGCTGCAGTGCCCCTTCATATTTAGGCGACAAGGCATAATACAACCGAGCTGGCTTTTCATAAGCTGCCTGGGCGCCAAGATAGCCAACCAAGGCATGCTCAAACTGATGATAACCATTGCCCCAGTGGAATTGCTTAGGTGCCCCTACTCCGCCATATTGGTGGTCTACCCAAGCATCAAAATAGGTGTTGAGGGTAAAGTTGAGCTGCTGGCTGGTGCTGCCCGGCTCGAGCATGTTGAGTGTCACCGCTGCCTGATCCAACTCTGCCCACTGCCAGGAAGAGATGTACCAGTTATACTGACCACTTCGCCAGGTCATAATTTCCGGCAACGTCTGCCACTGGCTATATAGTTTTTCAGACAAATATGGCTTCATCTGAGGCGGAGTCATCCCATATGCCGCACGCTGTAACGTCAGTGCCATCCCTTTGCGCCCCAACTGCTCCCAGTCAGGTTGCTGCAAATAGCGGCCAACCAGGTAAGTCATCCAATACGCCTTGATGGTGTGGCCGTAATCATTGTGTCGGGCAGTCACCATTTTCACCGCCTTATGGTGAATAGCACCATAAAAGCGCTGCTCATCTTCGGAATGGTATTGCGCCAGCATCTGCTCGGTTAGCCAATACAAATCCTGACGCCATTTCTGACGGGCAGGCTCAGGCAACAACGGCGTGACCAGTAATAGGTAAGCATTAATTTGATCCAACTGGGCTACGAGCTCCTGCTGCTTGCGGTATTGCTCGTCTCCGTCCTCGATAACCCAGAGCAACTGGTTGGTCGCCTTATCGCGATACTGGCTAAAGATAAACTGCTGTTGTTCGATCAAGACCTGCTCGACCACAGGATCACGGGTGAGGTAGTAATAGAAAGCCAGCCCCACAATAGCATAGGCCTGGTCCTGAGAGGTTCGCTGCTTCCAATTCAAGCCGGGCTTACCGTTTTCGCGAAAACTGATCATACCGCCATTGCGCTGATCCCTGAGCGTCTCCAGCAGATAATCAACCCCTGCCTTGGCCAGTTTCAGGGCGTCGACATCACCGGTCAAATGGTAAAGCACACCATAAGCATATATCTGACGTGACTTCATCCGGGTATAGTCGCGAGAAAAATGGCTTCGGATCCAATCCTGATTGAGCTCGTTGCAGGGAGCATCTGAATTAAGCAACACACCGTTATCACAGCGGAAAGTCGGAAAATTTCCGATCGGGGTGCCTTTGGCGGTATCCATCATCCAAAACGGACGTAAACCGTTCTCGACATGTTCAAGCCATCGCTCACCGGTCGGTAACGGCGAACTCTCTGACGGGTTCACTCCCGACAAGCTTTTTTCTGACACGCTTTGCGCCATCGCCGGTACTTGAACCACGCAAAACACACTCAGAAAAAGTAGCAGCCCCCGGATGGGGTTTCGTATCCAAGCGTTCATGATAATCCTTTATATTTATCTAATAAAATCAATGGATAATATAATAACAAGGACCTGCACAAACTGTCTTTGAGCTCACAGCAACAAAGTCTGTGATTAAATCTTAATTACTTATTAATTCGCTTCATTGCTGAGCGGAACAGTTCAATGATCGTCGATGCCAACGTTGTTTCCGGATGGGAGGCGTTATAGTCTTCGAGCGCTGAAATATAATTGGATTTAAACTTTTCAACGGCCTCTTTTTCATTGCCGGCATAGATAAGATCATCTTCGACGTCAAAACCTTGTGCAATTAGCTGCTCCTTCTCCCGAAGAAAAGTCTCTGAAGCCGAGTCCAGGAAAGTAAACTGACGACGGTCGGTATTTGGCAGAACAAAAAATTGATATTTGGCCATGTATCCCCTATTCATATTAACTGGATGAATATCTATATCGGCACATCGTGAGTGACCGGACAAGCCCTGAATTTAGTGTTCATTGCTATGATCAAAAAAATAAACCCAGCGGCCCATTGTTTATCCCAAATAGCACCGATTTCTGAGTATTCGCCCCAACCAGTATCGAATCGACTTTGTACCGTCTCCAGACCCTCATTGAGCGCATCTCTAGCACCTAGCACCTAACACCTTCGTTCGAGCAATCAGTGTAAATCTTACTTATGCTAGTTACCACCTCCCTACACTAATCCTTCATCCTTTACTTTTCAGTAGGTCACAACAACACTGTCTAGCTGGGTAGTCAGTATTAACAAAATTCCATGCAGACTAGTCAAGCTTAGATCACATACAGTCACGGCATTTTTGTTTAGCATAGTTCGAATTCGATCGTAATTAGCTCGAATTCGAACTACGAGTGTAATCGATAACAACAATACCAAGCAGTATGGCTGGCATTCATTCTGCTTAATTTCATGACCATCTACATAACAACAAAGATATTCACTACAGATCAGCGCAATAAAAGAGGGAGCAACATGGCATTAGGGAAAATGAAATCGATTAGATACAGCTACCCACTGTATTTTACGGGCTTTATGCTCATTGTGGGGCTGGTGACCACACTGGGTATTACCTACTGGGTATCCCCCAAGTTAGTCGAAAACGAAGAGACGATTATCAAAGGCGTACTTCAGGCGCTAAATAATGAAATATCAACGGAGTTGGAACAAGTTCAGTCGCAGCAGCGCGCCATCACCCAAACCATCCCGCTAGTCTCAAGCGAGCAGATAGATCAGATTTTACCGGGCCTGGTCGATCAATACGGCAACAGCAAAGTCTTTGGCGGTGGTATCTGGCCACTTCCCGAACAAAGACAACAAGGCATTGAGAAATTCAGTACCTTCTTCCACCGCGACGCCAGCAACAAATTAATCATCAATACTTATTGGAACTCGAAAGACTCACTCAACTACTACGAACAAGTTTGGTACAAAAATGGCCTTGCTGCACCAGCCGGACTTTGCGCATGGGCACCGGCCTACAAAGATTCAGCCAGCCCTGAAGCCAGAACCAACTGCGCAATGTCAATCTTCAAAGACAACCAGCGTTACGGCGTGGCAACCATTGATCTGACGCTGGGCTTTTTCAATGAACTGGCCGCCAAGAACGAACAAGCCCTAAACGGGGATATTCTTATTGTTGAAACTGACGGAAAGATCCTCAACAACACACGGAGCATCAATCGCTCGCTGGTGCTCGAGAACCTTTCATCAGTCACTCAGCAATCCCCTTTTGCGGCCAACATAAACAGACATCTCGCCGAGGTAAGGGAAGGCGTCCCGCTGCAGCTTAGCTACGATGATAGGGGTATCGCACATACTCTGTTCATGAACAAAATTGCCGGAACCCCATGGATAGTCGCCTTCAGCACTGAAACAGCGTTGCTCGAAGTGACGACCGATTCCATTCTCGCCACCCTGGCGTCTATCCAGCTCCCGATTGCTGCCACTATTATCGTATTTTGCTTTATTGCCTTCTCTCGCCTGACCCGGCGCCTTGCGGCATTGAGAAATAATATCGAGTCATTGTCGTCGGGCGAGGCCGATCTAACCGCCGAGATCACTATCAACAAATACGATGAAGTCGGTGATATCGCTCTCTCCGTTAACCATTTCATCCTCTATCTGCGCAATATGATGGGCTCGGTATCTGACGCCAGCCACCAGATCTCGGACATCATCCATAATGTCGAAAACCAAAGTCGCACCAACCAAGGTATTGTCGACCAACATGCCGGAGAGACCGTACAGGTCATCACCGCGATCAATGAAATGGCAACAACAGCCGAAACAATGGCACGTAATGCCATCGAGACCGAAACCGTCACACACGAAACAACCAGTGCCGCCGACCAGTCAAAACTGACCATTAATCAGGCCAGCGACAGTGTCTCCTTGCTGATGGAACAAGTTGAGACGGCCTCAATCAATGTCACGGAGATGAGCAATGAAACGCAGAATATCAGCTCGGTGCTCAACGTCATTCAAGGCATCGCCGAACAAACAAACCTACTGGCTCTGAATGCGGCCATCGAAGCGGCACGTGCCGGAGAGCAAGGCAGGGGCTTTGCTGTCGTCGCTGACGAGGTCCGTGCACTAGCGGCTCGTACCCAAAGCAGCACATCTGAAATCAACGAGATGCTGAACCGCCTGCAAACAGGGGTGAACAGCGTCGTTACGGCAATGGACAACACCAAGGCTCGCTGTTCGGTCGTGGTCGATGATACGCAGCGCGTGAATGGCGGCTTAGATGAAATGATTGGCGCCGTGAACACAATCAGTCATTCGAGTACGCAAATAGCCGCAACGGCAAAAGAACAGCACGCGGTAACAAAAGAAATTAATCAGAATATGGCTCAGATCCAAAACATCATCGAGATGCTAACGGTCAATGCCCAACAGACCACCCGTTCAACCCATTCTTTATCGGATGCCAACAAGCAGTTAAATGAACTGGTTAGTCAGTTCAAGCTCAACTGATTCAAATCGGGAAATTGAAGCTCATACTGTCAGGCAGCCACTACCAGCGGCCTGACAGATAGAGTGTCACGCCTAACCCTCTATCAACTTCATGAGCAGGTGACCGTCATACATAGCCTGCTTTACCAAGGCGGCACCCGGCATCGTTGCCTGGGTATAGAAACAGCTTTGTTCGATCTTTAGATCCTGGTTATAAACGGGTAGCGACTGAGTGCGCACACACTCCATGATGGCTGGGTAAAGTACACTCTTGGCGCGGTTAAATTCACCGCCAATCAGAATTTTCTCTGGATTAAACAGGTTCACCATGATAGCAATAGCCTGCCCAAGGTTATGACCCAGCTCGACAATCACCAGTCTCGCCAACGTATCGCCTTCAACGGCCGCATCACAAATCTTTTCGATGGTCAGTACTTTGCCGTGAAGTGAAGACGGATGTCCTTCACGCAAACCTTGCTCGACCTGTTCGATAATGGCTTTTACGCTCGCAACTGTTTCCAGGCAGCCGTGGTTGCCGCAAAAACAACGTTTACCATAAGGCTTGATTTGAATATGCCCCAATTCACCGATATTTCCGATACGCCCCTGAAGCACGATGTTGTCCAACACTATGCCCGCACCGACGCCATGATGTACCGAAATCAGAATGGAATTGGCGACATCACGCGAGTTACCGAATAGCTTTTCAGCCAGCGCCCAGGCACGCGTGTCATTGCCGATAAATACCGGTAGTCCGGTTGCCTCATGGATGGCGGGACCAAGTTCAAGGTTATGCACATCGTAGTGCGGCATCTGCAGAATAACGCCCTTCTCTGCGTTGACCAGTCCCGGTAGTGATACGGCAATGGCCGTGATCCGGTCTAATTCGCCGACGTGGTTGGCAAAAAAGGTATTTATTTCATCAAGGAGCTTCTTGAGGACAGCATCTTGCTGCAATACTTCGATATCCTGTCGCTCTTCCACCAAAATATCACCGCCAAGCTCGTGCAAGGCAATGGTCAGATAGCCGCGTCCGAGACGGATCGACATAAACTGCCATCCTTCGTTTGCCGGAAGCAGCCCTATCGCGGGTCGGCCCCGACTGGTCGATTCCTGATACTGGGTCTCCTTGACCAGGTGAGCTTCAATCAACTCTCGGGTGATCTTGGTGATACTGGCAGGCGCAAGCTGACTGCGTTTGGATAGTTCGATACGAGAAATAGGGCCGTACTGGTCAATAAGCTTGTAGACGCTGCCGGCATTATTTCTTTTAATATGGTCAATATGACCAGGCTGAGCGACATACATGCCAATACTCCCGACATTAAAAGTGAAAATAAACGTTAGTGGATTAATTTTTTTACTTTGCGAACTAATTGTGAAGTCGAATCTTCCTAAGACGTGATACCCATCACGACTAATACGCAACTATACCCATTTTTTGTGCTGTCAAATCATTATCAGGCATCTTTTTTCGATAGTTTTTTTACAAGTAAAATTTAAGATATACCCAACGCAAATTATTGCATGCCAATCTCATATACTCATACTTTTTTCGCACAACACGACCAGCAGATATGGCTTAAATTTCACGTGCCACTATTGACTAAAGACATCCGCCACGAGTTTTGACATAATACTCTGCTGCTATTTTTGCAGACAGTTTTTGCAATATACGATGTTCAACTCGCCACGAGGTTAGCGGTGTACAAAATTAACGAAGTCTTTGAAACCATTCAAGGTGAAGGTGTATTCACCGGCGTCCCAGCCATCTTTGTCCGTCTGCAGGTCTGCCCTGTCGGCTGCGCCTGGTGTGACACCAAACAAACCTGGACGGCCGAACCACAAGATTTTGCCCCGCTAAAAGACATCATGGCAAAAACTGCCGATTCACCGCTTTGGACAAACCTTGACGCAGAAGGCGTTGTTGCCTTGCTCAAAAATCAGGGCTATACCGCCAAACATGTCGTTATTACCGGTGGTGAACCTTGCATCTATGATCTGGTCCCTCTTACCCTATCACTGGAAAACGCTGGCTTCCGCTGTCAAATCGAAACCAGCGGGACATCGGAAATCAAGGCAACAGTCAATACCTGGGTGACTGTATCACCCAAGATCAATATGAAAGCCAAGCTGGCTGTATTGCCTTCAGCCCTTGAACGCGCCGACGAGATCAAGCATCCGGTCGGAACGGAAAAAGATATCGAGCAGCTCGACAACCTGATCGACGGTATCGTACTAAAACCCGATGTCAGCATTGCCCTACAACCAATTAGCCAGAAACCAAGAGCCACAGAGCTTTGTATCGAGACCTGTGTGAAACGCAACTGGCGGCTGTCGATTCAAACCCATAAATATCTTGCCATTGCCTAAGCCGAAACAATCCGTTCCTGTTCGATAGCAGGCTCCCCAAGCCATCATAAAGTGGCTTGGGACAAATTTTACTCAGCCCCCAGCCCTTTTTTCTGCCCTCTAGAGTGGCCGGGGATTAGTTAGTAGCGTGTATCTCACTAACGTTTTTATTCTTACATGTTAGATCCCTGACCAATCTACAAGACACTGCCCTTCCTTTAACACAGCCAAAAAACCCCAAATCTATACTGAGCGCAAAACATAATAAATGTTTGGGGATTTTGTTATGCGCGCTTATCTAGGATATTGCCTTGCCGCTTTCTGCTGCCTGTTACTATCGGCTTGTGGCGGCGGAGGTAAAGACGAACCCGTAGCAGCAGGTGCAGCGGCCCCTGCCTCGACCAAGTTTACGATTACTGTTGATACGCCTGCGGAGTTACTCACCGCCAAAACAACTGGTTTTGGCATTATCAGCTCCGCCTACGCAGAAGCTCAGGCAAACCTTACCGAAAGCAATTTCGCGGCTGTCTGGCTCGACAGCAAAGGGAAGATCCTTGAACGTATTGATATTACCAGTTGGCAAAACCTCGGTAACGGTACCTATGTGATAGAAGCCGGTACCCGGATCAGAGTCAATGCGGTGCTGCTTGTTGATCAATCACCGACCCCGGATATTACGGTGACTATTGGTGATGCAATCCCGTCTCATGTCTATATGGTGCCATTAACCGAAGAAAGAATTGCCGTCAGCCTGAAATCAAGCCTGGCCTATTACGCCCTGACCCAGCGTGTTCAGCTTGACGAAAGTTGGGGGATCTTCGAAGAAATTGTCGCTAACCCCGCACGCAGCAAAGTTTTTTTATTCCAGCAGGATCTCAACGCCATTGCCGATGATCTTGAAGCAACCCTGCTGCCCAAACTGGGGCTTGAGAATATGAGGCTCAGCAACCTGCTCTCACTCTCTATCGTGCAGAGCATGACCGCAGGCAGAATGGAGCGCTTCGTGACGGAGCAGGCTGCTGCAGAGGCCAATATTCAGGCAATTCTCAATGATGGCTACTGGAAAGTAGGGAGTTTCAGCTCCAACAGCGGCAGCGGTATTCTGACCGAGCAGATGGTTTACAGCGGACAGGGCGCTGAGCTAGGGGAAACAACAATCACTGAATATCGCTGGGACAAAAACGGAACTGAAGATATCTCGCTGTCAGAGGTCTTTACCTACCTCAGCGGCTCGACCAGCTTCGGCTCTGACGACATTACCCACCAGGTGCTCACATCAAATGGCTGGGTTGGCCTGTTCGACTACCTCAAGGTCGAGATTGCCACGGCAAAAACCATGTTGCTGACCGATGCGGCGTTGGACAAGGAAGATGAAACAGGGATCACAATGAATGCCAGTGTTTACCCACTTAGCGGTAAGAAGATCCATAACTACCTGTCTGGCAAAGATAACCATTACGTTACCCGCTATATCCAGCCTGAAGCAACATTTGAAGACGGCGCATTCGGCTTTTATTTCACCTGGCGTCCTGAAAATGAACGCTACCTGCTATGTGACAACCGCAACAACAACACCGCCTGCCGGATCTCACCCGTGTTATTACCCGATACCGGCTATACCGACCTGGACAGTGTCCTGACCGATCCAAATGACGCGGCAAACAGCGTTGATGATATAAACGGCTTCAAACTTGCTGATAATATTATTGTCGAGTTTATTTCCGACAATGTCTTTACCGCCCGGTACTGGGTGAACATTGCGGCCGACAACTGGAGCGTACAGGAGGTCAGTACCTGGGCCCCTATCAATGTATCTGGCAAAGCCATGTTCCGTTTTGAAGTGCCGGCTGTTATCAAGCAGTTATCTGACAACTACCCATTTGAGCAACAAAGCCTGTTCCTGGTCGAGGATCGCGGTTTTGTCCATATTGGCGAGAGCCTGCTTGATAATGAAGCCTTCCACTTTTCCGGCTTCGATAATGTCGCCAAGGAGCAGATTTTTGCGGCAGCCAGCCGGGACAACCTACCTCCGTTCGGGGTTTGTAACTTTGGCAACGGCTTCGGGACCAATCTGAGCAAATTCCTCAATGCCGTCACAGAGTGTGGTGGTGACGAGCGCTTTACCTCTCAGAGCGCAAATGCCCTTGTCGATCAGCATCTGGTCCAAATTTCCGAGCAGGGAGAAATCTCAGCGATGATCCTACGCGGCAACAACAGCTGGGAGCAGTATAGTAATACCGCGCTGATCCCCGCTAACCGCCAATGGGCGCTGACCGAAGAAGGCTACCTACAGCTCACCCCGAATAGCGCCAACGCTGATAGGTTTGACTACTGGTCATTGACCAGCCTGGATCGCAACAGAGGGATTCTGGCTCTCAAGGTCTACTCGGCTAACAACGAAACCGGCAATCAGATTTCAACCCTGTTAACCAAACAGTATGCGCCTGATCAGTTGGCTGCCTGTACAACCCAAAATTCGGGTTGGGCTCAACCTGCAGCCACCCCTGTAACCAAGAGAACTCTGGCGCAATATCAGGAGCAAGTTGCACAGTGCAAAGTCATCTGGGAGCAGCGAAACCCGCGCTTTACCGAATCACTGCTCATCGGACAAACCGGCAACACCAGTGACGATAAGGCGTTGCGCTTTGCTGGTGACAGCTCACGCTTCCTGAAGCTTAGCGATAATTTTGAAGGCGACTTTTTCACCGGAAATTACATTCACGAGGATGGCTGCAAATTCAATATCCCGATCAGGTGGAAGCTCGAAGATGACGGTACGTTATATTACGAGGCTGTTGACGGTTCGTTAAATGAGCGAATAGCAATGACCGATACAGACGGTTTCCGTTTCGCTATCAAGGGATTTAACCACCAGACCCGCTGGCAGGAAGATGCAAACTTGCAGTTCGCAACCGATGACGGCGAGATGTGGAGTGATATTGTCTCGTTAATAAGCGCATCAAGCGTGCCGAATGTTACCCACCAGGAGCTGTTAGATAACCCCGAGATCCCTGAAGAAGGACCGATTGCCGGCACTGTTCTTAACGATGGACTCGAATGTGCACCTCCTGCCCCCCCACCGCAGCCTGCACCATAAATTGCCTATACCTGAATTGATATTCAGTAATATAGACAAAAAAAAGCTCGCACTGCCGAGCTTTTTTTTGTCAAAGCGGAATATGACGAGATTTTCCAAAATCTGTTTTATTTGTGACCCACTTGTCACGTCCAACTTCACAATAACCAGCGCAAAACTATTTTTTAACAACCGCAACAAGTACAATATACCCATATAAAAAATATAAGAATAACAGACAGAACTGTTATCTGAACCAACTGAAGTCGCTCTTCAACATGTCAAAAAGCTAGGCAATTATCTTCCCGTTGCTTTGGCCGCTGCCGTGGAAAAAGAAGAGGCACAGGCGGTACTGATTCAGATTACGTGAAAGCCCTACAAAGAGATCATGGAAGATGCGCTTAACAATTGCTCACAAGCTCCTCTTAACACTATTCATCGTGTTCACCGTTGTGCTGATCACATCATTAGCCTATGAATCGCGCCAGCAAAAAGTACTACTAGAGTCGGTAATTAGCGAGCAAACCCTGGATAAGGCCGGCAACTACTTCGACAGCCTGAACATGATGATGCTGACAGGAACCATGGCCCAGCGAGAAACCTTGCGGGACAAGGTTCTTTCCCATAGCGGAATCGAAAATGTCCGTGTCATCCGAAGCCCGGCAGTAACAAATATATTCGGCCCGGGTCTTGAAGATCAGGCGCCAGTCGACGAATTTGACCAACGCGCACTTAAAGGCGAGCAAATTACCGAGACTGTGACCACCAATAACGGCCAAAGCCTGCTTGTTGCCCTGCCAATGAAAGCCAGCTCCAACTATCGCGGCACCAACTGCCTCCAGTGCCACATCGTGCCCGAAGGCGAAGTGCTTGGCGTGGTTCGCCTGGAATATAATCTCGGTCCTCTCTATCAGCGCGTCAATGAGCAACTACTGATTGCCGGCGGGATCATGGCAGCGATTGCAGCAACCGGCTTCCTGTTCTCGTTAACCCTGATCCGCAGAATGATTGTCAGGCCGTTACGCCGAGTGTCGGAGTACATGAAGCAAACTAGTGTCAACAAAGATTTGAGCGGCCGCCTCAATGAAACCCGGACCGATGAGATCGGCGAGCTGTGCCATAGCTATGATCAGATGCTGGATAACTTCTCTGCCAGCCTGCAACAGGTACAAAATACCTCGGAATCTCTTACCCTGCAGGCCAATCAGTTGATCAATGTCTCGGCAGATACCACCAATGCTGCTGACAGTCAGCGCAATGAAACCTCTGAAATGTTTGTTGCCATCGATGATATGCAGCACCAGCAACATGATATTGAGCAACGCACCACAGAAGCTGCAAACTTGAGCCAGAGTGCCTCTCAATCAGCAATTCTGGGTACTCAGCTGGCCAACGATGCCGGCAATGACATCAAAATTCTGGTCTCAGACATCGAAAACGTCAAAAGCCGTATCGATAACCTGAATGAGCAAAGCCAGCAGGTTGCCAGTATTTTAGACGTGATCCGATCCATTGCCGAACAAACTAACCTGCTGGCTCTGAATGCCGCGATTGAGGCTGCCCGTGCTGGCGAGCAGGGCCGCGGTTTCGCCGTCGTCGCCGAAGAAGTTCGCAACCTGGCCAACCGTACCCATCAGGCTACCGGGGATATCCAGTCAATTATCGAAGCACTGCACAGTGACTGCGAAGCGTCAGCCAGTGCCGTCGAAACAACCTGTCAGACCGCCCATAGCAAAATGGCGACCATCGAGCAGTTGTCCCATGCATTGTCCGAAATCGGTAGCGGCATTCAGGTAGTCAATAACCACGCCAACGATATTCAGCAGCAAAGTTCTGCCCAAGCCAATATGGCCGACTCCATCAGAACAAAAGTCGAAACCATCACCAGTCATGCAGACGATACCTCCGCTCATGCACTACAATCTCGTGAGATTAGTGTAAATCTTGAGCAGTTGGCCGAACAACTAGAGCGATTACTTCATCAATTTACCCTTTCAAGTGATAACAATGCTTGATGCTTGACGTAAGACAGGTAATATTGCTCTTTCGGACTGTATCTTTAAGTACAGATCTATAAAGTGCCTTAACGGAGAATAATTTAAACATGACTTACGCGCCTGTAACAGACGTATTAAGCGGAAAGCTAGCAGTAGACACTGAAGTCACTGTTCGCGGTTGGATCCGCTCACGTCGTGATTCCAAAGCTGGAATCTCTTTCCTTGCCATTTATGACGGCTCTTGTTTCGACCCGATTCAGGCCGTGGTCCCTAATGAGTTAAATAATTACCAGGAAGAAGTACTTAAACTGACAACTGGTTGCTCTGTTGAGGTGACTGGCAAGATTGTTGAATCACCGGCTAAAGGTCAGGATTTCGAGCTTGCGGCAACTGAAGTAAAAATCGTTGGCCTGGTTGAAGACCCAGATACTTACCCAATGGCAAAAACACGTCACTCTATCGAGTACCTTCGTGAAGTGGCTCACCTGCGCCCACGTACTAATGTGATCGGTGCGGTTGCACGTGTTCGTAACTGCCTGTCTCAAGCGATCCACCGCTTCTACCACGAGCAAGGTTTCTTCTGGATGTCTGCGCCACTGATCACAGCCTCTGACTGTGAAGGTGCCGGTGAAATGTTCCGTGTCTCTACTCTGGACATGGTGAACACACCGATGACTGACGCGGGTGAAGTTGACTTTGACAAAGACTTCTTTGGTAAAGAAACCTTCCTGACTGTATCTGGCCAGCTAAACGCAGAAGCTTACGCTTGTGCTCTGAGCAAGGTGTACACGTTCGGCCCGACGTTCCGTGCTGAAAACTCGAACACCAGCCGTCACCTGGCTGAATTCTGGATGGTTGAGCCAGAAGTTGCATTCGCAGAGCTTGATGACGTGGCAGAACTGGCTGAAGACATGCTGAAATATGTATTCAAGGCCGTTCTTGAAGAGCGTCGCGATGATCTTGAGTTCTTCGCGCAGCGTATCAACAAGGATGCAATTACTCGTCTAGAGCAGTTTGTAACGTCAGATTTTGCACAGGTTGACTACACTGACGCTATCCAGATCCTGAAAGATTCTGGTCGTGAGTTCGAGTTCGATGTTGAGTGGGGCATCGATATGTCTTCCGAACACGAGCGTTACCTTGCCGAAGAACACTTCAAAGCACCTGTTGTTGTGAAGAACTACCCGAAAGACATCAAAGCGTTCTACATGCGTATGAACGACGATGGCAAGACAGTAGCCGCAATGGACGTACTGGCGCCGGGTATCGGTGAAATCATCGGTGGCTCTCAGCGTGAAGAACGCCTGGAGCTTCTTGACAAGCGTATGGTTGAAATGGGTATCGACCCTGAGCACATGGGCTGGTACCGTGACTTGCGTCGCTACGGCTCTGTTCCTCACTCAGGCTTCGGTCTGGGCTTCGAGCGTCTGGTAACTTACGTAACAGGTATGGCTAACATCCGTGACGTAATTCCATTCCCACGTGCGCCACGCTCTGCAAACTTCTAATCTCAGTTAGAAGTGCACAGGAACCTATCTAGAGGTAGGTCACCGACTCCACAGGACGAGCTTTATGCTCGTCCTGTTTGTTTTCAGCCTTGCTATTTCTTTCAAGCCTGGTTCCGCCCAGCCCCTGCATAACTGACCGCAATATCGACAGGTGGAATATCATAGATAGCGAACAGAGTCAGACGAATAGACTTACTGATTCGCATCGAATAAGCTTATGCCTATCCGCTTGTGTGCCCTAAGCACCAGCACTAAACCCGATGAGCCTATTATGATCAGAGAAACTACCCTCGCGCCAGCAAGCCTGTGGGCCAAACCCTTCGTTTCAGAAGTCGCTGAAATTATCAACCTGCTAAAAGAGTATGGGTATGATTCAGCAACCCTCGCCCGTTTAACTGGCCTACAAGAGAAAAAAATCTCTGATTGGATGTCACGCTACAAGCGTGAACCTGAGAATATTTCTAATATTCCCTACCCTTGCTGGTGTTTTCTCGCAGCCCTCGCAGGCCGACCGAACATTCAAAATAACGGTCAGCCTATTGATGTCGATGCAAGGAAAGTAATGCGCGCATTCAAACCAACTGCGTTTAAAAATAGAAGCATTTTTGAAATGCCTAGCGAAAAAGAATTTAAGCGCATTATTGGTGACAACACCTTCACTGGCATAACGGTAGAAAGCCTTTGTGACACCTTTCAGTGGAAACCAACTCAACTCTCTGAAAGCCTGGAAAAAAGTACACTTCCTTTCTTAAATTGGTGTCTTATTCTCATGCTTTGCGGTTTCAATATCCAAAAAATGCTGCTGACTCAGCATGAGGGAGAAATCTCGCTGGATGAACAGCTCAGCTAAAGCGGTTCCAACTATAACAAAGGCCACCCTTCCCTTGGGTAGCCTTTGTTTATCACACTGAATAGATGTGTTTGATCTCAGTATTACTCTGCAGAACCCGGACGGAACTTCTGCTGAACACCAAGCAGGAAGTTACGCAAAATCTGATCTTTACATTCACGGTAATGCTTGTTGTCTGGTTTTCGGAAAAAAGCGCTTAGCTCATGCTTGCTCATAGTGAAATCAACCGACTCCATAATTTCAAGTATATCTTCAGCCTTGTAATTCAATGCAATACGTAGCTTCATGAAAATCATGTTATTGGTAAGACGTGACTCAGGCTCAGGCTGGACGCCCTCCTTCTTGCCGCGTTTTGAATTTATCAGGCCATTGAGGAAAATAGCCAGTTCACGGTCAGTACACTTCTTAAATGCAGCATCATCATCTTTCTTCAACCAGTCGCTAACTTGCTCTCGGGTTACCTCATGGTCCGCGGCAGCAAAAATGCTGATCATTGCCGCATCGTTATAATCAAAGGTATAGCGAATACGTCGCAAGATGTCGTTGTTAAGCACAGTAAATCCTAGTATTAGTGCAGCATTGCCGAAATGGCGTACTGCGAAATTGCCCGCTACTTTACCAGATATTAGTCCCCATTAGTTACAAACGCTGATTTAAAGCTGCTATAGTGGCCGCCACTCAGATCAAGCGAAGAAACAAAGCACATGAACACGCAACCCAATAACCCGCTGCACGGTATTACCCTGCAAACCCTACTCGGCGAGCTGGTTGATCACTATGGATGGGAAGAACTGGGCAGGCTGGTTAACGTCCGCTGCTTCAACAATGACCCGAGCATGAAGTCGAGCCTGAAATTTCTCCGCCGTACTGAATGGGCAAGAAAAGAAGTCGAACAGCTATACCTTGATACCTTCTTTATCTAGGAACGTATAAGCCCTGACAAGTCACAAATGCTGTCGTCATTAAATACCAAAAGGCCAGCCGCGTAACCGGGCTGGCCTTTCTGAACAGAAGACGCTAGAAAGAAAGTGCTGAATTAGTTCGTTTCAGGCTTCAGCTTTACTTGCTCCGAAGCGGAGTTCGGCTCATCTTCATCCTTAACTACTGAGACCATCAGGCCGGCAAAGATCATCGAAGCACCACCGAGCACAATCGCCATCATTGTATTGCCACCAAAAGCCCAGCGAGTGAAAAAGCCAAGTACGCCAGCAGCAAGGATCTGCGGCAACACGATAAAAAAGTTGAAGACCCCCATATAGAATCCCATTTTCTTTGCAGGCAGCGCGCCGGCCAAAATCGCATAAGGCATACACAGGATGCTGGCCCATGCCAAGCCTATTCCCACCATATTGAGCATCAGCATCGATGGTGTTTCGATCAGAGAAATTGAGGCAAGGCTCAGGCCACCGATGATCAGACTCAGGCTATGCACAAACTTACGGCTGGTGCGTTGGGCAAGCCAGGGTAAGGCAAATGCAGCCAATGCCGAAATACCATTGTAGGTCGCGAAACACAAGCCAACCCAGTCCGCCCCTTCGTTATACACCACTGAGCTGGTGTCAGTGGTACCGAAGATGTGAGATGTCACCGCCGAGGTGGTATAGATCCACATTGCAAACAACGCGAACCAAGAAAAGAACTGCACCACAGCGAGCTGAACCATTGTCTTTGGCATCGCCTTGATATCTGTGATGATCTCTTTCAGGCTGGCTTTTTCTTTTGGCTCAAACTGTTCATTGTTAAACTTTGCCAGCTCTTGCGGTGAATACTCCTTAGTACGAATTACCGTCCATAAGATGGAGCCAATAAACACCACGGCTCCACAAATAAAGGAGATTTTGACCGACGGCGGTACCTCGCCGGCTGGCGCTGTATTTGACACATCGAACACGTTTGTTAGCAGATAAGGCATGGCAGAGGCGACAACCGAGCCCACGCCGATAAAGAATGTTTGAACCGCAAAGCCCTGCGTTCGCTGCTCAGAAGGCAAGTTGTCGGCCACCAGCGCACGGAAAGGCTCCATCGAAATATTTATCGATGCGTCAAGAATCCACAGCATACCTGCGGCCACCCATAAATACGGGGAATATGGCATTACAATCAGCGCCACCGAAGAAGCTACCGCCCCGAACAAAAAGTACGGGCGGCGTCGGCCTAACCCTGTCCAGGTACGGTCACTGAAGTATCCAATGATAGGTTGTACGAGTAACCCCGTAAGCGGCGCAGCAATCCATAAGATAGGGATTTGATCAATGCTTGCTCCCAGTGTTTCAAAGATTCGACTGACATTGGCATTTTGCAAACCAAAGCCAAATTGAATTCCCATGAAACCGAAGCTCATGTTCCATATTTGCCAAAACGAAAGGCGTGGCTTTTCCATTAATATATCCCCGATATATACCACCGCAGTCTGAAATTTTATTGCGACTGCGGTAACTTCCAACTCCAGGCTGAATATGACGAACAATGTAAGAGTTGTGATTTGGTATGTTTATCGCCTGTATGTTATTAAAGCAGGGCTTTTTATATCCTTTAGTACAATAAACAGACCGTATTCATCATATTTGACCGTTTCCATCGGAGAGCAATCCTATTGGAAGCCACCCCCTACCATCTGTGATCAATTTCACACCAACAATGTCAAACATTACCGAATGTTGTAAAATTACACGCTTTTATATTTAAGTAACGAAAAAACGATCAGAAAGTGTATTTTTGCACCTTCTGACGTGGCTAAATGTCGTAATTTTATTGCAAATGAAATTGGTGACGATTGTCAAAGAGTGGTGAAGATTAACCAAAAACTATAACTATGAGCGACTTTGGAAAAATCTTTCATGAAATTGTTGCATTTTGTTGTCAATACTTACCTACAAAGGGTATAAATAAGGTTATGACCGTTTGTTTTTACCAGCATGGATGACCACGATGTTTGAGAAAATTACTGCTGCACCTGCCGACCCAATTTTAGGCCTGACCGAAGAGTTCAAAAAAGACACCCGCCCGGAAAAGATTAACCTGGGCGTTGGTATCTACAAGGACGAGTCTGGCAATACTCCTGTTCTGGCAACAGTAAAAAAAGCAGAAGCTATTTTATTGGAAAAAGAAACAACTAAATCCTATCTCAGCATTCCTGGTACTGCTGAATACGGTTTAGCTGTTCAGCAGTTACTTTTCGGTGCTGATGCATCCATTATTTCGGACAAACGCGCGCAAACCGCTCAGGCACCAGGTGGTACCGGTGCCCTTCGTGTTGCTGCCGAATTTATCAAGCGCCAGCTAGGCGATGTAAAAGTGTGGATCAGCAACCCGACTTGGGCCAACCACATGGGTGTATTCAAGGCTGCCGGTTTGGAAACGGCACAATATGCCTACTACGATGCAGAAACCAAAGACATGGACTTCGATTCTGCCCTGGCTGATCTGGCTAACGCTGCGCCTGGCGACATTGTTCTGCTTCACGGCTGCTGCCACAACCCAACAGGTATTGATCCGGACGCCGCACAATGGCAGAAACTGGCTGAGCTTTGTGTTGAGAAGCAACTGCTGCCAATGTTTGACTTTGCCTACCAGGGCTTCGCCAAGGGCGTAGAAGAAGATGCACAAGGCCTGCGTATTTTCGCGGCTCAGTGTAAAGAGCTGCTGGTTGCTAGCTCCTTCTCCAAGAACTTCGGCCTGTACAACGAACGTGTCGGCGCCTTTACCCTTGTTGCCGAAAGCAACGAGCTGGCAGTGACTGCCTTTAGCCAGGTGAAGAGCATTGCCCGTGTTATTTACTCTAACCCACCAGCTCACGGTGCTGCAATTGTTACCGAAATCCTAAACGATGCAGCCTTGCGCGCCGAGTGGGAACAAGAGGTTGCCGACATGCGTGACCGTATTCAGGAAATGCGTACGCTGTTTGTGCAAACTCTGAAAGATCTGGGCGTCGAGGCAGACTTCAGCTTCATCGAGCGCCAGAACGGTATGTTCTCTTTCTCAGGCCTGAACAAAGACCAGGTTAACCGCCTGAAAGAAGAGTTCGGTATCTACATTGTTGGTTCGGGCCGGATCAGCGTCGCGGGCATGACAAAATCCAACATGCCGCCGCTGTGCAAGGGTATCGCAGCTGTACTTTAACTTGCCGAAGCTCTGTAATAGGGCTTCCACGTTAAAGCACCGAAACAACAAAAAGGGCGCTCTTCGCGCCCTTTTCTTTATCTGTATAGCCTTTCAAACCCATCTGTCTCAAATTTAACGATGCAAAGAAAATCTGTTACTTTGAGTCTGAATCGCCTTTACCTTTATCTTTCTTCCTGAGCCGCTCTGCTTCTTCAGCCAGATTTATCGAGGGGCAAGACATTGCAAAAAAGCTCCCTCTCATATTGGTGTTCTAACTGCTCTCGCCAGGGCTTGTTAGAAACTGGGACCAAATAAAAGGTTTCTCTTGAAGTATCAGTAACAAAGGCCATTCCATGCTGCATCAGCTCGTAGTGAATATCATGGACAAATCCCAGAGAAAAACTCTGCCTGCCCGTTAGCTGATTGATATCTTCGCGCGTCAAACATACCCCTTGATCTTCATCAGCAAAGCGATTGCGGAGCCAGTCAGAAAACTCTCTAGCACTTATCATTGTCATAAAATATAGCCTCCGAGTATCAATTTCCCTGAAAAGTTCACTCCGTTATAGTTAAGTTATAGCAGAGCTGCGGAATATCGACAGCGGCAAAGTAAATTTGTCAATAAAATCAAGTGCCAATAGAAATGACTGATTTGATCGATTCAATGTCGTGGATTGCAGGATGAATATCTGAAAGAAAGGTAGGCAGAGATGTATCAGAAAAAGAACAGCTTGGATAAGAATTAAGAAGGACACCCGCTCCTGCTTTGGCAGGAGCGGGCTCGGCAAGGATTAAAGTGCTTTATAAAGTACTTTGTTACCTGCCAATTGGATACGCTCAACCAGACCTTCTTCGGCCAGTTTCTTAAGCGCACCTGTTGCCCATGAAGCTGCTTTCGCATCTTCCTGGCCAGCTTGAAGACCAATACCCTTAGGATTGATACCTTCAATGTTCTTAACCACAATATCCAGCACTGCCTGCTGTTTTGGAGTTAAAGACACTTGAGCCGCAGCCGGAGCTACCGCTTCAACTGGCTTTTGCTCTTCAACAGGTTTTGCCGCTGGAGCAGCTTTTACTGTTTCTGCAGTTGGTGCTTTTTTTACAGCAGCTTTCACGGCTGCCGGTTTGGCTACTGCTGCTACCGTTGCTTTTACGCGTTTTTGCAGCTTAAGCTGAACTTTACGTTTGTGAGAGATTCTCATTAAATTTCCTACTCCGTTGCACTACTTTCAGTCACCACCATATACCAGTCAAGGAATGAATGAGCTTGGTATTTCCAGCGGGAAAAAGTAAGCGCGTGTTATACCAAGTATGTTAGAGAAATGCCAGCAAACGGTCATTTAACCCGCAACAAAACATGATTTTACTCAAAAATAAGCGCTGGGCTCTCATTTCCAACAATTAGTAGCTGCCTAAAAATGTATCTAATATCAAACGATAACCTATAACTAAGCGGGTATTTTCAGCAAATAGGCCCAATTATGGCTACTTCATTAAAATCTCATTGACTAATATGCATTAGTGGGCACAAAAATATTATGCCAAGAGATCAGCCATACTTAAAAGAAGTGATCAGTAAGGAGAACAGCTTGGAGACACGCTATATAAAGCCACCGATATCAAAGCCCCGGGGACTGCTGCTGATCATCAGCCTGGCCGCATTTATTGCCCTTGGCCTGACTGTGTTCCTTGTGCCGGCGATTAAATCTGCCGCTGTCGCCATCTTATTGCTGGCAATTATCACCTTACTGATCATTGCGATAAAACAGGCGCAAGAGCCCGAGCTGTCCTTTACCCTTACCTTTATGCATATTCAGTTTCATAGCCCGAGTGGCGGCTGGCTGGCGCGATGGAAGAATATTGCCGAGATCGGCCCTGCCACGATTGCCAACCAAGGCTGGCACCAGCCGATACCCTGGGTCGGGATCCGGCTGAAGGATTACGAGGAGTTCCTTGACGCCATCTGTCCTCGTATTGCCAGCAAGATCCTGCTCGAGCAACGGGCATTGCTGTTTCTTGCCTACAAGCGGATGGATAACCCCCCCCATGAAATAGAAGACATGCTGTTTGACGATACGCACTACATCGGTCGTAGCGGAAAAACCTTCAAAGGGTTGCTGGCTATGCTGGCCAACCGAATGCATTACAACCGCGAGCTGCTCGGCTATGACTTCTTCATCTCGGAAGATCTGCTCGACCGCTCAACAGAGGATTTTGTCGGCCTTACCCGCCGTTATCTGGCGGCCTCATAACTGGCTGTTTCCTTTTCCTCGGTTTCCTGCGCTTTTAAGAATGGCAACAATAGCAAACCCACCACAGCCGCTGCCGCCGAGATAACAGTAAAAAAGCCCGACCAGTGGTAATACTCCATCACCAGGGCCAGCGGATAACCTGCCAGCGCCGCTCCCATATAGGCAAACAGTCCGACAAAGCCCGTCGCAGCCCCGGCAGAATTTTTATGGGAGCACTCTGCCGCCGCCATGCCGATTAGCATTTGCGGACCAAAAACAAAAAACCCGATAGTAAAAAAGCAGCCAGCCTGAAGCACAAAACCAGTGATCGGCATCAGCCACAGTGCCGCCACCGACAGAAAGATTCCGATAGAGAAGATCAAGTTCATCGGTCCCCGGTTGCCACCAAAGAGCCTGTCAGACCCCCAGCCGGCGACAAGAGAGCCGACAAACCCACCCACCTCAAACAACGACAACGTTGTGTTGGCAGTGATCAGGCTGTAACCGTGCTGCTCGGTCAGATATAAATTACCCCAGTCATTAACAGCTGTGCGCACGATATACACCAGCACATAACTAAACGCCAGCAGCCAGATATACTTGTTGCTCAACACGTACTTACTCAGGATATCACTGTGGCTCAGTCCCCTGCCCTCGTTTTCCTGGGCCAGCTCCAAGCTGTCCTTGCGCCAGCGGCCAACCGTCGGCAGCCCGAGAGTCACTGGCTTATCCCTTAGCCGCCAGCAAAGTACCAGACCAACCACAACAGCAATCAGACCAGGAACGATGAATCCGTAGCGCCAGCTATAATGCAGGGTCAGGAAACCCACCAGAAGCGGGATCAATGCGCCGCCAACATTGTGGGCAGTACTCCACAGTGACCACCACAACCCACGCTCTGAACGTGAATACCAGGTTGTCATCAACTTGGAGCACGGTGGCCATCCCCAGCCCTGGAACCAGGCGTTCAGTACCCACAGGCTTGTCATTACCAGCAATGAGCTCGAAAAGCCAAACAGGATATTGATCACACCCGTGGCAATCAGACCGATCCCCATAAAATAACGCGGGTTAGAGCGGTCAGAAATGATCCCGGAGAGAAACTTCGAACAGCCGTAGGTGATATAGAACAACGTTCCGATCATGCCAATATCGGCTTTATCAATGCCCAGATCAGCGATCATTGCCGGCAAGGCATAGTTAAAGCTCTTTCGCGTGAAATAAAACACGGCATAGCCGATATACATGGTAAACATTATGTGGAACCGCCAATGACGGTACATCTCGTCGACCTGTTTGGTGTCGGTAACCGTTGGCGCAGATTGCGGTGATTTTAGATAACCCAGCATCATTCTTTACTTATTCATTCAACCCAAGGACGTTACAACAGAAGCAGAATTACAACACAGGCAGAGTCACTCTAAGCTCAGTGCCCTGTGCTTCTCCCATTGTCTGGCTGTGCAGTGTGAAGGTTCCTCCGAGAGCCTGAACCCGCTCGCGCATCCCACGCAGACCAAATCCATTGAGTGTCAGCTCCGGCTTAAAGCCGATACCATTGTCCCTGACAATCAGCTCAACCTCTTCCCTGATGTCGATACGGATGCTCACTTCGGAGGCCCTGGCGTATTTCACGATATTATTGAGTGCTTCCTGGCAAATCCGGTACACAGTCACACTCATGGTGTCACTGAGTGCAGCCAAATCCTGGCCGTTATGGTGCCAATCAATAATGGTCTCTATACCGTGACTTTCGCACTCGAGTTCTCGGACCAACTGGTGCACGGCATCTTCAAGGCCGAGATCATCCAGTGACTTCGGTCTCAGCTGGGTCAGCAGTCCCTTGGTGGTATCGTAAATATTCAGTGACAGCGACTCAATCGTGGTTGCACAAGTCTTCCCCATCGGCGTATTTTCAACACGCTGGATAATCGAGGCCTGGGTACGAATCGCCGTGATGTTTTGCCCTATTTCGTCATGAAGCTCGCGGGCAACTTCGCGTCGGACCGATTCTTCGGCCTTTACCAGCTGACGGGATAAGCTATGGTTACGGACCAGTTCATGGCGGAGCTGCTGGTTCAGCTCACGCTGGCGCTGGATCCCCATCCCCAGCAAAATGCCTGTCAGGCTCTGGGCCGATAGCGACAACAAGAGATCGGTGATCTCAAGGTTGCTGCCCCCGGTTCTGGCCGCAATCAAGGCCACACTGTTTAGCAAGGTGCCCAGCAAAGCGCCCTGCCAGCCATACCGAAACGCCAGAAGAATGATCGGGATTGCCAGGCAGAACGGCGCAAACCGGCGCATCTCATCAGGCAGGCCAAGCTGAATCGCAATACTAACCATAAACAACGAGGCATAAAGCACCACATGCCGGCTTCGCAGCTCAACAGGGCGAGACACCAGACCGACAGTCAGCGGGATCCACGCTTTCTGAAACAAATAGCTCCAAATCAAATAGCAACTGGGCACCAGCATCAACCCGCCGGTAATGCTGACCAGCAGTACCATCAGGCTATGGTTGCTTTGTGAGGCGACTGCCAGCGTATTTATCAGCGCCGTCAGGCCGATCACTGCCCCCATGACGCATAACCTGCGCCACTGGGTGCCGTAATAATATTGATGGGCCAGCCACAGGACCGGCAGGCTGAGTAAACTCGCGGCAATAACCGACACCCACTGTGGCTGTTCGAGCATCACGGCCAAAGAGACAATCAGCCACCACTCCGCCCCGTATATAGCCGGCCAGTATTGTTTGGGGGCATGAAGAGATATCCCCAACCTCATCGCAAAGGGAAAAAATAAGACGGCCAGCTCGGGATCGAGTGTGAAGTAAAAGCCAATGATCCACAGACAAAACCAGCTGCAGGATATCAGCAGCCAGCTACACAGGGAGGTAATAGCAAAATTACGCATCAAAGCGCCTCAGAAGCGAAACACTTTGCCAGCTCGACATTATTCTTGACGTTCAGTTTGTCCATCGCATTGGCACGATGAACATGAACCGTCTTATGGCTAAGGCCCAGCTTGGCTGCCACCGTCTTTACATCCAGCCCCAATGCCAGCATCTCGCCGATCTGACGCTCGCGCTTGGTCAGTTGGGTCAGCTGCTTTCCACCACGATCGGGGGAAGCCAGTTTCAGCGCAATGTCAGGCGTCAGATAACAACCGCCGGTTGCCGCTGTTCGTACCGCCTGAATTAATTCATCCGGGCTACAACGCTTGCTCAAATAGCCCCTGGCCCCTGCTTCCAGTGCTTTTTCGACAATCGCTACCGAGTCATGGACACTCAGCATGATGCAGGCGATTCCTTCCGGCAGATCGGCCAGCAGAGACAAGCCGCTTTCGTCCGGCATCGAAATATCCAGAATACAAACCGTAGCCTTGCTGCCCGGAATGCCCAGCCTTGCTTCCTGAGCAGAGCCAAATTCCCGGACAACCTCTATATCGGTTTCCAACGACAGCAATTGGGCAAACCCAGAACGCACAATAATGTGATCATCTACCAGTACGACTTTGATCATCTAGCACCACCCGGCCACAGCAAAAAGAGGCATAAGCTACATCCATCCGCCCTGACAGGCAAGAGCGAAAAATGAAATCCCAGCATTCATTACATCCCTTATCACAAGAAGCAGTCAGGTCCACTTCCCATATATTCATAAAGGCATAAAAAAACCACCCAGAAGGGTGGTTTATTGAGTCAGAGCAACTTAGGCAAGTTCTACTTCAGTCTCTTGTAGCAGGCGCTTCTCGCGACGGATTTTCTTCTCTTCCGCGATAGCAACAAAGAACAACAAACCGATACATACTGCGGCTGAAGTATCCAGAGCCGCAAAGGTACCCTGCCAACCTGTCAAACCGAAGATAGGCGTACCATCGGCAATCATACCCAGACCAAGCTTGGCAAAACTGTCACCAATCAGGTAGGCAAACGTACCTTTGATACCGTCGGCAACACTGATCGCTTTCTTCGGAACAAAGCCAACGGCAGCAACACCGATAAGCAGCTGAGGACCGAACACCAGGAAGCCAAGTACAAACAGAGAACCCAGGTACATGTACTCAGTTGTCGCGGTCTGATAGAACTCAAGCGCAAAGATGATTAGTGCCAGAGAAACACATGCGACAAGGGCACGACGACCATTGGCCAAATCAGACAGGTAACCCCACATCAAGGTACCGACCAGAGCACCAACCTCGAACATAGTAAAGCCCTGGATAGCCGTTTCCTTCGAGAAACCAAGCTCCTGATAGGCGTAAACTGTCGACCACTGGTCAATACCGATACGTACGATGTACAGGAAGATGTTGGCAAAACACAGCAACCAGATAATCTTGTTCTTCAGCACGTATTCCATGAAGATTTCGCGCTTGGTCATCTGGTTTTCTTCAGCGTTGACATCCTCTTCGCTGACTTCTTCACCGAACAGTTCCTCGGCCTTGCCCAAGCCGTAAGCTTCCGGTGAATCACTGCCGTAACGCAGACCGATAAAGCCCACTACCAGAGCAATGATCGACGGGAAGACAAACATACCGATCACGTGACCATCAAACAGGTAGTTCGCACCGAACAGGGCAACACCTGCCGCACCGGCACCACCGACATTGTGTGACATGTTCCAGAAGCCCAGGTAGGTACCCCGCTTCTTACGCGGTGTCCACTTGGTAATGGTAGAGTAACTAGACGGACCACCGGTACTCTGGAAGAAACCGCTCAGACCATAGAAAGCAATCATCAGGAACAAGCTCACACCTGAACCGCCCATGCTCACACTGAAGCCCAGCATCGCAATACCAGACAGGATCAGCATGAACGGCAGAAACTGCTTGGTATTTTTACCATCGGCATAATAAGAAACGGCTGTTTTACCAATACCGTAGGTGATAGAGAAACCCAAACCAATCATACCTAGCTCTGTCATCGACAAGCCGTAGGTTGAAATCATGTCGTTTTGAGCAACATTGAAGTTTTTGCGGATCAGATACATGGTCAGGTAGCCAATAAATACAACCAGGTACGATTGCATGAATGGCTTAAACCACATCTTGCGGCGCTCTTCTACAGGCAGATCCAGCGTCGGCTTTCTGACCTGCTCCAACAATTTAAACATGTGAAACCCTCAATTTTCTAATATAAAGCCTACTTACTGAATACCTGGCATGTCCTGTTCACCACCGAACTATCAGACGGCATTCAGTAAGCAGACTCCTGGAGATCATCGGGAGCAAAAGAAATAGTTATGCCCATACCGAAACCTCGGCAACCCGCCAAACAAGGCGTTTGAAGGCAAGGCATAAGGATGTTCAACCCGATTGACTGAAGATTTTAAAGACGGTCAGGTTTACTGGCTTGAGAAGCCGACCTAAAACAATTAGGAAAGATTCCTAGTTTTTGCATCTTGGCTGGAAAAGCGTGAAAGTAGTCACATTAAAAAGATGGGGATAAAAGAAGAGAACTATAGTGTGTGCGAATCAATAAACAGAAAAGCGAGAGCTGAACACCCTCGCTTTGTCAGTCCCAGGAATTGAAGCCTGTTAGTACAGCGGCATTTCGTCTGCCACAAACGGATTTGACACCCGCTCTTTGCCAAATGTCGACATCGGGCCGTGACCCGGTACAAAGGAAACATCATTGCCAAGCGGCCACAACTTGCCCTTGATAGAATTGATCAAAGTCTGAAAATCGCCTTTCGGGAAATCGGTACGACCAATCCCGCCATTGAACAGCACATCCCCCACGAAGGCAACACTGGCTTCGGCACTGTAGAGCACGACATGACCCGGCGTATGCCCCGGCGTGTGATACACACTTAAAGACTGATTGCCGACGGTGACCACATCACCTTCTTCCAGCCACTGATCCGGATCGAAAGCTTCTGTCAGCGGGAAACCAAACATCTCGCTCTGACGAGGCAACCCCTGCAGCCAGAATGCATCCTCTTTATGCGGACCAATCACAGGTACACCTAGCTCAGCCGCTAACGGCGCGGTACCGCCGACATGGTCAAGATGGCCATGAGTCAGGATCAGCTTGGTGACTGTCAGCCCCAGTTGCTGAACCTTGTTTTTTAGCAAATGAATATCACCACCGGGATCGACCAAGGCAGCTTCATTGGTTTCATCACACCAAATAACCGAACAGTTTTGCTGAAACGGGGTAACTGGAACAATTTCAAACTGGAGACTCATAGCCCTTTCCTAACTCACAATAATCTGGGGGCAGGATAACACGCCACAGGCAGTAACAACAAAATCCCAGATACAACAAAGCCGGAATCTATCAAGAGAGGGAGATAGAAACCGGCTTTGGAATTATTCGACAAATATTACACTCAACTCGGTTGGCAGTTCGACCTTTATCACTTACCAACGACGAACCGGGCCTGTATCAATATGGACAAAACCACTCTTCGGGTAATAGCCTACGCCACCGAGGCGTAACTCGAGGGCAGCATTGCGCACCTTGGACAAGGGCACCCCTTCAAGATTGAAGTCAATGGCTTCGCCTTTCATATGGTAGCTCTTTTTTGCCACCCCGCCATTTTTCTGCAATGCTTTGTTGGTCTCGGGAGAGCGGTAACCGGAGATAATCCGCACCTGGCCCTTGTGCCCTAAACCCGCCTGTATTTCGGCAATTGCATCAAACAGACGGCGATCCATGTTTGCCACTTCATTACGGCGGAAATCACGGCAAATATGGTTAATTCGCTTCAGTTCTTGCTTGATATAACTTTGACCATCAAAGTACTGGGTTTCCAGATCTTCTTTAGTATGAATATTACACAGCGAAATCTTTCTCGCACTCGTTGCTTTGTACGGGCTAGCCAATGCCACTCCTGGCAATAAACATGCGCCAACCGCCAGTCCCCCAGCAACCAATAACTGGCGGCGCTTGTAATCAATCTCAGACATCCTAAACTAAACCACTTTCTTGCTAATGTCGGGCCAAAGCCATGAATCGAAAAGCAAGATACCGTTCAGTTTTTGTTCAGTCAAATGTGTTAAACGCAATAAAACGCTTAATTATTGTACCGCCATCGGCTAATGACTGACTTATAAGAAAATTATTCGTGGTAAATAATTGTGAATTTTTCTTCTTTTTGAGACATCTCACTCATTTGATCATAGCTATAGACATCATCACGAAAATTCACCAAACCCTGATTGTCTACCCAGGCTGTCTGATAAATCAGATGCACCTTAACCCGGTTGTTGAGTCCGACAGTTTTGGTTTTCGTCCTCGCCTTGAGCTCGTTGACACGCTGCTCGGTGACACCCGAGTAAGTCAGCAAAATCATCGCCAGGTCATCGGCATGCTCGACCCTGACGCAGCCTGAACTGAATGCCCGCTCGTCTTTGTTAAACAGGCTTTTGGCCGGTGTATCATGGAGGTAGATCGAGTTATCGTTCGGAATATTGAACTTAAAGCGACCAAGGGCATTTTTCTTGCCCGGTTTTTGCCGTAGCCGATACGGGAACGCTTTTGCATTGACAATTCGCCAGTCGATGGTATGGATCGGGATCTGCTCCGAACTTGTCCAACTGCGGATGACCCTGAAATCATTCCGGTACAGGTAACCTCGGTCATACCTGGCCTTGGGCAGAATATCTTTACGCATGATAGAAATCGGCACGTTCCAGTACGGGTTGAAGACAACCGATGCCACCGTCGAGGTCATCAAAGGGGTACGGCGACTGGGCCTGCCGACGATCACCTTGCTATCCAGCACATGTTTGTTATCCAGCCACAACGTCAGCTCATAGTCAGGAATATTAACAACAAGCATGGAGGGCTGATCGGCCGGCCATAGATGCAGTCGCTGCGCATTGAGTGCCAGGATCCGAATACGTTCTTTTGCCGGCATCGCCAGCCAGTAACGGGTTTTGGGGCCAATGGTGCCATCAACCTTGAGGCCATGTCGCTGCTGGAAGCTTTTGATAGCATTAACCAAGTCGATGTTGTAAGTGCGTACCTTCGCCTCACGCAACTGTTCTGCCTCGTAATCCTGCAAATCGCCAAGATTTTCGAGGATTGTGATCAAGCCGTCAGGGTTCTTAAGCCGGGTGCCAAGGCGGATAATCCCCTGCTGATAAAACCCGGGCCAGCGCTGGCTGGCGGCCTGCTCCAACTCCTTGATCGCCAGTTCGATCTGCGTATAGCGATCATCAGCCGGTTTTAGCCCGGCGACAAAAAACCGCAGCCTGTCGACCTCAACAGCACTGAGCAACCGCTCAAGCCCTACCGAAGAGGGAGCAGGCAGGCGCGACTCGACCCCGGCACCGAACAACCATCCGCGACCGAATTCAGGCAGACTTTCGATATAGCTCATATAAGCCAGCAGCGAATCGGTTGCCAGTAAGTCGTACTGGCGCCAGTCGTTAGAATTTTTGAAGTGTTGCAACAACGAGTAACGGCGCGTGTAGTCAGCACTAACGCCAGACTGCGCCAAGAGCCTAAGCTGCTCATCAAACTCATTGGCAGTAAAGGTGTCTTGCCAAAGCGGCGTATAGCCGATGGCATGGTATAACTGGGCAAGCTTATCAATATAGCGAATAGCAGAAACATCATTTGCAATTTCGAGTACCCACTGTTTCGCCTTTTGCTGTTGCAAGACATCTTCAGCGGGTTGCTGTAGCGAAGCGCCTACAGCCAAGTGGGATGATGGCGGTAGGCTTTCCGCCGACACCGTCTGTGTACAAGTGACCATCAGAACAAGCCCGATACAGCTAAGCTTTGACATTGCCATGAGAGATCCCCGTCAACAACATTTTAAGTATGGCAAACTCGCAAAATAACGGATTTAAATTTAGCTTCGGGGAACTCGCGGCAATGTTTCAATTCTTAAACTCAATCCATTTCGTCAGAAAAGATACAGGCAGCAGAAAAGGCCACCAGCATCCTATCCTTTTGAGTTAACTCAACAACACAGGTACTGGCAGACTCTATTGGAGATAGCCAAATTATTTTTACAAAAGACTGGAAAAAGGCATTAACTTGGCAAGACGTTCCAATGGTTATCCCACATAACCGGGCTTTGGTAGGCACGAACTTGCTTGGGCGGGGTAATTGTCAGCACTTTTCCTGAGCCCGAGCCGACCAACCACTCGCCATCAATCACACCGACACCGGAGGCATCAATCAGGGGTTTGATCTCAACCAGCTCCATGCTCGCCTCATGCCAGATACCATAACAATTTCCCCGCGGGGAGGTCGCCAGCAAATAGCCATCGACACTGGCAATACTGGCCACATAGTGGTTGAATCTCAACCAATGTTCATCGTCAGCCTTAAGATGTCGCAACGGCTGGCCACGACGATGCAGCGCCACCAGAGGGGCAGCCTGTTCAGGCTCGCCGCGGTATTGCTGCCCGCAGGCGATTTCACCGGTATCCGTGACACTCAGGTGACGGATACTGAGCCGTTTATCCTCCAGCTCAACGCGTTCCAGCACGCCGCCGGTTTGAACATCAAGATACACCAGCGCCGGCTGCATTGAATCCAGATTGAGTGGCTTTCTCCCCTGGGTGTGTACTCCGCCAACACCAATAGCCAGCGTATGCTCATCGGCTAACACGACTTCATGAGGGCCGATACCAAATCCCGTAAACTCGGCAACCTTGGCCATCCCGGCCTTAACGTCATAGACCCCAATCACCCCTTCGCTACTGGTCTTAACGCCTTCGGTCGCATAGAGATAATTGCCATCTGCCGAGAACACGCCATGACCATAATAATGGCGCTGGGGATCGGCGACCCTGATCGGCCACTCTTGCCCGCCCTGATAATCGAATACTTGCAAGTACTGCCCCGGACGACGACTAAACGCCGCCGCCAAGGTACCGTTAGGCTGTATAGCAATGCCGTGTCCACGACCCGGTAGCGCGAATTGATATATCGGCAGGCCATCCTGGCTGGCAACAACCACACTGTAACCACCAACAGGAGTACGGCTGCACCCGATGAGCTTCGGTGTCAGACGCTGTGCTGTCGCACCCGTCGAGCAGGCCGACAGCAAGCCGGCTGCCGGGACGACTGCCATCGCCCCCAACGCCGTCCGTAGCAGTTTCCTGCGAGTATAATCAGTCACCATCGGTTGCATTGAACCCCACCACTATACCCAACTCTGCTGCTACATCATCCTGCAGCGCGATCTGGATATATTCCAGCCCGTTGTAAATATTCAGCAACTCGCGGTAGCCTTCTTTGGTCTTCAACATCGGTACCATCGCGTCCGTTTCAGGCCAACTTTCCAGCAAGGAGGCAAAACGATTGCTGATCTGATCGGCCGTTACGCCATAACCACGCTGGCGTAATAACGCATCAAGCCCCCTGCCATCAGCCATATAAAGCTGCTGCATCGCTTCCACATTGATCTTGAGGTTGCCAAGCGAAGTCTGCGAGCGCCAAGATTCAGTCTGATAGATCTTGGGCGCCCCCGGCTTTCCTAGCGGACGGGTCAGTTTCTTCATACTGTAATCAAGCTGGTTGTTCAGTGCACCCAGATACTCACCGAGGGCCATCTGCGGCGTTAACTGCTGCCACGGATTTGGCCGCCACGCTTTCGTCAGTTGCTCGCCACTTTGCTGCAGACGATCCCCGACAGCTTCCGCCAGCTGACATCCCTTGCCGCTTTGCAGCAATGTCGGCTTTTCATACAAGAACCACTCAACAGCCCCCAGCCCCTGTACCGCAACACTTTGCTCAGCAATATCGGCTGCCGTCCATTCTGTATCCTGCTTCAGTAGCTGGTTAAGCTTGCGTCCGGTTGTATTTTTCTTGTCAGGCCAGAACTGGATTTGCCAGCTTAGCGCCAACGCCTCTTCACTGCCTTTCTCGCGCCCCTGCAGTGCCATCCACCTGTGCATCACCTGCTGCCAGGATTGACGGGCGGCCTCCAGTTGATTCTCATCATAAGACTGACATAAGGCGGTGAGCTCACTATTGACCTGACGAGAGGCATCTGCAAACAGCTCCGCCGCCTGCAGGTGCTGCTGATGAATCGTACCGGTCATGCTTTGCTGCTGATCATTACACCCGGTAACAGCCATTGCGATTGCAACCGCTGATAACGATGTTACTGATAGTTTCATGTCCGCTTCCTTTTACAATGACTGCAGAAATGCAATCAGGGCATCTCGGTCCGTTTTCGACAATGTCAGCACTTTGTCACGGCTTTGCTGGGCCTCTCCGCCATGCCACAGCACAGCTTCCATCAAGGTTCTCGCCCTGCCGTCATGCAGGAAGTTAGTGTGACCGTTAACTTCCTCGGTATAACCGATTCCCCACAGTGGCGCTGTTCGCCATTCACGACCGTTGGCCAAATACTCACCGCGATTATCGGCCAGTCCCTCGCCCATATCGTGCAACAGCAAATCGGTGTACGGATTAATTAACTGCTCGGACAGTGCCGGCAGCTCGGCATTTTTAGCGGTAGTAATCTGGCTGCGGTGGCAGCTATCGCACCCGACTTCTGCGAAAATGGCTTCGCCTTTCATCACTCGCGGATCAGTAACATTACGGCGTGAAGGCACCGCCAGGTGCTGTGAGTAAAACTCGACAAAATCCAGCACATTGTCACTGACTTCTGGTTTTCCGCCATCTGGAAGCTCATTGCATATCGACTGCTGAGAAGTACAATTTTCATTTGGGAACAGGTTGCTTGTCAGACCAACGTCACCATTGAATGCGGCGGCATTTTGCTGCATCAGCGTAGGCTGGCCGGCTTTCCAGCCAAAACGACCGGTTACCAGTTGCTGTTTCTCAACATCCCAGACTTTATTTAACTTGCCGGACACACCCTGGGCCGCATTTTCCTGCTCCCTCGCGATTGCCACCAAAGTCGCCTCCGGGATCTGCTCGAGCAGGCCAAGCCCGATCATCGGCGGGGCAATACGGGCCGACATCAACACATCGGAATGAAGCGGGCCGTAGTTCAGCTCTGTAATCGCCAGTTCAGGCTTACGCAAAGTCACCACTTCGCCATCGGCGAAGGTCACTGGCACATCGCTATAGGTAAGTTTGATCTGCCCTTCCGGCCTGGCCCCAGAAATGGAGAAATCCTGAAGCTGACCACCATAGGTTGGTTCCGGAATTACACCATCGGTGATCACGGCTTTCTTTTGCTCAGCGGTCATGGCAGGGATACTGAGGCGAACCAGCATCGAAACCGCATTACTGTCGCCCGGCTCAGGCGGATGACCCCGACCGTCCTTTATATGGCAGTTCTGGCAACCATTGGTATTGAACAATGGCCCTAAGCCATCACGGGCATCGGTCGTTGCCGGAGCCTGAACCCATGGATTACGGAAGAAACTGTTACCAACGCTGAAATCAAGGCGCTTTGACAAAGGCAGGTTACCTGCTGGCAACGAAAATGCGTTCGGCCCCGATTTTTTGACTGTGGTATCCCCTCCCGACTTCAACGCTTTAATCACACTTGGATCCGGCTTTTCTGGCGCAGAACCGGCATTAGAATCTTGGGCATTAGCGACAGTAGAAATTGCAGACAAAGAAAGAAACGCTGCGGCAAAATACAACTTCATAGCTCACACACTCATTTTTATATGACGACAAAAGGGCTCGACCGAGCCCCTTTCAATTAATTGTGGTTATCAGGTGTTTCTGATAATTAAAACTGGTGATCAGCCGTATCCGGGTTCAGGTTACTAACACCGATAATAGAGGCTGCACGCTCAATTTCTGCCGTCTGCTTAACCAGCGCCATGATAGATTTTCCGACCAGGGCATTACCTTCCTTGTTGCCAGATGCAATCAGCTGATCAAAATGTTGATTTTGCTTTTCTGCAGATTGAACCAGGGTATAAACCTGGCTACGGGCACGGTCAAACTCAGCCTGGATCTCTTTCGCAGCCTGCTTGTCTTTCTTCTCGACAAGATCATGAATGCTTGGACCAGAAACCAGCGTTCCGTTCACGCGCATATAGGTACCGGTATATACGTTGTAGATACCTTGCTCGTTATAGTAGTGGGAGTAGTGAGTGTTGTCAGAGAAACAATCGTGCTCGTCTTCGGTAGAGTTCGCCTCTAGCGCAACCTTCATACGCTCACCGGCCAGCTCGCCCAGAGAAAGAGAGCCCATACCGAATAGCATTTTACGTAAACCGTTGTCTGCCGAATCAGCCAACAGTTCGGTACGGTAGTTAGACGCGACGTCAGCAGACCACTGCTGTTCCATCCAGCTTAAATCGGCCTGCAGCAGCTCAGAAGCCGCCTTCAGGTAATCACGACGACGTTCACAGCCACCATTGGTACACGCTTCACCGTAGGCGAAGTCAGTGTACTGACGCTCACCGGCACCGTTGCCAGTGCCATTGAGATCCTGCCCCCAAAGTAGGAATTCGATAGCGTGATAACCGGTTGCAACGTTCGCCTCAGAACCGCCCAGCTCATTCAGCTCGGCCAGTAGTTCAGGTGTGATTTTTTTCACATCAATCTTGGCATTGCCGACTTGCAGTGACTCGTTACCGATGATGTTAGCCTGCGCGCCTTCATTGCCCAGCTCATACTGATAATCATCAGCAACGTAATCGATCAGGCCCTCATCAAGCGGCCAGGCATTAAGTTGTCCTTCCCAATCATCGACAATCGCATTACCGAAACGGAATACTTCAGACTGTTGGTACGGTACACGTGCCGCTTTCCACGCTTCACGCGCTTTGGCAAGGTTTGCTTCCGATGGGTTGGCGATAAGTGCGTCAAGTGCTTTGTCCAATGACTTCGCTGTGATCAGAGAGTCACTAAATACGCTGTGAGCCAGATCGGCGTAATGCTCGACAACCTCTGCTTTAGTTGGTGCCGCCTGCGCGAAAACTGGAAGTGTCAGTAATGACGCCGCAATAAGGTTGCGAGTGAATTTATTATTCATTGTGAGTTACGTCCTTTATATGAGCTGCTTTACCATAATCACTAATACGTATGTTAGTGATAATCATTTTTATTCACGCATGATAGCCATGATTTTTACATTTGGGAATAACTAATCACTTCATGAATAAAAAAAATAACCATACCGCTCAATTAAATAACCAAAAGATGCCGCGCTGTCTAAATTCCGCGCACTTTGCTAACATATCCAAGATTCTGATTGTTCTTCAATTGACACAAAACACTATCAATCGAGGCCTCCCCAAGTGCCCTTTCGTTGAGTTAATGGTCCTTGGCGACGATAATGAGGTTGAAGAACCACGGTTTTGTCGTGTTTACAGCAACTAAGCCTTTAATGTTTATCAATATTGATGTACCTTCGCGACACTAATTTGGGAGAGTTAAATGGACAAGCACGAAGAAGTCCTCATTGCCCTTCGACAAATTATTCGAGCTATCGATTTACACTCGAGAAAACTCAATAAAGTCGCAGGACTCACGGGGCCTCAATTAGTTTTGATGCGAGCGATTCGTGACTCAGGTGAAGTCACCATTCGCCAGCTATCAAACAACACAAACATGAGCCAGGCGACGGCAACGACGATTCTTGACCGTTTGGAAAAACGTGAGCTGGTCGTTCGTGAACGAAGCAAGCTAGATAAGCGAAAAGTACATGCTTACCTGACAGAAACCGGCAAAGAAGTGCTTGCCAAAGCACCGCTTCCGCTTCAGGAGAACTTTGTTTCCCGCTTTCAGGAGCTTGAAGAGTGGGAGCAGTCGCTGCTGTTATCATCCGTACAGCGGATCTCTTCCATGATGAACGCTGAACACCTTGATGTTGCCGCAGTACTGGAAGTCGGTAGTATCACCAAGCAAGAAGAAATAGCCCCCTAGTGTCAAATAGCCGGCTTGCCGGCTATTTGCTCCAAACTTTATGCCCATCCTGTCTGCCCACTTAGTCACTCACCATCTTAATCATGGAGTACAGCTATGTTACTTGAAGGCATAGAAACCCTGCTGGTACTGGCTAAAGAAGGGACCATGAGCAAAGCCGGCAGCTCTCTGTATATCAGTCAGAGCGCCGTCAGCAAACGTATTGCAAGGCTAGAGAAAAAGTTGGGAAAGAAGCTGATTGAGCCTTCCGGCCGCCGGATAAAACTGACCGTAGACGCCGTCGCCCTAATTGACAATATCGGCCCCAGCTATAAAGAAATCAAAGGGCTGATCTTTGATCAGCAGAGCTTCCAGGACCACACCATCATCACCCTTGAATGCTCAGAAACCCTGGTAGCCGGTTACCTTGGCGAAATGATGGGTAACTATATTAAGACCGACCCCTACATTTCCATTGCAACCCACCATACCCCGGTCATTGTCGAAAAAGTACAATCGGGAGAGGCGACCATCGGCTTTTGTGCCGGTCACCTGCCACCGCAGCACGGGCTGGCTGCCCGCCATCTTTTCGATGAACCCTTTGCGGTGATCAGCCACCAGCCCCTGCCGCAAACGCCGCAAGCCCTGCTGGTCAATGACTTTCAAAATCCGGCCAACGCCAATCAGGCCAGCCTGCTTCAAAAAGTCGGTATTGTTCCCTTGATGGAGATGGACTCCTACACGGCCGCAGCCCAGCTGGCACTGGGAGGCGTGGCCCCTGCGCTCGTACCGGCCTCTATCGTCAAAACGCTAAAGATAGATCCGGCATTTTGTCACCATTTTGATTTTCTTGATGAGCTCACCCGTCCGGTACACCTTTGCTACCGACAAAGCAGCTATCAGTCAGCGCGGATCCGTACGCTTATTGAAACCATTGCGGATGTTGTTCCAACAACAGCTTCACCGCCATCACCATCGAAATAATCACCACCATCGGTCGAATAAGCTTTCTACCTTTAGTCACCACAACCCTGGCACCAATACGGGCTCCCAAAAAGCCACCTACTGCCATCACCAGGCCAATTTCCCAAACCGGCAACCCGGCAAAAATAAAAAATAACAGCGCAGCAAAATTTGAGGTGAAGTTAAGCACTTTTGTTCTGGCTGTCGCTTCAACCAGTCCCAACTGGGCAATGACAACAAAGCCGACGGTGAACAAGGAGCCGGCTCCCGGGCCAAAAAAGCCATCATAAAAGCCGACACCGGCACCGACGGTCAGGGCAAACGCATTGTCCGATAGCTTAGGTGCCCCGCCTCCCTTGCCAGCCTGAGGTGCCAGCAAAAAATAGAGTGAAATACACACCAGCAAGACAGGGATCAGGCTTGTCAGTACGCCGGCCTCAATACGCTGGACAAGTTCAGCCCCGATTGCCGAACCGACGAAGGTACAGCCAATCGCATTTCGCATCTGGCTCAAGTTCACCAGGCCATTTCGCACAAAATATAATGAGGCTGAAAAGCTCCCGAATGCCCCCTGTAGCTTGTTTGTCGCCAGTGCCTGGGTCGGAGGCACACCTGCGGCCAGCAGTGCCGGAACGGTCAACAATCCACCGCCACCGGCAATTGCGTCAATAAACCCGGCCAACCCTGCCACCAAAAACAACAAGGCAATAATATCGTACGAAAAATCCATGTAGCTATATCTCTTCAGCCATACATAATGAGCGTGAAAGTTATCATTGCGGCCTGATCAGGAATAGCGAAACATAGGACGACAACCTATTCCCGATAGGAATCAGTGCATACAAGGTGTAACTTGATGTATTACTGATTAATCAGGGTACGGAGTGTCTGCCAGACCTGTTCGCCTGCCGGGTGGAGACGGGCCTGATACCGGTAAGCATAATAAGTGATGGGCAGCCTTAAGTGCGGCTCCCCGACGACCGCCACTTTGCCTCTCGCCAGCTCATCCTGTATTGCGTAATCCGGCAACCAGGCCACGCCCTGCCCCTGCAAGACCAGTACTTTCAGCAAATCGGTCATTGACGACAGAAACACTGCCTTCAGGTTCACCTGGTCACGAATGGCTTCTACCTGCCGTCCCATATAGGAACTCGGGCTATAAGCCAGCCAGGGAAGCTCCTTGTTGTTACTGATCTGATAGAGCGGCTGGCCATCGCTATCGCATGCGCAGACCGGTAGCAATTCAGCCTGTCCAATCTGCAAAGACTGGTACGGCGGCAACCTTAGCAGCTCATCGTCAAAAGCCAGCAGTATGTCACAGCCCCCTTCCTGCAGCTCTTCAATCGCCTGATCAACATCAATAGCCTCAACACTCAATAGCGGACTGTGCTTGCCGGCCAGCAACTTGGGCTGAATAGAAGGCACAAGGTTGGTTGCCAGCGAGTGCGCCGCGGCAACGCGGACTATATTGCCGCCCAGCTTGGATAAATCCGACAATTGGCCAACGCCGTCCATCATTTGATTAATCAGGGTACGGGCCGTGATCCGGAACAGACGGCCACTTGGGGTCAGGGCAACCGGTGTCTTGCTTCTGTCAATCAACTCAGCCCCGACAGTCTGTTCCAGGGCTTTGATTCGGCGACTAAAAGCGGGCTGGGTCACATTGCGGATCTGCGCGGCCTGCGAGAAATTCCGAACATCAGCGAGAGCGAGAAAATCTTCCAGCCACTTACTTTCTATATTCATAACTATTTGCGTAGGGAAAAAATGCAGTATAACGAAGCCGTATAATTAGACAGACACATTTCAACCACCAGCGATCACAGTTTTGACAATTACCCATACCGATCAGGCATGACAGTCCCAGCAACGGCATTTCTCATCAAAATAGCCTCGTCTTATAGTAAACACAGTTAAAAGTACTGCAGGAATGAGAGCATGAGCAGAAAATTAGGAATTCTTGGTGGCATGGGGCCATTGGCAACGGTTGAATTTATGCAAAAGATTATTTCTCGAACACCTGCTCACAATGATCAGCAGCATATTCCGATGCTTGTTAGTAATAACCCGCAGATACCAGACCGCACCGCTTACCTGATCAGCAATGGTGAAGATCCCTTCCCGGTCCTGAAACAGGGAATGGAGCAGCTGCAGCAAGCTGGCGCCGAATGCATTGTTATGCCCTGCAATACGGCTCATTACTGGTATCCCCGCCTGACCCAACTGTGTAATGTCCACACTATCAGCATTATCGACAGTGTCGTGAATGAAGCCAAAGAACGCCAATACCGCCAGGTGGGTGTACTTGCCACAACCGCAACCATGATGACTCGGATGTACCAGTCCAAACTGGCCCAGCAGCAGATCAATGCCCTCGAAACATCTGAGTCTGAGCAGCAGGCTGTGATGGATGGCATTTATGCCGTCAAAGCCGGCGACGTCGAACTCGGCAAGCAACTAATGCTGCCCGTATTTGAGGCAATGCTGGAGCGCGGTGCGGAAGCCGTCATCTTTGGCTGTACCGAAATTCCTGTTGCGCTGGCTGAGCAGACTCAGTCCCGCCCTGAATGCTGTCTGGATTCACTCGATATCCTAGCGGAGCAATGTATTCAATGGGCGCAGGAAGACGCTCCAGAGCTCGTCGCCTAGACACGCTGTTTCGCTTTAGCAAACGACGGAACTGTTATACTTACTAATGCCACAACATAAAATACGGCATTAGCTGAAGGCAGAGAATATGGCCAGTTTTGCCCGACATACACTTAACGAGGCGAGAAGAATTCAGCCCTATGACTGGGATGAATTTGTCGAAAAGGCCATTGAAGCGATAGACGAATTCTTTCGCCAACACTGGGACAATACGTAACTAAAGCAATCAAAGCTGAAGCAATCAAACAGGTGGAGTAGCAATACCCCGCCTGTTTGCCATTTTACAGATGCTGATTCCGGGTTATCGATTCCGGCACATCTCAGCCGGAAATGATAACTGCACCATCACATAGCGCTTGAACACTTCCTCGTACCCCTGATCATCCAGAGCCTTTTGCATACAAAGCAACCAGGCTTCTTTTTCAGCCACCCCAATCGCCAGGTGGCGGTGGGCGCCGGGGATATTCATACTGCCGTATTTTTCAGCATAGCGAGACGGGCCTCCCATCCAGCCGACCAGAAATGTCGTCAGCTTTTCTCTTGATTCGGTCAAATCCTCGGCATGCATTGCCCGGATTATTTCGGCTTCTGGCAGAGTGTCCATATACTCGTAAAATGCTTCGACCAGCTTCTTAACGCCCGCTTCGCCACCGGCGGCTTGCAGGGTACTGTCTCCAACACCGTATACAGGTGCAGTGGGTTTACTTACTGCGGAAATATCTTCTTGTTGAGGCTTCATGTTACTTCTTACTACTTATTATTAATGTACCGATTCATTGTATAGCAAGGCCCATCGCCATCATTAATAGAATGATCACAGAACGGTGCCCTCGCCATAACCAATCGAGCAACCACCGATAAAGAGCTACCACACAGCAGCCCTTTCCGGCACGGTCATTAACTCTCGTAAATCGGACCACCAAACGAGGTGACAGGCGGCGCTTCGCCTTCGAACTTCTCCATTTCCACCACAACCGTGTTGGCAGAAGTCGCCTGCGCCAATTCCGACGAGCCGACATCCATTGTCAAGGTATTCGGATCGCCATAGGTATCAATCGCACCAAGCTTTTCGTTCAGCGGCCCGTACCAGGCCCCTTCGTGAATACGCACCACACCGGTTGGATAGTCATCCGACACCCTGGCACCGGCCAGCAGTTGACCGCGATCGTTATAAACCCGGACCAGATCACCGTCACTGATTCCGCGCTGTTTGGCATCTTCAGGGCTGATATATATAGGTTCCCTACCCTGGACAGTATAGGTTGCCCGGTACTCTTCTGACTCACACATCTGAGAGTGCAAACGCTGATCGGGATGGCAAGACTGAAGCCAGAGCGGGAACTTGTCCGATTTCGGGCCGCCGTGCGAGCGCTCCGCCTTTTCAAACCACATAGGGTGTCCCTGACAGTGCTCGTAACCAAAGCGGTCTATTTTACGGCTGAAGATCTCGATAAATCCCGACGGTGTTCCCAACGGGTTAATTTCGGGATCCTGACGGAAGTCGGCATGACGGACAAAATTCTTGCCTTCCCCGAAATCGACCACACCATCAGCCCAGAATTTATCAAACTCCGGCATCTCAAAGTTTGCCTTGTTGGCCTCGCGACATTCATCATAGAGCTGTCTTACCCACTCCATTTCATCCATGCCGCGGGTATATTCCTTGTGGCGGCCAAAACGGCGGCAAAGCTCGGTAAAGATTTCAAAGTCCGTTTTCGACTGATACAAAGGATCCACCAGCTTGTGCATCGCCAAAATACCGGATGCCGAATAAGCACCATAGAGATCGATGTCGTTACGTTCAAACTGGGTGCAGGCCGGCAACACAATATCGGAGAAACGGCAGGTAGCCGTCCAGGCAAACTCAATGGTCACGACTGTCTGCAGCTTTTGAAAGGCTGTTTTCATCCGATTCCTGTCTTGGTGGTGATGCCAGGGGTTACAGCCACTGACTACCAGCATTTTGGTCTCGGGCAGCTTAACCTTGCTGCCGTTGTAGTTGATCTCCTTGCCAGGCTCTAAAATCGCATCAATCCAACGCGCTACAGGAATGGTACTGCTGTAGCCCTTAAAGTCATCGTTATCCCACTTGGGCTTTTTACCCTCATCAACATTTCGCGGAAAGCCGCCCGGGCCCGACGCGCCAGTCGGAGGAATTCCGACTCCGCTGTAATGATGAGAGTACGACACACCTCCGCCAGGCAAACCGATTTGTCCCAGCATCGCCGCGATAACCGCACCCATCCAGTACGGCTGCTCACCATGCTGCTGACGCTGGATTGACCAACCGAAGATCAGCTGAGTCCGATCTTTGGCCATCAGCCGTGCCAGCTCCCGTATTTGATCGGCCTTCACACCGCAAATCGGCTCGGCCCATTCCGGCGTTTTTTCGACTTTGTCCTTGGTTTCACCCAGCACATAAGGGATGAATTCATCAAAACCCAGAGCATAGGTCTCGATAAACTTCTTATCGTAGAGCGCTTCTTTATATAAGGTGTGTGCAACCGCCAGCATCATCGGCAGATCGGTTTGTGGGTTAACATAGAGCTGATCACAGCCCAAATAGTTCTGGGTCTTCGAGCGCACGGGATCGATGGAGATCACTTTGATCTCCCCTTTATTCACTTTGTCTTTAAGCTGCTCATAATAGCCGTAGGAATCATGGGTCTCGCACTGCCAGCCTACCTGAGTATTTTTGACCGGATCATTGGCCCACAGGATAATTGTTTTGCTGTTGGCCAGTATGTCCGGCCATGAAGTGCCCTGGGCATAGACTTCGGTTGACCCGAGTACATAAGGAAGTATCGTCTGTCCGGCCCCGGTGGAATAGTCCCCGACCTTGGTCATAAAGCGGCCGTGCATTCCCACGGCCCGCTGCATATGGTTACCACAGCTGTGAAACTGGCCGGTTTGCCGCCACCCGGTCATTCCTGCATGCAGCGCCCACGGACCGTAGTCTTTCTGGATCCGCTCCAGTTCTTGATAGAACAGATCCAGCGCCTCGTCCCAGGTTACCCGGACAAAACGATTATTACCGCGCGTATCACCGCTGTATTTGTGCTTCTTCAGCCAGTTGAGGCGAACCATCGGATAACGCACCCGTGACGGGCTATAGATAATACCTTTAATCCCGTTGATCATATCCGTCGGATACTTGTCTCTCTCGAGCGGTTTTATCTCAGTAACCTTGCCGTTATAGATATGGGCCCGGAACGCTCCCCAATGGGAACCCGAGACTTTCCAGACTCCGTCGGCCGTATACGGTGATGCCTCTTCTGTTGCCGCTCTTGCTGCCTGAACAAGCAGGCTCGGGCCAATAACAGACACAGCCGAGGTTGTCGCTAGGCCTTTTAAGAACTTACGTCGACTTAATGACATGGTTTCCCCCTCACTTGCCTCTTAATGACCGCCATCAGAGAAATCTGATGAATGCTTCTGCAGATACTTAAGTACCAGCGCCTCACTATCGTTATCCAGGTTCACAAATGCCAGCATCCCGTTGAACATACCCGGCCAGGTATTGGCATCGAAGTGATTCTCGGCAGGCTGGGTATGACAGACACTACAGTTGTCTTTGTAAGCCGGGCCCGCGACCGCCCAAATTTCTTCGACATCCTCCATCAGAGATTCTTTCGGCATCCACAGTTTGACACTGATCCGCTGCCAGCCGAGTCCGGTGAGATCGTCTTCTTTCTCTTCAAACTTTTCGACTAATGCATCACTGAGTGCAACATCCTTGCTCAACGCCGCCGTTGGAATATTGAGGCCAAAGTCTTCGTTGATCACCCGACCAAAACCCTTGGTTTTCCGCCAGCCCGCAATCTCAACCTGAATCGCATTATCCTTAACCTGCACCACTTTCACCTCAGAAGCCGGATTCAGCTGGCCACCATCCACCGTCAGCGCTTCGTCTTCGTACATTGGCAAGTAACGAACGCTGAAGTAACTCTCACCTTCCGAGTAACTGGTATTGTTGGCTTTCTGAACCAGCTCGGAGACCATACCGCCGGAAGCCTCCATATTACCCGGCAGCTCATGGGCGATTCCCTTATGACAGTCCATACAGCTCTGGTCCCGCTCGGCTGCCTGTTTCATCTGGACTTTGGCAAGATCGGACATTTCTTCCCACTTCATGCTGTCGTAGTTATGACAGTTTTTGCACTCCAGCGAGCCGTTGGCCGAAAAACGTTTCCATTCGTGATTGGCCAGCTCCAGCCGTTTTTCCAGAAACTTCTCGCGGGTATTAATGGTACCGAAAATTGCCCCGAACACTTCCTTGCTGGCCTGCATCTTACGGGCGATTTTATCTGTCCAGTTATGGGGAACATGACAATCTGGGCAAGTAGCCCTCACCCCAGAATGGTTTGACCAATGCACTGTCGCCTGCAGTTCTTCATAAACGTTGTCGCGCATTTCATGACAACCGATACAAAATTTCTCGGTATTGGTAAACTCAAGCGCGGTATTGAAGCCCCCCCAGAATATAATCCCGGCAATGAAACCACCCAGGCTCAACACACCTAAACTAATATGCACTGCCGGACGCCAAAACGTCGCCCACAGTTTATTTATCAAGCTAATCATAAGACCACCTTTTCGTTAACTTAACTGCTGAGGGCGTATTAACCGTGGCCGGGGGGACCGATGAAAAATGCCTGCATTGCCCAGACAATAAAACCGTAGCCACCGACAAGGACAACGGACAGGATAGGGAAGAGAAAAATGACAATAAACAGGAAGGATTGCCACTCATATTTTGCTCTGTCTTGAGTATCAACAGGTTCTGAGTTATTCATTGCTAACATCCCATCATTTTTATGATTATCCTCTTTGTCTACAGCCAAAGAGGTAGTGCACCACAAAGTATAGTTAAGGATATCAATTGCACTTCAATAGAATGATCCGCCCTGTCTATTTACCCGAACACCAAACGACGGCAAAAATACGGTTAATCAGAAAGCAAAAAGCCTGCTTCAGAGAAGCAGGCTTTTAAAGTTTCAGTATTCGATTATAGCCAATATCCGATTATAGCGACGCCATGTAGATAGTCTGGTGCTGCTGATATAGCTTCAGGCGATTTTCAAATTTGACATAACGCTGGGTGTTGGTTTCTTCCAGCTTTTCGATGGCCACTTCCTGAGCTTCGATAGCCTGGCGGAACTCACCGCATGCAGCATAGGCCGCAGCGAGATTATCATAGTCACCCGCATCACCTGTTCCTGTACGCTTCAGCACTTGCTTGGCCAATTTCAGGGCACGCTCGCCATCACGCATACGCTCGTCTGAACACGTCGCATACAGCCATACCAGATTACGCTTAGACTCTAGCGAACCACCGTTGGACGCTTCGTTAAACCATTTAATCGCATTGCCGCAGTCTACTTTACCGGTAGCACCTGATGCATAGTAGGCACCAAGCTCAACCATCGCCGGTACGTCACCTTCTTTGGCCGCTTCCATGTACCACTGAACAGCACGAAGGTTATCTTTGGGCAGCACTTGACCCGCTTTAAACAGGTCACCAATCATGGTCTTTACTTCCGGCATATCGACTGCCGCTTTTTCCAACCAGTACATGCCTTTCATCGGGTCAGCTCTCAGGCCGTTTGAGCCTTCAAGATAAGCTCGTCCCAGAAAAAGCTGCATATTTTTATCGCCCTGTTCGGCTTCTAGCTCGACATAATTTAAGGTTGATAACAGGTGATTCTCAGGAGATGTCGTTACAGAGGCCTGGGCTGTTCCGTAGCCGACTACAGCAAGGCCGAGCACGGCACCGAAAACAACTTTTTTAAGGGTCATTACTGCAGGCATATTAGGTTCTCTTTCATCTAGCTTCGTGGTGTTGATTGAAATCTATAGAAGTGATGATTAAAAAACAACCTGCAAAAGATAGGCAACAATGACTGAAATGACCGACATTTTCGATTATTCGATGTCAGCTCAGAGAGTTATATTTAAAAATAGTTAGTAGCGTATTGTTGATAATGAGAGATAGATCGTGTTCTTCCACCATATAAACTACCGATATATGCTTAACCAAAGCTGAATCTACAAAGATTATTCTGCTACCACCATGATGGCAAAGCCGCCAGCCCTCGCTGACGGCTTCACTGCGCCACTGTTCGATGGCTCACAATTACAACGGTAGGTATTTGTCTTCACCACTGGCAAGCTGTTGATCGGTATACTTCGGCGAGTCACCATCCAGATCGATATCAAGGTCAATCTGATCCGGCAAATCAAGCAGGCCATCACACACTAACACCACATCATAATTTCCCGCGGGAACGTATGGCATTGAGTAATTATTTTCGTCTGTGACCTTGGCCGTCATGGTCGGCGTGTATTCATTCGATCCAAGATCGCCGTACTTCTCCTGCTCATCATTGGATTCATAAAGATAGACATAGGCATTATCAGTTGTAGGACATGACGAAAGGTCAATGTCACCAAAAATGCTACCTGATAGGTTTTCATTCAGCAGCTGAAATGCTTCTTGCTTGAACTTATAGGCATTCTCAACCAGCTTGAACATACTCCTGAAGTCAAACGTCATTACAAACTTTTCAGGGGCATTGATATTGATATTCAAACCGTCGAACGTCAGATCATCATCAATCACCTTGTTATCGACCCAGCTACCGACATAGGAGTAAGGCACTCCCATAAATTCATCAATAGGTACATTAACAGGTAAATCATCAAGGAATTCGTATTCACCCCTTGCGAGTGACAATGCCATGCTGACATATTCACCGACAGGAACCAGCTGCTCCGAAATCAGGTCAACCAGATCAACACCGGTGATATCATGCAAATCGATCACGATAAACTTCGGTGTGCCGTCATCATAAACCGGGATCTCCGAGCCTTCAGGAATACATTGCTCAGAGCTTTTTACTTCTCCGTTCATGCTTCTTGTGGTCCACTCGACAATCTCGCCGGCTAGGTTGGTTAGCTTGACACTCTGAATTGCCACACAAGCCTGTAGCTGATCGCCGTCACCCGGCACTTCAGGCACTTCTGTTGGCGGTTTTGACACCCCTACTGAAACCGGTACTTCTCCGCTCCCCGAACCCGGGGTTGCATTTGCCGAACCTGAATCCCCAGACGAGCCTCCGCACCCAGCCACCACTAACGTGGCGAGCATCGTTAATATTATATTTCTCATCTCTACACCCCTACGACAATGTATAAATTGGCCGTGACCAAACGCATTCGCGGGCCGCCGCTCAGTTTGGCTTGTTATTCTGGATGGCCGATTCCAACAGTTAAAATTTTAGAGGCTAATAGCACCGCAAATAATTTATCGGTAACGTAATTAAGTAATGAGATGAGGTTCTTAGTAACAAGACATAAGGTCAAAAATGAACCTGTGCCGACAGAGAAATCAATAAAATTGTGCCATAAAAAAAGACCGGATCTCTCCGGTCTTCTCATCAGTTTCTGGGCTTGGCTACGTCGGTTACGCTAGGTCAAGCTCGAGCATTTCCTGGATATTGCCCTGGGATTTTGGCTCCTGGCCAAAACCGCGCAAGCCAACCACATGAACATGCTCGCGATCTTTGAAGATCTTACGAACCAGTTTGTAGGTGGTGCCTTTTTCAGGACTGATATTCTCCGGAGCCGCAATCAACAGCTGCATGTCCAAACGCTCACACAGCTCGAACAGCGTTGCGATAGATTTTGCATCCAGTCGGGCAGCCTCATCGAGGAACAACAGACGACACGGTATGATCTCTTTTCCGCGCAAACGACGAGACTCTTCTTCCCAGCTCTGGACAACCATTAGCAGGATTGCCTGGCCCGTACCGATTGCCTCACCGGTCGATAGCGCACCAGATTCGGCCTGTAGCCAGCCATCTGTACCACGGTTTACCTCAATGCTAAGTTCAAGGTAGTTACGGTAATCAAGCAGCTCTTCGCCCATGATCTGCGGCGAGCGCTGACCCATCTCAATATGCGGGTTCAGGCGCTGGAACAGTTTGGCAATCGCTTCGGAGAACGTCAGGCGATGGTTGCCGAACAGATCCTGATGCTGATCCTGCTGCTCCGCCAAACCGCTCAGCAGTGCCTCATGGGTATCACGCACTTTGACATTCAGGCGAACGCCTTTCACCTGACCAAAACCAATGTTCTGCAGACCCTGGTTCAGCATACGGATACGGTTTTGCTCTCGCTGGATTGTCTTGCGGATAATATTCGCCACCGAGTCAGAACTGATCGCCAGACGCTGTTCGCGGGCCGTCAGTTCTTCGCTCAGGCGAGCCAGCTCGACTTCCATCTCTTCGATCGCCTCGACCGGATCATCGGTGCGAATAATATCGTGACGGATACGCTCGCGAAGATGCTGGTAGACGGCAATATAGAACAGAACCTTACGCTCAGGACGCGAAACATCTTCCGACGCACGCAGCGCATCGCGCAATTCCTCGTTATCAGCCACTGCCAGACGCAATGCCCCCAGCGACTTATCCGATAGTGAGCGCAGCTCGTCGGCAGACATGTAAGCCATCTCGCGACGGTGCAGGCGACGTTCGACATCGCTTTCGCGCGCCAGACGCAACACCGCGCACCAACCGGCCTTGGCAGTTACCACCAGCTTGCGGATTTCCTGGTATTCCTTGCCGACTTTACGCAGACGCTTAACCAGCGCTTTCATCTCCAGCTCAATCGAGGTGATTGCTTTTTCCAGCTGGCTGCGACGGGTACGGGAGCTGTGCAGGCGCTCGTTCAGCTCGTCACGGCGCAGGCGGGCACGTTCTTCGGCTTCAAGATCAGCACGGACACCCAGTTCCTGCAGCTCACGTTCAAACTCCTGAACCGTTTCCAGCTTCGCCTGATGGGAACTCTTGAGCGATGCCATCAACTGGTTGTACTGGTTGGCCTGGGCACGTGACTGCTTCAGCGCATCACGGCTGCGGGTACGCTCGCGTTCTGCCGCAACCAATTTCGCCTTCAACTGCTCATTAAGCTCCGAGCTCTTGTTAAGTAGCTCAACTGAATCGGCATAGCTAAAGTGGTGGCGACGTTCAACCAGGTCCGCAATCGCAAAGATTTTGGTTTTCAGCGACTGCAAAGTGTTGTCAGCCTGCTCGTATTGAGCCTGCAGGGCATCAAACTGCTCCGGATCGGCATCCAGTGCAGATACCAGCCCTTCCAGTTCCACTACAGCCTTACCATGTCGGTCAAGGTAGTTACGTGCCTCATCAAGCTGAGACAGCTGCTGCTCAACGTCTTCAAAGCGCGCTGTCAGGGTGTCGTCTTCAAGCAGGTTAACAACCGGTGTCAGCTTGCCCAACAGCGCCAGCCCCTCACGCGCTGCCGTCAGCTGGCTGCGTTGCTGCTGCTCGGTCGCATCGGAGTCTGACAGGCTACGAGTGATCTGGTTACGCTTGTCACGCGCCGCTTTCAACCCTGCTTCCGGATCGGCATTAAAGGCAACGGCCATGTGCGTGGCAACAAAGCTATTGAAGCTCTGATACAGACGCTGCAGCTTTTGCGAATCAAACGCGGCCTTGGCGTGATCCTCGACAACCTGCTCGCGTTCCTCACGCAGCTGCTCAAGACGCTGCTCGCGGGCAGCTCGGCCAAATAGCGGGACTTTCGGGAAACGAGAGTATCGCAGCTGACGGTCGTTCAGGTGAACACAAACAGCCTCCTCCAATTCGTCAACGTCAAAACCACTGTCATCAAACGAGTCGGCATCCCCCTCGATGATATACAAATCATCCGGACAGTCATCCAACGCCACCAGCTTGTCTTTGATGCCCTTCAGATCAGGCACCACAATTGCGTGGCGCGCCGGGCCGTACATCGCACTGAAGTACGGGGCATCAGCCAGGGTAATGTCGTCATAAATTTCTGACAGCAGGCTACCGCCAAGCGTATCTGCCAATGCGCGCAGGCGAGAATCATCGCTACCGCCCGGCTGTGCCAGGCGCTCGATATCCAGCTCCAGCTGCGTCTTGCGTGCCGCCAACTGGTCGCGCTTTGACGAGGCCTCACGCTCCTTATCCAGTGTCAGCTGCATCGCATCCATCACCGCCTGGCTGTCAAACAGCTCGCGCTCAGACTGCTCAGACAATTTTTCCAGTGCATCTGATGCCGCAATCCAGGCCGGTGCCGATGCCTCTAGCGACGAAATTTGTGCAGACAGCTGCTGCTCCTGACGACGAAACTCGCCACGCTGCTCAACCAATACCTCTTGCTGTTGCTCAAGGCTTTCCAGCGTCGCTTCGTGACGGGCCTGCTCTTCAGCCAGTGCCAGCTCACTGTCGACAGTAACGGCAAAACGCTTGGCATAAGTTTCGGCCAACTCGGTCGCCTGACGCTGGTTGCGCACACTGCGCTCCAGGTCACGGTATTGTGCCTTGAGCTGTTCACCACGATCAGCAACGGCACGAAGCTGGCGGGCATGTGCAATCAGCTCGCGCGCCTTATCACCTGCCTGGGCACGATCAACCACACCGGCAATGGTTGTGACAATTTGCAGGCCTTTATCAAACTGCTGGGCCGCAGCCGAAGACATATCCAGCTTGTGTTTCAGGGCCAGCAGCGCTGTGGTCTGTACTTCCTGCTCCTGCTTGAGCTGAGACAGGTAAGGCACCGCCTGATCTGCAAGTAACTGATGATCACCGGACAGATCGCGGGCTTTCTCCAGCGCCTGTACCGCCTGCTGATATTGCAGGGCACGAGTCTGCTGCATATCCAGCGCCTGCTGGTAGTCCGCCAGCTGAGTTTTCAGGCTGTCGACTTCCTCTTCGCTCAGCAGCGACTGCTCTTCAGCCATCGCCAGCTGTTCGGCCGCTTCTTCAACCACCATCACCTGCTCTTCCAGGCGCTCAGTCAGCTCTTCAAGATCCTCGCGATAGCGTTCAATCTTCTCTTGCTGACGGACTGCGGTCTGAACCAGCTGCAGGTGATCCGACGCTGCCTGATGATCCTGCTCCAGCGCGCCTTCACGCTCTGTCAGTTCATCCAGCTCGCCGGTCATGTTGATCATCGATGTTTGCTGATCATCCAACACCTTACGCGAACCCAGCAGTTCGCCACGCAGGCTCAGGGTCTTTTCCAGCTTCTGGCGGCGCTCGTTGGCATGGCGCATATAGTCCGCAGCAACATAGTTGGTCGCCTCGGTGATCAAATGCTTAAACAGGTCACGGTCGTTCTGGGTAAGCTTAATCGCTTCCAGCGTCATCCGGTTCTCGCGCAGTGCCGCTTCCATATCCTGGAAGGCTTTCTTCACCCCGGTATTTTGCGGCAGCAGGTAGTCACGCAGTGAGCGGGTGATCGCACTCGAGATACCACCGTACAGCGAGGCTTCAATCAGACGATAGAATTTGGAACGATCGCTGCTGTTGCGTAATTTCTTCGGCAGGACACCAAACTCGAACATCTGGGCATGGTAATCCGTCACCGAGTTAAAGGCTTTGAAATGGGTCCCTTCGTACTCGGCGGCAATCTCTTTGACTTCATTGATCTGGCGAACCCGCGCCTGATTGTCAGACAAGGTTTCGACCAGGACTTCGGTTGGCTTAATATCCGATGGCAGGCCCTGGATAATAAATGGCTTAATATCCACTTTCTTGTCACGACCGGCCACTTGCTGCAGCTTGACCGCGAAGATGATGCGTTGCTTCTTGGAGTTAACCACATCCAGCGCCGCATAACAGGCACCCGGCTTCAGCTTACCGTGCAGGCCCTTGTCGCGCGAGGCGTTCGAGCTGCCGGCTTCCGTCGTATTTCGGAAGTGCAGCAGGCTCTGATCCGGGATCAGAGATGTAATGAATGCCGCCATCGTTGTCGACTTACCGGCACCGTTACCACCCGACAGAGTGGTCACCAAATTATCAATGTCAAAGGTGCGGGCAAAGAAGCCGTTCCAGTTGACCATTGTCAGCGATTGATACTTACCGCGTTCCATCAGGCTTCGCCCTCCTGTCCGTCATGCTCGGCTTGTTCTGTTTCTTGCTCGCCCGTTGCATCCAACAGGCTAGACTGGCTTGGCTCCTGCTGGTGAACCACCACCGCTTCACCGTCACGGATCAGACGCAGCTGGGCTTCACGTACATCATCGCCAGTGCGGACATCGGCACCAAAACGGAATACCGCCTCGCTGATGCGGAATTTGCCATTCTCGCCTACCGGAATGATCATCCCGATACGACGCAGGCGACGCAACGACGTTTTGACCTTGTCGAACAGTTTTTCCCGATCGAGATCAGAGCCGGTTGCCCGGTTGGTGACCAGCTTCATCAGCTTGGTCTCGTCGGCCAGTGCCAGTAGCTCGTCGAACAGTTCCTGGTTGGTAAATATCCCTTCGTGCGCCAAGCGCTCCGGGCTCAAATAAAGGAAACACAGTACCTTGCCCACCAGCATGTCGATTTCCGACAGTACGGAGCGGCCGATCAGTGACGTCGAGCGAGGACGCAGGTAGAAGAAACCTTCCGGGGCGCGAACCAACTCGGCATTATAGCGTTTGTAAAACATAACCAGCGGCTGCTCGAACTCAATCAGCAGAGCATGGTTATCCAAATCTTCGCTGGCGATGTGGCGGCCAGAACGTAGCGCATTATCCAGTGCCGGGAAAAGCGGGTTGGCTATTGCCTTGGCCAGCTTCTCAGGCATAAATTCTTCAATATTTATCGATGACATTAGCTTGTACCTTGGCTCCGTATTCATTGATTGCTTCCCAGTCAGGCTGTATTGCATTGAAGTCCGACTCCGAGTAACCGAGCCTTACCGCCTGATCAATCACAATGCGCGCCAAATCAAAGTGCTGCGCATGTGGTTGTTGAGCCAAATAATCTTTAAGAAGCAAACTTAGGTTGATTGCAGCACCCGTTTCTTTATGGGTCTGCAGCATTGCAGCAACTTGGTCGGCCAGCTGGTCGTTCACCAGGCTGAGCTCTTCAAATTCCATCTCTTCCGGCACAATACCGGTAACTTCGTCGTCTCTCAGCACCAACGCCTCGTCGCGCATGTCCAGCAGACGCTCGGCATCGGCGTAGGTCAGCAGCCATGGTTCGTCGAAATAATCGGTGACCGACTGACGCAAGCGCTGGCTGAAGGCACGGTTCTTATCCATATCGATCGCGGTACGGATGAACTTATGAACGTGGCGGTCATAGCCAATCCACAGATCAATGGCCTGCTGCCCCCAGTTGATGATTCGGTCAAGCTTGGCCTGCAGGATAAAGATCATCCCGTCGACGAAATCCAAGTCCGGGTTACCCTGAATTTCCTCCTGGATAGCCAACAGCTGGGTTTGCAGCTGGTCGCCTGCCGCCTGCAGCGTATCCTGCAGCTCACGCAGCGTACTGGAGGTTTCGTTCAGCAGGCTCTCACAGTTGGTGATTGCCGCCCGCCAATCCTGATTCAGCAGCTCGGCAATATCTTGCTTTACCTGTTGCTGCTGCTCATCCATGGTGCGCTGGTTAAGATCAATCCGGTCAAAGATTTCCGCCACTGAATATTTCAGTACGGCGTAGACCTGCTGGCGCCAGTGTTTCTCATCGCCACCTTCCTGCGCAGCTTCCGCTGCCTTGTTGATCTCGTCGGCAACCATTGCCAGCTGAATCGACAGTTTCAGTGAAGAATACTCGCGGTGACGGGCGTAGTAGTCGGTTATGCTCAGCGCAAGCGGGCTGAGACGGTAAATACTGGCCCCATCCGTCACCTCGCTGGTAAAGCGGGTGATCAGGCGCTGGCGAACCAGTTCATTAATGGCGTTATTGGCACGAAAGGCCAGGGTTTCCTGAGACTGATCAAACATATCGCTTACAATGCGAAACGCATCAATCAGCTCCCCTTCCCCTAATTCTTCATCAAAGCGATCGCCGCTTAATACAGCAATCGCCAACAAGAACGCCAGCCGCTCAGTTGGCAGGTTAAGCGAAAACTCATGCTGCTTAACCCAACTCACCAACTCAGGAACGGTCTGGGATACATCACTCATCCGTTGTCCTTATTGCTGTTATCGTTGCTTGTCCCGTTATCAGCCGGTGTCACCAGGTCTGATGGTTTCTGGGCATATACATGGATATAGCGGCCCAGGGACAAATAAGGTTCCTGACGACAAAGCTTCTGCTCCATCTCAAGAACTTGTTCAAAACTGTAGTCACCCACCATGGTTGTCTGCATATAGTCATGGAAGGTACGCACGCCGGTTTTTCCGAGAATGGTAAATCCGGCGTCGGTTAACCAGCTATAGACATCTTCCGGCTTGATAGCCTGCTGTGGCTGTAGCTTAAAGCGCTTGCGGTGCGGCATTCCCTCTTCGATATGAGTCAGGTTGCCACAAATTAAATTCTTGAACAGCAGTCCGTTGTAGTTGTAGAACATCACCGAGATAACCCCGCCGGGCCTGGTTTGCTCCAATAACCGCTCAAGCGCCTCTTTCGGATCGGACAGCCACTCCATCACAGCATGGAATAGCACCAAGTCCGCCGGCTCATTCAAATGCTCGCCAATTTCCTGGACCGAGCTGTGAACCAGACGATATTGCTCAAGAAGGCCGTTGTTGGCAATTTCCTGCTCGGCCAGCTTCAGCATTTCACCAGAAAGATCACATAAAGTGACACGATGCCCCAGCTCAGCAATTTTTTGCGATAGCTGGCCGATCCCCCCGCCTGCATCAAGTATATGCAACGGTGTTTGTGATTCCAGCAAGGCTAAAATTTGCTCAAGATCTTGCCAGACAACAGTCTGCCTGATTTGGCCTTTTGCTGTCCCGTAGATATTTTTAGCAAATTTTTGCGCTAGGTCGTCAAAATTTCGATCTTTGATCACGTCAGCTTTACGTTATGATAGCGGTTGAAAAAATGTGGCTTATTTTCTCACAAGCGTTATAGGAATAAAGGCTTGTGGTGCTTTTTCGAGCTCAACTGCTGAATTTTCGGACTACATTGCATGTTTGAACTAAAAAAAATTGTTTCTGCATTACTCATGCCCCTGCCCGCACTGCTGATAATCGGGTTTCTGGGCTTGTTGATACTCTGGTTTACCCGGCGCAAGGGACTTGCGTCCTTTTTCATCGGATTCGCCTTTATAGGCATTTTCCTCGTATCCTTCCAGCCGATAGCAACCAGCTTGCTTCGGCCATTGGAACGCGAGAATAACCCCTTCGTCCCGACATCCGCGACGGTGGACTATGTCATGGTGCTGGGAAGCGGGCATGTTATCGACCATGCGATGCCAATCACCTCCGAGCTGTCACGAACATCACTGATGCGCCTGGCGGAAGGCATCCGTATCCATCGCATGTTCCCCGGCTCCAAGCTGATCTTGTCGGGCTATGGTGGGGGCACCAGTATCAGCCAGGCCCGAATGATGGCGAAAGTGGCACTGGCGCTGGGGGCCAACAAAAATGATATCCTGCTGCTCGAAACCGCCAAGGATACCTGGGAAGAAGCGTTCCAGGCGGCCTCTGTTGTCGGTGATAGAAAACTGGTTCTGGTTACCTCTGCCAGTCATATGACCCGCGCGATGAATGAGTTTGAGCAAGCCGGCCTGGCTCCAACCCCTGCACCAACCAACTTTCTTGCCAGCAACAAGATCAAACAACCTTGGGAGCGCTATAAGCCGCAGGCCAAATACCTGGAACAAACGGAGCGCTATTGGCACGAAACTCTGGGCCAGTGGTGGCAGCGGCTAAGAAACCTCCTTGGCGAAACCAAGCAAGCTCCCCAGCAACCAGAATCAACGTCTAATGTGTCAATGGAACTGGCACTGAATACCGCCTCTCCCGCTTAGTTTCCCTTCGCTATCAGGCCGGCGAACCGGCCTGATACAACTCTACGCAAAGCATATAAAGCAAATTGCAACCCGCACCCTATACACAACCAGCAAACAATCCAGCCAAGCTATTGTTTTGGTTAATAAACAACCTACAAGTGTGATTATCGAACCCATATTCCAAACAGTTTTAATATGTTCGATTTTCTTATAGTTTTGGTAATAAAAAACCGTTTCTGATAAGTGCCTTGCATCATACAATTGCGCTCCCAGCTAATAGATAAGTCTGAAATAGTGCTTTCAGGCGAACAAAATACTACTTGGAATGGCTCAGCATAATGTATCTAGTGATTAACCTGGCGCTCTTTGCCCTGCTTATTGGCTTCTTGTTCAAACAACAAAAAGCCGAGTACACCCTCTCAAGACAGGTCTTTACCGGTCTTGGCTTCGGCGTCATCTTCGGCGGCGCGCTTCAGCTCGTTTACGGTGGAGGTAGCCCGGTCATTGCAGATACCCTCGACTATATCAATATCATCGGTGCCGGTTATGTCAGCCTGCTGAAAATGATCATTATGCCGCTAATCATGGTTTCCATCATCGGGGCGATTATCAAAGTCAAAGACTCCGGTTCGCTGGGCAAGATCTCAGGCCTTAGCATCGGGATCCTACTGGCGACCACGGCGGCTTCTGCGCTTATCGGGATCCTGGTCAGCAACCTCTTTGGCCTGTCTGCTGAGGGCATCGTTCAGGGAGCACGCGAGATTGCCCGTGGCGAAGTGCTTGAGACTCGCCTTAGCACCGTCGAGTCACTATCCTTTGCCGACATGATTATTTCATTCTTCCCAGTGAACCCATTTGCCGATTTAGCCGGCAGCCGCCCGACATCAACCATCGCCGTTGTGATCTTCTCGGCCTTCATCGGTGTCGCAGGCCTGAGCGTTATCCGTAACCAGCCAGATCTTGGTGCAAGCTTCGAGAAGTTTATCAATGTAGCCCAGGAAGTGGTCCGTACCCTGGTTCGCATGGTGCTTAGCCTGACACCTTATGGCGTACTGGCCCTGATGAGTAAAGTCGTGGCCGGTTCTAACTATGATGACATCCTGAGCCTGATCAATTTTGTGACCGCTTCTTATGTCGGCCTGGCACTTATCCTGGTCATGCATCTAGTGCTGGTCTCATTCGTAGGCATAAACCCAGTTCGTTACCTGAAGAAGATTCTGCCGGTATTGACCTTCGCCTTCACTTCCCGCTCAAGTGCAGGAACTATCCCGTTAAATGTCGATACTCAGGTGAAAAAGCTAGGCAACGGTGAAGGTGTGGCAAACTTCTCTGCTTCCTTTGGGGCTACCATGGGGCAGAATGGCTGTGCCGGTCTGTATCCCGCCATGCTGGCCGTTATGATTGCGCCGACAATCGGTATCAACCCGCTTGACCCTGGCTTCATGCTGACACTGATTGCGATTGTCACTATCAGCTCGTTCGGTATCGCGGGTGTCGGTGGCGGCGCAACTTTCGCCGCTTTGATTGTTCTATCCGCCTTGGATATGCCGGTTGCCCTCGCTGGCCTGCTGATCTCTATCGAACCGCTGATTGATATGGGACGTACTGCGGTAAACGTAAGCGGTGCGATGACGGCCGGCACAATTACCTCGCGGGTTTTGGGCCAGGCCGACAACAGCCTGTTCGACGCTGACGATGATAATGACAACAAAGCAGTTAACGCTTAAAAACCATCCCAACAAATAGATTCAAGACCACCTGCGGGTGGTCTTTTTGTTATTGCCATCATCACTTTTTCGGCAACACCGTTTCATGAACGGAATATGAATTGCCTACTCACATCAAGTTCAGTCACGCTGGTGTTTAATAGCTTCATCAACTAAGACATCAGTTACAAAACCCCCACGCACGAAAACAATCACGATTAAATAGGTAGGATGACCATGATTAAGACAACTGTTTACGCAATTACCGCCGCGATGATCATCATGCCGACTGTCGCACTGGCTAACCCTAACGGTCTGTCGTACAGCGGCCCAATTCAAACAATCACCGTCAGTGAAGTACTCGAGCAGACCAACCTGTTCTCGGAGCAGAATGTCATTCTGGAAGGTAAGCTGATCAAACAAATTAATGCTGATACCTATGTATTCAGCGACGGTAATGATGAAATCAATGTCGAAATCGACGACGATATCCGCCTCGAGCAAACCATTACCGCCAATACCCGCCTCCGTGTCTATGGCGAAGTGGAAGGAGGCACCAGCCCAGAGATTGAAATCGACAAGATTCAAGTCTTGTAGACTCACCGTAACTTGCTCGGAAAACAAAGAGACAAAAAAGGCTGGTCATCATGACCAGCCTTTTAGGTACAAAAATTATCGCTGTCATTCAGCTAACGAGCATTCAACGACCATCAGCCGATCAACTCGCGGACCTTTTCCAGATCCTCCGGCGTATCCACTCCGGCAGGCGGTGCATCAATAGCAACCTCAACATGGATTTTCTCGCCGTACCACAGCACACGAAGCTGCTCCAGCGCCTCGATTTTTTCCAGCGCGCTCGGCTCCCAGTTAATATAGGTATTAATGAAACCGGCACGGTAGGCATAAATGCCGATATGGCGCATCAGATTCTGGTGGATCTCCTGCGGACGCTTGGCAAAATTATCGCGATCCCACGGAATCGAAGCCCGGCTGAAATACATCGCATAGCCATTCTTGTCCGTCACGACTTTTACGGCGTTAGGATTGAAAACTTCGTCAGCATGGTCAATCTCAACAGCCAGCGTGGCCATCGGCGCGTCGTCATTGTGGGCAAGGTTATCGGCAACCTGGCGAATGATGGTTTCAGGAATTAACGGCTCGTCACCCTGTACATTCACCACGATCTGATCGTCTGCCAACTGGTACTTCTCGACAACTTCTGCCAGGCGCTCGGTGCCAGACTCGTGATCATCACGGGTCAGGCAGACTTCACCGCCAAACCCTTCAACCGCATCGACAATACGCTGATCATCGGTAGCAACAATCACCTGCTCGGCACCGGCTTTGCTCGCCTGCTCGTATACCCACTGGATCATCGGCTTGCCGCCAATATCTGCCAGCGGCTTACCCGGTAGGCGTGATGACTGGTAGCGTGCCGGTATGATTACCGTAAACGACATTATTTCACCTCGTCTGGGCTTAACGTGCGAGCTTCAGGCTCAAGCAGAACCGGAATGCCATCCTTGATGGGATAGGCAAGACGGTCAAACTTGCAAACCAGCTCACTTTTGTCTTTATCGAAGTTCAGCTTGCCCTTACAGACAGGGCAAGCCACGATTTCAAGCAGACGATGATCCATATTCTTCCTTTACCTCAATAATCCGGTTAATAATAGCCTCAGCTTCAGGCGCTGGCAGCACGGCATCAACAGGCAGATACCACCAGTTCAGCTGAGCGAAAGTTTGGCATTTCACCGCATCTTTCTCTGTCATTACCAAATGCCGGCCTTGCTCGGCCAGCTGTTTTAATTCCTGCTCGGAGAACGCCTGGTGATCAGCAAACGGCTGACACACCACGGGCGTCACTCCCAACAAGCTTAGTGTATTAAAGAACCGAGGGGGATGACCAATACCTGCCATCGCAACCACATCGGTCAGTTCTGCAGCCTGCCTACGCTCGCCGGTTTGAAGATTAATCAGCGCCGACGGTTGCAGCTGCATAGAGGCTTCACCCTGTTGAGGCTGACCACCGTTGCAGATCAGAAAGTCGACCTCACTCAATCGCTCGCAAGACTCACGTAACGGCCCCATCGGGATCAGCTGCTCATTGCCAAAGCGACGCTGGCCGTCAATAACAACAATTTCGATATCACGCTCTAGCGCATAATGCTGCAGGCCGTCATCGGTAATGATGACGTCGACATCCTGTTCCAGCAGGCGTTGTACGGCTTCAGCACGTTTTGGCGATACAACCACCGGGGCACCAGTACGGCGATGAATCAGTACAGGTTCATCACCGGCTTCTGCGGTCGAGGTTTCTGCACTCACCGCAAAAGGGTAATACGGTGCTTTGCCACCATAGCCACGCGACACGACGCCGGGTTTCAGCCCCTTGGCCTGAAGTTGCTCGACCAGCCAGACGACCACCGGTGTTTTACCATTGCCGCCAGCGGTAATATTGCCGACAACGACAACCGGAACCGGCGCCCGGTAAGCAGCTTTCTCGCCACACTGGTACTGCTGGCGACGGCGACGGCTGATCACACCGAACAACTTGCTAAGCGGCCACAGCAATGGTTTGAGCAATAATCCCGCCGGATGCTGCTCAAACCAAATTTTTTCGATAAGGGTCGACATTATTCACCAAATTGGATGCGATGCAGCTGGGCGTAAGCGCCATTTAGCGCCAGCAGCTCAGCATGAACACCACGCTCGATAATAGCCCCCTCATCGACAACCAGGATCTGATCGGCATTCTCGATTGTCGACAGACGGTGCGCAATAACCAGCACAGTACGGTCTTTCTGAAGCTCATCCAGTGCCGACTGAATAGCACGCTCAGATTCTGTATCCAGTGCGGAGGTTGCCTCATCAAGGATCAGCACCGGCGCATTTCTCAGCAAGGCACGAGCGATAGCAATACGCTGACGCTGGCCGCCCGACAGGCTCACGCCGTTCTCACCGATCATGGTATCAAGACCGTTGTCCATGTCCTTGATAAAGTCCATGGCATAGGCCAACTCGGCTGCCTTTTCAATTTCGGCACGGCTAAACGTATCGCCACTGGCATAGGCGATATTGTTGGCGATGGTATCGTTAAACAGGTGCACGTTTTGTGAGACCACTGCGACTTGCTCGCGCAGGTTAGCCAACTTGTAGTCGCGGATCTCGTGATCATCGATGCTGATCTGGCCCGAATCGACATCATAGAAGCGAGTCAGCAAATTCGCGATGGTACTCTTGCCCGATCCCGAACGGCCAACAAGGGCCAAGGTCTTGCCAGCAGGGAGCGTAAAGTTAACATTGCGCAATGCCGGGGTATCTTTGGTTGGATAGGTGAAGGTTACATCTTTAACCTCAATATCACCTTTAACACGCTCGGCCACGACAGTACCGTGATCTTTTTCCGTTTCCAGCTCCATTAGTCCAAACAGAGTCTGGCAGGCCGCCATACCGCGCTGGAACTGAGAGGTGACATTCGTCAAGGCTTTAAGCGGGCGCATCAGACCGAACATGGCACCGAAAACCAGTGCAAACGTACCCGGCGTCAGCTCGGCGCGCAATGCTTCGGTATTGGCCAGGATCAACACCACCACCAGAGCCAGCGAAGCAATCACCTGGATCACCGGGTTCGCTATCGCCTGTGCCGATACCAGTTTCATCGTCTGCTGGCGCATACGGTTACTGACATCATCAAAGCGCTCTTTTTCAACCTGCTGGCCGCCGTAGCTCAGCACCACCTTGTGGCCTTTCAGCATCTGCTCGGCAGAAGAGGTCACGGAGCCCATGGCGTCCTGCATATTTTTTGAAATACGGCGAAAACGCTTGGAGACCACGCGGATACTGATCGCCACAACCGGGGCGATAACCAACAGAATGGCCGACAGCTGCCAGCTGTTCCAGAACATAATCCCCATAAGGGCAATAATGCTTGCCCCTTCTCGAACCAGGCTAACCAAGGAACCACTGGTAGCGGCGGCTACTTGCTCCGAGTCATAGGTAATACGGGACAATAACTTGCCGGATGATTCCTGATCAAAAAAGCCCACCGGCATTTTCATGAAATGGTTAAACATCTGGCGACGCAACGACATGACGACATTACCGGAGACCCAGGACAGGCAATAGGCAGACACAAAACCGCTGAGGCCACGGAGGATCATCAGTCCCAGCAAGTACAGAGGCATCATTGCCAAGAAGTTCGATTCAACGCTATCCAAGCCGCCGAAACTTTCATCCATAAGTGGTTTGATCATCGAGAGCATCAGCGCATCACTCGCCGAGCTGATAATTAACGCAACAACGGCGACGCCAAGGCCTGCCTTATATAAGCTGATTGAAGGCCAAAGCCGTTTAAACGTATCCCAAGTGGATTGATCTGTTGGTTGTGTCATGAAAACCGGTTTTTCTTGAAGACAATTCTAACCATTCTACTCCTTTCGTGCCGATGCACCAAACAAGTTCCGTCATCTCATTCTCGCGCCGCTTAATTATTAGGCACTTTATCAGCGAGTTACTCGTTAAACAGTGCCCGGAACCAGCTATTTCTGACCTCTTGCCGATAACGCAAAATATCAATGTCGCCGCTGTTAATACTGACGGACACCTGTCCGCTGCGGGCTGTTGACAACCAGACAGCCCCTTTGTCCAGATAGCGTTGCCTGACAGATGCTGAGGGCAGCGGCCACGGGCTATAACGCGCCACGGAAACCAGTGCATAAGCCGGTGCCATCGTGGCAAGCCAGGTAGCCGTCGACGAGGAATTGCTGCCGTGATGAGGAACAAAAAGTATTTCTGGATTGAGGTCAGGTTCTAGATTGGCCAGCAGCAGCTCTGAAATAGCATCAATATCGCCGGTCAGCAGAACCGATGTCGGATTGTCGGGGCTCAATGCCCTGTCACTAATTTCGATGACACAAGAATGCGGATTAGCAGCCCGCTCCACCAACCTGGGGGGCCAGAGTACACGAAAATCCAATTGCAGCCATTGCCACTGTTCGCCGCGAAGGCAAGGCATAAAGCCAGCCCGCCGGTCACTGCTACGTTTCCACCCGGGCTTTAGCCTTGTTATAACATCTGCCAGCCCGCCAGCATGATCGCTGTCCGCATGGCTGAGGATAAGCCCGTCAAGCCGGTTCCTTCCTGTCGCAAGCATGACCGGTTCAATCACCGAAGTTGCAATACTCCCCTGTTCCCAGCGGTTACCGGTATCGTAGAGAACGGTAGAATCGTCACGCCGGATCAGTACCGCCAAGCCATGACCGACATCCAGCATCTCAACCTGCCAGTCAGGGGTAGATTCAGCATCATGCTCAAGCAGTCCGAAAGTCCCGTGCCAGCTAACTATCACCAGAGCAGCCCCAGCGTACAGCGCCTTAAAGGTGCGAACAGGCAGAAACCACAACAATATAGCCAGAGCCAGAACGCCAAATAAAAACGGCAGCCAATACGCCGAGATACGCCACCAGGAACCACTGGCAAGCTCAGCTAACCTTAAGACAGGAAACAACGACAGATCAGCCAACCACCACAACCACGCCGACAATGACGGCAGCCACAAAGTGGCAATAGCGGCCAGCACCAAGGGAACGGTCAGAAAGCTTACCCAGGGGACGGCGAACAGATTGACAACGGCCGCAGCCACAGACACGCCGCCGAACCACAACCACTGTACCGGCAGCATCATGCTCATCAGGACCAACTGTACCATCACCAACAGCTTCAGTTTGTTTCGCCCGCTTCGCAGCCAGGTCGCCTCGCCCCCGGTGTCGGCCCGTATCCCGCTGACACTGGCGACATACAATACGAAAACCGCCGAAAACGATAGCCAAAGGCCTGCCGAATATGAGCCTAGCGGATTAAGGATCAGGCACACCATCAGGGCTAGCAACAAGATCTGCCAACCGGGCCAATGCACCCGGCACCGAATCAGCACCATGACCATGGTGCTCATCAACAGCGCCCGTTGTGTAGGCAGGCTAAATCCTGCTAGCCAAGCGTAACCCAGAGCAAACAACAGGCCCAGCCATAACGGTAGCCAAAGCAGGCAATCCCATTCGGGGCCAATACCGCGGATCTGGCTGCCGAGCCACCATCCGCACACCACAGCCAGGCCAATATGGAGGCCGGAAATCGCCATCAAATGCGACAAGCCGCTGTCTCGCAGCAGAAGCCAGTCTCTATCAGACAGTCCGTCACGAAAACCAAAGCCAAGTGCCAGCAAGTAGGACCGATTAGCCAGACCTTCAGTCAATGCCACCACTCGATCCAGCAACCGTTGCCGCGAAGTGATTTCGGAAAGTACTGGGCCGGAGCGGATAGATGACGGCAACTTCCGACCGGAGAGTACCGTCCCTTTACCATGCAGTTGATTACCCAGGAAATAACGCTCGGCATCAAACCCTGCATGGTTAACCCTGCCATAGGGCCGACGAAGCCTAACTTCCAGCTCCCAGCGCTCGCCCTGCTTCATTTCGACAGTTCGCGGCCACTCCAGTCTCACTCGCAACGGATTATATGCAGGTAGTTCGTGCTGCCCTATCAAAGAAAGCGTAAAATCAAACTTGGAGGTGGGGATATTTTGATTAATTAGGCTGCTAACTTCACCAACTATGGTAATATTCTCGCGCTCATTAGGTATTAATCGGACAGCATCTGCATAAAATGTTGCTCCAATTTTCGCCACAAAGGCACCAATAACGACCCAGATCAACAATCTGAGCCGTGAAAGGTATAAAACTACACCACCTATCATTAAGGCTGTAATAAACCATATGTAATCTGGTATTAACGGCCAGAAATGAAGCGACAAAATTCCTAACGCAATACCGGCTACGGCTTGGTTCATAACCGTGTTGCCACAATTACAAACGAATAAAAATGCCAAGACAAGTAATTAGACGTTTCTTGCCAAGCCATGACGTAATCAAGCGCCAGAAAGCGCTCAAGATTTTCGGTAATGTGCTTTACAACCCCAATTTGTGGTGTCTCAACCGCCGGTCGGCCTCCGGAGCCTTTGCCGTGGGCCTCTTTATGGCATTTGTTCCGCTCCCCAGCCAGATGATCATGGCTGCTGGTCTTGCCATCTTGTTCAGTGTTAACTTGCCCCTGTCTGTTTGCCTTGTCTGGGTCAGCAACCCGGTTACCATGCCAGTGCTTTTCTATGGTGCCTATAAGATCGGGGCCTGGCTGATGAATACTCCCCACCAACCTTTTCACTTCGAACTTTCGTGGGAGTTTTTGCTGCACCAAATGAATCAAATCGGGCCTCCCTTCCTGCTCGGCTGTGCCGTCTGCGGGGTATTTTTTGGTCTTGTGGGCTATCTGGGCATTCGTGGACTGTGGCGCTATTCGGTAGTACGGAGCTGGAACAAACGACGTTTTCGCTAACAGGTGGTTCTCAAGCCCACCACTGCAGAACGTAAAAAACCTCGCCTAAGCGAGGTTTTTTATACTTTTAACCAATGACATACAATGCCTAAATACCCGTGTGAGAACCAGCTATCAAACAATCGGCGGTGCAGTCTACATTTTCCGCGCAAGCCGCGAGGCTATTCTCACAATTTAACGGCTCAGCCTGTCTGTTTACTGATCTTGGATATTGATATTAGCTACTTGGCACTCAGCACCTGAGCAGGCTGCAAGGCACTAGCCCGTCTTGCCGGGTACCAGGTTGCCAGCAGGCTAAGTACAATCGCGGTAAGCGAAACTATCGCGACATCCTGCCAGGCCAGCTCGGTAGGGAGAAAATCAACAAAGTAGATATCTCCGGAAAGGAACTGGTGGCCAATTATACTCTCCAGCCCCTTTATCAGCGATGTCAGGTTAATTGCAACCAATGAACCCAGCATAGCCCCCAGCAGACTGCCAACAACCCCCGACAAAATACCGTGCCAGATAAAAATAGCTTTCACTAGCCCATCGCCGGCCCCCATGGTGCGTAATATGGCAATATCTGCCGAGCGATCTTTTACCGCCATCATCAGGGTCGAAATAATGTTGAAGCATGCCACGCCAATCACCAGCACCATCACCAGATACATAATGGTACGTACCATCTGGATATCCCGGTATAAATAGCCGTATTTCTGGGTCCAGCTCTTCAGGTAGACATAAACCGGCAGGGTAAACCCGACCTCACGCACTATGGTTTGCGCATCCAGTACATTCTCGACATTCAGCGAGATCCCGGACACTCCGTCCCCCATAGACAAATATTGCTGGGCATCCGCCAATGGTACCAAAGCAAAGTTATGGTCTATCTGACCTCCCAGCGCCAGCAGGCCGGATACTTGTAGCCGGATACGGTGCGGAGCCTTAAGCTTCAGCGCCGGATCAGGGTTCGGGATCATTGCCGTGATCCAGTCGCCCTCAGTAATACCCAGCTTGTCAGCGACACCCTGCCCTAAAATCACCTGTTTTTGGCCCGCCGTGAACGACTGCCAGGCGTTGTCCTTCACATAGTCAGGAATCGCACTGACCTTACGCTCCTCTTCGGGATTGACCCCACGAACCTCCACCGCCTTCAGGCTGCTGCCTTTTTCGAGCAGCGCGGTAAAACGGATATAAGGGGCGGCGGCTGTTACCTGCGGATGCTCCTGCACGGTATCCAGCACCGAGGTCCACTCGGTAAACGGTGGCTTAACCGCTTCAAGTTCGCCGTGCGGGATCACCGACAGCACCCGGTTTTGCAGCTCACGCTCAAACCCGTTCATTGCCGACAGGCCGATGATGATCACCGCCACGCCGACAGCGATACCCAGCGTCGATGAAATCGAGATGAATGACACCATCCGGTTACGTTGTTTTGCCCGGCTAAAACGGCTACCGATAAACAGAGAAAGCGGTCTGAACATTACGCCACCTCTACCTTCTCCAGCTCGCCATCTTGCATGTGCATACAGCGATCCAGCTTACCGGCCAACTCGTTATCATGGGTTACCACCAGAAAAGCGGTGCCCGACTCTTTGTTCAGCTTGCGCATCAGCTCATAAATTTCAATGGCCGTCTTGTGATCCAAATTACCGGTCGGCTCGTCGGCCAATACCAAGGCCGGGTTGTTCACAATCGCCCGGGCAATTGCCACACGCTGACGCTCGCCCCCGCTGAGTTCAGAAGGACGGTGCTCCAGACGGTGCTGCAAACCAACCTGTTCCAGCATACTTTCTGCCTGGGATCTTGCCTTATCAGACGGGACACCGCCGATAAGCAGCGGCATCGCCACATTCTCAACCGCACTGAAGTCAGCCAGCAAATGGTGGAACTGATAAACAAAACCAATTTCCTGATTACGGATTTTCGCCTGCTTATTAGCGCTCATGGCGTTGAGCTTCTGGCCTTTGAAAAAAACATCACCCGCCGTTGGCTGATCCAAGGCACCCAGCAGGTGCAACAGGGTACTTTTCCCCGAGCCGGAAGCCCCTACAATCCCGACCAGTTCACCGGCATTGATACCGAAGCCAACGTCTTTCAACACCTCTGTTTCGAGCTGAGCTTCGCGATAAACCTTACGCAACCCATGACAAACCAATAACGAATTACTCATAACGCAATGCCTCAGCAGGACGAACAGATGCTGCACGATAAGAAGGAAACACAGTTGCCAGCAGGCTCAATACAATCGCGCCGACAATAACCAAGAAAATTTGTACCGGCTCGACCACCACAGGCAGCGAACCACCGACCATAAGCAGCTTGACGCCCAGCACAGACAATACAGAATTCAGGTTGAGCGCCAGAAGCGTACCCAACAGGCCACCGGAGAGCGCACCAATAACGCCGCTGCTGGCTCCCTGAACAATAAACACCAGCAGGATTTGACGGCTTGTCATCCCCTGGGTTTTGAGAATAGCAACCTCGGCCTGCTTCTCCATCACCACCATGATCAGCGCCGAGATAATATTAAACGCCGCCACCCCGATGATCAGACCAAGCATCAGGCCCATCATGTTCTTTTCCATCTTGACGGCCTGAAATAACTCACCACGCTGTTCACGCCAGTCAGACCACACCCAGCCATTTTCCAGCGGTAACTGAGCAAGCTCGGTCACAACAAACGGGTCATCGACAAACAGGCGCCAGCCGCTAATTTCGCCGGGCTTATAGCGCAGCAACTTACCGGCATCGACAATATTGGTGAGGATCAGTTGCTTATCGACGTCCGAGCCGGTGTTGAACATGCCTTCGACCACAAAGTTACGCTGGCTCGGAATACGTCCGAGTGGCGTATACTGGCTGGCACTGGTGACCATCAGGCGTACCTTGTCACCAACATCAACGCCAAGCTGTCCGGCCAGTGACTGGCCAAGAATAACGCGATAGCTACCCGGGGTAAGGTTGTCCACTTCTCCCTGAGTGACATAGTAACCGACCGGCTCGAAGGCATCCGGGTCAACGCCCAGCAGCGTGCCAGCCGATAATGACGAGGCACTTTGCAGAACAGTTTCACTGCGGGTTAGCGGCGTAACCATGCCCACATGGGGCAAACCGGTGAGCGAAGCCGGCGGCTCGCTCTCCCAGGCAACCTTGCCACCGGGCTGTGATACCAGTGCCTGGGGCATCACGCCAAGGATCCGTTCCTTGAGCTGCTGTTCAAAACCGTTCATCACCGAAAGCACCGTTACCAGAGCCAACACACCTATGGTGATCCCAGCCGTAGACATATAGGAAACAAAGCGGCTGAATCGGTCCCCGGAACGACCTCGCAAGTAGCGCAGGCCAATAAAGAAAGAGACTGGATGAAACATAAACGAAGTCGAAACCATCCTGTTATTAACTGCCCGCAAGAATACCCGTTGCAGCAAGTGATTACCATCCGGAGGCGCAAAACTAATGTAAAAACAGAGGGTAAAATAGGCACTGTGACAGTGCCGCGCTTGCTCGAAAGCGAAGGGTAAGTGATAATCGAAGGATAGTTAATTAATCACGAGTATGACATGAATCAGGACGAGTATTTTTCGGTCAGTGCCGGGCTAACCATCAACGTCGAGCTGCTCCCCCCCAGCGAACAGCTACCTGATGAGATAGCATTCAGCCATGAAATTCCGCCGCTGTTTCGTGTCGCCAGCGAATGCACGGGGCTCGAGGACGGCATTGAGCAGTCACTGCAAAAGCTCACCAAGGAAGACAGCAAGCCGCTGCTCGATTACCTGACGGCCCAGAACAGCAAGATTAACCTCTTGCTGTCTTACGTGTTGTCACAACAAGACGATCCGGCCCACCGCCACCTCACAGAAACGTTTGGTGCCAGTCAGCTCACATTTTACTCTAACAGTGCTTTTCCTGTCGGCAGCAACGCCCGGGTTAAGCTATTTTTAGACAAGCCATCAGCAGCCGTCTACTGCTATGCCAACGTCACAGGCAGTGCAGCAAAAGGTAATAAGTTTGAAATTACACTCAAATACAACCGCCTGCAGGAAGATGATCGGGACTTGCTGATACGCGCAGCTCTCTATTTTCAACAAAAACTATTGCGCCAGCGCGCCCAACAGCGAACAGATACCCAGTAAAGCACATGAAATCGAATCAACTACTCTCCCTTCCTTTACCGACCAAGCAAGGGGACAACCGGTTTATCGGTAACGTATCAGGCGCAGCTCTGGCCTTGTCTGTTGCAGAGCTGGCTCAATTGCATCAGGGACCGGTACTGGCCGTTGTGCCTGATACCCAGACAGCCCTTCGCCTACAGCCCGAGATAACCCAGTTTACCGGCGTAGAGGTCAGCGTCTTTCCGGATTGGGAAACCCTGCCCTACGATAATTTTTCGCCGCATCAGGACATCATTTCTGATCGTCTTTCACGTCTGTATAAGCTGCCGACACAAAGTGACGGGATCATCCTGGTTCCTATCAGTACGCTATTACAGCGTCTGACACCGCGTGAATTTATCCACCAGCATGCATTGATGGTCAGCAATGGTGATAGGCTGTCACTGGACAAGCTTCGCCTCCAGCTTGAGGCCTCTGGCTACCGGCATGTTGATCAGGTCATGGAGCATGGCGAGTATGCCAGCCGCGGTTCATTGCTGGATCTCTTCCCGATGGGCAGCAACCAGCCGTACCGTATTGACTTTTTTGATGATGAAGTCGACTCGATTCGCCAGTTTGACCCGGAAAACCAGCGCTCGACTGGCGAAATGGACAGTATTCACCTCTTGCCTGCCCACGAATTTCCGACCGATGAGATTGCGGTAGAAAACTTCCGTATGCGCTGGCGCGAACGATTCGAGGCACGTCGAGAACCTGAGTCTATCTACCAGCAGGTAAGCAAGCGGACCTGGCCGGCCGGCATCGAATACTGGCAGCCTCTATTTTTCGAACAGACCGAAACCCTGTTTGACTACCTGCCCGATTCAAGCCTGCTGATCACGGTAGGTGAGCTGGAACAGGCGGCCGATCAGTTCCTGGCAGATGCCGAATACCGATTCGAACAGCGCCGCGTTGACCCGCTCCGGCCGCTCCTTAGCCCGAAGGAACTCTGGCTAGGCAAAGACGAAATGTTCAGCTGCTTTAAGACCCTGCCGCAAGTACGTATCCGTCCGGATGCCGAGCCTGAAAAAGCAGGCCGCTACAACCCGCAGTTGGACGCTGTACCGACGCTGACTATCAACCATCAGCTCAAAGAGCCTCTTGCCGAGCTGCGCCGTTACTCGGAACAGTTTGATGGAAAAATCATTTTCTCCGTAGCCTCCGAAGGCCGCCGCGAAGCCCTGCTCGATCTGCTGGCCCGTATCAAGCTTCGCCCTATGGTATGCAGCACCCTCCACGAGGCTGCCAATTCACCGGGAAAATTTGCCCTGGTAATTGGTGCCGCGGAACAAGGTTTTGTCCTGAGCGAACCGTCTATCGCTTTTATCTGCGAAAGCGACTTGCTCGGGGAGCGTGTGGTACAACGCCGCCGACGCGAAGATAAAAAAACCGTCAACGCCGATACGATTATTCGCAACCTCGCCGAGCTCCAGATCGGCCAGCCCGTTGTCCACCTTGACCATGGTATCGGCCGCTACCAGGGCCTGCAGACCCTGGAAGCCGGCGGGATCACCACCGAATACGTGACACTTGAATATCAGGGCGGCGCCAAGCTGTATGTCCCAGTTGCTTCGCTGCACCTGATCAGCCGCTACTCCGGTGGGGCAGAAGAAACCGCGCCGATTCACAAGCTGGGCGGGGAAACCTGGGCCAAGGCACGCAAGAAAGCGGCAGAGAAAGTGCGCGATGTAGCCGCCGAGCTGCTGGATGTCTATGCCAAGCGCGAAATGAAGCCCGGCTTTAAATTCACACTCGACCGTGAAGCCTATGCCGATTTCTGCACCGGATTCCCGTTTGAGGAAACCCACGACCAGGCACTAGCCATCAACGCCGTGCTGTCGGACATGTGCCAGGCCAAGGCCATGGACCGCCTGGTTTGCGGTGACGTCGGCTTTGGTAAAACCGAAGTGGCGATGCGAGCAGCTTTTGTTGCCGTTGATAACAGCAAGCAGGTAACCGTACTGGTGCCAACCACGCTGCTGGCACAACAGCATTTTGAGAACTTCCGCGACCGTTTTGCCAACACCCCGGTACGGGTCGAAGTATTGTCTCGCTTCAAGACGGCCAAAGAACAGAAACAGATCTTGGCCGACGTTGCAGAGGGTAAAATCGACATCTTGATCGGTACCCACAAGCTGCTCAATGCCTCGGTCAGCTACCAGGATCTGGGGTTACTGATTGTCGATGAAGAACACCGTTTCGGTGTCCGCCAGAAAGAGAAAATCAAGGCAATTCGTTCCGATGTCGATATCCTGACGCTAACGGCCACCCCGATCCCCCGAACCCTGAACATGGCGATGAGCGGGATGCGCGATCTGTCGATTATCGCCACTCCGCCGGCAAGACGCCTGGCTATCAAGACCTTCGTTCGCGAACGCGAGGATATCCTGGTTCGTGAAGCCGTTCTTCGTGAAATCATGCGTGGCGGACAGGTCTACTTCCTCCACAATGATGTCGACTCCATTGAAAAAACAGCCGAAGATCTGGCCAAGCTGATCCCGGAAGCTCGCATCACCTTTGCCCATGGCCAGATGCGCGAGCGCGAGCTTGAGAGAATCATGAGTGATTTCTATCACCAGCGTTTCAACCTGCTTGTCTGTACCACAATTATCGAAACCGGTATCGATGTCCCGACCGCCAACACTATTGTGATTAACCGTGCCGACCATCTTGGTCTGGCCCAGTTGCACCAGTTACGCGGCCGTGTCGGACGTTCCCACCACCAGGCCTATGCCTACCTGCTGACACCGCACCCGAAACGAATGACCAAAGATGCGGTGAAACGCCTTGAGGCAATCTCGTCACTCGAAGATCTCGGTGCCGGCTTTACCCTGGCAACCCATGATCTCGAAATTCGCGGTGCCGGGGAGCTCCTGGGCGACGAACAGAGCGGTCAAATCCAGTCCGTCGGCTTCACATTGTTTATGGAAATGCTGGAACAGGCTGTCGAGGCTCTGAAAGAAGGCAAGGAGCCGTCGCTGGATGATCTGCTAAAACAGCAGACTGAAATTGAGCTGAGACTGCCGGCATTGCTGCCCGACGAATATATCCCGGATATCAATACCCGTCTGTCGCTCTACAAACGCATTGCCAGTGCCGACAGCGAAAACGCCCTGAACGAGCTGAAAGTCGAGCTAATAGACCGCTTTGGCCTATTGCCGGATGCAACCACCAACCTGCTGACTGTCAACAAACTTAAACTGAAGGCTGCCGGTTTGGGCGTTCGCCGTATAGAGGCTGGCGAGAAAGGCGGATATGTAGAATTTGCCCAAAACGCGTCTATCAACCCGGGCTTCCTGGTCAATTTGTTACAGTCACAGCCGCAGCACTACCGGATGGATGGCCCGACTAAACTGAAAGTGATGGCTCCGATGAGTGATCGCAAAGACAGAATAAAGTATGTTGACGGGCTTCTAACAAAGCTTGCGGAAAACACCCTATAATTGATGGCACTATAGTGCGGAGTATTATCTTGAAAAAACTGATTTATTTGCTGCTTATTGCCATTAGCTGGCCAAGTCTGGCAGCGCGACAATTTGATATTGAGGTTATTCTGTTCAAGCGCAACATCGATCCTGCGCAAGTCAGTGAGGCCTGGCCGGATCAGCAACAACCCGTCAATATGAAGGGCACCGTATCTTTCGATGACGAAAGCCTGCTGGCCAGCAAGGACATCAGCCTGATGTTGCCAGAGCAGTACCAACTGACGCCACAGTACAATAAGCTCAAAGGTCATGCCGGTTTCACACCACTGGCTCATTTTGGCTGGCGTCAGGGTGACCTGAGCAAGGCAGCGGCGCCGAAGTTTCACCTAACGGCCGGCAAAGATTATTCACCCCAGTACCTTGCCGACGGTACCTCGAAAGCAGCACTTAGCCGCGAGGCCATCAGCCCGCAACCAGAGCTACCTGCTGTTGCCGAAAGCGAAACCGTAATGACAACAGACGGCATGCCTGTCACGACGGAAGTACCGGCCGTTGCCCCTGAGCCACCGCTTTATGAACTTGAAGGCAATATTCGCGTCTACGTCCAGCACTATCTGTTTACTGAAACCAGCCTTGACCTGCGCGAGCCGGGTCGTCGTGAGGTGATTGTCGGTGCCGAGCCTATCGATCTCGAAACCGACCTGCTGGCTGAGGACAGCAATGTTCAGGTAGGCCACTTGCAAGAAGTGAAGAAGAAAGTGGAAGTTGAGGAGTTCCTGAAAAGCTACCGCTTTGAACAGCAGCGAAAAATGCGCAGCGGCGAAACCCACTACCTTGATCATCCGCTGATGGGCATGGTTATTCAGATCCGCCGGGTTGAAGAATAACCCGTCCAACGTGATGTCACCGAGAAGGCTGCCAGTGGGCAGCCTTTTTTATCGACGCAAAAAGTAAATAGATTTCACAGATATAGCCACCACCCGTTGCCGACATGCCGCTCCCTTCCTATGCTTACCTTGGACACAAGATCTCCCTCAGGGACGTAGACTAAGGAAAGTTTTCCCCCATGAATACCGACTTTGACATCTCCACGCCGCGACTTGTGCTTCGCCCATACAAGATTGTCGATCTTAACGAACTCATTGATGCGGTCAGGTCGTCGGTATCCGAGCTAAGCCCATGGCTAAGCTGGTGTACGTCAGACTACGACCAGCATGATGCCTACGAGTGGATCAATGCCAGCAGAAACAACTGGCAACACAACATCAGCTACGAGATGGGGATCTTTGAACGCCACTCCGGGCTGCTAGCCGGTAGTGTGTCACTAAATAACGTGTCAATAACCTTGAATTCGGCGGAACTTGGCTACTGGATCCGGAGCTCCTTCCATCGTCAAAGGTTTGCGACCGAGGCCTGTCAGGCTATCAGTGAATTTGCGTTCAGTACCCTGGGGCTGACGCGGCTGGAAATTGTTACCCATACTGGCAATCTTGCCAGCCAAAGAACCGCCCTGGCCATCCAAGCCAAATTCGAATGTACTGCCAGAAACCGGATCTTTGCCGCAGGCAAACCCAGCGACGGACTGGTGTTTTCGCTTATCCCGCAAGATCTGCACCCTGCCAAGCCAGCCTTCCCGACAGCATAATCATTTCACAGTGACCGGGATCACTGCCTGCCAGCGGACAAAGTTGGTATGAATTATACGGTTAAGGTACTATGAGCCAGACCTCAAGCTAAGGAGCGGGTATCTATCGTGTTTAAAATTATCATCACTATTGCGATCATCGGCCTTGTCATTTTCTTCATGCAACGCTCTCAAAGCAATAAGCAATCAGCAGCTGAAAACATCAAAATTGGCCAGGAGTTTCTGGCTGAGAACGGACAGCAGGAAGGCGTGAAGAGCACCGATTCAGGCCTGCAGTATCTTGTTCTTCAGGAAGGTACCGGCACGGTACACCCGAAACCGTCTGACAAAGTCACCGTTCACTACCATGGTACGCTGATTGACGGCACCGTATTTGACAGTTCTGTCGAGCGTGGCAAAACTATCGAGTTTGGCCTTGGCCAGGTCATCAAAGGCTGGACTGAAGGGTTACAGCTGATGGTTGAAGGGGAAAAGACCCGGTTGTTTATTCCCGCAGAGCTTGCCTACGGCAACCGCTCAGTCGGCTCGATCCCGGCCGGTTCGGTACTGATTTTTGATGTCGAGCTCATCAAGATCAATTAAGGCTTTTACCTGGCCATATAAAAAGTTTTGAAGTAAAACATTACGATATAAAAACGCCGCTAACGAATAGCGGCGTTGTTATAGGCAACGAATAAGCGCTCGGCTGTTAATGTAGCTTCAGGTTCGGACGCAACACACGGTTAATTCGACCGACCAGCATCATCAGGCCGGTCTTGAACACGCCGTGAAGCGCGACCAGGTGCATGCGGTACAGCGAGATATACACCACGCGGGCAATACGCCCCTCAACCATCATCGAGCCCTTGGTCAGGTTGCCCATCAGGCTACCTACCGTCGAGAAGCGACTGAGCGAAACCAGTGAGCCATGATCGCTATAGACATAAGGCTTCTGCGCGCGATCTGTCATCTTGGCAACAATGTTAGAGAAACAGCGGCTCGCCATCTGATGCGCGGCCTGAGCTCTCGGCGGTACGAAACTACCGTCCTCCTGCTCGCAGCAGGCCAAGTCACCAATCACGTAAATATCGTCATCGCGAGTCGTCTGCAGTGTCGGCTTGACCACCAGCTGGTTAATGCGGTTCGTTTCAAGACCCGCAATCTCTTTCATGAAATCAGGCGCCTTAATACCGGCAGCCCACACCATAATCTGAGCCGGGATATGATCGCCGTCTTTGGTTGTCAGGCCGGTTTCATCAGCCTTGGTCACCATCGTCGCCGTACGCACATTCACCCCAAGCTTGGTCAGTTCGCTATGTGCCGCACTGGAAATACGTGGCGGCAGTGCCGGAAGAATACGCTCGCCCGCCTCAACCAGGTTGACATTCAGGCGCGAACTGTCCAGATCGCCGAAACCGTAGGTACGCAGCTCCTTCACCGCGTTGTGCAGCTCCGCCGACAGCTCGACCCCGGTCGCACCGGCACCGACAATCGCAATATCAACGGTTTTTTGGTCTTTGTTCGCGTGCAGCTTCAGGAACTGGTTGTTCATTTCAGTACGGAAACGGTGCGCCTGCTCCGGGCTATCCAGGAAAATACAGTTGTCGCGCACACCCGGCGTATTGAAATCATTGGATGTCGAGCCGATAGCCAATACCAGAATATCGTATTCCAGCTCGCGCTCCGGCATTAATAGCTCGTCGTGCTCATCATAGAGTGCGGCCAGCTTGATTGACTTGTTCTCGCGATCAATCGACTGCAGGCTGCCCATCTGAAAATCAAACGAATGGTTTTTCGCGTGAGCCCGGTAGCTCAGGGCATCAACCCCGGCATCCATCGAACCGGTTGCCACTTCATGCAGCAGCGGCTTCCACAGGTGGCTGGCTTTGCGATCGACAAGTGTTACTGTTGCACGGCGTTTGCGCCCCAGAGTACGACCTAGCTTGGTCGCAAGCTCAAGACCGCCCGCACCGCCACCAACTACGATAATACGAGTCACGATAACTTCCTCTTATTTTGTATAAATTTTATTGCTCAGAGCCGATTGCCCGTTATTCATCCCTAAACGACAGATGACAACGCTCTGGCTAGCTGACTAATACCAAACTGAACAATGCTCTGGTCACGCAGGCACGCCAAAGTCCACTGTGCAATTTGGTATTGAAGCAGACGGACTGGGCCCGTCTGCGGAGGGTAGGAGGTAATTAACGTGTTTCTTTAAAGGCTTTTATAGTTTGTAGATGCTGCGAGATCTTTTTAAATTTATGCGTTTGGTTCTCATCCCAGATGATTTCGTAGTAATCACCCAAGGCATCTTTTGTATCGCGATTATCTAATACTTCATCATTAGTTGAAAGTATGCAAAGACAATTACCGGCATTTTTTTTACGAAAGTCTGTAACACATTTTGTCGAGATGTCGGCATATTCTTCAGGTCGGTCAATTCTTCCTTCCATGTTCAGTTCGGGGTGCAAATTTGGGTTAAATATGACCTGTTTGATCCCGCACAAAAAGCCGATGCGCTCGGACCAAAAGCCACCGAGCCCTACCCCGCAAATCAGCGGATGAGGGTCGCTGGATTCTTCGATTAACTTATGCACTTCCTTGAGCAAATGCTGCATATCGTGCTTAGGATGGAGCGTACTGTAATTCACAAAGCGAACATCAGGGTCAATAAATTGAAGCTGTAGTACCTTTTCATGATTACCTGGGCTTGTAGAATCAAAGCCATGCAGATAGATGATCATTTGTTATCCCCGTCATTCTTATTCTTAACTCTGAATTTAATCTAACACGTTTCGTAAGGTTTAAAAGGCATAAAACACGACTTTCTTAACAAATAAGTGCCATTTACCGCTATTGATTTATCAAAACCGCTACATCTTTGCGGATTGCACTTAACCGATTATCAAAAAACCGAAGCTGGCTCTGTGACAGACTGTGATTAAATCGCCTTAACAGCTCAAAACGGCGATTAAGGTAAAAGTTCAATTCAGACTGAATAGCATCATTTTCCAAGGCAACCAGACGCTGGAGCTCGCGGCTCAGCTCGGCTTCAAAGTCCGGCCGCTCTCTATTTGTCATCAACACACGCCAATTTTGCAGGAACTGATACCAAACAGTGAAAAATTCCGGTTCCATTTCAACCTGGTACCCGGCCAGCTCCTTCAGCAAGGACTTTTGCCTGCTGCTCAGCGTGCCAACCCAATCCTCGGCCGTCTCCTGAAGGGCACTCGCCCTTTTATCGATCTTCTGCCTGGTTGTCAGGATTTCGCGCTCTTGCTTAACCTCATCAATGGCAGACTGAATATTACCGTTCAGCTGCGCTACTTGCTGATCATCCATCAGTTTGAAGGTTGCCGCCAACGGTTTGGCCAGCAGAGCCACTGAATCCTGCCCCAGAGAGGTGAATGAAAAGTGATAGCCTCGGACCTGACCAAACGACAACGGTCGCTGCAAATCGGATTGCAACGCAAAGATGTCACGATGGATCTTTGGCAGTTCCTGCCGCCGGTGAATAGCCAATGCTTTGTCCAGCTCGGCATCAAATACCTTTTTCTGGCCGGAGGTCAGCGTGACATAACCAGAAAGGTAATACGGGATCCAGTAGTTGAGAGTATTGTAGCCAAGGCGCATCACACACCCCAGAAGGATGAGCATGATAAAAGCACCCGTAGCAAAACGCGTCAGCCGTTGGGGCATCTTAACTCCCTTTCAATTGTTTAAGCAGAACAATGAATCGGTGAATTAATAGTGTAGACCTGAGTTTCGGCAGTATACCCAAACTACCTCAAGATGCAGGATTCAGAGTGAGACCAGCGTGCTCAGTTCAAGGAAAATGACGGTAGGAATGGTAGTCCCTTTCAACGTTATTTGACACAGAAATGGGCGCGCTGGCTCACTCCCTAAGGGCGAGTTCCAGTTCTTTTGAATAGATAGGGGCTTCTATGCGTTGTTACCGATTATCAATTTAGAGCCACTAGATTTTCTAATCGGTGCCTAGCCTACAAGCCAAGTAATTCTCGCTGAAACGAGCATCTTGAGGTAGCTTGGGTATATATTTCGCAGCAAAGAAACTGCAGGTAAGTTAGTACCGCGAGGAGCCCGCTTCTGAGTTAGCCACTGTTGATAGTCCCCCTGGCTTGACGCCGTCCAATAGTCAGCTCATGCGCGAGACTGAATCATGATTAGAGTAGCTCTCGGAATAGCTCTTGGGCCAGCTTGTCGGCTTCAGTCTGGTAGCTATTATCTGGCCACACCGTTGCTCCGACATAATACCAGAGCATTGCCAAATAACGGCACCAAGGCTGCCATGCCGTTACCGCAGCCAGCCAGCGCTCATGCTCCCGGGTGCCCAGCAGCCGGCAGTAAACCGCAACAGCCTTCTCCCGCTCCAAACCATTGGCACTGATTGTCAGCGCCAGATCAAGAGAGGGATCGCCCGCGGCTGCGTATTCCCAGTCAATCACCCGCTTATGCCCTTCGGGCTGGCAAATGATATTGTAGCGACCCAGGTCATGGTGGCAGCAAGTGTCATCAAACCAGCTCTGTATAGAGAGGTGCTGGAAGTGAGCAAAGAGTTGTTGCAGTGAGGAAGATTTGAACCTGATGTCGATCTGCTCCCAGTAATGGGCAGCTTTCTGTTTTACATCAAGACGCCAGCAAGGAACCGGCAAGGCGTGAATGTCGACCTGGAGCTGAAGCAACTCCTCATCAGACAGGTTATCAGCAGCCGTCGTCCCTTCAAGCCACTCGACGAGCAAGCCCTTATCCAGCAGCGCAATACTACGCGGGGCCAGGTTTGATGACTCAAGGTTCTTGAGCACCTGATGCTCACGTTCGCGAGAGAGCCCGAATGCCACGCTTGACTCGGCAATCGGTCGCCACACTGCCTTTGAGCACATGGCCGTAGGTACATCTCGAAGTTCAAGCAACCAGCAACGGTTACTCAGGCCGCCGGTCAGCGGCCTGGCAGAAAGTAACTCGATATCCGGCAAGGCATTCAGTAAAGCGGGATCAAACGTATTCACTCATCGCCTCACGTCTTGGCAGAGTTCGAGCATATAGTGCTATTACCAGCCCAGCATGCTCTTGGCTTCCTGCTTGCGGATTTCAGTTTCGTCCGCCCACTCAACCAGACCGGTTTCCAGATCCATCAGGCGCATTGTCATCTTGTAGTAGACGTCTTTATCGCTACCAGCCTGCTTGACGATACTTGCCAGGTTGCCGTATAGCATGTATTCCGCACCCACCATTTTACCAAACTGAATCGCTGTGCTCTGATTCACCAGCTCATCGTTGTTTTGGAAATTCAGCTGCTTGCGCACATTTTCAACACGCGTCATATCAACGAAACGGAATTTACCCGAGTTAAGCAGGCGCGTACTGACTGAGTCAGTCACCGATTCGGTATCGATATGTTCACTGGTTTTGTTCTTAATTCCGTCAACAACAATAATTGGTCGGTTGCCGTTTCCGGTGATGTAGGCCACGGAACCTGAGCTCAGCATACTATCAGTCATTTCCTCAGCAATCTTTTGCAGATCCGTCGAGCCAAACTCGATAGTCGTGGTTTCTGCAGCCTGTGCATCGCCGTAGCTGACCTTCTGCGCACAACCACCCATCAATGCAGCTACGCCTAATAATGCAATTACGCTTTTTTTCATCTTATTACCTTTCATTACTGTTGTCGCAGAACAGGCCACCGGGGTGGCCTCAATCCCCATTAATAATCCGCTTCGCGGATATAGATACGATACTGTTTGGCTTCAGGCTTTCTGGCAACCGCCTGCAAAGTGACTGAGTCCCGGCCATGAAGTACAAACTGGCGCCACGGACTGTCACTGCCGTAGACTTCCAAGCCCTGAGCATCGTACCAGTAGAAGCGGTATTGCAACTTCATATCCGAATCAACTTTACTGGTAACGGGTACACCCGCCTTCATCAACCCATTCGTTTCAGCAACTATCGCTTTCTCGATTTCAATCTGGCCTGCCAGCGATGAATTGCCAATCACTACGTTCTGGTTGCTGCTTTCAATACTGATCCCCGATGTTGTCGACGAACAGGCGGAAAGCGCCAGCGCGAACACCAAGACAGAAATATATTTCATCATTAACTCTCCCCTAACAATACCGACCACCAGCTAAGCTGATTTCCCTGACGGGAAACCCAGACCATTGTGGTTCGTCCTGCCGCAACCTTGATGTCCAGGCTCTGGCCGCTCCAGCTGAGTTTGTGTGTCCCTGCTTGTAAATCAGTATGATACATACTGATTGAAGATGGTAGAGATTGCCAGCTTCGGGTATCCGGTTGCTCGGTCAGCGTATTAAAAATGTTAGCGAGCGCATTGCCCAGTTCATTGCCATTCTTCGCTGCCGACTTCCTGACTTCGTCTTTTGCCAATACCCGCAACGCCTGGCGGACCACTATCACCGGCAGCTCCTCGTTCAGGCTGTTCCTGGCCATATTGTCGACATTCGCCAGCTCGCTCCCGTTAACGGGCTTATCATCAAGCACCAATGTACTCATCGGCGGGCGAGTGGAGTTACGGTAGTAAGGCAATGCCAGGTTATAAATCACCCCGTCGCCGCGACTGTCCTGTAGCCACAGGGGCAAGCGCCATCCGTCTCGGGCCAGAACAACCCCCTGCTCGTCCAGAATGACCACCCGGCCTTCTCCCGCCTCGGCCGGCGCGTACTTGCCATACCGCGCCTGCAGCCGGGTAAGGTCCTCGGTCATCTGCATCCGCGTCGCAAGCCGCAATACGGTATTGGCGATGTACATGTTGTTCGGTGCGACCGCCAGGGCCCGTTTATAGTCGATATAGGCACTGTTCAACTCACCGTCGGCCTCATACAAAATACCCGACAGGTAGAACAAATAGCCATTTTGTACATTGGCGAGCTTTTCCCCGGCATCCGGGTAACGGGCCAGCACGGCACCGAGATTCTGGTTCAGACCCTTGCGCTGTGCTTCCTGGGCCGCCTGACCAAGCTCAGCCTCGCGCAGTTTCCGGGCAGATTCCTGAACCTGATTGGCCCTTCGGACCTCTACCAGCGCCCCTTCCAAATCCTTTTGCTGGATATAGTTGAGAGCAAGGTAAAGGTGCATAAAACCCAGCTCGTAATCCGCAGGCTGGTAGGTGATCATATTGTCATTGGTCAGCAGTGCCCCGGCCTGATTCAGGCCTTCGGACAGCTGAATAACGGCCTGGCGCTGCTGCTCTTTGACCGCCATATCTGCACGCTGAAGCGCGGCGAAACTGTCCGGGTACTGCCCGGCGACAAAATTCACCCGCCCCCGCTCCATCCCGTCAAGGATATCTCCTGCCGGGGCATCAGGGAGGGCTTCGACCGCCTCGGTGTAATTACCCTGTTGCAAGGCTTGGTGAACCTGCGCATTCGACGCGCTGTAATGGCTGAATAAACTCTGAGTCGACAAGTTCGCACAGGCCGTTATGCTCAGCGATAACATCAGCACTGCGGCACGTTTTAGCATTGTGTTAGTAACCCATTTTCAAAAACAAAAAAGTCTGAGTGTTCATGGTAAAAGAACATAATCCACTCAGACCTGACCCAGCAATATTAGTTCCCGCGGTTATCACGGCGATCTATTGTTACTTACCCAACCAGCATCGGGCCTAATGGGCGACCGGCAAGAAGGTGCATGTGAATGTGGTACACTTCCTGACCGCCATGCGGGTTGCAGTTAACAATCAGACGGTATCCGTCCTCCGATACCCCTTCTTTCTCTGCCAGCTTACGTGCAACCGTAAACAGACGCCCCATCATGGCTTCATCATCCGCTTCGACGTCATTGACCGTCGGGATAAGTTTGTTGGGAATAATGAGGATATGGCTTGGCGCACGCGGATTAATATCCCGAAATGCAGTCACTAAATCATCCTGATATAAGACATCTGCCGGAATTTCCTTACGAATAATTTTACTGAAGATAGTTTCTTCTGCCATATCATGCTCCATTTACTATGTTGTGTCTCAGGTTATCTCCTGTCAGTGGAGTATGCTTGAGTCCAAACTATAGAGCAATATTGAACACCGTTTTAAACCATTAATCCAGTAAATATTTCATAAATTAAGTTATTTTTTGATGCCGCCGTCAAAGTATGTAGCGCTGAATTTCATTTATCATTTGCTGCTACTGCTCGTCCCCATGGCAAGATGCTAGAGTGGTATGTGTCGATTTTGTCTTTTTCAGTTTGCTTTTTTTGCTACTTAAAATTACAACATCACAATTTATACGAAGGTCAATAACATAATTACAGCTTCGTATTAATGTACTTTATGTGGGCTTGCTGTCGCTCACGTTTGCCAGAGTTTAGGGATATTATGAAGACAAAGAGACAGACCTCTGTCATTCGACGTATGTACACTGGTTTTGCGGTAATGGTCATACTGTTTGCTGCAACCATTTTTCTGATGCTGGATGGAACAAACCGGATCCACAACCAACTAAAAACGGTCACCTCTGATGCCCTGCCGCTGGTGTCTACCGCCAACCAGACTAGTGTTCGACTTCTTGCCGCCGACAAAATATTCAAGGACTTTCTCACCAGCCAGAATCCGGAACGGATGAAGGTCTACGAAGAAAACTTCAGTCAGGCCCACATCGCCTTTATCGCAGCACTTGATCAGCTTCGTGAAGCCGCGGCGGGTAATGATGCCCTAAGCACCCAATTGAGCGAGCTTATCGCCCTGGAAGAAAGGTATTTTTCCGAAGCCCATGTCGCGATGGATAACTATCGTGCCCAGCTGCTTGCACAAGAAGCCCGTTTGAAGTCTGCACGCCGTTTTCAGCAGCTCCACAACGAGCTAAATACCCGGATGAAAGAGTACGTCGAAGATCAGAGCAGTATTTCTGTCAAAATGATCGCAAAAAACTATTTCATCAAGCTTCGCCAGACCGAAACCATCACCTCTGACGCCCTGGCGACAGATAACATCACGGTCATCGAAAAAGCGGTCAAGAGCAACAAGCGAAACGTCAACCACCTCGGTAACGCCTATCGCTCACTCACCGCCCTGATTCCGGAGCTCAAAGGCACCTTCGACAAATCTATTGCCCAGTACACCCTTGATATCGGCAAGTCCGGCGGGGTACTGGATGTGCATTTTCGCTACATTGAGGCCCGCAACCGCCTCTACGACAACATCGCGACACTGGCAAATGAAATCGATCAGGCTACCAACCTGCTCGATACCTTCAGAACCAAGGCCAACGATTACATGGAAAGCGCCATCGCCAGTGCCGACAGCGCCTATAGCCGTGGGCTGACCAATGCCGTTCTGATAGGTATCGGTGCGACCCTGTTTGCCGTTTTTATCGGCTGGTATCTGGCGCAGAGTGTCCGCAAGCCGCTTGAATCAACGCTGAAGACCCTGGAAGCACTCACCACCGGTGACATGACCAAGCGTAGCGACAACAACAATTTCGTCGAATTCAACAAGCTCAGCCGCCATATCAATACGCTGGCCGATAACTTACAGGAAGTTCTGGGCAAACTCAGCCAGGCATCTCAGGACCTGACATCGGTTGCCGAGGAAAACCAGTCAACAACCACCGAAGCCAAAAACCGTCTCAACGAGCAACGACAGCAAACAGCCTCTGTTGCCACCGCCATGACCGAGATGGAACAATCTGTGACGGACGTCTCACACAGTGCACAAAACACCATGGAGCGGGTCCACGAGGTAGAGAAAGCCTCAAATACCGGCCGCGAAGTCATGAGTCGCAATATCAACACCGCCCACCAGCTCTCCGAGCGTTTGGACGAGTCTGTAAATGCGGTATCCAAGCTTCAGGAGATGAGCAGCAGTATCGGTTCAATTCTGGATGTGATCCGTAACATCGCCGATCAAACCAACCTGCTGGCACTGAATGCGGCCATTGAGGCAGCTCGGGCCGGCGACCAGGGCCGCGGTTTTGCCGTCGTCGCCGACGAGGTTCGCGTACTGGCCAAGCGCACCACCGACTCGACAGCGGAAATTGAAACCATGATTCAAAGCCTGCAGTCACGTTCCGGTCAGGCAGTATCTGTGATGCAAAGCTGTGTTAGCGAGATGGAGAACAGCATTACACAGGCGTCGGATGCCAATAGCGCAATGGAGGAAATACAGGCTATCATCTTCGAAATCAGCCAGATGAGCTCACAAATAGCCCAGGCCGCCGAAGAACAGCGTACGACGACAACCTCCATCGCCCGTAGCCTGGAAGATATCAGCCATATTGCTGACTCCAACTACAGCTCAATGGAAGAAGTCGCCGAAGCCAGCAGCAAGCTCGATAGCCTGGCTCACCAGCAAAATGACCTGGTCATGCGATTTAAGCTGTAACGCCTATACATCTACGGCAACAACCACTAAAGCCAGCATTATTGCTGGCTTTAATTTATCAGCAGGAGTTATCAGCCCGAACCGATACACAACTGAGAGCCATAACAGTGCAAACGATTGCGCTTTAAATCATCAACTGGTTACTTTGTTTGATCATTGCGCTTTACTTAAGGTAGGGATGCTTTTAGAATCGGGCAAATTTTTTGGGAGGGAAGCAATTATGACGACAATTTCGATTACACGTCCTGATGACTGGCACACGCACTTACGTGATGGCGAGGTATTAAAAGATACCGTCCGTGATATCAGTCAGTATATGGGGCGAGCAATCATCATGCCGAACCTGGTTCCACCGGTTACCGATACTGACGCTGCATTAGCCTACCGCGATCGTATCCTTGCCGAAAAACCTCAAGGCAACTTCTCCCCTCTAATGACGCTATACCTCACCGACAACACCTCCCCTGAAGAAATTCGTAAAGCAAAAGCCACCGGCCACATCTATGCAGCAAAACTCTACCCGGCAGGTGCAACCACCAACTCCGATTCCGGCGTGACCTCCATCGACAAGCTAATTCCTACGCTTCAGGCAATGCAAGAAGTCGGTATGCTGTTGCTTATCCATGGTGAGGTCACCACTCACGATGTCGATATCTTCGACCGCGAGAAGACGTTCCTTGATACGGTACTTGCCCCGATTGTCGAGCAGATGCCGGACCTGAAGATTGTTGTCGAGCACATCACAACAAAAGACGCTGTTGAGTTCGTCACCAACGCCGGTCCTAACGTGGGAGCAACCATCACCGCTCATCACCTGATGTTCAACCGAAACCACATGCTGGTTGGCGGGATCCGTCCGCATTTCTACTGCCTGCCAATCCTGAAGCGCAACATCCACCAGCAGGCACTGATTGAAGCGGCGACCAGCGGCAGCCCTAAGTTCTTCCTCGGTACCGACTCAGCCCCTCACGCCCAGGGCCGCAAAGAATCAGCCTGTGGCTGTGCCGGCTCCTACACCGCCCATGCCGCGATTGAACTCTACGCTGAAGTGTTCGAGCAGGCGGGCGCGCTGGATAAGCTTGAAGCCTTTGCCAGCTTCAACGGCCCTGACTTCTACGGCCTGCCGCGCAATACCGATACCATTACCCTTGTCAAAGAGAGCTGGACCGTACCGGAGACGATGTCCTTCGGCAGTGACGTCGTCGTTCCTATCCGTGCAGGCGAAGAAATGAACTGGAAAGTTATCACCAGCTAAACGCCCGATAACCATGCCCTGTCATACAGGACAAGGCAACCAGGCAATGAAAAGGGCTCCCGCGGGAGCCCTTTGAATATCTAACTACTATTGAATTGATGCTAAACCGTAGCTAGGCTGCTTGCGGCACTTTCAGGTGATGGAACATCCGGTACAGAACCGGTACCACAATCAGTGTCAGCACGGTTGCAAAACCCAGCCCGAACATGATCGTCACCGCCATCGGCTTGAAGAACACATCCGGCAGCAGCGGGATCATCCCCAATACCGTGGTAATAGCCGCCATACATACCGGGCGGACACGACTCACAGCTGCATCGACCACTGCCTGATACTTTTCCTTGCCGCTGCTGATCTCAATCTCGATCTGATCGAGCAGAACGATACCGTTTTTGACCAGCATGCCCGACAGACTCAAAAAGCCCAGCAGCGCCATAAAGCCAAACGGTGTATTCAGCAACAGCAATCCTGTCGTCACCCCGATAATCGCCAGCGGCACTGTCGCCCATACAATCACAGCTTCTTTAACCTTGTTGAACAAGAAAATGGTGATCAGGAACATAAACAGATAGCCCATTGGCATGGTCTGGAACAATGACGCCTTGGCATCGGCTGACGATTCATACTCGCCGCCCCATTCCAGCGAGTAGCCCGGAGGGAAGTCCAGCGCCTCAATTTTAGACTGGATACGGCCCTGCAGAGTCGCCGCGGTTTCATCCCCCAAAGGATCAGGATCGGCCATGATAGTCAGCATTCGCTTGCGGTTCTTACGTACCACCAGCGGATCTTCCCAGATCACATTCACCCCGAGCATCACCTGCTGGATTGGAATATAGCCCTGAATAGCCGGGCTCCAAATCTTCATCCCTTCAATGGTACTGACATCCACACGCTCCTCATCGGGCAAGCGCGCCACAATCGGCATCAGATTGGTGCCGTCACGATAGAGACCGACAGACAAGCCGGAGAACGCCATCTGCAATAGATCATCGACGTCAGATTTGGTGATCCCGTAGCGGCGGGCCTGGCTTTCATTGAAAATAGGCTCAAGTACCTTGGTCCGTTCACGCCAGTCATGGCGCACATTAAAGGCACCGGGATCAGCACGCATGATGTCTATCGCCTGCTGAGCCAGGCCTCGGAGCACCGTCGGATCCGGCCCGACCAGACGGGCTTCAATCTTAGAGCCCGAAGACGGACCAAGCTCGATACGCTTGAGCTTGTATTCAATGTCAGGGTGTTTGGTGTCGAGCTCATCGCTGACTTTTCTCAGCATCGGCATTACGTCTTCATAAGTGTCGACGCGGATTATCAGCTCGCCATAGGCCGCGTAGCTCTTCTCCGGTGAGTAGGTCAGCATAAAACGCTGTGCCCCTTTACCGGCACTGGACGAAACGTGACTGACGTTCTCCTGCTGGCTGGCCCACGCTTCAAGCTCATGCAACTTATCGTTGGTCGAACGAATGTCTGTTCCTTCCGGCAACCACACATCAACCATAAACATCGGTGTTGTCGACGACGGGAAGAAGGACTGTTTCAGCTGCGTAAAACCATACAGACTTGCACCAAGCATCGCGATCAAGACAATCACAGTCAGCCACGCATTCCGCATGCAGGCTTCCAGCGCTTTCTTGTATGCGACAAAGACAAACCCTTTGTACGGGTCATCGTCCTCGCCATCGCCTTTATTCTTGACGCCCTTAAAGAACATATCGGCAAAAAACGGGGTTAGCGAAATAGCCGTAAACCAGCTCAGCATCAGAGAAATCAACAATACACTGAATAGGGTGGCACAATATTCACCGGTCGAGTCTTGTGACAGTCCGATAGGCGCAAAAGCGGTAACCGCGATAACCGTGGCCCCCAGTAGCGGCCATTTGGTCTGAGTGACAATATCGGACGCAGCCTGCATCCGCGTCCGGCCTTTTTGCACTCCAATCAGGACCCCCTCGACAACGACAATGGCGTTATCCACCAGCATCCCGAGGGCAATGACCAGAGCGCCGAGCGATATTCGCTGCAAGTCGATCGCCATCCAGCTCATAAAGACGAAGGTTCCCAATACGGTTAACAGCAAAATCAAACCGATCAGGATACCCGAGCGAAGCCCCATGAAGAACAGCAGAACAACGATAACAATGGCTACGGCCTGGCCGAGACTGACAATGAACCCCTTGACGGACTTATCGACCTCATCAGGCTGGCTGTAAATCACGCCAATATCAATCCCGACAGGCTGCTGCTCTTTCAGCTCATCCAGACGGCGGTAAACCCCTTTACCGATTTCCACTACGTTGACACCATCGACAAACGATATGCCGACGCTCAGTGCTACCTTACCGTTATAGCTCAACAGGTTATCAGGCACCTCTTTGAACCCGCGCTTGATTTCTGCCACATCGCGCAGGTAAATCAGCCCTTGGGCACCGCTCTCGGTAATAATCAAATCACCCAGTGCATCCACATCGGTGAACTCCCCGGTCGGATGGACACGAATATACTCGGTCCCGATTTTGACCGCACCGGCGCTCGAGACCAAGTTCTGCGTCGCCAGGGTGTTGTAAATCGTCTGCGGCGAAATACCCAGGCTGCTCAGCCTCTGCAGGGAGATTTCGATAAACACCTGTTCTTGCTGGGTGCCCGTAACAGAGACCTTAGCAACCCCGTCTACCAACTCAATCTCACGGCGAAGATAATCGACATAATCATTGAGTTCTTTGTACGAATACCCGTCACCTGTGATCGCCAGCAAAATACCGAACACATCACCGAAGTCATCAATGACTGACGGCTCTGCGACCCCCGGCGGAAGGTTCGGTTCGAGATCATTGACCTTGCGGCGTAGCTCATCCCAGATCTGCGGCAAGTCATCAGGACCGTAATTGTTCTTCATTGTCACCGTGATCTGTGACAGTCCACGACTGGAGATGGAGTTGACTTCATCCACATAAGCCAGTTGCTGGATTTCCTTCTCAATCGGATAGGTCACCTCTTCTTCGACCTGAAGCGGGGTCGCCCCCGGGTAGGCCGTCACCACCATGGCATCCTTGATGGTAAATGCCGGATCTTCCAAGCGTCCCAGGCCAAAGAAGGCCATGGTCCCGCCAATCAGGAAGATCAGCGACAGCATCCAACTGATCACTTTGTTTTTAATAAAATAGGCTGCGATATCTTGTTTCATTATTGTTCAGCCTCCTTGGCAATCACTTCCACCTGCTGGCCTTCCCGCAAGCGGTTTCCTCCCGCCACGACGATGGTTTCCCCTTCCTCAAGTCCCGCCAGCAAGCGAACGCCTTCAGGAACAACTTTATCGGTTACCACGCGGCGCTTGATTACTGTCTTGCCATCGTTTACCACCCAGACAAACTTGTCTGTTGATGACAGGTCATCGCCATCTTCATTAAAAATGGCCTCCAGTGGGATCACTGGCTCGCCCTTTCTGTAGATTTTCAGTTTCTGCGCATCAGCCCGAACTTCTACGGCCATCCCATCAAGGATGAAGCGATCCTCCGGCATCGGCATGGTCAAGGTCACCAGGAACGAGCCTGACTCAGGATCCGGCTCTGTGGTAAATTCCTTCAGGGAGGCCTGATACTCAGCACCATTGTCAAGCACCACCCGCGCGCCGGGTTTTGATTCCTGAATATCAACAGCAGAGCTTTGGGAATAAATGAGGTCCGGTGCCTGGATCAAAATATCGACACTGTTGGCACTATGAATATTCATTACTTGCTGGCCGACTTGTATGTTCTCGAACTGCTCGATAGGCACCCGGGAAATCACCCCGTCAAAAGGAGCAACCAGCTTGGTAAACGTCAGGTTCAGCTTGGCGATGTTGAGCCTTGCCCGGGCAATCTTACGCTGCGCCCGCAACTCATCAAACTGTGACTGGGCCAGGAAGCCTTTGTCAACCAGCTTGGCCGAGCGCCGATACTGACTATCGGCCACATTGTACTTCGCCTGTGCATCATCAACTTCCAACTGGTAGTCCGTTGGATCCAGCTGGGCAAGCAACTGGTTCTTTTTGACAAAATCCCCAGGGCGCACCGCGATACGGGTCACCTCGCCCTGAATTCGAAATGACAGACTGGATTTATCGGCCGCTGCCGCCACGGCAGGAAAGGTCAATTGCGGCGCGGCATCAGCCAAGGCAACAACATCCACGCTGACGGGTTGTACAATTTGCCGCTCTTCTACCACTGGCTTTTCACAGCCTTGTAATATAAACGCCGCCCCCAGCGCCAATGAGATCAAGGATAGCTTTTTCATCTTACAGTCCTCGCTCCTTAACCCAGGCACGCACTTTCTGGCCTTCCTGAAGCTCCCCTACACCAGAAATCGCAATCTGGTCGCCATCATTCAGCCCGGCGACCACTCGCCCCTTGTCATCCAGCTCAACTTCGGTCTTGTGGGCAATACCGGCTTCGTCGACATGCCAGACATAGGTTGCGCTTCCCTCTTGTATCACCGCGCGTTTGGGAATCGCCCCCGAATTACCTTTCGGAATAGCAATTTTCACCAGCCCCGCCATGCCGGGAAGAATATTCTTGCCTTCAGGGCGTTCCATAAACAACGTCACTTTAAAACTCGACGTTGTGGGGTCAGCCTCGGTATCAATCTCTTTAAACTCAGCCGGGTAGACTTCGTCTGGGATCGTATCGAAAATAACGCTTGGCTGAGTATCTGACTGCCCCTGATAGCGGGCCAAAAGGTGTTCGGGTAATTGGAAGGTGACATTGATCAGACCGGCGCTCTGGATATGCATCACCGGCTCTTTAGCCATGATATATTCATAGTTTTCAATCAATGACAGAGAGAGCGTCCCGTCGTAGGGAGCAACAAGAGTCGCATAGCCCAGGTTTGATTTTTGTTTGCTCAGGGCTGCCTTGGCCTGTTTTAACTCGGCCTTGGAGGTATCGAAATCCAGCTCCGACACGACGTTGGTTTTTCTGAGTTCCTGATCTCGCTTAAACTGCACATAGGCCAGTTCATAATTCGCCTGCGCCTGTTCAACCAGCAACGTCAGTTCATCGGGATTCAGGCTGGCCAGTTTTTGTCCCCGCTTAACATCTTCACCCGGGTTTACATCCAATGAAATGACTTGTCCAGACACCCTAAATGCCAACACCGCCTTGTCACCGGCCTCAACGGTGGCCGGAAAAGTACGGAATGTTTCATTGTCGCCCACGGATACCGCCTGGAGTTTTACCGGCCTCGATTCCGGCTCAGGTACCTCTACCTCTTTCTTACCGCACCCTGACACTAGCAAGCCAGTGATGACGGTCGCTAATAGCGCGCGCCCCATACAACCTCTCCAAAATTATTCTTGTCTACTCTTGTTTTTTCTTCTGGTGTTAAGCGCAAGATCACCAGCCGCTGCTACATTCACAACAAAAAGCCTTTAACCACAAGGTACTAGTGTAGCCAATAAAACGACACAGAAACCCAACAAACCACGAAAAAGAAGAAAAAACAATTCATTAAGCCGAGCCACCGGACCTTACCAAGTCTTTGGGCTATGCTCTATTTTCAAGGGAGGGATTTCAGAGAAAATCAGAAATGGAGAAAAATAGCGGAAGCAAAAAACCTCAAAAGATATAAAAAAAGGAGCCATATAGACTCCTTCTCAAACAGTCAGACGAAATGCTAAGCGTCCATTTCGGCAATATTGACTTTCCAGGTATCCGGACCTGTCTGATGGGCATTGGTCCCTTCAGCATCAACCGCTACCGTCACGGGCATATCTTCGACTTCAAATTCGTAGATTGCTTCCATGCCAAGATCTTCAAAAGCCACTACACGCGCTTTCTTAATAGCCTTAGCCACAAGATAAGCGGCACCGCCGACAGCCATCAGGTAAACAGCCTTGTGTTCCTTGATGGATTCAATCGCGGCCGGACCACGCTCGGCTTTACCTATCATCCCGGTAAGCCCTGCCTGACCGAGCATCATTTCAGTAAATTTATCCATACGGGTCGACGTTGTCGGACCAGCCGGGCCAACAACCTCATCACCTACTGCATCAACAGGACCGACGTAATAGATAAAGCGGTTTTTGAAATCAACCGGGAAATCTTCCCCTTTAGCCAGCATATCCTGAATACGCTTATGGGCAGCATCACGACCGGTCAGGATTTTGCCTGACAACAAAACGGTCTCGCCAGATTTCCACTCCTGGACATCGTCTTTAGTAACTTCGTCAATATTAACGCGGCGAACATTCTCACCCACTTCCCAAGTTACTTCGGGCCAGTCTTCCAGCTTCGGTGGCGTTAACTCCGCCGGGCCGGTGCCGTCAAGTTTGAAATGGACGTGACGGGTTGCGGCACAGTTCGGGATCATACAAACCGGCTTGGAAGCGGCATGAGTCGGCGCTGTTTTGATCTTCACGTCGACAACGGTTGTCAGACCGCCTAGCCCCTGCGCGCCGATACCCAGCTTATTTACACGGTTGTAGATATCCAGGCGAAGCTCTTCCTCAGCATTCTGCGCACCACGTTCCTGCAGCTCATGAATATCAACCGACTCCATCAGCGACTCTTTCGCCAGCACAGCCGCTTTCTCGGCAGTACCGCCGATACCGATACCCAGCATACCCGGCGGACACCAGCCCGCCCCCATTAGCGGCACTGTTTTTTCAACCCACTCGGCAACATCATCCGACGGGTTCAGCATCACCATCTTGGTCTTGTTTTCCGAACCGCCGCCCTTGGCAGCAATCTGAATCTCTACCTTGTCGCCCGGTACCATATCAATATGTACCACGGCAGGGGCATTGTCTTTGGTGTTCTTACGGCTTCCGGCTGGATCCGCAACGACAGAGGCTCGCAGCGGGTTATCCGGGTTGGTATAGGCCTGGCGAACACCTTCGTCAATCATTTCCTGTACAGTCAGATCGCTGTCCCACTGCACATTCATACCAATTTTGACAAAACACGTGACGATACCGGTGTCCTGGCAGATCGGACGGTGGCCTTCTGCCGACATGCGCGAGTTGATCAGGATCTGCGCAATGGCATCTTTCGCTGCCTGACTCTGCTCCTTGTTATAGGCTTTTTCCAAGGCCTGAACAAAATCCAGCGGATGGTAGTATGAAATGTACTGTAGTGCGTCCGCCACACTATCAATCACATCTTGCTTACGAATGACGGTCATAATTGCCCTCGTTATTTATTATCATTCCATGGCGCCCGACTATTTTGCCGTTACAGCATGCTTCCAGTGTAGGGTGTGGTTCGCATTGCTCGAGTCCTGCGTATAGGGAATAGGATGTGCAGAAAGCAATGGAACCACGTGCCATGATCCTCATGGCAGTGTCCTTTATGAGCTACTCAGACTGAATCAGTAAAAATAAAACACAAAGGATCGTCCTTGGGCGTCGTATTAAATTCTGCGTTTATGATACTCTTGCCAACAATTTCGCGCCATGCGCCAATCGAACACCTGTCACAAAAAAGAAAATGATTTGTAAATCGCATCCGCTACTCGCAATTGAACAACTCGATTATACCCCAGAAGCAACTCTGTCGTGGTTTGAGCCCTTGTCCACCCACCCCTGGGCTATGATATTACGCTCGGCAGCTCAGGATCACCCTGATAATCGTTTTGATATTCTAGTTGCCGATCCTTTGGCCACTTTAGAGACACATGGTGAAACAACCCGTATTAAGTTTTCAAATGGTGACGAAAAAGCGAGCAACGCCGATCCGTTCAAGCTAGTAGAAGAACTGCAGGCTTCATTATTGCCGCCGCTTAACCCTATGACGGATGTACCATTTATAGGCGGTGCCCTTGGCTATTTCAGCTACGACCTCGGTCGACGGGTGGAAGATCTCCCAGCGCTTGCCGAACAGGATATTGATGCTGCAGACATGGCTGTCGGCATTTACGACTGGGCACTGATCGCCGATCACCATACCCAAACGCTGTTTCTCGTTTCACCAAAAGACAGCGGACGCCTGCAATGGCTCCAGGAGCAACAAAATGCCTTTAAACTGCAACAGAGCGGCGCCAGCGAGCAACAAAATAAATCATTTTCATTAACATCCCAATGGGCCGCCAATATGACAAAGGCGGCTTATTGCAACAAATTTGACCGAGTGCAGGACTACCTGCTATCCGGGGACTGCTACCAAATCAACCTTGCCCAGCGCTTCCAGGCAAGCTACCAGGGTGATGAATGGACGGCCTACCTGCGCCTTGAACAAACCAATGGCGCGCCGTTCTCCGGGTTTATCCGCACCTCGGAATGTACGGTTCTCTCTGTATCTCCGGAGCGTTTTCTTCAACATAATCAAGGCTATGTTGAAACAAAACCCATCAAGGGCACACGGCCTCGCTCTGCCGATGAGATACAAGATGCCACCAACGCCACCGAGCTACGCCATGCCAGCAAGGATCGCTCGGAAAACTTAATGATTGTCGACTTGCTGCGAAATGATATCGGCCGGGTGGCCAAGCCTGGGTCAGTGGCTGTCCCCAAGTTGTTTGAGATCGAAAGCTTTCCGGCCGTCCATCACCTTGTCAGTACGGTCACCGGCGAGCTGGATACACTGTACTCCTCAACCGATCTATTGCGCGCCTGTTTTCCCGGTGGTTCAATTACCGGCGCACCTAAAATTCGCGCCATGGAAATCATTGAAGAGCTAGAACCACACCGCCGCAGCGTCTATTGCGGCAGTATTGGTTATATCAGCCGCTGCGGTCGAATGGATACCAGTATTACTATAAGAACCCTTATTTCTCAGCAAAGTACCCTGTATGCCTGGGCGGGCGGCGGTCTTGTTGCAGACAGTGATGCCGACAGCGAATACCAAGAAACACTGGACAAACTGAGTAAAATTCTGCCAATCTTAGAAAAGTAGATTGTTATCTATACCCAAGTAATTCTCGTTGAAACGAGCATCTTGAAGTAGCTTGGGTATATCAATAACCACGGACGGTTTATGAACTATCAGCAACAATTGCTAGCGCGTTTTCTGCTAGCCCCACAGACCAGCTATGACCAAAGCCACTCGGCTCGGGTCAGGCAGCATGTGTCTGCGTCCGGCTCCTTTAAGCGAGCTGCGGTTATGATCCCCCTTGTTCCCCGTCAGAATAGTTTCAACGTTGTCCTGACACGTCGCGCCAGCCACTTAAAACACCACCCGGGCCAAATTGCCTTCCCTGGTGGCGGATATGAATCACAAGATACGGATTTAATTGAAACGGCCATTCGGGAAACCAAAGAAGAAACTGGAATTTTATGCAACAGAGAGCGCATATTGGGACAGCTTCCTTCTTTGCCGACAATCAGTGGCTATATCGTTACGCCGTATTTGTCGATCATCTCTCCAAACTACAGGCCAGACCTGGATCCAAACGAGGTTGACGACCTGTTTGAAGTGCCTATCAAACACCTATTAAACCCGGTGAATATGCGCACTGAGAAATTTACTATCGACGGCATAAAACACAATATTTATGCAATTCCATACGGTGATTATGCTATTTGGGGGGCAACCGCCCAGATGATTCGATTGTTATCAAAACAGCTTTGGTATTAATAAACCCGCTTCTAACACATCATTTTCCCTAACCTGCCCGCAACATCCTTTGTGATCAAGATCACCTTTAATTGTATTGCAATTTGCACCCATTACATAACGGGATCTCGATCAAAGTTTTCCTTCTATAAATCCTCAAAATGCGCGCCGTTCCTAATTTCCGTTCCGTAATTTAACTTAGGTATATAACCATGCATACCACTTCCAACACAGCAGTAGCTTCAACGGCTAAAGCAAAATGGACGTATAAAGATTTTACTTGGGCCCTTTCACTATTCGGTACCGCTGTAGGTGCCGGTGTACTTTTCCTTCCGATTAAAGCCGGTGCCGGCGGTTTCTGGCCACTGGTTATCCTAGCCCTGATTGCAGCACCAATGACTTGGTTCGCACACAAGAGCTTGGCTCGTTTTGTACTTTCTGCTAAAAACCCAGAAGCTGACATCACCGATACTGTTGAAGAACACTTTGGTAAAGCTGGCGCAAACATCATCACTTTTGCTTACTTCTTCGCCATCTACCCAATCGTTCTAATCTACGGCGTTGGTATTACCAACACGGTTGATTCTTTCATGGTTAACCAGATGGGCATGGAATCTGTTCCACGCTGGCTTCTGTCTGGCGGCCTGATCGTTGCGATGACTGCTGGTGTTGTCTTCGGCAAAGAGCTAATGCTTAAAGCCACTTCTGCAATGGTATACCCACTGGTATTCATCCTGCTTGCACTGTCTGTATACCTGATCCCTGATTGGAACACATCAATGGTATCGGTAAGCCCAGACTGGAGCGCAATGCCTGCTATTATCTGGCTAGCAATTCCAATCATCGTATTCTCTTTCAACCACAGCCCAATCATCAGCCAGTTCTCTAAAGAACAGCGTCGTGTATACGGTGAAGATGCAGCGAAGAAGACTGACATGATCACTGGCGGCGCAGCAATGATGCTGATGGGCTTTGTAATGTTCTTCGTATTCTCTGTTGTTCTGTCTCTGTCTCCAGAGCAGCTAGCAACAGCAAAATCACAGAACATCAGTGTTCTGTCTTACCTTGCTAACGTTCATGAGTCTCCGCTGATTTCTCTGCTTGGTCCACTGGTTGCCTTCGCAGCAATTACTTCAAGCTACTTCGGCCACTTCCTGGGTGCTCACGAAGGTCTTGTTGGCCTGGTGAAGTCTAGCTCAGAAATGCCAGTTAAGAAGATTGAGAAAATCTCTCTTGGTTTCATCGTAGTTACTACCTGGATCGTTGCGGTTATCAACCCAAGCATCCTGGGCATGATTGAAACTATGGGTGCTCCAATGATTGCAGCAATCCTGTTCCTGATGCCTGTATTCGCGATGTACAAAGTACCAGCTATGGCTAAGTACAAGACATCTGCACCAGTACAGATCTTCACAGCTATTTGTGGTATCGCAGCAATTACTTCTGTAATCTACGGCGCATTCTAATAGGACATCACACTTGTTGTGATAAATATAGACTACCAACTTAGCTGTCTGAGAAAATGTGCCACAACGCATAGTCTTCTCAAGCAATTCGGGTAGAATATATGACACTTAAGAGCAGGAAGCGTGTGCCGACTGCTCTTTTGTTTTTCTAGTGATCTCGCCAAGGAAGGGGCGAGAGTTTAATACTATGACAGTCTTGGCCGGAGGCAAGAGCGCTTCCTACCGACTGAGGTAATTCGCATGATCAGTGTTTTTGATATCTACAAAATTGGTGTGGGCCCTTCCAGTTCGCACACGGTTGGTCCAATGAAAGCAGGTAAGGAGTTCATCGACGACCTGCGCTCAATGGGCAAATTACGTGATGTAACTAAAATTACCGTTGACGTTTATGGTTCACTTTCTCTTACCGGTAAAGGTCACCACACAGATATCGCTATCATTATGGGGCTTGCGGGCAACAGTCCGGAGCATGTTGATATCGATAGTATCCCGGGCTTTATCTCTCGTGTTGAAGAAACCGAGCGCCTTCCTGTTGGCATGCACTGCCACACTGTAGATTTCCCTCGCGACGGCGGTATGAACTTCCATACTACCAACCTTCCTTTGCACGAAAATGGCATGACCATCCACGCATGGATTGGTGACGAAGAAGCCTATACGAAAACGTATTACTCCATCGGCGGTGGCTTTATCGTTGATGAAGAAAACTTCGGCAAATCAGCGGAGTCGAGCGTTAAAGTACCTTACATGTACACCATGGCTGAAGAGCTAGTTGAACAATGTAAAGAAAGCGGCCTGTCTATCAGCTCTCTGGTAATGGCTAACGAGCGCGCGATGAATGCCGAAGAAGAAATTAACACTTACTTCGCCAATATCTGGAAAACCATGCGTGAGTGTATGGAGCGCGGTATGAGCGAAGAAGGTATTCTGCCGGGTCCACTACGTGTTCCTCGCCGTGCAGCAGCACTACGCCAGCAGCTGATGACGACTGAAAAACTGAGCAATGACCCAATGACAGTCGTTGATTGGGTTAACATGTACGCTTTCGCTGTCAACGAAGAAAACGCCGCTGGCGGCCGTGTTGTAACGGCTCCAACCAACGGTGCTTGCGGTATTATCCCTGCGGTACTGGCGTACTACGACAAGTTCATCCAGTCTGTCGGACCAAAAGAATACACTCGCTACTTCGCCGCTTCTGGTGCTATCGGTGGCCTGTACAAGCGCAACGCCTCTATCTCTGGTGCCGAAGTAGGCTGCCAGGGTGAAGTTGGTGTGGCATGTTCAATGGCAGCTGCCGGCCTTGCTGAGCTGATGGGCGGTAGCCCTGAGCAAGTATGTATGGCCGCAGAAATTGCTATGGAGCATAACCTTGGCCTGACATGTGACCCTGTTGCCGGTCAGGTACAGGTACCATGTATCGAGCGTAACGGTATTGCAGCGGTTAAAGCAATCAATGCGTCTCGCATGGCGCTGCGCCGTGCCTCTGAGCCTCGCGTTTCTCTGGACAAGGTTATCGAAACCATGCTTGAGACAGGTAAGGACATGAACGCTAAGTACCGTGAAACCTCTCAGGGCGGACTGGCTATCAAGGTTATCTGCTAAGCAACTAGGTGATTAGAGTATCGAGAAAGTGTTCTTTCTCGGTAAATAACCTGAAAGCTATGTAGTAAAAGCTACCCACTGGGTAGCTTTTTTCTTACCTTAACTTCTTTACTTACGACTCGGCACTCGAAACCTTCAACAGCTGTTCGATATCTTCTGCCAGCGCTTCCCCGCACTGCAGGGTTGTTACCCAGGAGATTGGGATCCCCTTCTCGTCACCAAAACCGTAGCAGGCTCCGGCCAGCGCACCAACCAGAATGCCACGGCCGCAGGTATCACCCGAAACCTGGATATTCTTGATTATCGCCTCGGTATAACTCTCGCTGTTTTGCAATATCCAGGCAGCCATCGGCAAGCTGTCAGCAAGGTGGCAAGCCTGGTTGGCAATAGCCAGGACATGGCTCAAGTCATTCACATCCCCGCTGAGCAACCTGACCTGCTCTATCTTGTCTCGGATTTCTATCGGCGCTTTCACCTTAAGCACGTTGAGTACAGGCTCCATCCGCCTTGAGCGCAACGCCTCGTTGAGGGCACTGGCAAAGGCTTTGGCACACGCGAGCGCTGTCTCATTCTGGTGGGTAATGCCGACAACCCGTTCAATCTCCTGTTCAAGCTGCTCAGAGGGCATTTTCAGAGCCACCAGGGCCGGCACCGAGCACAGGGCCGGATTCTGGTCGTCTTCGCTCCCCGAATCTTCGGGCCAATCTTCCGGTGGCAGTGAGAACAAGGTCAGCAACAGCGCCTTGGTCGGGCTATCGATATAACCAATAAACTCACCGCCCGGTCCGAAGTACTCGAGGATCTGCTGCTGGATAGCATGAGTCCCGGTATCAGAACCGCCCAGCAAGCGAATATACAGAGCCAACCACTCTCCATAAGCCGTTAATTCGCCAGCAGTTAACTTGTCATGGGCATAATAACCGTCCACCCCTTCGTAATGTTCGGCATTCGGCTCGATAAAAGGAAAATGCGGCATGTCTGCCAGCTGCTTGATCCGCTCGGGAGAATATATCCAATGCGTTCCCATGCTGGCGGCATCGGCAACCAATGCGCCCATTAACGCTGCGTAACGTTGCGCCATTATCCCCACCCTCTTGCTCAGAAAATACTAATCATAAGCTTATACCAATTTCAGCCGTACTATTGATCCCTTGTCCCCGGCAGCCGGTTACAAATCGCAGGCATAAAAAAACCTCGCCGGAGCGAGGTTTTTTGCAAATTCTGTCAGATTAAGCAGCGGCTTTCAGGCTTGCTTTCTCTTTTTTCAGTTCGCCAACCGGTAGGATTGTACGGCCGTACTCATTGTTCAGTACCTGAGCCATCGCGAAGTAAATTGCACTTGCACCACAGATGATACCTTCGAAACCAGCGATAGTACCAATCAGTTCACTACCTGTGAAATCACGAGCAGCCAACAGGAAGAACAATACAGTCAGGGAGCCGAATACGAACTGCTTAGCACGTGGGTAGCATAGAGAGCCAATGAACATGAAGCCCGTGAAGACACCCCAAAGTAGCAGGTACCAACCCATGAAGCTTGCAGGGCTTGCAGGCAAACCCATGTAAGGCATAACAATCAGACCAACCAGCGTCAGCCAGAACAGGCCGTAAGAAGTAAATGCTGTTGTGCCAAACGTATCACCACGCTTAAAGCACATTGTGCCTACGATCACTTGGCTAATGCCACCATAGAAAATACCCATCGCCAGGATCATAGAATCAATCGGGAAGAAGCCCGCATTGTGGATATTCAAAAGGATAGTGGTCATACCAAAACCCATAAGGCCAAGAGGCGCTGGGTTAGCAAGTTTCGTAGACATTTAGTTCCCCTACAGGAGTAATTCAAAAAATGTGATAAAAATTAAAAAATGGGTGCATTTTTGATGCGCGGCGAATTCTAAAGGATGATGGGGGGCAAATCAATCCAATTTCAGCTCATTTCTTAGCCAAACTAAAAAAAAGTGGAATTATGGGCTAAATATGTAAAGTTTTTTTGTAATTTTTGACTCGGTTTATTGTGTTTAAATATAATCAAATTCACATACCTAGCTAAATATAAATGGCTTTTTCAGTATAATTTATTGATATACTTCGCAAAAATGCATCCCCCTTGCTTTGGCATTTGTTTACACAATAAAAAACCACAAAAAAAGCAGCCTGTGGCTGCTTTTCTGTTCTAAACAACATTTATCCCGGCTAACGTGCCTTATACTCCAGACACATCGACCGATATCTCGTGTATTACTGACTGACTGTACGCCCCGACGTCAGCCTCTCCGGCACATCTTCAGTTGAAGTATTCAACTCCAGAGAGCCTGTTCCTGCTGCAAGCTGCTCAGCATTGGCTGTCGGCAAGCTGTCGGAGTTACCCATGAGACGTGCCTTAAGCTGTTTAATCTGTTTCTGCTGCGCGGTCACCAATGCCGTTAGGGCGGCAAGCTGTTCATCATCTTTCCGAGCACCACCAGCCTTTTGCGAAGCGGCATACAACTGGCGCGCACTCGTCACCTCGCCCTTAATCTGCTCGGCCTGACTTTTCAGCGACTGATCCCTCAGATCACTGCCATTGAGTGCCATGGATATTTGCAACAGCTTGGTCTCGATATCAAGGATAAAGTTCTCGTATTCATCTTTGCTTCGATCACGAAGTGCTTTAACTTCCAGTGCTATATGCTTGGCATGGGCAAGTTCGAACTGAATTTCAGAAACAATTCGCTTTATATCATCAAAGGCTCTGGGGGCTCTTTCAATCAGCTCCTTACCTTTCAAAATCTCCGCCTCGACTCTGGCATAACTGACAGGCGCATAGTATCTAACATCTTCACGCCGCAGCTTTCGCAGCGCATCTTCCTGGGGAGAAATATAAGTCTTCTTAATTGTCCGTATTTCCAAGCTATGCGCACGCTCTAGAAATTCTTCCTGCTCTTCTTTGGCATCACTCAATTCACTGTTTTCCACCAAGCGGAATAACTTGGCGTAAAATCGGGTCAGCCTGACATACTCGCTGCGATAATACTGGCGGGCATCGATCGAGTTCAGATAGTTCAACTGAGTGATTGCCGGCTCGAGCACATCATCCGCCACACGTTTTAAGTGCTCGAGTTCCTTTAAGGTCTGCTCCAGCACGATAACCTCTTCATAAAAGCGATCAAGGTAGGTCGATGATGAAAACAGCGAATAGCTTTTGGATGCCACCTCTGGCGAATCTTTAAATTCCTGGAAAATTGAATCCGCCTTTTCCCAGCTCGACATCATTAAGGCATATTTATCGGGTGAATAGACTTTCAGTTGTTCGGTACCCTCCAGCTTTTTTAGCCAGATCTGATGCGCTTTCAGGGCTCCCTGAAAGAGATTTTCGGTATGTATCTGAGATGAAACTCCTTCTCCACCCTCTGGTGTGCTTTGGCAAGCACTCAGTAAAGCGGCCAGGCATATAATACAGGCCGCTTTCCCCATTTGTTTCATATCTCATTCCGCTGTTAAAATTTGCAAAGCACAATACTGATTAAATCGACCAACAGATAATAAATAATCACTCTCGGCCATTGGCTGCGACATCCCCAGCCAACTCCAATCAGTGTGGCTGAATGTATCGCTCAGCATCTAAGCAAATACGCTAATTAGTATATTGGACTCAAATTGAGTCTTTTAGTTCTATCTTGTTATTATTTAACACTAAAACCTTTAGTATTGATAAATTCCTTCATAAATGGTCGAGCTTCTTTATTCAAGATTGCCGTAATTTGCTCAGACCACGAAGTCTCTTTGTTACCACCGGTACGGGTTCGATAATACTCACGTACCTTATTGTCATAATGCGCCAGCTGTACGCTATCGAGCTCGGCCTGATAGCTATTTTGATGAACAATTATTGATTGAGGCAATCTAGGCTTCAATTCTGGATGCTGTGCCGGATATCCCAAGCATAATCCAAATAATGGGATCACGTGATGCGGAAGCGACAATAATTTGGAAACCTTTTCAGGATTATTACGAATTCCGCCTATATACACCCCGCCTAACCCCAGAGACTCGGCCGCCACCATCGCATTTTGCGCCATCAGCGCGGCATCCACAGCGCCAATCAGAGTCTGCTCCGTAAACCCCAGTTGCGCCTCGGGATGAATTTGCTGATGACGCTGGAAGTCAGCGCAAAACACCAAAAACTCGGCAGCCGAGGCAACATAGGGCTGACCACCGGCAAATTCAGCCAATTGCTTGCGTTTGTCCGATTCCGTCACTCGGATAATACTGACACACTGAATGAAACTAGACGATGAGGCCGCAATCGCACAGTCAAGAATTGCCGATAACTGCGGGGCAGAAACAGGCTGTTCCGTAAACTTACGGATTGAACGGTGCTGGAGAATAGTCTCGATGGTCTGATTCATGGATATCCTTATCACACTTGAGATTATTTAGAATTGCAGCGCAATGTAACACAAATTCACCGTCTCTATCATTAAGCTTCTGTCAAGATGGAACCAAGTCTGCCGGTTAATTATCCAACTTGTCAGCAGAATCAAGTTCAGGTGATCGCTTGTTGGGACAACAGTTACATATTTGCTCCAGGATGCTTAATAGGCGCTCCTTATTTAATGGTAGCGGATTGCCTTTGATCGCATTCGACAACAGCGCATCTTCAGCCACGTCATTGAACATGACATCGCACAGACCGTATTCCGAAATCGGGGGGAGATTCAACCGTTTCAGGGTACGCTTGGTCCACAAAATGCCGTCGATGATTTCGGCATTCATCCTCCCCGTCAGGATACACGCAAGCTGACGGTAACGGTTGAGTACATCTGCCCTGCCGGCTTCCCTGGCGGCCAGTACATTTTCCTGCATCACGTAGGGAGACAACTGAGCGGTGATCAGGCCATGGGGCGCATTAAGACGGCCACCGAGAGCCGAGGCAAGCCCGTGGGCAGCACCCAGCTTGGCGTTTGCCAATGCCATTCCGCCCAGCATGGCCGCAAATGACATATCGGCACGGGCACGGGGATCATCATCCTCGCTGGCCGCAAGGATCGCCCCGGACAGACGCCGCAGCCCTTCTTCACACACCATATCGGTTAACGGGTTCGGCTCTCCGCATACATAGGCTTCCATCAAATGACTGAAGGCATCCATTCCGCAACAGCCCGACATAACCGGATCCATTCCATAGGTAAGCGTCGGGTCGACTATCGCCAGATCAGCCAGCATATCCGGGCTACGCAGGCTGACCTTGACGTTCTCCTGGGCCGACCGGAGCACCGCATTCTTGCTGACTTCCGAGCCGGTTCCGGCCGTAGTCGGGACCGCAATAAACGGAATAGGCTTGGCCTGCAACGGCACGTTTCGCCCGACTACCTCGACATAGTCATACACACTGCCCTGATTCGGGATCATCGCTGCCAATGCCTTGCCGGCATCCAGCACACTGCCTCCGCCGATCGCCAACACCATATCCGGCCGGAACTTTCGCCCCATCGCGGCCATTTCTTCTATCATGGCTATCAGCGGCTCGCCATGAACAGCTACCTGCTGATAGCGCATATTTTGCTGCTTGAGATAACTGATCACCGGATCGGCCCGCTGGCTGTCTCTGCCGGTCACCAGCAAGACGCTATAGCCAAACTGATTGAGCGAGGACAGTGAATTATTCAGGGCTCCCTCGCCGAATATGATCCGAGTAGACGTCATAAACTGGAACATAGGCACTCCATTACACTATTGAATTATTTCATTATCATCGAGTGTGCCCGCTAGACGGAGTGCAATGTTGATTCTGAGCAACATTTTGCCGAGAACGTGGTACTTGTCAGCCATAATCACTACCTCATCACACTTCGTTCGATTCCGCCTTTTTCACCCTTGCTAGCGAAAACTCGCTATCAATCGGTTTTATCTATCACAGCAAGAGATAAATCCCACTTTCTCATCACATCCAGTCACGATATAGTTACCGCATCAGAATAAAGGAGAGAGATTATGTTCGTTGTTATTTTCGGTCGCCCGGGCTGCCCATTCTGTGTTCGTGCCAAAGAGCTGGCAGACACGCTGAAAGAAGATCGTGAAGACTTCAACTACCGTTATGTCGACATCCACGCCGAGGGCATCAGCAAGGCTGATCTCGAAAAAACAGTCGGAAAACCAGTAGAAACCGTTCCTCAGATCTTCATCGACCAGGAACATGTCGGCGGCTGCACTGAATTTGAAGCATACGCAAAAGAAAACTTGGGTCTTTTTCAGTAAAACCTTGTTTTAACAAACACTTAAAAAAGGCTGACTATTCAGCCTTTTTTTGTGACTTATTGTACTGATATGCGATTTTTCGGTATAACCGTTGCCTAAAATCAGCTAGAATTCCACCACTCTTGTTGCTGTCTTTCTTCACCGGAAAATGTTGTTGTGAACATTGATGTAGCCGCCCTTCTCCATCAGAATGATATTCTGTTGCTTTTTGTTGTACTCGCCGTTGGTCTCAGTGTCGGAAAACTCCGAATCGCCAACCTTCAAATCGGTAATTCCATCGGTGTACTGCTCACGGCATTACTCTTTGGCAATGCCGGGTTTACGTTCAATGCCGAATCCCTGAATATCGGCTTTATGCTGTTTATTTTCTGCGTCGGTATCGAAGCCGGGCCGAACTTTTTCGGCATCTTCTTCCGCGACGGCAAGCATTATCTAATGCTGACACTGGTCGTGCTGCTTTCAGCGATTGCCATCACCATGAGCATGGCAAACTACCTCAACCTTGAACTGGGGTTAGCCACCGGTTTGATGGCCGGATCACTGACAGCCACCCCGGTACTGGTAGGTGCAAAGGATGCGCTGAATAGCGGCCTGTCAGGCATCATCGACAGCAATACGATCAAGCATATGGTTGACAGCCTCAGCGTCGGCTATGCCATGTCCTATCTGGTTGGTCTGGTGAGCCTTATCGTACTGGCCAAGCTGATGCCGAAACTTCAGAAGCAAAATCTGGCCGAATCCTCACAGCAAATCGCCCGTGAACGCGGCATTGGCGAAGTCGGCCAGCGCAAGGTCTATCTGCCGATTATCCGTGCCTACCGGGCCGGTCCTGAACTGATTAACTGGATTGACGGCCGTAACCTGCGTGAGCTGGGTATTTACCGCCAGACAGGTTGTTATATCGAGCGGGTTCGCCGTAACGGTATCCTGGCCAACCCTGACGGCGATGCCATTTTGCAAGAGGGCGATGAAATCGCCCTGGTCGGCTACCCGGACAGCCATGCCCGTCTGGATCCCAGCTTTCGTAACGGGAAAGAGGTCTTTGACCGTGACCTGCTCGATCTGCGGATTGTCGAAGAAGAGATCGTGGTTAAAAATGACAGCATTGCCGGCAAACGCTTGTCCGATCTGAACCTGTCTGAATACGGCTGTTTCCTGAACCGCGTCGTTCGCGCCCAGATCGAAATGCCGATGGACCACAATATCCTGCTCGACAAAGGGGATATCCTGCAGGTCAGCGGTGAGAAAAGTCGGGTACTCGGCCTGGCAGAACGTATCGGTTTTATCTCGGTACACAGCCAGATTGCCGATCTGCTTGCCTTCTGCTGCTTCTTCATCATTGGCTTGTTGGTCGGGACTATCACCATGACCTTTGGCCAGATTGCATTCGGCCTGGGTAGCGCAGCCGGCCTGCTGGTCGCCGGTATTACCCTGGGTTTCCTGAGGGCCAACCACCCGACCTTCGGTTATGTACCGCAAGGCGCACTGAACATGACCAAAGATCTCGGCCTCATGGTATTTATGGTGGGTATCGGTCTGAGTGCCGGCTCCAACCTGTTCGAATCACTGGCCCAAGTTGGCCTGGCCGTCTTTGCGACCAGTCTGATGGTTAGCGTGATCCCGGTCGTACTGGCCTACCTGTTCGGTGCCTATATCCTGAAGATGAACCGGGCATTGCTGTTTGGTGCCATCATCGGTGCCCGTACCTGTGCCCCTGCCATGGATATGATCAACGAGCATGCCCGCAGTACCATTCCGGCCCTTGGTTATGCCGGCACCTATGCTATTGCCAACGTACTGCTGACCATAGCCGGTACCCTCATCATCATCCTCGGCTAGACTGATACAACAGTACCAGACACTGACTCGCAATCTCTGAATTATGATTGACGAGTCAGCGTCTATTCAGTCCTCTTACCTATAGTGATACCAATACAAGCATTTTTAAGCGAATAGTGCGGTTTGAGCACACATTTCATCAGCCCGATATTCGCCAGCCCCTTTTGTATTCAGTATATTGAATTAATACTTTTATTTTTGGTAATCAGAATTATGCGTATCCTTATCGTCGAAGATGACCCGATTCTCAGTCATCACCTAAAATCTCAGCTCAGTGAACTAGGCCACCAGGTACAATGTGCAGGCACTGCAGAGGAAGGCCTGTTCTTTGCCCAAAATTACCCCAATGACGTTGCGATCGTTGACATTGGCCTGCCGGATCGCGATGGCATCAGCCTGATCAAAGATATCCGCAAAAAAGGGCTTCGGTTACCGATTCTGATCCTGACTGCCCGCTCGAACTGGCAAGACAAAGTAACCGGCCTTGAAGCAGGCGCCGATGACTACCTGGTCAAGCCATTCCAGAAAGAGGAAATGGTTGCTCGCCTAAGCGCCCTGGTTCGCCGCAGCGCCGGGTTTGTTAAGCCCGAGATGACCGCGGGCGAAATCCGCGTCGATTTGCTGGCCAAGCAAGTTTTCATCGGCGAAACCCAGCTAGAGCTGACAGCCTTTGAATATGATCTGCTGGAGTACCTGATGCGCCACAGCCGCCAGGTAGTGTCTAAGCAACGCCTGCTAGATGTGCTTTACGAAGATCAGGAAGGCGATCCGAACACCATTGAAGTGATGATCAGCCGCCTGCGCAAGAAGTTCACTACCAATGGCCAGGAAAATCCCATTTCGACAATTCGAGGTCAGGGCTATATTTTCGAGTTGCAAGCTCAATGAGCCAGATCCTGAAACCGAGACTGCGCCGCCGGGTACTGGTTACCTCGGTGGCGATCATTGTCCTTATCACCTCGGCACTGGCTGGCGTTATCAACCAACTCTACAGCCAGAGCTATATGGCTGCCTATTCTTCGGAACTGGTGGCGCAGATGCCGATGGTGGTAGCCCAGCTCAACCGGGCCGGCCTTATCAAGGATGTCGATAAATGGATTGACTCTGTCGATCCCTCCGATACCGACTACATGTCCGTCGTCTGTGATATGAAAGATCATACGATCTGGCTGTCTGACGAAGCCAAGGAAGCCAACATTGGCAACATCTGCAGCGAGCTGCCGGATGATATTCCGGTACCGACCTTAATCGAAACGGCAGATGATGAGAGCTATATTGCCTACAACATGAGCCGGGACCGTGAAGGTGGTAATATCTACCAGTTGGTTGTGTTGCGTTCGGGCGAGTCCTACCAGTCGTCGCTGAACCAGCTGCACAAGCGCACCACCTTTTACCTCGGGCTGTTTGTCCTGATCGCGATAGCTTTTCTTATCGCCGCTTTTCACTGGAGCTTCCAGCCACTGCGAAAACTGGCAGCACAGCTGGATCAGATGACCGAAGCCAAGCGGAACAAGCTTGATGATGATTTTCCGATGGAACTTCAGGATGTTACCCTGGCACTGAACCGACTTATCCAGATCAGCAACGACCAAAAGGGCCGCTATCGCCACGCAATGGATGATCTGGCCCACAGCCTGAAAACACGACTGGCCGCTACCAATGCCTTGCTGGATGACAAGGACATCGCCCGTCCCGATCTCAACCAGCGGATCATGGAGCAAATCAGCCAGATGGATGAACTGGTTCAGTACCAGCTCAAACGCGCCATGATGGGTCAGCAAGGCCTGCAAAAAGATCAAACCGAGCTAAAACCGGCCGTAGACAGCTTCAGCCGTTTGCTGAGCAAAGTCTACAGCGATAAAAGCGTGAATCTCAGATACTTTTTCGATCTTAAGCTCAAGTTGCCAATCAACCGTACCGACCTGATGGAGTTGCTAGGCAACCTGCTCGAGAACGCTTACCGCTTCTGTATTAGTGAAGTGCGGGTTTGTGTCGATGAGCGTAATGATTGCTATATGATCCGGATTGAAGATGACGGCCCGGGAGTGTGCGAAGAGATGCGCGAGGCGATTTTCCAGCGCGGAGTCCGCGCCGACCAGCTCAACCCCGGTCAGGGCATCGGCTTGTCAGTCTGCCACGAGATCGTCAAAAGCTATCAGGGCACGATCCATGTCGAGACAGCCAGCATCGAGGGCGCGGCATTTGTGATTCGCATACCCAAGCACTAAGCCTGTTCTTTACCTCGAGTAAGAAAATGAACAAGCTAGTCCAATCAAAAAAACCGCCCTCGGGCGGTTTTTGTCTTTCTAGTGTTGCCGGTAAGGTAGCTTGATTAGATATTCTCTACATCAAACTCAACCAGCGGGTTCACATCTGCATCGTAGTCTACAGACTCAATACCGAAACCGAACAGCTTCAGGAATTCATCTTTGTATTCCTGGTAGTCCGCAACCTCAAACAGGTTTTCATTCGTTACATTTGGCCACAGATCACGGCAGTGCTTCTGGATATCTTCGCGAAGTTCCCAGTCATCCAGACGCAGACGATTTTCTGCATCAACTTCCGGTGCTGTACCGTCAGCCTTGTATAGACGCTGAGTAAACATACGGTGGATCTGCTCCATGCAGCCCTCGTGTACGCCTTCTTCACGCATTTTCTTAAATACCATGGCGATATACAGTGGCATTACCGGAATGGCAGAGCTTGCCTGAGTGACGACACTCTTCAGTACAGCAACATTTGCCGCCCCACCGGTCGCAGACAACTTATTGTTAAGCTCTGTCGCTGCTCGGTCCAGGTCCATTTTCGCCTGACCCAGCGCACCGTGCCAATAAATTGGCCAAGTAATTTCGGTACCAATGTAGCTGTAAGCAACAGTCTTACAACCGTCGGCCAGCACACCGGCCTCTGACAGGGCATTGATCCACAGCTCCCAGTCCTGGCCGCCCATGACTGTTACTGTGTCAGCCACTTCCTGCTCGTTCGCAGGCTCAATGCTCGCTTCAATCAGCACGTCTTTGTTTGTATCAACGGCTGTTGCAGTGTAAGTCTCGCCCATAGGTTTCAGGGTTGAGCGTATCACTTCACCGGTTTCCGGCATCTTACGCACTGGAGACGCCAGAGAGTAAACCACCATATCAATCTGACCAAGATCTTCTTTAATCAGATCAATCACTTTTTGTTTTGCTTCGTGAGAGAAAGCATCGCCGTTCAGGCTTTTCGAGTAAAGGCCTTCTTCTTTGGCTAACTTGTCGAATGCAGCTGAGTTGTACCAACCTGCTGTACCTGGCTTTTTCTCTGTACCTGGTTTTTCAAAGAACACACCAATGGTCGCCGCACCGCCACCAAATGCTGCAGCAATACGAGAAGACAGGCCGTAGCCGCTTGAAGAACCTACAACAAGTACACGCTTTGGCGCATCAGCAATTGGGCCCTGAGCCTTGGTGTAAGCAATCTGCTCTTTTACGTTCTCTTCACAACCCACCGGGTGAGTTGTTGTACAAATAAATCCACGAATTTTAGGTTTGATGATCATTTTCAACTTCCCTTACATAGTTGACTGTAGGATAAAAGGTTAATGACAAATTCGCATTAAATTTATGAGCGTAAACGTTAAAAAGGGTAGTGGTTGGAGGTGTTGATCACCACTTTTCGACTCATACTGCCGTTTTTTGCACCAAATTTCACTCTCTGTAGTCGTCGCAAAAGTGAAAAAAGAAGGGAGGAAGTTCATCATGCTATTGCGGGAGATCGGCAAATTACAGACAAAAAAGTGCCACGCAATTGCGTGGCACATGGGAGACACCAGGTTTATCGTTCGTTAGAGAGCAATCGCTCTTAGGCAGCCTTTCCCGGTTGCAAACTACCTTTTTTAAACTGAGCAGCAGCAAAGTGATCAACCTGAATCGCTTTCTGTCTTAGCTGGTCAGCATTGTGCATTTTTTCGACATCCTGATCTGTGACGATCCCCGCACTCAAGGCAATTTGTAATTTCTCTGTTAACGAAACCTTGCGCGGGATCTCACCAGACTTGGTTGCCTTGGCAAGTTTACGCTCAATATCCTTTACACCGTGCATGGCAATAAAGGCACGTTCCATAATCGCGACAGGATCGCTGTCTTTCTCGCCGACATAGCACATATGGGTCAAGCGTTCACGATGTGCACCGGGAGTCATTAACAGCTCGGCAATCTTCACCGTAATCTCATCTTTCGGAGCCTGGTAGCGAATCCCCAGCGGGAACAACAAAGTGCGCAGCAGACGACCAACGCCCTTGCGCGGGAAGTTGCTCAGCACTTCGTCAAAGGCCACACCGCATTGATGCAGGCAGTGCTGCAGCGCGTAATGTACCATCGGCAAATCATCCTGCTGACGACCTTCGTCCTCGAACCGCTTCAAGGTTGCCGAAGCCAGATATAAATGGCTAAGCACATCACCCAATCGCGCCGATACCAGCTCACGCCGTTTCAGCTCACCGCCCAGGCTCAGCATGGCAAAATCAGCAGCGACAGCCAGTGCCCGGCTCATCCGCGACAAGTGACGGTAGTAAACCGCCGTTTCACCGCTGACCGGTGATCGGTTAAAGCGGGAACCGCTGAAAGCGTTAAGCAGGGATTTCGACACATTACTAATTGCAAAGCCGATATGCTTCGACAGCAACGTATCGAACTCTTTGGCTCCCTGTTCGGCATCCGGGTTAGCCGCAGCCTCCATTTCACTCAGGACATACGGATGGCATCGGGTTGCCCCCTGACCGAAGATCATCAGGTTACGAGTCAGGATATTCGCCCCTTCAACCGTGATCGCCACCGGCATACCGAAATAATGGTGACCCAGGTAGTTCATCGGCCCCAACTGAATAGCCCGCCCGGCGTGGATATCCATGGCATCGTTAAGGATTGTCCTGGCCATTTCCGTCATGTGGTACTTGGCAATTGCGGTCACGATACCCGGCTTTTCTCCCATATCCAGCGAGCTGGTCGTCAGGGTGCGGGATGCTTCGAGCATATAGGTATAGCCACCGATACGGCCCATGGCCTGGGCAACCCCTTCAAAGTTACCAATTGACATACCGAACTGCTTACGCACATAGGCGTACGCGCCGGTGGTTTTGGCCGTCAGGTGACCGACAGCAGTACCCAGTGCCGGCAATGAGATACCTCGACCGGCCGACAGGCACTCCACCAACATTCGCCAGCCACGTCCGACATAATCCTGACCACCAATGACCCAATCCATCGGGATAAAGACATCCTCTCCGCGGGTCGGGCCGTTCATAAAGGCAAGATTCAGCGGATCATGACGCTCACCGATATCGACTCCCGGGTGATCTGCAGGGATCAGCGCACAGGTAATACCGATATCAGTCTTATCGCCAATCAGTCCATCCGGATCGTGAAGCTTGAAGGCAAGTCCGAGCACGGTAGCAACAGGCGCCAGGGTAATGTAGCGCTTATTCCAGCTCACGCGGATACCCAGCACTTCCTCGCCTTGATATTCGCCATAACAGACCACTCCCTTATCCGGGATACCGCCGGCATCAGAACCCGCTTCCGGTCCGGTGAGGGCAAAACATGGAATATCATCACCGTGGGCAAGACGTGGCAACCAGTAGTCTTTCTGATCCTTAGTACCGTAATGAGACAGCAGTTCACCCGGGCCGAGCGAGTTCGGCACCATGACACACACTGCGGCACTCAGGCTACGGGTCGCAATACTGGTAACAATTGTTGAGTTGGCGTGGGCGGAAAAATTCAACCCACCGTACTCTTTACCAATGATTAATGAGAAGAACTTTTCTTTACGCAAGTATTCCCAGACGTCAGGCGGCAAGTCCCGGTCTTCCTGAACAATCTGGTAGTCATCAAGCATATCAAGCAGGGTTTTCAGCTTGGTGTCGATAAAAGCCTGCTCTTCATCGCTGAGCGATGGCTTCGGGTAGTTCAGCAACGTATTCCAGTTGGGAGAACCACTGAATAGCTCCCCATCCCACCATACGCTTCCGGCCTCCATGGCCTCGCGTTCGGTATCAGATAGTGGCGGCAGTACTTTCTTAAACATCTTAAATGCGGGATCACTGAGGTAGCGTTTTCGCATGTTGGTTAACGTGCTCATGTTTCAGGTCCTTTTGTCTCATTTGTCGTTATTGGTTTTATGTCACTTATCGTGTTCCTGTCGGCTCTTCTTGCACAAGCAAGAGCGGTTGTTCAATAGGTGCAGCAACGCCAGCAGCCAGATAAGGCACCAGTCGTTCAATCAAGTCTTCAGTCGTTACCGTGCGGGAGAAGTCACTTTCGGCAATTTCGCACAAGGCGGTTGTCGAGGCCATGGTGAAAACAGAAGCTCCCAGGGTAAAATGCAATCGCCAGAATAAGGTTTCGGGATCCAAAGAGGGGTTGGCGCGGCATACCGCCGTGGTAAACAATTGCAACACATCTTCATAGCGGGTCAGAATGAACCAGCGGAGGTGCCCCTGAACATCGGTATACCCCCGGCCGATAAGAGACATGAAGATTGTCGCGCCTCTCTGACGGTAGTCGTTCAGGTTGATCAACGGTGTTTTCACGCAACGAAAGACATCTTCCATTGAAAAATCGTCACGTGTCAGCAGCACTTCCAGCTCGGCTTTCAGGGCAGGCATAAACTCTTCCAGATAACGGCTCAGCACTGCTCTGACCAAGGTTTTCTTATCGCCGTAATGATAATTTACCGAAGCCAAGTTAACACCGGCCTTACTGGTTATGGTCCGCAATGACGTTTCCTTGAAGCCATGTTCAGCAAACAACAGCTCTGCCGCATCAAGGATACGGCTCTTGGTTTCTCCTTTTCCCGCCATTTTCATTCACCTGTATTAAACACATGTTTAAACTTTACATCTCATTAATATTTTTAACAAGACACAAATAAATTCGAATGAGTCATTTGGGACTCAAAACCCATGTGAATCAGCCAGTCTGTGATGCTGATCGCCAATTTTTGAAGAATGAGAAAAGAGAAGTACCACCTCCAACTAGGTTAAAAACTTGTTAAATCAACAACTAATGAACCACCAGAATGTTGAAAGCATATTTACTTGGGCAGCAGAGAAAAAATAATAAGAAAAAATGCCATTTAACGGGAACAAAAAAACAGATCGTAGGTCATATATTATGCCACTGCTTTTTCTTAGAAGACTTTCTTCAGAGCCCGTCACCTAATGGAGATGGGCTTTCTTTATTCTGGCAGCCGAACGCTCAGAGACTGCAGCCTAGCTTTCCTCTCCCTTGGTGGCGCTGCTAGCAACAAATACAGACACTTAAAAAAAATTGATAGATTTTTAGAAATTTAAGGAACCAACGCAAAAACGATCAGTCATATATAGTGACATTAAGATTAAAGACACCTTATTTTGTTAGCTGGCCGCCAAGCAAGCCTTCTTTCTTTAATCTAACAATGCCACTGCTGCTAAACTCCTAATTGTGTAAATAGAGCCTTTGCCCGCTGAATTTCAGCGGGCTTTTTTTATACATCGTGATATATACCCAGTACTGCTTCTAGCTACTACCATTCCGGCAGCTATTGAGTTTTAGCTCTATTAAAAAACAAAAAAAAATGAATCTTTTTTTGAACCATTCCTTTTTATGCCAGTCATAACTAATGACATTCACATTAATGGAGAGTTAACCAACACTTTTCATTAATCAACAATGCCACTGCTGCTAAACTCCTAATTGTGTTAAGGATTTAACCCGCTGAATTTTCAGCGGGCTTTTTTTTGCCTAGTGAACAAGTTTGAAATACGATCATCGTTCTCACATGTTACTCACTTCTTGTAATTAAGACAGAAGCAACTCTGAAATGTATTAGTAGTCACGCTGTCAATTACATCTGTGCACATTAAAAACAGGCCATAAAACACACTAACTGTAAGTAAATAAAGCGCTTATAGAAAGCCGATACTATTTTTTTAATTTTTTTTGAACCTTACTGAGTTGGCACAGTCATATTAAGTAAGATTAATGTTATCGGCTCTGTATATGTAAGGTCATATCTCGAGCAGGTAATTATTGATTGCCACTGCTGCTTAAACTCCTATTCATATAATGGAATGTTGCGCTGAGCCTTTTCTCAGCGCTTTTTTTTTGCGTAATTTTTGCTACACCCAAGCTACCTCTATGTTACATCAGTCATACTCGGGGCTCATCGCCATCAGATCGGGGTGTGTCACCGCGATCCCTAATACAGCAAATGTCTGCTCTGCGTTGATCTCCTTTCCCTGCACTACAACCGAAGGCGCAAAATCAGGCAAAGGCAAACCTGCCAGCGTCGCCATTTTGGTATAATAGGCTTGCCGTGACGGATGACTCGGCGCAGCCAGGTGTAACACTGACTGAGCAGGCCAGCATGCAATCACGCAGCTGATAGCCTGAATACAATCATCAAGGTGCACCAGATTCACAGGCTCGGCACCATTAGCCAACGCTGTGCGGCCTGACAGGAATTTAACCGGATGACGCCCCGGACCAATCAAGCCTGCAAGCCGTAGGACAACAACCTTGTCCCCCCATTGCTCATAAAGCCACTGTTCAAGCAACCGATGCGCCTTGCCGCTCGCAGTGTCAGGCACAGGTACCGTAGATTCCGTAACTTCTCCTGTGACGCTGCCATAGACGGAGGTTGTACTGATGAATATTACCCGTTTGCAGCCATGTGCCTGAGCGGCAGCCGACAAGCTTTTTATCTTCGCAACAAAAGCGGCATCAGCGCCTTCACCCCGACCGGGCGGGACATTAATAACTAATACGTCTGTATTGAAAAAGTCAGCATATTGTCTCTGTCTTCCATCGCAGTTTTCAGCCTGTGGGTTTTCGACCGGAAGCGATAATTCAACACCATGAATGCCGGCAGCAGCGAGCTGGCTAATCCGGTTACGATCCCGGCTGGTACCATATGTCTCATAGCCGTTTTGAACCAAATGCTTTGCCAGAGGCAACCCGAGCCACCCGCAGCCGCATATACTCACCCTCATCATTGATCCCTCTTCAAATGCAACAAAAGACATAAAATAACTACGGTTATTTATTTCGATCTGTAAATTAATTCCTTACAAATGAAAATAAACAACATAAATCCCCGCATAATTCGCGCATAACAGGCATTTTTCTAAAAAATTTTTTCAGAACTGAAAGGAAAAATTCGATCCCTGTCAAACTATAATAAAAAGTAAAAGCTATATTCATCGATTTGCTAGGAGCATATCCATAAAAAGTAGTATAGTTTCACCAAATTGGCTTCGTGAACCCATGAAGGCCTCTAATGAAATTCAGTAACGAAGCGCGGTAATCGCTATGAATACCCTAGAGAAAATTCAAAAGAACTTAGATAACTTCAGCAAATCCGAACGTAAGGTTGCTGAAGTAATCATCGCGTCACCACAGACAGCGATTCACTCCAGTATTGCGACACTGGCCAAAATGGCTGATGTCAGTGAGCCTACCGTGAACCGTTTTTGCCGTCGCCTTGATACCAAAGGTTTTCCGGACTTTAAACTGCACCTCGCACAAAGCCTTGCAAACGGAACACCTTACGTTAATCGTAACGTTGAAGAAGACGACGGGCCAGACGCCTATACATCGAAAATTTTTGAATCAACCATGGCTTGCCTGGATGTTGCCAAAAATAGCCTTGATCCGATGCAGGTTAACCGTGCCGTTGACTTGCTGACCCAAGCGAAGAAAATTTCTTTCTTCGGACTCGGCGCCTCGGCTTCTGTTGCCCACGATGCCCAGAATAAGTTCTTCCGCTTTAACATTCCTATCGTCTGTTTCGATGATATTGTTATGCAACGCATGAGTGTAATCAACTGCACTGACGGCGATGTGGTTGTAATGATTTCGCATACCGGTCGCACGAAGAGCCTGGTAGAAATCGCCCGAATGGCACGTGAAAACGGCGCAACAGTAATTGGTATTACAGCCAAAGACTCGCCGCTGGATCGTGAGTGCTCGCTCTCTATCTGTCTTGACGTACCGGAAGATACAGACATCTACATGCCAATGGCTAGCCGAGTGGTTCAGATGACTGTCATTGATGTGCTGGCGACCGGCTTTACTCTACGCCGAGGCGCCGGATTTCGCGAAAACCTCAAGCGAGTGAAAGAGTCCCTGAAGGACTCACGTTTCTCGAAAGAAGGCATCGCGTAGCGGCTGCATCACTCCACCAGCCCACATACTCTAAAAGCATGAGTCGTAACCGGTTCATGCTTTTTTATTCATCCAGCTCCCCAGACAACCAACACGTCCTTCAACTCAACGAGCAACACACTACACTTATTACAGTTCAGCAATCCCCCGCAAGCCCGTATGAATGGCATCAGTTCACGCCATAGCAGCCTGACTGATAATTCTTGCGGCCTCGGGAAGCAAGTACAACAGCTTGAATGACAATGAAAATTTATTCATAAACTTTTCATCTTGACTTGGTAGTTTCTTACAATTACTTGATTGAGAACAGCGCCGTAAAGCGCTATCGTGTAGTAAAGTTTCATCCACATTCAATGTGGCTTGATTATCAAATAATCATCGTTTCATTGTCTTCCACAACATAAAGATGGAGTTTCCAATGTCTGAAAGGCTAAGACGTACAAAAATCGTGACGACCCTGGGTCCTGCGACTGATCGCGATAACAATCTAGAGAAAATTATCGCAGCCGGTGCCAACGTCGTCCGAATGAACTTCTCGCATGGTAGTCCTGAGGATCATATCCAGCGGACTAAAACTGTACGTGAAATTGCCGCGAAGCTTGGTAAACATGTCGCGATTCTTGGTGATCTTCAAGGTCCGAAAATCCGGGTTTCTACTTTCAAAGACGACAAAATCGAGCTGGCCATCGGCGAGACATTTACCCTCGACAGCGACCTGCCTAAAGGCGAAGGCGATCAGCAAGCCGTTGGTCTGGACTATAAGGAATTACCCAAGGACGTTATCCCGGGCGATATCCTGCTCCTTGACGATGGCCGTGTTCAACTACGAGTGACAACCGTCGATGGTAACAAAGTTCATACCGAGGTGACTGTAGGCGGTCCGTTGTCCAACAACAAGGGCATCAACAAAAAAGGCGGCGGCCTGTCTGCCGAGGCGCTGACCGACAAAGACAAAGCCGATATCGTAACCGCTGCGGCAATGAAAGTTGACTATCTGGCCGTTTCTTTCCCGCGCAACGGCGAAGACATGAAGTACGCCCGTCTGCTGGCGACTGAGGCCGGTCTGGAAGCAAAACTGGTAGCCAAGGTTGAGCGTGCCGAGTCCGTTGCGACGACCGAGGCAATGGATGACATCATCATGGCTTCCGATGCCGTGATGGTTGCACGTGGTGATCTCGGTGTAGAGATTGGCGACCCGGAACTTGTCGGCGTCCAGAAGAAACTGATCCGCCGCGCTCGCAGCCTGAACCGTACCGTGATCACAGCCACGCAGATGATGGAATCGATGATCACCAGCCCTATGCCAACACGTGCAGAGGTCATGGACGTAGCGAACGCCGTGCTTGACGGGACTGATGCGGTAATGTTGTCAGCCGAAACAGCTGCAGGCCAATACCCGGAAGAAACCGTCAAGGCAATGGCAAGCGTATGTGTCGGTGCCGAGAAAGAGCCGAGTATTAACGTCTCTAACCACCGTCTGGCACGTACGTTTGCCTCGTCGGAAGAAACCATCGCCATGTCTACCATGTATGCAGCCAACCACATGGAAGGTGTCAAGGCGATGATTACCATGACAGAGTCAGGCCGTACACCGCTGATGATGTCACGTATATCATCTGGTTTGCCTATCTATGCTATGTCACGCAACGAAAGCACGCTAAACCGTTCAGCCCTGTACCGGGGTGTTACTCCGATCTATTTCGATCGTGACAGCGATGCCGGACTGGCGGCGGCAAAACATGCTATCGCGGTACTGAAAGAGCAAAACTACCTGACAGAAGGCGATCTGGTCATCATCACTCAGGGTGACGAAATGGATATTGTCGGCTCGACCAACAACATGCGTATTCTGACAGTGGAATAAACTCTCCCCAACCATGTTCGCCCCCCTCCCCTTTATGGGGAGGGAACAAGACCACACGCACGCGAAAGCTGTATCTGGTCCTCGTCCTTTCAGATAATGAACCAGGTGGGATTATTCCTGTTGCAGGCGGTTACTGCTTGGGCGGGATCCAGTTGGGGTTGATGCGCGAGGTCAGAACATGGTCTTCCCAACGGCCATTAATCAGCAAGTAGTCCTTCGCCTCACCTTCTTTTCTAAAACCGGCGGCATCGAGCACCGCAGCACTTTTTTGATTCCTCGGCATATAGGCAGCCATAACCCGGTGGAAATGCTGCTGCTCGAACATCCACGCCACCGTTGCCTCAAGCGTTTTCCGCATTATTCCTTGCCCCTGGCAGCGCTCATCAAGTGAGTACCCGACATGGCAGGCAAAGAACGGATGTCTGACCAAATTGCTGTAGTTGATCACTCCGCAGATATCATCAGATCCCGGTTTCACGATAATGAAATAATATGCCAGTTTGTGCTTATGTAGCTCCGCAAGCTGACCGAGGCGCTTATCCCAGCCAGCCTCGGTGAAGAAAGCCTCCTCGCGCAGCGGCTCCCAGGGCTGCAGAAATGCCCTGTTCCTTTGATAGTAGGCAGCAATCAAGGGAGCATCCCTTGTGGTGATAAGTCGTACCTTAAGCTCATCCACCGTGATGCTCGGAGAACGATTAATAATTGACTGAAACAACAGTACCTCACCTTCGATTAGGGCCCAATAATAAAACGTTACCACACGCATCGTGCCGACAACATACTTTTAGTCATTTCATAAATGAATGACCAGCATAACATTTTGCCCGCAAAGCCAACTTGTATACGGTTTTCTGAGCTATGATTGGATCAGCTAGCGCTTCCGCCAAGTAGTAATTCTTCAAATGACAGTGATTGATTATGTATTATGACTACCTTGATACGGTATTAGGAAAAATCTATTTACTTGCAGACAGCCAGGGGCTCAGGCAACTAACAGTAGGGAGCGGTGGCTTTTGCCCTGATTCCAGCTGGGAACACAGTCCGGAATTCATGCAACAATTCACCTCCCAGCTCAAGGAATACCTTCAAGGACAACGCAAAACCTTCACCCTTTCCCTCGCCCCCCAAGGCACATCCTTTCAACAACAAGTCTGGCAAGCAATCACCGAAATCCCGTTTGGCACATGCCTCTCTTACCAGCAAATTGCCGATAAAATTCACCAACCCTCAGCGGTGCAGGCCATCGGCATGGCCAGGAACGTCAACCCGATCCCTATTATTATCCCCTGTCACCGGGTCCAGGGAGACAACCACCAGCAAACCAATTGCCGCTACGGTCAAGATATGACACTGCAGTTACTGGCACTCGAGTCGGGCAAGTTGACATTATTGCAGCCCGTATAAGAAAAGGAGGCCAACGCCTCCTTTAATATTTAGTCGTTAAGGTATACCTAATTAGTGCTTGCCAATGCCGTATTCACGCAGTTTATTAGCAACAGCAGTATGCGAAACCCCCAGCCGCTTGGCCAGTTTACGGGTCGACGGATAGCTGCGATAAAGGTTGTTCAAGATCCCCGACTCATAGCGCTTCATGATCTCGTCCAAAGAGCCATCCAGCGTCTCGTCACTAATAACACTGGCCGTTTCGTTTTCCGGTAGCTGGACATCGTCCACGGTCACTTCGGTGCCGTCGACCTGCGTCATGGCACGGAACAGAACATTTCGTAACTGCCTGATATTCCCCGGCCATGCATACTGGCTAAGGTATTGCGCCAGTTCATCCGAAATAACCGGCTTCGGCTGTTGCATCTCCTGCGCAAACTGGGCCAGAAACAGCTCGGCCAGCGAGACGATATCACCGGTTCGTTCACGCAGCGGCGGCACAACAAGAGCCAGTACATTCAGGCGGTAATACAAATCTTCCCGGAACTCACCGCTGGCAACCAAATCAGGCAACTTCTTCTGTGTCGAGCAAATAACCCGGACATCAACCTTCATTTCTTTCTCTTCGCCTACCCGGCGGAACGTGCCGTCCTGCAGGAAACGAAGCAGCTTGATTTGCAGGTGCGCCGACATTTCACCCACTTCATACAGGAAGACGGTACCGCCGTCTGCCTGCTCGAATATCCCCTTCTTGCCCGGCTCTGTGGCACTGCCTGCAAAACCAAACAATTCGGTTTCGGCGGCGTTATCCGGCATCGAGACACAGTTCACCAGCAAAAATGGTTTGTCACGTCTCAGAGAGCGCCGGTGACAGGCGCGAGCCAGCATTTCCTTACCGGTGCCGGTTTCTCCCTGGATCAGCAAGGGGGCGTCCAGCAGTGATAGTTTCTTGGCCTGGGCAAGCAAATGCTTGAATCGAGAAGACTGCCCGACAAAGTGCTCAAAGCCGTTGTCGCTGCTGATCTCCCGCATCGCGACAGGCATTTTCGCTTCAGACAAAGACTTGAGCAGGATAACAGCACTGGCCAGTACCTGCTTTTCGCTTTCGTCGGCAACATACACCGGCATGACCTCCATCATGTAGTCCAGCCCGGAGAGCACGATCATTTCACTGCGCTTGGCCGCCTCTTCTTTTTCCAGCCAGCGGTGAAAATTAAAGCCAAGCAGCGTCTGAATGCCTTCACCAAGAATATCACCGCGAGTTTTGCCCATCAGCAACTCGGCAGCATCATTGGCAAGATCAACCTTACCTTGCAAGTTAATTGAGAAAAACGGATCCGGCAGGGTCTCCAGCAAAGCCTTCAGCTCTTTGTGCTCGCGCTCGCTCGGCATAAACTGGATCTTGCGGACATCGGTCACACCGTCCAGCTGGCGGATTTGCGACATCAGCTGACTAAACTGCTCGAACTCGATCTCCGGGCAGTTGAGGTAGATAATCCCTATTCGATCAATTTCAATACCCCGTAAATCTATCTGCTGACTGGTCAGAATATCCAGTAGCTCGCGGGTCATACCAAGTCGGTCTTCACAATTGACTTGTAGCCTCATATCACACGCCTTCTCAATTACTTTTCTTACAAGGTGTCAGGAATTGTTGACACTGAAGAAGTGTGCGCCTTCACTGTAAACGAGTCAAGTTCGCAATGGTGCATGATGAGAGATTGGACAATAGCGGGAGGCGAGTTTGACCATTTAGTCGCCACATCGGCAATATAACTCGGGGAATATCCCGCAGTTAAGGCTAACCAGGATCAGGTTTAGCCATGCGGAAGAACCCACATGGCTATTTGCTTTACTGGTTATTTCGCGTCTTTCTGCTGACGGGTCAAGCGCAAAACCAAATCTTTGCGGATTTCACTTAACTTCGGCTGCTGATCAGGCTGCCAAGGCAGCGGTCGCATCAAGCTGATCGCTTTGAGTCCCAGGCGTCCGGTCAGCAGTCCGACACCGACGCCTTGCGCCACCCGCGTCGACATCCGGCCAGCCAAGTCCATCGACAACATATCCATGCCGGTATCGGCAATCATCTCGCTGGCACCGGCAACGGCCATGTTGGCAAGTACCAACTTAACAAGCTTGATCCTCGACCAGTACCCCAACTCGACGCCATAGACAGCCGATACCTGATCAATCAGCTTGAAGTTCCGCCACGCCACCAGCAGCATATCGGCAACGGCCAGCGGACTCACCGCCACCATCACCGCGGCCTCGCTGGCATATTTGGCCACAAGACGGCGGGCCAGCTTATCCTGATGAGTCAGCACCATCTGATCATACAGCTGCAGCACCTCACGGTCGTTATGTGTCGCCGCCAGCGACTGCATCCAGCGGTCATAGCCGACATGATCGTCACGAATTGCACTCTGCTTCGCCAACTTGGTACAGAACGCCTTGCCCTGACCAATGCTGTCGGCTTCCAACAATGCCTGCGCCTGCTCCCGCTCGGACTGGCGGTGTTTCAGGCGGCGAAGCTTGAGCAGCTCACTGCCAATAGCCGTAATCCCTGTGGCTGCCACAGCGGCGATAATCGTGCTCCAGCCAAGCGCCAGCCAGTCGGCACTTTGGTAGGCAGTGACAACATAGTCCAGCGTCTGCCAGCCAGCCATTGCCGTCGCGGCAACCAGGAGCCCCTTAAACCAACGACCGCTGCGCTTGGGCTTGCTGGCGAGAGTCTGCGCCAGTTGCTCCTCGACATCAGGCTCAGAGGCCGTGTCCGGCAAGAAAGCCTCACTCTCAGCAAACTGTTGCTGGGCAGTCAGCTCCTGCTCCGCAGTCGATCCCGCCTGCTCGGGCTCATCAAATAATATTTTTGCTTTATAAGGTTGAGTCATCGCAATTTATCTCCCAACAGATATTCCAGTGCTTTATCCATTCTGATGTGAGGCAAAGGCTCATCGCTCTGGATGTCCAACGGACGGAAATTAACAAAATCAAAGCCGTATTGCTGCCAGTAGGCGTCATTCGGCAAACGGCGCGGCACTTCACCCGGAAACAGCATCTGTGCCTGTCCACTCAGGGTATGCCCCCTCAGTGCCGGCACCTGCTGTCCCTGATGGGAAACAAATCCCGGCTCTGTGGCCTGAATCGACGACAAGCTCACGCAATCCATTTTGATCCCTTCAAACGATGCCGTCTGCCAGGCATCGTTGACTATCTGCTGGAGCAAGCTGACCAGGTTCGGATGCTGCTCCGGTGTAACGTGATCAGCCTTGGTTGCAGCAAACAGCACCTTGTCGATTCGTGGTGAAAACAGCCTGCGCAACAACGAACTGCGGCCATACTTAAAGCTCTGCATCAGCTGATCCAGCGCCTGTCGCATATCATTGAATGACTCGGGCCCGGCATTAAGCGGCTGCAGGCAGTCAACCAGAATGATCTGGCGATCAAACTTGGAAAAATGCTCGCGGTAAAACGCTTTGACTACGTGTTGCTGGTAATACTTATAGCGGCTCTTTAGCATCCCGAAATTGCTATGCTCGTCAGCCTGCTGTAACTGGACTTCGGAATATTTATCGGCCCAGACAAACGGGAAGAACTGCAAAACCGGCGCTCCGGCCAGCTCGCCGGGCAGTACAAACCGCCCCGGCTGTACCCAGTGCAATCCCCCTTCGGCCTTGCACTTGTACAGGTATTCGGTAAAAACGGCTGACAGCCGCTCAATCAGGGCCTCGTCAGCCGGTGCCAGCGGGTCAAAGCCCTCGGCCACCTCCAGCCAGCTTTGCGCCAGTTCGCTACGCTTGCCCTTTAACAGTTTAGCCTGCTGCTGCGACCAGCTAAGATAGTCCATCTCCAGCAGGGGCAGGTCCAGCAGCCACTCTCCCGGGTAATCGACAATATCCAGGTACAGGGTCGCGGTATCCTGCAGCAGTTTCATCGGCCCCTTTTGCGGCTTGTAGCGCAATGCCAGCCGGGTCTGGCTGACATCCCGAGTGGGATCCGGCCACATCGGCGGAGACTCCAGCAGTGCACTCATTCCTTCGTCATAACCAAACTTGGGAACATGCATGTCTACCTGCGGCACGCGTTTTGCGCCGAGAAGGTGCCCTTCACGCACGGCTGAAAACAAAGGAAGCCTCGGGTTGGTACTCACATGAAGCAACTGATTAACAAGCGATGTTATAAAAGCTGTCTTACCCGCACGAGACAATCCCGTCACCGCCAGACGCACGTGGCGATCCAGGCTGCGGTTCACTAACTTGTTTAACTCGTTACCAATTCGATTCATATTTCTTCCTAACTCATTACTCTATAAATAGAATACCAACCCCAAAATTAACCACCGATGAATACCTTCGTCCGGGTAGATTCAGCTCAGGGGGATAAGCAAACAGTAAAAAGCAGGCATAAGGCCTGCTTCAGGAATGACTGTTCGGCAAGGTGTCAGCACGCACTCAGAGATTTTTAAACTCTCTGGCAACCTTAAATGCCGAAGAGGTGACATAGGCCTCCATGTGACGTAAATCCTTTTCCATGCCATCCAGTTCGGCTTCGACATTGCTTAAGATCTGCTCCGGAGAAAGCCCGGCCTGCCAAGGCTTCTGCTTGATGGTATGTTCCCGGTAGATGTATTGCTGCTCTCTGCGCTCCTCCGGCATTTTATCCAGAATCAAGCTTGCCGCGATATACGCCACGATGGCAAAGAACCCGAACCCTAGCAAGAAAGCGGACACAGCCAGGATCCTAACTAACCAGATTTCCATACCGAAGTACTCAGCAATACCCGCACAAACCCCGCTTATCTTTCCGTTCTGCGGATCTCTATACAAGGTTTTACTCATCGGCGTTGCCTCCACTGCGGTGCTTCCGCATCCAGAATCTGCTCCAGCGTTTTGATGCGCTCCTGCATCTGTTCTGCACGCATCACAAGGGTTTGCAGCTGTTCATGTTCTTCGCCAGATAGCCCCTGAGTAGCATTACGTTGGCCACGGTAGTGCAGAATCAACCATAGCGGCGCAACAAAAATTAAGAACGCCATCAACGGCCATACTATCCAACCCATAAATTACCTCCATCCTCGTTTCGTGCAGAACCCAATATTGTCACTATCTTACTCTTTATCCTTGATATTTGCCTTCATGCGTTCAAGTTCTTTCTCAATTTCGTCCTGCGCCTGAAGATCGGCAAATTCCTGCTCCAGGTTTTTACCACGACCAATGCTGTAGCTATCGGCTTCGGCTTCCATTTCATCAATACGACGCTCGTACTGTTCAAACTTAGACAGGGCCTCGTCTACCTTGCCGGTATCTAGCTGACGGCGGACTTCGCGACGGTTGCCTGCTGCCTGATGGCGAGTCACCAACGCCTGCTGACGGGCGCGGGTTTCCTGCAGCTTACGCTCCAGCTCGGCCACTTCGCCGCTTAGCTTGTCGATGGTCTCTTCAACCAACTTATACTCTTCGTTAAGCGTTAGCACCACATCACTGAGTTTTTGCTTTTCGATCAACGCCGCACGCGCCAGATCGTCACGGCCTTTCTGTAGCGCAAGGCTCGCTTTCTGCTGCCAGTCATCAATCTGTACCTGCAGTGAGTCGATACGACGCTGCAGCTCTTTTTTGTCTGCCAATGCCCGAGCTGACGAAGTGCGTACTTCAACCAGCGTATCTTCCATTTCCTGGATGATAAGGCGGATCATTTTCTGCGGATCCTCAGCCTTATCCAGCAATGAGTTGACGTTTGCATTGACGATATCTGCAAAGCGAGAAAAAATGCCCATATTGAATCTCCTTAATGCGTTAATCCGCGTTGGTTCCTAGGCCTACATGCTAGGTTGCTGTAATGACTCTACATTAAGCACTGTATCAAACTCTGTGCCAACTTTTTGTTTCATATTTATCAATAGCTTAGCTTTGCAATCCCTAACTCCCAATGCTATGGTGTGAACAAGTACGCCAATAGTTAGTGAGATTGACCATGCAAAAAACAGATAACCTTATCGGTGAGTCAGAATCATTTCTTGCCGTGCTCGATCAGGCCTCCCGCCTCGCCCCACTCAACCGCCCTATTCTTGTTCTGGGTGAACGGGGCACAGGTAAAGAGCTTATTGCCCAGCGCATGCACTACCTGTCCAAGCGTTGGGACCAGCCGCTAGTCACATTAAACTGTGCTGCATTGAGTGAGGGGGTTATCGATTCCGAACTGTTTGGCCATGAAGCCGGCTCCTTTACCGGAGCAAAAGGCCGCCACCAGGGACGATTCGAGCGTGCCGAGGGCGGAACCCTGTTTCTGGACGAACTGGCCACGGCACCACTTGGCGTACAAGAAAAACTGTTACGCGTTATCGAATACGGCGAATACGAACGTGTCGGCGGCAGCAAAACCTGCCAGGCCAACGTACGCCTGATCTGCGCAACCAACGAAAACCTGCCCCAGTTGGCCGAAGAAAGAAAATTCCGCGCCGATTTGCTTGACCGGCTTGCCTTCGACATTATTCATTTACCGCCGCTTCGCGAACGTCGCGAGGATATTTTGCCGCTGGCCGAATACTATGCGGTCCGCATGTGCCGGGAGCTCGACTACAGCTTCTTTGCCGGTTTTACCCCGGCCGCGAGACAGGAGCTGCTCGATTATCACTGGCCGGGCAATATTCGCGAGCTCAAAAACGTCATTGAGCGCTCGGTGTTTCGGCATGCCCTGGAAGGAGAGGCCGTTGATCACATCGTTATCGACCCTTTTCATGCCCCCTGGCACGACAAGCCCGTAGGGAAACCTGCCGAGGAACCGTCTGCGCTTGCAGCAGCAGTGGACTTTCCGCTCGACTTTCGCCAGTGGCAGCAGGATCAGGAAATCGCGGTTATTCGCCAAGCCTTGGAGCAGGCTAAATTTAATCAGCGAAAAGCCGCTGAGCTATTAGGTTTAAGCTACCATCAACTTAGAGGGCTGCTGCGCAAATACCAGCTGGTCGGCAATTCGGAATAAGCCCAAGCAGTCCTTTTTTGCCCTGACAATAGACAGCCGCATAGACAATAGCACTAAGTAATAGAAGGTTATTTTAGGAGATAGCTTGGTGACAGTGATGGATAATGTTAAATTTAGCCACTTGTTTTCAAAAAAATCCTTTTCTTTATGAGCGCCTATACTCGTCTACTGCTTGCGTGCTTTGGACTGTTCAGCCTGATCGGCTGCTCGGAGCCACACCAAGACAGCAATATTCGCAGCCGCGGCTTCGTTTATTGCGGGCAAGATACGCCGACGACCTTTAACCCCCAACTTATTGATGGCGGACTGACCGCGGATACGCTGGCAGCACAGATCTTCGATCGCCTGTTATTGCTCGATCCGATCAGCCACCAGCCACTTCCGTCGCTTGCCCGCAGCTGGTCTGTCAGTGATGATGGCCTCGAATATACCTTCAACCTGCGTAAAGGCATCGAGTTTCAGAGCACGGACTGGTTCAAGCCGACCCGCCAGCTCAATGCCCAGGATGTCGTATTCAGTTTCAGGCGCATTATCGACCCCAGCCACCCCTTCCACAAGGTCTCCGGTGGCCGCTACCCCTGGTTCGAGAGCCAGGGCTTTAGTAGCCTGGTTGATAACATCGAGGTCGTTGACTCTCATACGGTGAAGTTTACCCTTGCCCGCCCGGACAATGCTTTCCTGTCTAATCTGGCGACCACCTATGCGGTTATTCATTCGCAAGAATATGCCCAGAGCCTGTTAAAAGCCGGCAAACTGCATCAGCTGGACATGAAGCCAATCGGCACCGGACCATTTTACCTGTCGCAATATCTGCCCAACGACCTGATCCGGCTGGTCCGCCACTGGGGCTACTGGCAAGGCGCCGCTCCGATGGAGCAGGTCGTCTTTGACATCTCGTCTCGCGGTACCGGCACCCTGGCGAAACTGCTTAGCAAAGAATGCGATGTCCTCTCGTCCCCTGTTGCCAGCCAGCTGCCGGTGATCAGCAACAGCGAGGAGTTTGAACTTATTGCCCAGACCGGGATGAATGTGGCCTTTGTTGCGCTGAATAACAGCAAATCCGAACTGAAAGATCCGCGGGTTCGCAAGGCCATCAACCTAGCCATCAATCGCGAAAACTTGCTCAATTCGGTTTACTACGGCACCGGCACCAAGGCAAAAAGCATTCTGCCGCCAATGTCCTGGGCCTATAACCACAGCAGCAAAGCATTGGATTACGACCCGGTTAAGTCTCTGGCACTGCTCAAGCAGGCCGGTTTTGACAAAAACCTCAGCCTGACGATGTGGGTACCGCTCGAACCGAGGCCTTATAACCCAAGCCCGAGAAAAACCGCCGAGCTGATACAGGCCGATCTCAATGCCGTAGGTGTTCAGCTGAAAATTTTATCGCAAGACACCCTGAGCAGGCTGAGCTCCACGGTTGCAACGAACAGCGACATGGTGCTCACCGGCTGGATTGCCGACAATGGTGATCCGGACAACTTCCTTCGCCCACTGCTGTCATGCAGTGCCAAGAGCGCCGGGTTAAACGTTGCCAATTGGTGCAACCTCGGATTCGATAATCTGCTCGAGCTGGCGTCGCGCACCAACAAGCTCGAACAGCGCGTCGACTACTACCATCTGGCACAGGATATCTTAGATACAGAGGTACCCATTATTCCACTGGCTCACGGTGTCCACTTCCAGGTTCACCATCAGTCTCTGGGTGGGTTGCAAATGAGTCCTTTTGGTACTCGCTCATTCTCCAGTGTTTACCGCAGCGAGTGACATCATGTTTATTTATACTATTCGCCGTTTGAATCTGTTCATGATCACCATGGCTATTTTGACCATGGTCGGTTTCAGCATTCTCCGCCTCGATCACAGCTCGCTCTGGAGCAACCAGCCATTCTGGAGTGGTTGGTTCACCTATATCGACAATCTGCTCGTGGGCAACCTGGGGCTGAATCAACATGGTTCGCCGGTACTGCTTGACGTGCTGACGGTCTTCCCGGCGACGCTCGAGCTGTGTTTCTTTGCCTTCACCCTGTCACTGCTGGCAGGTATCCCGCTTGGAACCCTGGCTGGCGTGAAACGTGGTCGCTTTGTCGATACCTCAATTTCATCCCTGGCCCTGGTCGGCTACTCCATCCCGCTATTTTGGCTGGCAGTATTGCTAATCATGCTCTTTTCGCAGCAGCTTGGCTGGCTGCCCGTGGCCGGACGCTACAGCGTCCTCTATGAAATTGACCATGTGACCGGCGTTGCCCTGATTGATGTCCTGCTCTCTGACAAGCCGTACCGCTCGGAAGCCCTGATGGACACTATCCGCCATCTGATCCTCCCGACCTTGGTACTGGCAATGGCACCGACCACCGAGGTGATCCGCCTGACCCGCACCTCAGTGGCCGAAGTGATGAACCAGAACTTCATTAAAGTCGCACAGACCAAGGGCCTGTCGATGTTCGAAATTATCATGCGCCATGTCCTGAAGAATGCGATTCCGCCGATCATCCCGAAACTCGGCATGCAGTTTTCGACCATGATGACGTTTGCGATGCTGACCGAATCAATCTTCAACTGGCCGGGCATTGGCCGCTGGCTGCTCAATGCTATCTCCGAGCAAAATTATGTCGCAATTCAGGCCGGTGTCATTACTGTCGGTAGCTTTATCCTGATTGCCAACATTCTGTCAGATCTCACTGGCGCCGTTGTTAACCCGCTTGTCAGAAAGGAATGGTATGCTATCAAATAACATCTACCAGGAGCAGAAAATCCCGACTCAGTGGGAGCGGGCCTGGCAAAACTACCGGGCCAACTCGCTGGCCATGTTCGGTTTGTGGTGTTTGCTTTTCCTGCTGATTGTGACTCTCAGCGCGCACTTTATCATCCCTTACGCGCCCAACCAGCAGGTAGGCGAACTCTTGATGCCGCCATCGTGGGATCCGAGCGGCCATGTCGAGTTTTTCTTCGGTACCGACGATCTCGGCCGTGACATACTGAGCCGCCTGCTACTGGGCACCCAGCTAACCTTCGGCTACGCACTGCTCATTGCCCTGGCATCCAGTGTCATCGGTATTGTCATCGGTGTGATGGCAGGTATGACCCGCGGGCTCAAGTCGAGCTTCCTAAACCATATTCTCGATACTGTACTGTCCATTCCGTCGCTGCTGTTGGCCATCATTGTCGTGGCCTATATGGGCCCGGGCGAAGTCAATATCCTGCTGGCTATCTGGCTGGCACTGATCCCTCGTTTCATTCGTGCCATCTACACGGCAGTGCACAACGAGGTTGAAAAAGACTACATCATCGCTGCCCGCCTGGACGGTGCCAACGATTTCTATTTGCTCTATAACTCCATTCTGCCCAATATCCTGACGGCCATTACCAATGAGCTCACCCGGGCCATCTCTATCGCCATCCTTGATATTGCCGCACTGGGTTTTCTTGGCCTCGGCGCCCAGGCACCGTCCTCCGAGTGGGGAGCGATGCTGGGCGATTCCATCGAGCTGATTTACCTTGCGCCCTGGACTGTCACCTTGCCCGGACTGGCAATCACCTTCAGTGTATTGGTAGTAAACTTAGTAGGAGAAGGACTCCGCCAAGCAATCAATGCGGGGATTGATTAATGCCTTTATTAGATATCCGTAACCTGACCATTGAAATCGAGACCCCGCAAGGGTTGGTCAAAGCCGTCGACCGTATGAGCCTGACCCTCAACGAGGGCGAGATCAGAGGGCTCGTGGGTGAGTCAGGTTCAGGCAAAAGTCTTGTCGCCAAGGCCATCGCCGGGGTCACCAAAGACAGCTGGCGAGTCACGGCCGACCGTTTGAGGCTGGGCGACGTTGATCTGCTCTCGCTATCCACCCGTGAGCGCCGAAAGATAGTCGGGCGCGAAATCGCCATGATTTTCCAGGAGCCTTCCTCCTGTCTGGATCCGTCTGAACATGTGGGTGAACAGCTGGAAGAGGCGATCCCCCAGGTATCATTCAGCGGCCATTGGTGGCAACGCTTTCAGTGGCGCCAGAAACAGGCAATTGCCCTGCTGCACAAAGTGGGGATCAAAGATCACAAGCGGGTAATGAAAAGCTACCCGTATGAACTGACAGACGGCGAGTGCCAGAAAGTCATGATTGCCATGGCGATTGCCAACCGCCCTCGCCTATTGATTGCCGATGAACCGACCAACGATTTGGATCCGATCACCCAGGCGCAGATCTTCCGCCTGCTTAGCCGGATGAACCAACTCGGCAATACCACTATCTTGCTGGTCAGCCACGACCTGACGACGGTAACCCAGTGGGCAGACAGGATCACCGTGATGTATTGCGGCCAGTCGGTCGAATCCGGCAGCCGTAAACAGCTGCTGCAATCACCGCATCACCCTTATACCGAAGCGCTGCTCCGTGCCATGCCTGACTTCAATCTGGATGTGCTGCCCCACAAATGTAAACTGGAAACGCTGCCCGGCTCTATTCCTCCTCTGCAGCATTTGCCCATCGGCTGTCGCCTTGGCCCGCGCTGTCCCCATGCCCAGCGCAAATGTGTCGAAGTACCGAAGCGAAGAAAGATAAAAAACCATAAATTCAGCTGTCATTTTCCGCTGAATATGGAGGAAACGAATAAGTGAGTGCGCTACTAGAAGTCGAACACCTGAAAAAAGACTATCACTACCGCTCGGGGCTGTTTCGCCGCCGAACGATAGAGGCCGTCAAGCCGGTATCATTCACCTTGGAAGCCGGTGAGACTATCGCGTTTATGGGCGAAAACGGTTCAGGCAAGTCGACGCTGGCCAAAATGCTATCAGGGGTTGTCGAGCCGACCGAGGGGATCATTAGAGTCAACGGCGAGCCGTTAGCCCCCAATGACTTTCAGACCCGCTGCAAGCTGATCCGGATGATCTTTCAAGATCCCAATACCTCGCTGAATCCACGGATCCAGATAGGCAAAATTCTGGAAGGGCCGCTGAAACGAAATACCAATATGACGCCGCAGGCCCGCGAGCGCAGGATCATGATGACCCTGAAACGCGTCGGCCTGCTGCCCGAGCACGCCTATTTCTACCCGCAGATGCTGGCAACCGGCCAGAAGCAGCGTGTCTCCCTTGCTCGCGCCCTAATCCTCCAGCCTTGTATTATCGTGGCTGATGAAGCCCTTAACGGTCTCGACATGTCTATGCGCTCCCAGATCCTCAACCTGTTGCTGGAGCTACAGGAAGAAATGGGACTGTCGTATGTTTACGTATCGCAGCATATGGGGGTTATCAAACATTTCACCGACAAGGTGATGGTTATGCAAAATGGCGAGGTGGTTGAGCAGGGCCTGACGGCGGATGTTTTCGCCAATCCCCAGCACCCGCTGACGCAAAAACTACTCGACAGCCATTTCTCGGCACCGTCGCACGACCGAACCAACCGTATAAGCAGCGCGACGCCTAAAATTGAGTGCTAAGCGTGCGAAAACAATCTACCTGGCGGGCTGACTTCAGCCCGTCTGTCTATGGGTAACAATCCCTAGTCCAATCAGCCAAATGTCACCCACACCGCGCCAGCCCCTAATAGCACAGAGCCCAAAATCGGTACGATAATAAACTTACGTAATGACTTAGCACCAATAACACTCGCCATGCCCATTTTAATCAGGCTGTTAACGGAAGCGGCAATAAAGATTCCCAGCATGGCCGTATTCACCAGCAGGCCATTGGCACTCTGCCTACCCAGAGCCAGGGTAATGGCATCGACATCGGTAATGCCTGAAATCGCCGCCAGCAGCAGCGTTCCGGTATTCCCAAACCAGTCTTGCAGCAAATTAGCCAGTAACATGATCGCCAGCAGCACGATGCCGAAAAAGAATGCCGAGGACAACGCCAGCGGATTTTGTTTTACCTGCGGTGATTCATCCGTCTCAATCTTGTAGTGAGTCCAGATCCAATAGGCTGGAAGATAAAAGCCCAGCATCATCAGCAACATTGGTAGCCATAGCATTTCGACCAGGGTGTAGTTCACAACAGAGCAGACAAATAAGATACGCGGAAACATCGTTCCGCAGCTGATCAGGATCCCGCTCGCCAGCAAGCCGCTGAGATGCGCCTGCTGTTTGGAAAGGTGTGAAAACTGCAGTGTCAGTGCGGTCGAAGAGCTCAGTCCCGCAAAGAGACAGGTGAACAAGATCCCCTTTTCGGCGCCGCCAATTTTGATTGCGAAATAGCCGACAAAGGAAATACCGGCAATCAGCACCACCATCCACCAAATCTCATAGGGATTGACGGCCTGCCATGGCCCCATTCCCTGATTGGGCAGCAGTGGCAACATCACAACAGAGATCAGTAACAGGCGCAGGGCGGCATCCAGCTCGTACTCCTGAAGCTTCATCAATGCGGTATGCAGCTCTTTCTTGTTATCGAGAATAATGGCAGTGATCACCGCCGCCGAGGCTGCGATCACCGGCTCGCCGACAACTGCCAGGCTACCCAGCAAAAAGGTGATCAGCATGCCGACCAAACCAGTAATGCTGAGGTTTACTTTTACTTTTTGGCTCTTGATGTAGGCGACGATAATCAGGACAGAAAAGGCAAGAAGAGAAAAGCCGAGAAAAAGCTCTGAAAAGAACGAAGCCAACAGGCCGCATATGCCTCCGAGCAGACCAATCAGCGAGTAGGTACGAATACCGGCGATACGTGATCCCGCGGCTTCATTACGATCGACCCAGCCACGCTGGATACCGATAATAGCGCCTAGCATCAAAGCAATGAACAAACGCCAGAACGATGAATCAAAATCGAATGCCACATCCATTTTCGTACTCCTCAGCCTACTCCATCCACGGCCGACATAATGAACAACAATTCTCTGTTTAGTCTAAGTGTATGAAAAAAAACATTGCTGAACATCGATATCCATCGAAACTTTGATCGACTCCGGTCCAAAAGAAACGCCCGGCATTAGCCGGGCGTTATTAGACATTGTCACAGTAAATTGTCTATGCCAGAGATTGGTTGATCTCGGCGAGCACGGCGGCAGGATCGGCCGCTTTGGTTATCGGGCGTCCAATGACCAGGTAATCCGAACCGGCCTGAACTGCCTCGACTGGCGTCATCACCCGGCGCTGGTCGCCAGCAGCACTGCCTGCAGGTCGGATACCCGGAGTGACCAGCTTGAACGCTTCGCCAAGCTCAGCCTTCAGCATACCCGCTTCCTGGGCCGAGCATACCACTCCGTCCAGGCCGCTGTTCTTGGTCAGCCGTGCCAGGTTAAGCACATGCTCCTGCGGCTCAGCCTGGATACCGATGCCACGCAGATCGGCCGCTTCCATACTGGTAAGCACCGTCACGCCAATCAGCAACGGGCGGTCTTTGCCATACGGCTCGAGAATGTCACGCGAGGCCGCCATCATACGTTCGCCACCGCTCGCATGGACATTGACCATCCACACCCCGAGATCCGCCGCTGCCGCTACCGCACGGGAGCAGGTATTCGGAATATCATGGAATTTCAGGTCCAGAAATACAGAATGGCCCCGATCATGCAGTTTACGCACAAAGTCAGGGCCAAAATAAGTAAACATCTCTTTGCCAACTTTCAGTCGACAACTTCCCGGTTCAATACGGTCAACGAACGCCAGGGCTTCGTCTTGGCTTGGGTAGTCGAGAGCGACAATCACTTTTGGGTCTAACATGGCATCTCCTGCTTAGTTATTGTTCAATCCTCCCCAGCGCGCTGAGGGCGGTCAGGATTGTACAGTAAAATCATTTTTTTTCGAGCATTAATTGAATATTGATCCGAAGCCACTAAAAGTACCACTCTTCTTTGCCAGCCAATCGTTTTACCCCGGCAGCAAACATATCGGAGGCTTGAGCAAGTGATATCCGCAAGGACTTAACGGCTTACCTGTCAAGCCAGCCTCACCGCTTTCTCAACACTCTGCATTTTGCTGTGATTAGGGTATATTGACCTGACGATTGGTACGATAAAGGGTGAGGCCCGTTTTCATCACAAGTCACCCCCTATCCACTGAAACGTTGCAAGGATGCGAGTGTGTTTGAGAAAGTCATCGGTATATTATTCCCCGTCTTTGCGATTGTGCTTATCGGCTACGTGATAAGCCGACATCTCAAGCCTGACTTCAAACCAATCAATCGCATCAACATGGACGTGTTTGTCCCGGCTCTGATCTTCTCATCACTGGTAACCATGAAGCCTGATACAACTCAGGTTACCCTGCTCGCTGCCGCAACCTGTGCCGTCTTGCTCCCCGGGCTGCTGATGTTCGCCCTGTGCCGGTTCAGGAAAATCACCTTCAAGGCCTGGGGGCCGCCACAGATGTTTCGCAACAGTGGCAACCTCGCGATCCCACTCTTTAGCTATACCTTTGGTGATACCGCCATCGGATCTGCTGTCTTGCTGTTTGTGGTCTCGACCACCTTGCATATCACCGTCGGGATGGCCCTGCTCAGCAATAAGGGCACCCTGTCGATACAGCAGCTATTGAAAACCCCTCTGTTACTGGCCACACTGGCTGCTCTTGCCTGTAACCTGCTGGAGATTCCGGTCTGGCGGCCTGTTTACGAGGCAACCCACCTTCTGGGCCAGGCGTCGATCCCGGTGATGCTGCTGTCCCTGGGCGCACAGATGGTCAACCTACGCCTGGCTGGATTGCGTACCGGCCTGATGACGACTCTGTTCAGTCTTGGCACGGGCGCCATCGCCTTTGCCGTGATTTACCTCTTCATCCCGCTTCCCCACCAACAGTTGCAAATGATGGTGCTGTTCACCATGTTGCCGCCGGCCGTCATGAACTACCTTTTTGCCGAGCGGTTTGACGTCGAGCCGAACAACGTGGCATCGATGGTGCTGTTTGGCAACTTCTTTGCCGTGGTCACCCTGCCAGTCTTATTGTGGGGTGCGCTGGCGCTATGATCAGGTTGTGCCCCTGATAAGGTTGAAGCCAAAAAAAAGCCCATTCACCAGAACGGGCTTTTCAACATTATTCGCCATCAAGGCCGCGGATCGGTTTGACAGCTCCCCAGCTTTTACATGACGGGCACTGCCAATACAGAGAATGGGTCGCGAATCCGCATTTGCGACAACGGAAATGCGGCTTAATCTTCAGTTGCTCACCAACAAGCGATCGCAGGGTCGTCAGGCTGTCTTTTGCCCGGCCTTCTTCCGCCTCATCCAGGTGATAATCCATCAATTGATAGAAACCTTTCATTGTCGGGTTCTTGGTGAGCTGGCGAGTCATGAATGTCTGGGCCATCACAGAGCCTTCATGCTTGGAGATCTCATCGGCCAGCATTAGCTCAGCCGTCGCCCCGGCCTTCTGCTCGACACACTGACGCAAGTATTTCAGCCAGCCCGTCTCATTGTTGGTGGCTTCGTAGCACTGCAGCAGCATTGGCAGCGTTTCGCTGACATAATCGATATCCTGCTCGACCACCCGCTCCAGCTGTTTGGCGGCCGTCTTATAGTCTTCGGCACTGATCAGAATTTTCGCCATCATTATCGATGCTCGGACACAGGTTTTATCCGCTGACAATGCTTTTTTCAGAAACTGTTTGGCTTTATCCGAGTTCAGGGCGCTCATTTCGAGCATAGCCATCTCGCACCAGTAATGGGCGATGTCATGCTTTAGCTTGGTTTTGCCCATTTTCACCAACTGAGAGGCCACCTCGATGGCTTTTTCCCATTCGCGGGTCTGCTGGTAAATTGTCAGTAACTGCTGCAGCGCCCCTTTACGGTGATCGGGTTCATCCAATAATTGTTCGAAGATTTTTTCGGCACGATCAAAAAAGCCGGCAGCCATATAATCTTTTGCCAGTTGCTGCAGCGCCAGATTTCGCTGATCTATGGTTAGGTTGGGGCGGGCAATTAAATTCTGGTGAATACGAATGGCGCGATCAACCTCGCCCCGGCTGCGGAAAAGGTTTCCCAGAGCAAGGTGAGTATCAATGGTTTCGCTATCAACCTGGAGCAGCTCTATAAACACATCAACCGCTTTATCTGACTGATCAGATAGCAGCAGGTTCAAGCCAGTCACATACTGGCGCGACATGTGGTGAGACTGCTCCTGTTGTTTGTTACTAGCGCTCCTGTTACCCATATACCAGCCATAGGCAGCGGCAATCGGGAGTAACAGGAACAACAGCTCTAGCATTAACGATTATTCCTTAACAGGCTCAGCACGTAGCTGGTTCAGCTCTTGCTGTTGTTTGGCTACCTTTTTGCTTAGGCGGTTTCTTGAGAAACGGGTTTTCAGATACAGCAGGCCACAAATCAACCAACCGATCGCAAAACCGGAACCGAATGCAATACCAAGCAAAGTAGATAGCTGGAACTCACCCTGAGCTACAAGAAAATCGAAATTTACCAGCTGCTGGTTCTGGGCACCAAGAGCCAGCGTGAGCAAAAAGCAAACAGCTAAAATCAGAAAGCTAATTATCTTCATCGTAAATCCTTCTCACTTGATCAAAAGTTTGATGGGTTGATTATGCAAGATTTTGACACATCAGACCATGATCAATAGACATAAAAAAACGGCATACTATCAGCATGCCGTTTTTTTGTTCTAATCACGCTTAACCAGCAGCAATTGCCGAGTTAACTCGATCGCGCAATTCCTTACCAGGCTTGAAGTGCGGAACGTACTTGCCGTCCAACTCAACCTTGTCGCCTGTCTTAGGGTTACGACCGACGCGTGGAGCACGGTAATGCAATGAGAAGCTACCAAAGCCACGGATTTCAATACGATCGCCCTCTGAGAGAGTGGTCGCCATGTGCTCAAGGATTTCCTTGATTGCATCTTCTACCTGTTTGGCAGAAAGATGTGTTTGTTGACTACACAGTCTTTCAATTAATTCAGACTTTGTCATAAACACCCCGTTTTTAGTATGTTTCTCAATAGTATAACCGCTTAGGGGGAAAAGTGATCCCCCTTAGCTCAATTATTCGCCTTTAGCCGCTTTGAAAGCGTCAGCCATAGCGTTACCGAAAGAAGCATCTTCTTGCTTGTTCAGGTTAGCCATTGCTTCTTGCTCTTCAGCAACGTCTTTAGCACGAACAGATAGGTTGATTACGCGGTTCTTACGGTCAACGCCTGTGAACTTAGCTTCAACAGAATCGCCAACAGAAAGAACTAGAGTTGCGTCTTCAACACGGTCAACAGATGCTTCAGAAGCACGTAGGTAACCTTCAACACCTTCAGCTAGCTCGACAGTTGCGCCTTTCGCGTCAACAGCAGTAACAGTACCAGTAACTAGAGCACCTTTCTTGTTAACTGCAACGAAACCGTTGAATGGGTCTTCTTCGATCTGCTTAACGCCAAGAGAGATACGCTCACGCTCTGCGTCTACTGCTAGAACTACTGCAGAAATTTCGTCGCCTTTCTTGAAGTCACGAACTGCTTCTTCACCTGAAACATTCCAAGAAATGTCAGATAGGTGAACTAGACCGTCGATGCCGCCTTCTAGACCGATGAAGATACCGAAGTCAGTGATAGACTTGATCTTACCAGTTACGCGATCGCCCTTAGCTTGCATTTCTGCAAATGACTGCCATGGGTTAGCTTTACACTGCTTAAGACCTAGGCTGATACGACGACGCTCTTCGTCGATATCAAGAACCATAACTTCAACTTCGTCGCCCACGTTAACAACTTTAGATGGGTGGATGTTCTTGTTAGTCCAATCCATCTCAGAAACGTGTACAAGACCTTCAACGCCTTCTTCGATTTCAACGAAGCAGCCGTAGTCAGTTAGGTTAGTTACGCGACCAGAAAGCTTAGTACCTTCTGGGTAACGCTTAGCGATTGCTACCCATGGATCTTCGCCTAGCTGCTTAAGACCTAGTGATACGCGAGTACGCTCACGGTCGAACTTAAGAACTTTAACGTTGATTTCGTCGCCAACATTAACGATTTCGCTTGGGTGCTTAACGCGTTTCCAAGCCATATCAGTGATGTGTAGAAGACCGTCAACACCGCCAAGATCAACGAATGCACCGTAGTCAGTAAGGTTCTTAACGATACCTTTAACTTCCATGCCTTCTTGTAGAGAAGCAAGTAGCTCGTCACGCTCAACGCTGTTTTCAGATTCGATAACTGCGCGGCGAGAAACAACAACGTTGTTGCGCTTCTGGTCAAGCTTGATTACTTTGAACTCTAGCTCTTTGTTTTCTAGGTGAGCAGTGTCACGAACTGGACGTACGTCAACTAGTGAACCAGGTAGGAACGCACGGATACCGTTAAGTTCAACTGTGAAGCCACCCTTAACTTTACCGTTGATGATACCAACAACTGTTTCAGCATCTTCGTAAGCTTTTTCAAGCTGGATCCAAGCTTCATGACGCTTAGCTTTTTCACGAGAAAGTTTAGTCTCACCGAAACCGTCTTCGATTGCGTCAAGTGCTACGTCTACTTCTGCACCGATTTCGATTTCAATTTCGCCGGCAGCGTTTTTGAATTCGTCAGCAGGGATAGAAGACTCAGACTTAAGGCCAGCGTCTACAAGAACGTAACCGTTCTCGATAGCTACTACAGTACCTTTAACGATCGCACCTGGGCGAGTTTCGATTTCGTTTAGAGACTCTTCAAAGAGTAAAGCAAAAGATTCAGTCATTATTTAATCTTCAATATGATTAACAACCATGGGTATCCTACCGCATGGGGTTGGTAGTAATGTCAGTATTCATCCGTGACACCGACGCCATCATGCTGATCACTCAGCAGATAATTTTTTTTCAACATAAGCCAATGCCTGGGCAGTAACTTGCTCTATTGACATCTCAGTAGAGTCTAGCACCAAAGCATCGGCAGCGGGACGCAACGGAGCCACCGCACGGTTGCGGTCGCGATCGTCGCGTTCCTGAATTTCGCTTAAAAGACTGTCAAAGTTAACATCTAAGCCTTTCTGTTGCAACTGGTTCATGCGGCGATTTGCACGCTCTTCCGCACTGGCATCAAGGAAGATTTTCACTTCTGCGCCCGGGAAGACCACGGTCCCCATGTCACGACCGTCGGCAACCAGTCCTGGTGCCTCGCTAAATGCACGCTGACGACGCAGCAGTGCTTCGCGCACGCGTGGCAATGCGGCCACTTTTGATGCGGCCATGCCCGTTTCTTCTCGACGAAGCTCGCCGGACACATCCTCGCCTTCAAGAATAACCTTGACCAACTCGCCTTCGGCCTTGAACTGAACATCAAGGTGTGCCGCTAGCGGAACCAGCGCATCTTCAGATTCAAGATCAACACCATGGTGAATAGCTGCCAGTGCCAGTACGCGGTAGATCGCTCCGGAATCAAGCAGTTTCCAGCCCAGTTTATCTGCCAATAGCATACATAGCGTCCCCTTGCCGGCGCCGCTTGGCCCATCAACAGTGATCACTGGAGCATGAGTAGACATAGGTTTTCTCCGAATTCGTTCAAATATCGAGCTTTAATACCAAACATTTAGCCCATGGCACTGGCCAATAGGTTTGGTATTACAGCTCACAAACGGGGGCGTATTATACGGGAAAAAAATCGTGAGTACTATCAAATCGAATTGCTGAAACCACCGAATGTTCGTTATCTGGCATTGTTGCTGGCACACAGAAGACAAAAACCCGCCAGGTGGCGGGTTTCTCTAATAACAGAATGACTTAGCGGTTTGTCAGTTTAGCAACTTAGCTCGGCCAGCTTGTCAAAATAGTCCGGGAAGGTCTTCGAGGTACACTTGGGATCATTAATGGTCACCGGAGTATCGCTCAGTGCCACCAGCGAGAAACACATCGCCATCCGGTGATCATCATAGGTATCAATCGCCGCATGCTTAAGCTGCGCCGGCGGGGTAATGATAATGTAGTCACTGCCCTCCTCGACCTCGGCACCGACCTTGCGCAGCTCGGTAGCCATTGCAGCAAGGCGATCGGTTTCCTTGACCCGCCAGTTATAGACATTGCGGATCGACGTCACCCCGTCAGCAAACAACGCTGCCGTCGCAATGGTCATTGCCGCATCCGGGATATGGTTGAAGTCCATATCGACAGCCTTTAGTTCGCCACGGCGGGCAATGACATAATCGTCGCCCCACTCAATCTCAGCACCCATCGCTGCCAGTGCATCAGCAAACTGAACATCCCCCTGGATACTCTTCTTGCCAATACCGGTGACTTTCACTTGTCCGCCCTTGATAGCAGCCGCTGCCAGGAAGTAAGAGGCCGACGATGCATCGCCTTCAACCAGGAACTCGCCCGGCGCCTGATAGATCTGACCCGCCGGAACAACAAACTCCTGGTAGTCACGGTTCTCTACCGTCACCCCGAACTGGGCCATGATATGCAGAGTGATATCAATGTAGGGCTTGGAAACCAGCTCGCCTTTAATTCGGATTAAGGTATCGGCCTTGGCCATGGGTGCCGACATCAAAAATGCGGTCAGAAACTGGCTGGAGATAGAGCCATCGATTTCGACTTCTCCCCCCTGAAGGCCCGTTCCCTTGATTTTAAGCGGTGGATAGTTGTCATTTTCCAGGTAGGTAATCTCAGCACCGGCAGTACGAAGCGCCTCTACCAAGTGGCCGATCGGACGCTCCTTCATGCGAGGTTCACCGGTCAGAACGAACTCTCCCTCACCGAGACATAATGCCGCGGCTAACGGACGCATCGCGGTCCCGGCATTACCCAGGAAGAGTTCAAGCGCCTGCTCGGGTTTGAACGCCCGCCCCAACCCGGTGACCTCGCAGACTGTTTTGTCATCGGACAACTGATAGCTCACACCCAGCTGCTTGAGGGCATTTAGCATGTGACGGATGTCGTCGCTGTCGAGCAGGTTGGTAAGTCGCGTGGTACCTTGAGCTAACGCCGCCAATAGAAGGGCACGGTTTGAAACACTCTTCGACCCCGGTAGATTTACTTCGCCATTGATCTGATTTATCGGCTGTAACGTTAAACTTTCCATCTGTTATCTATTCAATCCTGTTTTTTGGGCGTTCCAGCAGATTAGCGAATAATGTCTCAGTTAGCTAGTACTGATTAAACCCAATCGATATCACAGAAAATGGTAAGATGAGTCAGCCGTGAATTCGCAGGCATCCAGAGAGATTTTTCATAACAAGGAGTAAAATGTGGCAGCAGAAACACCCAAAGTCGGGGTCGGTGTGATCATTGTTAACGACCAGGGAAATGTCTTGATTGGCAAAAGGAAGAATAGCCACGCGCCCTACTATTCGATCCCCGGTGGCCACATGGACATAGGAGAGACCTTTACCCAGTGTGCTGCGCGCGAGATAGAAGAGGAAACCGGGCTGCTGATTAAGAACCCAAAAGTCATTGCCGTCACCAACAACCTGCAAACCTACCATGAGTCCGGCAAGCACTATATCAGTGTGACTGTGCTGGCCACCGAATTTGGCGGACAGCTGGAGCTACGCGAGCCTGATAAGTGCGAGGGGTGGCAATGGGTCGATCCTACTCACCTTCCCCTGCCGCAGTTTGATGCCAGCGAGCAGGCTATTCGCTGCTACCTGGAAAAACGCTTTTGCCTTGAGTAATACCAATCTATACCCAAACTACCTCAAGATGCAGAATTCAGAGTGAGTCCAGCGAGCTCAGTTCAAGGAAAATGACGGTAGGAATGGCTATTCCCTTTCAACGTTATTTGACACAGAAATGGGGTCGCTGGCTCACTCCCAAAGGGCGAGTTCCAGTTCTGTTAAGTAGATAGGGGCTTCTATGCGTTGTTACCGATTATTAATTTAGAGCCACTAGATTTTCTAATCGGTGCCTAGCCTACAAGCCAAGTAATTCTCGCTGAAACGAGCATCTTGAGGTAGTTTGGGTATACATATATAAAAACCGGTGTCGTGGACACCGGTATTTTTGTTTGTCGAGTTTTAGCACTCAAACTTGAGGGATGCATTATCCACCCAGTCTTCACCAAGTATCTCAATAGCCAGGGATGAAATACGCTGCATCACAGGAAGTGTCGTCAGCCCGCTAAAAATCAGGCCGCAGGAGTCTGAAACAAAGAAGCGCTTTAAAAGGTTGGCAAGCAAATTGATTCGAGCTTCCTGTTGACTATCGAGGCTCCTCGTCAGTGACAGGGTAAGGTTGTCTGCACCGGCAACAATGCATAACTTTGCGATATCATTAAGCTCATACTCGGACGCAATTTCATCCAGCGGCAAGCGAAGGTTAAGCGTGTAATGGCCGCATTGTTCCTTGAGCGAAACCAGCATATTAAAAATATCGTGGCGCAGTGCGGAGCGATACAGCGCAAGCGGAAAATCAACTTCGACTTCTGCAATCGTGCTGTCGCTTGCAGCCGCCGCATGCGGAAGCATCGCTTCACTGTCGCTACCTGAAAAGTACCCTGTGCTCACAAGGTGCTTTTTCAGTGAATAAAAGAATGGCTTCTGTTGATTGAAAACCAGGTAACACGTTGCATCCTGCAGCTGTTGACTCGCTTTATGCTCGCTAAACAAAGAAGTCAGGCACTCCTTGTCGCGGCCTTGCAAACTCAGTAACTGAAAATCTGATGCTTTCTTTTGATATACATTTGAGTTCATCATCGTTCTAGCTAATCCCTCGCAATAATTTCCTCATATGATACAAGAAAATAGCCTCAACACTGTTTCCGCTGAGGGAAACTGTGTTTATCTAGATGGTTAAATTTTGCACAGTGATTGTGATGTATATCTGATGCTATCGGCAAAAATATGTATAAAATGGCATCGGGAACCTCTTGCCACTCGCTGAGCAACCATATTCTTCTCCACTACCATTCCAGACTGGAATAGTGATCTTATCCGTCAAGATCTTACGTACACTACGAGTGTTACCCTAAAACATCACTCTTACAGTCACCCGACAAAAGGTAGAAGATGAACTTAATTACCCGTTTTTTGACGACAGTTGCTCTATTTTACTTGTCTGGCTGCACTGGTATGCCAGAGCAAATAACGCCGGTCAAACCGTTCAGCATAGATCGTTATCTTGGCACCTGGCACGAAATAGCACGTCTAGACCACAGCTTTGAACGGGGCCTTTCCCAAGTTTCAGCAACATACAGCCTTAATGAGGATGGCTCTGTCAAAGTAATCAACCGGGGCTATAGCAAAGAAGAAAATGAATGGAAGGAAGCAGAAGGTAAGGCCAAGTTCGTCGGCGCCAGCGATACAGCCCACCTCAAAGTATCTTTTTTCGGCCCTTTTTACGGCAGCTACGTTGTCTTTCACCTCGAACCCGACTACTCCACTGCTTTAGTTAGCAGCTATAACACAGATTATTTCTGGATTCTTTCCCGCGACAAGTCACTGCGCCAAGACAAGGTGCAATACTACCTCTCGATTGCCGAGCAAAATGGCTTCGATACCCGCAAAATCATCTTTCCGCAGCAGTGATAAAAAAGCCTCTCAAAAGAGAGGCCTTGGTGAATGAAATTCGGGCTACTATGCGTTTTCTTGCTCAAATTTCTGCATGAAGTCCACCAGTGCCTGCACACCCTCGAGCGGCATGGCATTGTAGATAGACGCCCGCATACCACCGACAACACGATGACCTTTCAGTGCCTTCAGGCCGGCAGCATCCGCCTGCTCAAGGAATTCCTTGTCCAATTCCGGCTTTTTCAGCTGGAACGGAACATTCATCAGCGAGCGGTTCGCAGGGTGTACCTCGTTGCGGTAAAAATCAGACTGATCAATAAAGCGATATAGCTCTTCCGCCTTGGCCTCATTGCGCTTTTGCATCTCTTCGACCCCGCCGATCTCTTTCAGCCACTTAAACACTTCCCCGGCCAGATACCAGGCAAAGGTCGGCGGCGTATTGAACATCGAGTCCTTATCAACCAACACGGTATAGTCAAGAATACTCGGCAACACCTGCTTGGCCTTTCCGAGCAAATCATCACGAACAATAACAATCGTCAGACCGGCCGGACCGATATTTTTCTGAGCACCGGCATAGATCACACCGTATTTCGATACATCGATTTTTCGTGACAGTATGGTCGAAGACATATCGGCAACAATCGGTTTGTCTGTCACCGGCAGATCACGGATCTCGATACCGTCGATTGTTTCATTCGGACAAAAATGTACAAATGCAGCATCACCTGACAGCGGCCACTCAGATGCAGGCAATACCGCCTTCTTGCCGTCACGCTCACAGGTAATATCAACAACATTCGGCTGACAGTATTTCCCGGCTTCCTTGGCTGCACTGTTAGCCCAGTAACCACCATCCATATAGTCGGCGGTATCTGCCTCACCTAACAGGTTCATCGGTACCGCTGCAAACTGGCCGCGAGCACCACCGTGACAGAAGAGTACATGGTAGTTAGCTGGGATAGACAGCAACTCTCGCAGATCTTTTTCTGACTGCTCGGCAACCGCAAGAAACTCCTTGCTGCGGTGGCTAATTTCCATCACAGAGGTGCCCAGGCCGCTCCAGTTAACCAATTCTTTCTGTGCTTTCTGTAAGACATCTGCTGGGATCATTGCCGGACCAGCACAAAAATTGTAGACCTTTTCCATGATGTAAGACTCGCTCCTGCTCTGCATAGGGATAATATAGCTATTTGTCACATCTGGCGCCCGCAGGCTAAGTGTGACAAAGATCAATTACTTTTGTTTTTACACCTTTATGCGTACGCTGAAAAGCCTTAACAACAAGTATTTCTGCAAAAAAGAACAACTGACCGGATATTCAGGGCAAACTGAACAATTCACAGACTCAACAGGAAAAATAGCAGCCGTTTGGGCTCCCCGTCAGACATAAAAAAACGCAGCCCGTAGAGGCTGCGTTCTTGTTAAGCAAATTGTCGTGAAGTTTATTCTTCGTCAGAAGAAGGGGCTTCATCTGAATCTGATTGCTCGGCTGGATCTGCGTTGTCAGTATCAGCAGCTTGCGCTTCTGTTACTTCTGCATCTTCGATATCGGCATCAATGATGTCTTCCTCTTCAGGCTCATCGATACGTTGCAGGCCAACAACCAACTCTTCATCAGCAGTACGGATTAGCGTAACACCCTGGGTATTACGGCCAACGCGGCTTACTTCAGATACACGAGTTCGAACTAACGTACCACCGTTGGTGATCATCATGAACTCATCGCCGTCTTCGGTTTGAATAGCGCCAACAACCTTACCGTTACGCTCAGAGACCTTGATCGATACAACACCTTGTGTCGCACGGCTCTTCGATGGGTACTCTTCAAGCGAAGTTCGCTTGCCGTAACCATTTTCGGTTACCGTCAACACGTCGCCGTCGTTGTGAGGAACGATCAGAGAAACCACTTTGTCGCCATCGGCCAGTTTCATACCACGGACACCCGCAGCAGTACGGCCCATACCACGTACTTGCTCTTCAGAGAAGCGAACGACTTTACCGGCTTCGGAGAACAGCATGATTTGGTCGGTACTGTTTGTTACATCGACCCCAATCAGCGAATCGCCTTCGCGTAGGTTCACCGCAATGATACCTGCGCTACGCGGACGGCTGAAGTCTGTCAGAGGTGTCTTCTTAACGGTACCGTCTGCCGTTGCCATGAATACGAACTTATCCGCTTCGTATTCTTTAACCGGCAGGATTGCAGTAATACGCTCGCCTTCTTCCAGAGGAAGGATATTGACGATAGGCTTACCACGCGCGGTACGGCTCGCCAATGGCAGCTGGTACACTTTCAGCCAGTACATACGACCACGGCTAGAGAAGCACAGAATGGTGTCGTGCGTATTGGCAACCAGCAGGCGCTCAATGAAGTCTTCATCCTTCATTCGCGTTGCCGCCTTACCCTTACCACCACGGCGCTGAGCTTCGTAGTCACTCAGCACCTGGTATTTCACGTAGCCTTCGTGTGAAAGCGTAACAACCACATCTTCCTGAGTGATCAGATCCTCAAGATCGATATCATGGCTAGCGGCAGTGATTTCAGTACGACGCGGATCATTGAACTGCTCTTTAACCAGTTCAAGTTCTTCACGGATCACTTCCATCAGGCGCTCAGAGCTACCTAGGATATGCAACAGTTCAGCAATTTCTTCCAGCAGCGCTTTGTATTCGCCCAGGATTTTCTCGTGTTCTAGACCGGTCAGCTTGTGTAGGCGCAGATCAAGGATTGCCTGTGCCTGCTGCTCTGTCAGGTAGTACTGGTTGTCACGAATACCGTATTGCTCTTCCAGCCATTCCGGACGTGCCGCATCGGTACCGGCACGTTCCAGCATTGCAGCAACGTTACCCAGATCCCAACCACGCGCAACCAGGCCAGCCTTCGCTTCAGCCGGTGACGGAGCACTCTTGATCAGCTCGATAATTTCATCGATATTGGCCAGCGCCAGTGCCAATCCTTCAAGGATATGGGCACGCTCACGGGCTTTGCGTAATTCGTAAATAGTACGGCGTGTCACCACTTCACGGCGGTGGTTCACGAAGCACTTCAGCATCTCTTTCAGGTTGAAAAGCTTAGGCTGACCATTGTCCAGCGCAACCATGTTGATGCCGAATGTCGTCTGCAGCTGCGTCTGAGCGTACAGGTTGTTCAGCACAACCTCGCCAGTCGCATCACGTCGACACTCGATAACAATACGCATACCGTCTTTGTCTGACTCATCGCGCAGGGCACTGATGCCTTCAACTTTCTTATCTTTAACCAGCTCGGCGATTTTCTCGATCAGGCGGGCTTTGTTCACCTGATACGGGATCTCGGTAACAATAATGGTCTCTTTGCCATTCTTGTCCGCTTCGATCTCGGCTTTTGAGCGCATGTAAACTTTACCGCGCCCCGTCTTATAGGCATCAATGATACCTTTGCGACCGCTGATCAGTGCCGCTGTCGGGAAGTCCGGACCTGGAATATATTCCATTAACTGATCAATGGTGATGTCTTCATCGTTGATATAGGCCAGGCAGCCATCGATGACTTCGCCAAGGTTGTGCGGCGGAATGTTCGTTGCCATACCGACGGCAATACCCGAAGAACCGTTAACCAGCAGGTTCGGAATTTTCGTAGGCAGTACTGCCGGAATTTGTTCAGTGCCATCATAGTTAGGCACATAGTCAACCGTTTCTTTGTCTAGATCGGCCAGCAGCTCGTGGGCAATTTTTGCCATACGAACTTCGGTATAACGCATCGCAGCCGCGGAGTCGCCATCGATAGAACCGAAGTTACCCTGACCATCTACCAGCATGTAGCGAAGAGAGAAAGGTTGCGCCATACGTACGATGGTGTCGTAGACCGCACTATCACCGTGTGGGTGATATTTACCGATTACGTCACCAACCACACGGGCTGATTTTTTATATGCTTTATTCCAGTCATTGCCTAGCACATTCATCGCGAACAATACGCGACGGTGCACTGGCTTAAGGCCATCACGCACATCCGGAAGAGCACGACCCACGATAACTGACATCGCGTAGTCGAGGTATGAGCCTTTCAGCTCCTCTTCAATGTTTACGGGCGTGATCTCTTTTGCAAGATCGCTCATGGAGCCAATATCCCTCAGGTAATTTCTGTCGTATTTTTATACGTGCAAGGTGCGAGAATATAGCATAAATCAGCCTAGATAGGCACACCTTTCACAATTTATGTTGTGAGTAATTTAGCGGATTTACCAAAAATCAGACACTAACTTGACGCCTTTCTGGCATTAATCACGCTCAAACGGTTATTTTTCACCCACTTCGATGAATTGAGATTTTTCTCAAAATAAAAAAAGTGCTACCAATTGTAAAAAATGGATCTTGTCGCTTTTTATGCAACTTAGCGCAATACCTGACTGGGAGCTGAACAGTTATCTGATCAAGGTCACTTTAATCATCATATTGCGGCGTAAAATTGCTGTTGCACCCACCGTTTAGCAATATGAAACGGACCTGTACACTAATATTTTTCAAAGGAAAATAAGTGAGGTCACTATGTTAGGCAAAGCAATCAACACCATCGGACTGTGCATCATTGGCGGTAAATACATTTTAATGCTAATTCTCGCTGCAATGACGGTTTTTTCAGGCTCTTTCAGCCCTGAATTGCTGGCATTTAACAATAGTTAACAATGATCATGCCCCCAAGCTTCCTACTCCCAGAGTCGTATCAAACCGAACAGGGGAAAGCCTGAAGCAGTAGCCCTGATCTGCTGCTTCCTTTTCTAGGAACGTCCAAAATCTGCTGCCTGCCCCCTTGCCGCTAATCGTCTGCCCAGGCGACAAAAACTATTATTTCCTGCTCCGGTCTTCCGCTATAATGTCGCCACCAATAAAGGAAATGGCGATAAGAATGACCAAGCAGTTGAATGTCGATCCGGCAGAAATCAGTAAATTTGAAGAAATGGCCTCCCGTTGGTGGGACCTTGAGGGTGAATTCAAACCACTTCATCAAATCAATCCACTACGCCTGAATTACGTCATCGATAATGCTGGCGGCCTGTTTGGCAAAAAAGTCCTTGATGTAGGTTGCGGCGGCGGCATTCTGGCCGAAAGCATGGCTGTAGAAGGCGCAGACGTAACGGGCCTCGATATGGGTAAGGAACCACTTACTGTCGCTCGGCTTCATGCGCTGGAAACTGGCACCAAACTGGAATATGTCCAGCGAACCGCCGAAGAGCATGCCGACATGTTCCCGCAAACCTACGATGTCGTGACCTGTATGGAGATGCTTGAACACGTACCGGATCCCGCTTCCGTCATCGCATCATGTGCCAAAATGGTGAAGCCTGGCGGCCATGTCTTTTTCTCGACCCTCAACCGCAACATCAAATCCTACTTGTTTGCCATTGTCGGGGCCGAGCAGCTATTAAAACTGGTCCCCAAGGGAACCCACGATCACAATAAGTTCATTCGACCGTCAGAGCTGATTGACATGATCGACCAAACCCCGCTCCAGGAACGCCACATTACCGGCCTCCATTATAATCCGCTCACTGACAACTACTGGCTGGGTAACAATGTAGACGTCAACTACATTGTCCATACCGTCAAACCCTAACCGGTTTTGCAAGGGCGCTTTCCGGCGCTCTTGTACCAAATTCAGTTGCCTCTCTCCCGACTTTCGACACACCCGCACTTTCTGCGGCTACAATAAGAAAAGTAACTCGCAATATTTTCCGTTACCACCAACTATTTCAATTGGATAAGGTACGATAGTCCCCTCTTTATGATAAGGATATTGCAATCATGAGCCTGCCTATCAGAGCCGTACTGTTTGATCTCGACGGTACTTTACTTGACACTGCGCCCGACATGGCCGAGGCCGCCAACAAAGTACTGGCTGACTATGACCATGGCCCGCTCACCGAGGAGCAAATTCAGGCCAATACCAGTTACGGGGCTAAAGGTCTGCTAACCGCGGGCTTCGGCTCAATTCCCTCCCACCTGGATGCCCAGCAGCTCAGACGCGAGTTTCTCGGCTATTACCAGCAGAACATCTGCGAGGGCACATCCATCTACCGCGGCATCAACCGGCTACTCGCCTATCTCGATCACCAGCATATTCCCTGGGGGATCATGACCAACAAGCCCGGTTTTCTGACCGAGTTGCTGCTGCCGTTTTTCCCCGAACTGTTGAAAGCACAAGTCATTGTATGTGGTGACACCCTAACCGTTGCCAAGCCGCACCCCGAGCCATTGCTTCACGCCAGCGAAATGCTTGGCATTGCGCATACGGCATGTGCCTATATCGGTGACATAGAAAAAGACATGATAGCGGCCAATGCTGCCCGTATGCATGGGTATGTTGCCGGTTGGGGATATATCGGTGAGGCCCATACCCCGAGCACCTGGCAAGCCAAAGGTATCCTGCCTACGCCGGAAGCGCTGATAGATATGCTCGAGCAGCAGAACGACCATCGGGACCCAGAATAAGTCATTTCTTAATCAATAAGTTCACAGCATCTTGAGTACGTTAAAATTGATAAAAATCAAGGGAATTTTTTTTTATCCCGATAATTTTTTCCTCGGATTTTATTTGATTTTTCCTATTATATTGGCGCATCTGTCTAAATCAGTTAGTGAACGCTAACATTTTTTTTGCCATCCCCATGTTATCCACAGGCGGTTAAAAATTACCGCCTTGCAAAACGGCCCCTTCATCACTATCTTGTAACCCCATAAGCTCAACACCCCAATATATAGTGTTTTCGTTTCACCTTAGGAAGTGAACAAAGATCACAATCTTTGCTACTCTTAGTGTGAAAGTTGCAAAAAACACTGTTATTCAAGAAATACTGGGAAAAAGACCAAAAATGAATCAACAGCTAACTGTTACCAAGCGTGATGGACGCAAAGAAAGTATCGATTTGGAGAAAATCCACCGAGTGATAGCCTGGGCTGCCGAAGGCCTGGAAAATGTCTCCGTATCACAAGTCGAGCTAAAGTCTCACATTCAGTTTTACGAAGGGATCAAGACTGAGGATATCCACGAAACCATCATCAAAGCAGCAGCTGACTTGATTTCAGAGGAAACGCCTGACTATCAGTACCTTGCTGCACGTCTTGCTATCTTCCACCTGCGCAAGAAAGCCTATGGTCAGTTCGAGCCACCAAAACTTTTTGACCACGTTACGAACCTTGTAGAAAAAGGTAAGTACGACAACCATTTGCTCGAAGACTATAGCAAAGAAGAATTTGACCTGATGGACAGCTACATTGACCATTGGCGTGATATGAACTTCTCTTATGCCGCTGTTAAACAGCTGGAAGGCAAGTATCTGGTTCAGAACCGTGTAACAGGCGAAATTTTCGAAAGCGCCCAGTTCCTGTACATGATGATCGCTGCCTGCCTGTTCGGCAAGTATCCGAAAGAAACCCGTCTTAGCTACATCAAGCGTTTCTATGATGCGGTATCGACATTCAAGATTTCACTACCGACACCTATCATGTCAGGTGTACGTACTCCGACCCGCCAGTTCAGCTCCTGTGTACTGATCGAATGTGACGATAGCCTGGATTCAATCAATGCCACAGCAAGCTCGATTGTACGTTACGTTTCCCAGCGTGCCGGCATCGGTATCAACGCTGGCCGCATTCGTGCTCTTGGCTCGGAAATTCGTGGCGGTGAAGCCTTCCATACGGGCTGTATCCCGTTCTACAAGTACTTCCAGACTGCCGTTAAGTGCTGCTCGCAGGGCGGTGTTCGTGGCGGTGCCGCAACCCTGTTCTACCCAATTTGGCACGGTGAAGTCGAGTCATTACTGGTTCTTAAGAATAACCGTGGTGTTGAAGAAAACCGCGTCCGTCACATGGACTACGGTGTTCAGATCAACAAGCTTATGTACACCCGCCTTATTAAGGGTGAAAGCATCAGCCTGTTCTCACCATCAGATGTTCCTGGCCTGTACGATGCGTTCTTTGCCGACCAGGCCGAATTTGAACGCCTGTACGTGAAGTACGAGCAAGACAGCAGCATCAAGCGCAAAACCATCAAGGCAATTGAGCTATTCTCGCTGCTGATGCAAGAGCGTGCGTCTACCGGCCGTATCTACATTCAGAACGTCGACCACTGCAACACCCACAGCCCGTTTGATCCGGCTGTTGCACCAATTCGCCAGTCTAACCTTTGTCTGGAAATTGCACTGCCGACCAAACCACTGAACAACGTTGAAGACGAAAACGGCGAGATCGCCCTGTGTACGCTATCAGCGTTTAACCTTGGTGCTATCGACTCGCTGGATGATCTGGAAGAGCTGGCCGATCTGACTGTTCGCGCGCTGGATGCCCTGCTTGATTACCAGGACTATCCGCTTCCGGCTGCACGCCGCTCGACCATGAACCGCCGTACCCTGGGTGTCGGTGTGATCAACTTTGCCTACTACCTGGCGAAAAATGGTGTTCGCTACTCAGACGGCAGTGCAAACAACCTGACTCACCAGGCATTTGAAGCAATGCAGTACTACCTGCTAAAAGCATCTGTCGGTCTGGCAAAAGAGCAAGGCGCGTGTCCGTCATTTAACGAAACCACCTATGCTCAGGGCATCCTGCCTATCGATACCTACAAGCAGGACATCGATAAGATCTGTAGCCAAGAGCTTCACTACGACTGGGAAACATTGCGCGAAGAGATCAAAACACACGGTCTGCGCAACTCGACCCTGTCTGCCCTGATGCCATCTGAGACCTCATCTCAGATCTCGAACGCAACCAACGGTATCGAGCCACCACGTGGTTTCGTATCAGTTAAGGCATCGAAAGACGGTATCCTGAAGCAAGTTGTACCTGAGTACAGCAAGTACAAAGACAACTACGAGCTACTTTGGAACATCGGCAGCAACGACGGCTACCTGCAGCTGGTCGGTATCATGCAGAAATTCATCGATCAGGCGATTTCAGCCAATACAAACTACGATCCGAGCATCCAGCCGGGCGGCAAAGTACCGATGAAGCTCTTGCTTAAAGACCTGCTGACAGCGTATAAACTCGGCGTGAAAACCCTGTACTACCACAACACCCGTGACGGCGCGGCAGATAGCCAGGGCGATGCAGGCGCAGATGACTGCACCAGCTGCAAGATTTAACTGAATTGAAACGATGGGAGCTTAAGCTCCCATCGATGTTGAGGATATGATGGCATATAGCACTTTTTGTCAAACCAATAACGATCAGCTAAAAGAACCGATGTTCTTCGGCCAGTCAGTCAACGTTGCTCGTTATGACCAACAGAAATTTGAAATTTTCGAAAAGCTGATTGAAAAGCAGCTTTCCTTCTTCTGGCGTCCGGAGGAAGTAGACGTATCGGGCGACCGCATTGATTACAATAATCTGCCCGATCACGAAAGACACATTTTCATCAGCAACCTGAAATATCAGACCCTGCTTGATTCTATTCAGGGCCGCAGCCCGAACGTTGCGCTACTGCCAATTGTTTCGATCCCGGAGCTTGAAACCTGGATTGAGACCTGGTCGTTCTCGGAAACGATCCATTCGCGTTCCTATACCCATATCATCCGCAATATCGTGACGGATCCGGCCATTGTGTTTGACGATATCGTTGATAACGAGCACATCATCAAACGTGCCGGCGATATCTCGAAATACTATGACGAGCTGATCTCTGCCACCAGTGATTATCATCGCCTGGGCGAAGGTACCCATACCGTCAACGGTCAAACCGTTACGGTTAACCTTCGCGAGATCAAGAAGAAGCTTTATCTGTGCATGATGTCGGTCAACGCGTTGGAAGCGATCCGCTTCTACGTCAGCTTTGCCTGCTCGTTTGCTTTCGCCGAGCGAGAGCTAATGGAAGGTAATGCCAAGATCATCAAGCTGATTGCCCGCGACGAGGCTCTTCACCTTACCGGCACCCAGCATATCCTGAACCTGCTGCGTACCGGTCAGGACGATCCTGAAATGGCTGAGATCGCCCAAGAGTGCCAGCAAGAGTGCTTCGATATCTTCAAAGAAGCTGCCGAGCAGGAAAAAGAGTGGGCGGAATACCTGTTCAAAGATGGTTCGATGATCGGTCTGAACAAAGACATCCTGTGTCAGTATGTCGAGTACATCACCAACCTGCGGATGAAGGCGGTTGGCCTTGAGCATGCTTATCCGGGTGCGACGCAAAACCCAATTCCGTGGATTAACTCATGGCTATCTTCGGACAACGTTCAGGTTGCCCCACAGGAAGCTGAGATCAGCTCATACCTGGTCGGTCAGATTGACAACGACGTCAGCGCCGACGATCTGGGTGACTTCGAGCTATGAGTCAATTAACCATCAAGGTTAACGGACAAACGGTTCACGGCAACAGCCGTGAACCGTTACTAAACCAACTGGAAAAAGCCGGCCTGCAACCTGAGTTCCAGTGCCGAAATGGCATGTGCGGTGCGTGCCGCTGCAAATTGAAGGCCGGTGCCGTCAATCAGGATGATGTGATGGCTTTTGTCGCCCCTAACGAAGTATTAGCCTGCAGCTCGGTGCCCAAGAGCAACCTCGAGATCGAATTCGATTACCTGCTGGCAGAAAACCCACTGGCCGACCAACAAGCCGCCAATAGCTAACAACTGACTACGACACCAACTCGACCTCTTCACTCAGCGTAGGCCGCTTGAACGTCTTCAGCCATTCCAGCAATGTCTGCTGCGGCATTGGTTTAGCATAATAAAACCCCTGATGATAGTTCACCCCTCGCAGCAGCAGGCTCTCTGCCTGCTGAACTGTCTCCACGCCTTCGGCTATAATCGACATATCCAGACGACGAGCCAGTCCTATCATCGAATCCAGAAGCGGAATGGCGGTGCCTTCTTCCACGAGCTCTTTAATAAAGACCTTGTCGATTTTAACCACATCAAACGGAAAACGCCGGATCAAATCAAGCCCTGAGTAACCGGTGCCGAAATCATCCACTGCAATTCGAAAACCACAGGCCTGTAGCCGGTTGAGCTGGGCGATAACAGTCACCATCTCCGACTCCGAAAATGCCAGCTCCTCGGTCACTTCCAGGAGCAAGTACTGGGTGATCATCCTATCGTTATTGCAACGCTGGCAGATACGATCCGCAAACTCGTGATCAAGCAGTGAGTGACGGCTAATATTCACCGACAGATAACGCGACTCCATCAGGGCTTCATTGTCACGAATAAAGTCGATAGCTGTGTCGAGTACGAAATCGGTTAGCGCGGAGATTTTTCCCAGTTGCTCGGCCAGCGGAATAAATATTAGTGGCGAGATCATTCCATGAACCGGATGTTGCCAGCGCAATAACAATTCAAAGCCCAGGGGCTTATCAATACGGGGATCAACAATTGGCTGGAAGTAGACTTCCAGTTCGCGATTTTTTAGTGCCCACTCAAACGTGGCTGGCAAAGACTGGCGTAATACCCTGCGGTGGCTCGCATAGGCATAAATCAGGCTAAAGACACTGCCAAGCAGTATCGATATCCAGTACTGCTCTATCAAATAATGTAATTTAAACCGCGGCGTCACCAGAAATTCAAGTTCTAGTGGGTACTGGGGTGAAGAAAAATTCAAGACACTCACCTGATGCCTTGCCTCATTAACATCAATGCTATTGTGAGCACTCTGGTGGGGCTTTCCGGCAACAGTAACAACAAAGGGTAAATTATCAAACTGCAGCCCTTTACCGACTAGCTCAGTAAGAACATCGGGCGGGATCAGTGCATTCGCCCCCATGCCATCCTGACCACGCAGGTATATAAAAAAGGATTGGGTCTTCCCCGTTTTCGCCCGGGTTAAAGAAAGTGTTCTGCTGCCTGCGGTTTCCGGCCAGCGCGCAATCGTACTGGGAAAAATACGTATCGATGTCCGGCCAAGGTTACTGGTACAGTATACTCTGTTGTCCTGGTTAATCAGGCCTATCTCTTTCACACGATATGAAAGAAACACCGTTTTACGCAGCGCCCCAACATCACCCGGCGTACAGGCCATATTGTCCATCAGCAACGGCTGAAGACTCGCAGCAGTATTATCAACAAAACTATTAATTCGAGATAGCGCATCTTCACCCAATATCGAAAGTTCCGCATGGAGCTTCCAGAAATAAAAGGGCAAGCTAAGAAAAAATGTCAGTAAATAAATAACAACCACATCCCTAAATAAGGAACGGTTAGTGCCTGTCTGATTTCCTAAACCTTTTCGCTTCGATGTTATATTATTCCGTTATATCATTATCACCATGCATCCAAGCCAACTTGTTTAGTTATTTTTCATTAAAATATGGAAGTGATGTCTAATTTTTATCTTTATAATGGGGATACTACATACTATTTCGACAAATAAAAAGAGCGGATCAAACGAACAGTTCAAATATGATATTGACCTTATCATAGCAATGATAATATTCACATATTTTTGCAACTAACACTAAGTTGCAAACATTATTTTTTGCGATAAATATATCTTTTTACTTTAGATTTCAGCGCATATCCATATGAAACAAATACAATTCATCATTAATTATAATGATAGTTCTATTAGTAATAGGGGTATTAGAATAAAAAATAAAAGCTGCCAAGTGACAGCTTTAAATAACAATTTAACTTATTAAAGCGAGAGGAATACTTCCTGCTCTGTTGCCAGTGATTCATACTGGCCGATAACCGGACATTGATCCAGGTACCTTCTCAGCATATCTAGCATGACGGTGGCAATGACACTACGCTGGGCACGGTGATTATAGTTACGTTTAGGCGAGATCCGTTGTGCCCAACTCCCCGTCGGAGTCGACAGCGCTACAATCACTCCCCCGTCATTACACGCTCCCGATACCAATGCCAACTGAGCTCCCACTTCTTCACGAACGGCAACGGCTACCGCCGCGACTTCTTTCGGGCTTTCGCTTTCTAAGTTTGGCTCTGCCGACATTGTCCAGGCCTGCTGTAAGGCACCTCTGCTCTCGTCATGATCCTGCAACCAATTCGCTAGCCAGCCGCCGGTAAAATGCTCAACAACCGTCAGGCGCTGATCGGTCGCCACTAGCTTTTGACCCACATGTTGCACCAGGTCAACATCAACACTGACAACATTATCGCCTAACAGCTCAATCATCTGTTGCTGTACCGAGGCTGCCAGTCCGGCAGCCCGGGGCGTAAATAGCTTTACTTCAATAAACGGTAGCGAAGAACGATAACCGACTTCAAATCCGGCAGGTAACTGCAAGGATGCCAGCGTTTGGCCGATCCCTGACTCAGACAGACCAAAGGTGTAAAAACGATGGCAGTCCAGCGCATGAATAGTGTCAAACTTTGACTTAAGACGAGGCAGAATTTCCTCCTGCGTCATCTTCTTAAACTCACTGGGCACACCGGGCGTAAAATAGACCCATGCCCGATTAAGCTTGATCGCAAAACCACAGGCTGTGCCAATCGGGTTCTCGAGCAATTCAGCCCCTTCAGGTAGCATTGCCTGCTTGAGGTTTGTTTTAGGCATCTCCCGCCCAAGTGCCTGATACTTGGCTTGCATCTGCCGGACCCAGTAGTCCGACTGCTCCAGGCCTGAATCAGCAGCAATAGCAGCCGCCTGAGCAGTTAAATCATCCGTTGTCGGCCCGAGCCCACCATTAACCACCACAATATCAGCCGTTAGGCTGCAATGCTCAATTTCAGCCGCTAAGTCTTCAAGCTTATCGCCAACAGTCGTTCTGCGAGACAGAGGAAAACCATGTTGAAAAAACAAACGCGATAGCCATGCGGCATTTGAATCGACAATATCCCCATGCAGTACTTCTTCCCCGGTACTGATCATTGCTACTTGCAACATGCTTTCCCTCTTTTTGTCATTATGAGCGGTATCTAATACACCTTATACCCAAGCTACCTCAAGATGCTAGTTTCAGCGAGGATTACTTTACTACTAGGTCGAGCCGCGCAGACCAGGCACAAATATTCAGTTGATTTTATAGCCAGCCCCGCGCATTGGCATTTATTGAAAAAGTCAACACCTCCACTCACCCATCACTCGAAATGTAAATAAATGTTTACAACCAAAAATACACTTGTTGACAGTCAGTATCACTACCTTTAAGGTAGCAAGCAGTTTCAATCAGGAGCAGACTTCGGATACGCAGGCTGTTTAACTATAGAAAGGTCAAATAACGTGAAAACTTGCTTCATCTACACCGACTATCGATAGCCACAGTGGCACGAACAGGTGTAAAGAATAGTTACCACCCGGTACTCAGCATTCATCTCGATTCCGCCATTGTGGCCATTTCTCTACCGGGAGATAAGAGCACAGGTATGCGCCTATCAAACAGCTGCCATCTCCCCCACTAACTAGAACTAACAACAGGGAAATTTAACGCAATGACCATGAACAAAACACTCGGCAGCACATTAATTATTGCCGGAACCACCATAGGTGCCGGTATGCTGGCACTGCCACTGGCTTCAGCCGGACTTGGCTTTGCCACAGCGACACTTCTCATGTTCGGTATCTGGGCCCTGATGATTTACACCGCGCTGCTCATGCTGGAGGTCCACCAGCACGCCGATCAGAATGCAACGTTGCATACTCTGGCCCACCAGTTACTGGGACGAAAAGGCCAGATCATTGCCAGTTTTGCCATGTTGTTCCTGTTCTACTCTCTCTGCGCGGCGTACATTGCCGGGGGCGGAGCCCAGCTCAATGACAAGCTAAACAACTGGATGGGAATGCATGTCGGCCCGCAAACCGGTACGATTATTTTTACCCTGCTGATTGCTTCGGTCGTGTCGGTGGGGACTCACTCGGTTGATATGGTGAACAGGATCCTGTTTGCCCTCAAGATTGTCGCGCTTGCTACCATGCTTTTCTTGCTGGCACCGCACGTACAGGGCGGACATCTCGTTGATATGCCAGTCCAAAAAGGCCTGTTGCTTTCTGCTCTGCCAGTCATATTTACGTCTTTCGGTTTTCACGGCAGCATTCCGTCCATCGTTCGCTACGTCGGCCTGGATATGAAAGCGCTGAGAAAAATCATGATTGTGGGCTCGGCAACGCCATTGATGATCTACGTTTTCTGGCAGGTTGCCAGCCAGGGCGTCTTGAGCCAGCCGGATCTAATGGCCAGTACCACGCTTGGCACTTTCATCGCAACGCTAAGCCAGATGCTACACAACCCAATGGTAAGCCAATCGGTGTCTGTCTTTGCTGATCTGGCACTGGCAACCTCATTTCTAGGCGTCAGTCTGGGATTGTTTGACTTCCTGTCTGACAGCCTTAAGCGTGGTAACCAGGTTAAAGGTCGCCTGCAGACAGCCCTGGTCACTTTCGTGCCACCTCTGGGTTTTGCCCTCTTCTACCCACAAGGCTTTATTATGGCGCTGGGTTTTGCTGCCATCGCCCTTGTGATCCTGGCAATTTTCTTGCCTGTCGCTATGGTAAAGGCACAACGCAAACAACGTCCGCGCAGTGAAAGCGACTACCAGGTAAGTGGTGGCTCTGCAACCCTGGCGCTTGTCACCGGTCTGGGGATCATGATCATCTCGGCCCAGTTCCTGCAAATGGCCGGCTTCATTCCTGCCGTGGGTTAATAGATAGCATCAGGTTAATAACGCAAGATAAATAGACGCCAGATTAATAGACAGATACATAAATAGACTGACAATCTAATGGGGTCCCATTTATTGCCAGTTTGTTACAACCATAAGGCTTGCACATGCAAGCCTTATTCATTATCAATGATAATGATAAACTTAGCAGGCAAAATTCATCATCTAACGCCAATTGCTGCGAAACAGCAAAAACAACAAGTATTTCCTCTAGGAATTTTTTCCCATTTCAGTAATACTCTTGCCCGTCCTTAACCCCACCCTGATTTCGTTAATTCGGAGCGTACCTTGCGCACTACACACTTGTCCTCTGCGATGCTGGGCTGCTCGCTAAGCATGTCTGCTTTGGCATGGAATGATGTTACGGCATCCTACGATACCTATACCCAGCCTATATTTTTGCACGCTTATACCGAGACGGTTCAGTACTCGGCCTCAAGTTCAGCCCCTCTCCCGACTGCCGATAGTGACAACGAGCTGAGGAACAATCCTCTGCCGCTGCACCTGTCGGGCTCACCTGAAAAAGACTGGGACTATTTGCTGGGCCAGTCGTATACCATTCTCGGACTAAGTGTTGCTACCGTCGGGCTCATGACACTGTTGCCGGAGAGTGTGACAAACTGGGACGAAGAAGATCGTAACCTTAGCAACCTTGGGAAAAAATGGTGGGACAATGTCAGTGCCGGGCCGGTTTGGGATGAGGATGCGCACTACCTTAACTACATTATGCACCCTTACTTTGGCGGGGTTTACTATACTGCGGCCCGCCATTCGGGCTTCAATGAGTGGGAATCGTTCTTATATTCCGCAACGATGTCGACGTTCTTCTGGGAGTATGGGGTAGAAGCTTTTGCCGAGGTTCCTTCCATTCAAGATATCATCGTAACACCGTTATTCGGTGCCGCCGTGGGTGAATGGATGTACCAGACCGAAGCCGAGATTACGGCCAACGGCGGCGAGGTCATGGGATCTGAGAGTCTGGGGAACGTCAGCCTGTTCCTGCTAAATCCAGTCGGCCATATCCACTACTGGATGACAAACTGGTGGGAAGGCGATACCGAAGTCAGCTTCACCTATACCCCCTGGTTTGGCAACACAGAAGCGGCCAACTTCGCCCTGGACGCCGGCGCAAATTACGATAGCGCCTTTGTCGGCCTACAGGTCAGGCTCGACCTGAACTAGCCGACACAACTGCTTAATATTATGGTGATTTTTTAAGCATGCTCCGACATAATATGATTTCTGTAAATTGTCATACATAGGCTGAGATGGATTTAGGAATATTACTGGCGATGACGCTGATTTTTATCGGCTCATTCGTACAAAGTTCAATAGGTTTTGGACTGGCGATAGTGACCGCTCCTATCCTGTTTCAAATTTCACCCAGCTATGTCCCGGCCCCTATTACTGTCGTGGCGCTCTTCCTGTCCGTCATCAATGCCAGCCATCACAGAGCAACCATTTCCCTCAAAGGGTTGTGGATGGCGTTTATCGGCCGGGTGCCCGGCTCGGTGGCTGGCGCATTTCTGCTCTACTGGGTTGACGCGAACCAATTGTCGCTCTGGCTGGGCGTGCTGGTGATCCTCGCCGTAATCGTCAGCTTGCTCCCTTTCCGTATCCAGCCAACGCCAAACAGAATGATGATTGCCGGCTTTTTTTCCGGCTTCTTTGGCACCAGCTCCGGGATCGGCGGACCGCCAATGGCGCTGTTGCTACAGCATCAGGAGGGTAACTTAATCAGAGCCAACCTGTCGGCCTTCTTCGTGGTCAGCAGCTTGCTATCGTTGATCGTCCAGGTCCCAATCGGCTATATGACATTGCACCATTTTTATCTGTCACTTCCCCTGCTCCCGGCCTCCTATCTCGGGTACAAAGTCGCAATGCGCTATATAAACCGGATTCCCAAAAAAAACATTCGCCTGGCCTCGTTGGCTATTTGCTTTGTATCGGGGATAACGGCCATTGTCTCGGCCCTTTCTTAAAGGGCCTATGGATTAAAGGAACTCTGGATTAAAGGGACTCAGGCACTAACTCTGCGTGAATTAATATATTCCTCGGCGTGATCGGCTTGGGACAGAAAGTGCCAACGGACACCTGGTACCCCGACTCTTCCATATAGCAGGCCCGGTCATACACCAGCCACATCTCCAGCGGACGCCTGAACAACTGGCGTACTAGCTCCATCCGCTCTACAAGCGCAAAGCGCTTTTCACCCACCTGTTGCCAATACTGATAATCAATACCTGCCGGCAGGATGACTTGCTTCTTGTCGGCCGCCCAGCGGCAAAAATCCTCAAACCCGTCATTAAGCTGCGCTTTCTGGACATTTGGAACCGGCATATAGTCATCACAACCTCGTACAAAACGTTGCAAACTGTCAAAACCGAGACGAAAACTCACTTCGACAAATCGCTGTTTGCGCACACGCTGGCCTGCCGTCACCGTCTCCTGCAACGGTAAACGCAAGTCATGCTTACCTAAAGTCAATGTGCTTTGCCGACCGATCCGCGACAGCGGCTGATAATGCTTTGCTCGGATCAAATGATAGCAACACGGAGAAATACTTACGGCCCGGCCTTGCTTGGCAGCCACACGCTGCAATAGCGATACATGCAAATCCCCACAGGCGTGCAGGGCAACCGCATGCTGCTGTGAACAAATATGCTGCTCGCTGGCCGGATCAAAGGCATCACCCTGGACAAAATCAATCGGCAACTTTAGCTTGCGGGCTGCTGCTTCCCCTTCTTCACACAATGCCTGTTGCCACTCCAAACTGGTAACCGCTGTGCCGTGACTCGCAGCCAGTACCCGGCCAAGATGCCCTTTGCCGGCGCACCACTCAAGCCAGGGTAATTCCAGCGCAGGGATGACTTGGTTAAAAGCGGTGATCTGCTGCCACTTTCGTCCGGGGATCCCAACATCCAGTCCTTTAGGCAAAGACTTTTGCTGACTGGGGTAAGACTCGGTCATCGCGAGCTGATACAGCTGCGGGGCATCAGGGATCCACTCGACTAAGGCCTGTGACAATGCGTCGCCCTCTTCGATATAGCGTGCAATCGCCTCGTCATCCAGCGACAGCAGCCACTGGCAAAGCCCGGGGTGGCTATGCGTCCAGACCAGTTGATTTGAGGCAAACGGCATGAACTGCCAAAACTCGCGATTTGAGGTTAACAGCGCATCAAGGCGGCGATACAGTGGGGAATACCCTGTCATGAAACGACTACTCTCAGGCAATAATGGGATCAGCCCGGCATTTTATATTAGAGCCGCTATTTTTACTCATTATTTTGAACAAGAAGAGGTTTGACCAAAAAGAAAGAGCCGCACAAGTGCAGCCCTTATAACGCTTTGTCATGGTACTACTTAACCGGCAAATCCATGCTCGAGAACATCGCCTCGATTTCTGCGTTGGTTTTCAGCGCTACTGCCTGATCAACCACATTTCGCGTCAGGTGCGGAGCGAATCGCTCCATAAAGTCATACATGTAAGTGCGAAGGAAGGTTCCCTTCTTAAAGCCAATCTTGGTCGTACTGGCTTCGAAGATATGGCTGGCATCTATCGCCACCAGATCATCGTCGGTTGCCGGATCCATTGCCATGCTGGCAATCACGCCAACACCGATCCCCAGTCTCACATAAGTTTTTATCACGTCGGCATCTGTCGCGGTAAACACGATTCTCGGCGTCAGTCCCGAACGGTTAAACGCGCTGTCCAGCTCTGAGCGACCGGTAAAGCCGAAGACATAAGTCACCAACGAGTAGGCAGCCAGGTCATGAATCGTAATTTCGGACTTCTTGGCCAGTGGGTGATCGGCCTTGACAACAATGGAACGATTCCAGTGGTAACAAGGCAGCATGATCATATCTTGATATAAATGCAGCGCCTCGGTGGCAATGGCGAAGTCTGTGGTGCCCTTCGCAACGGCATCGGCAATCTGGGATGGCGTACCCTGGTGCATATGTAACGAGACTTTAGGGTACCTTGCAGTAAAGCCCTGAATCACGGAAGGTAGTGCATAGCGGGCCTGAGTATGCGTTGTGGCAATATTCAAGGTTCCGATTTCCGGATGGGTGTGTTCGCCCGCGACTGACTTGATACTCTCGACACGTGATAAAATGTCACGGGAAATTCGGACAATGTCCTGACCGGCCGGTGTCACCTTGGTCAGATGCTTACCACTACGCTCGAAAATTTGGATCCCCAGCTCATCTTCCAGCAAACGAACCTGCTTACTGATGCCGGGCTGAGATGTGTATAAACTCTCTGCTGTAGAAGAGACATTAAGGTTATGATTAACAACCTCAACAATATATCTTAACTGTTGTAGTTTCATGGTACCGCCCAACTTATAGTCCGTTACATCATATCAGTGCAACCATGGATTTCATCATGTTATATATCGAATCTCTTCATTTTCATAGCAATTCTTTACGATTTTACAGCATGTGAGCGCGGTTTTTGTTCAATAAAAACCAATAGCACATTTGGAATAGTGCCGACGCTCCGGATAAGCCAGACCCACGATGGATAAAACCGCTTATCTATTCGGGCATTAGCGGACTAGTGTAGCAAAATTGACTGTCATGCTATGCCGTAATTGCCAGATAGTGTATCTTATAGGGCTCGACCAAACGCACGGAAGACATACGTATCTTATGAGTATACCTTTAATGATTGGCCTCATTTCGTTGTTGCTGATACTGATTGTTGGATACAACATCATCATCCAGTATCGCCAACGTCTAGAAAGCGCGAAACACCAAGAGCTGGCCAAATTCATTGCTATCATTGATGCTACTGAAGATCTTATCGGTAACGCTCACCATTTGCCGTACAGCAAAGAACTTCTGGTGTGCCTGAACCAACGAATTTTGCACGCGCTGGAGAGCATGAGCGAAGCTGATCCTTCGGACAGAAACCTGCCTGCGCGAATCAAAAATGTTGCCGAGCAAATCAACCAGCTCCAGCAGAATTATTCCAATGCCGATGTGGCGACCTTCAAAGTGCCAAGCACCGACAAACAGGCGATTGGAATGCTGCAACTTGTAAAACGCCTGAAAACCGTTATTAAAAGCGAACATAGCAAAGGTCGATTTGCTACTCAGGCTTTTGTGGCCGAAAATGCCCGCCTTGAAGGTATTCAATTACGGATCAACATTGAAAACGTTATCAAGCGAGCCAATGATGCGCGTATGAAACGCCAGCTTGGTACGGCAAAACAGCTGCTTAAAAAGGGCATCGATGTACTGGCGAGCAAAAACGACAATTATGCCAATCAGACTCGCGACAAGCTGCAAAAAATGCTGGGCGAAATAGACAGCAGCCAAAACCAGAGCCATGAGCAGGAACGCCAGCAGATCATCGAGAAAGAACAGGATGATTTGGATGTATTGTTCCAGCCTAAACGGAAATGGTAGGGCGACAGCTTAAGTAAGTTTCCAAGACTAAAGAACACCACAAACAAGGCCGCGTAATGCGGCCTTGTTTTATTTACATCATCTATACCCAAGCCACTATCAGGCAGCCAGCGACTTACTCGCCTTCAGCTTTTTTACCTTTTCATCGCCCTCTTCTACTCCTGCCTGATCACTGAGTACCTCCGCGAGCGTCGAACGGGACAATCGCCCTTCAACGTCACCGTCCGCGTTGATGACCGGCAACGGGTGATCGCTGTCTAGTGTTTCGGGGATCACTGCTTCCAGCAAGGCATCGGTATGAACTGCCGGCACACTGTCGAGCAGGGACGGGTCGATAGCCTTGCCATACTCGGACTGCTCGACACCCTCGAGCGTTTCCTGGGTGAGCACGCCCTGATAGCCATCTTCGTTAATATAATAGCCGTAGTCATCCTTGGACTTGCGCATCTCGGCAAGTGCCTCACCGATAGTCTCGGCAGAAATACGGCAAACCTGCGGCTTCATGACCGTCTCGACAGTCAGTGCACGTGCCCGGTTTACGTCCTTCACGAAGGCTTCAACATAATCGTCAGCAGGATGGAGCAAGATATCAACCGGCTCTCCCTGCTGTACCAGTACGCCATCGCGCAAAATGGCAATACGATCGCCAAGACGCAGCGCCTCATCCAGATCATGGGTAATAAACACAATTGTCTTGTGCAGTTTTTCCTGCAACTCGATAAGCTGATCTTGCATCTCGCTCCGGATCAGGGGATCCAGTGCCGAGAAGGCCTCGTCCATCAGCAGGATATCGGCATCGGTACACAGGGCTCTGGCCAGCCCGACACGCTGCTGCTGACCACCGGACAGATTGGCAGGAAAATGCTTGTCATAACCGTCAAGCCCTACGGTTTCTAACCAATATCTCGCCTGCTTTTCACGCTCTTGCTTCGCGACACCCTGGATCTGTAGCCCGTAGCCGATATTATCCATGACACTACGATGCGGCATTAACCCAAAGCGCTGAAATACCATCGACATCTTATGACGACGAAACTGCTGCAAGGCCTTATCGTCAAACGACATCACATCACTGCCTTCGACTTCTATCACCCCTGCGGTAGGATCTATCAAGCGATTGAAATGACGGATAAGGGTCGATTTTCCCGAGCCCGACAGCCCCATCACAACGAAGATTTCGCCGGGGTAGATATCCATATTGATGTCACTGAGTCCAACGGTATGCCCGGTTTCGGCCAAGATGTCGTCCTTGGACTTGCCCTCTTTCACCTGCTGCAATACTTTGCCGGCATTGGGACCAAAGACCTTGTAAAGGTTCTTTACCCTTATTAGCGGGGTCTTTCGCTCTTTACTAGCCATGATCGTGGCCTCCTAAGTGCTGCTGAGTACGTTTGGCATAGCTTTGCGTGACCCGGTCAAAAATGATCGCCAGCGCCACAATCGCCAAACCATTAAGCAGGCCTAGCGTAAAATACTGATTGGTAATGGACTTCAAAACGGGTTGTCCCAAGCCTTTAACACCAATCATAGAAGCAATTACCACCATCGCCAGTGCCATCATAATGGTCTGGTTGATACCGGCCATAATATTGGGCAGTGCCAGTGGTAGCTGAACACCCAGCAACCTCTGGGTCGGACTGGCACCAAACGCCGTGGCCGCTTCCAGCACCTCTTTATCCACCAGCCTGATACCAAGATTCGTCAATCGAATCACCGGCGGAATGGCATAGATCACCACCGCGATAACACCGGGTATCTTGCCTATCCCGAGCAGCATCACCACCGGGATCAAGTAAACAAATGCCGGCATCGTCTGCATGACATCAAGCATCGGCGTCACGACCGACTGCACCCGGTTGGAGCGTGCCATCGCGATACCTATCGGCACCCCGAGACCAATCGCCACCAGGGTCGAGACCAGAATAATACTCATGGTCCGCATGGTGTTCTCCCACATCCCGAAAACACCAATCAGTACAAAAGCGACGATAACCCCAACCGTTAGCTTCCAGGAGCGACTGGCAACATAAGCCAACGCGGCAAGCACCCCGATGACCAACCACCAGGGCGTAGCCAGCAATAATTTTTCAAAGCCAATAAGAAAAGACAGCAGCGGGTCGAAAAACGCCTCGATACTGTCACCATATTCGCGGGAAAATGCTCGATAGGCACCATCCAGCGTTTTGCGGATCTCCAGCAGCTGATGGCGGTCAAGCTGCGGAAATTCGGTAAACCAAGATTGATCAGACATAACCACTTAGATCCGATAGATTACAACAAGCCCGGCAAATATAGCCGGGCATACACCCACTACAGCTCCGACAAGGCCTGTTTCACTTTCTTCGCGACCTCAGGGCTCACCCACTGGGTCCACGTTGACTCATACTCAGTCAAGAAGTGCTCCATCGTGATCTCACCGTCAGCCTGATAGTCTTCCATCCAGGCCAGCAAGGTGTTCATCTGCTGGTTGCCAAATGAACGCGACGACAGGTAGGCCAATGCCTCAGGTGCCCGCTCGGCAAAACTCTCGGTCACTACCGTATCAACCGGTGACGGCGGATACATGGTCGGCTTAGGATCTAAGCATTCTTCCTTGGTAATACAAGCCCGGTAATGGTCTTCATCAATGCCGCTGCCGAAATCAACCTTCACCATCTTGTATTTACCCAATACGGCCGTCGGTGCCCAATAGTAGCCAAACCACGGTTCCTTGCGCTCGTAAGCTTTGGCAATAGCACCCGACAATCCGGCACCCGAACCCGGATCGATTAGCTCAAACCCGGCTTTATCCAACTCCATAGCGTGGAACAGATTACCAGCCGTGATCTGGCAGTTCCAACCCGCAGGGCATCCCATAAAGGCTGATTTTTCAGGGTCTTCCGGATGTTCAAACAGCTCTCGGTTTGCCTTGATCCCAGCAATAGTCGCCAGGCTCGGATCTTTTTCAACCAAATAAGCCGGCACCCAGAAGCCTTCTTCTCCCCCATCCGACAGGGTTGCACCGGCATAACGCAAGCGTCCTTCCGTGACCCCGCGATCCAGTGCCGCCTTCATGGAATTACTCCACAACTCAGGCGCGATATCCGGTTCCCCTTTCTCAATCATCGAGGTACCTGTCGGCATTGTGTCGCCCGGAACCAACTCGGCATCACAATCGAAACCATGCTGAAGGATAAACTTATCCACGTTGGCAATCAGCGTGGCTGAATTCCAGTTCATATCGGCAATAGTGACTGTTCCACACTCTTCTGCCGAGGCATTAAATGAGGCCGTAGCAATTAAAACTGATGTTGCGAGAAGCTTTCGCATAACAATGTCCTTATTTCGAATTTCGGTCCTTCAGTTATCTGAAAGCATGGTGTTACAACATTTCAGTAACACACATGTTGTTAGTATACTAAGTAATTATGTGGTTATATGTAAAGCAACAACACTAAACAGCAGCAAGTTAGGTTAGTTAATTTCAAACAAAAATAGTTAGTACTGTAATCATTCAAATACATCAAATGCCCCAAATCACTGTGGATCATTTAACATCTAGCCTAAAAGACTGCCTTTAGCTAGCCTCATAGTGCTCTATTCCAACACTATAGGGCTCTATGCCAAGGCTTTGATTTGTTATACTCCCTGTCATAAAGGGGCTGATTTCAGTTCCAACGACAATAAACCAGAGACTCAACAAGAATTCCCATGAACGACACTCAGCGCATGATTGACGAGCTATTATCGCCAATCAGACTATTTCTCCAGTGCGACACGCCCGAGAGCTGGATTGAAGAAGCCAGAAAACCAGAGAACTTGACGGCCCTCCTTGTCGACCATTGCAACTGTGAACTGAAAGCCAGCCAGACTGCCATGTGGCTAATACGCAAATACGCAGTCGATGAAGAGAGCGGAAAGGAGCTACTGGCGTGGGCTAAGCCTTACGAGGACTTTGTCTATGGCAAAGCGCGCTGCACAGGTGCTTTCCACGGCAAGAAAAACGGCCTGTCAGCCCCGCTGGTCCCAAGGCCTGACTTCATTCACGGCCAGGAGCTTATCGACAAGATGGTTCGGCTCATCAAGGAGGAGTTTCATCACTTCGAGCAAGTGCTAGAGATCATGGAGCAACGTGATATTCCCTACAGCAACTTGCGTGCCGGTCGCTATGCCAAGGGGCTAATGAAAGTTGTGCGGACCCACGAGCCTGCAACCCTGATCGATAAACTGATCATCGGCGCCTATATCGAAGCCCGCTCCTGCGAGCGTTTTGCCAAGCTGGCCCCTTATTTAGATGGGGAGCTGAAGAAGTTCTATATCTCGCTGCTCCGCTCTGAAGCGCGCCACTATCAGGACTACCTGACACTGGCCGAGCAGATTGCAGGCGAAGACATTTCTGTCCGAGTGAAAGCTATTGGTGCCAGAGAAGCCGAGCTGATTAGCACTCCGGATAGCAGTTTCCGCTTCCACAGCGGTGTTCCGGCCTTTGCTGAAGCAGGAGCCTGATGCCACTCTCCTTAACAAGGAAGACAGAGGAACCCCATAAACGCACCGCCTCTTTTCAAGAGGAGACTGGAAGGGGTGCAACATACAGATATAAAAAAACCGCCTTTCGGCGGTTTTTTTATTATTTTTCGGCTTTTTCTTTCTTCGGTTTCTTACGCTTGTCGGTAATTTCCCACTTGCCGTCAATAAAGAGACCAGTCCAGCCCGATGGCTTGCCATCAATTTCCGAACGGATGTAGTTCTCTTTCGTCTTGCGGCTAAAGCGCACCACTGTCGGACGACCATCCGGATCCTCGGTCGGTGCCTCGGCCAGATAAGTGAACTTCGGTGACAGACGATCCTTGAATCGGGCAAGCTCTTCCACCAGCGGAGCACGTGTCTCGCGTGATTTAGGGAAAGTGCTGGCTGCCATAAACAGGCCAGACGCACCGTCACGCAATACAAAGTAAGCATCCGGATCCTGGCTGCACGGCAGCTCAGGCAAGTGAACCGGATCTTCCTTCGGCGGCGCTATTTCACCGTTCTTCAGAATCTTACGCGTGTTCTTACACGTTTCGCTGGTACAACCCATGTACTTACCGAAGCGACCGTTTTTCAGCTCCATATCCGAGCCGCACTTGTCACACTCGATAACCGGGCCGTCATAGCCTTTCAGCTTGAACTCGCCTTTCTCGACAATGTAACCGTCACAGCTCGGGTTGTTACCACAGACATGCAGCTTGCGATCCTGGTCAATCAGGTAGGCATCCATCGCCGTATCACACTTCGGACAACGCTTCTTGGCACGCAGGGCAGCGGTTTCGACGTCTTCTTCAAGAACGTTGACGATGCCTTCCTCGTCACCAAGGTTGATTGTCGTCTTGCAGCGCTCTTTCGGCGGCAGAGCATAACCGGAACAACCCAGGAATACCCCGGTCGATGCCGTGCGGATCCCCATTGGACGCTCACACGTCGGACACTTGATATCTGTCAGCACGATATTGTTCGGCTTCATACCGCCTTCATCTTCGTCACGCTCGGCTTTCTCAAGCTCGGAGGTGAAGTCGCTGAAGAAGTGATCCAATACGCCTTTCCAGTTCGCCTCGCCTTCCGCAATCTTATCCAGATTGCCTTCCATGCGAGCCGTGAAGTCATAGTCCATCAGATCAGAGAAACTTTCGTCCAGACGATCTGACACGATCTCACCCATTTTCTCGGCATAGAAACGGCGCTGATCAACGCGGACATAACCACGGTCCTGAATCGTCGAGATGATTGACGCATAGGTAGAAGGACGACCAATGCCACGCTTCTCAAGCTCTTTAACCAATGCAGCTTCTGTAAAGCGCGCTGGCGGCTTGGTGAAGTGTTGCTTCGGTTCTAGCTCTTCCAGTGTCAACATGTCGCCTACGTGGACCATAGGCAGCGTTGTGTCTTCCGTTTTGCCAGACGGACGCTGGACATGGGTCCAACCCGCAAAGCGCATCGTGCGTCCCTTGGCCTTCAACGTGAAATCGCCAGCCTGAACGGTGATTGTGCTCGAGTCATACTTCGCAGGTACCATCTGACAGGCAACAAACTGGCGCCAGATCAGATCGTAAAGCTTAATCGCATCCTGCTCCATGCCTTCAAGGTTTTCTGCTTTTACATCAACACTCGATGGACGGATCGCTTCGTGCGCTTCCTGGGCATTACCCTTGCTGCCATAGACATTCGGCTTGGCCGGCAAATAGTTATCACCGTACTCGCTACTGATAAAGTCACGAGCAGATTCAACGGCTTCCTTCGACAGGTTCGTCGAGTCGGTACGCATATAGGTAATGTAACCCGCCTCATAGAGACGCTGTGCCAAACCCATAGTACGTTTTACGCCATAGCCCAAACGGGTACTTGCAGCCTGCTGCAAGGTCGAAGTGATGTAAGGTGCCGACGGCTTACTGCTAGTCGGGCGGTCTTCGCGATCGACAACTTTGTAGGCGGCCTTTTCCAATAGCGACTTCGCCGCCATGGTATCGGCTTCGTTTTCCGGACGGAATGCCTTGCCTGCCTGTTGGGCAACCATCAGACGCAGTGCATCTTTGCCTACCGTCTGGGTATTAGCATGAATATCCCAAAACTCTTCTGGCGTGAACGCTTTAATTTCGCGTTCGCGCTCAACAATCAGTTTTACCGCAACGGACTGGACACGGCCTGCGGAAAGGCCACGAGCGACCTTCTTCCACAACAGTGGCGACACCATGAAACCGACAACACGGTCAAGGAAACGTCGTGCCTGCTGGGCATTCACACCGTCGATGTTCAGCTCACCCGGCTGTTCAAACGCCTGCTGAATAGCATTTTTAGTGATCTCATTAAAAACCACTCGCTTATAACGTTCATCATCGCCACCGATGATCTCACGAAGGTGCCACGCAATAGCTTCTCCCTCGCGGTCCAAATCGGTTGCCAGATAAACATAGTCAGCGTCTGCAGCCAGTTTCTGTAATTCGTTAACGACTTTTTCTTTGCCCGGTAGCACTTCGTATTGCGCTTCCCAATCGTTGTAAGGGTTAACCCCCATCTTGCCGATCAGCGCCTTACGCTCTTTTTCTTTCTTGATACGGGCCTTCTCTTCAGCGCTCAACCCCTTGGTCGAGGTGGCTGCCGCTTTTTTACCCGTACTACGTGCACCCGTTGGCAAATCACGGACGTGACCCACGCTTGACTTTACAATGAAGTCCTTACCCAAGTACTTATTTATAGTTTTCGCCTTGGCAGGGGACTCCACGATAACGAGAGATTTACCCATAATGACTCTATTACGTCCTCGTGCTCGCAAAACTTTCAATATAAAACAAATAGTTGCACGCTAATATTCACACAGTGGCACGGCAACGCTAATAAACCAAACTGATTAAGTAACTAATCACTAGAGGCATTCTCAATCGCTGGAGAGAGGCACTCAGGATGAGTAGTTACTTAATCTAATTGGTATTTACATATTGGGCTACAATCCTAGAAGGTCAACTGCTTTTTGATCAAAACGGTCTGTTTGCTCGTCCCTTCCCCAGTTGTTAACACCAGGTTAAAGCCGATTTCGGCCCTCAAAACTGACTGTAAACCACGCCTCTTTCTCTTTATTTATAACCATAAAGTGGCTGAGGGCGCTAATCATTACCACCTCCTCCCGTCTTTGACTATTAAAACCCATAAATTTTTGCCGTCGCTCACATAAATTGGTCGAATTTCCGCCCCGACCACACACTCTTTAACCAATTTGGGTGCAATTCCCGGTACCGGGTAAGGGTTTGTTTTATCGCGTTAACTTCAATACACTGTGGGCCATCTATAGCGCCCTGAAATCATCGGCTGCTATAACATGATCACGCTACGATTCAAGAGATAACCGCATGAGCAATAAAAAAACCATTTCTTCCGAAGAGTTACTGATGATTGCTAACCAGCTAATTCAGGACCATGAATCCTACCAGGATGGTATGCGAGCCACTTCCGTTGAAGAGAAAGACGATGTGCTGGTGTTCAAAGGCGAATACTTCTTGGACGACAACGGATTACCGACTGAAAAAACCACAGCGGTTTTCAATATGTTCAAATTCCTAGCCCATAAGCTGTCACCGGAGTTCACGCTAAAAGGCTAGTTACCGCACACTCCAAAACAAACAGCCCCGCACTCGCGGGGCTGTGACGTTAGCTAACAACACCGATCAGATATCAATTGTCATGGTATCTTTGTTGCCATCGCTGTCACCATTAACAGGCGGCTCACCACGGCCTTTCGGGTCAGCACCGAATTGATTCGGTCCTTTGGTTCCGTCTAGGATCCCTAACTCGACAATAACGAATATTGGTCCGATATACGGCAAAAATGTCACGATAACCCACCAGGCGCTTTTGTTTCTGTCATGAAGTCGCTTGACGTTCAGAGCCGCAGAAGCCCAGAATACAAAGCCTATAATGACCAGCGACAAGACCTCCAGCACGGGATTACTCCCGGCACTTCCAGAGGCGCTGTAGAAGAGTACCGGCAGCGATACCAACAATACAGGCAGGCTGTATAGCCAGTAATCCCGACGTCGCATCCGCCCCTGAAACGAAAACAATGCCCATTTCTGATTCATCGACCGACCTTATACGATTGGACGCTGACCGCGGCTGATCCATTTCAGCAGCAGGTTATCAGCAGCCTCGCCCGTCGCACCAGCCAGCTTTTCGGCCAGCTTCTTACGCTGAACATAGCGAACCTGAAGTACTTCACGATCTTTGCAGGCATGGGTAATAAAGTCATCACTGGTGCCAATTTCATCAACCAGACCGAGTTCGTGGGCTTGCTTGCCAAACCAGTGCTCGCCGGTTGCCACCTTCTCAAGATCAAGTTCCGGACGGTGATCTTCAATGAAGTTCTTGAACAGATCGTGAGTTTCTTCGATTTCTGCCTGGAACTTCTCACGCGCTTTATCGGTATTCTCACCGAACATCGTCAAGGTACGCTTGAACTCGCCGGCTGTGATCTGTTCAAACTCAATATCATTTTTCTTCAGCAGCTTGTTGAAGTTCGGCAACTGGGCAATCACCCCGATTGAGCCGACTACCGCAAACGGTGCCGAGATGATCTTATCGGCAACACAGGCCATCATATAGCCGCCGCTGGCCGCAACCTTATCCACCGAGATAGTCAGCTTGATACCCGCCGTTTTCAGGCGATCAAGTTGCGAAGAGGCCAGACCGTAGCCGTGAACCATACCGCCGCCGGTCTCAAGACGCAGCAACACTTCATCACCTTCCATTGCAACAGCCAATACTGCCGTCACTTCTTCACGCAAAGCCGCTACTTCACGGGCATCGATGCTGCCATGAAAATCGAGAACAAATAAACGAGGCTCGCGAACGTGGGAAAGATCACCGGCTTTGGCCGCTTTTTTGATCTCACTCTGACGCTCTTTGTTTTTTTCTTTTTCCGCCTTCTTTTCTGCCTTTTCACGGGCTTTTAGCAACGGCTTGTCAAATAAATGCGACTCTAACTGATGTACGGTATTTTTGTACTGCTCGGTCAGATCGGTCACTTCCAGCTCGCCTTTCTGCGTCCCGTGACGTCCGCTCAACCCTTTCGCTAATACAAGAATACTGACAATCGCAATCACCACCGTGGCGATTTTGGCTAGGAACAGCCCATAATCAAACAAAAAATCCAATGTTGAGTCCTCATTTTTGGCATTTTTACCATTGTAACCAAGTTGTCACCCATACCGCTATCGCAATACAATAGGAAAACTAAAAAACAAATAAGGAAGTTACACGTGGAATATCAAATCGCTGCAGATTCTCTTAAAGATCGTGTCATTCTGGTGACAGGGGCTGGTGAGGGTATCGGCCGTCAGGCTGCCATCAGCTATGCAGCTCACGGTGCAACTGTTATTTTGCTTGGCCGTACCGTTGCCAAGCTCGAAGCCGTTTACGATGAAATTGAAGCGCTTGGCTATGCTCAGCCTGCGATTATTCCTCTGGACCTGCAAGGGGCAACCAAGCAGAACTACGACGACATGGCCGAAACCATCGAAGGCCAGTTCGGCCGCCTTGATGGTGTGCTGCACAATGCCAGTCTGCTCGGTGTGATGAGCCCATTCGATCAACTCGGCGAAGATACCTTCGACGATGTCATGCAGGTCAATGTCAAAGCCCAGTTCCTGATGACCCAATCACTGATGCCACTGGTCAAGAAAGCCGAGGACGGCCGTATCGTCTTCACGTCATCAACGGTAGGCCACCAGGGCCGTGCCTTCTGGGGCGCCTACTCGATCTCCAAGTTTGCCACCGAAGGCATGATGCAGATCCTGGCTGACGAGATGAGCAATACCAATGTCCGCGTCAATGCCATCAACCCGGGGGCGACCCGTACGGCAATGCGCGCCAAGGCCTACCCGGCGGAAGACAGCTCAGAGCTGAAAACACCTGCCGACATTATGCCGTTGTACCTGTACCTGATGGGTCCGGAAAGCAAGAATGTTAACGGCCAGTGCATTGATGCCCAGCCAAAGCGTAAGCCAGGCGCGGCTTAACCCCGGCGCTTAACTCAAAATGGACAATGGATTCAAGGTGGATCCCCAATAGTCCTCACAACAACCCTCCCCAGCCCTCCCTTGGAGGCAGCATTAACGAAAACAATCGCTTAACCGCTCAAGGGAGGGGGTTTTACAAACATAAAAAAAGCAGCCAACTGGCTGCTTTTTTAAATCTAATCACGCCTTATTTGCGCGTGCGCGGCTTGGCCGGCTTGTTCTTCAGCGGGTTACGGCGGTTTGCCGCATTGCCGGAAGGCTTGCGTCGGCCTTGCGAAGTTGCTTCGGCATCTTTGTTGCGCGAGGAAGCACGGCGCTTGTCCTGACGGCCACGACGACCACGTGGCGAATCATCATTGATACGCTCTTCGTGACGACGAACTGCACGGCGGATCTGACGAACCCCTTTCTTGCGCTTCTGGCCTTCTACCGTCAGCATGGTGTTCTCTTCCGGCTTCAGCTCGACCATTTCACGCAGGTAGTTCACTTCCTTCAGTTCAAGCTCCATCCAGCCACCACGGGGAATGTCCTTGGTCAGGAAGATATCACCGTAGCGAACACGCTTCAGACGGCTTACCGTCACACCCTGGGAGTCCCACAGACGACGAACCTCACGGTTACGACCTTCGGTCAGCATAACGTAGAAGGTGTGGTTCATTCCTTCGCCGCCGGCGTACACCACGTCCTCAAAACGTGCCATACCGTCTTCGAGTTCAACACCGTTAACCAGGTTCTTGATCATCTGCTCATTGACGTCACCGAATACACGTACCATGTACTCACGCTCAACGCGGTGGCTCGGGTGCATCAGTCGGTTTGCCAGTTCACCGTCGGTAGTGAAAAGCAACAAACCTGACGTGTTCGCATCCAGACGGCCGACTGACACCCAACGACCCGACTCCAGGCGCGGAAGGCGATCGAAGACAGTACGGCGACCATCAGGATCATGGCGCGTACATAACTCACCTTCAGGTTTGTTATAGGCAAGGACACGACACACTTCTTCAGAAGGTGCAACTAGATTGATCTTATGTCCGTCAATGCGAACAATTGAATCATGACCGTCTTCAAGACGATCGCCTAGCTTTGCGGTCTTGCCATCAATGCTTACCCGGCCATTTTGAATCATTAATTCAAGCTCGCGACGGGAACCTTGGCCTGAACGAGCCAGCACCTTCTGTAATTTTTCACTCATTTGGATAAACCTTTGTCGCCTTCACAGGCGTCGAAATATCATCAAATATACCGGCAGCACGCTTATCAAGCCTCTTCGGCTGTATCCGCACACTGCTTGGTATCACGCCCTAAGCCCTCTTAAAGCGACCGTGGATTATGCCAAAAGCTTGATGCAGATACCACCGAAAAGACGGATTAGATGGCCATCATCAACGACTTCTTTTCTGTCCGGAGATCCGTCCGAAGCAACCAATAAGAAATGTGATGCCTATTGCTCAGCGATTATTCGAACGGAGCGGGATCCCCGGCACCGACACGCGCCACTTCCATCTCGTCATTACTGAAGTCAATTACCGTTGTCGGCTGCTCGCCCAGGTAACCGCCATTGATAATCAAATCGACCGCATGCTCCAGCTTATCGCGGATTTCATCCGGATCAGACTCGGCGACATCGCTATCAGGCAAGATCAGCGAGGTCGACATCATCGGCTCGCCCAGCGCATCCAACAAAGCCAGGGCAATAGCGTTGTCAGGCACCCTGATACCGATGGTTTTACGCTTAGGGTTCATCAGGCGACGCGGTACTTCCTTGGTCCCCTTGAAAATAAACGTATAGGCGCCCGGCGTATTATTGCGCAGCAGGCGAAACGCCGTGTTATCGACACGGGCATACAGCGACAGCTCGGACAGATCACGACACAGCAGCGTGAAGTTGTGCTTGTCATTAAGACGACGGATCTGGCAGATACGCTCCAGCGCCTGCTTGTTTTCCAACTGGCAGCCCAGGGCATAGCCCGAGTCTGTCGGGTAAACAATCACCCCGCCATTGCGAATAATTGCCACGGCCTGGTTAATCAGGCGGTTTTGCGGTGTTTCGGGGTGAACGTAAAAAAATTGGCTCATTGTTCCTCCTAGGATAGTTCCGTTCTCTGCGGAACCTCGTCATCAACCCGCTTCTTTTCAACCTTCCACTCTTGCCAGACCTCAGTCACTCCTTTTGGCAACCAGAGGTTGCGCCCAAGTTCGGTCCATGGAGAGGCATAATGAAAGTCAGAACCTTGCGAAGCGAGCAAGTTATATTCTATCGAGTAGTCAGCAAGCGTCCTGCGCTCCTGCTGAGACTGCTGGGGCTGTGCAACCTCCATCGCATCCCCGTTGGCTTCAACGAACGCCGTCAGCAGACGTTTCAACCACTTTGCCGTCATCTTATAGCGGCCCGGGTGTGCCAATATCGCCTGGCCTCCGGCAGCATGAATGGCCTCGACGGCCTCGGCAATCGAGCACCAGCTGGGCGGCACATAGCCCGGGTTGTTCCGGGTCAGGAATTTTTTGAACACCGCCTGCATATTTTTGGCATAACCTTGTTCTACCAGCCACTGGGCAAAATGCGCCCGCGTCAGCGTCGCACCGCCAGCCAGCGCCTTGGCTCCGGCCAGCGCACCCGGCATACGGTTTTTCTCGAGTCGCTCGGCTATCAGCGCAGCCCGAGTCTCACGCCGCGCCGCCTGTTCGGCGATCAAGGCAGTGATCGCCGGGTGTTCATGGTCTATGTTCAAGCCGACAATGTGAATATCAAAATTTCGCCAAAGTGTCGATATTTCAATACCTTTGATGAGAGTTAGAGGCAGATTTTCTGCATCGATTGCCTGCTGTGCCAATTCAAGGCCCGCCACGGTATCGTGATCTGTGATCGCAAGCACATCAACGCGTCGTTCAACCGCTCTTCTTACCAGCTCTTCAGGCGCTAAACGGCCATCCGATGCTGTGGTATGGCTATGTAAATCAAACAACATAAATTAAATTTCTTGACATTAATTTCATGAACTAGTTTACTAGTACGCAGTTACCCAGTAATAGAATTACAGGATATTTACATGTTACAGCAAATTCATCATCAGCTCTGCGCTTTCTTTTCTTGGTGGTGGCACTTCCCTCAGCGGGTGGTGTGATTTGCTGTGCCTAAAGGCCAAACAGACACAAGCCCGCATACTGCGGGCTTTTTTATATCCCGAACTGATGAATACGACTTTCAGCACGATGTAGCCTCTTCCAACAGCCTGCAGGTGCACGACACAGATTAAGAGATAAACAAATGATTATTGTACTAAAGCCCAACGCGACCGAAGAGCAAGCCAAAGAAATCCTCAGCCGTATCGAGTCTGCTGGCCTAAAGCCACTCTACATGCCGGGTGTCGAGCGTATTGTACTGGGTGCACTAGGCGACGAGCGCGTGTTGCAGCAGCTTCACCTGGATGCTTACCCGTGTGTCGAAAACGTCAAACCGATTCTGACCAAGTACAAAATGGTAAGCCGTGAAGTTCAGGCCCATGACACAGTAGTTCGCTTCGGCAGTGCCGCTGTCGGTGGCGACAAGTTTGCCGTTATCGCCGGTCCGTGTTCTGTCGAGTCCGAAGCGCAACTAATGGCGGTTGCCGAGGTAGTGAAAAAACACGGTGCCGTGGCTCTTCGCGGCGGTGCCTACAAGCCTCGCACCAGCCCGTATGATTTCCAGGGCATGGGAGCAGAAGGACTAAAACTGCTGCATAAAGCCAACCAGCAACTTGGGCTGCCGACGGTGTCTGAGGTCATGGAAGTCGGTCAGGTCGATACAATGTGTGAATATGTCGACTGCCTACAGATTGGTGCCCGCAATATGCAGAACTACGCTTTGTTAAAAGCTGTGGGTGAAAGTAAAAAACCGGTCTTGCTCAAACGCGGACTTTCCGCCACTATCGAAGAGCTGTTACTGGCCGCGGAATACATCTATGACGCAGGAAATCCTAACATTATCCTGTGCGAGCGTGGTATCCGTACCTACGAGACAGCAACAAGGAATACATTGGACCTCAATGCCGTTGCCTATCTCAAGCAGCGTACCCACCTACCTGTCGTGGTTGATCCAAGCCACGGCACCGGTGTACGCGAGTTGGTTATCCCGCTATCACGGGCAGCAGCGGCAGTTGGCGCTGATGGCATCATTGTCGAATCACACCTTAATCCGTGTGAGGCCTTGTCCGACGGCCACCAGGCGCTGACTGGCCCAATGTTTGAACAGTTAATGCAAGAGTTGAAACCGTTTGTAGAAGCGGCAGGGAGAACGCTGTGAATACGACCCCTTTAGGTACCGGCGAGCTGGAACTACTTAGCCTCGACGTACCCTATGTGGCCGACCCGACGGAGTTGTATTACTCCGTCTGTGGCAACCGTCCGCATAACTTACTGCTGGAGTCGGCCGAAATTGACTCCAAGCAGGATTTGAAAAGCCTGATGCTGATTGATGCTGCGGTCCGTATTGTATGCCGCGGCAAGCAGGTCCGGCTGGAAGCATTAACCGACAACGGACTCAATGTCCTGCAGACACTTGAGCAGGCACTGGCTGCCGATATTCAGGGACGACGTGAAAACGACTGCCTGATCCTCGATTTTCCCAGTGCCGAACGCGCGCTCGATGAAGACAGCCGCCTGCGTCAAACCTCTTCGTTTGACGCGCTGCGCATGATCCAGCACGCCTTTGATACCTCTGGCCACCCGCGGGAAGCCTTATTTCTCGGCGGCCTGTTTGCCTATGACGTCGTCGCCGGTTTCGAGCCGCTGCCGGACGTCGCCGAGGACAACAAATGCCCGGACTACCTGTTCTATATTGCCGAGACCCTGTTGGTTATCGACCACCAGCGCCGCCGGGGCAAGCTGCAGGCAACGCTGTTTGGCGGCGATCAATACACTTCCAGCTATTTTGAGCTAAGTCGTCGGTTGCAGCATATCAAAGAGGCCTGTCTGGAGCCGAAACCGCTGCCAGAAGCTGAGTTCCAGGACCAGTGCGAGCCGGTTGCCAGCGTCAGTGACGAGGCATTCTGCCAGACCGTGGTCGATCTCAAACAGCACGTCATTAATGGCGATGTGTTCCAGGTCGTACCGTCCCGGCAGTTCACGCTGCCGTGCCCGTCGCCACTGGTGGCCTACAAAGAGCTGAAAATCGGTAACCCTAGCCCTTATATGTTCTACCTGCAGGACGCTGATTTCACCCTGTTCGGCGCCTCGCCGGAAAGTGCACTGAAATATTGTACCGAGAGCAACCAGGTGGAAATCTATCCGATTGCCGGTACTCGCCACCGCGGTAAGAATCCGGACGGCTCCATTAACCTGGATCTCGACGGCCGCATTGAGCTTGAACTGCGCAGTGACATGAAAGAAAACGCCGAGCACATGATGCTGGTTGATCTGGCCCGTAACGATGTGGCCCGGATCAGCGAACCCGGCAGCCGCTATGTAGCCGACTTGCTCAAAGTCGACCGCTACAGCCATGTGATGCACCTAGTCTCCCGTGTTGTCGGTCAATTGCGTGGCGATCTCGATGCGCTGCATGCCTATCAGGCCTGCATGAACATGGGCACGCTGACCGGCGCACCGAAAATCCGCGCAATGCAGCTAATCCGTGATGTTGAGCAACGTCGCCGCGGCAGCTACGGTGGTGCTGTCGGCTACCTGACCGGGCACGGCGATATGGACACCTGTATTGTGATCCGCTCAGCCTATGTCGAAGATGGCGTAGCCAGTGTCCAGGCCGGTGCCGGTGTCGTCTATGACTCTGTCCCGCAGGCCGAAGCCGATGAAACCCGTGGCAAGGCGCAGGCTGTGATCGCCGCTATCCGCAAGGCACACAGTGCCCCAACCCAGTCAGTATAAGGATCAAAGTCATGACAGCTGCTGAAATTGTACTACTCGATAACTTTGATTCCTTTACCTACAACCTGGTCGATCAGTTTCGCTCGCTGGGTTACCCGGTCACCATCTACCGTAACAGCCTGAGCGCAGACCAGATGGAACAGGCGCTGGCTGAAAAAGCCAACCCGGTGCTGGTGCTTTCTCCCGGCCCTGGTGCGCCAGCCGATGCCGGTTGCATGCCCGAGCTTATCAAGCGGGTTCGCGGCAAGGTGCCAATGATTGGTATCTGCCTTGGCCACCAGGCTATCGTCGAAGCATACGGCGGCAAGGTGGAAGGCGCCGGCGATATCGTCCACGGCAAAGCAGCCATGATGCATCACAGTGGCCATACTGTATTTGGTGACTTGCCAAGTCCGCTCTCCATTGCCCGCTACCATTCTCTGGTTGCCACGGAGGTACCGGACAGCCTGACAACCGTTGCCGATGTCGACGGGCTGGTGATGGCAGTAACCAATGATCAGGATCGTGTGTGTGGCTACCAGTTCCACCCTGAGTCGATTCTAACTACACAAGGGGCTCAGTTGCTTACCAATACGCTGAACTGGGTAATGTCAAAGCCGGACAGCCATCGCGTGGCAACGAATAAATAAAGCTTTAGGGAGAATAAGATTATGGATGCAAGCATTTACACCATTGCCAACAAATTATATGACCAGCAGGCGCTGAGCCAGGAAGAAAGCCATACCCTGTTCGATGCCATCATCAAAGGCGAAGTCGAGCCGATCCTGCTGTCAGCCATACTGACTGCCCTGAAGATCAAAGGTGAAACCCCGGCAGAGATCGCCGGTGCCGCCAGTGCCCTACTGGCCAATGCCAACCCGTTCCCTAGCCCGGACTATGATTTTGCCGATATCGTCGGCACCGGTGGTGACGGCGCCAACACCATCAATATCTCGACCACCGCCGCCTTTGTCGCAGCCGCCTGTGGCGTTAAGGTTGCCAAACACGGCAACCGCGGGGTATCGAGCAAGTCGGGTTCATCCGATCTGCTCGACAAATTCGGCATTAATTTGGCGATGACACCTAACAATGCCCGTGGGGCACTTGACGAGCTCGGTGTCTGCTTTCTGTTCGCACCGGAATATCACGGCGGTGTCCGCCATGCGATGCCAGTTCGCCAGACATTAAAAACCAGGACTATCTTCAATGTGCTTGGTCCGCTCATTAACCCGGCCCGGCCAACTATCGAGCTGATGGGGGTCTATGATCAGGCTCTGGTACGCCCGATAGCCGAAACCATGGCAGCAATGGGCATGAAACGGGCAGCCGTTGTTCACGGCAGCGGGCTAGATGAAGTCGCCATCCACGGCGAAACAACCGTTGCTGAAATCATCAATGGCGAAATCAAGGAATATACCCTGACTCCGGCAGATTTTGGTCTCGATACCTACCCGCTTGAAGCCATCAAGGGCGGTGAGCCGGAAGAGAACCGGGCCATTATCACCAACATTCTGACCGGTAAAGGAACCGCATCCCAGCAAGGTGCCGTTGCCGTCAATGTGGCTATGCTGCTACGCCTGTTCGGCAACGAAGATTTAACAGCCAACACCCAACAAGCCATTGACGTTATGCAGTCTGGCAAAGCATTTGAGCTGGTTGAGAAACTGGCAGCACGAGGTTAACCATGGAAACCGTACTAGCGAAAATTGTGGCCGACAAACGCCTGTGGGTGGAAGCGCGCAAGCAGGAACAGCCACTTGACGACTTTATTGACGGCTTAACCCCGAGTGACCGTAACTTTTACGACGCCCTGTCCGGCGAACAGACGGCCTTTATTCTTGAGTGCAAGAAAGCCTCACCGTCAAAAGGCTTGATCCGTCATGACTTCAACCTGGATCACATTGCCAAGGTCTACAACGGCCATGCCAGTGCCATATCGGTCCTGACGGACGAGAAATACTTCCAGGGAAATTTTGATTTTCTTCCTCTGGTTCGTAACCAGGTCAAGCAGCCGGTTCTGTGCAAAGACTTCATGATCGATACCTATCAGGTGTATCTGGCACGTCACTACAGTGCCGATGCCATTTTGCTGATGCTATCGGTGCTCAATGATGACGAATACCGCGAGCTTGCCGCCGTGGCTGAATCGCTGAACCTGGGTATTCTGACCGAGGTCAGCAATGAGCAAGAGCTGGAGCGGGCTATTGCATTGAACGCTAAGGTCGTCGGGATCAACAACCGTAACCTGCGAGACTTGAGCATTGACCTTAATCGCACCAAGGAGCTGGCACCGCGCCTGCCGCAGGACACCATTGTCATTTCGGAATCAGGGATCTACAACCACCAGCAGGTTCGTGATCTTGCCGCCTATGCCAATGGCTTTCTGATCGGCAGCTCCCTGATGGCCGAGGACAACCTTGAGCTGGCGGTGCGCCGGGTACTCCTGGGTGAAAACAAAGTCTGCGGCCTGACCCGAGCCGATGATGCCAGCGCGGCCTATCAAAGTGGTGCTGTCTACGGCGGTCTGATTTTCGTCTCCACCTCGCCACGTCAGGTCGATATCGAACAGGCCCGCATGATAATGAGCGGTGCACCGCTCAAGTATGTCGGCGTGTTCCGCAATGCTGATCCCGACGCTGTCGCCAAGGCTGCCAATGCCCTGTCTTTGTCAGCCGTCCAGCTCCACGGTGAAGAATCACCGGAATATGTCCAGGGACTGAAAGCCCAGCTCCCGGATGACTGCGAGATCTGGAAGGCTCATGGCATTGCTACGGCAGTCCCGGACTTCGAACGATGGCCGGCCGACAAACACCTGCTAGACAGCAAGGTCGGCCAGCAATCTGGCGGGACAGGCATCGCCTTTGACTGGAACCTGCTAAGCGATACCGACAGGCAAAACATCATGCTGGCAGGTGGCCTGACACCGGAAAATGCCTGTGAGGCAGCCAAGCTGGGCTGCAAGGGATTGGATTTAAACTCTGGTGTTGAAAGCGCCCCGGGTAAAAAAGATCAGACAAAATTGAATGCGGCCTTCGCGGCAATCAGAAAGTATTAAGGATAAATAAGATTATGAGCAAACTAGACGCCTACTTCGGTGAATTTGGTGGACAATATGTTCCCCAGATTTTGGTCCCGGCACTTGACCAGCTGGAGGCAGCTTTCATCGAGGCCCAGCAAGACCCAAGCTTTCAGAAAGAGTTTCTTGACCTGCTGAAAGAATATGCCGGTCGCCCGACCGCCCTGACCCTGTGTCAAAACCTGACCAAAGGCACCAAGACCAAGCTCTACCTAAAGCGTGAAGACTTGCTGCACGGTGGCGCACACAAAACCAACCAGGTACTGGGTCAGGCACTGCTTGCCAAACGAATGGGCAAAGAAGAAATCATCGCCGAGACAGGTGCCGGTCAGCACGGTGTAGCAACAGCATTGGCCTGCGCCTTGCTGGGACTGAAATGCCGTGTGTACATGGGTGCCAAAGACGTTGAGCGCCAGAGCCCGAACGTTTTCCGAATGAAGCTGATGGGCGCAGAAGTGATCCCGGTACACTCCGGCTCAGCCACCCTGAAAGATGCCTGTAACGAAGCAATGCGCGACTGGTCAGCAACCTATGACAAAGCTCACTACCTGTTAGGTACGGCGGCAGGTCCGCACCCATTCCCAACCATTGTCCGCGAGTTCCAGCATATTATCGGCGAGGAAACCAAAGCTCAGATCCTGGCAAAAGAAGGTCGCCTGCCTGATGCCGTTATCGCCTGTGTCGGCGGTGGCTCCAATGCTATCGGGATGTTCGCTGATTTTATCGATGATGAAGAAGTCGGCCTGATTGGTGTCGAGCCAGCGGGCAAAGGTCTTGATACCGACATGCACGGTGCACCACTGAAACACGGCAAGCTGGGTATTTTCTTTGGCATGAAGGCTCCGCTGATGCAGGACGAACATGGTCAGGTTGAAGAGTCCTACTCGGTCTCTGCCGGTTTGGATTTCCCGTCTGTCGGCCCTCAGCATGCCCACCTGAACGCAACTGGCCGCGCTGTCTATGGTTCAGTGACTGACGACGAGGCACTGGAAGCCTTCCAGTCACTGGCCCGCAACGAAGGCATTATCCCGGCACTGGAATCTGCCCATGCACTGGCTTATGCCCTGCAGATGATTGAGAAAGAACCAGAAAAAGAACAGATACTGGTCGTCAACCTGTCCGGACGCGGCGACAAAGACATTTTCACAGTCCACGATATTCTAGAAGAGAAGGGAGCGCTGTAATGGATCGTTATCAAGCACTATTTGACCGCCTGGCGGCAAAACATGAAGGCGCATTTGTTCCTTTTGTAACCATCGGCGATCCCAATCCCGAGCAATCCCTGAAAATCATCGACACGCTGGTCGAGTCCGGCGCCGATGCATTAGAGCTGGGTATTCCGTTCTCTGATCCGCTGGCCGACGGCCCGACTATCCAGGGCGCGACAATCAGGGCACTGGAGTCAGGAACGACGCCGGCACTGTGTTTTGAGCTTCTGGCCAAGATCCGCGCCAAATACCCGGAGCTGCCCATTGGCCTGCTGATGTACGCCAATCTTGTCTTCGGTGCAGGTATCGAGAACTTCTACCGAAAGTGTGCCGATGCCGGGGTTGATTCGGTGCTAATTGCTGATGTACCGGTCAAGGAGTCTGCCGAGTTCCGGGCAGCAGCCGAGAAATACGGCATTCACCCGATCTTCATTGCACCACCGAATGCCGACGAACAAACGCTGAAAACAGTTTCCGAGTATGGTGGTGGCTATACCTACCTATTGTCTCGTGCTGGTGTTACCGGTGCCGAAACCAAGGCGGGCATGCCTATTGGACACCTGCTGGAAAGCCTGAAGGTTCACAAGGCGCCACCGGCACTGCTTGGCTTTGGTATTTCAGAGCCCGCACAGGTAAAAGAAGCCATCGAGGCCGGCGCTGCTGGTGCCATCTCTGGCTCAGCCGTCGTGAAAGTTATCGAGCAGAACCTGGGACACGATGATGAAATGTTAACCCAGATGGGCCAGTTCATCAGCAATATGAAAACCGCTACACGTCTGTAGCCATACGCCTATAAATAGGCACATCAACAAGATGATCACCTTACAAAGCCGCATTCGTTGCGGCTTTTTCACCCCAAGCGCACCATTTACGTGCAAGATTCCACCATTTTTTCCCCGATTAACAAAGCTAAACCCGTATTAGATCAAAGATCTTCCCCCATCCCCGACTTACAGTAGCCGAGTTGTTAAGGGTAGCGATTTTGTCACCAGACATTGTCACACCCGATAACAGCAAAGCAAAATATCGAAAACAATGATTGATAAATACAATAATTGTGTGTAAAAACACAACCGCAAAATATTGGGTTAACATTCACAACAAATACAACACTTAACCCTAAGCACAATTAACAAACACAACTGAGGTATAAAAAGTGTTAAAAGAAAAAGGACTATTAGGCAATATCGGCGTCCAAGTCGTCATTGCCATGTGTGTAGGTACGCTTGTTGGCGCGATGATGGGGCAATCAGCCAGCCTGTTCGCGCCGCTTGGTAGTATTTTTATCCACTTGATCAAAATGCTTGTTATCCCACTGGTTGCCGTTGCAATTATCTCCGGTGCCGCCGGACTTGGCAGCAGCCACTCAGCAGGAAAAGTGGGCTTTGCAACATTGGGCTTCTTCGGCTTCACGTCTGCCGTCGCCGTCGCACTCGCCCTGTTCATGGGTGAAATGTTTGAGCCGGGAATGGGCGTTGACCTGACAGGTGTCGAAGGCTTGTTCTCCAATGTCTATGCCGACAAAGGCGACCTGCCATCTTTCTGGGCAACCGTACTTGGCATGATCCCGACCAACGTTTTCCAGTCACTGAACGAAGCGAATATTCTACAAATTCTCGTATTCTGCCTTTTCTTTGGTATCGCTTTATCGAAACTGGAAAAAGAACGCCGCGACCCGCTGATCAATGGTGTCAATGCCATTGTTGATGCCATGGTTTGGATGATCAATGTCGTGATGAAAATTGCGCCGTTGGGTGTATTCGGCCTGATGGCGGATGCCGTTGGTACCTTTGGCTTTAGCGCCCTGATGGTCGTCTTCAAGCTGTTTGTGGTCTACGTCGGTGCCATCCTGGTCTACGGTTTCGTGTTCTACCCGCTAATGATCAAAGCATTCAGCAAAACATCACCAATGAAGTTCCTGTCGGCAATGAAAAAGCCACAGGCAGTTGCGCTATCAACAGCTTCTTCTATGGCAACCCTGCCTGTCACCATGGAAACCTGTGAAGATGAGCTGGGTGTTAAGAACTCAACGGCTGCATTCGTACTGCCGCTGGGCGCGACCATCAACATGAGCGGTAACGCCATTTACTACGGTCTGGTTGCTATCTTCTTCGCCCAGATGTTCAACATTGATCTGGGTATGAGCGCATACATTGCCATCATTGTAACCTCAACACTAGGTGCTGTTGGCCAGGCCGGTGTTCCGGGTCCGTCATTCCTGGTAGTTGCAGTACTGCTTGCTGCCGGTATTCCAATCGAAGGTCTACCACTACTATTCGCCCTTGACCGTATCTTTGATATGATCCGTACTGCGCTTAACATCACCGGCGATGCCGCGTGTGCCGTCATTATCGATGACATGGTAAGCAAAGAAGCTGACAAGGTTTCTGAAGAAGTTCAGAACGCTTAATCTCTAAGCCTGTATAGCAAAGGCCGCTGATAACTATCAGCGGCCTTTTTCGTTGTTCATACGGGAGAATTCACTCGGCAGATATTTATCCCTGAGGCTATTAGGTATACTAGTAGCTAGCAATACTTGGATATAGATTCATTCCGCCAGGTCATTTATGACTTGGCAATAATAAGGCTGCTATTGAATGAAACAACTGATCGACTTTATTCCGCTGATCGTCTTCTTTATCTTGTATAAAACCCATGACATCTATGTTGCGACAGGCGCCTTGATTGCGGCAACGGCGTTTCAGGTGGCACTCACATGGTTCTTGTACAAAAAAGTAGAGAAAATGCAGCTGATCACCTTCGCGATGGTTGCTGTATTTGGCGGACTGACCCTGTTTCTCCATGATGACAATTTCATCAAATGGAAGGTCACAATTGTCTATGTGTTGTTTGCTATCGGCCTCGCCGTCAGCCAATACCTGGGCAAGCCACTAATCAAAGGAATGCTGAGTAACGAAATTAATCTGCCGGAGCTGATATGGAAACGGATCAATATGGCCTGGATCCTGTTTTTCGTCACTTGTGCCATCGCCAATGTCTATATCGCTTTCCAGCTTCCGCTTGATGTATGGGTAAACTTTAAAGTCTTTGGCCTATTAGCCCTAACTTTGATTTTTACCCTTGCCACCGGCGGTTATATTTACCACCATATGCCCAAAGAAACTGATTCTGAATAGTTGTAAGATAGAACCATGACCACAGAAAATAATATTCCTCGCGGACAACTGCTGCTCCGCACTCTAGCTATGCCTGCAGACACCAATGCCAACGGCGATATTTTTGGTGGCTGGATTATGTCTCAATTGGATTTGGCCGGTGCCATTCTGGCCAAAGAGATTTCAGGCGGACGCGTTGTTACTGTCTCTGTCGAAAGTATTGCCTTTAAAGCTCCTGTCAGCGTCGGCGATGTTGTTTGCTGTTACGGCGAATGCAGCCGCATCGGCAACACATCGATGAGCGTGGCATTGGAAGTATGGGTAAAACCGGTTGCCATTGATGGTGTCGGCGAGCGCTACCGTGTCTGCGAAGCCACCTTCAACTACGTCGCGATCAACAGCGAAGGACGCCCGCGCCCGATACGAAAAGCGTAAAGCTGTCCTCACAATTGGCCCTAACCTCTGGTTGGGGCTTTTTTTTTGCTTTAAGATAACCCTCCAGTATCAATCCAAGCCCTTCATTATTCAAACAGAAGCGGCATGGTCTAATTTAGCTACAGGGAGAATTCAGCGAATGTGGTATGTAATCTTTTCTCAGGATGTTGAAAACAGCTTAGAGCGTCGCCTGAGTGTTCGCGAAAAACACCTTGCCCGCCTGAAAGAGCTTCAAGAACAAGGTCGCCTGTTGGTTGCGGGTCCAATGCCGGCTATCGACAGCGACAATCCGGGCGAAGCCGGTTTCACTGGCTCAACCGTCATTGCTGAGTTCAACTCTTTGGCTGATGCCAAAGCATGGGCTGACGCCGATCCTTACATTGAGGCCGGTGTGTATGACAACGTTATTGTTAAGCCATTTAAGAAAGTCCTACCTTAACCGGCTACGGCATTACACACCCGCATAGATCGAGATTAATTATCTGATGTTAAAGAAAACACTTATATGCATCGCATTACTTTCACTGGCTGGCTGCGCATCAAGCCCAGATGATGCAGCGAAAGCGCTGGCCAAAAGTCGTGCGTCACTGATCAACAACAAAGCCCCCTATGACAAGGTGGGTGAATACCAGATCATGAAAGCCCAGGCGCGTGAGAAGACTGTCGAAATCACCATTTTATATGGTGGTGGCGGCAAGATCCCACCTTCGCAGGCAGTCAAAAATGCGGCCGTGAATTACTGCAACAGTGAAGAGCTCATCCCTCTGTTTAACGAAGGCGTGAACTATAAGATAATGATCATGGATATGCGTGGACGCACCATGGCAGAACAGCCAGTCTATGACCAATACTGCCAAGGCCTGACGAAATAACAAGTAGAGTAAGACTTCGTTCTTCGGAGCTATAAATCATCGATACCGCCAGTGTTAAACCTCTGGCGGTATTTTTATTGCAATTACTGTCTGTCGAATACCAGTACTTTTAGCCCGCCTTCAGGATCAATGTCCTTAAACTCCGGCGGGTTGGCCAAGCGTTCGGTATACGCCAGCTCCGGCGCTTCGGTCGCCATACCGTCAATCAAGAACTGAGACGACACAGAAGGATCGTTCACACAGGCGACAACCTGGCCTTTTCCTGTCAGCAGTTCCGGCAGACGCCGAAGGATTTTCTGGTAATCCTTGGTCAGGGCGAAGCTGCCCTTCTGAAATGAAGGCGGATCAATGATGATCAAGTCGTAAGGCCCCAGCTTGCGGACTTTGCCCCATGACTTGAACAGCTCGTGCCCTAAGAAGCTCACTTTCTTCAGATCATGCTTATTGAGATGATGGTTATCACGGCCTCGGCTCAATGCTGCCTTGGCCATATCGAGGTTAACCACATGTTCGGCACCGCCCTCGATGGCTGCCACCGAAAACCCGCAGGTATAGGCGAACAAATTCAGCACCCGTTTACCTGCGGCATGCTCCATCACCCAGCGGCGACCATAGCGCATGTCAAGAAACAGGCCGTTATTTTGCTTGCGCCCCAGATCCAGCTTAAACGTCAGCCCATTTTCTACCACGTCCTGGTATTCACCGCTTTCGCCCCATAGAAGCTCCATCGGTGATCCCTGCCGGTCGCGATGCTGCAGTAGCAACGATGTCGCCCCGCTTTGCAGCCAGGCTTCGGAGGAAACCAAAGCCGTCAGAGTATTATGCAATGCTGCAAGAAACGGCTCAGATGGCTCTTTAAATAAGGAAACTAAGACCTGCCCACTCAGCCAGTCAACAGTAAGCTGTTCCAGCCCCTGCCAACAGCGTCCCCGACCGTGAAATAAGCGGCGAACTTCAGTCGGTGGTGACAACAGTTCAGTTAGCAGGTGTTGTTCTAAGGTCGGCAGCGCGGTGGTTTCCATAACTCTACAATCTTGATCAAAATTAGGGCGCTATTCTAATACCATTGGCTCATACCATTCCACACAATTATCGGCAGCACAATCTGCCTATACAAAGGAGCAGCGACAAAAGGTGGATAAAACAGATCAGGCTACGAGTTTGATATTTTCATCAGGGTGGCGATGGCTGGCGAGGGTAACATATTCAGCAGTGACACGGACTTGTCTCTGACGTTTGACGCGGGATTTGAACTTTTGACGATTACGACGAAATGATGCCAGCCCCCAAAATAGAGATTTGTTCTTTTTCTTCTTCAGTCGCATACGAAGCGACATAGAGCGGGTCAGGCGCATTGTAATCCTCTGTCTAGGCGTTTCCTAGGCCGCTATTATATGTGATCTCTATCAATAATTTAATTGCGTTTGCTCAAGTTACAGCCGGTTAGACGACTTTAATTTATATTTTTACCGATTATGTGTAAAAAAAGGCCATTAAGGCCTCTTTTACACACTCTTATTTAACAATTGTGGTTATTTGATAACCACAGCTACTTTTTGACCGCGAGTTTCGGCCAGCTCAGCTCCCACGGAGACTGCCATTCATTCAGGGCCTGCTGGACTTCTGCGGTTTGCCACAGCTCGCCCCGGTCCGGCACACAGATAAACTGGCACCACTCGCCCTGATAGGGAAAACGCAACGCATAGGCATGAAGATAGCCGCGATCGGCCTCCTCGCAACCATAAATCATGTCCCCGGCAATCCCCGATCCCACACTGCGCAATGCTACGCGAATTTGGTGGGTCTTTCCGGTATGGGGCTTACACAGAAACAGGCGACGCCCGTTGCCACCCGCCGTCGAGAAGAACTGCGTCACGGCGGGATTGTCTTTACTGCTTTCAAGCTTCCAGCTGCTACGGCGGGAGCGGGTCATGTCGCCTATCACAACGCCCTGCTTTTTCTTTGGCTTTTTCGTACCGATAGCCAAATAAAACTTCTCGACATCACGACGGGCAAAATTACCCGACAGCACCGAGGCTGCCTGTTTATTTCTTCCCAGCAACAGCAACCCGGAGGTCATCTTATCAAGGCGGTGAATAAGGTATAGCTTCTCGTCCCCGGTTTGCTCAGCCACGGCTGCCAGCAAGGGCTGCTCATTATCATCTTTATGTACGCTCACATCCGGATGTTTGTTGATAACCAAAAAATCAGGATGCTGATAAACCAGAGTGAACATAACCAAATACCATAGAACAAGCCAAATAATCGAGAGGCGGAGTATATACCGTTTGCCGTTAATACCAAATGCCTGACACACAAAAGCCGCTCAATCGAGCGGCTTTGTTAGGTCACTGTATCGAGGGGGCTTCAGCCCTAAATCAGGCGAAGAATACCCACAGCATCATCAGCGGACAGACGACGCGAACATACCAAGGCCAGATTTTCCAGAACAGCCCCTGTTCAAGCTCAGGGTAGCCTTCCTTGATCTCCTGCAGTACTTTGTCACGCTTCCATACCCAGCCGACTAGCAGGGCAAACAGCATACCTAGGATAGGCTGGGCGTATTCTGTCGTGATAGAGATAACCAGGCCAAACATATCACCGAAATTGAATACGATAATGCCAGAGAACAAGGTGATCAGGCCGCCAATCCACCACACGGCAATTTTACGATCCTGATTAAGCTCTTCAGTTGCACAGGCAACCGGTACTTCCAGCATCGAGATTGATGAAGTCAGGGCCGCAATCACCATCAATACGAAGAACAGCACGCCAATGAACAGTCCGGCCGAGCCCATGGTATCGAACATTGCAGGCAATACGCTAAATACCAGGGTATCTGATGACAACAGTGCACCGGTGTCACTGTAGATTTCGACGCCATTGTGCTGGGCAACAAACATTGCAGGCAAAATGAGCAAACCGGCAATAAAGGCTACAGAAGTATCCAGCAAGGCAACCTGAGCTGCGGTTTTCGGCAGGTTCACATCTTTTTTGATATATGAGCCGTACACCATCATTGAGCAGACGCCCAGCGATAGCGAGAAGAATGCCTGTCCCATGGCACTCACCACCAGGCTCGGACTGAAATGAGAGAAATCCGGCACCAAATACATTTTCAGACCATCGATAGCACCATCCTGAGTCAGGATGTAGATTACCATCACCACGAACAGCAGCAACAGCACAGGCATCAATCGGGTCGACCAGCGCTCAATACCGTTTGCAACCCCGTTGCGTACTACCAGAATAGTCAGCACCATGAAGAAGATCATCAGGGCCAGGTTACGTGAAGCACTGAAAGACTCCAGCCAGTTAGCCGCAGAGGTCAGGCCAATTGCCTCGAAGATTGGGCCGACAAGGAAACCAAACAGCCAACCGGCAACGATGGCGTAGAAGCTCAGGATCATTGATACCGCAATCATCCCTGCCACACCAAGCAACGTGGCAATGCCGCGCTGCTGGGGCCATACCGAACGCAGTGACTTAATCGGGTTGGCACTGCCGTAACGACCGATAGTCAGTTCCGCTACCAGCAATGGATACGCCAGTGCGAACACCATCAGCAGGTAAACCATCAGAAAGACAGCACCGCCGTTGCTTGCTGCCTGGGTCGGGAAGCCCCAAATATTCCCCAAACCGACAGCAGAACCAGCTGCTGCCAAAATAAAACCTATCCTTGAGCTAAATTGCGCTCTTGATCCACTTGCCATACGAGCTCTCTACACTAGTTGATAATTATTGTGCTGCTATTTGTTATGTCTTATTTCGGGTGTAAAGTTTTGTGTACATTTAAAAGAGTATCAATCACACCGTCAACATTGGCAAGTAAAACAGTTTAGGAATAGAATGTGAAGCCCGCGATTCTATTTTTTGATCTATCACTAGCATTTCTCCGTCAAACGCGTTTTTCTGCACATTTATTGGTCGATTTACACTGTTTTGTTTCAGCCTTGTTAAAAGTATTGGCAGATATTTCTGTCGGAAAGATAACGTTGGTATTCCTTCTATTTCAATGCAAAATAGAGAGCATATAACTCTTTATTAATCAGATAAGCCATTCACATGGAACAGTTTTATCAAGTACTCGCTTGGGTCGGCGTTTTCTTTTACTGGCTGATCATCGCTGGTGTGACAATGCGGGTTGTGTTTAAGCGCCGCGTCGTGGGCGTATCACTGGCGTGGTTGATGATCATCTATATCATTCCTATCGGCGGCGTCTTTGCTTATCTGCTTGTGGGCGAGCTCAATCTGGGTAAAAAACGGGCTGAGCGGGCATTGGAAATGTTCCAGCCCTTTGCCGACTGGTTTCAGCGTCTGAATGACTGCCCCGGCCACCAGCCGCAGCAAATGAGCCTTCATGCCCGCCCAATCAGCGATTTATGTGAAAACCGGCTGGGTATCCCGGCACTGTGCGGCAATAGCCTCTCCCTTCAGGACTCCCCGCATAAAATCTTGCACTCGCTGATAGAAGATATTCAACAGGCGAAGGAAGCGATTCATCTCGAATTTTACATTTGGCACCCGGGCGGTCTGGCTGACGAAGTGGCCAGTGCACTGATCGTAGCTGCCAAACGCGGTGTCAAAGTGAAAGTGTTGCTCGATGCGGCTGGCAGTATGCGTTTTTTCCGCTCGTACTGGCCGAAATTGATGCGTGATGCCGGTATCGAAATCACCGCGGCACTGGCGGTGTCACCGCTACGGATGTTCCTCCGTCGACTTGATCTCCGCCAGCACCGGAAGATTGCCGTTATCGACAACAATATTGCCTATACCGGTTCGATGAACCTGGTCGATCCCGAGTACTTTAAGACCGATGCGGGTGTGGGCCAGTGGATTGATGTCATGGTGCGAGTCACAGGGCCAACCGTCTCTGTATTGAACTGTATCCAGGCCTGGGACTGGGAAGTCGAAACGGGCGAACGCTATCTACCACCACTGCCTGCCTGTCAGCTCCCCTCGCCGGCAGACAGCTCTGACATGATCCAGGTGATCCCTTCTGGCCCCGGGATGCCTGATGAAATTATCCATCAGGTACTGCTGCTGAGCATCTATCAGGCAAAAGAGAGCATTGTTATCACCACACCGTACTTCGTCCCGAGCGAGAACCTGCTCCATGCCCTGGAAAGTGCCGCCGAACGTGGCATAAGCGTTCACATTGTTATTCCCGACAAGAATGACTCGATCATGGTTGAGTGGGCCAGCCGCTCCTTCTTTACCGAACTCCTCGCAGCCGGCGTCAACATCCACCGCTTTCACGGCGGACTGCTGCATACCAAGTCCGTTGTGATCGATAACAATCATTGCCTCATCGGTACCGTAAATCTCGACATGCGCAGCCTATGGCTTAACTTTGAAGTCACCCTGGCTGTTGATAACCCTGAGTTCACCCAGCAACTGAGCTGGCTACAGCAGGAATACATCAAAGACTCCGCCCATATCGAGCTTAGCGAATGGGAAAAACGCCCGGTGATCAACAAGCTGATTGAACAGTTCTTCTATATGTTCAGCCCTTTGCTATAAGGGCTGTTTTACTTTTACATACATCACAGCCACGCATCCTCTACTTCAGCTTTTCACCTATAGCACAACATGGTCTGTTTATTGCTCTTATAACTGTCTGTCCAGAAGTGAGAGCCGCCATGAAAAAAGCCCATTCCCTGCTAATTGCCTTAGCTTTTATTAGCTTCCCTGCATTGTCTGATATTCAGCTGGCCTTTGGGGTATACACCTCTGACAAAGCAACGGCTATGGTTAAGCAGTTTCGTCCTGTGCTTAATGCTCTTGAAGCCAAAATGACAGCAAAACTCAAAGAGCCTGTGCAAATTAGGATGCAAATTTCAAAAGACTACCAGCAGGGACTCAGCAATCTTGTCGAGGGCCGGGTCGACTTCTCACGGTTTGGCCCGAGTTCCTACATTTTGGCCAAGCAAAACAACCCTGATATTAAAATCTTGGCAGTAGAGAGCAACAACGGCGGAAAAACCTTTAACGGCGTTATCTGCGTACACAACGATAGCCATATTCACTCTGCAACTGATTTGGCAGGAAAGTCATTTGCATTTGGCGACGAGAACTCAACGATCGGCCGTTATCTGTCGCAGAGTTATCTGGCCGACCACAACATTACTGCCAGCACCCTGGATTCCTACAGCTACCTGGGCCGTCATGACAAGGTCGGGGCGGCTGTTGGATCAGAGCAATACGATGCAGGGGCGCTTAAAGAAAGCACCTTCAACAAACTGGTCAATAAAGGAGCGCCGCTTCGCGCTATAGCCCGGTTTGAAAATGTCACCAAGCCATGGATTGCCAGCTCGACACTCGAACCGAAAATCGCTGTCAGCCTGAAAGAAAGCCTGCTTGAGCTAGCCGACCCCAAAGCGTTAAAAGCACTAAAGAAAAATGGCTTTCTTCCCGGTAACGACAGCGATTATGAAAGGATCCGTCTTGCCATGGCCGACAACCGTTTCTTTTCTGAGTCGGGGGACTGATGACTGCCTATATCAAATCACTGCCTTTGTGGCTCAAGTATGCCTTCCTGATCTCGCTGATCACGCTGTTGTTAAGCTTCAGTGCCGGAGAAATTGTCCGAGGTTACGAAAGAAACTACCTCGAAGACAAGGTAGACAGGCAGTTACAAAGCTACTTCCAGACCTTATCGTCGACAACCCTTGAGGATGTGCTGACCGAAGATGTCCCCCACCTGGAAACCATACTTGAGCAGGCAACCTCTCATAACCCTGATCTTACCTACGTCCTTATCTGTAATGAGGCTGGAGTACTATTGGCCCGTTCTGGGCAAGATCCTGACGACAATAACCCGCTAACGGCCCAGTATCATCGTACTATCATGTTTGAAGGTGAGATCTTTGGCTCGATGACCCTTGCGCTCAGCAAAGAAAGGCTGCTGGCTGACATCAGCCACCATGTCGATCAGATTCGCTTTATCTCGGCCGCCTCGTTATTGCTGCTAGGCTTTTTCTGTTATTTCCTGACCCATTACCTCCTGCTTTCCCCATTAAATAGAATCAACAGAAGGTTATTGTCCGTAGACGAGCTTGCTCTGCCCGTCAATCAGGAGCACTTATCAGAGCTAGCGCGTCTCGACAAATCCGTTAACGTACTTCAGAAGGTACTAACAGCACAGAAAGAGAAAGAACGCCAACTTCAGTTAGCAAAGAGACATGCCGAAGCAGCCAACAAGAGCAAAACTGAGTTTATTGCAACCATGAGCCATGAGATCCGAACCCCAATGAATGTCATTCTTGGCTCTCTTGATATTCTCAAGGATGAGTCGCTATCAACAACGGCCAAGCAGTTCACCACTACGGCACAGAATGCCGCCAGGCTATTGCTAAACCAACTCAACGACATACTTGATTATTCAAAGCTCGACGCCAACAAAGTCGCGGTCAATAATGCCGTATTTTCACCGGTAAATACGGCCGAAAATGTTATCGCACTTTTTTCTGAGCAGGCGGCAGAAAAAGGCATTGAGCTCGCTTTCCATTCAGATCAGGAAAGTCAGGCTCACTTCATTGGAGACGAAGGTAAAATCACGCAGGTGCTAACCAACTTGTTGGGAAATGCCGTTAAGTTCACCGAAAGAGGTACAATTTCACTCAGCATCACCAGCAAGAAATTACAGGACAGCACAACCCTTTCCTTCACGGTAGAAGATAGCGGAATCGGTATCGATAAAGGAAAGCTCACTGCTATTTTGGATCCGTTTGTCCAAAGCGATCCCTCCTTCTCGAGGCGCTATGGAGGAGCTGGCATGGGGCTTGCCATCAGCCACAAGCTACTCGCCATCATGGATGGACAACTCGACATCAACAGCAGCTTGGGGAGAGGCTCAAGCTTCTCCTTCAGGTTAACACTCCAGCCTGCCGACAACACCAAAGACAAGAGCAACTGCACACCCATTGTCCCGACTCTTCAGCAGCAGGCATTACCGATATTACTGGTTGAAGACAGCCCGTCCAATCAGTTGATTGCCAAAACTCTGTTGGCCAAGTATGGATTTCAAGTCAATACAGCCAACAACGGCCTTGAAGCCGTTCAGGCGATGAGAAGCAACCAGTACGCTCTGGTGTTAATGGACTTGCAGATGCCCGAAATGAACGGGCTTGATGCCTGCAGTGAAATACGCAAGCTAACCAGTGCCCAAAAGAAAGTTCCAATCGTTGCCATGACAGCCAATGTCAGTGACACAGACAAGCGGCAATGTTTGTCCGTTGGAATGGACGATTTTCTTACCAAGCCAATAGATAAAAACAAAATGCTTCAGGTGATCTGCTATTGGCTGGGCCGAAATCATCAGGGCACCGCCCTTTATTCGCAGGTTTCCTAGGCAAGCAACAAAAGGATAATGAAGGTGAATGATTCTGAAAATTCTAGCCCGAATTTTGCATCAGCTTCAATGCTAACGTTACTACAGACAGCCCCAAAAAGTACTTTTTGACACAAAAATCGATTACATCGGTAAAAACTCGGTTAAAATGTCAAAAAACTGACGTGCTTGATCACACTATGACATTCAGGCTGTTTATAGAATCCAGACTACAATATACAAAAACATGTACATAAAGTGCTGATTTAGTACCAAGCCTCGCTGTTTACCGTACTTCATAACTCAGCACTGTATTTATCGATAACCACCATGAGGTTTCAGGATGTCCATTAGGTTGTCACAAGCTGTAACTGGCTTATTTATCATTTTGCTATGCTGTGTAGCATCATCATCAGCTCTCGCCTATGAGACAACGCTAACAATCACGGGCCAGAATTCATCAGGGCAACAGGTTAATGTCACTCTTACCCGCTCAGAATTGGAAGAAATGCCACAAACAACTCTTACTACCCACCTTCCCTGGGTCAAAGGACAGGCTGAGTTTAAAGGGGTAAAGCTGACCACATTACTTAATGCCTATCAACTCAAACCCACTAAGATACTGATGAGTGCGCTGAACGACTATTCCGCCTCTACCGATTGGCAGCACATAACGAAATACGAACCGATTATCGCTATCGAAAAAAACAACCAATACCTGAAAATCCGTAACTACGGCCCCTACTGGCTCGTCTTTTCTATCGACAAATATCCAGAGCTCGGCAAGCGAAAATATCTGGCCAAAATGGTCTGGCAATTAGAAACGATTAAAGCGGAATAAATCATGGCACGAAGCAGTTCAACACGATCTAAAAGAAAATGGGTAAAGATGATTCTATACATCATTACTCCTTTATTGATTGCCAGCACGTTGGTTGCCGTCAATCACTTGAAGAATAGTTCCGAGATCGTATCTAAAAGCCAAAACGAAGCAATATGGTTCGTTCTCCAGCTAACAAAAGAGTACTCGGAGTTTGTCTATCAGCTGCAAAGCTACCAATTTGGCAACAGCAATCATGACGACATGATGATCCAGTATGAAATTCTCTGGAGCCGCTTCAACACTATTGTTAACAACAGCCAAATAATACACTTTGACCAATTCATAGGGGCAATAGATGAAATTAATAGCCATTTTGAACGAGTAAAAATGCTCGAGCTTCGCCTGCTATCCCTGTCTTCACCGCAGGAAACCCAACCTGTACTGCAGCTGTTCCGGGAAGACTACGAAAACCTGATGGTTTTCCTCAATTACAAATTCCGACTATCAAGCGGCGATCTCGGGGATCGGATCACAGCAATCTCAGAAGTTGAAACAGTCATTCGCTACCTACTGCTGACAACCCTGCTAATGGGAGCATTGATGACTTACCTCTTACTTCGAGAGTCCAATTCACACCATGCATTAGCAATGAAAGACTCCCTGACAGGTATCCACAACCGGCTCTGGCTCAACCAAAAGCTCCGTGAGCTTGAACAAACCAACACGTCTTTTCATTTTTACCTTATAGATTTGGATGGTTTTAAGCGGATCAATGACACGATGGGCCACCACGCCGGCGATGAATTGCTGGTCGAAGTTGCCCGGCGACTGTCAAAACTACGTTGTAAGCATTATTGTGCCGCACGCATGGGCGGTGACGAGTTCGCCGTTATTGAACTTTGCCAGCCGACTGGCGACAACAGCTCCTGTATCACTGAGCAGTTAGCGGAGATCTTCAGAAAGCCTGCCATGTTTGCCGGTTCATTTCATCCGATTTCGGCCAGTATCGGGGTCAGCCAATTTCCCAAAGAAGCCAAGTCTGTCTCTGAAGTCCTGAAACAGGCCGACTTTGCGATGTACGAGGTCAAACAACAAGGAAAAGATGGCCTATTGCATTACCGCACATTAACTTCGTTGCCTGATAACCCGCGAGTAATGAGCTGAAGTCTTGTTTGTCTACCAAACAAAAAAAGCGGTCATAAGACCGCTTTTGTATTGGTAATTCAGGTTTTCAATCAGCTTACATTGCTGCAGCGTAGATACCAGAAATCTCTTCGTGCGTCGCTTGTTTCGGGTTAGTGAAACCACACGCATCTTTCAGTGCATTGTCAGCCAGAACAGCGATGTCTTCTGCTTTAGCACCTAGCTCTGTAAGACCAGCCGGAATACCTACATCTTTAGACAGAACCTGAATCGCTTCCAGTGCCGCTTCTGCACCCTGCTCTGCTGTCATGCCTTCAACCTTCACACCCATTGCTTTTGCAACATCCAGCAGACGCTCAGGGCAAACCTGTGCATTGTAGCGCTGTACGTGCGGTAGCAGAACGGCATTACAAACACCGTGTGGAAGGTCGTAGAAACCGCCTAGCTGGTGCGCCATTGCGTGTACGTAACCTAGAGATGCGTTGTTGAATGCCATACCCGCCATGAACTGAGCGTATGCCATTTGCTCGCGAGCTTCCAGGTTCTGGCCATCTTTAACAGCTGTACGTAGGTGCGCCTGGATAAGCTCAATTGCTTTAATTGCTACCGCATCAGTAATTGGCGTTGCCGCAATAGACACATATGCTTCGATAGCGTGAGTCAGTGCATCCATACCTGTTGCCGCAGTCAGAGACGCAGGCTTGGCAAGCATTAGCTTAGGATCGTTAACAGACATTAGCGGTGTCGTGTTCTTGTCAACAATCGCCATCTTGATGTGACGCGCTTCATCAGTGATGATGCAGAATCGAGTCATTTCAGAAGCCGTACCTGCTGTAGTATTGATCGCAATTAGCGGAAGCTGAGGCTTCGCAGACTGGTCAACACCTTCGTAGTCAGCAATCTTGCCGCCGTTGGATGCTACAAGTGCAATACCCTTGGCACAGTCGTGTGGAGAACCACCACCTAGAGAGATAACGAAATCACATTCGTTCGCTTTTAGTAGCTCAAGACCCGCTTCAACATTACCAATTGTTGGGTTTGGTTGTGTACCGTCGAAAACAACAGATTCAACGTCACGCTCTGCCAGCAGATCCGCAACCTGCTTAACCATACCGATTTGGCTTAGGATTTTATCGGTAACGATTAGTGCTTTTTTAAAGCCTTGTGCTTTAATCGCATCAGCCGCTTCAACTAGGCAGTCTGCACCCATTAGGTTAACTGTAGGGATGAAAAATGCACTGCTCATATCTAATTCTCCATAATTATCAAATACTAATTACTTTAACCAACTAAACCGCCAGTCTCTTTGCGGATTAAAAAGCTACCTGTAATGAGTATCCCGTATACCCCATTCGGGCTAGGCATACATATCTAACACTTTCAAAATGTGCAACAATTTGATCTCGGACAATTTATGAAAAAAAGTGACTGGTCAGCGTTGTTTTTTTTGAATTCGATCACTTTTTCACTAAAAACGCACCCAGAATTGTTTATCCATGGAAACATTCTCTTTCGTATCGTCATAGATTCAGTCCATTAAATGAGAGGATCCGCACACAAAAAAGCGCCGAAACATGTCAGCGCTTTCTCATAGCTTTAATTAAAAGATCATCAATCGTTACTGGCGGATCCAGGCGTCTTCCCAGGCCGAGCCAAAACCAGGCTCATAATGGATAGCCGAGTCGATGTTACACCAGCCGCCTTCCGGGAATGGACGACATTGATAGGTGCTACCATCGCGCCCCAATACCAGTGTTTCACCCGGGACATACTGGCCGATGCCTTCAGGGTAGGCATAGTCATAATCTCCCCCTCCTGACGGGACCTTCACTGAGACAGACTTGGTTTCGATCAACTTGTGTTCGGCATCTTGCTCGGCGGCATACACCTCAATGGTGAAATCCCCCTGCTGGGAGGTGAACAGAGTCAGATCGATCTTGTCGTCATCAACGATGTCACTCGCCAGTGCTAACTGGTGACCTGTACTGTCTAGCAGCTTCATATTGATAAGATAGCGACCTTCAGATTCAACGGCAGCACTAATATATGCCAACCCTTCTTTATTCTGGGTATATTCATCCTGAAGGCCAGTCACCGTCACAGGTGCCGGTTCAATGGTATCGCCATCACGAACATCTACCGCATAGCTATAGTTCGGGTTGGTCACAAAGACTTGGTTGGCGTACAAGTCTTCCGGGCTATACACAATATCGCCAGAGGCCTGCTCTATACCTATCTGCGTAATAGGACTGTGCTCTTGGTTTACCCGCTGCGCCAGCTCATAGGACCAGGCATTAACATCGCGGTTTGCCGCACTGATCGGCAGCTTCTCAGATACCAGCTCCTGATTACCCTGCGAGGAAAAAATTCGGAACCACACCACATCGCCTTCCTCGGCAACAACACCCGGTTTGACAAACGAACCAATTGGCGACCACTCTGGCGGCGGTGCATCCCCCTCAAATTTAATACCACTACAGTTATAGAAACCTTCACCAGCGGGATCATTACGCTGCCAGCGCGTTACCAAGGTAGCACCCCCGCTTCGCCCGGCCGGCAAAGTCACATTCATGAAGTAATAGTTGGCACCATCGACATTAACCTTCTCGATATTGCCAAACTCCTGAATTAACTCAAGACCATCCCAGCCCAAACGACTGTGGGCTGCGTTATAGCCGGGCTTTGTCAGGTAGATCTGCCAATGACTCGGGTTATGCGGTGCAGTCGCACGGTATTTCAAAGTAAAGGTCTCACCCGCCTGCATCTCGGTCCGCTGCCAATACTGCGACGCGACGCTCATACCACTTTTTCGCTCGTCACCACCGGAACAAATCAAGCCATCCTTCACCGCGGCCTTTACCGCATCCATATTGGTGTAGTCCTTTACCAAAGTCGCAAACTCGTTGACCTGCACGACGGGATAAGTTCCGGACTCCTGGAAAGAGGCCCGACACGCTTCGTTCGGGATCTGTGAGCCGTCCGGCGCGCCCCAGTGGCCGCCATCTTCCTGGCAGATCACCTGACGTGCTTTAGGAAAGTCAGCCCATCCATGGGCACTTGCTTTTATAGGCACCAATGCAGCCAGTACTGAGCTTGCTGCAAAAGAGAGAGTCATTATTTTTTTCATTTTATTAGCTTCCTAATGAATGGTTGGGAAGCCAGCTAGCGGGAAACAAAATAGCCACAGCTTATTGTCTACTTCATTCCTATCAGGTAACTCCGCAGCCATAAAATAAAACCATAAAAATATAGCTGTTATTTATTTGGTCGGTAGTTTTGCGCCTGAATTTTTCAAATCAGTTGCCTTTAGCTGACAGGGGGATTTATAGGCAGAATTTTGCAGTTATCAAAAATCGTGATGATATTATGGAATCATCGTCCCAATACAATAATATCATTCGGAATAAACCATGATAATAATAATCACAACAATATATTTAAGCCAAATTAATCACCCTTGCAAATATAAACAGAATATATTTCTGTCGCAAAGTCCATTCTCACTTTAAATATAAAAATAACTAACCAAGGGCAATAATGTATGTTTCTATACAAACAACCACCATCAATACCAACACCGTTATCTTCCAAAACTGCAACGGGTTACGCTGGATCAACGGTGATTCTTTCAACTCCTTGAGTATTTTTTGGTTAGGCGTGGATAAATCCTGAATGAATTCAGAGATTACTTGATAGCGTATATCAGGAGAAGGATGGCAAACTTTCTTTAATACCAGGTTTAACCATGCCGGTAAATCAGTTCTGTATTTAGTCGCCGGGATATATTGGTAATAATTAGACTTAATTCCATCAAATACCTGTGAATGCCTAGAGCGGTATGGCAGTTTTCCTGTCAGCATTTCATAAACAATCACCCCGACAGAAAACAAATCCGAGTAGGCTGTCGCTTTTTCACCGGCCAAATATTCGGGAGCAATATAATCTGTTGCTCCAACAGGGACGTCCTCTGTGATGACAGTAGAAACTTCATCGAATCCTTCCGCCTGTGCCGTCCCAAAATCAATTAACACTGCCCTACCATTCTCAGTCAGAATAATATTCTCAGGCTTTAAATCGCGGTGAACGATACCCATTCGCTGGAAAAAACGAATCGGCTTTACTATTTCAGCCGCCACCTGGCGTACTTTCTCCAGGCTCGGTGCCGGATTATCAATCATCCACTGCCTGATGGTTTTGCCTTCCACATAGTCACAGACGTGGTACAAAAAAGGCGATGCATCGGCATAGGGATGGATCTTCATTACCGACGGATGATCTATTTGCCTACCAACCCAGCCTTCCCGGACAAACCCCTGCAGATAGACAAAATCATCTGCAAAGTTCGGCGACGGTGCCTTTAATACATAAGACTTTTTATCAAAATGACTCTTGGCCAGATAGACATGGCTCCGGGTACCACTATGCAACACCCTTAAAATTTCATAGTGATCGATCCGATTCCCTTCGGCCAATACCGGGGGAATCACCCTTTGCGTCAACTGCCTGCTTGCCTCTTGCAGATCTTCTTGCGGTAACGCGTCTATTTTTACCAGCAGGCAGGTAAGGTTGTCATCACTGCCATTTTTCAGGGCATATTGTACGATCAGGTGCGCCAACTCTTCGGTTGTCAGCTCCATTCTTGACAATAATGCTTCTAACTCTTGCTTGCTCAGCCAATCATGAAGGCCGTCTGTAGTTAGTATCAGTACATCGTCTACCTCGAGAGGTTCCTGCTGATAATCAACATCCAGCCGACTATCCATCCCCAGCGCCCGGGTCAGGAAATGACTCCGTCCGCCTTGCTTACGACTGTGATCCTGTGTGAGCTGAACAAGTTTCCCGGCCCGGTATCGGTAAATTCGGCTGTCACCAACATGGATCAAATGCGCGGTATTGGATTTGACAATCACGCTACTGAAAGTGCTCACCAGCCCGTTGTGCCGCAGATCACTTTGCTGCCCATGGTGATATAGCCAACTGTTCAGCCCCGTCAGCACCTTTGCCGCCGACTTTCTGACACCCCAGCTATTCGGTGTACTGTAGTAGTCATCAATGAACTGAGTCACACTGGTATGGCTAGCCTGTTGTCCGTTATCACTGCAACTGACACCGTCCGCAATGCATGCCACCACCCCCTTATACTTGACCACACTGTTGCGCACCGCATGTTTTGCAGCAAAGGCATCTTGGTTAGCTTCCCGGCTACCGGCACTGGAAAAGCCCCCTACCGAGACCTGCAGCTCCTCGGCCACTTCCTGTGAGATATCCATTGTCTCTGCCATCGTTATATCCTTGTACGACTGAGTGGCGGCCTCTCAACAAAGACCACCACTGCATTACCCATCATCTAGTTAGACTTTCGCCCTCTAGCTTTTGGCGACATCAATCATAGTAACACTGCCGTCTTCGTTGATTTCTGCAATCTGGCCGGAAGGCTCTTCCATCATCAGCAAGGTTACAAACCCGAGTACTGCCGTTGCCGCAATCACATAGAAGAAGGTGCTATAGTCCACCAGCGACAAAATCGTCAGATAACACACAGCACCTACGTTACCGTACGCACCTGTCATGCCAGCAATCTGGCCTGTCATACGACGTTTGATCAGAGGCACCGTGGCAAATACCGCTCCCTCACCCGACTGAACGAAGAACGAACAAGCCATAGCCGCTGCTACCGCCAGCCATACCGGCCAGCTTGCATCCACCTGGCCCATCAGGAAGTAGCCCGCTGCCAACCCTGCCGTCAAAATCAGCAATGTCGGCTTACGGCCAAACTTATCGGAAATCCAACCACCGCCAGGGCGAGACATCAGATTCATAAATGCATAGGCCGATGCCACCATCCCGGCCATCACCGGGGTCAGCTCAAAGGTATCTGAGAAAAACAGTGGCAGCATCGAAACAACAGCCAGTTCCGAGCCAAAAGTGGCAAAATAAAGCACATTCAAGACGGCGACCTGCTTGAATTTATACTGGTGGATTTCAGGAACCGGCTCTTTGAATACTGTCTTGTTGACCTTCCATGCCTGGTTCACTTCATAGCAATAAATTGCGGCAAGTAACGCGTATATACCACTAACCATCTCGCTACTAAGCATTGAGACACCGCTTGGTGACAGTTTCCAGGCCAATAATGCCAGGGCACCATACATAGGCAACTTCATCAGCAGCAACAGGAAAAAGTCCCCTTTAGAGGTCACTTCCATCGCCCCTAAGTTCTTGGGCTTGAAATACGTCGCTCCCTTTGGCGTATCAGTCACATTGATATAAAAGATATAGGAAAAGATCAGGCTCATGGCACCCGTGATCGCCATCGCGTAACGCCAACCATCCTCACCACCGAACATTACGGCTACAGTCGGCAGCGTAAAGGCGGCCGCGGCAGAACCAAAGTTCCCCCAGCCTCCATAAATGCCTTCGGCCGTACCCAGTTCATTGTGCGGGAACCATTCTGACACCAGTCGAATACCCACCACAAAGCCGGCTCCGATAAGCCCCAAAGCGAAACGTGCTATCGCCGCCTGAATAAAGTTATCTGCAAGGGCAAAAACAAAACAGGGAATGGAGCAGATTGCCAGCAGCGCCGAGTAGACGATTCGCGGGCCATATTTATCGGTTAACATCCCAATAATAACCCTAGCCGGTATCGTGAACGCGACATTCAAAATGAGCAGGGTCTTAATCTCGGCGGTGGTCAGGCCAAGCGATTCTTTCACCGCCTGGAGCAGGGGCGCAAAGTTAAACCACACCATAAATGTAATAAAAAAAGCGAACCAGCTGTAATGAAGGATCTTCATTTTACCGGTCATGGAGAATATGTTGAACTTACCTGTATCTGTCATTATTCAATTCCTTTATTGACTCTCTGGTAAGTTATTTGCAGTTATCATGCCAGATAAATTAAACCTTTAAAATCAATAAAATAAGAAACAACATTTAATAAAATATCACTTTAGACACATTCCCTTCCTGTTAATGGTGCATGCCTGCACCATCTCACGTTATAAAACCCATTTTTAAATATGGTTATTGCTTTCTTGCCTGGCTGCAACCCAATAAAAATAAAACCAGCAGGCCATATAATCGTAAAAATGGAGCCATCAGGCTCCATTTCCATTTATTTTACGTAAAACACCCATTAAATGCGTAGCTGAATATCACCTTGAGCAACTCGAACCGGATACGTCTTCAGGCTATAGTCCGGATCTTCAAGGCACTCGCCAGTCGTTAAGCTAAAATGCTGCTTGTATAGCGGTGAAGCCACAACCACCTCCCCTTCTACAGAGCCGATGATCCCTCTCGACATCACATTCGCCTCACCGATAGGATCGTAATTTGACAAGGCATAAACTGACTGGCTGCGGCCACAATAAAAAATGGCTACCTGCTCGTCATCCACCAAGGCACACACACCAGTATTTTTCACCAGATCACTGTGTTTACAGATAGTTTGCCACTTCTCTTCTAGTATCGGCTCTTGAGTTACCGGCTCTTTCATTACCTGTTCCATGATTACCTGCTCCTATTCGGTTACATCGACAATTTCAAGCTGCTCAAATTTGTTCCTCGGCCGGCGCTGCCCTCTCTCGGTGACGTAGCTGAGCTTGTTATCTGTTGCCTCGCTATTAACAAAATGCTGGAAGCGCTTCAGTTTCTCCGGAGAATCCAGTGTTGTCTTCCACTCACACTGGTACTGGCTGAGGTTATACGCCATTTCGCGCTCCAGCTCCGCAACAATGCCTAGCTTATCTTCAATCACAACCTGCTGCAGGTAGTCCAGACCTCCCTCGAGGTTTTCAAGCCATACCGAGGTACGCTGGAGGCGATCTGCCGTCCGGATATAGAACATCAAAATACGGTCAATATAGGTCACCAGCGTTTTGTCATCCAGATCAGCCGCAAACAAATCAGCATGGCGCGGACGCATACCGCCATTTCCGCACACATAGAGGTTCCAGCCATTCTCTGTCGCAATCACGCCGATGTCTTTAGACTGCGCCTCTGCGCACTCACGAGTACAACCCGATACCGCAAACTTGAATTTGTGGGGCGCACGCAATCCCTTGTAACGGTCCTCCAGATCTATCGCAAAGCCGACGCTGTCCTTCACACCGTATCGGCACCAGGTACTCCCGACACATGACTTGACCGTTCGCAGCGATTTACCGTAGGCATGGCCGGTTTCAAAACCGGCATCAATAAGCTTTTGCCAAATTAGCGGTAATTCATGTAATTGCGCCCCAAACAAATCCACTCGCTGACCACCGGTGATCTTGGTGTACAAGTCGAACTCTTTGGCCACCTCGCCGAGCACGATAAGTTTATCCGGGGTGATTTCCCCGCCAGCGACCCGAGGAACCACCGAATAGGTGCCGTCTTTTTGCATATTGCCGAGGAAAATATCATTGGTGTCCTGCAGGCCGATATGCTGCTCATCCAGCACATAGTCGTTCCAGAATGAGGCCAGAATAGAGCCCACTGTGGGTTTGCACACATCACAGCCCAGGCCCTGCCCATAGTCATCCAATAACTGATCAAAGGTTTTGATCTGCTTGACCCGGACAATATCGGCCAGTTCCTGACGCGAGTAGGCAAAGTGTTCACAAAGATGGTTATTGATCTCGAAGCCGAGGCTTGCCAGCTCGGCATCAAGCACCTGCTTGGCCAGGGCCGAACAACCGCCACACCCTGTCGATGCCTTAGTACTCCCTTTCAGGCTGGCCATATCAGTACATCCGGCAGCCACAGCCTGTTTGATATCGGCCTTGGTGACATCAAAGCAGGAGCAAATCTGGGCACTGTCTGGCAAGGCCTCCACGCCCATAGCAGTACTCTCTTCATCGCCTATCGCAGGCAATAGCAGTACGGCAGGATTTTCCGGCAACGGCATATCATTGAGCTTCATCTGCAGCAAGCTACTGTATGCCTCAACATCCCCGACCAATACAGCCCCAAGGATCTTCTTACCGTCCTGAGACACAATCAGCCGCTTATAGACCTGCTCAATCTCATCATTAAAGGTATACGACTGCGCGCCCGGCGTATTACCGTGGGCGTCGCCAATACTGGCTACATCCACGCCCAGCAATTTCAGCTTGGTGCTCATATCGGCACCGGTAAACGCATTCTGAACTTCACTCCCCGGTTTCTCACACAACTGCGAGGCGACAACCTTCGCCATCTGGTAGCCCGGTGCCACCAGACCAAAAATCTGTCCCTGCCACAGTGCACACTCACCGATGGCATAGATATCTGTCACGCTGGTCTGACAGCTGTCATCAATAACGATGCCACCTCGCTCACCGAGCGCCAGTCCACTCTGTCGTGCCAGTTCGTCCTGTGGCCGGATCCCAGCCGAAAACACAATCATGTCCGTTTCGAGAAAACTACCATCGGCAAAATTCATTCGGTAGCGGCAGGTTTCACCGGCAACGATTTCCGTAGTGGCTTTTTCGGTGTGTACCTCAACACCCAGCTCAGTGATTTTTCGCTCGAGCAGCTTACCACCACCAGCATCGAGCTGAACCGCCATCAACCTCGGCGCGAACTCAACCACATGGGTTTTCAATCCCATACACTGCAGGGCATTGGCGGCCTCTAACCCCAGCAGCCCGCCTCCGACAACTACGCCTACCTCACTCTGGCGGCCAGAGGTTTCAATCGCCTCCAAATCCTCGATGGTCCGGTAAACATGGCAGTACGGCTGGTCATTGCCCGGGATAGGCGGAACAAACGGATAGGATCCAGTCGCCAGTACCAGCTTGTCATAGCTCTCCACCCTGCCAGAGGCGGTGATCACCTGGCGTTGCTCGCTATCAATGGCTGTCACTTTTTCATTAAGAACATAATTGACCCCGCACTCCTGATAGTAATTTTCATCGGTCAGTGCCAACTCTTGCGCCGTTGTCCCGGAAAAGTACTTGCTGAGCTGAACCCGGTCATAGGCGAGCCTCGGCTCCTCGGAAAAAGTAATCACTTCAAACTGTTCGTTGTTGTCTCGCTGCACCAAATCATCGATAAACTTGTGGCCAACCATTCCGTTGCCAACCACCACAACACGCTGCTTACTCATATAACTTCCTCACTGTTTCTAATTCTGTAAACCGACAATATTTATTACGCGGACAATCTGCTCGCCTGCTGGCTGGCCATTTCGGCAAACCATTGCAACTGTTCAGCCAGGGCCACCACCTTGCCAACGACAATCAATGCGGGTGACTTCACTTGCTCCCGAGTAACCAAGTCGGCTAGCTGATGCAGCTCGCCACGGATCACCCGTTGCTGCGGACAACAACCATTTTCGATCAGCGCCACAGGGGTATGGGCGCACAATCCAGCCTGAGTCAGGCTGCTGGCTATCATGTCGGCTTTAGAGAGCCCCATATAAAACACTAAGGTGTGATCAAGCTGGGCCAGCGACTGCCAGCAGATTTGAAGATCTTTTTCGGCATGTGCCGTGACAAAGGTGCAGCCCTGCGAGAGTCCGCGATGGGTAAGCGGGATCCCGGCATAGCTTGTACAACCGGCTGCCGCAGTGATCCCGGGTACCAAGTCGACCTTGATTCCCTGCTCTCTAAGCTCCAGCATTTCTTCGCCACCGCGACCAAACACAAAAGCGTCGCCGCCTTTCAGGCGACAGATATTCAACCCTTGTTTGGCCTTGATGATCAGGAGATCATTTATATCCTGCTGAGGCACGCTGTGATGGTCTTTCGCCTTGCCGACATAAATCGTTGGGGTTGATGGAGGGAAAAGCTGGCAGATTTCTTTGCTCACCAAGCGATCATAGACAATCACGTCAGCCTGCTGGATCACCCGCAATGCCTTGACGGTCAGTAAATCAGGATCGCCGGGGCCGGCTCCCACCAAGCTCACACGGCCAGATTGCCTTGGCTCATTAACAGCGACAGACGTGAAGCTGACAACCTCTGTCGTCTTGTTTGCAATCTTTGGAATTAGTGACATTTCTCATCCTTACGTACCTTCCGTGTACGTCTTTATTTGCTCTGTACTCGTCAGAGCAAGGACGGTGCCACTACCGTGCAAACCATGTAACAAAAAACTGTATTTATATGATTTAGAAATAAAACTTTATTTATTTCCTCATCTATTGCTCCGACAGTACATAGCTTAGTTGCCAATGCTTCGCACATATTTAGTGCACTACACACCAGAATAATGCATCACTGATATTAAATTTCCGATATCAAACACCAGCCAAACTACCACTTTAGTGGTACGCATAGGGAAATATTCCATTGGGAGAGCCTATTTTAGTCAGTTCACACTTTGTATTCCCTCTTTTTCTTCTATAGCGACGAAGCTGGCTTGGTTATTGCTGTAACGATACATAGATGATGAAAGGATTGAGATAACGAAAGCTTATTGAGCTCAGGAGGGATGCTTTGGGCATAACAAATAGCAATGGATGGATAAAGAGCACCTGCGCATACTGTGGCGTAGGCTGTGGTATAGAAGCGAAACCGACATCTGACGGGCGACTGGAGATCCGCGGGGATGCCGAGCACCCGGCTAATTACGGTCGTCTTTGCTCAAAAGGGCTGGCACTGGGTGAGACTGTCACCCACCAGGGACGCTTGCTGAGCCCGTCAATTAACGGCGAGGACTGTGACTGGGATCAGGCTCTGGACTATGTTGCCGAACAATTTAACTCAATCATCGGCGAATATGGTCCCGATGCCGTGGCTTTCTATGCCTCCGGTCAGCTGCTGACCGAAGATTACTATGTTGCCAACAAACTTATGAAGGGCTTTATCGGCAGCAGCAACATCGACACTAATTCGCGCCTCTGCATGTCATCGAGTGTGGCGGGACACAAACGGGCTTTCGGTGCTGACTGCGTTCCCGGCTGTTATCAGGATCTGGAAATGGCAGATCTGATCATTCTGACCGGATCCAACCTCGCCTGGTGTCATCCGGTACTGTTTCAGCGGATCAAAGCAGCCAAGGCCGATCGGCCGGATCTGAAAGTCGTTGTTATTGATCCCCGCGCCACCAGCAGTTGCGAAATCGCCGATCTTCACCTTGCAATTCAGCCGGGCAGCGATGTCGCCCTATTCAACGGCCTACTCGCCTATCTCGCCGAGCAGGGACAACTTGCCCCTGACTATATCGCTGCACATACCGAAGACTTTGAGCTCGCTTTAGCCAGTGCCCGCCAAGATACGGAGGACAATAATAAGCTATCATGTGTTACCGGATTATCACCGCAGCAGCTCACCGATTTCTACCAGCTCTTTAGCAAGACTGAAAAGGTCGTCACTGTCTATTCTCAAGGGGTTAACCAGTCAACGCACGGCACTGATAAAGTCAATAGCCTGCTCAACTGTCACCTGGCAACAGGACGAATTGGTAAACCCGGCTGTGGCCCTTTTTCGGTCACCGGACAACCCAATGCCATGGGCGGACGAGAAGTCGGCGGGCTGGCCAACACGCTGGCTGCCCACATGGAGTTTGGCAACGAGGCCCAGCACCGGCTGATCAGTGAATTCTGGCAAACCGACACCTTGTCAAATTCACCGGGCATGAAAGCTATCGATATGTTTGATGCCATCGACAGCGGCAAAATCAAAGCTGTCTGGGTAATGGCCACCAACCCCGCCGTTAGCCTGCCCGATAGCAACAAAATCAACCGGGCACTGGAGAAATGTCAGCTGGTGGTGGTGTCGGACTGTATTGCCGATACTGATACTACCCGCCACGCCAATGTCCTGCTTCCCGCGCAGGGATGGAGTGAGAAATCCGGCACGGTTACCAACTCGGAGCGACGTATATCCCGCCAGCGCAGGCTCTTGCCAACGCCCGGAGAAGGCAAGGCCGACTGGTGGATCATCAGCGAGGTTGCCAGAAAAATGGGCTTTGGCCATGCCTTCAGCTATCAGCACGAGGCCGATATTTTTCAGGAATACAGCGAGATGACCGGGCTGGGAAATCATGGTTCCGCTCGGCGCCCCCTCAACCTCACCGGACTGTCTGACTTAACGCCAGCACAATACCACCAGCTCAGTCCGCAACAGTGGCCCGTCGCAGACAAGAGTGAACGTCATCATGATAGTCAAGAGCAGCCGCAACACCTTCCGCACAAGCGCCTCTTTACCGACGGCGTGTTTGCAACCCCTACAGGTAAAGCCCGGTTTGTTGCAGTCCGTTACCAACCACCCGCAAGCCATACCAGCAAGGGCTATCCGTTGGTATTGAATACCGGTCGTATTCGCGACCAATGGCATACCATGACCCGAACCGGCCTGTCGGCACGACTAGGCGAACATACCCCGGAGCCCTATGTCTCCATCCATCCCACGGATGCCAAGCGCTATCAGCTCAATGACAGCCAGATTACTGCAGTTAACAGTGAATATGGAAAAGCCGCCGTCCGCGTCAATATCACCAACGATGTAAAACCGGGAGAGTTGTTTATCCCGATCCACTGGAATGACAGCACCTCCAGTGCTGGTAAGGTCTGTAACCTGATCACTCCGGATAGCGATTCGCTGTCCGGCCAGCCCGAGTTTAAGTTCACTCCGGTCTCTGTTGCGCCGCAAGCTTTTCGCAGCGAGGCATTATTGCTGTTAACAACACCCCATGACATCAGCGAATTTGACTACTGGGTACGACAAAAAGTCAGCAACGGGTATTTATATCGCATTGCCAGTATTCTGACCCCAGAGCAACTAATGCCGCAGCTTGCCCGCTATTGCCAGTCTGAAAATGGCAAAGAGCTCAGCTATAACGGTGCCGGAAACGGGCCTTACCGCTACGCCAAAATCAAGCAGCAACGCCTGTTAAGCTGCTACCTGATCGCCACAGACTTACATCAACAAGATGTCGCCTGGCTCAACCACCTATTAGATGAACCCATTGATTCATCGGTAGAACGTAGTCTGATGTCAGGACAAGCTGAAGGGAAGTTGGCTGGCGGGAAAACAGTATGTGCCTGCAAGCAAGTTGGAAAAAACACCATCTGCCAGGCGATAAAGGAGCAGAGTTTAACAACCGTTGAGGCGATCAGTAGCGCTACGCAGGCAGGAACAGGGTGCGGTAGCTGCGTATCGGAAATCCAGCAACTGTTAGATGAACAGATACTGGTTTCTTCCGACTAACAGGTTACCTAAATATCCAACCTGATAAACCAGGCGGGCTAATTCAGTATTAGCTCGCCATCATCTCCTGGCGCACATTACGGTAGGTAATACTGGCAGAAGCGATATTGTAGCCAATCCACAACCAGTTAAGCAGCATCATCAGGCCGATAGTTGCCGTAACTGGCGGATAGAGCAGCGACACAAGCACACTTGCCATGCCAAGCTGGTATAAGCGGAACTGAACCTTCATTTGCTGACGGCTGATCAGGCTATAGTGATCGGGCAGCAGCATCATGGCACTAGGGTTAGCCATGGCAATAGGCTGAAGGTGCAGAGTGATCAGAAACGGAACAATTTTCAGCAGCATTCCCTGGATCACCCCAAGAACAAAGCCCATCCCGATAATAAGCGCAATAAAAACCTCGGCCCTTCCCTGCAGCTGAATTGGGACCAAGGGCATGGCAATCATCAGCAGACAGCCACAAATCAGACATGCATACGCCCATTGCCAATAGCTGACAACGGTATCCGGCAGTTTACGTTTGCGCTGTCGTAGTCGGTGCAACCCGACAGCGGCATACAAGATAGCGACACCGGCAATCAAGGCACTGCTGTAATACAGGCTAAGTTGCAACAGGGTCGACAGGGCAATAGAGGCCAAACCGATAACCAGCAACGCAGGCAGCGCAATACGCCAATGCCTTGGGAACTCAGGGGTAACATGGAACATCGGGATCACCTGAAAGCTGACCACCATTATCAACAACAAAACCCAGCCAAAAATGCCCGTGCTTGCATGAAAGTTGGTCAGGTTCTTACCGGCGAACGGGAAGTAGCCCCACAGATATCCTGCCAGCAGTAATAATCCGGCAAGCACAACAACGGCAAGAGCCAACCCGGCAAGCATTATAGGAACCCTGGTCTGCTGCCCGCCAGCTTTTCGGAGCAGCACTCCCAGTAGCGAGGTGATGAAATACCCCAGACTCAGAGCCAGTAAGACAAAACTGATAGCAAATGTTGGCCAGCCGAAGAAACCGGCGCTTAATGCCAGGGTACCGAAGATCAACCCAGCCTGCATCAAGAGCAGAGGTGTAGGTGGGATAGTAATCGGAGCGCCACACAATACCGGCATGATTTGAAACAACGACCCAATCATGATCATTGCCATCATGCCAATCGCAACAAGATGAGTAATTGCCAGAGAAGCGGGAAGCCAACGACCCAGCCAGATAGCGTCACCTTGCCAAATCAGCATCAGTGAGGCTATCACCGCAAAAAACGGTGCTGTCAGGTAAAAACGCAGTGGCACGTCCAGTTGCGGAATATCGCTGAAATTAAGCCCGGTCAATCTCATTACTGTTTCTCATCAAGCTTGTTATAGGCCTGTTCATCACCCTGATGCCAAATCCAGATATGGTGCCGTCCAGCCCCTTCCTCGGTATGCCGGTACTCAAATTGCTGCTCAGTCAGAATAGCAAACAGCGGTACGGGTTCGCGTCGGTGCCTGACGTGTAGCAACTGACCACGCTGCAAGGTGGTCAGAGCCTGACAGATCGTATGCATTGGCTGGGGCGGCTCAAGATCACTGACGTCCAGAGTGATAATAGAATCCATAAGCGCAGCGTCTCCGGTTAAGAGGCTGAGGCGTTAGGTTTGGCTTCCATTTGGGCCACAATTTCCTGGCCGTTGGCCAAATGGGCATCCGACATCGGATACAGGATTTGCTCTTCTTTCATATTATGCTGCTGGATAAGTAACATGGTACTTTCCACAATCCCCATAGCACGCTCAGTGGCCTGCTCGCTAATGGCTTGCTGCATCTGTTCGAATAAAGACCGGACTTGGGCATGTTCCTGTCGCATCACCATCGTCGGGCCAGACGTCATCCCCGTTTGCGCTTCAAACTCCGGAAACAAGATCTCTTCTTCCAGGTCAAAATGGTGCAAGGTTTCGGCTTCGAACTGGCTCCATGCATGGCTAAACTCAGCCCAGTTACCTTCCGCTAGCGGGCCTTCTGCCTCAACCAACAGGTGATCGCAGCTTCTGTGATGTTGAGTCATATAAGTATTGATGTTAGCCATATGCGCCTCGCGTACTAGTGTTATAGAACTACAAAAAGTAGTGTTTTATCGTATGAGTGATCCTACACCATAAAAGATGCATTAAAAAGACACCTTTTAAAATAGAAGCTATATCTTGATCGATATCAGTATTGGCCAAAGGTTGTATATCGAACGTTTTGACTCAAGTCCCGAGACTAATCACTACCAACAGCGGGGCACGGTGTCGCGTTACTGATCAACTGTTCTTGATACTGCTGCAGGGCATCAAAAAAGCTCTCTTTCTGCAGTGGCTTGGTCAGCACATAATTTGCGCCTGCACTTATAAAATTGTCACGAGCCTCTTTAAACACATCGGCAGTACAGCCAAAGATAACCGTATTCAGTTTCATCTCGTCACGGATCACTTTCGTCGCCGTAATCCCATCCATCTCAGGCATATGATTATCCATTATTATCAAGTCAAAGCGTTCGTTCTTTAGGATCTCAATGGCAACAAGCCCGTTTTCTGCCAGTGACACCTTGTGCCCCTGTTTCTGACAGAATGTTTTTGTCACCACGGCATTGATTGGGTTGTCTTCCACAATCAGTATGGAAAGAGCCTGACTGATAGCTTGACAGCTCAACGAGTGTTTCGCCTGTTGCGGATGCGCTCTCTGCGTCGTGACTTCCAGTTCAATATCAATGAAGAAGGTGGTACCGACTCCGGCCTCACTCTGAACAGAAACTCTGCCGTCCATAAGCAATACCAGCTGTTTGACTATCGCCAACCCCAGCCCAGTTCCGCCAAACTCTCTCGTTGTTGATGATTCAGCCTGAACAAAGGGATCAAAGATGTGTTCCAGTCTATCTTGTGAAATGCCCACGCCCGAGTCTTTAATCACGATTGAAATCGTTGACCGGCTCTGTTTAGATACATTCAATACCGTTTCAGGGGACGAGCTGCTGGCAATTTCATCGAAATTCAAAGAGATACTACCCTGTGGGGTAAACTTAACGGCGTTGCTCAGCAAATTAAAAATCACTTGGCGAATACGGGCCTTGTCACCCCGGAAACTCCGCTCTTTAGGAATACTATTTTCAATAACCAGTTCGATACCCTTATCCGCACACAAGGCTTTATACGTAGAAAGGACGGGAGAAATAATGTCGTCGAACTGAAAAGGAATGGCTTCAAGCTCCAGCTTATTCTGCTCTATCTTCGAGAAATCCAGAATATCGTTGAGCAAGGAAAGCAAGTGGTCACCAGACTCAAGCAAAATACACAGCTGCTCTCTCTGCGTTTCATCTTCCGTCGAGCTTTCAAGGATTTGCGCCATACCCATAATGCCATTTAACGGTGTTCGCAATTCATGGCTCATGGTGGCAAGAAAAGTCGACTTGGCTTTATTAGACGACTCAGCCTGTTCGACACTGAGAGCCAAATTCTGCTCCAGCTCTCTCCGCTTGGTAACATCTCGCTCGACCGCTATAAAATTAACCGTGTGCCCCTGCGCATCGACAATCGGCGTAATGATCATATCAATCCAATAAGGCGTGCCATCTTTATGGTAATTGAGCAACTCAGTCTGAATGCTACGGCTCTGTTGCAGGCACTCTGAAATACGCTGTTTCTCTTTTTGATCTGTGCCCTTTCCCTGCAAGAGATCACCCGGTTTTATCCCCAGGGCTTCATCGAACGAATAGCCCGTCAACGCTTCAAAACCTTTATTTACCCACGTCGTCAAACCCTCTTTATCGGTGATAATAATCGTGTCCTGGGCGTACTCCAGCGCAAGGCTCAACTTGGCTCGCTCATGTTCGATATCCAGCAGCTCATTTTGATAGAGCGTAGCCTGGCGATAGTTATTCCACTGTCGCCAGAAGAAGTAACTACCAAGGGCCAATAGCAGGCATAGCGCTGATATCGTCGCTTCTATTTTGCTTTTTGATGATTGTTCTATCCAATAATTATTAAGAGCATCGAGCTTAACTTGAATATGTGCTTCAGTAAGCTTCGACTGCTCTTCCTGAATAGCTGCACCAACCCGGTCTCGAAGAGAAATATAACTGAGTAAATTCTTGAACATCAGGTCCCGATTCAACATGTCAGGCACTTGAATGTTTGCCGCAGCCTGATAAATAGACGCCATGACAGCCAGCTGTTCTGCGGGAGCTGCATATTTATCTAGCAAGAGGTTTTGGGTATTCGTTATTGTTGTTAGCGCATATTCATACGACACTTTAGCAGTGAGGATTGCATTTATCGCCCGGGTATATTCTTGAAGCTCGGAGTTGATGTGCTTTGCCTTATTTACGGCTTCCGCATGAATCAGAGCATAGGACTGAAACGGAATTAGCTGAGCTTGACGTAAACTGTCATGAAGAAACTCGGCATCTAGCTCAATATCGACTAACGCACTTGAAAGCGTATCGTATGACTTCGTTTCTGTATATTCAAAATTGTAAATTTGCTCGGTTGCATGAGTGACCTGTTGCGAAATACCAATGTATCTTTTCTGGTAAAACGAGTTGGTATAGCTGCAATAAATACTGAAAATCAGATGGGCACCAATCAAGGTAATAAACCCGATAATACAGAGTTCCCGCTTTGGCGTATATTGAAGGTTCATTTTGTTAGTTCCTCCAATATAAGCGGGTTTGGAGCAGTTAACGATGAAAGAAACGCACTGATTTCAATGATAGAGGCAGCATCAAGCTCCTGCCCTAACTGAAGCTTCGCCATGATAACAATCGCCTCTTCCAACGTTTCAGCTCGCCCATCATGAAAATAAGGGGAAGTTCTTGCCACATTTCGCAAGCTCGATACACGAAACACCAGCTTGTCACTCTCATTGCCGGTAACGTTATAACGGCCGAGATCTTGTTCTTCTAAAATAAGCCTATCATCCTGAACATTCCCCAGCTTTTGAAATAGATTACCACCAAGATTCTGCCCCTGATGGCAGATAACACAGCCCAGTTTTTGAAATTTCTCCCAACCTAACTGAGCTGTCTGGCTGATGGCATCATGATCACCTTTCAGGTATTGGTCGAACGGAGCATCTGGCGTTAATAGTGCCTCCATAAAGGTTACCAGAGCATTTTTTATATTCTGCTCTGAAACCACACCGTTGTATGAGGCATAAAATGCTTCAGCATAAGTCGGAGAGTTTTTCACATAACTCACCACGTCATTCCAGTTCGAATTCATTTCCAAGGGACTATGAATAGGACCGTCAATCTGGTGCTCTAAACTGGCAGCTCTTCCGTCCCAAAAAAAACGTGAATTCAAGCTAACATTAAAGACCGTTTGTGAGTTTCTACTTCCCGCCCCCGCAACCCCAACAGAAACCCGGGTATCCTCAGCACCATTACCATTTAGATGATGGCATGACTCACAACTGACTTTCCCGTTCGATGACAAATTTGCATCGATAAACAATTCAAAGCCCAGCTTTATCTTTTCCGACTCAATAAGAATAGGTTTCTCTACAGGCGAGACATAATCATGACTAATATGATGAGACAACTCAGTGTGTTCTGGTCGTTCATTATCTGGCGCTATTGATAAATGGAAATACGCACCGAGTGATGCAAGCAAAACAATAGAACATCCCCACCCAACAAGCGCTATATGCATACAAAATCCATTTTGTACCTAACCATAAATTAAGTATGGGTTATGTGTTGCATATTGCAAATTATGCAACACCTCTTGCAAGACCAACTATGAACATCAACACCTATCATAATAAGACTCCCTGCCGCACAGCCAATTATCCTTCAAAGATAATTCTTCAACCACTTACACAGTTGATTATTCGACTTGCGAGCAAGTTTCCCGAGCGGTGCTACAGTTTTGACTAATGTGGCTCAACAGTGGCAGACACCAGAAGGGGGAAGCCAGAATGAATAACCTCAACGAACAACTTAGCAGCCAAGTCCAAGGCCAGGTCATCGTACCCGGCGATCCTGACTACGAAGAAACCCGGCAGATCTGGAACGCCATGATTGATCGCCGCCCCTCAGTGATCGTTCAGTGTGCCAGCGCATCGGATGTCCCGGTGGCTCTTGCCTATGCCAAGGCAAACAACCTAGAGATATCAATTCGTGGTGCTGGTCATAATATTGCCGGTAATGCCATCTGTGATGATGGCCTGATGATTGATTTATCTAAGATGAACCAGGTGAGGGTCGATGTCGATAAACGCCGGGCCTATGTCCAGCCCGGAACCACACTCGGCGACTTCGATGCCGCAGTACAGAAACATGGCCTGGCAACACCTGTCGGTATTAACTCTACTACCGGAATATCAGGGCTCACTCTCGGTGGCGGATTTGGCTGGCTTACACGCAAATATGGCATGACCATCGATAATCTGATCTCGGCTCAGGTACTTACCGCCGATGCGAAACAATTAACAGCCTCCGAGAGCGAAAACCCCGATCTGTTCTGGGCTATCCGAGGTGGCGGCGGCAATTTTGGCGTGATCACCGAATTTGAATTTCAGCTCCATCCGGTTGGTCCGGAAATTCTAGCTGGCCTCATGGTCTTCCCGTTCGAGCAGGCCAAACAGGTTCTGACCCAGTACCGCCAATTTACTCAAACCGCTCCCGAAGACTTAAATGTCTGGGTGGTTATGCGCCAGGCCCCGCCTTTGCATTTCCTACCTGAAGCCGTCCACGGTAAAGAAGTCATTGTCCTGGCAATTTTCTACGTTGGAGATATCGAAGAAGGAGAAAGGCTGATCGCTCCCCTGCGTGATTTCGGCAATACCCACGGTGAGCATATCGGTGCCCAACCTTATACAGACTGGCAGCAGGCATTCGATCCCCTGTTAACTCCGGGTCAGAGAAACTACTGGAAATCTCATAATTTCAAGGAATTAAGTAATGACGCACTAGACCAGCTGATTCACTTTGCCGGTAAACTTCCTACCTCACAATGTGAGATCTTCATTGGTCAGCTTGCAGGAGCATCGAACCGGGTTCCGGCCAATGCCATGGCCTACAGCAGCCGTGATGCCAAATTTGTCCTCAATGTTCATGCCCGCTGGGAACAGCAGTCAGAGGACGAGAAAGCCATCAACTGGGCTCGGGATTTCTTCAAGGCCACGACGCCATTCGCCTCATCCGGAGCTTATGTCAACTTCATGACTGCCGAGGAAGGCGATCGCGTATCAGCCGCTTACGATGTCAACTATCAGCGTCTGATTGAAATCAAACGCCAATATGATCCAGACAACCTGTTTCACCTGAACCAGAACATAAAGCCATAAAAGACATAACGAAAAAGCCCCAGCATTTCTGCTGGGGCCTTAGAAAGTGGCGGAGCGCTTTGAGTATAGGAGGAATTTACTGTTCGCAAGCTCAAACGTTCACACATTAAACACATTGTCACAACAGGCAGCAAGGTTGTTAACAAGTAAACGGTAAGCTAACTAAGACACGCGGAATCGGTTCATCATCGACTGCAGGTTCGCGGCCAGTTGACTCAACTCAACACTTGCCTTCGCAGTTTGATTTGCACCAACAGCTACCTCGGTTGATGACTGGTGAATACTTTCAATATTACGACCTAGCTCCTCCGTTACTGAATCCTGCTCACTGCATGCACTGGCAATCTGATGGCTCATGTCAGCAATTTGTGCGACCTTCTGTTCTATAGTTTGAATCGTCTCACCAGTAGTGTAGCTTTGAGTCACGCATTCTTGGATCATGCTGCAACTTCCACTCGTGGCTTCTTTGGCTTCAATTGCACTCTGTTGCAATTTATCAATAATGGCAACTATTTCGCTCGTCGAATCTTGGGTTCGCCCAGCCAAAGTACGAACCTCGTCGGCCACAACAGCAAAACCTCGCCCTTGTTCTCCTGCACGTGCCGCCTCTATGGCCGCATTCAGTGCGAGCAGATTTGTCTGTTCAGCGATACCACGGATAACATCAACGACCATGCTGATATTAGTTGACTCTTTTTCAAGTTGCTCAACCAACACACCTGCATTCTCGATCTCCTTCGAGACTTGCAAAATCGATTTAATATTATGCTGCACATCCTTACTGCCTAACTTAGCTTCATCGTTCGCCGATGTTGCAGAGACAGATGCCGCTTCTGTATTACTAGCAACATCAGCAACAGTCGCTTTCATCTGATCCATCGCAGTCGCTACCATAGTGATTTCATTTTGCTGTTGCTTCATACCGTGTGAAGACTGCTCTGAAACAGCACTCACTTCCTCAACAGCTGTGCTCAGTTGGGTAACTGCAGCAACAATTTCTTCAACAAGCCCTCGTAAGTTATCCTGCATCTTGACACAAGAATCTGCTAGCATCCCTAGCTCATCATTGCCAATTTCATCACGCTTCAAGTAATGCGTTAAATTACCCGATGCAATTTCGCCAGAAAGCGTCATCACCAGATTAAGAGGCAAACAAATCTGACGGGTAAGGAACACGTTCATAATTACCATCAAAATCAATAAACAGATAATACAAGAGAAAGACAGAGTAATAACACGAGCTATACTTGCAAGCATGTCGATGCGATTATTTGCCACAAAGTCAAGATTAAGATCTCGTAGACCGTCCAGAGCAATCATCAGTTCATTAAACTGGCTATATGTATTAATTAACACCTGCTCGGCTTTAATAATGTCATTCTTTTCGGCGGCTGATTCAAACACATTAATAGCCTCAGCATAACGCCCCCAGGCATTACTAACCCGCATATAAATTTGACGCTCATGGTCAGAAGCCACAGTGGCCCCATAACTGTCCAGCATTTTTTCAATACGCTGACTATCCCTCTGAGTCCGTTGAAGTGTGCTTTTCATTTCTGCGACGTCGTTACGATGTGTCAATGTGAAAAACTGAGTGGTTCGATTACTCGCTACTTCATACTTCAACGCTTCAACCGACAATACACTTGGTAGTGTAGAATCCGTAAAGTTAACGGTTCCCGCACGAACCAATTTAAGCTCACTCATCAAAAACACACCGAATGCCATAATAATTGCAGCAATAGCGGCAAAAATAACTGCAATTTTCTTTCCTACCGATAAGTGTTTATATTTCATTCTTAAAATTTAACCTTTTTATTTATAGTTGTGAGTTTATTTATATAGGAATGTGGATACTTCAGTACTAGAACAGATAAAACCTACTGTAAAGTAGAAACGATAGAGCGTATATACAATAATAAAATTGTATATATGCCCACGCTACAAATTATAGGTATAACAAACCATTGACAACGGACAGGAAATAAAAGCTATTAAATAATTAGCTCATATTTATGATATAACAACAATTATATTATGATTAATGTATAAAGTGCTCTTTTTAAAAATTCGCATTAATAATAATATCTATTATAACAATCAACATTAACAAGATGTGTCACTGTTCATAATTATTATTTATATATAAATAATAAAACTACATTTCGTAATTTCAGCAGAAACATATACTGTCGTACAGGCTATTACCAAGGCAGCCTCACACTCAAATTTCATAAACGATAAAAAATCGAGTAGGAGGAGGCCTCACGGCCTCCGTCCTCTCACACCACCGTACAAGCGTGGGTCGCATACGGCGGTTCCGAATATACTTTTAGTGACTCATACCCATTTCGCAACGAGTACAGACCCAACTCCTCGAACCATTTTGTTGGC